>NZ_LHPC01000050.1 GCF_001297125.1 Pseudomonas sp. RIT-PI-q
CACTCAGGCATTGGTGATACTGGCTCGCAAGCTTGCTCGGATCGTATTCGCTCTACTGAAAGGACAGGGCGAATACCAACCCAAAGCTGGTTGAGGGCTTCCCCTCAACCATAGAATCTCCCACAGGGATCTGTAGTGATTCAAATTTGAGCCTGCAACAAACCAAACAAAAAAGACCGCACGACATGTCAGAACCGACCCTACTGAACAACGAAATTCGCGACTGGCTGATGGACTGCGGCCTGTTCAATCAATTGCTGCCCGCCGACTTTGCCGCGGCGTCCGGCTACTTCAGCATCAGCACCATCGCTCAGGGCGAAGAGATATTTCACGAGGGCGATGCCGGCAGCTTCATGTGTATCATCCACACCGGCCAGGTGGCGGTGCAGAAAACCAACAGTGACGGGCAATTGGTCACCATGGCGACCCTGCGCAGCGGTCGCGCGTTCGGCGAAATGGCCGTGCTCGACGGCGAACGGCGCTCGGCCAGTTGCGTGGCCGCCAGCCACTGCCAGTTGCTCAACCTGGGCAAGGATTCACTGGAAAAAATGCTCAACGACGCGCCGAAAATCGCCGCCAAGATCATCCGCGCCCTCGCCGTTTCCCTCTCCAGGCGCTTGCGCATGGCCGATGGGCAACTGCTCTTGCAGCAGGTTTAGCCGCCTGGCGATTTGTTTTTCGTGCTGCTCGGCTCAATTCCCGGCACCGGCTGGTCCTTGGTCGGTGGGCTGGGCATTTCGATCGGCACCAACGGCGGACCACCACTGCCGGCGCCGGCCTTGGGCAATGGCGCGGGGCTGATTTGTGGGTACGGTGTGGGTGTCGCGGTGCCGGGCGAACCGGGCATCGGCTGGGGACTGGTCGGGATGGTTTGCAGCTCCTGGGCCTGCACTGCAGTTATCGAGAGCGCGGCCAAGGCAATGACCGTTAGAATGGTGCGCTTCATCAATGGCTCCGTTAGCCTTGTTGTCTGTTTGCAGGCTACTCCCAACTGCGTCTGTTTGCCCTCCCTTATGCCCATTCTTCTCAAGAGAGCTCCATGAAACGTTTCGTTCTGCTCGACACCGCTCCCATTCCTGAAAACGGCGGTGCCCTGTGCCTGTTCGAATACGGCGAGGACTTCGTCATCAAGATTCAGGGTGGCGACGGCGGGCAGTTGATGAACACCCGCATGCACGGCTCCGAAGATGCCCTGGCCGAGATTCCCTGTCGCAAGGTGGCCGGTCGGCCGAACTCGCGGGTGCTGATCGGAGGCCTGGGCATGGGCTTCACCCTCGCCTCGGCCCTCAAGCATCTGGGCAAGACCGCTGAAGTGGTGGTCGCCGAACTGGTGCCCGGCGTGGTGGAGTGGAACCGCGGGCCGTTGGGCGAAAAATCCGGGAACCCGTTGCTCGACAAGCGCACGGTGATCCGCATGGAAGACGTCGCCAATGTCCTGCAAGCCGAGCCGCAAGGTTTCGACGCGATCATGCTCGACGTCGACAACGGCCCCGAAGGCCTGACCCAAAAGGCCAATAGCTGGCTCTACTCCGCCGGTGGGCTAAGTGCCTGCGCCAAGGCCTTGCGGCCCAAGGGCGTGCGGGCGGTGTGGTCGGCCAGCGCCGACCGGCAGTTTTCCGACAAGCTGAAAAAGGCCGGTTTCAAGGCCGAGGAAGTCCAGGTCTTCGCCCATGGCAACAAAGGCACTCGCCACACCATCTGGATTGCCGAGAAGCTCAAGGGCTGAGCTAAACTTGCCTCATAACCGTCATTAGTCTTTTACAAAGGTGAACCCATGAGTTCGTCAACGCCCCCGACCAACACGTCGAAACTGGACCGCATCCTCGCCGACAATCAGCGCGACAAGGAAATGGGTTACCGCGACAAGGCCCTGAAGATGTACCCGCACGTGTGCGGCCGCTGCGCCCGTGAGTTTTCCGGCAAGCGCCTGAGCGAGCTGACCGTGCACCACCGCGACCACAACCACGACAACAACCCGCAGGACGGCTCGAACTGGGAATTGTTGTGCCTGTATTGCCACGACAACGAACACTCGCGCTATACCGATCAGCAATATTTTGACGAGGGTTCGCTCAGCAGCCCGAAAATTGCCAAGGCGACGCATAATCCGTTTGCGGCGTTGGCGGGGTTGATGAAGAAGGACGACTGAAGATCTTCAGTCGCTGGACTGGCCTCATCGCGGGCAAGCCCGCTCCCACAGGGTTCTGCGGCGAACACAATATTTGTGATCACCGCAATCACTGTGGGAGCCAGGCTTGCCCGCGATAGCAATTGCTCAGACACCACCAATCTACAATCTGACCGCCCTCCCCCAATCCCCGTATAATCGCCGTTTTTTCCCCGAAGGCACCTCGCTCGTGGCAGATAAACGGTACAGCTGCATTGGTTTGTATAACCCCAAATCACCGGAAAACGTCGGTTCGGTGATGCGCGCCGCTGGCTGTTATGGCGTGGCGTCGGTGTTCTACACCGGCAAGCGCTATGAACGCGCCGCCGACTTCGTCACTGACACCAAGCGTGTCCACTACGACATTCCGCTGATCGGTATCGACGACCTGAAGAAAATCCTGCCCCTGGGTTGCGTCCCGGTGGCCGTGGAACTGGTCGACGGCGCCCGCTCGTTGCCGGAGTACACCCACCCGGATCGCGCGCTGTACATCTTCGGCCCGGAAGACGGCTCGCTGGACAAAGAGATCCGCGACTGGTGCGAAGACGTGGTCTACATCCCGACCACCGGCTGCATGAACCTGGCCGCCACCGTCAACGTCGTGCTCTACGACCGCATGTCCAAAGGGCTCAACACCCGTTCCGGAGCGAAATTCCGCTGAATCACTGCACATCCGATGGAACAAGCCGCCCGCCTCGGCAGTCAGCTTAATTATCTATTCTTGAAGCAGCGCTTCCCGCCAGGAGACAGATCATGAGCGAACTCAAACGCGTAGAACGCATCGAATCCACCCCGTTCCAGACTCTTCCAGACCAGAACGTTCACGGCTGGGAGCGCTTCGGCTCCCTCGCCGGTGGTGTGGTCATGGTCGGCAAAGGCTTGCGCCGTGGCGGTGTGTTCGGCCTGATTCAAGTGGCGATCGGCGGCGTAGCGCTGGCCCGCGGTATTACCGGGCACAGCTCGGCCAAGAGCCTGCTGGAGAAAAGCCGTCAGGACATGAACAACGTGCGGGCGAAGATTCAGCGCGCAGGGGAAGAGTTGAGCAAGTTGAAGGCGAATGCCGAGGCGGCGACCAATACGGCGACCGTGACGGGCAATGATTCTTTGACGTCGCCCAAGACCGGGGTTTGATCCGAAGACCTCTTCGCGGGCAAGCCTCGCTCCTACAGGTCATGTGTCGATTTCGAAACGACACATTGACTGTAGGAGCGAGGCTTGCCCGCGAAAGCGGTATTACTGAAGCAACTCGGTATCCAACACTTTGGAAGACTCACCAATAACGCTGTCCGCGAGCTGCACGAATTCCTTGGTATCGATACTTTCCAGATGCATCGCCCCACGCAACACATCATCCAGCGAACGCTTGTTGCGGGTCTTCAGGCGAATCTCGCGATCCAGTTCCTGTAGCAACACCACCGCTTTCGCTACCTGCGCCGGGCTGACCTGTTCGCCACGCAAGGTCGTGACTTTCTGGCTGTCCTTGACCAGCTTGCCGTGCAGGTTTTCATAGCGCTCATCACTCATGCCGCCCGCGCGGCGCACCAGTTCGATGGCGTAATACTCGGCAAACCCTTCGCTGATCCAGTCACTGCGCTGCTGGTCGTTGATCCGCCCGAACACCTGGGCCAATTCGCGCACCAACACACTGCTGCCGCTTTCACTGACCAACGGCAAACGCGTGTTCAGATAGATCGATTCGCGCGCCGCCAGGCTACCGCGCCACATCGGATCGTTGGCGCCGACAATCAGCAGTTTGGCCGGATGACGGGGGAACACCTCTTGAACGTGCGGCCAGACGAACGTCAGCAGCGTCAGCACATCCATGCGCCGCATGCCTTGGCCCTGAGGCGAGGCGACGGTGACTTCGGTTTCCCCGAGACGCGTGCGTCGGGTGCCGAGGTGGCCGGCGAGCATCCAGCCCGTAGGCCGGTCGAACAGTCGGGAAACGTTGTCGATGCGAAACTTGTTCTTGCCGATCCGTGGCCAGGCGGTTTCGACGCTTTTCCAGCCGTTGGGCAATTCGAATTCAAGCCGTGACACCAACTCGACGCCGTCCTGTTGATCGAGTTTGGCCGCCGGCACCAGATCGTCGCCGCGCATCAACGCCCAGGTCGGGGTCATGCGCGTGTCGAAACTGCCGCTCTTGCGCCCGTGGCTGATGCGCACGCGGTAGGTCAGGCTGGCCTTGTCGGCGGCCGGACGCCAGACACCTCGGGTCGCTTTGCCCGGCGTGAGCTGCCATTCGCCGTCGGCCTTGAAGTCGCTGTAGTGGCTGCCGTCGCCGAGGTCGAAATCCAGGCTGCGCACCGCCGAGCCCTGGGCCAGGGTCAGGCGCACTTCCGCCTGATCGCTTTGCGGCAACAGGCGCACGTGGTAATCCAGGTCGACTTTCTTCGCCGCCCACACGGACGAATTCAAGGCCAACAACCCAACGGCCAACGCCAGCCGCAATCCCACAGCCATACACACTCCTTCGTGAAACGTTAAATCGTCGGGCGTTTAACCCGCCCGGAAAATCAGATGATCTTCCCAATCGTCTTCCGACACACTGCCTTCGGCGAGCATGCGTCCGGACTGGGAAATACGTTCGTGATGCACCGCCTCGCGATCACCGCACACCAGATGGTGCCAGAGCGGCAAGTCCTTACCTTCGCTGACCAGTCGATAACCGCAGGTCGGCGGCAGCCATTTGAACTCATCGGCCTTGCCCGGTGTGAGCTGGATGCAGTCCGGTACGAAGTCACGACGGTTGGGGTAATCACTGCACTGGCAGGTATTCAGGTCCAGCAGTTTGCAGGCGATACGCGTGTAATAGACGCTGTTGTCGTCTTCATCTTCGAGCTTTTGCAGGCAGCACAGGCCACAGCCGTCGCACAGCGATTCCCATTCCTCAGGATCGAGTTGATCGAGGGTTTTGCGCATCCAGAACGGTTCGGCTTTGGCGACCATGGTTCAACATCGACATCAGGTGGTGAAAAGGCCGCCAGTCTAGTGCCCGCAGCCCCGTGGGCCAAGCATTGGCGACTGCCGGTAGAACGGCACTTGTCAGTTCTTGCGCCGCCAAGTAGCTTTGCAAGTCACAAGGAGCCAAGCCTGCGTGCCATTAACGCTCAACCGCGTTGCATTCAGGTGAATTGCCACGGCTCTTGAAAAACCTCATCGCTCAGCTCAACTGCGCCCGCAGGTTTCAAACGCCCTTCCCTTTCAAACGTAGCAAGGAATCGATTGATGAGTGCTAATCCACGCGTTGCCGACTATGCCATCCACCCTCAGTTCACCGATCGCTGGTCGCCCCGCGCCTTCACCGGTGAAACCATTCCCGAAGAAACCCTGCTGAGCTTCTTCGAAGCCGCACGCTGGGCGCCATCGGCCTACAACTCGCAACCTTGGCGGTTTCTCTACGCGCGTCGCGACACGCCGAACTGGGAGCGTTACCTGGGCCTGTTGAATGAATTCAACCGCAGCTGGGCGCAACACGCCTCGGCGCTGGTGATTGTGGTATCGAAAACCACTTTTGCGGTGCCTGGCGCCACGGAAGAAACCCCGGCCCTGTGGCATACGTTCGATACCGGTTCGGCCTGGGGCCACCTGGCGCTGCAAGCGAGCATCAGCGGCTGGCACACCCACGGCATGGCCGGTTTCGATCAGGAGCTGACCCGCAAGGAGCTGAATGTTCCTGAAGGCTATGCTTTGCACGCAGCAGTAGCGATCGGCAAGCTGGGCGACAAGTCGACGCTGGCGGATTACCTGCAAGCGCGTGAAGAGCCAAGCCCGCGTCGTCCGTTGAGCGAGTTGGCGGCTGAAGGCGATTTCACCCTCTAAACCACAAATCAAAAAATCTCCTGTAGGAGCAGAGCTTGCTCGCGAAGAGGCCATCACATCCAACATCAACATTGGCTGTGAGACCGCCTTCGCGAGCAAGCTCTGCTCCTACAGGGGTGTGGTGGGGCTCAGTAGCCGCGATTGAAATCCACTTCTCCGCGCAACGCCTCACCCGCCTGATACGCCCGCAGGTTCTCGACAAACAGGTTCACCATCATCGTCGGCGAAGTCGGTGCCGAGCTGTGACCGGTCAGCAGCAAGCCCCAGGCGGTCCAGAACGGATGACGTTGCGGCAACGGTTCCTGACGGCAGACGTCGATCACGGCGCCCGCCAGATGCCCTTCTTTCAAGGCCTCCACCAAGTCCGCATCGACCACCGCCACACCGCGCCCGACGTTGATGAACAACCCGGTCGGCTTGAACTGCTTGAACAGCGCTGCGTCGTACAAGTCATGGGTGTTCGGCGTATTGGGCAGCAGATTGATCACGTAATCCACTTCAGCCACCAAACGCGGCAGATCGGCCAGTGCTCCGACTTCGACAAACGGCGCCTGCTCGCGGGCTTCGCTGGCGATGCCGTACAACTCGACGCCAAACGGCACCAGGAACTGCGCCACGGTCTGACCGATATCACCGGTGCCGACGATCAACACCTTGCGCCCCGCCAGGCTTTGGCCCTGGCGACTGTCCCACTTGCGCTCGACCTGGCTGACCAGGCGTGGCAGCACTTCGCGTTCGTGGCCGAGCATGTAGGTCAGCACGTATTCGGCCATGACCTGACCGAAAATCCCCACCGCACGGGTCAAGCGATAGTGGCGTGGCAAGCCATCGGCCCGCAGCGGCGTGATGCCGGCCCCGGTCGGTTGCAGCCACTGCGGCCCGGGGCCCCGACGCCGCAGGGTCGCCAGCAGGTCCGGCTGACCAAGCCCGATCGGACAACCAGCGGCCGGCTGGCCAGTTCGGCGGAATCACCGCTGGTCAGCACTTCCAGCTCAGGCGCTGCCTGACGCAACAGTTGGGCGTACACAGGGTGGTCGTGTTCAGCAATCAGAACGCGCATGGCTCAAACCTTTCAAAAGCAGTGCAGACGGCCACCGACGGAGTATCGCTCCGTCGTCGCAGCCATCGCCAAATATCATTCCAGTGTTTCACAAAGGCTCTGAACAGAACCTGACTAGCGATCACATCGGGTCGTTGCGGCGCAGCAATTCTTCCGGCAAATGCTCGATGTACTCGTCTTCGGCCGGCGGCATTTGCAAGTGGTAGCCCTGCTTTTCCAGGTTTTCCAGGACCACGGTGATGTCCTCGCGCGACAGTTTGCGCTCGGGTGTCAGCACCAGGTCGAAAGCGTGATGAGGTTTGCCGAAGGCCGCCATCAGACTTTCCGGGACGCGCTCCAGTGCATCGCTTTTGAGCACATAGAGGTACATCTCGTTTTTCTTCAGGCTTCGGTAGATGGAGCAAATACGTTTCAAGGCTGTTCTCCGGCGGTGGCCAGGCTGTCGAGCAGCGCCTGGCCCATCAATTCGCGGCGCCAGCCACGCAGCGAATCAGGCAATTGGTAAGGACCGTTGGGGTAGCCGCTCTTGAGCAGCGCTTCCAGGGTTTTCTTGCGCAGCATCAGCTCCGGCGCGATGTTCAGGCGCTCGGCTTCGGCCTGGCCGATCGCCCGCAGTTGCTTGACCAGCGTGGCGGCATCGACCGGCAAGGGCTCAGGCACGGCTGGCGGCCATTGATCTGGCGACACACTGCCAGAGCGCTTGATCAGATCAAGCAGAAATTCGCCGTCCTGACGCACGGTACGCGGGTGCATGTCTTCGATTTTCGCCAACGCGCCGAGGTTGTCCGGCTGCGTCCGCGCCAGCGGCCACAGGGAATGCTCACGGACGATGCGATTACGCGGCAGATCGCGGGCACGGGCCTCGCGCTCGCGCCAGGCGCAGAGTTCGCGCAGCACGGCGAGTTGAGCGCGGGACAGCTTCCAGGCCAGTTTGGCGTCGCGATAAACCTCGTACGGGTCGACCTCGCGACGCAGGTTGGCCACCAGCTCGGCGCCGTCTTCCAGGACCCAGTCGTATTTGTCGTCAGACAGCTTCGGACGCAACTGTACGAAAACTTCCGCCAGGTGCAAGGCATCTTCGGCGGCGTAACTGATCTGGGTGTCGGACAGCGGACGTTGCAGCCAGTCGGAGCGGGTCTCGCCCTTCGGCAGGTCGATACCGAGCACTTCCTGCACCAGTCGCGAATAGCCCATGGAGAAACCGAGGTTCAGGTAAGCCGCGGCCAATTGGGTGTCGAACAACGGCGCCGGCAGGCTGCCGGTCAGGCGCAGCAAGACTTCGAGGTCTTCGCTGCACGCATGCACGACTTTGACCACGGCCGGGTTTTCCAGCAGCGCGGACAACGGCTGCCAGTTATCGATGGTCAGCGGATCAATCAGGTAAGCGCGTACGCCATCGCCGATCTGCAGCAAACCTGCAATCGGATAAAAGGTGTCGACCCGCATGAATTCGGTGTCGAGGGCAACGTAGGGCAGCTGCTGCCACTCGGCGCAAAACTGACCGAGGCTATCGTTGTCGCGAATCCAGTGAATATCGATGGCCACACGGCTCTCCCTTGAAGAATGGCGCGCAGTATATATCGCCCCCGGCGATTTCCGCGCATTCACTGAACAAGAGCTTTAGCGAAAATGCCGGCCAGATAGCAAGAAATGTCTGACAAAGGGAGGTTAGCTGGCCTTACGCAGTACATAGACGCGCATCCGCGCGCAACCCGGCAGGAAATCCTGATGGCTGAGAATCCGTAAACCCGCTTGCTTGAATTCGGCTTCCACTTCGGCCTTGCTGGCCAACTGGCGGGGTGCAACGCCGTCTGCATGGGTGCGCCGCCGCTTGAAATGGGCATCGACCCGTGCCGCGACAATCACCGTATCGCGACTGACCCGGCGGAATTCGCCCAGCATCGCCAGACGATGCTCGGGGCTGGCGATGTGTTGAAACAGTTGCATGCAAAAAATGCAGTCCACGGCGTTGGCCGACAAGCCGATGGTGAATGCGGAGCTCTGAAAGGTCTTGACCCGCTTCAACAGGTTCTGCGGATGGTGGGTCTGGGCGTGATTGAGCATGTCCTGGGACGGATCGGCCGCGAGAATCACCCGGTTCGCATGCTCGGCCAGTACCGGCCAAAAGCGCCCGACACCGCACGCAACATCGAGAATCAGCCCCGGCTCGCCAGCCACCTTGAGCGCGTTGCGCACCAGTTGCTCGTCACGCCAGAACGTCAGGCGCCCAGCCAGGCCACGCGGTTGCGGCTGCAGACAGACGCGGGCGTGTTCCTGATCGTAGCGCCGGGCGAACTCAAGTTCGATGGCGGATGGCGGTTGAGCGGACATGTGCAAGGGCTCTTGGTAGAAACATTACCGGCCGCAGGTTAGCGGCCGGTGCGTGAAAAAAAGGTCGAAGCATTCACTCTTTGGCCAGCACGCCATCGATCACGGCACCGCGGCAACCGGCGAACATATCCAGATCCTGGTTATAGACCTTGCTGTTGACCTCCAGCAAACCGAGCATCGAATGGAACAGGTTGTCCTGGCTCAAGGGCTTGTCACGACTCAGTTGCAGGCAATGCGTGTCCACCGAGAACGACTTTTGATAGCTGTCGGAGAACCACGCCAGCATCGCCACATGTTTCTGTTGTTCCGGCGCCAGCATGTAAGGCGTGCCGTGGAGGAACAAGTTGTACTCGCCCAGGGATTCGCCGTGGTCCGACAGATAGAGCATCGCGGTATCGACTTTGTCCTGGTTACTGCGCAACAGATCGATCAGGGTCGACAGTACATGGTCGGTGTACACCAAGGTGTTGTCGTAACCGTTGACGATACTTTCGCGACTGCAATTGTTCAGCGCATTACTTTCACAGACCGGGGTAAAGCGCTCGTACTCTTTCGGGTAGCGCTTGAAATACTCCGGACCGTGACTGCCCATCTGGTGCAGCACCAGTACCGTGTCTTTATCGAGGGTGTCGATGAAGTGCTGCAAACCTTGCAGGAGAATTTCGTCGCGGCATTCGCTGTTGGCGCACAACACCGGGTCCTTCAGGTTACTGACGTCGTCGAGGGTGACCCGATCGCAAGTGCCTTTGCAGCCCGACTGGTTGTCACGCCAGATCACCTCCAGACCGGCGCGCTTGAGCACGTCCAGCAGCCCTTCTTCATTCTTTGCCTTGCTGGCGTTGTAATCCTTGCGCCCCATGTTGGAGAACATGCACGGCACCGATACCGCCGTTTCGGTGCCGCAGGAATGCACATCGGTAAACGCGATCAGGCCGGCTTCTTTATCCAGTTTGGGCGTGGTATCCCGGTTGTAACCGAGAATGCCGAAGTTCTCGGCACGGGCACTTTCGCCCACCACCAGCACTGTCAGGGATTTACGGCCGTGGGTTTGCCAGGCGGGGTTTCGCTGGGCATCTACGCCAATGGCGACAAAGGGTTGCCGCGCAGAGGCGACCTGTTCACGCAGAAAGCCGGCCGAGGCGCCGATGTAGTTGCTCGGCACCACCATCAGGCGCAACTCATGGTGGTTGCGAAACAACGAAGACAAGCCTTGATAGTTAACCAGTGCGACACCACCAATGACCGCAACCGAGGCAACAGTCACGAGCGCTTTACTGAGTAATTCACGGTGCCAGCGACGGTAACTAACCGGCGTTTTCCACAACAACAACGACGGCAAAACACCGAGTACAACAATATAAACAAGCAACTTGATCGAGAGTAAGTCACGCACTTCCGTGGCATTGGTTTGTGCAAAGTTACGCAACATGCCGGTGTCAATCAAAACACCGTATTGACTCATGAAATACGCCACGCCGGCACTGACCATAAAAATCAATGTCAGGACCGGTTTCATCACGGGCCGGAAAGCCAGAAGCGTCAGTACGATGTTGAAAGCCGCCAGGATCATAACCCCGAACGCCACGCGCATGACCAGGCCTTTGCCGTCAGACGCCGTAATTTCAAACAGGTGCTGCCAGAGCACGAAATTGAAACCGACTAATAAAAAGGCGCTGGTAATCAGTGTCACCCACTCGGGGCGCACGGCTTTAATCTTCAACATGGTGATCGGCTGTTCCTGAAAAGAAGTGCCATCGATAAATGTGAAAATTTCATTTACCGCGACAGCACTAATGGTAGGCAGCCAACCATCAATTTTTTGTGAAAAAGAAGCCAACGATTAGTTGGCTCATGGCATTAAGCCAAAACTTCCGTAGTATTTGAGAATGGTTCAGGCCTGGTTCAGGTACCAACGCCAATCCTGTTCACCCACTTCGCCCATGAATTGTCGGTACTCGGCACGTTTTACCGCCAGGTACACACCAAGGAATTCACCGCCTAACGCGTCACGCGCCCAGCTCGAACCTTCCAGCGCCCGCAACGTGGTCAGCCAGTCAGTCGGCAGCAGTTCCGTGGCCTGGGCGTAACCATTGCCCTCCACCGGCGCGCCTGGGTCGAGTTGTTCGCGTATTCCGCGATGAATCCCGGCCAGGATCGCCGCGGCCGCCAGATACGGATTGGCGTCGGCGCCACAGATGCGATGTTCGATATGCCGGGAAAACGCCGGCCCGCCCGGCACGCGCAAACTCACGGTGCGGTTGTCGACACCCCAGGTGGCCGCCAGCGGTGCGTAGCTGTTGGTCTGGAAGCGGCGGTACGAGTTGGCGTTCGGACAGAACAGCAGCAACGAGTCGAGCAAGGTGCTGAGCATGCCGCCGACCGCCTGCCGGAGCAGTGGCGTGCCGTCCGCGGCTTCGCTGGCAAACAGGTTGTTGCCGTCCTTGTCTGCCAGGCTGACGTGCATGTGCATCCCGGTGCCGGCCAGGTCGTCGAAAGGTTTGGCCATGAAGCACGCCGTCATCCCGTGCTTATGCGCCACGCCCTTGACCAGCCGCTTGTAGCGCACCGCTTCGTCCATTGCCTGTAGGGCATCGGTGCGATGTTCGAGGGTAATTTCCACTTGCCCCGGCGCGTATTCGGAAATCGCCGTGCGCGCCGGAATGCCCTGGAGTTTGCAGGCGCTGTAGAGATCGGCCAGGAACGGTTCGATCTGCTCCAGCTCACGCAAGCCGTAGACCTGAGTGCCTCGCGGTCGCCCACCATCGACATCCCGTGCCGGCTGCGGTCGACCGTTGCTGTCGCGCTGCTGATCCAGCAGGTAAAACTCCAATTCCGCCGCCATGACCGGGTAATAGCCATCGGCCTGCAAGCCTTCAATGACTTTCGCCAACAGATGCCGTGGATCGGCGATGGTCGCGGGCATGCCTTCCTTGGGGTGCATGCTGACTTGCACCGCCGCGGTAGGAATCAAGCGCCATGGCATGCGCGTCAAACTGCCGCTGATCGGGTAGGCCCGGCAGTCGATATCACCCACATCCCAGACCAGCCCGGAATTTTCCACGTCATCGCCATTGATGGTCAGGCCCAGAATCGTACTCGGCAATGGCCGTCCGCTTTCGTACACCGCCAACAACTCATCGCGATGCAGCAACTTGCCCCGAGGCACGCCGTTGTTGTCGAGAATGAACAACTCGAACATCTCGATATCCGGATTCTGTTCCAGAAAGGTCAGGGCTTCTTGCTTCGTGGCGAAGGAGGTCGTGGCAAAACTCATGGGAATTCTCTTATTTCCGCGTGAGGCAAGCGCACAGGCGCCGCCGCTTTGATCCGACGCACAGCGCGGGATCTGTAAGAACATTCAACGGGAAATGCAGGCATCCGGTGGGCGCGCGTGACGGCAGTGCCACAGCGCCCAAAAGGCTAATTCGGAGGGGAGTGCGACTGGACAATCGTCCATAGATAAAACCGCAGAGAACAGATGAGCAGCAGCGTCACACGGGTGGTTAAGTGGTTAAATCAGGATTTGAAGAACTTTGGGTGTGGGTTGGCTAAACATTAGCTGAGCGCTTAAATCTACCAAACACTGCATCCCCCTGTGGGAGCGGGCTTGCCCGCGATAGCGTACTGACGGTCGACATAGTCGCTGACTGTGAAACCGCCTTCGCTGGCAAGCCAGCTCCTACTGTTTTGGGGTGTCGCGGCCGAGGTATTTAATTTCTAAATACCTCTCTGGACTTTCTGGTTTGCGGCCTGCAGCCCTCGCGCGCCTAATCGGCTCCTTAACATTCAAGGTCCGATAGATGGAAAACGTTCGCGCAACCACCCGCCCTGCCCTCTGGTTGATGTTCAGCATCATGCTCGTCGCCCTGAATCTGCGCCCGTCCATGGCCGCTGTCGGGCCATTGCTGTCGGCGATTCGTGGTGACATTGCGCTGAGTTTCAGCCTGGCTTCGTTGCTGACCATGCTGCCGGTGATGGCGATGGGATTGGCGATGTTCTTCGGCCTCAGCGTCAGTCAGCGCCTCGGCGAACAGCGCACCGTGGTGCTGTCGTTGCTGATCATCGGCCTGGCGACGGTATCGCGCCTGTTCCTCGATTCGGCGGCCGAACTGATCCTCAGCGCCGTCCTGGCGGGGATCGGGATTGCGTTGATCCAGGCGTTGATGCCGGCGCTGATCAAATCCCGCTTCAGCGACAACGTTTCCGTGTGCATGGGGCTCTACGTCACGTCGATTATGGGCGGCGCGGCGATCGCTGCCTCCTTCGCGCCGCTGGTGATGACTCGCACCGGCAGTTGGCGCGTGGGGTTGGCGATCTGGGCGGCGCTTGCCGTGGTGGCGTTGCTGTTCTGGTGCGCTCAGCGCGCGGGGACGCCGACACCGATCTCGAGGTCGGTACGCAACGAATCCTTCTTCAGCAATTCCCGCGCCTGGTTACTCGCGATCTTCTTCGGCCTGGGCACGGCGTCCTACACCTGCGTGCTGGCCTGGTTGGCGCCGTACTATGTGGAAAAGGGCTGGAGCGAACAGAACGCCGGTTTGTTGCTGGGCTTCTTGACGGCCATGGAAGTGTTGTCCGGCCTGCTGACGCCAGCCATCGCTAATCGCAGCCGTGACCGACGCTGGGTGCTGGTGGTGTTGCTGACGCTGATCATGGCCGGTTTCTGCGGTTTGATACTCAGCCCGCAACACCTGAGCCTGCTGTGGCCGTGCCTGTTGGGATTGGGCATTGGCGGTCTGTTCCCAATGAGCCTGATCGTGTCCCTGGATCATCTGGACAATCCCCAGCGCGCCGGTGGCCTCACCGCTTTCGTGCAAGGCATCGGTTATCTGATCGCCGGCCTCTCGCCGCTGATTGCCGGGATGATCCGCGATCAGCTTGGCAGCTTCGAATGGGCCTGGTGGTCACTCACCGGCGTGATGGCGCTGATGATCCTGATGGTGCTGCGCTTCGATCCCCGGCACTACGCCAGACACATTCAATAACCCGGAAACCCAACCATGAAATACACCGGTTTTGCCGCCGCGCACCTTGGCATGTTGCTCTGGGCGCTGTTGATCGCCGCCTCATTTCCAGCAGCAGCGCAGGTGAGCCAGGCCATCGACCCGATCTTGCTGACCGGTTTGCGCCTGCTGTTTTGCGCCTTGGTGTTTTTGCCGCTGCTGCTGTTCAAGGGCGATACCGCGATGACTGCTCGGGGACTGCTCGGCCATGCTGCGCTCGGTTTGTTTCTGGCGGTGTATTTCGGTTCGCTGTTCGAAGCGCTGCGCTACACCTCGGCGGTCAACACCGGGACGATGTTCACCTTGGTGCCCTTGCTGACACTGCTTTTCGAAGCGCTCCTGATGCCCGACAGCAGCCTGAAACAGCGGGCGCTGCCAATGCTGATTGCCGCTGCCGGGGCGGTGTTGCTGGTTCTGAAAGGCGCAGGACCGGGCGAGTTGCCATCGCTCTACGCCGTGTCGGTATATGGCGTCGGTTGCCTGGCGATGGCGCTTTATTCGCCCCTGAGTCATCGGCTCAAGGCCAACAGCCTCAAGGGCCGTGGCCCGGTGGCCATGACCTTCTGGAACATGCTGTTCGGTGCGCTGTTTCTGCTGATGTTCTGTGGGTTCAGCGGCGGCTGGCGATCGGCGTCTTTGCTGACCCTGAAGGATTTCTGCTGGCTGGTCTACCTGGCCGTGTTCGCCACGCTGGCAACTTTCTGGTTGCTGCATCGCGCTATCGGCGTGATCGCCCCTTCCTCGGTAATTTCCTACATCTACTTGAGCACGCTGTTCATCACCTTGTTTCACTGGATCTGGTTGCGTCAGTCGCCGCTACCGCTGGAAATCATCGGTGCATTGTTGGTAGGCATCGGTATGCTGGCCTTGCTGATGTCTAGCCGGCGCGCGGTGTTTGCAACCGCTCAGGACTGAATGCCTGCAAGGCATTCTCCTGGCACCATCGTTCCGTTAGGATCATTCGCACAACATTGCGCACAATCAGCGCAAGGAACGCAGCGAGAACGGAACGGATGCTGAACAGTAATTTGCTAAGAAAGCTCGATATGCAGGACCTCATGGTGTTCATCGCCGTGTATGAGCAAAGCAGCGTCACCGGTGTGTCCGAGACGCTCTGCGTCAGCCAGTCCACCGTGAGTTACTGCCTGAAAAAACTGCGCACCAGTTTTGAAGACGAGTTGTTCATCAACACCCGCGCGGGTATGCGCCCGACCTACAAAGCCGGCACCATGTACACCCACGTGCTGAAAATCCTTGAAAGCATCAATCTGTGTCACGCCGGCGCGCCGGCATTCGATCCGACCTTGCAGCCCGTCACGTTCAATATCTGTGCTCCGGAATACTTCGAGCAGTTGATCTTGCCGCGCCTGTTGAAGCGCTTCAATTGCGCCGATCTGTCGGTGATGATCAACATGCACAAGTTCGAAACCGATATTCCGGCCGAAGAATTGCGCAACGGCAGCCTCGACCTGGTGATTTGTTTCGGTCCCAACTTTCATCGCAGTCACGGCGACTTCAAGTCGCGGTTGCTGCTGGAGGATGATCTGGTCTGTGTGTTCGACAAACGCGCCACACCGCTGCAGCCGCGTTTAAGCCTGCAAGCCTTCGTCGAACGCCGGCATGTGTTCCCGACACCCTGGACGTCCACCACCAATATGGTCGACGGCTGGCTGGCGCAACAGGCGCAAAAACGCCAGATCGTTGCGCGCGCCAACAGCTACAGCGCGGCGCTGAAGATGATCACCGGCACTGACTTCATCCTGACCTTACCCCGGCGCATCCAGCAATTGCTGGCCAACGAGGCGATCTTCAATCACTGCGAAGCGCCCAACGGCTTGCCGGGTTTCACCCTCGACATGCAATGGAGCCAAAGCGTCGATCAGGACAGCGCCAACACCTGGCTGCGTGAGCAAGTGGTCAAGGCCTGCACCGAGCAGGAACTGACCTGAAACTCAGTTGTTGATGGCAACCTTGGCGTAGGAATCTCGATCGATGTCGAGGATTTCCACGGCCAGTTGCACCTCAACGCCAGTCGGCCACTCGCACAGGTCACGTACCACCGCCAGCAGGCTTTCGGACAACTGCTTCTTGATTTCCGCCGAGCGACCGCTCAACAGCGCCAGTTTCACATGCACGAACGCCCGCTCACCCAACGCAGTACCGACCTTGAACGTCTCGACTTTCACCGCTCGACTCTTGATGTCGTACTCCGCAGCAAACTGACCGGAAGCCACCAGCGTATTATTGAGCCGGATCAGTGCTACGTCGGCATTCAAATCCGGCAGGTTGTTGGTGTATTCCATGTGCAGGTGAGGCATGGCATTGCTCCTGAAAGTGGCTGAAAAGGTCGTAGGTATAACACGGCGCTGCCCTACGGTAGCACCGGACGCTCACTCATGAACGCCTCCAGACGTGAACGCAACCAGCGTTCGGCCGGATCGGTGTCGACATGACTGAGCCAGACCATGGACAGGTCCAGGGTCGGCGTCTTGAACGGGAACGGTTCCTTGAACAGCAGACCGGACGCCGCCATCGCTTCGGCCGTGTAATCCGGCAGGCTGGCGATCAGATCGGTTCCGGCGAGCAAGGCTGGCAACGAACTGTATTGCGGCACCGAAAGCACCACTTGCCGCGTCCGGCCGATATCAGCCAGCCACTCATCAGCGTAGCCACTGACGTTGGCGGTGTGCGACACCAACACGTGCGGCCGCGAGCAATATTCATCGAGGGTCAGCGGCGTGTCCGAGGCATCGGCACGCAACACGCTGGGCAGGATGTGCCGCAGCAGCTTGCGCTTGGCGTTGGCCGGCAGGCCGCGAGTCTGGCTGATACCCACGGTGATATCGCCGGACGCCAGCAAGTCGGGAATTCGCCAGTAGTCGACATGCTGCACCACGAACACCACCTTCGGCGCTTCCTGGCGCAAGGCACGCAACAGCGGCGGCAACAGGCCAAACTCGACATCGTCCGACAGCCCGATACGAAAGCTCATGGTGCTGCTGGCGGGGTCGAAGTCATGGGTCAGGCTCAGGGCCACCGACAACGAATCCAGCGCTGGCGACAGGTGCCGAATGATCTCCTCGGCCCGCGCCGTCGGCTCCATGCGATGGCCAACGCGAATGAACAGCGGATCGTTGAACATCGTGCGCAAGCGATTGAGTGCCGAACTGATGGTCGGCTGCCCAAGAAACAGCTTCTCCGCCACTCGGGTGACGTTGCGTTCAAGCATCAGCGTTTCAAACACCACCATCAGGTTGATGTCGGCCTTGCGTAGTTCGTTGCGATTCATCTACTGCCCCTACTCCCCAAATCTGCTGACAGTTTAGGTAGCTGTCGCAATCGGCGTCTATGCGAATGCCTCATGCACTTTACGTTTAACGCGAAGGCAGACGTGCGCTGCGTCCTACATCCCGTTCCTGATTTTGCTGTGCGTCTGGCGTGATACGAATCCACCCCAAGCTCGCCAACGATCAAGGCATAACGGCCCTGGACTCAGGGAGCCGCGCGCACACCTGATAACCACACCTGTAGGAGCTTGCTTGCCAGCGAAGGCGGTTGAACCGTTGGCATTTGCGGTGAGGCGGACATCGCCTTCGCTGGCAAGCCAGCTCCTACAGGGGATCTCGCAATGGCTAGAGCTTGATGAAGCCGACTACGTCGCAGGCCTTTACCCTCACGCAAAGGAAGAGGTGAAAACTTTCCTGGCATCGGCCAGCAAGGATAAATCCCTGCACAACTCCACCCGCAAGGACGTCTATGACCTGATCAAACGAAAACCGGGCCACTGGCAACTGTAAGACCCCGGTTGGAACGAAGCTGCTCCGACTGAGCAGCTTCACTGCCTGCAACCTAGATTTCCTTAGTCGGGGTCTGATCCTGAGTCCCCTTGATCAGACTGATGGCATGCACGCAATCAGCCTTGTTGAGGTAACTCTCCCCGCTGGCAATCGTTTCATTATTCCCCGCCCTCAAACGCCACCGCCATTGCCCCTTGCCAGTCTGGGAGGTGCCACGGGTTTGCCTGTAAATCTCAAAATACATTGATCGCTCCTTGCGAATGCTGATGACGACAGGTCAGTGACCTGAGAAACCAGAGTAGATGAGGATTTTTCGCGGCGAGGTCTTTCAATGTCAGGGGATATTTCGAGGAAAAACCCTTTATTCGCACGGCGGCCAATGGATACGGGGGTAGGTAAATAGAGTGACTCGGATGGGTAACTTTTCTTGTGAATACGCTTATTTTTCTTACGTCAGGGCACTGCCTGTTCTCACGTAGTAACTCGGCGTTCAGAAAGGGATCTCGAAAGGGCTGGACGCTTTTTAGCGTCCGGCCGAGGTTGAATGTTATGGCCGCTTCGCTGGCAAGCCAGCGCCTACAGGGGGAGCGGCATGAGATCCAACGACAATGTGATATTGCGATTACTTGCTGGCCCAGGCATTGAACCGTTCTTCGAGTTCTTCGCCATGATCAACCCAGAACGCCACGTCCATCGATAGCGCACCTTTCAGGTTCTGCGGCGCGGTGGGCACCCATTGCGCCAGTTTGCTATCCAGCTTGGCCGCCGCTTCGGTATTGGTCGGGCCATAAGGGATTTGCTCGACATACTTGACCTGGGCATCCGGCTGATTGGCGAAGGCGATAAAGCGTTTGGCCTGGTCGACATGTTTCGAGCCTTTGATGATCGCCCAGTAATCCATGCCATACAGGCTGCCCGGCCAGACCAGCCCCAAGTGGCTGCCACTTTGTGCAGCGGCAGCCACACGCCCGCTGTAGGTCGAGGTCATCACCACGTCCCCGGCCGTCAACCATTGCGCCGGTTGCGCGCCGGCTTCCCACCACTGGATGTAAGGCTTGAGTTCGGTGAGCTTGGCGAAAGCCCGGTCGACACCTTGCGGCGTATTCAACACCGAATACACGTCCTCGACCTTCACCCCGTCAGCCAACAAAGCGAATTCCAGGTTGTATACCGCGCGTTTACGCAGCCCGCGCTTGCCTGGGGTTTTCTTCACATCCCAGAAGTCGGCCCAGGAAGTCGGGGCCTGCGCAAGCTTCTGCGTGTCGTAGGCTATTGCCACGCTCCACACCAGCGCCGCCGAACCACACGCCTGCGCCGCATCGGGAATCAACTGCTCGACACGACCCAGACTTTTCCAGTCGAGCTTTTCGTACATGCCTTCGTCGCAACCGCGCATCAGGTCCGGGCCTTCGATCTGCACCACGTCCCAATCGGCATTGCCGGTGTCGACCATTACTTTGATCCGGGCCATCTCGCCGTTGTATTCACTCTGGATCAGCTTGCTGTGATCCGCGACGCTGAACGGTTGGAAGAACGCCACATCCTGGGCTTTCTGTCCGGCACCGCCGTAACCCACCACCACCATGTCTGGCGCTGCCTGCGCGCTGCCAAGGCCGACGGCCAGAGACAGCAGCAAGGGATAAAAACCGTGCTTGAGCGTATTCGATTTCATCAGTGGTTCCTCTTGCAGGTGCCACTCGACTGTACGCCGCGTGGCCCTTTTTATTGTTGTGAGGTTCGCCCCAGGTGCGGGCGCCAAATGAATCTACTTCGAGCCTTAGTAAAAAAACAAGTTGATTTTTTACTGAAGGTAAATTTCTATAGGCAAATAATAACAACGCCGAAAACCCGGCCTTTCGGCTTCAGCCTGCCTGGAGTACCCGTCCCATGCCGACCTCGTCCCCCGCATTTGCGCACCTGTTCGAACCCTTGCAGCTGCGAGGCAAGCGCCTGAAAAACCGCATCATGTCCAGCGGTCACGACACCTCTATGCCCACCGACAACCTGGTCAACGACCAGCTGATCGCCTATCACACCGCGCGAGCCGAAGGCGGTGTCGGGCTGATCGTGTTGCAAGTGGCCGGTGTGCATGACAGCGCGCGGTACACCTCGCATGTGCTGATGGCGACCGACGATGCCTGCATCGAGGGTTATCGAAAAATCGCTGAGAGTTGCCATGCTCACGGCACGGTGGTGCTGTCGCAGATTTTCCATCCCGGGCGAGAAATCATGGAGTCCAGCGATGGGCTGCTGGCCGTTGCCTACTCGCCTTCAGCGGTGCCCAACGACCGTTTCCGGGTGATGCCGCGCGCGCTGGACCAGGCGATGATCGATGAGATTGTCGCCGGTTATGGTGCCGCTGCCCGGCGCCTGTTTCAGGCCGGGATCGATGGTGTGGAAGTGGTCGCCAGCCATGGTTACCTGCCGGCTCAATTCATCAACCCGCGGGTCAACCGTCGCACTGATAGCTATAACGGCGAACTGCAGCAGCGCCTGCGCTTCCTGCGCGAAGTGATCGCCGCCGTGCGCGCCAACACCGATGAACACTTCATCATCGGCCTGCGCATATCCGCCGATGAACGCGATCCCGAAGGGCTGACCGAGAACGAATCCCTGGCCGCTGTGCAGTTACTGCAACCGCTTCTGGATTACGTGCACATCGTCGCCGGCACCTCGGCGTCATTAGGTGGCGCGGTGCACATCGTGCCGCCAATGGCGATCGAAGCGGCTTATCTGGCCAGGGAAGCCGGCACGTTCAAAGCCAGTCTATCGATTCCACTGTTCGTCACCGGGCGCATCAACCAGCCGCAAGAAGCCGAACTGATTCTGGCGCGCGGTCAGGCTGATGTCTGCGGCATGACCCGCGCGTTGATTTGCGACCCGCAAATGCCCAACAAAACCGACACTGGCCACGTCGAAGACGTACGCGCCTGCATCGCCTGCAATCAGGCATGCATTGGCCACTTTCACAAAGGCTTGCCGATTTCCTGCATCCAGCACCCGGAAACCGGGCGCGAACTGATTTTCGGCAAACGGCAACCGGCGATCCACCGCAAACGCATCATGATTGCCGGCGGCGGCCCGGCCGGGATGAAAGCCGCTGCCGTGGCCGCCCAACGTGGGCATGACGTAACCCTCTACGAAGCCAGTTCGCAACTCGGCGGCCAGGTATTGCTCGCGCAACTCTTGCCTAAGCGCGCCGAATTCGGCGGCGCCAGCACCAACCTGCAACGCGAAATGGAACTGGCCGGCGTACGCGTCGTGCGCAACACCCGCGTCGATCGGGCGTTGGTGGAACGCGAGCGCCCAGACATGGTGATCGTCGCCACCGGCGCAGAACCTTATTGGCCGGCGTTCGAGCGCGGCGGTGAATTGCAGGTGGTGGACGCCTGGCAGGTATTGCGCGATGAGGTACAGATCGGCCGTTCGGTCGTCGTCGTCGACTGGCGCTGCGACTGGATCGGCCCCGGCATCGCCGAACGTCTGGTGCGTGCCGGGCATCAGGTGCAACTAGCGGTCAACGGCACCCATTGCGGGGAAAACCTGCCCCTGTACGTGCGCGACCAACTGGCCGGTGAACTGCACAAACTCGGCATCCCGATCACGCCCTACGCCCGCCTGTATGGATGCGACGACAACACCGTCTACCTGCAACACACCGCCAGCGGCGAACCGATGCTGTTCGAAAACATCGACACATTGGTGCTCTGCCAAGGTCATCAACCGGTCGACACCCTGGGCGCCGAACTGCAAGGCCTGGTCGCGTTCCGGCGCATCGGCGACTGCCTCGCGCCACGCACCGCCGAAGAAGCCATCTACGAAGGTTTGAAAGTCGCCTGGGAGCTTTAAGGCTGTTTATACTCCGGGACCATTTTCCTGTAGGAGCGAGCTTGCTCGCGATGATCGTCAACGATAATGCGTGCTTACCGGGTATGCGCGGTGTTTCTGAATTCATCGCGAGCATGCTCGCTCCTACGAGATTCACGTTCGACCCGGTTCGGAAATCACCATGAGCAATAAGAGCACGGAACGGTCCGCAACCGGCGCCGCCGAACAACACTTCCTCGGCACACGGATCCGTGGCCTGCGCAAACGTCGGGGCATGACCTTGGCGGAACTGGCGCAGATGAGCGAGCTGACGGCAGGGTACATCAGCCAACTCGAACGCAACCTGGCGTATCCCTCCATTCCCGCACTGTTCAACATCGCCCGTAGCCTGGGCGTGACCATTCAGTGGTTCTTTGCCAGCGAAGCGCAAACGGCACCCGAAGACGACGGCATCGTGGTGCGTAAAAACAGCCGGATGAGCGTGCATTACGAAGACGGCATTGTTGATCACCTGCTGACGCCACAGCCGAATCGGCAGTTGGAAATGCTGCATTCGCGGTTTCCGCCTGGGACTTATAGTCAGCAGAGTTACAGCCATGAAGGTGAAGAGGCTGGGTATTTGCTGTCGGGGAGTTTTGAGCTATGGGTGGGGGATCGGCATTTTCAGCTGGGCGAAGGGGATAGTTTCAGCTTTTCGAGCCAGGAGCCGCATCGGTATGGGAACCCTGGGGATGTGGATGCAGTGGTGATTTGGGTGATTACGCCGCCTTCGTTTTGAACAGCGTGGTCATACACCCTGAAAAATCCATTTCCAAAAGCTGACTAATGTCAGTTCGCTGATTTCTGCTGAGTTGAATCATCAGCAGGCAGGCTTAATGGCTGTTCCGGTGATAGCCCCGCCTCGTTATCAACTTCTGCTTGTGGTTGGAGGATGACCGGTTCAGAAGGAGGCACGACACTTCGTACAGCCCAGTCAATCAGTGAAAGGACTCCAAAAACGATGAAGCCGAAGATAAGCCCAACCACCACTATGCTTAAAGGGTGAATTTGTGCTGCATCAGGGCTTTCCATCATGTACAGGAACGCCTGAATAGAAGCGGTCAGGCACGCCGCAACGGCTGCCATCAGCTTCACAATCAACCAAATCCGCCGCCATCTGTTCATGCATTTCCCCGTCATCCGGTGATTTGCTCTGTATGCATGATAGCTAATGACTCGGAAGAGCCTTTCTTAGGTTCCAGGATTTGGGCGAAAGCGCACTTTGTTCCTGCGCTTGGGCACATAGAAAAAACCCCAGAAACAAAAAAGCCCCGTAACTTTTCAGCTACGGGGCTTTTTCTATGTAATGGCGGAGAGATAGGGATTCGAACCCTAGGTACCGGTGAAGGTACAACGGATTTCGAATCCGTCCCATTCGGCCACTCTGGCATCTCTCCAACGGCGCGCATCATAACAACACTTTTGCCGGAAGCGAACCCCCTAAGCGAAATTTTTCCGTGCTATCAGATGCTTGCGTCGATTAAAGCGGTACACCCAGACGATTGGCGACTTCTTCGTAGGCTTCGATGACGTCACCGAGGCCCTGGCGGAAGCGGTCCTTGTCCATTTTCTTGCCGGTGGCTTTGTCCCACAGGCGGCAGCCGTCCGGGCTGAATTCGTCGCCCAGGACGATGGAGCCGTCGGAGAACACGCCGAATTCGAGTTTGAAGTCGACCAGCAGCAGGCCGGCGTCGTCGAACAGTTTGCTCAGGACTTCGTTCACCTTGAGCGACAGTTCTTTCATGCGAACCAGTTGCTCGGCGGTGCCCCAACCGAATGCCACGACGTGGGATTCGTTGATGAACGGGTCGCCCTTGGCGTCGTCCTTCAGGAACAGTTCGAAGGTGTAAGGGTTGAGCTTCATGCCCTCTTCGACGCCCAGGCGCTTGACCAGGCTGCCGGCGGCGTAATTACGCACGACGCACTCGACCGGGATCATGTCGAGTTTTTTCACCAGGCATTCGTTATCACCCAGCAGTTTGTCGAATTGAGTCGGCACGCCGGCTGCTTCGAGTTTTTGCATGATGAAGGCGTTGAACTTGTTGTTCACCATGCCTTTGCGGTCGAGCTGCTCGATGCGCTTGCCGTCGAACGCCGAGGTGTCGTTGCGAAACAGCAGGATCAAGCGGTCAGCGTCGTCGGTCTTGAAAACCGATTTGGCTTTGCCGCGGTAGAGTTCTTCACGTTTTTCCATGATGGGCTCCGCTTGCTAAGTAGGTGGGCTAGGCGATGTGTCGCCAGTCGAGCCCTGAATCTTGATCGGCCAGTTGCAGCCAGTCCGGGTCGCACCCGAGGGTGTCGACAAAACATTGCCGGGCCAGCTGCGGCAGGTTGTTCTTGCTGCTCAGATGGGCCAGGACCAGGTGTTGCAGGCCTTGCCAGCCCAACTCGGACACCAGGAATGCCGCCTGGTGGTTGTTCAAATGTCCCAGTTCACCGCCCACCCGCTGCTTGAGAAAGTACGGGTAGTGACCGCGAGCCAGCATGTCACGGCAATGGTTGGACTCGATCATCAACGCATCGAGGTCCCGATAGCCGTCCAGCACCTTGTTGCAATACGAGCCCAGGTCGGTCAACAGGCCGAAGCGCCGTTCACCGTCACTGAAGACATATTGCGTCGGTTCCTGTGCATCGTGGGCCACGGCAATGACACCGATGTTCAAGTCGCCGATCTGCAGTTGCTCGCCGCCGGCCAGAAAGCCTGCGGGTTCAATCGGTTTGCGCATCCCGCGCAGGGTGCCGCGACTGAGGTAGACAGGCAGATTGTAGCGCCGAGACAGCAAACCCACGCCATGCACGTGGTCGGCATGTTCGTGGGTCACGAGTATCGCGCTCAACTGCGCAGGGTTTACCCCCAGGCGCAGCAGGCGTTTTTCGGTTTCCCGCAGGGAGAAACCACAATCCACCAGCACATACGTATCAGCGCTGGCTATCAGCGTGCCGTTCCCTTGGCTACCGCTGCCGAGAACGGCAAAACGCATGAGATCAGCCCAGGTTGTCTTGAATCACGCTCAACACTTTGCGCGCCACGTCTGCCGGCGCCACGGTGTTGATGTTTTTCTCGACGGTGACCTGCACGCTGTCGCCCACTTTGCTCAGGCGAACCTGATAACGCTCGGCGCGGGCTTCAATTTCTTCCTTGTTCGGCGCACTGCCGAACAGGCTGCTGAAGAAGCCTGGCTTCTCGTCTTTCTTCTCGGCTTTTTCCGCCAGGTTGATGTAGTACAGGCCCAGGCTGCGGTTGATGTCTTCAACGCGCCATTCGCCCTGTTCCAGCGCACGACCGACGCTCGACCACGCACGGTCCAGGTCCGTACCGACGTTCAGTACCGGGTTGCCGCTGCCGTCTTCGCTCAGGCTGACGCGATTTGGCGTATCGGAATCACGCGAAGCCAGCATGGAGACCGAACCGCCCTTCTCCGAGATGCGGCTCATGCTCGCGAGCATGTCGTCGACCAGTGCCGCGTCCAGGCCAGTGTTGACCGAACGGTTGGTGAAGGCCACGTCGGAGGTACTGCCGGCAGGACGCTCGGCGGTGACCACATAGACTTCGCTGGTGTTGCGCTGCACACCCGGCTCGATACGCACACGAGCGCGGACTTCGTTGTCAGCACTTATACCGGCGGCGCTCAGGCGCTTGGCCATTGCTGCCGACAGTTCGTCGGAATGCTGCCAGGTAGTGGTGAATTCGCCGGTTTGCGGGCGCTGTTCGTCCAGACGGAA
The DNA here is from genome assembly GCF_001297125.1 of Pseudomonas sp. RIT-PI-q. Lineage (GTDB taxonomy): Bacteria > Pseudomonadota > Gammaproteobacteria > Pseudomonadales > Pseudomonadaceae > Aquipseudomonas. The sequence continues at coordinate 25,771 of NZ_LHPC01000050.1, forward strand.
ACCGTTGTCCTGAAAGAACTGCACAGCCACTGGCCAGACTTCGGCTGGCGGGTTCTGAGCCACGATCCAGCGCGAATCACCGCTCTTTTGCAGCGAGTAGGCGCTGACGTCGGCAGAGGCCGAAAGCGGTTGCGGACGTGGCACGACGTATTCGCCCTTGACGGTGTCATCGGCGACGTTGCGCGGGATCGGCAACAGCGGATCCAGACGTTTGGCGGTGCTGACATCGGTTGGCAGTTGCATCGGTGCAGTCTGTTGCGCTTCCAGGTAATCGCTACCACGGTCACGGAAATAACCTTCCGGGCCCCAGACCCATCCACAGCCACTGGTGCTGGAGATGATCAAGGCAAGTGCGGAAAGTCCGGCCATTCGCTTCATGCGTTGTACTTCCTCAATTAAACCAGGACGCCGGACTGGCGCATGGCCTGCCGCAGCGGTTCGTGACAGGCAGCGCTGAGCCAGGTGAGCGGCAGACGGATACCGTCCGGCATCAAGCCCATTTCATGCAGTGCCCATTTCACGGGAATAGGGTTGGATTCGATAAATAGGGTTTTATTGAGTGGCATCAGCTTTTCATGGATGGCGCGGGCCGTGACGGCATCGCCTTGCAGAGCAGCGTTGCACAGGTCGGCCATGTCACGCGGAGCAACGTTGGCGGTCACCGAGATGTTGCCTTTGCCGCCGAGCAGGATCAGTTCGACTGCGGTGGCGTCGTCACCGGAGATCACCAGGAAGTCTTTGCTGACACCGTCGATGATGGCTTTGGCACGAGACAGGTCGCCGGTGGCTTCCTTGATACCGATGATGTTTTTCACGGTCGACAGGCGGATCACGGTGTCGGCCAGCATGTCGCACGCGGTCCGGCCAGGCACGTTATAAAGGATCTGCGGGATGTCGACGGCTTCGGCGATGGCCTTGAAGTGCTGGTACAAGCCTTCCTGGGTCGGCTTGTTGTAGTACGGCGTCACCAACAGGCAGGCATCGGCGCCGGCGGTCTTCGCATTGGAGGTCAGTTCGATGGCTTCGCGTGTCGAGTTCGCACCCGTACCGGCAATCACCGGGATGCGCCCTGCAACCTGCTTGACCACGTAACGAATCACTTCGATGTGTTCGTTCACGTCGAGGGTGGCCGATTCACCTGTAGTGCCGACCGCCACGATGGCGTGGGTGCCGTTTTGCAGGTGAAAGTCCACCAGTTTGCTCAAGCTGTCCCAGTCGAGACGACCTTGTGCATCCATGGGTGTGACCAGTGCCACCATACTGCCCGCAATCATGCAACCGCTCCTGCCGGAAAAAGAGAGCCGTAATGGTACTGGCGCCAAGATGCTTGTACAAGCGAAGTACTGCACTGCTGCCATTCCCCTTGGCGCTGCTTTTCGCTACCCTTCAGACTTTGATCGGTACTGATAAGCTCGTACGCCGGGTTCCAGCCTCCATTTTCGGCATCACAAGCCCCGATCCAGCGTTGCCACCCTTCGCTCCTGCCACTCTGGAGCACGTTGCAACCTTGCGGCTCGGGCTTTCTGAATTCGCATCCGCAGGCTCGTTCCCGGTAAAAAAAGCCCGTAGAAGTATCGACCGCTCATCGCTTTAGGAATGCTGCATGTCCACCCCCACAGTTCGCGAACAATTCCTTGTCATCAGTGCCCTCGGCGCCAACCCCATGGAGCTGACTAACGTCCTGTGCCGCGCCAGCCATGAAAACCGCTGCGCCGTGGTCACCTCTCGCCTGACGCGTCATGGCGAGTGCAGTGCGTTGATCCTCGAGATCTCCGGTAGCTGGGACGCCCTGGCGCGCCTGGAAGGCAGTCTGCCGGGCCTTGCCAAGAAGCACGCCTTCACGGTCAACGTGGTGCGCAGCGCAGCCCTGGAGAACCGTCCCCAGGCCCTGCCTTACGTCGCCTACGTCAGCTCGGCCTACCGCTCGGACATCATCAACGAGCTGTGCCAGTTCTTCATGGACCACAACGTCGAGCTGGAAAACCTGACCTGCGACACGTATCAGGCACCGCAAACCGGCGGCACCATGCTCAATGCCACGTTTACCGTGACCTTGCCGGCTGGCGTGCAGATCAGCTGGCTGCGCGATCAGTTCCTGGACTTCGCCGACGCGCTGAACCTGGATGCGCTGATCGAACCGTGGCGCCCACAAAACCCAATGTAAGGAAGCTTTCATGGCCGTTGCCATCGACCAACCGGTTGCCGACTTCGAAGCACCCGCGACTAACGGACAGACCGTCAGCCTCGCGGGCCTCAAAGGCAAGCAGGTGGTGATTTACTTCTATCCGAAGGACAGCACGCCGGGCTGCACCACTCAGGGTCAGGGTTTTCGTGATCAGCTTGACGCGTTTAAAGCGGCCAACACCGAAGTGTTCGGTGTGTCCCGCGACAGCCTCAAATCCCATGAAAACTTCAAGGCCAAGCAAGCCTTCACCTTCGAGCTGATCAGCGACAAGGAAGAAGCGCTTTGCCAGTTGTTTGATGTGATCAAGCTGAAGAAGCTGTATGGCAAGGAATACATGGGCGTTGATCGCAGCACATTCCTGATCGATAAGGGCGGCGTGCTGCGTCAGGAATGGCGTGGGGTGAAGGTGCCGGGGCATGTGGATGCGGTTTTGGCGGCTGCCCAGGCGTTGAACAAGGCCTGATTGTTTTGGCGTTTGTCTGGACGCCTTCGCTGGCAAGCCAGCTCCTACAGGGGGCCCGTGATTCTCTGTAGGAGCTGGCTCGCCAGCGAAGAGGCCCTCAAGGTCGGCACTTAAAGCAGCGGCGCAACCTCCGGCTCCTTGCGCGGCCACGCGTCCAGCACCGCCTTGAACAGCGTCGCCAGGGGTATCGCAAAGAACACCCCCCAAAAGCCCCACAACCCGCCAAACAACAGCACCGCACAGATGATCGCCACCGGGTGCAGGTTGACTGCTTCCGAGAACAACAGTGGCACCAGCACGTTGCCGTCCAGGACCTGGATGATTCCGTAGACCGCCATCAAATAGATGAACTGATCGCTCCAGCCCCACTGGAACAGCGCAATCAGCAGCACCGGCACAGTCACCACCACCGCCCCGACGTAGGGCACCACCACCGACACGCCGACCAGCAATGCCAGCAGCGCCGCGTAATTGAGCCCCAACACGACGAAACCGATGTAGGTCGCGCCACCGCAGATAAAGATTTCGATGACCTTACCGCGAATGTAGTTGGCGATCTGTCGGTTCATCTCGTGCGCGACGCGGGTGATCAGCGCCCGCTCACGCGGCAAGTAACCACGCACCCACTGACCGATCATCTCCCGGTCCTTGAGAAAGAAGAACACCAGGATCGGCACCAGCACCAGGTAGATCATGATGTTCACCAGCAGCGGCAGACTCGACAGCGAGAATGTCAGCGCCCACTGGCCGAACTTGCCAATCTCGCCCCGCGCCACTTCGATGGCTTGCAGCACCTGCTCGTCCGACACCAGATGCGGGTAGCGCTCCGGCAGCAGCAACAGCAGTGACTGCCATTTGGCGAGCATGCCCGGCAACTCATTGAACAGCGTGATCAGCTGATGCCAGAGCAACGGCACCAAGACTACGATGAACACCAGCAACACGCCCATGAACAACGCGAAGACCAACCCCACCGCTGCCCCGCCCGGTAGGCGCAGACGTTCGAGGGTCACCACCAGCCCCTGCATCAGATACGCCAGCACCATCCCGGCGAGTACCGGTGCGAGCATGCCGCCCAGCGTCAGTACGGCGGTGAACGCCAGAAACAGCAGCACCGCCAGCACCACGGCTTCTTCGTCGGAAAAGTAGCGCTGAATCCAGTCGCGTAACACCTTGAACATCAATATTCCTTAGAAACGAACGCAGCAGATTTCAGGCTTTTTTCAACCAGTAGCGGTAAACGCCCGCTTCATCTTCTTCACGAAGCAGCGTATGACCGGCCAAACGGGCAAAGGTGCGGAAGTCGCGCTGTGACCCCGCATCGGTAGCAATCACCTTGAGCACCGCGCCGCTGGCCATCTTGTTGAGTTCCAGTTTGGCCTTGAGCAACGGCAAGGGACAGTTCAGGCCGCTGGCGTCCAGTTCCAGGTCATGGGCTACAGCGTCGGTCATCGGGTCACTCCGGGTCAGGTGGTTGAGCGGCTTAGAATATCTGGTCCCAAGCTTACTGTCCGGCTACAGTAAGGTCTTTGTCGACTAAGGCTTTGTGCATGACTTTTTTGCGCCCTACCCTGCTGACGCTCGCTTGCCTGCTCGCCTCACCGGGCTTCGCCGACGACCTGCCGTCACTCGGCGACGCCAGTTCTGCCATCGTCTCGCCGCAACAGGAATACCAGTTGGGCCGGGCCTGGCTGGCGTTGTTGCGCAGCCAGGTTTCCCAGCTCAACGATCCGCAGCTCAAGGACTACGTCGAATCCAGCGTCTACCGACTGGTGGAGACCAGCCAGGTCAATGACCGGCGCCTGGAGTTCATCCTGATCAACAGCCCACAACTCAACGCCTTCGCGGCACCGGGCGGGATTGTCGGGGTCAATGGCGGTTTGTTCCTCAATGCCCAGACAGAGGGCGAATATGCCTCGGTACTCGCTCACGAATTGGCTCACTTGTCGCAACGCCACTTCGCCCGCGGCGTTGAAGCGCAGCAGCGCATGCAAGTCCCGATGATGGCCGCCTTGCTGGCCGGGATCGTGATTGCCGCCGCCGGTGCCGGCGATGCCGGGATCGCGGCCATTGCGGGCACGCAGGCGGCGGCGATTCAGGAACAACGGCGCTTCTCTCGCCAGAACGAGCAGGAAGCCGACCGCATCGGCATCCTCAATCTGGAAAAGGCCGGTTACGACCCGCGTTCAATGCCGACCATGTTCGAGCGGTTGGCGCGTCAATATCGCTTCGACGCCAAGCCCCCGGAGTTCCTGCTGACTCACCCAGTGACCGAATCGCGGATCGCCGACACCCGCAACCGCGCCGAGCAAGCCAAACCGGGCGGCATCGAAGACACGATGCGTTATCAGCTGATTCGTGCGCGGGTCCAGTTGATCTACGAAGAAACCCCTGGGCTGGGCGCCAAGCGCTTTCGCGCGCAGCTTGATGAAAACCCGAAAAATGATGTCGCGCGCTATGGCTTGGCGATTGCCCAGATCAAGGGTGGTCAGCTCAACGAAGCACGGGAAAATCTCAAGCTGCTGCTGGCCAAGTCGCCGAACGAGATCATCTACAACCTGGCCCAGATCGACCTCGACATTACCAACAATCGCCTGCCGGATGCCCAGACCCGGGTCGACCGGATGCTGACTCAGTATCCGGGCAACTATCCGCTGAATCAGGTACGGGTCGACCTGCTGCTCAAGCAGAACCGTGCACCAGAAGCGGAAAAGGCCCTGGAGAATTTGCTCAAGAGCCGTCCGGACGATCCCGACGTCTGGTACATGGTGGCCGAGACACGCGGTTTGTCCGGCAACATCATCGGCTTACATCAGGCCCGTGCCGAATACTTTGCGCTGGTCGGCGACTACCGTCAGGCCATTCAGCAGCTGGACTTCGCCAAGCGCAAGGCTGGCACCAACTTCCCGCTGTCGTCGCGCATCGATGCCCGGCAACGTGAGTTGATGGAGCAGGAGCGCATGATCAAGGACATGATGGGCTGAGTCTTTTGCGCAGGCACAAAAAAACCGCCTCTTTCGAGGCGGTTTTTTATTTAGCCAACAACCGGTTTATTCGGCCAGTTTGAAGGTGATGAAGCTGGCGCGATTTTGACGCAGAACCCGCATTGACACCGAGCGGTTCTTGGGCAGCGCCTTGGCGATCTCCGTGAATTCCTTGGTGGAACCAATCGCCTGATTATTCAAGTGAGTGATCACATCGCCCGGCTGCAAGCCGATCAACGAAGCAGGACCGTCCTGGACTTCCTTGATGACCACGCCGCCCTTGAGGTCGTAGGTTTTCTTCTGCTCTTCGGTCAGCTCCGCCACGGAAACACCCAGGCGATTGCTGCTGCGCTCAACACCGGACTTCGCCAGGGCATCCAGCTCTTTGCCTTCTTCTGGAATAGCGCCGACCGTCAACTCGACTTTCTTGCGCTTGCCTTCACGAATCACTTCCAGATCAGCTTTCGAGCCGGCCTTCAGCGCGCCCACAAGGTGCGGCAGATCGGCGGACATGACGATCGGTTGGCCATTCATGCTCAGGATCACGTCGCCGACTTGCAGATCACCCTTGGCAGCCGGGCCATCCTCCTGTATCTGAGCCACCAGCGCACCGGCAGGCTTATCAAGACCGAACGACTCGGCCAGATCCTTGTTCACTTCCTGAATGACGACACCCAACCAGCCACGACTGACTTTGCCGCCGCTTTTCAGCTGATTGGAAACATCCATGGCCACGTCGATCGGAATCGCGAAAGACACGCCCATGAAGCCGCCGGAACGGGTATAGATTTGCGAGTTGATCCCCACCACTTCGCCCGCCAGGTTAAACAGCGGACCACCGGAGTTACCCGGGTTGATCGGCACGTCCGTCTGGATGAACGGCACATAGTTTTCGTTCGGCAGGCTCCGACCGACGGCGCTGACGATGCCTTGGGTCACGGTATGGTCGAAACCGAACGGCGAACCGATCGCCACGACCCATTGGCCGGCTTTCAGGTCCTGGGATTTGCCGAGCTTGAGGACCGGCAGATCCTTGCCTTCGATTTTCAGCAATGCCACATCGGACCGTGTATCGGTGCCAACCAGCTTGGCTTTCAATTCACTGCGGTCGGCGAGACGAACGAGAATTTCGTCGGCATCGGCGATCACGTGGTTGTTGGTCAGAATGTAGCCATCTGGCGAGATGATGAAACCCGAGCCCAAGGACTGGGCTTCACGCTGGCGATCGCCGCGAGGCGAACGCGGCTGTGGAAAGCCACGTTCGAAGAATTCGCGCAGGGCCGGTGGCAAGCCTTCCAGATCAGGCATGTCCTGGCTCGACACTTTGCGGTCCGGTAGTTTTTGCGTGGTACTGATGTTCACCACCGCGGGCGAGGCCTGCTCGACCAGTTGCGTGAAATCAGGCAATTCGACTGCTTGCGCAGAGACTGCCTGACCCAGCACCAGCACGGTGGCAAAAATGGACAGATAAGACTTCAAGCGTGGTATCGACATACGGCTCCCGTTACGACGAGCGTGGTTAAGCAATATGGAGCAAGGAACACCGGGAAAGATACGCCGGTATTTTTGTTCCGGGAACAACAAAACAAGGCCAGAGCCGAGGGGCTCTGACCTATAAAAAATTTTGGATTGTTTTGCAAATTGAAATGCTCACCAAACATTTCGATCTCGGCTCACTACTTGGTTGCAGTGGCGTCGGTGCGCATCGACAGCGCAATCCGTTCTGCGGTCCCGATAGGAATCTCGCCGACCACCGTGACCATCATCTCGCCTTGCGGAGTCGTCAAGCGCCGGGAAACGGCAACGGTTGGCCCCAACTGGGTGCGGGTGTCGGTGACAGTTGCGCCGTTGAGCGGCTCCAGGAACACCGAGAAACGCGCCAGCCCATCGTCATACATCAGACTGTTGACCTGGGTTTTGGTCTCTGGGTCCTTGCGCGCACTGCTGCTTGTCAGCTCGAAGCCGGGTGGCAACCAGTCCGAATGCCAGACCTGTGCGACCTTGGCGGCAGAAGCCTTGTCGACGTCCAGGGTGACAGCCTTGCAATCATCACCGGGTTGCAAGTCTTTGTCGCTTGGGACATCAGCAGTGTCCAGTTGCGTGAACTGGAATCGCTCCAGCAACTGCCCTCTCTCATTGAGCAGCAACGATTTGAGAGGCAAACCGGTTTCTTTATCCAGATGCAGCTCAAAACCGTAGCGGTGTTGATCACGCGGCGTCAGTGAAACGATCACTGCCGCACGCCCGGCCACACGCGACTTGCCGATGACGGCAAGGTCGTACCAATTCTTGAGTTTTTGTGGATCGAGTGCACGAGCAGCGGAATTGGGAGAATCCCCAAGCCCTGCCATCAGGGTGCCGCTGACGCATTGAGTATGCCCATCAATGCGCACGACTTCCTGTGCCGAGCCGTCGAGCTGGAGTAAACGCTCGCGGACCTTGCCATCCTGGACGCGGTGCCAGATGTTATGGGTAGAAAAACTACCGTTACGCTCGTATACAAAAGTGCCGTAAAAGCTTTGCTGTTGCTCGGCTTGGCCCAGACGGGTCAACCAGTTCTGGGCTTCATCAGCATGGGCTGGAACAACAAACCAGCCACCGAGCAGAAGCGAAAGTAGAGGGATGGCGCGCATGATCCTCCTTAACGGTTTTCCAGGCTTGCTGCACGAGCGTAAGGCAGAGCGCTCTCAGTACCTTTCAGTGCAGCCTGTTGAGCATGTTGGCGCAAGTAGCCTGGCATACGCTGATCGTGCCAGCCTGGCTGACCTTGCAATACACCGTTGGCCATAGGGCCAGTGGCATCCGAACTCTCATTGTAGCCTGCTAATACAGCTGGGCCTTTAACTTGAGGAACAGCCAGACCTGGTTGGCTCGATTGCTGTGCCAATTCGACACCGGCGATTTCGTCCTGGTTGTACAGACGTACACCTGCCAGTACGGCAACAGTGACCGAAGCAGCAACTGCCAGACGACCCAGGCTGCGCCAAGGACCACGGGAAGCTTTTGCTGGTACAGCCTCGTCAGCCAGAGCAGCGGAAACTGCCGCAGCGATGTCCAGGCGTGGAAGCAGCAGATCCTTGTGCATCACTGCCCGAGCGATCTGATAACGAGCCCATGTATCACGGGTTTCAACATCGTCGAAGGCATTCAACACCCGACGCAATTCCAATTCGTCCGCTTCGTTATCCATCACTGCGGACAGCGATTCCTGCAGGGCTTCACGACTCATGGCGTTCCTCTCTTGGCTGTCGCCGCTGTCTCAGTTTTCCTGCAACAACGGCTGCAGGGCTTTATCGATGGCTTCCCGAGCGCGGAAGATCCGGGAGCGCACGGTACCCACCGGACATTGCATGACGGCCGCAATGTCCTCGTAACTCAGACCATCGAATTCACGTAAAGTTAAAGCCGTACGCAAATCTTCTGGCAGTTGCTGAATGGTTCGATGGACGGTGCCTTCGATCTCATCCCGCAGCAAAGCCCGTTCTGGCGACTCGAGATCCTTGAGGCCATGATCGCCATCGTAGAACTCTGCATCCTCGGAACTGACATCGCTATCCGGCGGCCGACGGCCGCGTGAAACCAGATAGTTTTTCGCCGTGTTGATGGCGATGCGGTAAAGCCACGTATAAAACGCACTATCTCCGCGAAAATTTCCAAGTGCACGGTACGCCTTGATAAAGGCTTCCTGTGCCACATCCTGGGCTTCATGGGTGTCGTGCACGAAACGCACGATCAACCCGAGAATTTTGTGCTGGTATTTCAGCACTAGCAGATCGAAAGCTCGCTTGTCGCCGCGTTGAACGCGCTCGACCAGCTGCTGATCCTCTTCCTGGGTTAGCATGAACACTCCTCGATAAGCTCGGAGGAGGCTTGCATAACTAAACGACCAGACTTGCAAACATAGACTCGGGCTTTTCGCAAAAGTTCTCCCCCTCCAAGCAAGTTTCCTGCGGGCTCTGATTTGGCACGCACGAAAAGCGCAGCGCGGGTTAACCCGGCTGCGCGAATAATCTTGTCATCGGATTCGCCAGCAAGGATCAAACCGCAATCCCGCACTGAAGCCGACACTGTCCCTTGATTCAGGCAACGGTCTATTGATCTTGGCCCTTTGGCAAAAGTTCCAATTATTTATAGCTGCCCGAACCGACATTGTGCGTGTATGAATAGAAAAAGACTGTTAAATCCACGATACAGTCCCCTTGTCGCCGAACCGGTCGAAAAAACATCCGACGAAGCGTCCGGTCTTTTCAGTCACAGTAGTTTCACAATGCCATGTGAGCTCGGCTATTGTGCCGCTCCCCCCCTCTATATACTAGTGGGCTGTGTGGCTGCCTGACCTCGCCGATCCAGGTGTTTGGCGCCAACCCCGACCCGGGTCGCTTTGAGCGGAATCCTGAAATGAGCCAACAGTTTCAACACGATGTTCTGGTAATTGGCAGCGGCGCTGCCGGCTTGAGCCTTGCGCTGACCTTGCCCGGTCATTTGCGCATCGCCGTATTGAGCAAAGGCGACCTCGCCAATGGCTCGACTTTCTGGGCCCAGGGCGGCGTCGCTGCCGTCCTGGACGACACCGATACTGTGGAATCCCACGTCGATGACACGCTTAATGCCGGTGGTGGCCTGTGTCATGAAGACGCCGTGCGCTTCACCGTCGAGCACAGTAAAGAAGCGATTCAATGGCTGATCGACCAAGGCGTGCCCTTCACCCGCGATGAACAATCCGGCACCGAAGATGGCGGATTCGAGTTCCACCTGACCCGCGAAGGCGGCCACAGCCATCGGCGCATCATCCACGCCGCCGACGCCACGGGCGCAGCGATTTTCCGAACCCTGCTCGCCCAGGCCAGGCAAAGACCGAACATCGAATTGCTGGAACAGCGGGTTGCAGTCGATCTGATCACCGAAAAACGCCTCGGCCTTGAAGGCGATCGCTGCCTCGGCGCTTATGTGCTCAATCGCGCCAGCGGCGAAGTCGACACCTACGGTGCCCGCTTTGTGATCCTCGCGTCCGGAGGCGCCGCCAAGGTCTACCTCTATACCAGTAACCCTGATGGCGCCTGCGGTGATGGCATCGCCATGGCCTGGCGTTCTGGCTGCCGGGTGGCGAATCTGGAGTTCAACCAATTCCACCCCACCTGCCTGTATCACCCGCAGGCCAAGAGCTTCCTGGTCACCGAAGCATTGCGTGGCGAAGGTGCGCACCTGAAGCTGCCCAACGGTGAGCGTTTCATGCACAGATTCGACCCGCGTGCAGAGCTGGCACCACGGGACATCGTCGCCCGGGCCATCGACCATGAGATGAAACGCCTGGGTGTCGATTGCGTTTATCTGGACATCAGCCACAAGCCCGAAGCGTTCATCAAGTCGCACTTCCCGACGGTGTACGAACGCTGCCTCGAGTTCTCCATCGACATCACCAAACAGCCGATTCCGGTGGTGCCGGCGGCGCACTACACCTGCGGTGGGGTGATGGTCGATCAGCACGGGCGCACCGACGTGCCGGGGCTGTATGCCATTGGCGAAACCAGCTTCACCGGCCTGCACGGCGCCAACCGCATGGCCAGCAACTCGCTGCTGGAATGTTTCGTTTACGCGCGTTCGGCGGCGGCGGACATTCTTGAACAGTTGCCTCAGGTGTCGATTCCTGTCGCCCTGCCCGTCTGGGATGCGAGCCAGGTGACCGACTCGGATGAAGACGTGATCATTGCGCACAACTGGGACGAACTACGGCGCTTCATGTGGGACTACGTGGGCATCGTGCGCACCAACAAGCGCCTGCAACGAGCTCAGCACCGCGTGCGGTTGCTGCTGGACGAAATCGATGAGTTCTACAGCAACTACAAGGTCAGTCGGGACTTGATCGAGCTGCGTAACCTGGCCCAAGTGGCCGAGCTGATGATCCAGTCAGCGATGGAACGCAAGGAAAGTCGCGGCCTGCATTACACCCTCGACTACCCGAATATGCTGCCAGTTGCGCTAGACACTATTCTGGTGCCGCCCACCTACGCCGACTGAACGTGAGCCGAACCCGCAGGCGTCGGTGCACATCCGCCGCCTGCGAATCCCGGGGCACACAAATCGCCCGGACCCGCCGCTCGCCGCGCAAACGAAAACGCAGCACCACAACTAACGGCAGCGCCAGGCTGTCCGGACGCAGCTGCACCGGTTGCCAACCCGTCGCTTGATTCCACAACTGCCAGCCATCGGCATCGCGACGCGAGCCGCGAAATGCCTGCGGGTGCGTCAGCAGAATCTGCCGCGGTAATGCCCAACAGCCGTGCGCAAGACACAGCAGAACGCCGGGCAGGCTGGCCCAGATCGGTATTGAGAGTAAACAAAGCGAACCCAGCGCGAACAGCTGGGCCAGTAGATACGCCGCCAGCAACTGCCGTGAGGCATGCCAGCGGCATTCGAACGAGTTACTTGGGCTGGACACGATCCAGGATCATGCGAACCATGCGCTGAAGCTCCGGATCTTCCGATTCGGCGCGTTCCATGAACCAGCCGAACATGTCCTGATCTTCGCATTCGAGCAGCTTGCGGTAGCAATCGCGGTCGACATCATTGAGGTGCGGATAGACCTCTTTCACGAACGGCACCAGCAATACGTCAAGCTCAAGCATGCCGCGGCGGCTGTGCCAGTAGAGGCGATTCAGTTCAACATCTTCGACCATGGAGCGCTCCTCAAATAGGCGGCAAGTATACAGCCCCCCGCTCCATCGAACACTCGGCTTTGGTCGGGCATTACCGATCCTTTGTGAACTACCCATTTCATGGGCGCCACCTTATGATGTCCTCCAGACTCTTTACCCTGCGATGACCCATGGCCGATTCTGCTTTTTTCTGCACCCTGTCTCACGAAGGCGTTCTCGCGGTCCGCGGCGCGGATGCCAGTAAATTCCTGCAAGGCCAATTGACCTGCAACCTCAATTACCTGAGCGACACCCAGGCCAGTCTTGGCGCCCGCTGCACGCAAAAAGGCCGGATGCAATCGAGCTTCCGCATCCTGTTGCAAGGTGACGGCGTGTTGATGGCCATGGCCACCGAGCTGCTGGAGCCACAATTGGCGGACCTGAAAAAGTACGCCGTGTTCTCCAAATCCAAACTGACCGATGAAAGCGCCGCCTGGGTCCGCTTCGGCGTCGATCATGGCGATGCCGCCTTGAGCAGCCTCGGTCTTGACCTGCCGGCAGAAACCGACAGCGTCGTGCGTAACGATGGCCTGATTGCCATTCGTGTCTCGCCGGACCGCGCCGAACTGTGGGTCGCGGCCGATCAAGCAGACGCCATCAAGGCCAAGCTGTCCGCGCTGATCGCTGAAGGCGATCTGAATCAATGGCTGCTGGGCCAGATCCGCGCAGGGATCGGCCAGGTGATGCCAAGCACCCGCGAACTGTTCATCCCACAGATGCTCAACCTGCAAGCCGTCGGCGGCGTGAGTTTCAAGAAGGGTTGCTACACCGGCCAGGAAATCGTCGCGCGCATGCAGTACCTGGGCAAACTCAAGCGTCGCCTGTATCGCCTGCAACTGGATGCCAGCGAATTGCCAGAGCCCGGCACACCGCTGTTTTCCCCGACTCACGGAAGTTCTATCGGCGAAGTGGTGCTGGCCGCCCGCACCGAACAAAACATTGAACTCCTGGCCGTGCTGCAAGCCGAAGCAGCAGAAGCCGGCGACATCCACGTGGGCGCCCTGGAAGGTCCCGCCCTGGACCTGCTCGACTTGCCTTACCAACTGGATCGCGATCGCGAAATCCAGCGTTAATTGCCGTATTGGTTGCAACACCCTAGAGAGTAGAAATGAGCGAGCTGGCGGAAAAGGTCCAACAGGATTTGGTTGAGGCCATCGATAACGATGACCTGGTTCTGCCAACACTACCGGAAGTGGCCCTGCAGATTCGCAAGGCCGCTGAAGACCCGGAAATCAGTATCAGCACCCTGAGCAAAGTGATCGGCCGCGATGCCGCGTTGTCGGCGCGCCTGATCAAAGTGGTCAATAGCCCGCTGCTGCGCGCAACCCAGGAAGTCACTGACCTGCACACGGCGATCACCCGCCTGGGTATCAATTACAGCAGCAACCTGGCCATCGGCCTGGTCATGGAACAGATTTTCCATGCCCGCTCCGAGGTGGTGGAGCAGAAAATGCGCGAAGTCTGGCGCAAAAGTCTGGAAATCGCCGGTGTCAGCTATGCACTGTGCCGCAGCTACACCCAACTCAAACCCGATCAGGCAGCCCTTGGCGGACTGGTGCATCAAATCGGCGTGCTGCCGATCCTGACCTACGCCGAAGATCACTATGAGTTGCTGTCTGACCCGGTCAGCCTCAACCATGTGATCGACCAGATTCATCCGTTGCTGGGCGACAAGCTGCTCAGGGTCTGGGAGTTTCCGGAGAAACTGGTGCAGGTGCCGGGACAGTATCTGGACTTCAAGCGCCAGTCGGCGCGGGTCGACTATGTCGATCTGGTGCAGGTGGCCAGCTTGTATTGCCATAAAGACACCGACCATCCCATAGCGCGCATCGATCCGTTCAGTGTGCCGGCCTTCAAGAAACTGGGGATCGACCCGGAGAACGAGTCGATGTGCCGTGACCTGGAAGAATCGCGGTCGATGTTCTATTAAGAGCTTCGCGGGCAAGCCTCGCTCCTACAGGTTTTTCGTCATACGCACCATCGGTGTCGACGCGACTCTGTAGGAGCGAGGCTTGCCCGCGAAGAGGCCAGTCCAGACGATACAAAACTACCCCGCAATAAAACTCACCCGCACCTTCAACCCCGCGTGTTCACCATCATGCAAACTGATCTGCGCCAGGTGTGCACGGCAGATTTCCCCGACAATCGCCAAGCCCAAACCCGACCCCGCCACCTGCTGGTTACGCCGGTAAAAACGCTCGAATACCCGTTCCCGCTCATCAACCGGAATCCCTGGCCCATCATCCTCGACTTCCAAAACCGCTGGCGCCGAAACCCGCAGAATCACATTGCCGCCCGGCCGCGTGTGGGCCAGCGCGTTATCCACCAGATTGCTCAACAGTTCATTCAACAGCGTCGGCTCACCGCGCAGCCACACCGGCTCATCCGCTTCCAGCGCCAAGGCCACGCCGCGCGCGTGGGCCAGTGGCGCCATGGCCATACCCAGTTCCCGGGCCAACTGACTCAGATCCAGCAACTGCGCCCCGCCCTCGGCGATGGCCCGAGCGCCGTTTTCGACCCGGGCGAGCGACAGCAATTGATTGGCCAGATGCGTCAGGCGGTCCGTGCCTTGGGCGGCGGTTTCCAGGGTACTGCGCCAGGTTTCCGGTTCACTTGAACGCAGGCCCAGTTCGAGTCGCGCCTTGAGCGCCGCCAGCGGTGTGCGCAGTTCATGGGCGGCGTCGGCGATGAATTGCGCCTGACGCTCGAACTGCTCGCGCAAACGCTCGGTAAAGTGATTGAGCGCGCGCACCAGTGGCCACAACTCGTGCTGCACCTCCACTAGCGGCAACGGCCGCAGATCGTCCGATTGCCGCTCTTCCACCGCCGTGCGCAAACGCTCCAGCGGGCGCAACGCCGCACTGACCGCAAACCACACCAGCAACAACGCGCCGACTGCCAGCATGCCCAAACGCAGCAAGGTATCCGCCGCCAGGCTGCGGGCCATGCTGACCCGCGCCTCATCGGTTTCTGCCACGCGGATTTCCGCCATGCCATTCATGTTCGGCTCGCTCACGGGCTTGAGCAGGCTCACCACGCGCACGTTTTGCCCCTGATACTTGGCGTTGTAGAAACGCGCCAGCGCCGGATAGTCATCGGTGCGTGGCGTGCCGGGCGGCGGTGGCGGGAGGTTTTCGTAACCGGAGATCAGCTTTTGATTGATGTCGTTGACCAGGTAAAAAATCCGCCCCGCGCTGTCGTAGGCAAATGTATCGAGGGCCACGTAAGGCACGTCGGCACTCAGCGTACCGTCGCGCTGGGAGACACCTGCTGCGATGGTCCGCGCCGAGGCCAACAAGGTGCGGTCGTAAGCGGTGTCGGCGGCTTCGCGACCGTTCCAGTACGCGCTCAAACCACTGGCCAGCATCAACACCACCAACAACAGCGCGAGGTTCCACAGCAACCGCCAACGCAGGCTGCTGGGCTTATGCATCGCGGCTTTCCAGCAAGTAACCGAGACCGCGGAACGTCACGATGGCGACCGGTTGGCCGTCGAGCTTCTTGCGCAGACGATGGACGTAGATCTCGATGGCATCGGGGCTGGCTTCCTCGTCCAGGCCGAATACCTGGGAAGCCAGTTGTTCCTTGCTCATCACCCGACCGGGGCGGGCGATCAAGGCTTCAAGCACCGCCTGCTCACGGGAGGTCAGGGTCAGCAATTCTTCGCCGAGGGTGAAGCGCCGCGTGTCCAGATCGTAAGACAGCACGCCGCAGGTCTGCTGGCGTTCACCACCGAGCACACTGCGGCGCAGCAAGGCTTTGACCCGCGCTTCAAGTTCGGTCAGTTCAAAAGGTTTGGCCAGGTAGTCGTCGGCACCGAGGTTCAAGCCGTGGACTCGATCCTTGACGTCGCTGCGGGCGGTCAGCATCAACACCGGCAGGTTCTTGCCCCGGGCCCGCAGGCGCGCCAGCACTTCGAAACCATCCATGCGCGGCAGGCCGACGTCGAGGATCGCCATGGCGTATTCCTCGCTGCTCAACGCCAGGTCGGCCGCCACGCCGTCGTGCAGCACATCCACGGTCAGCCCGGTGCTCTTGAGTGCCTGGGCGACACTTTCGGCGAGCTGCAGATGGTCTTCGACGAGCAGAACACGCATGGATCTTTACCTCATTCAGGGATGTTCGACGCCATTCTTTGGCGCGGAGTTTACAGCCGCTTCCGCCGCTGTGAAGCCCGAAAACCATGAAAGCCTGCTGAAAGGTTAGTGAAAGGTTCGCCCGTTAGAGTCGGCCCACGGATGGTTTCGTCTGCAAGCCATCCCATCGTGCTTTGAAATGTAGCTCCCGAAAAACGCCTTGATGCGTTTTCGCCAATAAGAACAATAACGAGGTACTGCACCATGCTGTCCACACAGCTTCAAGCTTGCCCGCCGCACCCTTTCCCCCGATTTTCATCGTTTACGCTCGCCAACGCCGACACCGGTTGCACGGCGCGAAACCGTCGCACCTGAAACATCCCCAAAAACAATAACTCCCGTGGAGACACCATGAACCGATCACTGCGCCGTTTCGCCCTTGCCGCCAGCTGCGTGCTGTTTGCCGGCCAACTGATGGCCGAGCCCAAACGCCCGGAATGCATCGCCCCGGCCTCCCCGGGCGGTGGTTTCGACCTGACCTGCAAACTGGCGCAAAGCGCGCTGGTGAACCAGAAACTGCTGACCAAGCCGATGCGCGTGACCTACATGCCCGGCGGTGTCGGCGCAGTGGCGTACAACGCGGTGGTGGCGCAGCGTCCGGCCGACGCCGGCACATTGGTGGCCTGGTCCAGCGGTTCGCTGCTGAACCTGGCGCAGGGCAAGTTCGGGCGTTTCGATGAAACCAACGTGCGTTGGCTGGCCGCTGTGGGGACAAGCTATGGCGCCATCGCAGTGAAAAGCGATTCGCCCTACAAGAACCTCGACGACCTCGTTCAAGCGTTGAAGAAAGACCCGAGCAAAGTGGTGATCGGTTCCGGCGGCACCGTCGGCAGCCAGGACTGGATGCAAACCGCACTGATCGCCAAGGCGGCCGGGATCAACCCGCGTGACCTGCGTTACGTCGCCCTCGAGGGCGGTGGTGAAATCGCCACCGCCCTGCTCGGCGGTCACATCCAGGTCGGCAGCACCGACATCTCCGACTCCATGCCGCACATCCAGAGCGGCGACATGCGCTTGCTGGCGGTGTTCTCCGACAAGCGCCTCGACGAGCCGGAAATGAAAGACATTCCGACCGCCAAAGAACAAGGCTACGACATCGTCTGGCCGGTGGTTCGCGGCTTCTACCTCGGGCCAAAAGTCAGCGATGAAGACTACGCCTGGTGGAAAGACGCCTTCGACAAGTTGCTGGCTTCCGACGAGTTCGCCAAGCTGCGCGATCAACGTGAACTGTTCCCGTTCGCCATGACCGGCCCGGAGCTGGACACCTACGTGAAGAAGCAGGTCGCGGACTACAAAGTGCTGGCCAAAGAGTTCGGCCTGATTCAGTGATCGTCTCTGTCTAGCGGCCGCGGCCCCTTCTTGCGGGGCCGTGGCACAGGAGTTTGCCATGCTCTTACAACGCATTTTTGCTTCGGTGCTGTTGCTGGCCTGCCTCAGCCTGGTGCTGATGGCCTGGCCTTACCAGGCGCCTTTTTCCTACGAACCGATCGGACCACGGGCCTTCCCCCTGTTGATGCTGGGGCTGATGGGTTTGGGGCTGGTGTACATGGTGTATCGCCCCTCGCCGATCAAACACACCGATGAAGACCCACCGATGGATCGCGAAACCCTGACCAAGATCGGCCTGTGCGTGGTATTGCTGCTGATCTTCGCCGGGCTGTTCGAACCCTTGGGCTTCATCCTCAGCAGCATGCTGATCGGCATTCCAATGGCACGCCTGTATGGCGGACGCTGGTTGGCGAGCGCAGTGATCATCAGCCTGATGAGTATCGGCCTGTACCTGCTGTTCGACAAAGTCATGGACGTGCCGCTGCCTCTGGGCCTGCTCGACGTTCTGGAGAACTGATATGGATACGCTTGGTTATTTGAGTCACGGCTTCGGCGTCGCATTGACCCCTTACAACCTAGTGACCGCCCTCTGTGGCACGTTGATCGGCACCGTCGTCGGCCTGCTCCCCGGCCTGGGCCCGATCAACGGCGTGGCGTTGCTGATCCCGATCGCCTTCGCCCTCGGCCTGCCACCGGAGTCGGCGTTGATCCTGCTGGCTGCGGTTTATCTGGGTTGCGAGTACGGTGGCCGGATCAGTTCGATCCTACTGAACATTCCCGGCGAAGCCTCCACCGTGATGACCACCCTCGACGGCTACCCGATGGCCCGACAAGGCATGGCGGGCGTTGCGTTATCACTGTCAGCGTGGAGTTCGTTTATCGGCGCCTTCATCGCCACCTGCGGGATGGTGGTGTTTGCACCGATTCTGGCGAAATGGGCGATTGCCTTCGGTCCGGCGGAATATTTCGTACTGATGGTGTTCGCGATTGTCTGCCTCGGCGGCATGGCCGGCGATCGACCGTTGAAAACCTTTATCGCAGCGCTGATCGGGCTGTTTCTGTCGACCGTCGGCATTGATGCCAACAGCGGCGTCTACCGTTTCACCGGGGACAACATCCACCTCACCGACGGCATTCAATTCGTGGTGCTGGTACTGGGCCTGTTCTCCATCAGCGAAATCCTGTTGCTGCTGGAAAAAACCCACCGTGGCCAGGAAGCGTTCAAGGCCACTGGCCGCATGATGTTCAACTTCAAGGAAGCGGCCTCGGTGTTCTGGGTGAACATGCGTTGCGGTGTGCTTGGTTTCATCATGGGCGTGTTGCCCGGTGCTGGTGCGACGCTGGCCAGCGCCGTGGCTTACATGACCGAGAAACGCATCGCCGGCCCCAGCGGCAAATTCGGACAAGGCGACAAGCGTGGCCTCGCCGCGCCGGAAACCGCTATCGGTGCTGAAGCCTGCGGTGCGCTAGTGCCGATGCTGACGCTCGGCGTTCCCGGCTCGGGCACCACAGCGGTGATGATCGGCGCACTGTCGCTTTACAACATCACCCCTGGCCCACTGCTGTTTCAACAGCAACCCGACATCGTATGGGGCCTGATCGCTTCGTTGTTTATCGCCAACATCATGCTGGTGATCCTCAACATCCCGATGATCCGCATCTTCACCCGCATCCTCGCCGTGCCGAACTGGGCGCTGGTGCCGATGATCGCGATCATTACCGCCATTGGCGTTTTCGCGGTGCATGCCACCACCTTCGACCTGTTCCTGATGATCGGTATCGGCATCTTCGGCTACATCCTGCGCAAGCTGGACTTCCCGTTGTCACCGGTCCTGCTGGGCTTCATCCTCGGTGGCTTGATGGAACAGAACCTGCGTCGGGCCCTGTCGATTTCCAATGGTTCGCTGGAGATTCTCTGGTCGAGCGGGATCACCGTCGGTGTCTGGGCGTTGATCGCGGTGATGCTGCTGGTGCCGATTGTGCGGATCTGGCGCAAGCGCTCGGTCGCGCGACGTGTTATTGCCGATGTCTGATCGAACACCTTTCAACGCCTGGTGGGGTACGCCGCTGGTTGGCGCGCTGGGCGGCTACCTTGCCAGCCAGGTCGGCTGGCCACTGCCATGGATGGTCGGCTCGTTGCTGGCGATCATCCTTGTGCGCTGCCTGACACCCTGGCAATTGGCGGAAATCCCTGGCGGCCGCAAGTGCGGCCAGTGGATCGTCGGCATCGGTATCGGCCTGCACTTCACCCCGGTGGTGATGGAGCAGGTCCTGAGCCACTTTGGCCTGATCTTCTTCGGTGCGTTGGTCACCAGCCTGTCGGCCGTGGTCGGCGTCTGGTTGATGCGGCGAACCGGTGAAGATCGCGCCACGGCGTTCTTTTCCAGCATGCCGGGCGGTTCCGGGGAGATGGTCAACCTCGGCGCCCGCAACGGTGCGGTGCTCAGTAGAGTGGCGGCGGGGCAGAGTTTGCGGGTGTTGGTGGTGGTGCTGTGTGTGCCGGCGGCGTTCAAGTATTTGCTGGGTAATGGCGCGCCGGTTTTTCATCCGAGCGCCGTCAACTGGTGGTGGCTGGCGGCCCTGTTTCCGGCGGGCGCAGTGGCTGCCTGGCTGTGGGAACGTCTTCGTCAACCCAATCCATGGCTGTTCGGGCCGTTGCTGGTCAGTGCGGCGGTGAGCATTGGTTGGGATCTACACATTGGTTTGCCGAACGGCGGCAGCCAGATCGGCCAATGGTTGATTGGCAGTGGGTTGGGTTGTCATTTCAACCGGCAGTTCTTCCGGCGTGCGCCGTCGTTCATGGGGCGGACGTTGATTGGCACGGTGTTGACCATGTTGATCGCGACCTTGGCGGCTCTGGGCTTGAGTGCGTTGACTCATCTGGATCTGCGCTCGCTGACGCTGGGCATGATGCCCGGCGGGATTGCGGAGATGAGCCTGACGGCGGAGACGCTGCAACTGTCGGTGCCGCTGGTGACGGCGATGCAGGTGATGCGGTTGTTGTTTGTGTTGTTCCTGGCGGAGCCGTTGTTCAAGTATTGGAACCGGGATTCGGAATCCTCTTGATAGACCGAGTCGCCTCCATCGCGGGCAAGCCCGCTCCCACAGGGTTCGCGTGATCCTTGTGGGAGCGGGCTTGCCCGCGATGGGGCCCGATGCAGTCACCCCCTAGACGGGCGGCAACCGCCACTCGATCGGCGTCTCGCCATTCTGCTCCAGAAACTTGTTGGTCCGGCTGAAGTGCCCGCACCCGAGAAAACCTCGATAAGCAGACAGCGGTGACGGATGCACCGAGGTCAGGACCAAATGCTTGGTCGCATCGATGAGTTTCTGTTTGCTCTGCGCATGAGCGCCCCACAGCATGAACACCAGATGCGGTTGCTGTTCACTGACCACTTGAATGATTCGATCGGTGAAAAACTGCCAGCCCTTGTCCTTGTGCGCATTGGCGTTGGCGCGCTCCACGGTCATGGTGGTATTGAGCATCAGCACGCCCTGCTCGGCCCAACTCTGCAGGTAGCCGTGGCTCGGGATGTCGATGTTCAGGTCGCGTTTCAACTCTTTATAGATGTTCACCAGCGACGGCGGTGCCGGCACGCCCGGCTGCACCGAAAAGCACAAGCCATGGGCCTGGCCCGGGCCGTGATACGGGTCCTGGCCGAGGATGACAACCTTGACTTTGTCTAGCGGCGTGGAGTTGAGCGCGTTGAAAATCATCGGGCCTGGCGGATAGATTTCCTTGCCCGCCGCACGCTCCTCTTGCAGAAAGGCGCGCAACTCTGCCATGTAGGGCTGGTCGAATTCGGCACGCAGTGCCTCCTTCCAGCTCGGTTCGAGTTTGATACGGTCGTCAGCAGTCATGGTTACATCCGGCAAAAACAATGGGGCGAACCCTAGGAAAGCCCATCACGCTTGTCAATTGATCTGACGCAGATCCGGCACTTTCCGATATAGCGATCATACTGAACGCTCAAATTCCCGATCGAGGTCACGATGAATCTGCACTTCGAAGAACTCACCGGCACCGACGGCGCACGCATCGGCATCGCCAGCCTGGATGCCGAAAAATCCCTGAATGCGCTGTCCTTGCCAATGATCAACGCCCTGCGCGATCAACTGGACGCCTGGGCCAAAGAGCCGCAAATCGTCTGCGTGGTGTTGCGCGGCAACGGCAACAAGGCCTTTTGCGCCGGCGGTGAAGTCCGCAGCCTGGTGGAAGCCTGTCGCGCCCATCCCGGCGAGGTGCCGCCCCTGGCCGCGCACTTCTTTGCGGCGGAATATCGCCTGGACTTCAATCTGCACACCTACCCAAAACCGCTGATCTGCTGGGGGCATGGTTATGTGCTCGGCGGTGGTATGGGGCTGCTGCAAGGGGCGAGCATTCGCATTGTCACGCCGAGCAGCCGATTGGCGATGCCTGAGGTCAGCATCGGCCTGTACCCGGACGTCGGGGCCAGTTGGTTCCTGTCGCGACTGCCCGGCAAGCTTGGATTGTTTCTCGGCCTGACCGGCGCCCATATGAACGGTCGCGATGCGATCGATCTGGACCTGGCCGACCGTTTCCTGCTCGATGAACAGCAAGAAGAGCTGATAGAAGGCTTGTTGCAACTGAACTGGCAGGAACAGACACCGATGCAGCTCAACAGTCTGCTCAAGGCCTTGCAGCAGGAAGCCATCGCTCAGATGCCCCAAGCGCAATGGCTGCCGCGACGCCAGCAGATCGACGAGTTGCTGGATGTCAGCGATGTGCGCTGCGCCTGGAAAGCCATCAGCCAGTTGCGCGACAGCACGGACCTGCTCTTGAGCCGCGCCGCGAAAACCATGAGCGAAGGCTCGCCGCTGACCGCTCATCTGGTGTGGGAACAGATCGTCCGCGCCCGGCATATGTCGCTGGCTCAGGTTTTCCAGATGGAATACACCATGAGCCTCAACTGCTGCCGTCATCCGGAGTTCAGCGAGGGTGTGCGAGCGCGGTTGATCGACAAGGACCAGAAACCCCATTGGCACTGGCCGGACATCAATAATGTGCCGGATGCGGTGGTGGAGGCGCATTTCCAGAAGGTTTGGGAAGGCCGGCATCCCTTGGCGGACTTGTAACCGTCCACACAAAAAAACTGTAGGAGCGAGCTTGCTCGCGAGGGTGTGTCAGTTGACATAGCGTCGTCTGACACTCCATCGCGAGCAAGCTCGCTCCTACAGGAGGGTTCTGCGTTTGATTAGCTGATTTTAGCGGCGGCCGCCTCGGCCATCGTGATCGCCACGACCGTCGTGGTCGCCTCGTCCGCCATGATTGTTGCGCCCATCGTGACCACGGTTGTCGTTGTTCCAGTTGCCGCGGTTACGGCCGTCCCACCCCTGATTCTGATGAGCCCGGTAGTCGCCTCGTTGCGACTGGTAATAACGCGGTGCCGGTTGATAAACCCGCGGCTGGTAGTAATAGCGCGGTGTTGGCTGGTAATACCGCGCAGGCGGCGCGTAGTAGCGGCGTGGTTGAGAGTAATAACCGCCATTGGAATAGTAAGGCCCGCCGCCGGAATAATAGGCTGGCCCTGGCGAGGTATAGACCTCGGAACTGTAGTAGCTGGCTCCTCCATCGGAATAGGGTACGCACGCACCAATAGACAATCCCAATACAGCAATCAGAAGAATTCGAGAGAGCATGGCGGCCTCCTGGACCGCGAGTGAGCCACACCAGCGACGCTGGCAGGCGACAGTCAATTATTCGGTGGCTGTCGAAAGATCAGACATCGAATTCGAAATCTGGTGCGTTTATGAAACACATTGAAACAAGTCGCCGATGAAAGGTTTTTCATCTATTCACCCGCTGATTAGTGGTGGCCACCCCGATATCCACCGCCGTAATAACGTGGCGAATGGCCGCCCCAATAGTAATAGCGATACCCGCCATAGAAGCGCGGGCCATAGTAGTAACGCGGACCGTAATAGTAGGAATAAGGCGAATAGCCGGGATAGTAATAAGGCTCGGGATACACAACGTCGTAACCACCGGCGTAGTAATAACAACCAGACAATCCAAGCCCCAGCACAGCGGCAAACAACAGTCGACGAAACATGGCGGCCTCCTGAAAGACCCGCAGTCGGTACAGGCCGACTGACACCTGTTTTGACTCGTAAACCACGACCAAGTGCGCAGCCAGGACAACCTTCGGATTAATGGCCGACACGTTCCATTGCGGTGCGTCGGCGCACCATCACAAGGCAACGGCGCTGTTGCCTGCCTCGGCGTCCAACGCGCAATCCCCCACGCTAGAGCGCTCCAACCGACTTGGCACGGCTCTCGCTTTAGTAAAGGCGTGCAGGAGTCATCACAGGTTCGCGGCACCACAATTTGCAATGGCTGACTAGGGTTCCGGCTCGCTAAGGCGAGTGGCTGGTCCGAGAGTTGGCGACCTCCAGTTGAGGTTACACGGCGGGACAAAAGCCCGGGAGACAAGCCACCGTTCGCGGTGCCGCGTTGACTCCTGCCCGCCCTTGATCAACTGGAGAACCACCCATGTCCCAGCTTCGTTTACCCGCCCTGCTCGCCGCTGCTTTCGCAGCCCTCGTGAGCGTCTCCTCCCAAGCCGCCCAGAAAGACCATTTCAGCGTCTGCTGGACCATTTACGCCGGCTGGATGCCCTGGGAATACGCCGGTAGCCAAGGCATCGTAGACAAATGGGCGAAGAAGTACGGCATCAAGATCGATGTAGTGCAGCTCAACGACTACGTCGAATCGATCAATCAATACACCGCCGGCCAGTTCGACGGCTGCACCATGACCAACATGGATGCGCTGACCATCCCGGCTGCCGGTGGCGTCGACAGCACCGCGCTGATCGTCAGCGACTTCTCCAACGGCAACGACGGCATCGTCCTCAAGGGTGACGGCAAGAAAGTCACCGACCTCAAGGGCATGGACGTCAATCTGGTCGAGCTGTCGGTTTCCCACTATTTGCTGGCGCGGGCGCTGGATTCGGTGGACCTCACCGAGAAAGACCTGAAAGTGGTCAACACCTCCGACGCCGACATTTCGGCCGCCTTCAACACCGATCAGGTCAACGCCGTCACCACCTGGAACCCGATGCTCTCGGACATCAAGGCCAAACCCGGCGTGACCGAAGTGTTCAACTCCAGCCAGATCCCCGGCGAAATCATGGACATGATGGTGGTCAACAGCGCCACCCTCAAAGACAACCCCGCCCTGGGCAAAGCGCTGACCGGCGCATGGTTCGAAGTGGTCGAACTGATGAACGCGAAAAACGCCGCCAGCAAAACCGCACTCGAACACATGGCCAAGGCCTCGGGCACCGATCTGGCCGGCTTCCAGTCGCAACTCGACACCACCAAGCTATTTGCTACTCCGCAGGAGGCGCTGGCGTTTTCCACCAGCAAGCAACTGCCGGAGACCATGCGCAAGGTCGCCGAATTCTCGTTCCAGCACGGCTTGCTCGGTGAAGGCGCCAAGGACACCAGCGCAGTCGGCATGGCCTTCGCCAACGGCGTGACCAGCGGCGACAAGAGCAACCTCAAGCTGCGCTTCGACCCGAGCTACGTGCAGATGGCCGCTGACGCCAAGCTGTAACAGGAGGACTTGGCCATGCGCCTGATCAATCGCCACCCGGATCGCCCGAGTCGCCTGCTGTTGGTGATCCTGCCGTTCGCCCTGGTGCTGTTCGCCTACTTCATGGGCTCGGCCGAGCGGCTGACGGACAACCCCAACGACAAGCTGCTGCCGAGCGCCGTGCAGATGACCGACGCGGTGAAACGCCTGGCCTTCACCGCCGACACCCGCACCGGTGAATACGTACTGTGGCAAGACACCGCATCGAGCCTGCGGCGCCTGGCTATCGGCCTCGGTATCAGCGCGTTGGCCGGGCTGTGCCTGGGCATCGCCGCCGGCACCTTGCCGCTGTTTGGCGCACCGTTGTCGCCCTTGCTGACGGTGCTGTCGATGGTGCCGCCACTGGCGATCCTGCCGATTTTGTTCATCGTCTTCGGGCTGGGGGAATTGTCGAAAGTGATGCTGATCGTGATCGGCATCACCCCGGCGCTGGCTCGGGATCTGGAACAGCGCGCCCGTGAGATACCGGTCGAATTGCTGATCAAGGCGCAAACCCTCGGCGCCTCAACCTGGACGTTGATGCTGCGGGTAGTGCTGCCGCAATTGCTGCCGCGTCTGCTGATCTCGCTGCGGTTGATGCTGGGCTCGGCGTGGTTGTTCCTGATCGCCGCTGAAGCCATCGCCTCCACCGACGGCCTCGGTTACCGGATCTTCCTGGTGCGCCGTTACCTGGCGATGGACGTGATCCTGCCGTACGTGGTCTGGATCACCCTGCTCGCCTGGCTGATGGATTGGGGCCTGAAACGCCTGACCCAGCGTGCTTTCCCTTGGTATGAAGGAGCGCGGGCATGAGCTTCATCACGGTGAAAAACGTCTGGCAGCAATACGCCGATCAGGTGGTGCTTGAAGGGCTGAACCTGAACGTCAACGAGGGTGAGTTCTGCACCCTGGTCGGCGCTTCCGGTTGCGGCAAATCGACCTTTTTGCGGTTGTTGCTCGGTCAGGAACGCGCCAGTCGCGGCGAGATTCTGCTCGATGGCCAAGCCCTGGCCGGCGAACCGGATTCAAGCCGTGGCGTGGTGTTCCAGCGCTACTCGGTGTTCCCGCATTTAACCGTGCTGGACAACGTCGCCCTCGGCCTCGAACTGCCACGTTCGCCACTGCTCGGGCGCTTGTTCGGCAGTGAAAAAAAAGAGGCTCGCGAACAAGCTTCGGTGCTGCTGCACAAAGTCGGCCTCGGCCACTCGCTGGACAAGTACCCGGCGCAGCTTTCCGGCGGCATGCAGCAACGGCTGGCCATCGCCCAGGCGCTGATCATGAAGCCTCGGGTGTTGCTGCTCGACGAACCCTTCGGCGCGCTCGATCCGGGCATCCGCAAGGACATGCACGGCTTGCTGCTGGAGCTGTGGCGCGAGACGCAACTGACGGTGTTCATGGTCACCCATGACCTGTCCGAAGGCTTCAGCCTCGGTACGCGCCTGCTGGTGTTCGACAAGGTCCGCGTCGACCTGCACGCCCCCGGTGCCTATGGCGCACGCATCACCTACGACATCCCTTTGAACAGCGACCGCCGCACCACCCGTGCCGCCGTCGACGCCTTGCCGGCTCAGCTGGCGGGCACGCTTCGCATCGCTTGAGAGGATTTTGCCCATGACTGATTCGACCCAACTGTTCCCGCCCTTCGCCGAAGAAATGCTCCCCGGTGGCGGCCATCGTTCGTTCGTGTTGAAACGCGGCCAATTGCTGCGCCTGACCGATCTGCGCGGCGGTGCCAACGTCAGCCTGACGCTGCTCAACGCCCATGAAAAAACCGAACGTCTGAACCTGCCCGACAGCCTCAAATGCCAACACACCGCCAAGCTCACCAGCGGCCATTGCCTGTACTCGGACATGGGTCGCGTGCTGGCCGCCATCACCGCTGACACTTGCGGTTGGAGCGACAGCCTCGGCGGTGTGCTCTGCGCTGAAGAAGTCGCGGAAAAATACGGCGCGGGCCGCTATCAGGAACTGCGCAACGGCTTCTTCCGCAACGGCACCGACAACCTGCTGGTGGAACTGGGCAAGTGGGGTTTGGGCCTGTCCGACCTGCTGATGACCCTCAACCTGTTCAGCCGCGTGAACGTTGACGAAGCCGGGCGTTTCCACTTCGTCGAAGGCAACTCCAAGGCGGGCGATTACATCGAGCTCTACGCACCGATGGACACGCTGGTGGTGCTCACCGCTCTGCAGCATCCGATGGACCCATCGCCGGAATACGCCCCCAAACCGCTGAAGCTCAGCTGGATGAACGCGGACGCCAGCGTCGCCGAACACTGCCGTACCTCGCGTCCGGAAAACGAGCGCGGTTTCATCAACACCGACCGTTTGTTCGCTTGAGGATCGCTGCCATGTCACTCGCCATTGCTACTGCTCATAAGCAACCAGAAGCTGCGGTGTACCGCGCCACCATCCCCGCCGGCGAACCCTGGCTGATGGAGGTCAAGGCCGGCCAGACCCTGCGCATCCTCGACCTGGAGGGCAATCAGGCGGTCGATACCTTGTTCTACAGCGTCGCCAATCCGAAGGAACGCTACGACGTGCAACGCACCTTGCGCCGGCAGAACAGCGTCTACCTGAGCACCGGCAGCGTGCTCTATTCCAACCTTGGCAAACCGATGTTGACCATCGTCGCCGACACGTGCGGGCGCCATGACACTCTCGGCGGTGCCTGCGCCCAGGAGAGCAACACCGTGCGTTACGCGCTGGAGAAACGCTACATGCACAGCTGCCGCGACAACTACCTGCGCGCCTGCGTCCACGATGGGCGACTGGGCAAGGGCGACATCGGGCCGAACATCAACTTCTTCATGAAGGTGCCGGTCACGGCCGATGGTGGGTTGACGTTTGAAGACGGGATTTCGGCGCCGGGCAAGTACGTCGACTTGCGGGCCGAAATGGACGTGATCGTGCTGATCTCCAACTGTCCGCAACTGAACAACCCATGCAACGCCTACAACCCCACCCCTGCGGAGCTGCTGGTATGGAACTGACATTAGCGCGGTTGCGTAAATGGTTGTTTGCCCTGTGCCAGGCCCGCTCCGGCCAGTGCCTGAAAAAGTAAGAACACCACTAAACCCTGTGGGAGCGGGCTTGCCCGCGATGGCGGCGGGTCAGTCGACATCGATATTGGATGTGCTGGCCTCATCGCGGGCAAGCCCGCTCCCACAGGGGGCCGAGGTGGTCTGACGTGAACTGTTTCTGCCGTCGAGGACGACCTCGGCGCCTATCGAAAAACTGCGGGACGGCCCGCATCCCAGGTCGAGGCTGATGCGCTATCGCCTCCGGGGGTTATGCCATGTTCGAAAAAGTCCTGATTGCCAACCGTGGCGCCATTGCCTGCCGCATCCTGCGCACCTTGCGCGAATTGCAGGTCAACGGCGTCGCTGTGTACTCCGAAGCCGATGCCGCGAGCCTGCACATTCTGCAAGCCGATGAAGCCCACAGCCTCGGTGAAGGCGCGGCCGCCGGTACGTATCTGGCCGTCGATAAAATCCTCGCCATCGCCAAAGCCACCGGCGCCACGGCGATCCATCCCGGCTACGGTTTCCTCTCGGAAAACGCAGCGTTCGCCGAAGCCTGCGAAGCCGCCGACATCGCCTTCATCGGCCCGACGCCGCAGCAGCTGCGCGTGTTCGGTCTCAAGCACACCGCTCGCGCCTTGGCCAAGCAACACGGCGTGCCTATGCTCGAAGGCACCGAACTGCTCGACAGCCTCGACGCGGCTCTGATCGCAGGCGAACAGGTCGGCTACCCGGTGATGCTCAAAAGCACCGCTGGCGGTGGCGGCATCGGCATGCGCGTGTGCCGCAGCGCCGCCGAGTTGAGCGAATCATTCGAGGCGGTCAAACGCCTCGGCCAGAACAACTTCAGCGATGCCGGCGTGTTCATCGAGAAGTACATCCAGCGCGCCCGGCATCTGGAAGTTCAGGTGTTTGGCGATGGTCGCGGCGAGGTGATTGCACTGGGTGTACGCGATTGCTCGGTACAGCGACGCAACCAGAAAGTCCTCGAAGAAACCCCGGCGCCGAACCTGCCCGACGGCATGGCAGAAGAGCTCTGCGCCGCTGCAATCAAACTGGCGAAAGCAGTGAACTACCGCAGCGCCGGCACGGTCGAGTTCGTCTTCGACAGTGAGGATCAGCGCTTCTATTTTCTGGAAGTGAATACCCGCTTGCAGGTGGAACACGGCGTCACCGAACAGGTGTGGGGCGTGGACCTGGTGCGCTGGATGGTGGAACTGGCGGCCGGTGATTTGCCGCCATTGAGCGAGTTGAGCCAAGGTCTGAAAGCCGAGGGTCATGCGATTCAGGCGCGGCTTTACGCAGAAGATCCGGGTCGGGATTTTCAGCCGAGCCCCGGCCTGCTCACGGCTGTTAACTTCCCTGTCGCCGATGGCAAACAGCTGCGCATCGACACGTGGGTCGAGGCCGGGTGCGAGATCCCGCCGTACTTCGACCCGATGATCGCCAAGGTCATCAGCTGGGCGCCGACCCGCGAAGAGGCGCGCGCCGATCTGCATCAGGCGTTGGGCGATAGCCTGCTTTACGGAGTGGAAACCAACCGCGATTACTTGCGGCAGATTCTGCTGGATACGCCCTTCGCTACTGGCCAGCCGTGGACGCGTTGCCTGGAAGGTCTGGTCTATCAGGCCAACACCTTTGAAGTGCTCAGCGCGGGCACACAGACCAGCGTTCAGGACTATCCGGGACGCCTCGGCTATTGGGCGGTGGGTGTGCCGCCGTCCGGGCCGATGGACAGCCGCGCCTTGCGCTTGGGCAACCGCTTGCTGGGCAATGATGAAGGTGCTGCGGCGCTGGAAATCACCATGAGCGGGCCGTTGCTGCGCTTCAATTGCGAGGCGGTTGTGGCGGTGACCGGCGCGGTGATTCCATTGGCGCTGAACGGTGAAGCCGTGCCGATGAATACCGCACTGCGGGTTCCGGCCGGCGCTACGTTGAGCCTCGGCACGATTGCCGGTGCAGGCGCCCGTAGCTATCTGTGCCTGCGCGGTGGTTTGCAGGTGCCGGATTATCTGGGCAGCAAAAGCACCTTCACCCTTGGCCAGTTTGGCGGGCATGGTGGTCGGGCGTTACGGGCCGGCGACGTGTTGCATATCCCGGCCTTGAACGACCGCAGCACCGGTGCGCAACTGCCTGAAATCCAGGTCAGCGAGCTGCCCGCCGTGCGGCAGATCCGGGTGATCTACGGCCCGCATGGCGCACCGGAATACTTCACCGAAAATTACATCGGCACCTTCTTCGCCACCCAATGGGAAGTCCACTTCAACTCCAGCCGAACCGGCGTGCGACTGATCGGACCAAAGCCTGAATGGGTGCGCGCCGACGGTGGCGAAGCCGGTCTGCATCCGTCAAACATTCACGACAATCCATACGCCATCGGCGCGGTGGATTTCACCGGTGACATGCCGGTTATCCTCGGCCCCGACGGCCCGAGTCTCGGTGGATTCGTGTGCCCGGTGACGGTGATCGAAGCTGACCTGTGGCAGCTGGGGCAACTCAAGGCTGGAGACAAAGTGCAGTTCCAACCAGTCGACCTCAAAACCGCCCGCCACCTCGCGCTGCAATGGAATACCTGTAGGAGCTGGCTTGCCAGCGAAGGGGCCCCCACAGACACCGCATCAACTGCTTCGCTGGCAAGCCAGCTCCTACAAGGGGTTGTGTCGCCGGTGGTGTTGGATATTGGTCAGGGCGATACGCGGCTGGTTGCACGACTGTCTGGCGATACGCATCTGCTGCTAGAGATCGGCGCACCCGAACTGAACCTGGTCCTGCGCTTTCGCGCCCACGCCCTGATGCAAGCGCTGGAAAGCAAACACCTGCACGGTGTAATCGACCTGACACCCGGCATCCGCTCGCTGCAAGTCCACTACCAACCCGAACAACTGCCGCTGGCCGATCTGCTCGGTATTGTCGCCGGCGAATGGGATGCCGTATGCGCCGCCAAAGACCTGCAAGTGCCCTCGCGCATCGTCCATCTGCCGCTGTCCTGGGACGACCCGGCCTGCCAATTGGCCATCGAAAAATACATGACCACCGTGCGCAAGGATGCGCCGTGGTGCCCGAGCAATCTGGAGTTCATCCGCCGCATCAACGACCTGCCGAACCTCGATGAGGTGCAGCGCACGGTGTTCGACGCCAGCTACCTGGTGATGGGTCTGGGCGACGTTTATCTCGGCGCACCGGTCGCCACCCCGCTCGATCCACGCCATCGCCTGGTCACCACCAAGTACAACCCGGCCCGCACCTGGACTGCGGAAAACTCGGTGGGCATCGGTGGCGCCTACATGTGCGTGTACGGCATGGAAGGCCCCGGCGGTTATCAGTTTGTCGGTCGCACTTTGCAGATGTGGAATCGCTACCGCGAAGTGGCCGCGTTCGATGGCAAACCGTGGCTGCTGCGCTTCTTCGACCAGATCCGTTTCTACCCGGTGAGCGCCGATGAGTTGCTGCGCATTCGCCGGGATTTCCCCCTCGGGCGCTTCGATCTGAACATCGAACACAGCCAATTGAACCTGGCGGATTACCAGGCGTTCCTGGCGAAAGAAGCACAGGCCATTGCCGCATTTCGCGATCAGCAAAAAGGCGCGTTCAACGCCGAACGCGAGCGCTGGATCGCCAGCGGCCAGGCGCATTTCGACAGCGAAGAACTGGCCCCGGAAGTGACCGAAGACGCACCGCTGGCCAGCGGTCAGCAGAGCGTCGACAGCCACATCGCCGGCAACCTCTGGCAGGTCCAGGTCGAGACCGGCAGCCGGGTCGCCGCCGGTGATGTGCTGGTGATTCTGGAGTCGATGAAGATGGAAATCCCGCTACTCGCACCCATGGCCGGTGTGGTGCGCGAGATTCGCGTGCAACCGGGTTCGGCGGTGCGCGCCGGACAGCGCGTCGTGGTGCTGGAACTCGACTGAACCCATTTTGAAAAGGACTAAGCCATGAACATCAATCTGCAACTCGACGCCCTGCGCAACGCTTACCGCCACGGCGACATCACGCCTCGGCAACTGCTGCTGAGCCTGCGCGATAAAGCCGCGGCGCTGAACCCGGACTATCACCTGTTCATCCACTTGCTCAGTGTCGAGGAATTGGAACCGTACCTCGCCGCCCTCGACGGTCGCGACCTCGACAGCCTGCCGCTGTTTGGTGTGCCGTTCGCGATCAAGGACAACATCGACCTGGCGGGCATTCCGACGACGGCAGCGTGTCCTGATTTTGCCTATGTCCCGGAGCAGTCAGCGACCATCGTCGAGCAACTGTTGGCGCTGGGTGCGATCCCGCTGGGCAAGACCAACCTCGACCAGTTCGCCACCGGTCTCAACGGCAGTCGCTCACCGTACGGCGCGTGTCCGAACAGCGTGTTGCCGGAGTATCCATCGGGCGGTTCCAGCGCCGGTTCGTCGCTGGCAGTGGCGCTCGGCGTGGCGAGTTTTTCGTTGGGCACCGACACCGCCGGCTCCGGGCGCGTGCCGGCGGCATTGAACAATCTGGTCGGGTTGAAAGCCACCAAAGGCCTGATCTCCACAGCCGGTGTGGTGCCGGCCTGCCGCACGCTGGACTGCGTGACGCCCTTCCCCGCCACCGCTCGCGAAGCCAGTCAGTTGCTGGCGCTCACCGCGCACCTCGACCCACGGGACGAGTACAGCCGCAGCAACCCGCAGTGGAATGACGGCTCGGCGTTCGGCACACCTCGCCCCTTCCGCTTCGGTGTACCGCGTGCGCAAGACCTGGAATTTTTCGGCTGCCCTGAAGGCCCGCTGTTGTTCGGTGATGCAATCGATCAGCTCAAGGCCTTGGGCGGTGAAGCGGTGGAACTGGATCTGTCGCCATTCCTCGAAGCCGCGCGTTTGCTCTACGAAGGACCGTGGGTGGCCGAGCGTTACAGCGTGGCCGGCGAGTTGATGGAGCAAAACCCCGAAGCCGTGCTGCCGGTGATTCGTGCGGTGCTGGCCAAGGCACCAGCGGTGAACGGCGTGCAAACCTTCCGTGCCCAATATCGGCTGCAAGCCCTCAAAGCCCTGTGCGACAAGGCGCTGGAAAATCTTGATTGCGTCGTCACGCCCACCCTCGGCCGCCCCGTCACGCTGGCGGAACTGGACGCCGAACCGGTGCTGCGCAATTCGGAACTGGGTTACTACACCAACTTCATGAACCTGCTCGATTACGCCGCCGTCGCCGTGCCCAGCGGTTTCATGGGCAATGGTTTGCCGTGGGGCGTGACGCTGTTTGGCCGGGCGTTTACCGATCAATATTTGTTGGGTGTGGCGGATGCCTTGCAGCGTACTTCACCAACGCCGACGGCCGTCGCTCGCAACGACCGAGCTCGACTGGTGGTGTGTGGCGCGCACCTGGATGGGCTGGCGCTGAACTGGCAATTGAAGCGGCGCGGGGCTCGGCTGGTCGAGACGACTTACAGTTCGCCCGACTATCAGCTGTATGCCTTGGCCGGTGGGCCGCCGTTTCGTCCCGGCATGGTTCGCGTGAAGGACGGCGGCGTGGCGATTGCAGTGGAAGTGTGGGAGTTGCCGAGCAGTGAGCTGGGGTCGTTCCTGACCGGAATTGCGGCGCCACTGGGGTTGGGCAAGGTGCAATTGGCGGATGGGCGTTGGGAGAGCGGGTTTATCTGTGAAGGGTATGGGTTGGAGGGGGCGGTGGATATCAGCCATTTCGGCGGGTGGCGGGCGTATCTGCAAGATCGGCGTTGACCTGACGATTCGCGGGCAAGCCTCGCTCCTACAGGATTGGCGCATTACCTGTAGGAGCGAGGCTTGCCCGCGAAGGCGTCAGCGAATGCGCCATCACCCCTGATCCTCACCGATTCACCCTACAAATCGAGCAGTTATTTCCCGGTGATGCCATTAGAATGCCCGCCATCGGATTATTGCCAACGGAATCGTCATGCCGCTTCGCTCGCCGCTGTATTCGCAACGTTCGTTGGTCCTCACGCTGATTGCGCTGCTCGGTGCAGGTTTCCTTGCCACCTCCTTCCTCAGCTACTACGCCTCGCGAGCGTCGATCCGCGACAACATCGTCAACACCGAACTGCCGCTGACGTCCGACACGGTCTACTCGGAAATCCAGAAAGACCTCGTCAGACCGATCCTGATTTCCTCGATGATGTCCCGCGACACCTTCATGCGTGACTGGGTGGTAAACGGCGAGCAGGACCCCGACAAAATGACCCGCTACCTCAACGAGGTCATGACCCACTACGGCGCCTACACCGCGTTTTTCGTCTCCAATGCCACGCTGACCTACTACCACGCCAAGGGTGTGCTCAAGCAAGTCAAAGCCACTGAGCCCCGGGATGCCTGGTACTTTCGCGTACGTGACATGGCCGATCCCTACGAAATCAACGTCGACCCGGACCTCGCCAACAAGGACAACCTGACCTTCTTCATCAACTACAAGGTCTACGACTACAACAACCGTTTCATCGGCGCGGCGGGCGTCGGCCTGACGGTCGATGCGGTGATCAAGCTGATCGACAAGTACCAGCAGCGTTACCAGCGCAGCGTGTATTTCGTCGACAATTTCGGGCGCCTGGTACTCACCGGCGCCGAGGGCGGTCCGCAAGGCGCGCGGATCGGGCAGAAGCTCGGCGAACTCGACAGCATGAAGGGCCTGGTCAGCCAACAGCCAAAACCCCACAGCGGCAGCTACGAATATTCCGTGCAGGGCCAGGGACATTTCCTCAACGTGCGGTTCATTCCGGAGCTGAACTGGTATCTGTTCGTCGACAAGCGTGAAGAAGGTGCGCTCAGTCAAATCCGCCAGTCGCTGTACCTCAACCTGCTGATCTGCCTGCTCGTCACGCTGATCGTACTGGCCCTGCTCAACCGGGTGATCAAGCGCTATCAGGGCAAGATCCAGGCCCAGGCAACGCTCGACAGCCTGACTGAACTGCCCAACCGTCGTGGCTTCGACCTGCTGGCCGCGCAAGCGATGCACGAAGCCCAGCGCGAACCGAAACCGCTGACCGCGCTGCTGCTGGACCTGGACCACTTCAAGGCCTTGAACGACACCTACGGCCACTTGGCCGGCGATCAGGTGCTGATCGGCTTTGCGCGGGATCTGGAGAGTTGCCTGCGGCATTCAGACATCGTGTGCCGCTGGGGTGGTGAAGAATTTATCGTGCTGCTCAAGGACACCGACGGTGAGACCGGTCTGATGATCGCCGAGAAAATTCGTCAGCATGTCCAGGAACAGCGTTATGCCTACAACGACAAGGCATTGCAGCTGACCGTGAGCATCGGCGTGACAACCCTGCAAGGCGATGACACCTTGCACACCCTGCTCTCTCGGGCCGATCATGCGATGTACCGGGCCAAACAATCGGGTCGAAACAGAACCTGCGTGGAAATGCCTCACTCCAGTTATGAATAGTCCTACATGAGTAAACCTGACCTCTGCCCGGCGTGCGGCGCTTCCAACGACTGCAGCCTGGCCGACCCGCGAACCGCCGATCGCGCGTGCTGGTGCTACGGCGTCAGCATCGACCCGGCCGTGCTCGAAGCGCTACCGGCCGGACTGCGCAATATCGCCTGCTTGTGCCCCAGCTGCGCTCAGGTCGAGGCGCAGTTGCAAGCAGCCGCCCGGCCAATCACGTAAGATGCGCGGCCCTTTTCCCACCGACCTCTAGCCATGCGTGTTGACCGTTTCCTCAGCAATCTGCCGCGCTTCAACCGTAAGCAGGTACGTCTGTTGCTGGTGGAAAAACGCGTCCGGATCGACGGAAAAATCGTCAGCGACCCTCACGCCGAGGTGCTGGAGTTCAGCCGAGTCGAGGTCGATGAGGACGTGCTGCAAATCGGCAAACCCGCCCGCTACTTCATGCTGCACAAGCCTGCCGGTTGCGTCAGCGCCACCCGCGATCCGCAACACCCGACCGTACTCGACCTGATCCATGAACCGGAAAAGGACGAGTTGCACATCGCCGGTCGCCTCGATTTCAACACCACCGGCCTGATGCTGATCACCAACGACGGCAGCTGGTCGCGACGCCTGACCCAACCGCAGACCAAACTGCCCAAGGTCTACTACGTCGAGACCGAGCAGGACATCGGCCCCGAATATGCAATCAAGTTCACCGAAGGGCTGTATTTCGCGTTCGAAGACCTCACCACCCAACCCGCCGGGCTAGAGCTGATGGGGCCGAAATCGGCGCGGCTGAGTATTGTCGAGGGTCGATATCACCAGGTGAAGCGCATGTTCGGCCACTTCGACAACAAGGTGCTGCGCCTGCACCGCGAATCCATGGGCCCGCTGGTGCTGGATAATGCGCTAAAACCGGGCGAGTACCGCGCCTTGCGCACCGAAGAGATCCATTTGATCTAAGCAGGCGACCGCTCAGCAGGAATTGTCGAACAATTTACGAATGACACTTGCGCGATGACGTGACCCCTGCTTGAATCAGGACGTCGGCCGAAATGTGACCGATGAGTCACAACATACTTCTAAGAAACTTTTTGCCGGTAGAGAACCCTCAGGTTCCGCCTTCCCCCGGCAGACTGCCCGCCAATAACAATACCCGTCGACCGGCCTGCATTGGATCGACATGGGCCTCCAAATTCCAGGCGTATGCCTACCTGTCACAAAGCTCGTGCAATCTCATTTGCGCGCATACCCGCTTGCTTGGAGTCTTATGACATGAGGCCAGAAATCGCTGTGCTGGATATACAGGGTCAGTATCGGGTTTACACGGAGTTCTATCGCGCAGACGCCGCAGAGAAGACCATTATTCTGGTCAACGGCTCGATGGCCACGACTGCATCGTTTGCGCAAACCGTCAAAAACCTGCACCCGCAATTCAACGTGGTCTGCTACGACCAGCCCTACGCGGGCAGGTCCAAAGCCCACAACCTGCATGAAAAATTGCTGACCAAGGAAGTCGAAGGGCAGATCCTCCTGGAGCTGATCGACCACTTCGCCGCCGAACACGTGCTGTCGTTTTCCTGGGGTGGCGCTGCGACCCTGGTCGCCCTGGCCCAACGGCCTCGGCGCATCGAAAAAGCCGTGATCAGCTCGTTCTCGCCGGAGATCAACTCGCACATGCTCGATTACCTCGAGCGCGGTGTCGATTACCTCGGCAGCCGGGACGGCGACCGCGTCGGCAACCTGGTGAACAGCACCATCGGCAAACACCTGCCGACCCTGTTCAAGCGCTTCAACTATCGGCACGTCAGCAGCCTGGCCGATCACGAATACGGGCAGATGCACTTCCACATCAGCGACCTGCTGCACAGCGATCGCCAGTGCTTCCTGAAAGCCGCGGAAAAAATCAACGTACCGGTGCTGTTCATGAACGGCGAATGGGACGAATACACCGCCGCCGAAGGCGCTCAACTGTTCGCCAACCATGTGCAACACGCCACGTTCACCACCCTTGAGGCTACCGGCCACTTTCTCGACATGGAACACAAAGCTGCTTGCCGAGACAGCCGCAACGCACTGCTGGGCTTCCTGAAACCGGCGCAACAGGCAAGCCGACCGCGTTACCACTACGTCCAGGACCAACATGCACTGGCCATCTGAAACAGAGTCATCGCGAGCAAGCCTGCTTCTATAGGCGCCATCCGCTTCTGCAGGAGCAAGGCTTGCCCGCGAATGACCGTCACGCGGTCTCTGTTTGTGTTTCACCCAACGCTAAAGCTGTCCCGTGCAAAGAAAAACTTCATTTCCACGCGCACATCTGGTACAAAGTCAGCCGCTCTGAGCGGGTGTCGTATAATGGCATTACTCCAGCTTCCCAAGCTGATAACGAGGGTTCGATTCCCTTCACCCGCTCCACTATTTTCAAGGCCTGTAGCGCTGCTCATCCTTTATCGCATCCCAGTGGGGGCCGTATTGGGGGACGTTTGATGAGAGCCGATGCAACGTGCTGCAAAACCTCACCCTAACCCCCTTCTAGGTGCCAATCCTAAAATCTGTGGGGGTCCGAAAAAAAAGTAATATTAGTAACATCCCCTCCGAAAATCAGCTATAGCCCGCGTAGATCAAGGCCTCCAGCCGCTTTATGCAAAGGCGATATTTGAGCGATAGGAAGGCGATATTATTACCTTTCTTAAAAGCTATATTTGTATTCCTTAAAACCCAATGAATCCGGGGGGTTGCTGGAAATATTACTTTTCATATCGCTTCGTATTACCTTCCCTTGTAATACCGAAAACCCAGTAAAACCGGGCCTTACAGCCCCGTTTTTGCCATCGTATCGCTGATATCGCTGTTTTTGAAAATGCCCCCCTCCTTAAGAATAAATCTCAGTTAAATGATGTTTGTCATGGGGTGGATGTGAAGCTTTTCGAAGGATGTGCCTAGAAGCAGCTCGAAGGATCCCTGGCGTGAGCGTGCACACAATAAAGACACTCAACGTAAGCGGTCAGCACGTTGCAAAATACAACCCTGACTAAAATCAGCCGGAAACGACTTCTAGGGGTTAGGGGCAGAGATCAATGGGGGGAAAATGAGCACTGACGCGAGAAATCACCATTACGTGCCACAAACTTATCTCAGGGCTTTTACGGAAGGGGAATCGAAAAAATCGAAATTCACTGTTTTCGACATTTCCACTGGCAAGCGATTCGAAACCGTCCCGCGAAATGTCTGCGCAGTGAGAGATTTCAACCGGATCGCTGTCCCTGGGATGGATGCTAATGCTATCGAGTCCGGAATGGGGAAATTCGAATCCCTAATAGCCCCAGCTGTCACCGAAATTGACTCGACTAACCAGTTTCAAGGTGATGCGAGAAACACAATTCTGAACCTGATCGCATTGCTGGCAGTTCGCCACCCAGAACGCAGAGAAAGCATGCGTAAATTCCATGCTCAAATTGCCAAAATCTCGATGAGCATGGTTTTGGCCCATCCCGAAGTCTACGAGACTATTACGGCCAAAATTAAGGCTGAAGAAAAAATCACAGACAACCAAGCATCCTATGAGGACGTCAAAAAATTCTTTGACAGTGGCGAATACGACATACAGGTATCCAACGAAAGTCACCTGCATTCAGAAGAGGTTATGCATGAAACTGTATTACCTCTGCTCGCGAAGCGGAACTGGATGCTCTACAGAGTAGATCCAGCAAATGGTCACTTCATCACCAGCGACCACCCTGTGTCGCTCACTTGGAGAAACCCCTCCGAGGTGCCTGCCATGTATAGGTACAGCCCAGGTTTTGCCATGCGTGACACAGAAGTGTTGTTTCCGCTGACTAAAAGCTTAATTTTAGTCGGAACGTTCGACGGAGATAGCGAGTACCAAATTGCAAGCCCGTTTCTTGTCGCGGGGTGCAATTCCCGTGTTGCTCATTACTGCAGTAGGCAAATCTATTCACCAAAACGAACATTTATTGCTTTAAATTCTCAAATGCAGATCATTAATGGTGCCGACTTTCTCAAATCGACACCGGCAAAACGTTAGCACCAGGGCTCGCCCCCTGATGCCGTCCGTGAGCCCTATGGCGTGTTAAGACCTGCATCAATAGACCGATCTATTTCTCACTCATCGGAAAATGGGCTAAGGCGAAGAATTCAATGACCACACTAGAAAACCAAATAGCAAATACGCAACGTTTGGTAATTACCCAAGAAGGAGACTTTCCGGTTTTCATTGGCGAGGGCGTAGAAAACCTATGTTGCCCATGTGGAAACTTACTAATAGAAGGATATGAAGCAAGATTATATATAGAGTTAAATTTGCAGTGCCACTCCTGCAAAACTATCACTCAAACACAGGAGTGGCCGAAAGGTGAAACCCTTCCTTACTCGCTTATAATAATACAAGGCCCCTATTACCCTGCTACAGAGCCGACAAAAATACTAGCCAATAAGACCTCAATAATATCTGAATATGTAGCCGAAAGAATCCAATCCAAAACAACCATAAGGCCTTATGGCAACGCTGATCTCCAGCTAACTATCCCGGGACTTGATAACTTTGCAAGCAAAATCAACGATCTCTGCCAAGGTGGATTCGAAAAGCATATTGCATCTGCCGAAAGAGCATTAAAAAGTAAAAACGATAAATTTTTAGAATCCCCCCTGGCATGGGCAATTACGCATCTAAAGCAAGAAATAAGCGAGGGCGGCATCGATTTAGGAAAAGCCGAGAACAATGCGGCAATTTCTTACATCAAGCTACTTCCAGTGCAGATCACTAGATGGGAGCATCACGCACTATTCGACCAAATGTGTAGAGGTTGGATCTTAGAGTTTCATCATACAGTCACACAATTGATTGCAGCAGGTTATCTGGCTGATCTAGGCAACAACATAGGATTCACAAACCCCAGCATATCTAGAGAACAATCACCAGATCTTTATATCAACATGAGCCCCTCTGACAAGGTTTCAATTGAAGTTAAGGCACCTAGCGAACTTCAATGGCCCAGTGAACCTCCGGGGATGGGAAGGCTCCAAAATATAATTGAGAAGCAAGTAAAAAAAGCGAAAAGCCAAATCACTGGCAATCTCGGAGGTATTGTTGTGATTGGAATCTCAACGACAGCCCCAGGGGGATATGATGCGATTACCACTGCAATAGATTCGCTAATAAAACGCGGGAAAATATCGTCTCGTATTGCTGCAGTTATGGGTGTAGTTATTAATTTAAGAGCGGAATACGTATTTCATCACGATGGGATGAGAACTACGCACCCCACCTCAATCTCTTTGCAGCGAAACCCAAAGTTCTCAGGGCCGGAGTTATTCGAAGGCTTTGGCTCTGTGGACGGTCGGTAATCGATTCGACAATCATATAAACCACTCTCAACAAAACGACGTTTTTTCAGCTAATCCGAATTGGCTGCATAACGGCAAATATGATGGTCGATCCCCTACAGTCCTTTGAAATCTATCAAACACGCCATAGCCCCCGCCGGCCGTGGCTTGCAGAGAATTCCGCCTCTTTTCGTACACCATCAATCTCCGCTCAAAAAAGATCGCGCATGTATTCGAAAACCCTCCGAAATCCATGTTTTAAAAGTTTTCACCCAATGAAACCGGGGCCTCCATCGCGACCCCGTCCGTGACACCCCCTGAGCGCCGCTGTGCAACCTCGCTGCATTTTCCTTCAAAACTTTTCACACTGAGCAATGGTCGATCCCCTGCAGCGCCCCGTGGCCTGCCTAGGCTGCAGGGTCGTTTGCACTACATCCGGATTTGCACACAAAAAGGACGCAAGGCCCGTCGGCGGGAGGGGGATAAGTGCTTTTTTCAGCGGTTTTTTCTTAGCTTGGGGATTTTGCGCCGGTGGTAGCTCTTCAATACCCTAGCCGGCCTTTTCATCGGACTGACGTAGCCAACCTATCCACTCCCGTTATACTGTTCATACATACAGTTATTTTCAGTGAGTTAGATGGCGGTGGTTATGATCGAGAGAAAGTTGGATGCACCGCCCGAGAAGGCGATTGCTCTCGCACAGTGGCAGCGGCTGCTTCAGGACGATGTCGCTTTGCTTGCGACACCAGGATCCCACCACAAGACGCTATTAAGACAAGCCCACGCGCTGCACGAGGAACGGGTTATTGATCGCGATGATCTCAGCGATCTGCTT
Organism: Pseudomonas sp. RIT-PI-q; assembly: GCF_001297125.1. Classification (GTDB taxonomy): domain Bacteria; phylum Pseudomonadota; class Gammaproteobacteria; order Pseudomonadales; family Pseudomonadaceae; genus Aquipseudomonas. Next base: position 67,726 of record NZ_LHPC01000050.1, read on the forward strand.
GAGCAGGCAGATGGGGCATTAGCGTACGCAGTGGAAGCGTTGCTTGATCGCCAAAGTGGCGAGTGGCAGGGGTAGATCATGCATATGCTCGTTACCCCCATGCGGCGCCAAGGTGTGGCCCTCACTCCGCAGGAGCGGCGACGCTATCAAGCGATCATAGGGAATGTCATGGTGAACTCGGAAACCAGTTTAGATCTCGGTCGCAGCGCTAACGTCGCCCGCATAGACGTTGGCATGCCTCTTGATCCAGATCCTTTACCACGGTTACTGGACGCGACTTTGGCGGGGATGGCCCATACAGGTTTTGTGTTGAGCGGTATCGAGTACATTGATGGTTGTGCCTACGCGCAGTCCTGGTGGTGCCGCTTAGAGTAGTTTTTTGGAGCATCCTCGTGCGAGGATGGCGATTAGCACATAACCTAACAGGTGGGGACATGAGGAAGCTTTATAAATATGGAAGTGCTAAATACACCTCGTCCTTGTTAGAGAGGGGAAACTTGCGAATTGGCACTCTCCATGACTTTAGAAACCTTGAACATAAGCCCGGCATTACCGATCCAAACGAAGGACTTAAATCAGTAAGTCACAGAATAGGGCACTGGATCGGTGGAAATGCATCGGGAATTCACGGCAAGGCTCTAAATAACTTTCGGGCAATTAAATTCTCACCTGAATGTGAAAATGTGATGATTTCGAATGTTCATCTAACGCAAGGATTTAACGACCCTAACTGTTATATACACTGCACGTCATATGCTCTTTCCCAAGAGGTGATGGACCAGTTTGAAGGTGCAGATATGTGCATCGAAATATTCAACTCGCATTTTTTCTATAAGCGCCTTACGGCCGCACTAAACGCGATCACGCCCCTAAAAAAGAAGATGCCAATCATTGAAGCAGTTACTTACAAAACAAGAAGTGAGACATGGAACGGAAATGACTGGGGGGTGTCTGCGACACGCATCAAGGAGCCTGAGTTTCAACTACAACGAGAGGTTCGTGCTATTTGGTATCCTAAGTATAATCGCCCAATTAAGCCCGAGATTATCAACGAACCTTTGTTAACTCAGTTCTGCAGGGAAGTTAAAATTTAAAAAAAAGCCCGCTTGTTAGCGGGCTTGACTAAGTTACGGGAAAATCATGCAGCAATGAGGTCTGGAAGCGCATTCCCTATCGACTTAATGAGGTTCACACCCTCTATCATCGCGGTTGCCCGCACCCCGACACCCTTTCCGTCCAATACGCTTACGTCCCCGGTTACCACACCACTGGCCGAGTCGTTCCAGGAACAGCCTGCTTGAGTGGAAACAGGCCCTGGCGTGTTACCCAAGCGCATGTTGCCCTCCATGATTACTGGGCCATACTCAGTGTCTCCATGAATATCGCAGCGGGATTTTTCGATGGCCACCATGCCGCCGGACACGCTCCCACTGTATTCCCCCCCCTTAAGCACCAGGTGAGTGGACTCATGGCAAGACGCTCCCTGTGCCGACTGCCCGGGCTTGTCGCCAGAGTATTTCCCTTTGCATGCCCTCAGCTCCATATACCCTACCCCGGTCAGGGCGTGCAGGTTGAAGGCGTCGTTTGAAATGCGATTCACCTCGACTCGGGTACAGATGGTTTCCTCATTCTGCCCCGCCGCACCGACCCCGCCGTTAACGGCATACTCGGCGAGTGAGTCTTGGACATATAACTTGCCGGTGCCCTCGGGCTGCCCGAAGCGACCGTTATGCAGGCAGTTGACCAGGGCATGTCGCGCAACCACATCCTTGATGGTCAAAGCGCCAAACCCGACTGTGCTCAGACAGGTGTTGCGCCGTGCTGCTTCCAACGTATGCAGAGACGGCGCTGAGTCGTCCCAAAGGCGCACATACAGTTTGCCGCCCTGGTAACCAAACTCCCCGAGGCCAGGTGTGGTCGGGGTCAAGGTATTGAGCAGCAACTTGGGGTGAAAGCTTTTGCCAGCAATCGACTCGGTAAGCGATGTGACTACTACTTGAGTGAGAGATGTGTAGTTCAAAACCTTTGAATAAACCGGACCAGAGCTGGCCCAACTTCCCGCCAGGATCTCCGACGCATAGATGTACCAAGGCTCGGCGTCTAACCCTTCGACCTGCAACAGCATGGTGGATTCGTAAACGATCTCCTGGCGCAAAGGATGGGACTCGGGGGCACGAACCCGGATTATCCAAAAACCCAGACCGGCACACAGTGCATGCGCAATTCCCAGCGAGTTGACGGGGGAGTCATATGTGCCCTTGCCGCCGGCCGTTCCACGAACCGTATCAACGTACAGAGGGTTAGGCGGCAAGATCCGCATAATCGCAGGGCTTTGAGCCCCACGCCGCCAAGTCGGTGTAATGATCATCCCTACCCCTGAACCGATGTGCCTAAGCTATCGAACCCACCTTGCACATGACGAAGCGCGGCCTCGGTGATTAATTGAATACCGATGGTTTGAAGTTCGGCTGGCGTGTGGCTGGCAATTACCTGCTCATCAAACAAGCAGCGGTGCTCTAACGTGCTGTCATCCTCAAACGTGATTTGGCCCAGCATTTGAAGTTGCTGCCCTTCAAATTCAGGTTGGCCAAACGTGATGGTCTTGATGGGTACGCCGATCGAAGTGCTCATATAGATTCCTTGGGGTAGTTATTTTTTCTGAATGCGGACTTTCAAAATGCCCAGGGCGTTGGCCAAGGTGTCGTTGGCCGATGCGCCTTGACGCGCAATACGCAAAGTCACTGTTCGGGTGGGATCGAGTGGAAGGTCTGCCGCGATTTTTGATTCGTTCACCGCCCAGGGCACCGGGTTGGCGGTGATGATGCTGGAGCTACCCGCCGGGGTAACGTTCATGGATTCACCTGGTGCCCATTGGTGAACCTCGGCCCCCATCACGGCATTGCCGTCGTTGGCAGCCATGTTTACCCAATACACATAGACGTCCATCTTTCTCCAATGTGAGGGCACAGCGATCGGCATCGCCAAGTAGGCCGCACTCCCGGCGGGCATCTGCCAGGCGCCTAAGCGATTGGAAACCACGCCATACGTCGCCACACCCTGCAGGAGGTCGAAGCCTTTAGCCTGAATGTCCCACGAGTTAACAGCGTTCTGCGGGTCGGAGATGATCGCGTTCAGTTGCGCCAGTAACAGCGACAGGTTGTCCCGAACATAGGCTTCAATGATCGCGGCTTGCGCAGCCGAAGCCACGGCGGCGGCAACGTCCTCGGTCACGTCGTTGAATTGAATCGGCATCCGAAAATCCAAGGTGCCTTTGACGATACGCAAGTCATAGATGCCGTTCGGCGCCGAAAACTGAACCGGTCCCTCGGCGTTGCCGGTAAAGGGATTGGTCAGCGCCACACCGTTCGCCTTCACCAGGCCAGACACCAGATTTTCCGTACCGCGTCGGTACAGGTAGCAAGTCGCCAGGGGTAAAAAGTTGCCCGCGGTGTCTTGTGGAAAGTAGGTTTTCAGCTCCACGTTTAGTCCTTCTTAAGCGGTAATGGGCTTGAGTTGTTGTGCCAGCAATGCGGCAGATGCGGCGTCGGCAATGAACTCACCCGCGTTACTCGGAACTGGGCTGGAGCCGTGCATGTGGGTGGCGATCTGCCCGTTCATTTCGGTGACCAGGTCGATCAGATCGCACAGCACCTGGAGCACGTTCACCGATTCAGAACCCAGCCAGGTTTTGGCGGCGATGCTGTGGCGGACGCCTTTGATTCGCTCCTGCAGCTCACCACCCACGGTCAGGTTGAGTTTTTGGGCCACGACCTGGTTGAGGTCGCGACCGCTGGCCAGGTGCAGGTCATCCAGTGCGGCCAGACTGGCGGACCCACCCGACAACAACTTGAGCGCGCCGATCGCCTCCAGCGTCTTGATACCCCCGACTGACTCGGTCGAATGGTTGTCCACTTCCACCTTGCTGCTCTGGTGGCGCTCCGCGTTGGTCAGGCTCTCAACTTCCCGCTCGATCGACTGGTCACGGATCCGGCTTTCGGTCTGACGCAGCCAGTTGCCGTCCGCATCGACGCGCTGCTGGGCAGCCTCACTGTGCTGCCATACCTGGTCACCTTTCGGCAGCTTGGGCAGGCTCAGGCCATGCGGCAGGATCGCCTGGATAAAGGGCTTGCTCGGCAGGCCGTAGGCAAAGGAGACGACCACTCGGGCGCCCTCTTCGGGGAAGGCGAAAAAGCCCATCTCGTCACCGCCCATAGGCATGGGCAGCGGCACGCCGGCCAGCACCGGTAACGCCGGATCGGGCTCGTCATCTTCTCCCAGCAGCTCGAGGTCCACGGCAAAGCGTGGACGGAAGTCGTCGCAGATCCCGGCGCCGGCCGGAGCATCGGCCACACCCACCACCCGGGCAAAGCGCGGCAGGTGATAACCGCCAGTGAGTTCGGGAAATTGCCGCTCTACGCTGCGGCGGATTGCGTCTTCCATCGGATCGCCATTTGGTTGCCGGTGAGCGTCACGTTGGTGATCCGCTCGCCTTGGTTGATGGATGCACCTGGTCGCAACCCGGGAAGGGCCGCGATCATCGCGCTCTGATTGGTTTGATAGCCATTGAACAGCTCGACCGGCAGCTGCAGCGGCGATCGGGAACCGAAAAAGCTGTCGGCCCAACTGCCCACAAACACTTCACCATCGCCTTGCTGCTGCCAAATGAAGTCGGGAATCCCGAACACCCGGGACAAGCTGTCCATGGCCTGGTAACCGGCGGCCAGGTTGTAAAAGAACGGGGCTTTAACCTTGGCGTAAGCCTTGGCAGGCACGCGAAAACTCAGCCCGGTTTTCTGGTTGATGTCGGCCAAAACGGTGCTCAGATCCGCATGGCGCAGGTTGATCGGCAATGGGTTGGCCAGGATTGCGGCCAGCTCGCGGCAGAACAGCACCTGCTCGATCGCGTTGGACGGCGTGCAGCGCTCGACGTAGCCAATAAAGTGGCGCTGCAGCGGGCTGTCGTTGTAGCCGATATCCAGCGTTACCAAGCCTTTTACCGGCGCCGCTGCCTGGATGGTCAGCGTTGCTCGCCCCGGGGTTCGCAGTTCAAGGCGAACGTCATCGCTGACCAGGGGATACACCACGCCGGCGATAGTCAGCACCTTGTGCAGCTTCATGCTCCACCGCCCAGGTAGTTATCCAGCTTTTTCAGCGTGGCTTCGAAGCCGGTCAGCTCCTGACCTGGTGCGTCGGTTTCGCTTGCACCTGGAGCAGTGACGGACTGCCCCGGGGCGCCTTGTTGCGTCACGCCCTTCGCAGCTCGGCGCGTCTCGACTCGCTCGGGGTTGGAGAGCTTTTCCGACAGCGTGAATTGAACCAGCCAGGCCCTCAGCGAATCGTCTTCCCGGGCGCTGACGCCGTCGGAGAATTGCACCTGACGCACGCCAAAGGCTGACGCGGTGTCGTTGACGAGCCGGTAGGTTTTGAGTTGGCCACCGGATTCAGTCGCTTCAGCCAGGCGCATCAAATTGCGTAAAAACGTGTGATCGACGAAAGGGATCTGCAGCGTGACCGCCAGTGTCTTGGGCTTGAATCCTTTGTGGGCCGAATCGGTGTTGCTGGTCTGTCCGGACAAATCGTCGCTTTCGATTCGCAGGTTGGCCGTGACCTTGAGGTTTTTGCCGCGCACCTGTTCGCCATCGAGCAGTAAGGTCATAGGCCCACCAGTTCCCGAACAAAGCCCAACCCCTTCAGGGATCCGACCAGGAGCAATCCAGCGGACAGCCCCCACTCGTGACCAGGTGCTTCTCCCTGCAGCAGCTGGCGACGCAACTCGGCGGCATTACCCGGACCGATCAGGCGCGCGCGCATGGTGTCGTCTGCCGTGCCGCCGGCGAACGGCGCCTTGAGGTCGGCCAATTTCTGCGCCTGTGCTTGTGCCTGGCTGGCTTTGCGAGCAGCCAACCGCCCCAGATCGGCCATCGGCGAACTGTCCGCGTAGCTCTCCAATGCCGACAGCTGACCGTTCAGCGCTTGCGTGGCGGCCTTGGTCACGGTGCACCGTTCCAGCGGCAGCGCGCCCCAGCGCGGCAACGTGCCGGCAGTGGGCAGCTCCCACTTTTCAGCGTCCAGGGCGAACAGGTTTTTCGCTCGACGCTCGGCGCGCTGCAGGTCGGGCATGGGCAACACGGCATTGAATCGGGACAAGGTCGCCGCGAACTTGTCGTAGCGCGTACCCAGAAACATCACGGCCAAGGCGTATTGCGAACCCGCCGGACGTCCGTCATCGCCGGTGTCCTCGAGCTTCTCGCCCAGCTGCTGCAGCAGGTTGGGCGCGGACAGATAACGCTGGTAGCCACGCCCTTGCCCGACACCACTTTGAAATGGCGTCACCGCCAGGCACGCCGGCACTTCGCCCAGGGCATCGGTCAACCCTGCGCGGCCAGCGGCCACGGCGGCTTCAGCGGCAGCACCGACCGGACCGGGTGAAGTCGTGGCCAGATCCGCCAACCCTTCCAGGCGTTGCCCGGTGCTGGTGAGCTCGTTGCTGGCCAGATTTTTCGCCGCCTCGAGGTCGGCAAGCCACTGAGTGGATTGCTCGGGCCAGTGCATGGTGATGGGAGCCCAAGTCATACCGGCACGGACTCCCACAGTACGGCGTTGAGTGCATCCAGGTCCGATGTCGATCGCGCCGCCGCCAAGGCTTGCTTGAGCTCGTTGATCTTGCGCAGGCGCTGCTGCTTGAACTCGGTGAACTCGTCGCCGATCTGGCGCAGCTGCTCAATGGTGTGATCCCGGAAGGCTTTCACGCCCGACTCATCGCGGCAGGCATAGCCACCGTCCAAGCCGCGCAGAATCATGCCGGTCAGGTTCAGTTGATCCTCAAGCTCGGTTTCATAGAAAAAGCGATCGCCCAACGCTGACGACCAGAACCCGCCGGTGATCTCCTGCAGGCAAGCGGTGTTGACCGCCAAAAGCTGGGCGACGTAACGCAGCTCAATCACCGTTGGGATGTCGTCGATCCACTGGCCATTGCTCCAGATTTGGCCCGGGCCTGGCACTTCCAGCGTGTACCCCGTCGGCAAGCTGCCCGCCCGCTCGATCACCAGGGGCTCACTGGTTTCGATGTTGTAGGCCGTCAGCCCCTGGTAGGAGTCCACCAGCTGCCAGCGGTGACCGTCCCAAAAGGCTGCCTTTTTTTCCGGCACCGTCGGCGGCGCGACTTCGACGCATCCGCCAGGGATCAACCAGACATCCGTTTCCAGTGGTGAGCGATCGGCCACGGTTTCGCCGGTAAAGATGCCCAGGTGATCGGTTTGGTAGACGATTTTGGTTTCCATGGCGCGTCTCAATATTTAATGCAGGCAAGGAAGGCGATGTTTTGCGGGCGTGTTTCCGTGCCCCCGACATAGCTGAGGGTGACGGCGTGAATGTGATCAGGTACGGGGTTCACCGTCACTGGGTGGGTGTGCGAGCCGCCTTCGCTGGTCAGCTTGTCGTGCGCTCCTGGTTCGCCGTAATTGACGATGTTCCGCGGCTCGGTGATGTCGCCGGAACTATCAACGCCATCCGGTGTGAATGTGCCCGATCGCACGTAATGCGCGTGGTTACCGGCGGTCCCGGTCGATGCCGTAGGCGTGTGGGCACCCGCGCCGGCGGTGCTACCGCTGAGGGTGTGGCTGCGAATTTCGTCGGCCTGAGAGCTACCCAATACCCGACCGACATCGATGCCCCGCCCGTCATCGAGGACACGAATAAATTTGCCGCGTGGGTCCGGCAGATTGAAGGTATTGACGCCGTCGCCGGCGCCGTAAGTGGTCCCGATCTTGGCGAACAACGCGGCATATACCGTGCGCGACACCGCCGCGCCGTTGGCCCGAAACCATCCCGGCGGTGGTGTGGCCATGGCGAACGTGCCGATCCGTCCGACCTCGGAGTCGGCAATGATCTTGCGCAGCGCGTTGAGTGCCTTGGTGGTCGCCAGAACCTCGCTGCTGTCCGTGCCCGGGTCGTCGCTTTTGGCGTTGGGCAGCTCGCCCAGGTCAACGTCGTCCTTGGTCGTAGCACGAGCGCGCAGGTTCTCGTAGTCGCCGTTGCGCAGCGCGAACTGCTTGACCAGGGCGCCGGTGATCGGCTCGCTTAGGCGCAGATCGGTGATGGTTCCCGACACGGCTACGCTGGCCAGCTCCACCACGTAATGCGACGTCCCGTTGCTGTCGATGTAGTCTGTCTTCACCGCCCCGAACACTACTTTCCAGGCGGCGATCGCATCACTGCCTTCGCGGGCCAGTGCCACGTCCAGCCAGGCTTTGACCGGTAGCGCCGGCAGTTGCACCTGGACAGGCTCGGCCAGCTCGACGCGAATCCCCTCCACGTAGGCAATGCCCGCCTTGATCTGGTACAGCCCAAAGCTGTTGCGCTCCATCTGCAGGCTGTCGGCCAGGTAGCAGACCCGGCCAAACACGTCGCGATTACTCAAGCGCTCGCGCAGATCGATGCCGTTCAAGCGCACCGTGAAGTCGTGCTGCCAGGTACTGGCGTCGACGGTGATGCCCGTCAGCGCCTGGGCACCGTTGAATTCCACCAGGAAGTTGCGTGTGACGTTGTTGCCGATCTGCAGCGGCGGAATGTTCTTGCGCTTCTGCTGTACTGGCACCGTCGCAACGGCCAGCAGCTCGCCCCCGACAGCTTCCAAACCAATCCAGTTGAAATCCCAATCACCGACGTCAGAACCCACCATCAGGCTGTAGATCACCTGGTTGGGGCTGACGTAGCCTTTACGATCATAGGCTTTGGTGAACACAATCTGAGCCGCCGGCGGCTTGCCGGCTGCACGATCCACCGGGGCGTTCGGATCAAGGCCTGGAACAAGGGCCAGAACGAAGCGAGCAATCTCAAGCTTCTCCCCAGCGCCTTGCTTTTGGGCAATAAGACTCTCGCCGGCAAGGGTGATGCTAGCTCCCATGGGTGCTCCTCAAGGGGTCATTCAAAAAGGTGAGCAATGCGAGCTCGTTGATCACGACCAGGCGGCTTGGGCTGTCGTCCAGGGTGGCGATCAGGGTCTGCTGGTCGTCGTTGAAGTCGGCCACGCCGATGTTCAGTTTCACGGGGGTGATCGTGACGAAGTCATAGCGCCGGCAGGTGCGGCCGTATTGCTGCATCAGGACGCGCAGCAACACCGGGTTTTCGCTCAACTGCGTGTCGGACAGGTGCAGTAAAACCACGTCCCAATCGAGTTCCGGTAGGCGCTCCTGGATCTCCACATAACCCACGCCCAGGCGTTCGAAAATGCGGACCATGCCGGCGGTACTGCCTGCGTCGACGGCATTGATAAACGCGTACTTCACACGCAGTCGGTACAGCCGCTCGGGCTCACCGTGGAAACGCTGGATGTCGCGTTGCCAGGCCAGCAGATCGAGCACGCTCAGGTGGCAAGTCTCGGCGTCCATCTGCAGCAATGGCCAGTGCAGCCAGTTTTCAACCTTGCCCCACCAGGATTGCGCGGCCGCCTTGAGCTTGGCCAGCTCCGGACCATCGAGCCAAAAAGGCAGGCTCAACTTAAGCATTCAGCACCACCTCAACAGCGGACAGGCGCGGAATGGTCAGCTCGGAAATGATGTCGGCGTTGTCGAAATGCAGCGAGTCGATGCCCGGGAATTGCTGGTGCAGCTCCTCACCCAGGCGGCTGAAGGAAAAGCGCGATTGCGGGTGCGTCAGCGTCGGCGTTGGCTGGTAGTCGCTGTCCGTGCTCTCGCGAAACGCAGCACGGATGTACAGCTCAACGTCAGCTTTCAACGCTGGCCAGCGCTCGGCACCAACTTCGGCCTTGGGCCAGACCGTCAAACTGACGTCGTGCAGCGTGGCGGGCATCTCCAACACCAGCAGGTCATCGCCGTGGCCATGGTTGCCCTGGTCGCGGATGTAGTTGTTGATTCCAGCCAGGTAGGTATCCGCCGGCGAGTCGGCTTCGAACAGCACAAAGGCGTTGGCACTGCCGGGGCCCCGGGGCGCGTTGTGCTCAAAATAAACGCCATCGGGCTGCACGCCCGGGAACGCGGCAATCATGGCGCGATACACCGCATCGGTGTGCCACTGGTTGACCGCCGAAAACTGGTTGCGTGTGCGCAGGCGCAGCTCGTCGTCAGGCTCGGTATCCGCGCCGGGTTGGCTCAGCCAGCCGTCAGCATTCACCACCTGGACCACCCCGGGTACGGGCTCCGGGAGAATTGAAAAGTAACCTGGTGCGAGATTGAAACCGCTGCCCGCCTGTTTCGCTCGGGCCAACACGCGGATCTGGGATTCGCCATCGACAAAGCTGGCCGCTGCTACTGTCACCAGCTCGTAGACATTGCCGTTGATCGCGATCGACTGCACACGGGTCCCGGCCGGAATTTCCAGCAAGCCGGCCAGCGCACTGCGGGTGAACAGCAACAACCCCTCGGCTTTAGTTGCCGGCTTACGGGTGACGTTGACCGCCCAGGCCAACATGTCCAACCAGGCGCCTTTGGCCGTCTTCACGAAGAAGTTCGGCAACACGGTGCCGGCGATGAAGTCGATCAGCCACATGACCGGCTTGGTCCCCAGGGCGGTGATCACCCGCCAGAACGGCGACCAGGCACTGGTATTGCTCAACTTGCTGCCCTGGGCGACGACTTCAAGTTCCCAGGCGGCGCGCAGCTTGGCCTCGGTGGTCGGGATGCCGGCGTCACTCAACGCCTGTTTGAAATCTACGTCACTCACAGCACTACCTCGACAGATCCGAATTCAACGGTTTTGGCCGTGACCAGGTACTGGCCCTTCCCTTCCTCCAGGATGCGGACGGTGCCCGGCACCAGGCGCACGTCCGCCTCGACCAACAGTTCCAGCTGCTGGATGCAGTCGGCTTGACGGAAGCGGTCGCGCTCGGCGACCAGAGTCACCAGGAGCCCGCTTTCGCGGATCATGTGACCGATGTCCTGGGCGATGCTGGCCCGATCGTCCACCAGCAACGGCTGGTTCGAGGGATCCAGGGTCAGGTCGTTGTTGGTGATCAGCAGATCGATGTAGAGGCTCATCCACCGACTCCCATCGCGACCATGTTTTCCAGCTCCAGCGGGGTCATTGGCTTGGCGGTGTGGATGTTCACGTTTTCGACGTGCGTGCCCTTGTTCTGGCTGCTGGTGTTTTGAATGCTGGTCAGCAGGCCGCCCGGGGGCACAGACGATGCCCGCGACGGCGAAAGGCTCGGGATGGCCGCATTGATGGTCTGCTGGGCTTTCTGCGCGGCGCTGGCAGTGCTGGCCGCGTTCACCGCCGCGTCGACACCAGGCACTTCGGGCATGCCGCCAAACCGTGCCTCGATGTTCACGCCCGGGATGCTGTTGATCATCTCGATCAGGCTGTTGATCGCCTTGTAGAAGACGCTGACGATGCTGTCCCATGCGCCCTTGGCCATGGCCGACCAGCCGCCCATCGAGCTAAACCAGTCGGACAGGGTTTTGAATTGATCGCTGACCCATTTGAACGCGTCACTGTTGAGCAGCGCCGAGGTCCATGCGTCCCAGTAGTAGACGGCAGCGACCACCGCCGCGACCAAGGCCACGATCCCGACAATGATCAAAAGGACCGGGTTGGCCAGCAGCGCACCATTCACGAGCCAGATAGCCGCTTGCCAAGCGAGCATCCCGACTTTGACCAGGCCCATCCAGCTGTACAGCAACACCAGGCCGGCCACGAAGGCGATGGTCATCACGGTGTGAAACAGGAACATCGCGATACTGCGGTAGCCGGTCCAGTTCAGGAGCTTCCAAACCGTCAGCATCCCCAGCCAAACCATCTTCGACATGCCCACAGCCAGCGTCAGCAGGGACATGCCGGCAATGACGCCGAAGATGGTCAGCGTGGTGATGCCGATCACGCGGGTGATGTTGGGAAAGAGCGTCACCCAGCGCATCAGCGCCTTGCCGATCGCTACCATCTTTTCCATGAACGGAGCCAGTACAGGTATCAGCACCTGACCAAACAGGGCGCGCATGCTTTCCACCAGGGACGTCCACTGCGCCCATGGATCCACCATGGCCTTGGCCATCTGCTCGGCATTCTCCAGACCCCGGACTTTGCCCAACTGCTCCATACCAATGCGCAGGCGGTCGGTGTCCTTGGCCAATGCCGTGATCACGCGAGCGCCCTCCCCGCCGAAAGCCTCAATCAGTTTCGTGCCGGTCGACGCGCTGTTCAGATCACCGAATTTGCCCTCCAGCTTGCCGAGGATGTCGATCATCGGCAGCAACTTGCCGCTCTGGTCCACGAACTTCATCCCCAGCTTGTCCGACGCGCTGCCGATGTTCTCGAAGAATGACTTGTAGATCCCACCAGCGTCGCCGCCTTCCATGGTGCTGCTGAGCGAGCCGATCACCGCAAACTGCTCGGCCAGGTCCACGCCCGCTGTGGTCGCGATCGAACCGACTTCCTTGAAGGCGTCCTTCAACTGCGCACCGTCGGTGCGGAACAGCTTCACCGCCAGCGCGGTTTGCCCGCCCAGCCTTTCGACCCATTCGGTTTTGCCCATGGCGTCAGCCTGGCCTTTGAACAGGTTGTACATGGTGCCGACGTAGGCGCTCAGGGTTTCCGCATCGCCCTTGGTGGCCCTGGCCAACACGTTGCTGGTGTTGGTGATCGAGGCCAGCTGACTCGCGCTCAGGCCTTTGATGGCCCCGTCGATGGTGGACGCCGACGCCACAAAATCGCGGGCACTGGCGGCATAGTCGACGGAGAATTCCAGAGCCTTCTGATTGAGTGCAGTCAGGGCATACTGTGCTACGCCCAACGATTCAACCTCGCCCAGGGCGCGATTCATCTCAAGAGCAGGCGCTAAAGATTGAGTGATGGCCACGCCGGCGCCGACCATACCGCCCAACCCCAGGCCCATCGTCTTGATGTTCTTTTCGCTCTGCTCGGCCAGGTCGGAAAATCCCATTTTCACCTTGCCCAGGGGCGCGGTGACCTTGTCGGTCAGACTCAAAATGAAGGCCAGGCGGGCAGCGCGGTCAGCCATGTGTATTTATCCGTTCAGTGCATGGGCGATGCCGTTCGCGACGGCGATTTCCATGCGTTTCCAGTGTTCGTCTTCCAGCCACTTGGCCGTGCCCATCACCTCGGGTGTGGGCTCTTGACCAGGTAGCCAGCGACTGGACAAGGCCATCAGTTGGCCAAGTCCGTCCTCGCTCAGGCGCTCAGCGTGGTCGAGGGCTTTTTTACGATGATTTCAACGTCCGGCGCGTACTCCTCGAGCAGCGCACCGGCGATCTGCATCGTCATCACCGGGTTGGTCAGCAACGCTTTCAGATCAGCGCGCTGTTCAGCCGCCACGGTGTTGCTGAGCAGGTTGTGCGACGGCGCGACCTTGTTATTGGCGGTCATGGCGTTGAAGTATTTGGTCACGTCCTGCGGGGTCATGGAGAAGGTGAATTCCTTGTCGCCGACTTCCAGGGTGATTTCGCGTTTATCAGTCATCGTGTTGTTCCATTCAAATTTAGGGGTGACGGTCAGCGCAGGCAGATCCGGCGCACGTGGTCCTGCAGACCCAGGATCATTTGCCGGCTGAGGGCGAGTTGATCTCTGAGGGTGAAATAATCCGATCGAGCGTTTGCTGTGAGTTCGGCGGTGCCTGCATCAGCCACGCTGCCGGCGCCGGTTTGGGCGGGCTTTGGGGTGCTGCAGGTGGCGGCGAGGCGCAACCGCTGACTGCCAGCGTCAACAGCGAGGCGCAAGTCATCGTTTTGATTGAGCGCATTGCTCAGCTCCTGGGTACGTTGAAGATCGATCTCATCGCGAGCAGCCAACATCTCACCGCTGATTCGCGCAGCTTCGCGCAGGCCTGTCACTTCAAGCTGTGCGCTGTCGCGGTCTCGGCGTGCGGCGCTGAGCTGATCACTCACCTGGTCAAATGCAGCCCACACCAGCAGTGCAGACAGCAGGAGAAACACGGCAAGGCGCAGTGGCGGAATGGTCATCGGGCGCACAGCTCCGCTTCTGCCAAACGCCGCGCATGCAGTCCGCGAACGAACTGTTTGCGGCCCTGGGCGTCGGTAACGAATGCCCACACCGGTGTTTTGCCATCCGATGCCCAGGCGATCGCTTTGCAGCCGTCGGCGATACGTCCGGCGTTGACCAGGCCAACCGCTCGACTGGCGCAGGTACTCGGCACGCCAAAGTTGTGCGCATGGCTACTCAGCGCGTCGAAGGTGTTCTGCCCCACTTGTTGATTGGTGATGCAGTCGGCCAGCTGCAGCTGCCCTTTCTCGATCACCAGCTGCTCCACCTGGTCGCAGCGAGCGTCGGACCAGTAGTCACCGATCACGACCGGATAAGGGCTGGTGTGGCGGGTGATGCCTTTACAAACGGTCGGCAGTCCCCGGGCCAGCTTGTCGGGGTACACGACGTTCTGGCCCTCGCCTTCCCACTTGCCCAGAAAACCGAGCAAGGAAGCGCTGGCCATCACAATGGCGCCGGTGGCGATCTTGTTGCGCAGGTTCATACCTTGCGCTTCCAGTCGCGCAGCATCTGACGGTACTTGGGGGCCAACAGCAGAATCTGCAGCACCATGTAGAGCGCGGTCAGCATGTAGGCTACTGCCGACCAATCGATAGCACCTGTCGCACCGGTAGCAGCCACACCGATTGCCGGTGACGCCTTTACAAAGGCAATGGCGGTGTCTTGAGCGGCCTGATTCGTGCTCATCGGCGAGCCTCTTTCTCAAAAAGTGTTTGGCATGGGGTGCAACGCAAGATCCCACCCAGTGCCTGGCGCGCTTTGGGGATCTCGTTGTCACAGTCCAGGCATTCGCTACGGCTTGGCCCGATCGGGCGCGGCTGGGCCAACTGGGCGGCAATCGCCTGGTCACGTTGGCGTTGCTCCGTGGCCTGGGCGCGATCGAACGGGCAAGACATCAGCGCAAGCCCTCAATCTCTGCAGCAGCCAAGTACGGCACGCCGTTGATGCGGATAAAGTCCGGACTGGTGACGTCAAACGGCACCTTGTGTTTGGACTTTTCACCACCCTTCGGATCGATGCCGAGCAGGCTGGAGACCTTCAATTTGCAGCCGAAGGCCTCGACACGCAGCTCCTCTTCGCCGGCCTTGGCGAAGAACACGGAGTCGAACGGTTCGAGCCCGCGAAAACTCCCGGCGGTGCGCGCGGCCTCGATCAACAAGTTGAAGTTGCTGGTGTCGAACTCAAACTCGCCACTGGCCGAGACATCGCCGTCGACGTGGCCATCAGGCACGCCCTTGCTCTGCGCCACGGCGGTGTTGTCGGTGATATCGAGGGTGCAGCTTTCAACGTGAACCAGCAGATCGCCCAGGTTCACGTCGAAGTTCTTGCCGCCAATACGGGACATAGGGGTTACTCCGAATCGTCGTTGGAAAGGTCGAGGGCGATGTTGGCCGTCAGGTCTTTGGGGCAGTTGAATGGCCGGATCTTGATGTAGAGCTCAACCTTGGTTTTGCTGGGCCACACCAGGACGATGTCGCCGTCCTTCGGTGCCTCGATCTCACCAGGGAACACCTGGCCAGCGAACGTGGTGGACTTGGCCATTCGGCGCAGTGGTTTCATGAATGCACTGATCGCGGCAGTCATGCTGTTGGGGGTGTTGTTGAGTCGCCGATCGCCGACGCGGCGAATCAGCAGCGGGCGCACCTGGCGAGCGGCTTTGTCAGCCAAGCGCAGGTACTCGACCACCTGAAAGTCACTCGCCGGCGCGTCGAGCATGTTGCCGTCGCCCCAGAACACGCCTGGGTAATCCGGGTAGGTCTGCGACACGGAAAAACGCGCCTTATCCAGCTCGGAACGGGTCGCCGACGGCAGCGGTTTGTCTTCGACATCGACGGGCACCGCGCCCAAGCCCAGCACAGCACCGGACGCCACGCGCATGGGGCTGTCGGCAATGCTCACGGCTGCGTTCGCCAGACGACCGGCCAGCACGCCCAGGTCATTGCCGTGCAACTGAGGGACGACCAGGACACGCGGCGCGGCCAAATCTGCAGTGATCGCCCGCTGCTCGAGCAGGTATTGATCCCAGGTCTGCAGCGCGTCGATACCGGCACTCGCCGCCATCACAAAAGCCCGACGGCCGTAGACGTTGTTCAGCGAGATCGCCGCGTCATGCATGGCCGACAGTTGTGCAGCAGCTGTGACCGGCTTGGTGATCACCACCGCCTCGACCGAAAACCCCTGCTCCTGGGCGTTTTCCAGCGCTTCGGACCATTCCCCGTCTGCTGCGATCGGCGCGGCCAGGCAGGCCCAGCGATCGCCGCCGTTCAATTGGGCGGCAGTGATCTGGGTTTTCAGGTCACTGGCTGGCACACCCAGAGCGCTGTCCAGGTCGCTGTCGGTGTTCAAAGGGATCAGTTGGCCGAGGCTCTTTGCGCCCGGGCCGATGAAAAGAAAATAGCGTTCGATCTCAGTGACGGCGCCCTGGCCCAAATTGAGATTGTTTACGCTGACTTTGCCAAGTGCCATGCAGTGCCTCGCTAGCGGGGAGAATTAAGGATTTGTTGGAGCACCTGGCTCAGCAGTAACCCGGTATCGCGCTCGGTGCTGACGCCGATGAACTGGCGCTTGGGCAGGGTGATTTCCCAGCTTTTGGCGCCGCTGCTCTCGGCTTTTTCGTCGTCCAGGATGCGGATCAGCAGGCCGGCCTTGGCGTAATTCACATGTTCCTGAATCCACGCCACTGACGGGCGCGTGAGACTCTTCTTGCCTTCCTGGCGGACCTTGAAGCCCAGCCGACGCAGACGCTTGGCCTGCTTTTCCGTGGCAGCCAGCCCCACGGGAACGGTGTTCCACTTGCGCATCTGGGCGGCAGTGCGGCGCTCGCTGACGCCATTGTGTTGCTGTGCGGCCACCCAACTGGTCAACGCGTTACGCCAGCCCAGTTCGGCTTCGTCAGCGCTCACACGGGTCACGATCATCAGCTTGGCCAGGCCGGCTTCCATCTTCTTCTTGCCTTTGGCCGACCCCTTGCGCGCCGCGAAAGGCGAGCCGTCCAGGTTCTGCTGATCCCTTGCCCGCTTGCGGCTCATCGTCCGCACGCGCTTGGTGACGTTGTTCAGCAAACGCCGGCGCAGTTGCGGCGGCAGGCTGAGCAACGCCAACTGCTCACGCACACCCAGGTAGCCCCGGGCATCGAGCTCGAAGGTGCTACGCGCCACCGGTGCCTACCTCGCCGTGTTCGGCAATCCACAGGTCGAACGGGACAAACGCCCACGTCTTGCCAAAGGCCTCGATCTCGCCGGCGGGATCCTCGGCCAGGTATTGCGGCTCGTTGAATTCCAGGGTGATGTCCACGTCAGCCAGATCGTTGTCGAGCATGGTGATATCGAACTTCGGCGCCGGCAGTTCGTCGCGCCCCTGGTCGTTACCCTCAAGCCAGCTGCCCACCAACGCCATCAGGCGCCCGGGGTGATCGGCGAAACGCTCCAGAGCAATCGTGGCGCTGTAACGCATGTCACCCATGTGCAAGCCGCCGAGGTCGGGTTTCCAGATCAGTTCCAGGTTCACCTGGTCGGTCCAGCTGTCGAGCTGTTCCGGCAGCACCAACTGCCTCTCGATCAGGTACGTGGTGAGGGCGCGAAGTTTGATCACAGGAGTGCCGCCGTAATGCGGCCACGGCCCTGCAGCGAACGAACGGCCTGCTGGCTGAACTCCAGAAAGGTTTCGCCACGCTCGGGCAGTTCCTTGCCGGTGTTCTCGGCGCTTTCGCGGCGGGCCACGGTGGCGAATTGAGTTAGCAAGCTGGCCTTGGCACGGCAATAAACAGCGCGCTTGTACGTCGCTGCGTGAAATGTGCGCTCGGGCAGCACCAGAGGGTCAGCAGATTCCACGGTGGTGACGCCCGCGTTTTGCCAAGCAGCCTTTCGCTTGGCGAGGTCGCCGTTGACATCGATCATCGCGGTGGTCAGATCAGTGACCAGCATGTCTACCAGGTACTCCGCCGGCAGGCGGTAACCCTTCTGGAACTCGGCCAGGGAGAGGTTCGGCCAGAAGCCGTCGTTCTCGACCGCCTGATCCACAAAGGTGGTGGGTTTCCCGGAAAAGCTCATTGCTGGGCACTCGAATAGGGGCGGGAAAACTGTTTCAGTGGGTCAGGGCCATAAATGGTTGGCTCACATCCACAGTTTCTCGCCGGGGGGGTAGTCGGTTATTCGGCGGCTTTCTCAGCCAGTTCTTTCGTCAGAGCCTTGCGAGCTCCTTCTAAGCGCGTGCCGACACCAATGCCTTCGTACAGCGCTTCTGCACGCTCGAAGTGGGTGATGGCTTTTGCAAAGTCGCGCTGGTCCAGAGCCAGGATCCCCAGTTGCTTGTGATAGCGGGCCGGAATGCGCTCAAAGAGCTTCCATTCGCCATCCACCAATGGCAGCAGGTCGGAGAGGTAAGGTTCGGGGCTGCGCTTGGCCTTGTACTCAGTCTCAGCCCAGTCGATCACCTCATCCGCGACGAAGGTCGGCACGTCACGTTTGAAGCGCTCAGGCAGCTGCTGGTCTTGCCCCATCGCGAAGCTCGCCAGATCCAGACCGGCTTCGAACTGCGCAGTGTCGAACAGCCAGACCAGAACCTGCATCACTACCGAGTTCGGGAAACTCAATCCGGAATCGCGGTAGCGCTGCACATAGTCCAGGTACTTGGGCAGCAGCTCGTCACGCTTGAGTTGCTGACGCAGTTCGCGGCTGTTGATCGCGCTGATGCGCTCCAGGTCCTGCGCCAATGCGTCTTCCATCAGCTTCAGGTGTTTCTTGCCGTTGGCTGGACTGGACAGCGCGGTGGCGGATGAATAGGCCATCGCTTCGGCACCGGTGCGGGCAACTGATGGACCGTCGGCCTGAATGCGGCGTTTGTGCGCCAGTGCCAGGCTCATCAGATCAGCTCCACTTTTTCAGCGGCCGCGAATTTCTCCAGCTGCTCGATCACGTAGCCTTCGTTGCGACCGTTGTAATCCTCGACACGGGAACGTTTCGGGTTCTCGATCAAGTGACGGCGCCAGCTGCTGTCCTGGAAGTAAATCGATAGGTTGTCCCAGCTGGTGACAACAACGGCGTTGACCGGAAAGTGCGGTACGGTAAAGGTCGGCAGACCGCCGTAAGTCGCGATGACCTGAGCACTTTCAATGCGTTCTTTCTCGGTCGGTTTGCCGGCCTGGTTCGAATACAGCTTGGCCTTGTCGCTCGCCAACAGATCACTGCCGACGATGGCAATCAGGTCGCCGCCGTCACGGAACACGGAGTCGATCATCTGCTTGACGTCGTGCACCAGGGCATCGAGGTTTTCGTAGTCGCCGCCCGCGCCGAGGGTGATTTTCCCTGCGGTCGCGCCTTCCTCAAGCACCTGCTCAGGGATCTGCTCGCGAGCGATTTGCAACCAGCCCTTGTTCACGTCCTGCAGCATTGGGCTGGTGGCTAGGTTGGTCTGGATGGCAGCGGTCAAGCCGTGCCAGCCGATCATGATGCGATCCAGGGCGATTTGCTTCTGCACTGCCGCCGAGTAGCGATCGGCAAAGTCCGGGAACTTCGCCCAGCTGTCGATCTTGGCGAACGGCAGACCGACGTCCGACTCAGTGTGAAACAGCTCGTAGCCCAGGCCGTTCAGGTCGGAAACGTCTTTCGCTTCGCGGTCGGTGGTCTTGGTGTTGGTGCGGCTGGTCACTGGACCATTCACACCGAACATGACCTTCTCGCCCTTGATCTCAGTCACCGGCACAACGTTGATGCGTTCGAGGAAATCCGCACGCTCGGTGATCTTGTCGTTCAGTTCCTGGGCAATGCTCGGTTCGACGTTGAACTGGCGAGTCACGTCGACACCGTAGGTCTCGGCGATCGCTTCACGTAGCGAGGCGTATTGCTTCAGAGCACGATTGCTCAAAGATTGCTGGCTCATGTCACAGCACCCGCTTTTTGATTTCGGTGGAACCGGTGGTTTTCGGCAAAGGCTGACCGGTGGTGGTGTTGAAGGCTTTTTCCAGCAGCGCTTCGATACGATCGAGACGCTTGCTGTCGCCACCCTTCTTGGCGAACTCACGATCCGCTTCGGCCTCAGTCACGATGGCGTCGACGGCTTCTTTCACGTCATCGACTTCAGTGGTCGCCGGGTCGGTGACTTCAACCGTCGCCGGTTCGATCACAGCGGCGAGGCCGGTGACGACGAGGCCGAGTTGTTCGATCAAGGCCTTCAACGCCTTGGCTGTAGCTTCATCCATTGGGGGTTTGCTCTCGGTGGGGGTGGTCTGGGTCGTTTCGGTGGTGGTGTCATCAACAGCGAAGCGCTTGAACAGGCGGGTCAGCAGGTTGGTCAACTTGCCAATTTCTCCCTTGGGCTCCTCATCACCCAGCTCGCCAAGAGGGACAGACGCGGCGTAATGCACGGGTTCGCCGGTTTTGCGGGAAAAGTAGAGTTCCTGGGTGCCCAGGCTGGCCGGCGAATCGGTCACGGCAAGGCCAGATAGGTAGGCTTTGCCGCTGTTTGCGAAGTTCGGGGTGATTTCGATGCTGGTGAACAGCTTCTCGCCCTGGTCATTGAGGCAGAGCAACTTGTCATTAGGCTTGAGCTGGGCTTCCAAACCGACTTGGCCTGGCTCCAGGTCGTCCGCTTCTTCCACCAGGCGTACCGCGAAGACGGCCCCGTAGGAACCGGGCCAGCGTTCGTGTTCACACCAGATCACCGCCGTGTATTTGGTTGGGCTGTAGGTCTCAGCGATATCACGCAGTTCCTGGGGAAGGATCTCGCGACCATCAGCGGTGGTGCCGCTGGTGGCGACACGTTTCCAGAACGAAACAAGGGAACGGGGCATGGGCGATAACTGCGCTCAATCGGTGATTTGAGCCGCCACGATATGCACCGGCAGACCACCAAACAAACGGTTCACTTTTGCCTTGGTCCTATTTCGCGGATATAGGTCAAGCCCGGATTTTCAGCTCACGTTTATAGCGTTTTCGCCGCATAGACTGTGGCCATGCCATACGCCCCCGAACTTAAAGAAGCCGCTAAACGCCTCTATTTGCGCCGCTGCAAGCCGCGTGAAATTCAGGCGCAACTGTCCCTGCCCAACATCCGAATCATTTACTACTGGATCCGCCAGGGTGAGTGGGACGACATGCTGTCGGACGAGGAACCGCTGACGGCTGTAGGCCGCCGAATCACCCTCCTCCTGGACAAATCCACATCATTGACCAAGGGCGACCTGGACGAGCTCGATCGTCTGACTACTGTCCGCGATCGACTGTTGAAGCAATCCGCGAAACCGGCACCGGCGCCGATCGGTGATCTACCGGCGGACGATGGACAGCGTAAAGAAGGACAACGGAACGAGCGCCGGGAGCGAGGCGATCGCAACGACAAGGGCGGGAAGAAGCGCGAGAAGAAGGCTAAAAACGAAGTCGGCGAGTTGACCGAGGTGGACTTCCTCGACAAGTTCATCAGCAAAATGTACGGCTATCAGAAGGAGTTGTTTGCCGCCAAACAGAACCCGCTGACGAGCCGGATCCGGAACATCCTCAAAAGCCGCCAAGTGGGGCTGACGTACTACTTCGCCGGCGAAGCATTTATGGACGCCGTGCTAACCGGTGACAACCAGATCTTTCTGTCGGCCAGCCGTGCCCAGTCCGAGATTTTCCGCAGCTACATCGTGTCGTTCGCACAGGAATGGTTCGGCCTGGAGCTGACCGGCAACCCGATCGTGCTGAGCAAAAACGGCAAGCCATGGGCCGAGTTGCGTTTCCTCAGCACCAACAGCAGCACCGCACAGGGTCACCATGGCCACGTCTACGTTGACGAATATTTCTGGATCCGCGACTTCGAAAAGCTGAACACCGTCGCCAGTGCGATGGCCACACACAAGAAGTGGCGGAAGACTTATTTCTCAACGCCCAGCGCGGTATCGCACCAGGCGTACCCGTTCTGGACCGGTGAGAAATTCCGCAACAGCAAACGCAAGAACGCCAAGGATCCGTGGCCCAGCGAAGCCCAAGCCGCGGCTGGCTCGCTGTGTCCGGACGGGCAATGGCGCAAGGTCATCACCATCCTCGATGCCATTGCCGGCGGCTGCGATCTGTTCGACCTCGAGCAGCTGCAGCTGGAGTACGACGAGGACAAATTTCAACAGCTGTTCATGTGCAAATTCATCGACAGCACGCAGAGCGCCTTTTCCCTGGTCGACCTGGAGCGCTGTTACTCCGACCTGTCGTTGTGGACTGACTACGACCCCGACGATCCACGCCCATTTGGCAACAGCCCCGTCTGGATCGGCTACGACCCCAGCCGTACCCGCGACGATGCCAGCTGCGTGGTTATCGCACCGCCGCTCGAGGACGGCGGCAAGTTCCGAATCTTGGAGAAGCACAGCTGGCGCGGGCAATCGTTCAAGTACCAGGCCGACCAGGTCAAGAAACTCACCGAGCGCTTCAACGTGCAGCACATTGGCATCGATACCACCGGCATCGGTTACGGCGTGTTCGACCTGGTGCGCGACTTCTACCCGCGTGCGACCTCGATCCACTACAGCCTCGAAACCAAAAATACCCTGGTGCTCAAGGCACAGGACACGATCCAAGGCAGCCGCATCGAGTGGGATGCCGGCTGGAACGATATCGCTCAGGCCTTCCTGACGATCAAGCGCGGCACCACTGGCGGCGGTCAAGTCACCTACAGCGCATCACGCACTGACGCCTCCGGTCATGCCGATATTGCCTGGGCGATCATGCACGCCTTGGCCCATGAACCTCTCAACACCAACAAACAGCGGCGCAGCCGCTACACATTTAGCGGATCAAGCACCCATGGGCAAACCAGCAAAAAATCAGCCGCAACCACCGGCAACCGGTCCGATGCGAGCGTTTTCATTCGGTGCACCGGAACAGGTTCTGACCGAAAACATCGGGCACTACCTGGGCGTGTTCGCCACCCACGACGGACGAACCTACACGCCACCGGTGTCACGCCAAGGCCTGGCCAAATTGCTGCGCGCCAACGCGCACCACGGAGCCATTCCGGGGTTCAAGCGCAACCTGTTGCTGCGTGAGTTCGTATCGTCCAAAGGCTGCTCAATCAAGACCATGAGCTGTGCAGCGCTGGATTTTATGGTGTTCGGCGAGGCGTATTTTCGCCGTAACCGAAACGCGTTCGGCCAGGTGCTGGAGATGGACCACCTGCCGGCGATCAACATGCGAGTCAAAGTGGGTGGCGGGTTTGTGATGCTGCAGAAGGACGGCAAAGAGTTGGAGTTCAAAGAGGACGAGGTTGAGCACGTCATGAACTATGACGTGGAACAAAACATCTACGGCGTGCCTGAGTACCTGGGCGGCATGCAGGCGCTGCTGCTCAATGAGGCCGCTACCCTCTTCCGCCGGCGCTACTACAGCAACGGCGCCCATGCGGGCTATATCTTCTACACCAACGACCCAAACCTGACTGAGGACGACGAAGAATCGTTGCGCGAACAGATCAGCGCAAGCAAAGGCGTGGGCAACTTCCGATCGTTATTCGTGAACATCCCCGGTGGCACTGAGAAGGCAATTCAGATCATTCCAGTCGGGGATTTCCAGGCCAAGGACGAGCTGGAAAAAGTGAAGAACATCACCCGAAACGACGTCATTGCGGCTTGGCGCATGAACCCTGCACTGGCCGGCATCATCCCGGAAAATAACGTGGGATTTGGCGATATCGAAAAGATTGATCGGGTGTACACCAGCAACGAGATTCGTCCGATCTGCCAGCTGTTCAACCAGTTAAATGACACGCTTCGCGAAGACAGGCGATTCACCTGGATAAAGCCAGAAGAGGCAGTTGATTCAACCACATCAAGTGCATAGTACAGAGATTGCCACTACATATTGTGGCAAGATAGTGGCGATTGGTTGCCCTGGGGAGGGACACAATGCGAGTTGTATGCAAATGCGGACACAAGGGGCGTATCGCTTCGAGAGAGGAGCTTTCCGTGGATTTCGCGAAGCTGTACTGCCAGTGCCTGAACGCAAAGTGCGGGCACACATGGGTCGCGAACCTAACGTTTTCACACACGCTGAGCCCGTCAGCTCAGTCATTCGAAAGGATGTTGTTCGACCGTTTGAGGGATATGCCCAGGGCAAAACAGCGTGAGCTATTTGAGCAGCTTGGTTCACAAGCGGTGGCGTAAGGCGCAAACCGCCGACTCAAGGTTGTCGGCGATCGGTTACATGGAATGGGCGACTGACGATCGGGAATATCAGCTGCTGACCGGCCCTTTGGGATTGGTCGCGAGTACCTGGGACATCCGCCGAAGTTGAAGTTGCTCCTGCTCATTCAACAGGCGGTACGCCCGAATGAGACGACGTTCAATCTTGGTCAGGTTAATCCATTCGGACTCGGTGGTTCCGACATTACCAAGCTCGTCTTTCTTGCGATCCAACATGCTTACTGCTCCATAAAGTGCATTGCTGAATCGACGTTGACGGGGCCGGATCGGGCTTTAGTACAAGGGGGCGACGAATGCCGCACATGATTTGTTACAAGTTAATTCCGATGACGGGCGGCGTCGTCGGCCATGGCTTGCAGGAAACGACGAATCGCCTCCTGGTCGAATGGTGTGATGCTTCTGTATTGCTTTACTAGCAGGTCTTCGACGTTGCTGAGAGCGTCCACCGCCAACGTAGTGCGCATGCCATTGAGGATATAGGGGACATCAAAACCGAACTGGCTCGCGACTTTGCTCAAGTAAGACGCTGTCGCATCACTCGTTCCAGCTTCGTAATTGGCTTGGGTCCGTTTGGCTATTCCAAGCGCGTCTGCGATCTCGTTCTGCGTTAAAGCGCAACGCTTACGTTCTTCCTGCAGTCGGGAGCCTATCTCTTCGGAAAGGTGCAAAATTATTCATCTCTTATATTTACAAATGCATCTAAGTGCATCATTCTGCATCTCACACCACATGAAAATGCACGGAACTGCACTATGCCTAACACAAGCATCACCGAGCAAGCCCGACAACAAGCGCGTGAAAACTTGGTTAAACGCGGTCAATCCGCAAAGGACTTCGCTGAACAGCATAATCTGAATCCCAGCACCGTGTACGCGGTGCTGAGTGGCCAAAGCCGTTGTCGCCGTGGGGAGGCACATCGCGCCGCCGTACTACTTGGAATCAAAGACGGCGTGATTGAACAGTAATGGTGCTGAGCCACAGGGAAAACCAGAACATGAAAAGTTTAGTTCTAAAGACTCGCCGAGAAGTAGTCAGCGCCATCATCTGTAGTTATCCAGGTGGACGGGAATGTGCTGCAGCGCGCATAGGTTTGGCGCAGAAAAAATTCGACAACCACGCTTATGAAAACAACAACAGCCGTCCGCTATCAGACACCCAGCTCTACCAGCTGGAGCAGGAAGCAGGCACGCAGCATTTACCCAATTACGTAGCAGCAATGTACGGCGGTTTGTTCGTTCCGGTGGCAGATCCGGAGAACTTGGACAATGTCGAGATGTACACCCTTTCGGTGAACGTTGCGGCCAAGCGGGGATGTGTTGACCAAGAAATTGCAAAGGCGTTGGCGGACGGATGCATTTCCGAAGTCGAAGCGGAACACATCCTCAATGCCCACAACCTGCACATGGCAGCACGTCACGCCGAAGTGCTGGCAGCCATCGACCTGTACCGCAACAAATCAGGGGTTACTCAATGAATCATCTGCCTGCGGTACTTGAATACCAGGACGTGCTCAAAGCCGCTGCGCTCGCATTTCTGGAGCGCCACCAATGCGAGCACCTAGGCGACGATCAACAGCTGTTCGACCGTGCAGTGCAGCACTTGGTGACCGACTACGACGTCTTGACGACCACAGCCGAAAAGCTTGTGCACCTGGCGTGCAGCGATATGTCAGCGATCCGCGATCGGCAGCGATTGGACATGAAGAGCAGCACATCGACGCACACAGTCATCATCGATCCCGCCACCGGTAACGCTTGGGCTGTTCCTGTCAGCCTGATCTACGAACGCATTCTCAACGCACCGGACAACGGTCGTTTCCGCATAGCCGCACCGTAATACTCACCCACTGAATCGCCCGTCCCGCCGCTGTGGGTTTGGGTGAGCTGCGCCCGGAATAGAGGTTTGACGATGGAAAACGCCATGAACATCAACGCAAAACTGACACCAGGTCAGGCCCAAGCGCTCTTGGCCAACCTGCGCGAGCAATACCGTCTCAGCCTCAATGACCTCTGGTATGCAGATCAGTACCGCCTGATTCCTGATGGCTTGCGCCACGGATCAATTCTCGCCAACAGCCCGGTGATGGCTGCTCAAAAGCACCTGATCGGCGCCTTAATCCAGAGCCTCGGCCTTAGCCTAAAGGCAGTGAAGTAATCATGAGAGACGATCTGCGTCACGACGTTCTGCAGCGCATCGAGTCCGAATTCGGCCTCAAACACCGTGCGCCCACCAACTACATGCGTGGGGGAACTTGTCCCAAGTGCAACAAAAAAGAGCTGTACACCCGTTTCGACAGTCCGTGGCAGCTGATTTGTGGTCGGCAGGAAAAGTGCGGCCACACAGTGCATGTGAAAGAGATCTACGACGACCTCTTTGAAGACTGGAGCAAGCGCGTTCCAGCTACTGAGAACGCCCCCACAGCGACAGCACGTGCATACCTTGAGTTTGCCCGCGGCTTCAATATTTCATTGATCGGTGGTTGGTTCACGCAGGAAACGTACTACTCCACCCAGCACGACGCCGGCAGTGCGACGGTCCGTTTCGCCCTGGAGAAAGGAGGCTATTGGGAACGCCTGATCGACAAGCCGTCGCGCTTCGGCAAGATGAAAGCACGCTTCCAGCCGGGAGAGTCCTACAAAGGAGTGTGGTGGTGCCCGCCTTGCGTCGACGTGCTCGAGGCGAAAGAGATCTGGATCGTCGAGGGCATATTCGACGCGCTTGCCCTGGTACATCACAACGTTGCCGCCGTGTCGGCAATGTCCTCCAACGCGTTCCCGGCCGACTCTCTGCAAGCCTTGGTGGCGGCTCGTCCGGGCAACCTGCCAAAGCTGGTTTGGGCGCTGGATAACGAACCAGGTGCACACGCCTACACCAAGCGTTGGGTCCGTATGGCCCGTGAGCTGGGCTTCACCTGCGAAGCAGCCCAGATCCCCCAACGGGATAACAGAAAGGTCGACTGGAACGACCTGCACCAGCGTTGGCAATTCCTGGACGAAGGCGAGAAGCGTGATACTCAGGTCGACAAAGACATCACCACCGCTCGGCATCACGGTGCCCTGCTGATCGCTGAGAACGCCACCGAGAAGGCCCTGGTGATGTTCGATTGGAAGCGCCGCAGCGAATTCCACCTGGAATACGGTAACCGCCTGTACTGGTTCAAGCTCGACCTGGAGAAGTACAACAAGGCGATCCAAGAGCTCGAGGACAGCGACCACCACGAAGACCAGCAGTTGAACAACAAACAGATGCGCTCCAAGGCCATGCAGCAGTGCGGCGCGCTGCAGCGCATCGCAACCTGTAACCCGAAGGCCCTGTACTACCAGGAAAACAAGCTCACCGACGAGTCCTGGTACTACTTCCGGATCACATTTGCTCACGATGCGGCACCGATCAAGAACACCTTCACCAGCTCGCAGATCGCCTCGTCTGCAGAGTTCAAGAAGCGCCTGCTCGGCATTGCGCCGGGCGGGATGTTCACCGGCACCACCCAGCAGCTGGACGCCTTCATTGAGGAGCAAACCGACGCCCTCAAAACCGTTCAGACCATCGACTTCACCGGCTACACCCGTGAGCACAGCGCGTATGTCTACGGCGACGTGGCGGTGCGCGATGGGAAAGTGTTCAAGTTGAACGAAGAGGACTTCTTCGACATGGACCGGTTGAGCATCAAGACTCTCAGCCAGTCGGTGATCCTCAACCTGAACACGGACTTGGAGAAGTTCGACACCGAGTGGATGGACATCATCTGGCAATGCTTCGGTGCCAAGGGCCTGGTCGCGCTCGCATTCTGGTTCGGCTCCCTGTTCGCCGAGCAGATCCGGCAGCACCAAAAAAGCTACCCCTTCATGGAAATCATCGGTGAGCCAGGCGCCGGTAAGTCCACGCTGATCGAGTTCCTATGGAAGCTCTGCGGTCGTATCGACTACGAGGGTTTCGACCCAACCAAGGGCACCCCAGTTGCTCGAGCACGTAACTTCGCCCAGGTCGGCAATCTGCCGGTGGTGCTGATCGAATCGGAGCGGGAAAAGACCGATGGCAGCCAAACCAAACAATACGACTGGGACGAACTGAAAACCGCCTACAACGGTCGCAGCGTCCGCTCCACCGGTGTGAAGAACAACGGCAACGACACCCGCGAGCCTCCTTTCCGTGGCGCTGTGGTAATCGGCCAGAACCACGCGGTGAACGCTTCCGAACCCATTCTTCAACGCCTGGTGCACATCGCCATGACGAAGGACGGGCAGACCCCACAAACCAAATTGCTGGTGGAAAAGCTCGAGCGTATGCCGGTCGACCGCGTCAGCGGCTTCCTGGTCAAGGCCACCATGATGGAAAGTAAGGTGATGGAGACCGTCCGCAAAAAGGGGCCCGAATACGAACAGCAGCTGCTGGCCCTGCCCGAGATCCGCACCGTCCGGATCGCGAAGAATCACGCCCAGCTGCACGCCCTAGTCGACGCCCTGGTTCACGTTGTCCCACTGAAAAAGCACCAGGTGGACGCGGCCCACGCCGAGATCCGGAGCATGGCCAAGGAACGCCAGCTGGCAATCAACGCTGATCACCCGATCGTCGTCGAGTTCTGGGAGCTGTACGAATACTTGAACAGCACTGCAGGTGGGCTCAACCACTCCCGCAATGACGGCCTGATCGCGGTGAATCTTAACGACTTCGCCAAAGAAGCCGCAGAGAAACGCCAGAAAGTCCCGGACCTAACCGAGCTCAAGCGCCACCTGAAAACCAGTAAGTGCCCCAAGTTCGTTGAGACCAACAGAAACGTCTGCTCGGCATGGGATACCGATGCCGCCAACAAACCGAAAACCGTGCGGTGCTGGGTTTTCCAAGCTGCCTGACATTCACCAAGGGAAGAAACACAGATGAAAAGGTGCGATCAACTCGCAAAAAACACCCAATGACGAAAATACTGGATCGATTCATGAGGGAAAGAGAAGTGTTGGACGTCACCTCCTTTTCAAGAACCACGCTCTGGCGGGAAATCAAACGCGGGCGATTCCCCAGGTCAGTTGTAATTTCTGCGGGGCGAGTCGGTTGGAGGGAATCAGCTATATCTGCATGGCAGAGCAGCCCGGAAAGTTGGCAGGAATATAAATCAAACGAGGCCGCGTAAGCGGCCTTTTCCGTACACTTAGGCATGATTATCCTGCAACCACAGCACGAGAAGGCAACCCCATGGGATCAGCGTCTATTGTCATTTCCGCTATTTCGCTATGCGTCTCTGCACTGGCTTTGTGGCGCACACGGACTTCACTAACCGTGTTCCAGGAGGCAGATGGAACGATCCAGGTCACCAATAACAGCCCGCACGCAGTGACGTTGGTCGAACTTGGAATGGTTGAGAGTGATGGAAGCTTCAAGTCATTTCACAGCAACAAGGACGGACCTGAGCTTCCATACCGACTTGATGCTCGCGATACCGTCTCGTTTAGGCCGAGTATCGGTATGACTGTAGAATTGGCACTCGAAGCGCATCCGCATGGCAGATCGGGTTGTTTCGTTCGAATGGCGAGCGGCCAGTTGCTCGGCAATAGAGGACGGATCAGCAGTGAGGTCAATACTGCGACGCGGCTTTACTGGCGTATCCGCTCTGCGTTTAAACGCTAGCACCGAGGCCGCATGAGCGGCCTTTTCTATTTCAGTGCAGCAAACCTCACATAGCCGACGAGTTTTGGAGCCTTACAGATCTACGTAATTAGCGGCGCAACTCTTTGTTAGCCTTTACATAGTCTTGGAAATTTTGCGATTCAATCGGAGGATCACCATGAAAGAAAATCTTGGCGAAATTTCGTGCAATTGCGTTAGGGTCATTGAGTCTTTTTTTTGTGTGCTTACGGACTTGCTTGACCCGAAGTCGACGCTGCGCTCGATTTAAATCCGGCTCCTTCTCCATCTGATTACTGACACTTTGCTCCAGCATTTCTTGCCGATCTTTCTGAGTGTGATGATGAATCAGATATCTGCTGAGATGGCTGTAGAACCACTCTCCTGCGACGATCAACCGCATATCCTCCGGTAGTGATGACAATCCAGTTGCGAGATCGCCAGTGGCCGCGACGACCTTGTAAAACTTGGACATTGTGTCTTCAAAGATTCCCGCTGACATTTCGACGTTGGGTGCTACCAGGAAGTTAAAGGGACTTGGAGAACTCACCTGAAGCCCGTTTGACAAGCCGAACCCGTGACAGGCGGCAACCACGACGCCAGTATGGTTGCGTGTAGCTTGGTTGATCTGGGTTATCCACTCCTGCAGCTGTGCCCAAGCTACATATTCATCTGAGTCTGCGATGTACAGTCCTTTCTCAGGGTGCCCATGACTCTCAAAATGCAATATCGGTTTCAGCACACCAGACCTGCATTCCATCAACACTGACATAAAGTAGGCGTGTAAAGACGCGGCACTTGACACTCTGTACCGTGTGCAATAGCCATTCCGACCGATGGCACTAGTGTGGTCGGTGACGTTTGAATACAGACGCCTTCCCGTCTGCAGTTCACCTGCTGGCAATGCATCGAAAATGATTAGACCGTTGTTTTTGCAGACGGAGATGTAGCTCAGCAATTCCAATCCGATCTCCCTTTTATACAGTCATGTTGTAGACACTTTACCTATTCCAATTTGGCGGTTATAACGTTTTTTTGCAGCCAAGTGGCCCAACGTTGCAGGCCGTGCTGTTTCTCATCGAAATAGTCGTAGCGATCATAATGTTTTGATGCCACATCTCCGAAGGCATGTCCCTGGATCCGATCGCGCAACTCTTTCGTCAGCTTAGCGGTCCCCATCAACGTTTTGCAGGTCCGCCGCAAGTCCCGCATGGTAAATGGGCCATTGAACTTTTCCGGATGCCGGCTGCAAAGTTTGGTTACCGCGCGGGACAATGAGTTGGCGTGCAACGAGCTATCTGGCACTTTCCCCTCAAAGGGATATGCGCTCGCTGCGTTAATTTCGTTCATGGCCTTCAGACTCTGGCGCATCAGCTTGTTGTAAGGCACAACATGCAACGAGCGTTCGCCCTCAGCCCCGCGTCCTTTCTTATTGCGAATAATTAAATGGTCCTTGAGGTATTGCCGGCGCTCGGTCGCGAGCAACTGTTCCGGACGTTGGCCACCTGACGCAATCAAGAACTTGATCAGTTCGGCCGTGACTACGCTTAACTGCTCGGGCAGCATTTGCCAGAGGTGCGCAAGTTCGGCGGTAGACAGGGCTCGATCACCTGGTTTCTCCCAGTCGGCCTGCACGGGCACGCTTGCCACCGGGTTGTTTTTGATCCCGAACTTCACATCGTTTTTCTGATAGCTGCGCGGGTTGAACTCCTGCTCCAAAGCCACTTGAAAAGCCGCGTGCAGTTGCGATCGAAGCCGGTTGCAATACGTGGTCACTCCATTCGCAATCATCTTGGCTATGATGTCCCGGATTTCACCTGGACCGATCAAAACAGCAGGAAGCTTCACCAGGCTTGGGAAGGGTTCAGAAACGTAGTGCTTAAAAGACCACTTCACATCCTCAACGGAAGCGGCACCTTCCCCTTTCAGTTTGGTGAGGTAACCGTCCATGACTTCCTGAAAAGTGCCGGCCGCGAGCACTACTTCTTTTTCGGCGCGGCACAGGTCCCGTGCGTCAGCTAAACCGAGCGTTGGCCAGGTGCCGAGCTTGCTCTTGATCTTCTTGCCACTGCTGTAGCGCTGGAAGTAAAACTCCTTCGTCCCGTTCGGACGCACCCGCAGAAACAGCACACCCTCTCCTCGGGCTGTACGGCCGTCCGAGACCGTGTATTCCTTTTCCGCAGGCTTCATTGCCTTGATTTGTTTCTCTGTGAGCATTTGGGGGCCGTTGCTGGGGGCTGTATGTCTGGAATATAGGGCGAATCGCTGAAACAGCTTGAAATCGCCACTTGCCCTAAAAGTCCCGATTTAGTGGGCCAGGCGGGGCACAAGCATACATCCGGCACCAATTTGAAACACCATCCCCCCAAGCTTCCCAAGCTGATAACGAGGGTTCGATTCCCTTCACCCGCTCCACATCGTCTTTCCATGGACGTCTATACAACTCCACGGAACGCATGCCAGTCACTGAGCTAATACGGATTTTTTCCTAGCCTCATTCCAGTGACATCCAGCGAAAACCTCTGACTACCGGTCTTTTTTGGTACATAAAGTGGTACATCATTGCGGTATTTTCGCGTATCGCATTGTGGCTGGAGGAGATATCCCCAAGGGATAACCATCGCATCCAACTCCAATTCTGAGGGTTGGACATATAGGCTCACCGATTTCAAAATTCGTCAGGCCAAAGCCACTGGCAAAAAATACACGCTCAGCGGCCGCAGTCTGTCTTCAGGCGTGCGCCTCACGATCAAGCACGTCAGCCACCCACTGGTTGATGCTCTTGTGAGCTAGCTGTGCTTTTACGGCGACGGATGCATGGAGCGCGGGGGCGAGACGCAGGCTGAGATTTCCAGAATAGGGCTTCTGCGGTGCACGACCCAGTTTGGCGCACGTCTCCAGATAATCAATCACCGCCTCTTCAAACGCAGCTCGAAGCTCGCTGACAGATTCTCCGTGGAACCCGACGACATCCTTGATACCTGCGATGTGGCCGACAAACAGACCGTCTTCATCGCTGTAGTCAATTCGGGCGGCGTAGCCTTGATAATTCATGACGTTCACAGAGTAACTCCTGCTTGTTCAAGGAAAGCCCGTGCATCACGCACGGTGCGAACGTACCCGTAACGGTAAAAACCGGACTTCAACAGACGGTGCAAAGTGAATGCAACAGGGGAATTAGAGTTTCGCTTTCTGCGAAGCCGGCAAAGTCTGTCAAACATCATCGCGCATCACCAATCGTGCAGTGCGTTCTGCGTGGCACTATTTCCTATCGACTAAGCAGTGGATAGCGGGTGACTCCCGCTTGGTTGGTAGGCAAAATCTGAGAGTTACGTATGAAAGAGCGTTAGCTGTTTTTCGGTGATGCCAACTGATCATCCCTTCACCAGCGCCAATCATTTTTTCAGTCTCACGTCGTTTTTTGACGGGGATGCAGAAAAGAACAAAACCGTCTTTGATGGCCGGTTTTTTTGTGTCTGGGGTTTCGCTTTCTGAGGCAGTGACTTCCGTTAGCGTTTTTCTCGCAAAACACGGATTTATTATCAAATTTCTTCCGGCATTAATATTTTCACACCTGAGATTAGCGTCTTCGCATGAGATCGATCCTCTGTTAACGTTTTTCTTGGCTCAGTAAAGAGTTTCGTCGATGCAAGTTGGTTTCAAGCCGCAAACGAGCCAAAAAAACCGGTCCAAATGACCGGTTTTTTTGTGGGCAGAATTCGGTAGATCATGCCCCTCTCATCGATATCAGATTGCATCTCTCCAAAGCGAGGACTACCATCTCCCAAAACGGGAGGATGTGCAGTGCGAGTGATAGCAAAAGGAACCTTGCGGGAATTCTGGGAAAGCAGTCCGGCTTACACTGACGCCGAAACGCCACTTGTTGAATGGTATCGACATATGGAAAAGGCCATCTATTGCACGCCACAAGAGGTCAAGGCGGAACTGAGAACGGCCAGCATCCTTAAGGGCGGCAGGGTTGTATTCAACATTGGCGGCAACAAATACCGAGTAATTCTGGCAATCGATTATCAGCGACAGCTAGGATTCATACGGTTCGTTGGCACCCACGCCCAGTATGATCAGATCAACGCGGAGACCGTGTAATGAACATTAAACCTATTCGCAGCGAAGAAGACCTGACCGCCGCATTTGTTCGCGTAGAGCAACTATGGGGAGCAGAAATGGGGTCGCCTGAAGGCGATGAACTGGAAATTCTGGCGCTGCTCATCGAAAAATACGAAGACGAGCATTACCCAATGCCGCCCTCCGACCCGATTGAAGCCATCAAATTTCGCATGGATCAACAAGGCCTGACCCCTCGAGACCTGGAACCCTTCATCGGTACGAGCGGGCGCGTATCCGAAGTGCTGAACCGTAAGCGCAAATTAAGCTTGGCGATGATCAAACGTCTGCACGACGGATTGAGAATTCCTTACGAGAGCTTGCTCGCGGGTGTTGCCTGACACGCAGGAGAGCGTGAAGTAGCGTTAGCAAAATGACGCAAAAACTCGCTAGGTGTAGTGACAAAAAAATCGGCCGTTTGTGGCCGTTTTTTTTGTGGGTTGGATTTGGTAAACGCTAGTCCTTCCCCGGTAACAGCATGCACACATGCCAATTTTGAGTGCCGATTGCCCACTCTTCGGGATCCCGAACGAGGCCGATATTCAGAAAAAGCAACGTCCTACACTAGTCTGGGAAATGTCCGTAGACTTGCGCATTGCTGTGCATTTGCATCGAGGCCTATAGTCTAGCCGGCGCCAAATGGCGCTTCGGGTTTGGCGACTCGATTCCAATGTACAAAGCCTCCGATCAGTTTTCGGATCGCTTTACAGCACTTTGCTACCCGTTTTTTGGTGGCTGTGCGCGGGAGACCTCAGGGTCTGCCGGGTTGTCCATTGGCCGGTTCGCCAACCTGCGTACAGCTACCACCCTTTTTCGTTTGGCGACGATTGAGTGGTAGACCCTCTTATCCCAATGGAGTTCTACTCATGAATGAATACATGGCTTTAACCAGCAACACCGACGATCTACCCACCTTTTACGTCAACACCACTCAACCGTTGCACTCACTGCTCAGCAGCGCCAGTTACAGAATCAGCGCCGTGACGCAGGTTCTCGAAAATCTCGCGATGCGCGGTGAAATCAGCACGGACTCGGTCATCCTCAGCGACTTCGCATTGTTGTGCGCCATACCCTTGCGTGATGGTTGCGATGTGCTGGATGTCATCGCTCGGCGCATGGATGCAGAACCGTCCTGATGTTTATCGGGCGCCTTTCGGGGTGCCCTTTACGCTTCATAGCGCAAGTACAGAGCCCCCCGCCCATGACCCAAAACATCTACGACGATCCCGGATTCTTCCAGGGCTACAGCCAGATGGCTCGCTCCGTTGGCGGCCTCGACTCCGCACCAGAATGGCCCGCGCTGAAGGCAATGCTGCCGCCGATGAAAAACCTGAAGGCAGTAGACCTCGGTTGCGGCTACGGCTGGTTCTGCCGTTGGGCCAGTGAGCAAGGCGCCGACAGCGTACTCGGGCTTGACGTTTCGGAAAAAATGCTGGCGCAAGCGCGCAAGACAACTTCGACGACCAACATCCAATACGCTCGGGCTGATCTGGAGCATCTAGACCTGCCAGCCGCCAGTTTCGATCTGGCCTACAGCTCTTTGGCGTTGCACTACATCAAGGACCTGCCGGGGCTGTTCGCCAACATCCACGCAGCCCTCAAACCCGGCTCGCGTTTCGTGTTTTCCATCGAACATCCGATTTTCATGGCGCCGCGTAACCCTGGCTGGATCACCGATGCCGACGGCCGCAAACGCTGGCCGCTGGACAGTTATCAAATGGAAGGCGAGCGCATAACCCACTGGCTGGCGGAAGGTGTGATCAAGCAACACCGAACCGTGGGCACGTTACTCAATACCTTGATCGCGGCGGGGTTCATAATCCAGCACGTCAATGAATGGGGGCCGACCGATGCAGAGGTCGCGGCGCAACCGGCGCTGGCAGAAGAGCGGGAACGACCCATGATGCTGCTGGTTGGCGTGCAACGCTGAGGGCCACTCGTACAGTTTGCGTAAAGATCTTGGCAGCCCAGTAAAGAAGCCGTAGCAAGGCGTTTCGCCCGCAAATAGATACCTTATTCTCCCGGCTCACCCTTCGCACCGAGATCGCCATGGACAGTTCAGAGTTGGGAATCATGATCGTTTCAATGATCGGGTTGTTCGGCTTTGCTTCATTTGCTTTTGAATACTTGAGTGCCAGGCGCTCAAAGAAAGGTAAGCCGCAGTGATTTGCTCAGCGGCCAAGAAAGGGACAGATAACGCATCTGTCCCTTTTTCACATCAGCGAGTCGCCACCAGAAACAACCGCGGAAACGGCAACAACACCGAACCATCCGGCAACGCCGGATAGGCCTGCTCGATGGCTGCCTGATACTGCTTCAGATACTGCGCCCGCTCCGCCTCATTCAGCGGATCGAGAAACGGCCGCAAGCCGCTGCCCTTGAACCACTCGACCACCCCCGAAGCACCGCCCGCGAGTGGATGATGATAGGTGGTGCGCCACACATCGACACGGGTGCAGTGAGGTTTGAGCATCGAGTAATAACCGCTGGCATCGGCCATTTCCGTGCGCTGCCCGGCGGCGCCGGACAGTTTGCCGGCCCACGGACCTTGCGCCGCGACTTCACGCATCAAGCGGTGCGAGTGTTCGTTGAGGTTGTCGGGCATCTGAATCGCCAGGCTTCCGCCCGGTGCCAGTCTATTCACCAGCGAAGGCAGCAACGCTGCGTGATCGGGCAGCCACTGCAACACCGCGTTGGCGAAAATCACATCGAACGGGCCGCTGTCATTCCAGGTATCGATGTCAGCGATATCGAACTGCACCTGCGGCAAGCGTTTACGCGCGGCCTCGATCATATCGGTTGAACTGTCCAGCCCCCGCACCGAGGCGTTGGCAAAGCGCTCCACCAGTAACTCGGTCGAGTTACCGGGGCCGCAACCGATGTCGATGGCCGAGCGCACGTCCGTACCGGGGATGGCCGCCAGCAAGTCACGGGCGGGACGGGTGCGTTCATCTTCAAAAGCGACGTATTGTTTGGCGGACCAACTCATTGCGTTCTCCTGTCGGTGCGTTCTGTTCAACAACCGTTCAAGAGGATACAGCGCCACTGCCGATCTGCCCTCCCCTGAAGATTGCAACCAGACATTTATCACGCTGGGGTACTTCAGTTGGCGTTGAGGTCATGCTGGTGGACTAAAACGCGGTCCGTAGCAGCTGGCGAAGCCTGCGTTCGGCTGCGCAGCAGTCGTGAAATCAGGCAATGCGGTCCTTCAGGAATACCGCATGTTCAGGTTTCACGACTGCTGCGCAGCCGAACGCTGGCTTGGGCGAGTCCATCCAACTACAAGGTTGCGTGTAGCTGAAGTAGTTGTCGCCACAATTAAAGGAGCTAGTCGTAATATCCAACAGTCTTCTTCAAATGGTCCGAATAGTCGTAGATGTCATCTATCGAATTTATTGGATGCCGGGTTTCATTCTTCTCTTCGTCAAATATGCCGATGTATTTCTGTGAACGATTGAAGTGCAGGCGGCAGATCGGTTTGCGGTTGTTGTCGTCGAGCAGAATGCCAAAGTAGCTCTGGGTGTCGCGCTGAACAATCCGCTTTGCATCGACAACAGACCTAACCACGGCTCGGACGATGTGATAGCCCTCCAGCTCTTCCAAGGTTGTTAGCACCTTGTCCTCTGACTCGTCCCGCACATCCGGCTGCTCAGCACCACCGGATGAAATTGGCAATGAGGCCAAAGTGGGTTGAATCGCGCCACTCATGGCCGACTTGAGCCTGTCATTGATTTGGTCGTTTAGAAACTGCACCACGGCCTTTCTCGTTAGCTCATGAAACTGCTCACGGACCTTCTGAGTAATCACCCCGTCGTACACGCGCGACGCAAACACTTTCACAAAATCGTCATCGGGCTTGCTGACCTGCGAAGCAATGACCTTTTTGATCTGGCTGACGTACTTCAATTCACCCGCAGCGCTGATGATCGAATCAACGTCGAACGCTGACTTGGTGAGCTTGACCAACTCGGGAACGGAATACTCGTCGATGTCGAGAAGATCGAGCTCAAGAAAGGGTTTCTCATCCATCTTGTTGGGCGCATCCAGGTCAGTGAAAAACTTGTAGACCTGGCCGTTGGTGAGAATGGAGATTCGGGCGCTGGTGACATGGAAATAGCGAAACAACTGAGAGGCGTGATTGATGTGCAGCGGCTCACCTATTTTTTTGCACTCGATGAGGATTTGGACCTCTCCTGCTTTCATGATTGCGTAATCAATTTTCTCGCCCTTTTTCGTTCCGATATCGCAAACAAACTCGGGAGTCACTTCAGTCGGATCGAAAACATCGTAGCCCAGTACCGTGCTGATAAAGGGCATGACAAAAGCGTTCTTCGTCGCCTCTTCCGTCTGGATTGCAGCGCTCTGCAAACGAACTTTGGCGGCGAGACTTGCTAACTTTTCGAAAAATTCCATGTGCGGCCTCTTCCTGGTTTCGATCCGTGTATTTGCGTGCTGGCAAATTGACTGCCATTGATACTAGCCACAAACCGGTACAAAGAAAGATTCCAGTCAGGAATTGGGAAAAGAGAGGTTCTCTCTTTATCCAGCCGTCGTGAAGTCTTGCAATGTGTTCCTTCAGGAGTACCGCATGCTCTGGTTTTACGACTGCTGCGCAGCCGAACGCAGGCTTCGCCAGCTGCTACAAGGTTTGTGTCGTAGTTGAAAACCGGTTTTTCACTGGCCATCCACTTTTAATCAGAATTTTCATCCTGCCGGCGCTGTCACAAAATCAGGCGCATCCCTACAAGGAACACGGCAATGAAATTCGCAAAAGTCGCACAGAAACTCGCCCTATGGGCCGGCAGCCCCAAGACGTTCCTGGGGGCGATTGTTCTGATATTCCTGTGGGGGTTGAGTGGGCCGATTTTCCACTTCAACGACACCTGGCAACTGATCATCAATACCTCGACCACCATCATCACGTTCCTAATGGTGTTCCTGATCCAGAACACCCAGAACCGCGACACGGACATTTTGCATTTGAAAATCGATGAGTTGCTGCGGGTGACGAAGGACGCGCAGAACGCGATGCTGGGGCTCGAAGCGCTGGATCTGAAGCAGTTGGAAGCGCTGAGGAAGCAGTATCGAAGCCTTGGCGAAGGCGAAACGATTTCAGTGGACGGGGCCGTCGTGCAGGACAAAGACAAGCCGAATTTGAATCAATGCTGATCAGGGATTCGCGGGCGACCCAAGGTCACCCGCGCGCTCCGATGGCTAACGACTGGCTTGCAGCGCCCTGGCCATTTGCAGGTGGTTTTGCAGTTTGGGCAGGGTTTCTTCGGCGAACGCTTTGATTTCCGGTACGTCGGTGGTCTGCGCTTCCTGCTGAAGCTGGTCGATGGCTTCCTGGGTGGTTTTCACCTGACTGGCAGCGTAGGCCTGATCGAACGACGCGCCGTCCATCACTTCTGGCATCAAGGCCTTGGCCTTGTCGACCACCTCTTCGCGTGGGGCTACCGGCAAATCGAGTTGCTTGGCGATTTTCGCCAGGTGCTGGTTGGCGGTGGTGCGATCGTTGATGACGACGATCGTGTAGTCCTTGACCTCTTTTGATTCGGTTTTCTGGTGCGCCAGGCGACTGGCTTCGATGTCGGCCATGCCTTGGGCCGATGCATCGTTGATGAATTCGGCGGGTGACTGGGCAAAGGCGCTGCTGGCACACAGGCCCAGTAACGTGGCAAAACTGGCATTGCGTAATCGGGTGGCCATCCGGCTCATGGTCGCGCCCTCCTCGAAATAAAATTCAAACGGGAGCTTACGCTCCCGCCTCTCAATCAAAACTACCTTCACCACTACTTGGATTTCTGACCACCTTTGCGGCCCATATCGGGTTTCGCAGGGTCTTTATCGACAGTCGTGGTGGTAGTTTTCCCACCTTTGCGACCGGCTTCAGACGCCTTCGTTCGATCGTTGGCGAAGTTTCCCGAGTTCGAGTTTCTTGAGTTAGGCATGATTCTCTACCTCTTGGTGATGATCGCGGCGAGCAGGAGCCCGCATAGAATCAGAATTTCGATCCCTGCAAAGGTTTAGAAAAATTGAAATCGCAGCGACGAACGGCGGAAGTTTTTTCAGACACCGAGTCGCAAATGATGCTGGCGTTTGGCTGCGTACATCGCTTCATCGGCATGCCGGAAAAGCTGCTTTTCTTCGGTGCCGTGCTCGGGGTAATTGGCGATGCCGATACTCGGATGGATGTTCAGGCTGTGCCCGTCCAATCGCAGTGGCTGGGCCAGGACTTGAAGGATTTTGCCCGCAACGCTGTCGGCATCTTCCGCCGCGTGGATGCTGTGCAACAACACCACAAACTCGTCACCGCCAATACGCGCCACGGTGTCGGTTTCGCGCACGCAGCCCTTGAGCCGATTGGCGACCGCTTGCAGCAGCATGTCGCCGACTGCATGACCGTGGGTGTCGTTGACTTCCTTGAAGCGGTCGAGGTCGACGTACAGCAGCGCCATGCGCCCGGAATCCGCCCGCGCCAGCGTCAGCGAGGCCTTGAGCCGGTCACGCAGCAGCTCGCGGTTGGGCAGTTGCGTCAGTTGGTCGTACTGGGCCATGTGCTGCAGTCGGGTATGCAATTGCTTGCGTTCGATCGCCGTCGCGACTTGGGCGCAAACGTACTGCAACAGCTCCTTGTCCTGCTCGGTGTAGCGTTCGCCACCCGGTACGCTTTTGACGATCAGCGCGCCGATGGTGCCGTTTTGCGAGTTCAGTGGTACACCCAGCCAGCAAGGTGAATGCTGGCCCGCGACCAGCGCTTCAAACCCCACGGGAAGATTATCTTGGTCCGGTGTCAGCAGAATCGGCTGGCCGCTGCGAATCACTTCGGCGCAGAGGCGCCCGGTAATGGTCCCGGGCGCCTCGGGCTGCAATTCATGGTCGTCGACGTGATAGGGAAAATTCAGCTGCGCGCAGTGTTCGTCATACAGCGCGACGGAGAAATTCAGCGCAGGCAGCCATTCACCGATGATCAAATGGATGCGTTTGAACAGCGCCAGCAAATCTTCCGCGGCGTGGGCGGCTTCGGAGATCGCATACAACGCCGCCTGCCGGGACTCGGCCTGCTTGCGTTCGGTGATGTCGCGGGCCACGGCGATGCGCAACTGGTCGACCTCCGACCAGCGTGCCGACCAGAGGATGTTCACCACTCGCCCATCTTTGCGCAGGTAACGGTTCTCGAAGTTGAGCTTGGGGTCGCCACCCATGATTTCCCGTGCGGCGTCGAGGGTGCGCTGACGATCGGCGGGGTGCACCAGATCAATCATCGGCTGGCCGATCAGCTCGTCGGGGGTGTAGCCAAATATGCGCTCGCAGGCCGCGCTGACAAAAACGAAGCGGCCTTGTTTATCGACCGCACACACGGCGTCCAGCAAAAGATCGATGTAACTCGCCAACGGCGCGGAATTTCTGGTTGCCATAGTGCGCTGAGCGTGTCCGGACAATGCAGCAAAAAATAACCCTCCCTGACCGTTCAATACAACCGACGCATCCTGCGATCAGCCTCAAGCCTTGTTCGTCACCAACCCCGGCAATGCGTGCGCCAGGGCATTGATGGCGAAACCGATGAACATCACCCCGCACAACCGGGTGATTGCCAGCTCATGACGCTGATACAACGTACGCACCTGACGCGCACCAACAATGACGATGAGGATAGCGTAGGCGATGAGGCCGCCGACGAAGCTCAAGACGATCAGCCACGGCAGCATCGACCAATGCAGCAACTCGGCGCGGCTGGAGAGCAACGCGGTGAACGTCGCCACTGCCACCGGGTACGCTTTCGGATTGGTCAGGCCGAACAGGATGCCGTGCCAGAACGGCTGTCGCGCCGGGCCCTGAGGCGTCTCGGCGCTGCTACGACGAGCACGAATCGCGCGCAGTCCGAGCCAGAACAGATACAGCCCACTGAGCACGCCCAACACGTCGAACGCGGTGCTGCCGATTTCCCGCGCACCGACAATCGCGATCAGCGCGGTGCTGCACCAGACCACGTCTCCCAGCAAATGCCCGCACAAGAATCCTGCGCCCGCCCGCCGACCACGCGCCGCGCCGATGCCAAACACCGCCAATACCCCTGGCCCCGGCGTGATGCCGTAGATAAAACCCGAGGCGAGAACGGCCATTAGCAGCGATGGGGTCATGGGAAATCCTGATGAACTACTTGGTGAATGGACGCAAGTCTATATCAGGTCTTCGGGGGCTGAGTTACTGATCGTCGATGGAGTCTGGAAAGATCAAAAGATCGCAGCCTGCGGCAGTTCCTACAGGGCATTTGCGACACGCTCGATTTCACTGTTCAACCAGTTCAACGCCTGATCCCCACCCCGCCGTTTATGCCAAACCAGCACAAACGTAAAAGAAGGAATGTGAAACGGCGGTGGCACGACAATCAACGCGCGTTCATCGATATCGCGCACGCCTCGCGAAGCGACGGTGAGGATCAGGTCGGTGCCGCTGATGAGTTCCGGGGCGACGCTCCAGTGCGGCAGGCTGATCGCCACCCGCCGGCGTTCGCGCAGTGCGGTCAGGGCTCGCTCGATTTCCGGGGTGCCGCTGCCGCGCATTTCCAGCAGGACGTGGGGGCGCGCCAGGTAGGTCGGCAGGTCGAGGGCGCCATCGACGGGCAGGCTGTGGCGGTCCACCAGGCAGACATAGCGCTCTTCGAACAGCGGCGTACTGCGTAGTTCGTTCGGCATTTCTGGAAAGACACCGGCCGCCACGTCGATGTCGCCGTTGAGCACCGCATCGAGCATGCCTTCGCGGCTGGCGTGGCTGATTTGCAGGTCGATGCCCGGTGCTTCGCGGCGCAACGTACGAATCAGCCCCGGCAGGACGATCGCGGCGCCGTAGTCGGACATCGCCAAGCGAAACGTGCGCCTGGCGGTGGCCGGATCGAATGCGTTCGGCGCCAGCAGCGATTGCACCTGCGCCAGGGCTTCGGTCAAAGGCGCCATCAACTCCAGGGCCCGAGGGGTCGGCACGAGGCTGGCGCCGGCCCGCACCAGCAGCGGATCGCCGAGCAGGTCACGCAAGCGCGCCAAGGCATGGCTGACGGCGGGCTGACTCAGGGGCAAGCGCTCGGCCGCGCGGGTCACGTGCTGCTCGGTGAGCAAGGCGTCGAGGATCACCAGCAAGTTGAGGTCAATGCGCCGTAGATCATTCATCTGATGCATGTTCTGGATAGCAATTCGGAATTTAAATCTGCGCGACGAATACTCTAGAGTCCAGCAAAACCTGTTGGAGAACGATCATGAGTACGTTGCATTGGACCGGCCTGTTGTTGCTGGCGGTGATTGCCGGGGCGGTGGTGCCTTTTCAGAGTGCGATTAACGCGAATTTGGGGCGGGGCCTGGGTCACCCGCTGTGGGCGACGCTCGCGTCATTGCTGGTGAGTATTGTGGTGTTGTTGCCGGTCATGTTGGCGATGCGCTTGCCGTTGCCGTCATTGGCCTTCATCAGTAAGGCGCCGCTGTGGATGTGGGCCGGTGGTGCGTTTGGGGTGTGCTTTATTTCGTTGGCGCTGGTGCTGCTACCCAAGCTTGGGGCCTCGGGGTTCATGGCGTTGGCGCTGGCCGGGCAAGTGGTCGCGTCGCTGGTGCTGGATCATTTCGGGATGTTTGGCTTGGTCGAGCGGCAAATGACTGTGTCGCGGGGGTTTGGGGCGTTGTTGCTGGTGGCGGGTGTGGTGTTGATTCAGTTCAGTGCTACGCCGGGCAAAGCGGTGATAGCAGTTTCTTGAAAATCAAAAGATCGCAGCCTCCGGCAGCGCCTACAGGGATGCGTGGTCCCATGTAGGAGCTGCCGAAGGCTGCGATCTTTTAAAACTTGTCGAGCGTGCGCAATTTCTGCGGCAACCCCCACATCAGCAGGGCTACGGCGATCAGTGCCGCCACGCCGATCACGTACAGTGCCGGTGTGGTGCTGCCGGTCAGGTCCTTGATCCGGCCGACCATGACCGGGCTGACGATGCCGCCGAACTGTCCGAGGGTATTGATCACCGCGATCCCGCCCGCAGCGCCCGCACCCGCACCGGCCAGCAGTTTCGGCGGCAGGGTCCAGAAGCTCGGGATGGAAGCGATGATCCCGGCACCCAGCAGGCCCAGGGCGACAATCAGGAAGGTCGTGTGGTTAGCGAAGATCCCCGCACAGAAGAACCCTACCGCGCCCACCGCAACCAAACCGGCGACAAATTTGCGGCGCTCGCCGGTCGAGTCGGACAACCGCCCGATCACCACCATGCTGATGGCGCCGCAAATGTATGGGATCGCGGTCAGCAAACCGATCATCACCGGGCTTTCGGTGCCAGCGCTGCGGATCAGTTGCGGGGCCCAGAAATTCAAGCCGTAGGACGCCACCTGAATCAGGAAGTAGATTAGCCCCAGGGTCAGGAAGCCCGGTATGCGCAGCGCGGCGAGCAATGAGCCACCACTTTTGTGCGGTTCATGATGGGCGATACGGCTGGCCAGCAAGGTCTTCTCCGACGGCGTCAGCCAATGGGCGTCTTCGATGCGGTCCTTGAGCAGCGTCAGCACCAGCAAGCCGAGGCCGATGCACGGCACGCCACCGAGCAGAAACAGCCAGTGCCAGCCGCGCATATCGAGGAAACCGTCAAGGTGTTGCAGCACCAGCCCGGAGAATGGTGCGCCA
Organism: Pseudomonas sp. RIT-PI-q; assembly: GCF_001297125.1. GTDB lineage: Bacteria > Pseudomonadota > Gammaproteobacteria > Pseudomonadales > Pseudomonadaceae > Aquipseudomonas. Next base: position 112,250 of record NZ_LHPC01000050.1, read on the forward strand.
ACCAGGCCGGCAAACGCCGAGGACAGGAACAGCATCGAAGTAATGCGCCCGCGATAGTGCTGCGGGAACCACAGCGTCAGGTAATACAGCACGCCAGGGGCGAAACCGGCCTCCATCGCACCGATCACGAAGCGCAGCGCGTAGAACTGCCATTCGCTGTTGACGAAGACCATGGCGGCGGTGGCCAGGCCCCAGGACATCATGATCCGGGCGATCCAGCGCCGTGCGCCGACCTTGTACAGCATCATGTTGCTGGGCACTTCGAAGATCACGTAACCGACCACGAACAGCCCGGCGCCGAGGCCGTAAGCGGTGTCGCTGAGGCTCAGGTCGGTCTGCAACTGGAACTTGGCGAAGCTGATGTTGATGCGGTCGAAAAACGCGAACAGGTAGCAGACCATGATCAGCGGCATCAGGCGCCAGGCGACCTTGCTGACCAGGGCTTTTTCTTCGTCGTGGCTAACGGACGGGCTCGCGCCCGCCTCCAGTACGTTAAGGCTCATAGTGTTTCTCCAGGCGGACTTCCCTTGGGTGTCCGATTGTTTTTGTTGTCTGGTTCGTTGTGTTTTTTGTAGGAGCCGGCTTGCTGGCGAAGCGGTGGCTCAGTCCACATTGATGTTGGATGGGCTGGCCTCTTCGCTGGCAAGCCAGCTCCTACAGGGGTAGTCGGTGTGTCAGGACGGGCTTGGGTGCAGGTCGCAATTGCGTCCGGCCTTGGCCAGTTGACCGGGCACTTCGTGGCCCAGCAGCGCCGGTAAACCTCGGGACAACTTCAGCAACAGCGGCAGATCGATGCCGGTCGGAATGCCGATTTCATCGCACAGGTTCACCAGGTCTTCGGTGCAGATATTGCCCGAGGCACCCGGTGCGAACGGGCAGCCACCGAGGCCGCCGAGTGCCGCGTCGAAGCGTCGGGCCCCGGCCTCGTAGGCGGCCAGCACGTTGCATAAGCCAAGGCCGCGGGTGTTATGAAAATGCAGGGTCAAATCAGCTGGCGAAACCCGCTGCAACACCCGCCGCACCAGTCGATCAACCTGCCGCGGGTTGGCCATGCCGGTAGTGTCGGCCAGGGTGATGCCCTGGATGCCAAGCTCCTGATACGCCTCGACAATCTGCAGTACGCGGTCTTCATCGATCTTGCCTTCGAACGGGCAACCGAAAGTGGTGGCGATGCTGCCGTTGAGCCGCACCTGCGTATCACCGACGTAGTGCACGATCTCGCCAAACGCGGCCAATGAGTCTTCGCAACGCATGCGCATGTTGGCCATGTTGTGCGTCTGGCTGGCGGACATCACCAGGTTCAGTTCGTCGGCCCGGGTCGCCAGCGCCCGTTGCGCGCCTTTCAGGTTGGGGATCAACGCGACGTAAATCACCCCCGGTTGGCGGGTGATGCCCTTGAACACCAACTCGCCATCGCGCAGCGCCGGAATCGCCTTGGGCGAGACAAACGACCCTGCTTCGATACGAGTGAAACCGGCCAACGACAACTGATCGATCAGCGCAATCTTGTCGGTGGTTTCAACCCAGGTCGGCTCGATTTGCAAACCGTCCCGAGGCGAAACTTCCTGAACGATCAGAGTCTGGGAAAAATCAGTGATCATTGCACCACCCCTTCGGTTTTCAGCCGTTCAATGTCCGAATCCGTCAGCCCGAGCCCCGCGAGAATACCGTCGGTGTGCTGGCCCAACGTCGGTCCCGACCAGTTCACGCCGCCGGGGGTTTCGGAGAGTTTCGGCACAATGCCCGGCATCTTGACCGTAGCGCCGCCGGGCAGGTCGGCGCTGAGCAACATGTCCCGCGCCTGGTAATGCGGATCGGCGACGATGTCGGCCACCGAGTAAATGCGCCCGGCGGGAACTTCGGCAGCTTCCAGGGCCGACAGCACGTCGTCGATCGGCAGGCTGCTGGTCCAGTGAGTGATCGCCGCGTCGAGCACATTGCTTTTGAGTGCACGACCGTCGTTGTGGGCGAACTCCGGCGCATCAGCCAGATCACGGCGACCGATGGTTTCCATCAGACGCTTGTAGATCGGGTCGCTGTTTCCGGCGATCACCACATAGGCACCATCGGCGGTCAGGTAGGTATTGGACGGCGCGATGCCCGGCAGAGCGCCGCCGCTGCGTTCGCGAATGTGGCCCTGCATGTCGTATTCCGGCACCAGGCTTTCCATGACGTTGAACACGCTTTCAGCCAACGACACATCCACCACTTGCCCACCGCCCTGCCCGGTCTTGACCCGTAGCAGCGACATCAAGGCGCCAATCACCGCGTGCAGCGATGCCAGGGAATCACCGAGGCTGACACCGACTCGCGCTGGCGGCGAACCGGGCGTACCGGTGGTGTAGCGAATGCCGCCCATGGCCTCGCCGATCGCGCCGAAGCCCGGACGATCGCGGTATGGGCCGGTCTGGCCATAACCGGAAATGCGCACCAGGGTCAGGTTGGGGTTGAGGGCGTGCAACACGTCCCAGCCCAGGCCGAGTTTTTCCAGGGCGCCGGGGCGCAGGTTTTCAATGAGCACATCGGCGCTGGTCGCCAGTTGCTTGACCAGTTCGATGCCTTCGGCGGATTTCAGGTTCAGCGCCAAAGACTTCTTGTTACGCGATTGCAAGTACCACCACAGCGAGGTGCCCTCGTGCAGCTTGCGCCATTTACGCAGGGGATCGCCCTGGCCCATGGCTTCGATCTTGATCACCTCGGCGCCGAACTCGGCAAGCATGCGCGCGGCAAACGGCGCGGCGATCAGCGTGCCGATCTCGATTACCTTGATTGCACTCAGGGGGGCAGTCATCGCGGGGGACCTCTTATTCTTGGAATATGCGCCAAGGCTAGAGGAGCGAGGGGGCGGGAATCCAACCTTCAGTTGGCAACGAGCGTTCGCGAAACGCGAACGCTCCTTTGGAATGGCCGCGACCTCAGGTCAGTCTTCGCGGGCAAGCCCGCTCCCACACTGATCTGCGTCGCTCACAAATCCCCTGTGGGAGATTCTATGGTTGAGGGGAAGCCCTCAACCAGCTTTGGGTTGGTATTCGCCCTGTCCTTTCAGTAGAGCGAATACGATCCGAGCAAGCTTGCGAGCCAGTATCACCAATGCCTGAGTG
>NZ_LHPC01000020.1 GCF_001297125.1 Pseudomonas sp. RIT-PI-q
GATGCATTGAGATCTTCGCTGGCAAGCCAGCTCCTACGTTGAGCGTGTGTGTCCGCCTATTCATTTCACACACCTATCGCCTGTAGGAGCGAGCTTGCTCGCGAAGGACGTTAACGATGACGCGTTTTAGCAGGATGAACGGGGTGCATTGAGATCTTCGCTGGCAAGCCAGCTCCTGCATTGAGCGAGAGTGGCCGCCTATTCATTTCGTACACCAAACCGGGAGCGCCGCGCATGTCCAGAGCCTTCTTCCTGATGTTCGCCAGCCTGATCCTGTGCACCAGCCAGGTGATGGCGGACGGCCTTAAGATCAGCGTGATCGGCGCCGGTAATGTCGGCGGTACGCTTGGCACGCTTTGGGTAAAGGCTGGGCACTCGGTGATGTTTTCGTCACGTCACCCCGAGGAATTGACCGACCTGGTCAGGACTGCCGGCCCGAACGCTCAGGCGGGCTCGGTCAGCGAGGCCGCGGCATGGGGCGATGTGATCGTGTTGAGTGTTCCCTACGGCGCAATGCCGGCGCTGTCCGAACAGCTGAAGGGCAAGCTGGACGGCAAAGTGGTGTTCAGCACCAGCAACCCATTCAGCGGCCGTGACGGAGACGTCGGGCGTAAGGCGCTGGATCTGGGAGTCGCCCTGGCGGACCAGCAATATCTGCCTGGGGTGCACCTGGTGCGGGCGTTCAACGCCATCGGCTTCGCATCAATGAAAAGCGAAGCTGGCAAAGGCAAGGCGATTCCCACTTTTGCCGACGACGCCCAGGCCCGGGACGTGGGTGCCCGATTGGTGCGCGACGCCGGATTCGTACCGGTGCTTCTCCCGCTCGCGCGAGCCAATGAAGGATTGCCGGGCGGCCCGCTCAGCGGTGTTTTGAGCGAGGCCGAACTCAAGCAACGGCTGGGCCTTTAGCGAGCAATGCCGGAGTATCGAGCCCTGCCATTGTGGGTCGATTACAGCCCTTCGCGACAGGCAGCACCGCGCAAAAGCGCTCATTCGGAACTTACAGATACCGTGCCGCCCGCCAGAGGTTTTTCGACTCTTCTGTCAGATGGCGCAAGCCACTACGGTCCAGCATGCGTTCCGACTCCGCTTGCACCGAGGCCAGCACAGCAGCCTCGTCGACGGCGCGTACGACGTAGTCTTCCATCAGGATCTTGCCATCGACGATGGTCGTACACACGTCCGCGCCGTTGGCGAAGCAAGTCACACGGTGGACGGGCATGTTCATCGGCATCAGGTGCGGTTTGAACAGGTCGATCAGAATGATGTCGGCCTTCTTGCCGACTTCCAGCGAGCCGATCTCATGGTCCATCGACAATGCCTTGGCGGCGTCGATAGTGACCATTTCCAGCACTTTGCCCGGCGGCAGGATGTCCGGGTCGCGGAAATGGCGGCGGTGGTAGTGCATGCACTGGAACATGTGGCGGAACATGTCGTAACCGCGGTCTGGAGCGGCGCCGTCGGAGCCGAGGGCGACGGTTACGTTGGCCTCGATCAGTTCCGGGACCGGGCAGCGCCCCAGGATCGACATGATGGCGCTCGGGTTGTGCACGATCCTGGTCTGTGTCTCGCGGCACAGGGCGATGTCTTCCGAGGTTAAGTCTATGCAGTGCGACATGAACGATGTCGGGCCAAGCAGGCCAAGCTCGCGGTGGGCCAGCGTCAGCGTACCGGCGCGGTGGCCATCCTGGGTGAACGTCAGGCCATAGCGCTGGGCCAGTGCCAGGTAATCCTGTGCTTGCTGGCGGAACAGCGGTGCCAGCTGCCGATGGCTGGGCTCGTATTGCGGCGCGTACACCGGCAACGTGATGGCGATGCGCACCCGGCCGTCCCCCATACCGTCGCAAGTCCTGGCGATTTCTTCGCAGACCTCGAACATGGTCTCGAAACTGACGTCGCGCCGGGTCTGCGGTTCGGTCGACCAGTCCAAATAGGTGCGCGGCGCTGGCGGCCCCGACGGCCCGACGGCGACCACCGAACGAGTGCCAATGTCGGCGATCGCCTGGGCGTGGCGTTGTGCGTAAACCGGGTCGTCGACCCGCATGATCGAATCGCCCCCGCCCAATAGCGACACGCCGGTGGTGGTGCCGCACTTCAGCCGCTCCAGTGCCGACAACCTGGCGTCGACCTCCCAGAACTCGACGCCGGAGGCCGAGGTGTAGATGATCTTGCACGCCTCCATCCAGGCATCGCCCTCCCCGCCGCCGATGGTTTTCAGCATGGCGTGGCCGGCATGGGCGTGGCTGTCGATCAAGCCCGGGAGCACCGCCTTGTTGCGTGCATCGATGACTTTTTCAGCCGTAAAGCGAGCCCGCAGTTCATCCGTGCGCCCCACCGCGATGATGCGGTTGCCGAGCACGGCCACGGCGCCGTCCTGAATGACGCGCCGTTGCTCGTCCACGGTGATGACCACGCCGTGCTCGATCAGCAGGTCGACTGTGTCGGGATTATTTTGATTCACAGGCGGCTCCGGAGCAGGCTGCCATTTTTCGCCACGACGACTCCACGGCTGATCACCGTCCGCGCAAGCGGGCGAGCCACAACGGCTTCACTCAGTGTCTCTGCCGGCAGCAACAACACGTTGGCTGTCTGTCCCGTTGCCAAGCCGTAATCAGTTCGCCCAAGTGCCCGAGCCCCGTTGCTGGCGGCGGCTTCGAACGCTGCGCAGATTTCAGGGTCGGTTCGCATGCCGCAGCGCAAGGCGAGCAGCATTGCGCGTTCAAGCATGTCGCCATTGCCCATCGGGGTCCATGCGTCCCGAATGCCATCCGAACCGAGGCAGACGTTTACCCCCGCCGACAGCAGCTCAGTAAAAGGTGGTATGGCAATATCAGCGGGCGCCGTGGTCATGAGTGAAATTCGATTGGCCGCCAACCGTTCAGCCAACGGCTGCACTTGCGCCCAGTTTTTCATGCCCAGGCAAAAGGCATGGCTGATCATGCCCCGCCCCTGACGCTGATAGCGCTCGGTGAAATCAATGATCCGCGCAATCTGCCAGAGCCCTAGCTCACCACCGTCATGCAGGTGGATATCGATACCGCGATCGAACGTGTCCGCGAGCTCGAACAGGATCGTGAGGTGCGCGACGGGATCATTGTCGATGCCGCAGGGGTCCAGCCCCCCGACTACCTCAACCCCCAGCGCCAAGGCTTCTCGCATCAATTCTTCAACCCCAGGGCGGTTAACCAGGCCCACCTGCGGGAAGGTGACGAACTCGATATCCACCAGGTCGGCGTAGCGTTCGCGCAGCGCCAACATGGCTTCCACATGCTCGATACCCAACTCGGGATCGGCGTCTACGTGACAGCGAAACGTCAGCGAGCCGCGAGCGATGCATTGCTCCAGCAGCGCACCCGCTCGCTCTGCAATGGGTGATGTAAGCTCGCGCAGGATTTGACGCTCGTTCGCGATGCGCGCTTTAAGCGTCGGCCCTGCACTGTGCGGCCGCCAGGGTTGCCCCCACAGGGTTTTATCCAGATGGATATGGCTTTCGACCAGTGACGGAACGAGTAATTGACCGTGCCCGTCAAGGTCAGCATCAGCGACTGGATTGCCACTGGCCGGCCGACGATCGCCGATACGACCGTCAACAACCTGCATGTCTTCAATTGCGCCGCCATAGGGGCGGACATTACGCAACCAGAACGATTTGATCATTTGAACCTCATCACTTTTGAGCGCGCCCCCGCCACCCGATAGCCAACCGGGGCGCTCTTTACGGAGTCACCCAAAGGGCTACTTCAAGTTGCCGGCAAGGAACTGCTTGAGGCGCTCACTCCTGGTGTGTTTGAACAGTTGCTCCGGGGTGCCTTCTTCCTCGATTTTGCCCTGGTGCAGGAAGATCACGTGGTTGGACACCTCGCGGGCAAAGGCCATCTCGTGCGTCACCACCACCATGGTCCGCCCCTCCTCGGCCAGGGCCTGCATCACCTTCAGCACCTCGCCGACCAGCTCGGGGTCGAGCGCCGAGGTCGGCTCGTCGAACAGCATCACTTCCGGCTCCATCGCCAAGGCCCGGGCGATCGCCACACGCTGCTGCTGGCCGCCGGACAGGTGCGACGGGTACTTTGCCTCCATGCTGGCGGGCAGGCCGACTTTGGCCAGGTACTTGCGGGCGCGGGCCACCGCCTCCTCGCGGCTGAGGCCAAGCGCATGCATCGGTGCCTCGATAACGTTTTCCAGCACCGACATGTGCGCCCACAGGTTGAAGTGCTGAAACACCATGGACAGCTTGGTGCGCATGCTTTGCAGCTGCTTCTGGTTGGCCACGCGCAGCCCACCGTTCCTGTCCTTCTCGGTGCGGATTTCCTCGGCATTCACCGTGATGCGCCCGGCGCACGGCTGCTCGAGGAAGTTGATGCAACGCAAGAAGGTGCTCTTGCCCGAACCGGAGGAGCCGATGATGCTGATCACATCGCCGGCCTTGGCCTTGATCGACACACCCTTGAGCACCTCATGGTTGCCATAGTTCTTGTACAGATCGTCTACGGTCAGTTTGTACATGGTATAGACCCTACGTATGCGGCCTTCAGGCGGCCTGGGGTTTCAGGAAGGCCAGCCAACGGGTTTCACCGCGACGAAATAGCCAGACAAGCGACAGCGCAATCACCGCGTACAACAGTGCGGCGATGAAGAAGGCCTCGAACGACGCATAGGTCGCCGAGTTGACGTCGCGGGCGACCTTCAGGATGTCGGGAACCGTGGCAGTAAACGCCACCGAAGTTGAATGCAGCATCATGATCACTTCGTTGCTGTAGTACGGCAGTGCGCGACGCAGCGCCGAGGGCAGGATGATCCGGCGGTACAGGGTGAACTCCGACATGCCAAAGGCCCGGGCCGCCTCTACCTCGCCGTACGGTACTGACCTGATCGCGCCAGCGAAGACTTCCGTGGTGTAGGCGCAGGTATTGAGCGCGAACGCCAGCACTGTGCAGTTGAAGCCTTCGCGAAAGAACATGTCGAGGAATTCGTGCTCGCGCACCACGCTCAGGCTGTAAACACCGGTGTAGATGATCAACAGTTGTATATAGAGCGGCGTGCCACGAAACACATAGGTGTAAAACCAGACGGGAAGTCGGATAAACCGGTGTCTTGACACGCGAGCCACGGCCAGCGGCACCGACAGCATGAACCCGATTGCGATCGACAGCACCAGCAGCCACAAGGTTATTGCCAGGCCGGAAAAGCTGGCGCCGTCCGACCACAAATACGCTTGCCAGTATTCCTGGATAATAGCGATCACAGTTGAGCCTCCCGAACGCCGACGGAGTAATGACGCTTAAGCCACATCAAGACTCCGTTCGAGACCGTGGTAATGACCAGATAAATCAGGGCACCGATGACGGTGAAATAAAACAACTGCATGGAGCTCTTGCCGGCGTCCTGAGTGGCCCTGACGATATCGGACAGGCCGATGATGGACACCAGCGCGGTCGCCTTGATCATGACCTGCCAGTTGTTGGCAATGCCGGGCAAGGCGAAACGCATCATTTGCGGGAATAAAATGCGGTAGAACGCCTGCCATGGGCTGAGGCCATAGGCCATGGCCGCCTCTATCTGACCGCGCGGGACCGCCTGGAAAGCGCCGCGGAAGGTCTCGGTAAAATAAGCACCGTAGATAAAGGCAAGTGTCGCTACACCCGCGAGGAAGGGATCGATATCAATTTGATCCATGCCAAGCCCTTCGGTGACCTGGTTGAGCAGTATCTGAATGCTGTAGAAAAGCAACAGCATGGTTACCAGATCGGGAACACTGCGTATCAGCGTGGTATAGAGGGTGGCAATAGTGCGCAGCCACCGATGACCTGACAACTTGGAACTGGCGCCTGCCAAACCAATCACGACCGAGGCCAGCAGCGACAATATCGCCAACTTTAGTGTCATCCAGGTGCCACTCGCGATCAGCGGCCCATAGTCTACCAAGGACATTGCGTTCTCCTTGAATACGATAGTTCGGCCGACGCCGCCTATCTTGTTCAATAGTATTTTTGTTGTTTTTGAATGCCGTCCTGCCAGCAACTAAAAATTAATTAGTTGTACACATCAAAGGAGAAATACTTATTGGAGATCGTCTGGTAAGTGCCGTCCTTGATAATCTCGGCCAGCGCCCCATTGATCTGTTCGCGAAGTTCATTGTCTTCCTTGCGCAAACCAATACCCGCACCCACGCCAAGCGTTTTCGGGTCGCGCAACTCTGGGCCGGCAAAAGCAAAATCACGTCCGTTCGCGGTTTTCAAGAAACCCAGATCGGCCTGGACTGAAGATTGCAGCGCTGCATCCAGGCGGCCGGCCACCAAGTCCTGATAAACCAGATCCTGGTTCTGGTACGTCGTGATGGTGACGCCTTTTTGCGCCCAGTAAGTCCTGGCATAGGTTTCCTGCGTGGAGCCCTGCTCGATTCCTACACGCTTGCCTTGGAGGGATTCGACCGTTGGCTGAAGATCGGAGCCTTTTTTCGCAATGAGACGGGGCAGGACATTACTGATCTTGTCGGAGAAGGCGATCTGCGCCTGACGCTTCTCAGTCACGCTCATGGAAGAAAGAATGCCGTCAAACTTCTTGGCTTTCAGCGCCGGGATGATGCCGTCGAAGGAGTTCTCGACCCATACACATTTGACCTTCAGCTTTTCGCAGATCGCATTGCCAAGATCGATATCGAAGCCCACAAGCGTGCCATCGGGCGCCTTCGACTCGAACGGGGCGTAAGTGGGATCAACGCCGAAGCGAATGACTTGCAAGTCTTTCGCGTATACGCCGCTGGCGGCCAAGGCCAGAACAACTGAAACTGCAAGCTTCTTCATATCAATCTCCGTAGACACAATGATACTGAGGTTTTAAAAGTGGCCGACTTTGTATAGGGGTTAAAGTCCGCCGGGCCGTGCACCTTAATCTCGCGACACCTGCATGCTGCGTCGATAGCTCGCCGGGGAGAACTTGATCGTCAGCACCGCCATCACTGCGAGCACGCCAATGTGCAACCACCAACCGGTGATGAAGCTCCCGCCGGTATCGCGCAGCCAACCGATCAACCAGGGCGCACTCGATGCGAGCAAGAAACCGATACCCTGGACAAAGGCCGCCAAGGTGCCGGCCGCTTGTGCGCCGGACAAGTGGTCGAGACTGACTATCAGGCTGAGCGAGAAGAACCCGCCGAGGCCGAACCCAGCCAGTGCGACCCACAACCACGGCGCTGCGTTAGCGGCCAGCGCGAAACCGGCGAAGCCCGCGACCTGCAGCGCTATCGTCAGCCATAAGGCCGCGCGCCGGTCAGCGCTGCGGCGGGCGAGCATCGGCATGGCGAACGCTGCCGTCGCCTGGAACATCGCCAACCACGCGAGCAAGTTGCCCGAGGCCGGCAGGCCCATGCCCTGCTGTTGGTAGAAGGAAGGCAGCCAGGCCACCAGACTTGAGTAGCCGCTGTTGGTGAGTCCAAAGTAGGCGGCCAACTGCCACGCACGCCGATTCCTGAAGAAGCTCCCGGTCAAGACCGGAGCAGGTCCGCAAGCGGCTATCGGTGGTGTGCGTGGCGCACACACCAGCCAAAGCAAGAGCACAACAAGCGCTGGCAACGCCCAGATGGACAACCCTAACCGCCAGCCGCCATAGGCATTCAGCCAGGTGCTTGCCAGCGAGCCCAGCGCCCCGCCGCCGACCAATGCCGCCGAGTAGAGCCCCATCACCATCGCTATCCGCTCAGGAAACCAACGTTTGGCGACACCCGGTATCAAGGCCTGGATCACCGCCACGCCGGTGCCGGCGATACCGGCGCCGACGATCAACTGAGCTCCGTCCTTGACCACGGCGCGCGACGCGCACCCGAGCATCAAGAGCACCAATGCGCCCGCCAGCGCCCGCCTCTCGCCGAAGCGACGTGCGACCCCGATACCAATGAAAGCCACCAGGCCCATCAGCACGAAGGGCAAGGTGGTCAGCATCGCAGCGGCGCGAAAATCCAGGCCGATGTCGGCGCGCACCAGATCGAGTACCGGCCCTACCGACGTCAAGAATGGCCGCAAATTCAAGCCGAGCAGCATCAGGAGCACCAGTGCGGCCACTGAAATCTCATTCGTGCGCGACACGCCCGTAGCGATGCAAGCCGATCCGCGATCAATCATGGCGAGCACTTCTTTCCCGCCAGTGCGGGTGCAGGCTCGGCAGCATCTCCAGCGTCAGCGTCACGTCACTTGTCATCACAATTTACCTTCGGGATTCTGGTCAACAGGCCGCATCAGCAGCTGTTCAGTAGATTAAGAGCAGGTGCTATTATTCGGAAATTAAATGATTGAATGACAATTAGTGGGAAACGTAATGCCTTCGACACTGATCGATCCGTTGCTACTCAAGAGCTTCGTCGCGGTGGTAGAGAGCGGCAGCTTCACGCGCGCCGGTGAACGCTTGCACCTGAGCCAGTCGACCATCAGCCAGCAGTTGAAGCGGCTTGAGGAGCAACTCCAATGCGAACTGCTCAACCGCAGCGGGCGCTACGTCGTCACCACCGAAGATGGCGAGCGCTTGCTCGGCTATGCGCGCCGGGTCCTGGGGCTGATGGAAGAGGTGGTGGAAGAATTACGCAAGGGCCACGCACAGGGCGAGGTGCACATCGGCGTGCCGGAAGACTTCGCGTCAGACTTGCTGACGCCGACGCTTGGTGCCTTCGCACGCGCGCACCCGGCCATCAGGCTTGAAATCAGCAGTGGGCTCAGCAACACGCTATGGCAACAGTTTTGTGCCGGCGACTACGACTTGGTGCTGATCAAACAGCGCCCGGGCCAGGTAGTGGGACACGCCGCCTGGCCCGAACCGCTCGCCTGGTTCGACAGCCTCAGCGAGCCGACGTACGAGCGCGACCCGCTGCCACTGGTAGTGTTTCCGGTCGGCGGCCTGTATCGCGATGAAATGATCCACGCGCTCGAGAGCGCCGGCCGACGCTGGCGCATCGGCTACAGCAGTGGGAGCCTCGCGAGCGTCCGCTCGGCAGTCGCCGATGGTCTGGGCGTCAGCGTGCTCCCGGCGCGACTCGCACTGCCCGGCCACCGACGGTTGGGCGTGGCCGAGTCCTTCGCCGAACTGGCGCCACTGGAAATCGCGCTACACCTGCGCCCCGACGCACCACGCCGCGTGGTCGATCTGGCCGAACAGCTGACAAGGCTGTGCGCCCAGGTGACTGGCCACGTCGGCTGACGTGCGCAAAAAAACACGGTGGAGTGCGCCGGGCATGACACGTCAGGCCAATGGTGTCGGAATCAGCCCCGCTTCCCGGTAGCTGAGGATCAGATCGTCGAACAGGCCAATATCGAGCCGAGTCCTGGCAATTAATTGAGCGCCGGCAACAGAGGTGTAAATGGCGCGAGCACGTCGTTCACAGCTGTCTGCGCTGCCCATTCCGGTGTAAAAATCCACGACTGGTTCGATGGCCGATATTGCGGATGGCTAAACAGATCGTCGCGTGCAATCGTCCATGCAGCCCTTGATGACTTGCTCAACCTGTTTCGTTCGCCAGTCAGTCGTCTTTTTCTTTGCATAGTCAGACATGCATGCGCCGGCCATGGCGACAGCGGCGCCGCCGGCGTAAGAAAGATAGGGAAGCATACTGTTTGCGAAGTCCGCGAGGCCTCCCTCGAAGTGGTGAGCAAACAAACCGCCACCTACTAACGCCAGGGGAGTGATCGCTTCAAGTACCTTGGGTGACAGGGCATCAATTACTTGGCCCGCACCGGCCAATGCGCTGTCCCGCGCAATGACGAACCGTTTTTCGACAATGGCTGTCGCAAGCTTTTTCCGTGCTTCGGCGACATCGTCGGGATGCACGAGGACTCTAAAATCGTTCGTCGCGATCCTCACGTCAGCCCATGTTATTTTCATGTCAACGACTGCCTTCATCCTCGCGGCAGCGTCTCGATCAAGTTTCTCGTCTGCTCTATCTTCGGCGAGATCCACGACTGTGATACTCGTACCTACTGCGTGCTCTTTGCTGATGAAGGACCGCATCAAAGGAACTCGCCGCTCGATGCAGAGTAGCCGCTGCCCAAGCGAGCTTGCGAGCGTCTTGTTAAGCACGCTGTCGACGACGCTTTTGGCGTCTGCTGCGAACTCTCCAAGTAAGGAGTCCTCCCGATCGATGGCGTTATAGGCTTCGCTTCTACTTTTAAGCTGCATTGAACCGATCTTCCGGAGCAGTTCCTTAACCTCTGGATGGGATGCCGGAACGTGGAGATGGACCTCCAACAATTCCTCTTGGAAAGCAGCCGCTCGCGGGTCTTCCATGACCGTGCACTTGGAATGCTCGATGCTCCGGAACAGTTCATTGAGAACGTCGAGACGCTTATCGATCACCGGATAAATTGGTTGTGGCGGCTTCTTATGGTTAAGTACGGCGATAATGTAATCTCGCTTTTCTCGTGCTGCGGTCATCGCACCCGTACGAGGGTCGGGCAAGAGTTCAGGCCAGTTCTCGAATCTATATTGATTGTCATCCATTGCTGCGATCATGGCGTGCTTGACGGCGTCGCCAGGGGACATACCGAGGGGAGTGCCCGGTCGCAACCTGAACCGGATTCGCTGGTCTCGCACCAATCTGCGAAAGTCTATGTCAGTGGCGCACTGCTCGATGAGCTCGGATGAGAAAGCGTGAGAAGTGGTCAGATCGGTTGGTTGCTCATAAAGCGCCCGCAACATCAACACTGCCTTCGCTGCACCCTTGTCACACGCAGGAAGGTATCCCGTGTCGAGAAGCTCAGAATAGAACGACATGCCGCGTCTCCGTTGTGCGACTCGCCATCAGCACTTGATAAACCGAAGAAAGTTGTCGATCGACGGGATCGTGTCAATCGACAAACAAAAGCATTTGCCCTTGATTGATCAAGGAACGACGTCCTAACAAGCTAGTCGTTTCTCCAACAGAGTGTAGGGTCGCCGACATACGGTATGCCAAAGCTGCCGCACTTGAAAACCCAGGCATTCTTATTTCAGTTCCGTTCTTATTTCGGTTTCGGGCACGAAAAATTTACCGGGATCATCGGCCTTCTTCAGGTCAATTAAGGCTCGGCAAATGCAATGTGAGAATTGCTTTCTTCACCACGACTGTAGTGGCCTAAAGCAGGTCCCCCTTGACCTGTTAATACGCAATACATAGGTAACGGCTAAGCTTTTTTTGAATGAACCTCGTCTCTCAAGGTGATCTCCATGAGCGCCGCGCCCCTGTCTGAACTCGATGCCGCTCTTCCCGGTTTGGCTCGCAAGATCCGCGTACTGGATGCCCTGTCCTGGCCTGATGGCGTCGAGGAAGTCTTCCTGGCACATTGGCGTGGAGGGGAAGCAGAGTTGCCCAGAGTCGAAATGCGCCCGCGCGAGCACAGCGCTGACATCGCCGCTTTGGAAGCCTTTATTGCCCGTTGCGATGAGGGGCATCCGGCCGGGAACTACCTCGCCATGACAGCACGTAGCTACGCCACAGCCGGACGTATGCTCGGTGCCATTGGTACACCCGCCTTTACTCAATATTCGTCAGCGCTGTACCGGCGCCCGGACTTCTACTACCCGAGCCAAAAGCTGAGCATGTTGGACGCCGCGCAATTCTTCCTCAAGACCACCGACGCCCTTCTGGGCGGTGCCCGGATTCCACCGAGCCCGGCAGAGATCCCGGCCGAGGCTTTCGCTGCCTGGATGCAGCCGGAACTGGACCGTTTCTTCGGACCGGGCCGGATCATGGTCGTGCTCGATTCGACCCTGGCCGCCAAGGCCATTGCCGGGGCGAGCCGCATCCGCCTGCGTGCCAGCGCTCTGTTCTCGGAATTGGACAAAAATCAGTTATTGCAGCACGAGGCCTTCGTGCATGTCGCCACGGCACAAAACGGCGCGCTCCAACCCAACCTGAAAAGCCTGGGACTCGGGGCGCCACGCACGACACAGACTCAGGAAGGCATCGCCACCTTGGCCGAGCTGTTCACTGGCAGCATGGACATCAACCGTTTACGCCGCCTTGCCCTGCGCGTGCTCGCGGTCCAGCAGGCGCTGGATGGCGCCGATTTCATCCAGGTGTTCGAAGGTTTTCTTGCCGCCGGTCAGTCGCAAGAGGAGTCATTCCGCTCGACCCAACGGGTTTTCCGCGGCGCCGACCTGCGCGGCGGTTCTGCGTTCACCAAGGATGCCGCCTATCTGACCGGTTTGCTCGGCGTTCATACCCTGCTGCGCATCGCGATCCGCGACAACCGACCGGAATTGGTGGGCCATTTGTTTGCGGGCCGCCTCAGCTTGGGTGATACCGTACGCCTGGCTCCGCTCTTTGAGTCCGGCTGGCTCCAAGGGCCGGCTCACCTCCCGGCCTGGGCCGCCGATCTGCGTCTGCTCGCCGCCAACCTGGCCTTCTCCGCTTTTATCGCCAGGATCAAGCTGGATGTACTCGATCTTGAGGTGCTCATGGCCTTCGCCGACGAGCACGAAGCCGATGCCAGCGCCTAGCCTGAATCTCAAGCGGCGTAACGAGCTCACCGCGCCGCCGTCGCTGTCCGGCCAGAAGCGGTCGTAACCCCGTAACACCGCTTCAAGCCACCCAATCAGCGCGCGCACTTCAATCCGGGAATCCCCCAGGCAAGTGCCGCTTGCCACTTCTTACTCGGTCACACCCACGATGTGCTCGGGTGCAGGCTCGGCACTGCCGATCGGCGCGTTGAGCAGCAGGTAGTACGCCAGGGCCGAACACAGCGCCACCACCGCACTGATCATAAACGCGGTATTGAACGAACCCGAGTACTCGATGCTGAAGCCCGTGACGATCGGTGCGACGGAACCGGCGATGTAGCCGCCGAAGTTCTGGATCGAACCGAACGAGGCAACCCGGCGGCTGTCGACGATGGTGTTGACGATCATCCACGCCGTGGCGCTGGCCAAGTTGATGCTGAACAGCGCCAGGCACAGCAGGATGATGCAACCGGTCAGGCCGGTGACGTACGACAGCGGCAAGGTGAACAGCGCCGCCATCACCAGGCCAGTGATCACGCCGAACTTGCGGCTGGCTAAAACACTCATGCCGCGACGGACCAACCTATCGCAGAAACGCCCGGCGACGATGGTGCCGACCGCGCCGAAGCCATAGGCCAGCGACACCAGCCACGCGGTCTTGTACAGGTTCATGCCGTGCTCGCGCTCGAAGTAACCGGGCAACCAGGTCAGGTGCAGCCACAGCATGTAGATCACGCCCATGAAACCCAGGACCGCGCCCCAGGTGCTGCGATGTTTGAACAGGTCGAGCCAGCCGGCGAAGTACGACACCTTCGGCGCCTGCGAATTGGCCGCTTGAAGCTGGGCTTTTTTCTCGGTGGGCAACGGCTTGCCTTCAGCCGCGAGCTCGGCCAGGTACTGCGCCTTGCTCTTGTAGAAGGTCAACCAGCAGCCCGCCAGGACGATACCGATCGCGCCGGTGATGATGAACATTCCGCGCCAGCCGAAGTTGACCATGAACAGCGTCAGCAACGGCGGGGCCAGGCATGGGCCCAGGCAAGTCGATGACCAGACGATCCCGGTTGGCGTGCCGCGCTCGTTGGCGTCGAACCACTCGGACAGGGCTTTGGCCGCCGAGGGAAACATCGGTGCCTCGCCAATCCCCAGCAACACGCGCAGGCCCATGAAGCCGGCAAAACTGTTGACCATGCCGCATGTCGCTTGAGCCACCGACCAGGCCAGCAACGAGGCACCCAGGGCGATCTTGCTGCCCAGCCGGTCGATGATCAGGCCCATCGGCAACTGCGCAAAGGCGTAGGCGATGGAGAAGGCCGACAACAAAATGCCCATCTGCGAGGGGCTGATCATCATGTCTTTCTGGATCGAGGTATTGGCAATCGACAGCGCACTCCGGTCCAGATAGTTGACGATGCCGATCAATAGCAGGAAGACAACGGTGATGCTTTGATACTTCTTCAGTTTGTTCATCTGATGGCCTTTATTATTGTTATTGCAGCGAAAAAATCAGGGCTGAAGCGCAGCCCTGTAGGAGCGAGCTTGCTCGCGAAGGTCGTGAACGATGACGCGTGAAACCGGATGCCCTGCGGCGCCTTCGGGTTTTTCGCGAGCGAGCTCGCTCCTACAGGTATTAGTGAGACAGTGCTGGCAGCTGCAATTGCCCGGCGCTCTGGTTGAGTTCATCGACCACCTTTTGCGACAGGCTGACACCATCGCGCAGGGCTTGCTCGCGCAGCTTCAGGCCGGCCTGGCCAGGCAAGCGCACCGGCCGCTCGGGGTCTACCGGACGGCTGCCCAGAATCAGTTTGCTCAGGAACGAACTTTCGTCGGTGAAGGCTTCGAGCCCGCCGAAGAAGCGCGGGTCAATCACCACGGCCGTGGCCGAGGCGCCCCACTGGTCCGGAGCATCCTTGCGGCCATGGCCGGCCAACCCCGAGGTGAGGGCTTCGACCAGAATTGCCAGGGCGAAACCTTTGTGGCCGAAAGCCTGGCCGCCCAGGGGTAAAATGCTGCCCGGCGGCGTAGTGAAAAAGTCGCTCGGGTCGTCGCTCAATTGACCCTCGTTGCTCATCAACACCGGGTGCGGCAGTGTGCTGCCGGCATCGCGGCACTGGCCGATCAGGCCCAGGGTGACGGTGGACATGCTCACATCCAGCAGGATCGGCTCGCCCCGGGTCGGGGTCCCGGCGGCAATCGGGTTGGGCGTGTAGATCGGGTCGATCCCGCCATGGGCAGACACCAGGCCCACCGATGGGTCCGAGGAATACACCATCGCCACCAGGCCACGGTCAGTGAAAGGTTTCAGGTAAGCGGCCAGGCAACCAATGTGCGAGGCACGGCGCACCACGGCGATACCAATCCCCTGCGCCGTGGCACCCTTGGCCGCGCAATCCAGGGCGCGACTGACACAATAAGGGCCGAGCACATAGTGGCCATCGAACAGGCTCGAAATGCCGCTGTCCGATACCTGCTCGAGCAAGTCGGCGCTGGCCTTAACCTGCCCTGTCAGCATGCCGCCGAGATAGCGACTCACCAGGTTCAGGCCATGGGTGCGATGGCCCAGCAGTTCACCTTCGAGCAGTACCCGGGTCACCACTTGGGCGACTTGCGCGTCGGCCCCGGCTTTTTCGAACAGTTGCTCGACGAACGTGGTGAGCGTTTGGACGTTGTAACGCTTGGCTTCAGACATGCTTGCGGGGACCTCTCAGGGCAGTGCGGCCGACTTCTTGTTATGGCTTCGCCCTTATGAGGGGCGAATTTGCGCTAACTGTATTGAGCCGGCCCCAAGATTCCCAATGAGATGATCCGATCAATCGATAACCTGGCGTTATCAAATTGATTTATCGCAGGGTTGTAATCAATCGGTTGCCCGATCAGAGCGTCGCCTTGGCCGATGTGCCGTGCAGATATTGCCTGGCAATGGCCTTCATGAGCTCTGCGGACATGGTCGGGCCATGGCCACCGTAAACCCAGCTCACGTCCAGATCGATCAAGCGTTGCATGGTCTGACGGTAGAGGGCCTGATTGGAGCAAGGCAGGTCATCGACCAAGCCTCCGACATAGATCACATCGCCACTGAACAGCAGGCCGGCCTCTTCGTCGAGCAAGCCGATGGAACCCTGGGAGTGACCGGGTAAATGCAGTACCCGCAGCTGTTTGTCCCCCAAGTCGATGATGTCCCCCTCGCCCACCGTCCGGGTCAGCGGTGCTGGCGCTATGTGATGGAATTTAGCCGTCCAGTTCACGTAAGGCGCCTGTGTTACAGCGCCGGGCAGACTGCGAAATACATGGGCCAGGGTGTCTTGATCAGCCATCCGGGCAAAAGCCGCTGCCTCGGCTGCATGCCCAAGGCGAGTGTCGAACTCATGGAAGCTGCCGACATGATCGGCATGGATGTGTGTCGCTACCGCGATAAGCGGCTTGCACGCTTCCAGGTCCAGGGCGGGTCGCAGTGGAACCAGGCCCATGCCGAAGTCAATCACCAGGTCGGCGTCGCGTCCTCGCACGTGAAAGAGGTTGGCTGAAAAGTAGCGATGCACATGAGGCTCGCTCAAGCGAGTAATGCCATTGCCCACGTCCTGCGTTGTGTACCAGTCAGCTGCCATGCGACACCTCAATGCAGTAGTTGGCCCAGAAAACGCTGGGTTCGCTCATGGCTCGGGTGGGTAAATATTTGCTCCGGCGCACCACATTCGACGATCTGCCCTGCGTCCATGAAGATCACCTTGTCGGCCACCTTCCGAGCGAATCCCATCTCGTGCGTGACGCAGACCATGGTCATACCCTCTTCAGCCAGCTGAACCATGGTGTCGAGCACTTCCTTGATCATTTCCGGGTCCAGGGCCGAGGTCGGCTCGTCGAACAGCATGACCCGCGGGTTCATGCACAAGGCGCGTGCAATCGCGACGCGTTGCTGCTGACCACCCGACAGTTTCGAGGGGTAGCAGTGGGCTTTGTCCGGGATACGCACGCGCTCCAGATAATGCATCGCCAGTTCCTCAGCTTCGCGACGCGGCATCTTGCGCACCCATCGGGGAGCCAAGGTGCAGTTTTGGAGAATGGTGAGGTGGGGAAACAGATTGAAGTGCTGGAACACTATGCCCACCTCGCTTCGCACCCGGTCGATGCGTTTGAGTTGCCCCGTCAGCTCGACGCCGTCCACCACGATGCGTCCTTCCTGGTGTTCCTCCAGCCGATTGATACAGCGGATCAGGCTCGACTTGCCGGAGCCGGACGGCCCGCATATCACTACTCGCTCGCCCTGATGGACATCCAGATCGATGTTTTTGAGTACCTGAAAGGCCCCGTACCATTTGCCAAGACCGCGAATTTGCACAGCCGTAGGCCGAGACTCAGCCAGTTCATTTGGCGTCTCAAAGGACAATGTCATGCGGGTATCTCCTGTTTTGCGCAAAAACCGCCCTTAGCGGTAACCACTGGAAAGAACACGCTCGACGCGCATCTGCAGGCCGGTCAATACCGATACCAGCACCATGTAATAAACCAGCGCGGCGCTGTACCACTCCAGGAACTGGAAGCTGGTGGCGATTGCAAACTGGGTGGTGGTCATCAATTCATTCAGGGAGATGATGGTGGCCAGGGAAGTCGCCTTGAGCAGTGAAATGAATTCGTTGACCAAGGCGGGCAATGCGACGCGCAGGGCTTGTGGCAAAACCACCAGCATGAACACCTGCCAGCGATGCAGCCCCAATGCCGCGGCACCCTCTCGCTGACCGCTACCCACGGCGGCAAAAGCGCTGCGAAAGATCTCGGTCAAATAGGCTATCTGGATCAGCGTCAGGGCCACGAATGCCGCCAGAAAAGGCGTGAACCAGCCGCCTCGAAAACTGGGGAACAATTGCGGTAGTCCATTCCAGATAAACAATAAAACCAGCAATGCCGGAGCACCGCGAAACAGCCACACATAACTGGCCATCGACCAGCGGATACCGCACCGCGGCGACGTTGCCAACGAGCCCGTGAACAGCGATATGCCCATCGACAGCGCCATCACGCCAACCGACAACACCACGGTCAGCAGCGCCCCTTTGGCCAGGGGCCAGCCGAATACAGCCTCCAGGAATAACGAGGAATCAAACACCATGACGCTCACCTTACTGCTGGGCCAGTTGGACGTCTGTCGACAGGGTCGGCAGGTTCCATTTGGCGAGCAACGCCTTGAGTTCCCCGCTTTGCTGCAAAGCACCCAGCGCTCTGTTGAGTTGCTGTAGATCGGCAGCGTTCTTGCGCAGGTAAAGTCCAAAGAGGTCCGCGTCGGGGTAGGTATAGGTGATCTGCAATTGACCGGGAACCTGGCGACTGCGATAGGCCGCGGTTGTGTCCTGGGTGATCGTCGCGGTTGCGCGTCCTACCAGCACTTGTTGAATCACCGCAGAAGCCGAGGGGTACGTCTGCACGCTGGTGGGCTTACGGCCACTCTCCACCAACTGTTTGTTGAGCGCGGCTGCCGTAGCCTCATAGGCGGAGCCGGCTTCGATGGCGATCACCTTACCGCTAAGGTCTTCCGGCATGCGGGTTTGCTCATCGCGCATCGACGTCACCATGACCTTGGAAGACTTGAAGTAGCCGACGCCGTCGTAACGCTTCAGACGTTCAGTGGTGACGAGCATGCCGCTGGCCACCACATCACAACGCTCCGAGTCGAGTGAGGGCAGCAGCCCTTTGAAATCGCCCACGACCCACTGCAGGTTCGCTCCCCAGTACTTGGCGAGCGCCGTCATCACATCCACCTCGAAACCCACCACCTGCGTGTCGCCTGGCTTGGCGTAGAACTCCATCGGCGGAAATTCAGCAGCAGTACAGACTTTTAGCGTGTCGCCCTGGATGAACGAAGGTTTCGTACTGCTTGTATCAGCCGCAGTGGCCAAGCTGCTGACCAGGCTCACACTCAGGCTCACACTCAGAAAAATTGCTGCTGCATGCTTCATGGCATTTCTCTTATTTATTGTTGTTCGGAGGATCTAACCGGTAGCGCAGGACAATGGTGCTGGCGGCAAAGAAGGCAAACAAGCTAAACTTTTTATAGGGTTATTATTTAGTAAAACTAAGATATAGGCGTGACGATGGCACTTCCTCCACTGCATAGTTTTCGGGTTTTCGAATGTGTCGCGAGACTGGGCAACATCGCTGCCGCCGCGGTGGAACTGCACGTCACCACGGGCGCTATCAGCCAGCAATTGAAGGTGCTGCAAAGCGGCCTTGGTAAGGAGTTGTTCGAAAAACGCGGTCGACGATTAGTCTTGACCGACAGCGGCCGCCTGCTCCAACAGCGGGTTGCCAGTGCGATCGGCGAAATAGAAGATGGGGTGCGGCAGCTGTCCAGTGTTCATCAAGGTGAACGGCAGAAAATCGAGCTGACCCTGTCGATACCGAGCGTGCACGGCGTGACGTGGCTCGCCACTCGGCTCTTTGCGTTCATGGATGAGAATCCACACATCAAATTGAACGTCATCAGCGCGAGCTACTTCAACAAAGTCGACTGGCGTCGAGCCGATCTGGCCGTGGTGTATGGCGTTCCACCCTGGCCTGGCTTCTGGTGGCGATTGCTCCACGGGATCCGCATGACGCCGGTGTGCAGCCCCCAGCTATTGCGCGGGCCAAAGGCTATTCGAACGGTTGCCGACCTGGCCCACTATCGTTTGCTTCATGAAGACGATGGCGCGCAATGGCGGCGCTGGCTGTCCGAGGCCCGCAGTACGCAATTGGGCGATTCGGATATTTACTTCGATGACTTCGGCATGGTGCTGCAAGCGGCCCGTGACGGTTACGGTGTGGCACTCAGCGATGAGGTCGTGTCCGCCCGCGACCTGGACGATGGACGCCTGGTCCAGCCTCTGGCGCTGACCGTGCCTGCATTGCAGAACTATTACTGTGTTTGTAGCGAAGGTAATCGCAACCGTGAGGACGTGAACAGTTTCATCGAGTGGCTGATCGCGCAATCGTGATGAGATGCCCTAGAGCGAGTTGAAGTTCTCGCTGATGCCTTTTCTCAATGCCTGGATCAAGGGTTCTCGGGTGCGTCCGTTTTTGACGATGAGCGAAAATTCAGCCTGATAGCCAAAAACATCGGGCAACAGAACTCTCAAGCGTTGCTCATCGACCCAGCGTTGCGCCAGATGATCTGGAAGATAGCCAATGTAGCTTCCGGACAACACCAGAATCAGCTCCGCTTCCATGCTGTCAACGGTGGCGGAACTATCCGTAAAACCATGGCGCAGCGCTTCAGTGCTGGACCAGTAACCTCGGTCAACCAGCCTCTGGTGGGTTATCGCTGAAACAGTGAGTTCGGGATTATTAAATAACGGATGGCGATCACTACAGTAGAGCCAGTGTTGCTCTATGTAGAGATGAGTATATTTAAGCCCGCTCATTTTCGTCGGCAAGGAGCCAATGGCCAAATCAAGTTTGCTCTCGATCACCTCGCGCTGAAGTTCAAAAGGACTGAGTATCTTCAAGTTGATATGCACCAGCGGATTTTGCTGGGTGAACTCGCCAATTATTTCAACGATGTTGATTTTTGGATCGCTGAGCATTGAGTCAAGAATACCCACCGACAGTGTGCCGCGTAGATCACCTTTTAATTCCAGAACATAGTGTTCGAAGTTATCAATCCGTGAGAAAAGTTCCAGCGCTTCCTGATAGATCAGTTGCCCCTTGCTCGTGAGGCTGAAGCCAGAGCGGCCGCGATTGCATAACGGCATGCCCAGTTGGCTTTCAAGCTGACTCATGTAGGTGCTGATCGCCGATGTTGACATCTTCAGCGCTTGCTGGGCAGCCGAGAAACCCTTGTTTTGTGCAACGCATACAAAAATACGCAGTAATCGCAGCTTGTAGAGAGGTTCTTTCATCGTCGAATCACCGAAAAACTTTATTGAGTGATACCGGTTCTGCTGAGTGTTGTCCATCTTCACGCCAGGCCGCGCGGCCCTCTGGGACATTATGTTTATCATTTCCTGAACTAAACTTTTGCTTCCTTGAAATGGTCTTCCAGTGATTGCCAAGCGAGAATCCACTCAATCGTGCTGTTCGTGCAATTTCGTGCGGATTAGCCTGTTAGCAAGCTCTAACTATGATTGGAGGCCGCATGTTTGATGACACTCGCCGCGAAAACTTTGCCAACGGCACAGACTATGATCCGCAGAAGCGCCCGCGCTTTTCCGAGATTGCGACCTTTATGCGCGCCCCCCTCGCTTCCAGTCTGGACGACGTCGACATCGGCATGATCGGCGTGCCCTTTGATGGCGGTACTTCATTCAAACCGGGCGCTCGTTTGGGGCCGCGAGGTGTTCGTCAACAATCGTGTCTGATGAGAACAAAAAACCATACGACCGGTATTGCCCCGTTCGAGTTGTGCCGGGTCAAGGATCTGGGCGATGTGTTTATCGAGCAAATGTATTCGCTCGAGGCGGCCCATCGTTACATCGAGCAGTTTTATCATGAGATTGTGAAACGCAATATCATGCCGTTGACCGTGGGGGGCGATCACTCCATCACGTACCCTATTTTCAAGGCGATCGCAAAAGATGGCCCTATTGGCATGGTCCATATCGATGCCCACACCGACACCATGGACAGCCTGTATGGCTCGAAGTTTTTCCATGGTGCCCCCTTCAGAAGAGCCGTAGAAGATGGTCTGCTCGATCCAAAGCGCACCATCCAGATCGGTATACGAGGCTCCGAGCACTCAGGTACTGCAAACTACAGCCTGGAATGCGGCATGCGCGTCATTTTCATCGATGAGTTCGATGACCTGGGCGTCAGTGGCGTGCTGAAGGAAATCAGACGCGTTGTCGGCGATGGCAAAACCTATATTTCTTTCGACGTCGACGGCCTGGATCCTGCCTTTGCGCCAGGCACGGGCACGCCCGAAGCGGGCGGTATTTCCATGCGTGAAGCGCTGCGATTGATCAAGGGGCTGCGGGGCTTGAATCTTGTCGGTGGCGATGTCGTCGAGGTTGCCCCGGACCTGGACCCAACAGGATTTACCGCGTTGAACGCAGCCACTTTGATGTTTGAAATGCTCTGCGTGCTTGCTGAATCGCGCGTGAACTATCCGCAGACTGATTGACCTGTAGCTGCCCGTCCCAGCGTTTATCCAATAACAATGGGTGCCCCGGAACAGGTCGACATTACCCAGACGTCCAACCACGGACATCTATGTCCGAAATGTTCGGACCTCTGGCGCATTTTTCCCGAGCCTTTCTATTCCTACACTGCGTCCATCCACTTTGCGCAGCAGGAATACCCATGGACTCAACCCCATTCATCCAAGGCAAACGGCCGCTGTATTGGCTGGCCTTAGGCACATTTGCCGTCGGTACTGAAAGCTTCATGATTGCAGGGCTGCTTCCCGGCATGTTCCTTTCATGGCACTGACTTGCACAAGCAACTTCAGGAACAAGGGATCGAGAAAGTCATTCTCGCCGGACTGACATCGCAGACCTGCGTGGAAGGCACTGGGCGAGATGCCCTGGAGGCGGGTTATCACGTGACCTTTCTCAAGGACGCCGTGGCGGACTTCACCGAGGAGGCACATCGCGCAGCGCTTGAGATTTCCTACCCTACTTTTGGCCATGAGACATTGACCATCGATGAGTTCCTGAATGCGGTCCGGGGGGCTTGAGCCTTCGCGTATTCGAGCCTAGACGCGACTATCCACCGCTGCGTATTCGGTGCGTCTAGAGCGAGCGATTTGCAGCAACAGCAATGACAAGCCCAGTCCGGAGACAACAGCTGCCGTCAACCCTGTGTAGGCAATGCCTACGGTGCTGATGGTGGCTCCCCCCAACAACGAACCGAGCGCAATTCCCGAGTTGAACCCGGCGATGTTCAAGCCGGACGCTACGCTATGCGCGCCCGGAGCGTGAGTGTCGGCGATGCCGAGCAGGCGGGCTTGCAACGCGGGTACGGCGGCGAAGCTCAACAGGCCCAGTAATGCGACGAGAATCGCCATGCTGATGGGCGAACTGACCAGCAGCCACATCGCCAACAGCACCATCACGATTCCAGTAATTAAAATAAGGCTCGCCCTATCCACGCCAAGACGATCAGCCATTTCCCCGCCGATGATGTTCCAACCGCCGCTGCCACACCGTAGATCATCATGAAAATGCTGACGGTAGACATGCTGAGTTCAGTCAGCTGAATCAGGATCGGTGCGATATAGGTGTACAGAATAAACGTGCCGCCGTAAGCCATGACGGTGATCAGGGTCCCGGCCAGCAGCCTGGTGTTGAACAGTGCTCGCAACCCTTCTTTTGCATTGTTGGCTGGATGCCCGACAGGCTCTTTAAGCGACTCTTTCATACCGAACAGAAGGCCGAAAAAGCCGAGCGCACCAAACGCTGCAATGGACAGGAAAAGCGGCCGCCAGGAAACAAAACTCCCCAGGTAAGTACTGATAGGAACACCGATCGCCATGGCTAGGGTAAAGCCGCCAAACACCAGCGCAACTGCACTGCCCGCCCGGCTTGGACCCACCAGCCTCGCCGCGGTACTCGATGCAACGGCGAGAAACAAACCGTGCCCCAACCCTGCAATGAACCTGGCCCCTAGCAGCGTCGTCATGTCACTCGATAACGCGGCGATCAAACTGCCCAGGCTGAAGATGACGCCCGTGACCAACATGACATTCTTGCGCGACCAACTTGCGGTCAGCGCACTCAGGATCGGGGCCGAGACTGTGGCACCCAATGCATAAGCAGTCACAGCCTTACCCACCTGCCCCACGTCGACATTCAAACTGCCCGCCATGACGTCGGCCAGTCCAATCGGTACGAACTCGGCCAGCCCCAGCGCAAACGCGCTGAGGGCGAATATATAGATGACGAAAGGCATTTCAGGACACTCCTTATTCGATGCCGGGCCACGTGCCCGACCTTTGATAAGGGCCGATCCTAATCAGTCGTGATGCATTATTAAAATCAACAAAACAGGCATCATGCATAAGAATTTTTATACCTTGCGCCGCCCTCCTCCACTGCCCTTTGAGCGTTCAATCGAGACTCGATGCAAACTCGCCTTGTTGAACAAGCTCGGCCAGATAATCACGAATAAAACCGATATGGGGCTTACGCAGCGCTCCTTTGTTCCATGCCAGGTAAAACGAATTCTCAGGCGGCGCCAACGCAAACTTGATCGGCACCAATGTCCCGGCAGCCAGGCTGGCGTGACAAAGATATCCCGGAAGAACAGACCAGCCATGCCCTGCCCGCACCAGTGATTCGACAATACGCATATCGGGTACTGTGATGGCCGCCTGCAACAAAGGCTGCACCTTGAAAGCCTCCAGCCAAAAGTTTCGAATCAACGGAAGCTGTTCGTCATAAGCAATCAGCGGGAAGCTTTCAAGGGTCTGCGCCATGATGTGACGTTCTTCGATCTGGCGCGCAAGCGCGGGCGCGGCAACCAACAGCAAATGCTCGGTCGCCAAATGAATGTACCCATGTCGGATATCGTCAGGAACTGATGCGGTGATCGCCAGATCAGCTGTGCCGTCGTTGAGCAAAGCGTAAATACGTTCGCGGTTGCCTGTATGAAAGCGCAACTGCACACCTTGCGCGATCAGGGGAGCGAGGGCCCGCGCCACATGCGTGTAGAGAAAATCCGCTGGCCCGACAATGTGCACAGTCCCGCCCAGCGGCGTCGACACGTTTCTCAGAGAGGTGACTTTTGCCTCCAGACCATCCAGATGCGGCGCAATCGCCCGCGCCAGATCATCCGCAGCCGGGGTCGCCAAAACGCCCCGTGCACGTCGAACGAATAGCGGCTTTCCAACCAGTGATTCGAGTGCCTGGATGTGCATTGAAGCAGCGGGCTGGGTGATTCCCAGATGATCGGCCGCCTTGGAAAAAGACCCGGTTCTATAGGCCTCCAAAAAGGTGCGTAAGTAGTTGAGATGACTCATGGTCGCTGTCGCCTGTAAGACCTCATGCTCAACGAGCAGAACATCGAGGGACATTCGATGCTACAGGAAATCAACTCAATGAAGCCCCATCCCGCGCGACGCCGCTGCAGCGGCGCGAACGGCAAGCCCACGCGCAATAATACGGGGCAACCATGAGGTGATGCGTACACTGGACCTCCCCGGATACACCACCCGTTGCTGACGATCGAAGGCCTCTTGGGTCGTCCTGCGTGACTGGCACAGTCCGTCGGCACCTATCTATGCGCTGCTTCCTTCCAGACGTCATGTTCCAACGAAAACCAGCGCGTTTCTCGACGCTATCAGCACCCGCCTCGCAAACCTCTGATGGCTGACCGCCCTCTCACGATGTTCTGCCACGTGGGCCTGCCCGCCGACTTGGCCGTGGTCGATTAAGCCTTCCAATCCAACTAATAGATGATTTTTTTGTTTTCGCCTGTTGACCTCAACAATAGTTGAGGTTTTATAAATCACTCACACCTGCAAGACAGGTTTCAACTCACCTCCCCTGCCAATAGAAAGAGGTATGTGAAATGTCCTTACTTAAAGCGGCTGTGATGTCGATTGTTTTCACCCTGCCTACCGTATCGTTCGCGGAGGGTGGCAGTGACAAACTTGCTGAATGGCATTTGAGATCCAAAAAGCCGCCAACAAGCCAAACTGTCAACACAGATGCAACCAAAGACAGAACCATTACTCAGGATGAAAAGCAAAAATCAACGACTGAAAAAACCCTCTCAAAACAGTGAATATGTATTAAGCCTGAAGAGCAGTATCGCTTGAACCTTTAAACCACACTGCATAGCCGCATTGATTGTTGGCTTGGCACCTTATTACGCATTGCGTTTTATGGAGGCGCTTGCGTAATAAGGATGCACTAACGGAGTAACTAATGAACGCTTATTTTTGCGTTAACGCTCGATCGAAAATGACAGGGCCGCAGGCATCCTGGCCCAGGAGATCCTGTGGATTGAGTAATGGACACTCCCCCATGGTTAAACAGCCGCAGCCAATACAGCCTTCCAGACTGGTCTGCAGTTTTGACAGGCGCGCTATACGTTCCTTCAGCGAGGTAGCCCACATTTTTGACACTGTTTCCCACTCCTTGGCCGTCGCTTTACGGTCATGGGGGATCGGTTCTAAAGCCGTCTTGATTTCCGCGAGTGAAATGCCACTGGCTTGAGCGACTCGAATAATGGCAATGCGCCGAAGAATCCCGCGACTGTAGACCCGCTGGTTTCCAGCTGAACGCTGTGGCTTGAGCAGGCCTTTAGACTCATAAAAATGCAGAGTGGATACGGGTAAACCGCTGCGCTTGGCCACTTCACCCACGCTGAGACTCTGGGCAGAGGTGATTTTTTCGTCCACGGCATTGACCTCAAGTTTGGTTCAGGTTTTATAAAGATAATCGTCGTTTCAAAACCAGGCAACCCCCTCTTTGTCTTTATCTGATTTTGGAAAAATCAATGATTAAAACTTCACCCTTTAACGCCTCTACAGTATTGATCGATTAGCCGCAAGATGGGATCCCGATAATCCTGAAGCCCGTTGCATGGGCAAAACTAAACATGCAGTTTCCTGCCAACACCAACAAACAAAAAACGCTTCAAGGAGTATCTATGCTTGTCCGAAATAGAGCCGTACTTGCCTGTGCTTTATTCTCTATAAATACGACGCTTGCCTATGCAAGTGAGCAGTCTGAATCCAAAGGATTCGTGGAAGACAGCAATCTGAAGGTGTTACTGCGCAACGTCTACTTCAATCGGGACTTCAAAAACGGCAAAAATGACGCCAAGGTCTGGGGCCAGGGATTCATTGGCACCTTCGAATCCGGTTTCACCCAGGGCACGGTCGGTGTCGGTGTCGACGCCTTTGGCCTGTTGGGGGTCAAGTTAGACAGTGGTCGCGGTCGCAACTACACCGCGTTCTTCGATACCGACAGTGATGGTCGTCCGGTTGACAGCCTCTCTGAGGCCGGGGCCGCAATCAAGCTGCGTCTATCCAATACCGTCCTTCGCTATGGCAACCAATTCCCGACGATGCCTGTTCTGGCCTACGACGACTCCCGTGTACTGCCACAGGCGTTTACAGGCACCTTGCTCACCAGCAAGGAAATCGACGGTTTGACACTCCATGCCGGGCGCTTCACCGCTGACAGTCCGATGGGCGATTCATCACGCGACCCGAACCATTTGAAAAGCATTGATGTGGTCGGTGGTAGCTACAGCATTACTCCACAGCTGACGGTTGCTGCCTACCATTCCGATGTCGAGGACACCTACAAGAAGTCCTACGGCAATGTGAACTACACATTGCCTGTCACTGAAGCGCAGGCGTTGAACCTCGACTTCAACATCTACCGTACCGATTACAAAGACGGGGCCCAGGCAGCGCTTGATTTCGGGGGTGACGGCGATAACGACAGCAACACCATTTGGAGCCTGGCGGCAAAATACAGCGTTGGCTCTCATGCCTTTACTGTTGCGCACCAGCGCAGCAGCGGTGATGCCGGCTATGCCTATGATTATGGTGATGGCGGTAATGCGATCTACTTGGCCAACTCCTACTACTCCGACTTCAATCTGAAAGATGAAGAGTCCTGGCAGCTCAGCTACGAGCTGGATTTCGCCGGGTTCGGCATTCCGGGCCTGACCTACAAGACGGCTTACGTTCGCGCAAGCAACATTGACGCGGGCGGCGAGCAGGATGGAACGGAACGGGAGTTCTTCAACCAGGTCAAGTACGTCGTACAGGAAGGCTCGTTGAAGGACCTGTCATTCAAGCTTCGTAACTCGATTTATCGCGCTGACCGTGATGTGGGTGCGAACCTGAATGAGGTCCGTGCATACATCGAATATCCGCTGGATTTACTCTGACAAATTGCGCCGGGTGTCCCGGCGCAACTTGAACCCATTACGTAGAAGATGCTGCCGCGCGAAGCGACGCCCCGAAGATACGGACGGCCTCCTTCATGGCCTGATCCCGTACGCGGGTATAGACCGCTATCTCGATACCAGGAAGCGCAGGCAAACCCAGCTTGCTCCCCACTTCGACCGACCGCGATGGACGCCCTTTGAGGGTCATTGGCGCAACGGCCATTGCAGCCATCACTGCCGCCCCGACAGTCGTGATACCGCCGCCCACAAACACTTCGGTCCAGGCGATCCCTGACTCATCAAGCGCCTTCAGCGCACTGGCGCGCACACCGCAAGGCGCGGAGAGCGAAGCAATCCGCAGCGGCTCCGACGGGTTATGCACCCACAGCGGGGATGCAAACCATCCGCAGGCCTCTTCAAACAATTTTTCCGCGTCGTTGCGCGTGGTATCCAGCCTGGCGAAGGCCGCATCGAGTTCACCGACATCATAGGCGGCCAGCATTTCGCTTGATGCACCGATGCGCACTTCGACACGCAACGACGGATCGTGCCGGGAAACAAGCTCAAGCAGCGGGATGAGATCGTCAGTAGCGGTGTGATCAATCAAGCCGATTCGCAACCGTCGCTGCGGCTTCATATCGAGACCGACCGCTCGATCATTGGCGTTCAAAAGCTCTCGCGCCGCGATCAGAAACTGAGCGCCCTCGGCGGACAGCTTGACGCGTCTGGGCGTGCGCTCCAGCAGCCGTTTTCCGAGGCGCTTTTCGAGTCGTTTGAGTTTCAGACTGATCGCCGACTGGGTGGATTCGAGCACTTCAGCTGCCCGCGTAAAGCTGCTCATTTCGGCAACCAGCACGAAGGCCTGCACGGCATCCAGATCCAGCAACCGCCGGATCGGCAGGGGCTCGGCACTCATAACAATCACCTCTCAGACCAAGGGGCCGCACTCGCCATGAGTGCTGGTTTGACGTCGATAGATTAACAATTGTCATTACAGAAATATCCTGTGATTTCTGTTTTTAATGATTTGAGCGACTTAGCATTGACTCCAACAACTGCTGGAGAACTCACCATGCCAATGACCCACATCTCCATGCGCAAAGGCAAGCCGCCAGCCTACCGCGCCGCCGTCCTCGAAGGCATTCATGCCGCACTGCATCAGACCTTGGGTGTGCACCCGCAAGCGTATTTCATGTCGGTGACGGAGCACGACGACGCCGACTTTCGTGTCAACACCACTTACCCGTTTACCCGTAGCCCGGACGTCCTGCTGATACAGATCACGTTGACCGAGGGCCGGTGCGCCGAGGAAAAGCAGCGGTTCTACCAGGACCTGGCTCAGCGTCTTGCCATTGCCCCCGGCGTCAACCCGGCAGATGTCTTCATCAACCTCATCGAAGTGGCCAGTGAGAACTGGTCACCCGGCAACGGCATGGCGGGTCGAATCCCTGTCGCAACAGCAAATTCATAATCCACTTTTTTATTTGATCCGGAGACATTCATGACCCAGTCCTACACAACCCCCCTCACACCTCGCGGCCTGTCCAGCATTGCCCCTCCTCCGCCATGGCACTACTCCGGTGACTTTTTGGTGGTGGAGTTCTGGGCGGATCCCATCGCGGTGGCCAATACGCTGCCTGCCGGATTGACGGTCGATAGCGCGTCGCCAGGCCATGCATCCGCCGTGTTTGTGGATTGGCAGTTCACGGGTGAAAACGATGAACTGCTGGATCCGGCCAGATACCAATATCGCGAATTTTTTATCCTGCTGGACGCTTTGCACGAAGGGCAGCCGGTTTCATATTGCCCCTACATCTTCGTCGACAATGATTCCGCCTTGATGCGCGGCCTCATCCAGGGCTTCCCAAAGCGACTCGGTGCTGTCCACCAAACGCGCACGTTCTCGGCGCCCAGCCGTGCGGCGGCTCAAGTAGAACCAGGCGCGCGTTTTGCCGCGACGGCATCAACGGCCGGTCAGCGAATCGCGCGTGGAGAGGTCCAGCTCCAACACAAAATTGACGACGTTTCCAAACTCGGCTTCGGCGCGCGCCCCTTGATCAATTTGCGCCACTTTCCGCGTCTCGCGACAGGGCAGCATAACGATCCGGCCGTGCATGAGCTGGTTGTGTCGGTCATGGACAATCCCAACATTGTCGACGCGTGGGCAGGCGAAGGGAACCTGGTCTTTCCCCAGGCGGAAGGCGAAGAGGTTTCCGATCTTGCACCCACTCGCGTAGGCGCGGGTTTCAGAGCCTCGATGTCTTACACCGTAACGGATCTCAAGGCGCTGCCGAACGCCACCATCGAACGCTAAAAAATAGCAGGCGCATTGCGGCTGAGCGCGTTGCTCAGCCGTTTCGCCCAGACGGTTGATAAAACGTCAGTGAGACGATCAAGTCGACTGGATGCGTCGCATCAACGCGGCAGTGCTGCGCGGCCAGCCCACGCGGCCGAACCACGCGCCGCCAGCGATCGCACCGGTAATGACGAGGCCGAACACCACAAATGCTGCGCCCTGCGCAACGAACACATGCACCAGATCACCGCCCCAACGCAAGGCAAGCCATCCCCCGAGGCCAGCCACAACCAGCCGCGCGAGGTTGCCTGTCACAGGCCAAAACAGACGCCCTGCCCCTTGCGACGCGAAATGCAGCACCTGCCCGAGACCAAAGAAGCCGTAGAGCGGCCCGACCGTTTGCAAATACTGGGTCCCTGTCTTGAGCATGTCAGGCTCGTTGCCGAACAGCATCAGCCAGGCGTGCGGGAAGAACGCCGCTGCCAGACCGATCGCTTCGGTGATTAAAAAGACCATGATGGCGCCCACCCATGCAGCCTTGAGGGCGCGTTCACGGTTGCCGGCACCGATGCAGGTACCGACCATCGCCAGCAGCGGTGCACCAAAGCCAAACGCCAGCGGCACCAGCAGATATTCAAGGCGTGCCGCGGTGCCGTAGCCCGCCACCGCACCCGGCCCGAAATGTCCCGACAGCGCCGTCGCGATGCCGATCGACAAATTCGTGGCCGCTGTCCCAATCGCGCCAACGAGACCAATGCGCAAGATGTCGCGAAACAGCGGCCAACGAAACCGTACGCCCACCAGCCTCGGCTTGAGCAGGCTGCGCGGTGAACGCAGGTACATCCAGAATGCGAGCGTTCCTCCAAGGTAATAAAGCAGCAGCGCCAGCGCGCCACCGGCAATGCCCATCCCCGGAACGGGGCCCCAGCCGAAAATGAGCAAGGGTGACAGCGGGATGAGTATCACCGCACTCGCGACAGTGACGTAGGCCGGCACCGCCATATTTCCGGTGCCGCGAATCACCGCCGCCTGCGAGTTGAACAGCCACACCAGCACGGAACCGGCAAATACCCAGTGCGAATAGACCAGCGCCGCATCAAGCGACGCGCCAGTACCGCCCATCTGCGCAAACAACCACCGTCCGCCCAACAGCAGCGCCAACGTGAAGGCGAGTGCGAACCCGAGCGCAATCACTATCGCGTGAAGCACCAGTGCATCCGCATCATCACGGCGTTTTGCGCCAAGTGCCCGCGCAATCGACGAAGCAATGCCGCCGCCAATCGCGCCTGCAGAACTCATCTGCATCAGCATGACAATCGGAAACACCAGCGCCATCGCGGCTAGCGAATCAGTGCCGAGCTTGGCGACAAAATAGGTTTCGATCAGTCCGATCGAGGCCTGGACAATCATCACCACCACATTGGGCGCCGCCAGGCGCAGAACGGTTGGGACGATCGGCGCTTCGAGCAGAAGCCGCGTGCGAGGATCGATCGTGGCACTCATTGTTTGCTTAACTGCTCGATCCCCCCGCGGCTCTTCAACTCGGCAAGCCGTGCCTCATCGAGCCCCAACTGACGCTTGAGAACTTCATCGGTGTGTTCACCCAGCATCGGCGCTGGACGCAGGTATTCAACCGGTGTGCCGGACAGTTTGATCGGGCTGCCGACGGTGACGAAGTCTGGCTTCAGCGGATGGGGAATGTTGACCAGCATGTTGCGCGCCTTCACCTGAGGCTCATCGAGTGCCTGGGCGATGCTGTTGATCGCGCCGACCGGAACGCCCTGCGGATGAATGCGTCCTACCCATTCATCGGCGGTGCCACAGAGGAAATGCTGCGCCAGGATGGCAATGATCTGCTCCCGATTGGTGACCCTGTCAGCATTGCGCGTGAAGCGCGGGTCTTGAGGAAGGTCCGGCAGGCCGATTGCCTGGCACAGGTCGACAAACTGCGAATCGTTGCCGCAGGCAATAATGAAATCGCGATCGCTGGCGCGGAACACTTGATACGGCACGATATTGGCGTGAGCGTTACCGTAACGCCCCGGCGGTTTACCGGAAGCCAGGTAGTTCTGGCTCTGGTTGCATAGCGTGGCAACCTGCACATCCAGCAGCGCCATGTCGACGTGCTGGCCCAGGCCAGTTTTCTCGCGACTGAGTAACGCAGCCTGAATGGCGACCGTCGAGTAAAGCCCCGTCATCAGGTCGGAGAACGCCACGCCTACTTTCTGCGGACCGCCACCCGGCAAGTCATCACGCTCACCGGTGATGCTCATCAGTCCGCCGATGCCTTGAACGATGAAGTCATAGCCTGGCTCGGCAGCCCGAGGGCCTGTTTGCCCGAAACCCGTCACCGAGCAATACACCAATCGCGGATTGAGTTCGGACAGGGTTGCATAATCCAGCCCGTATTTTGCCAGTGAGCCGGCCTTGTAGTTTTCGATCAGCACGTCACAGCTGGAGGCCAAGGCACGCACGATCTCCTGGCCTTCGGGGCTGGCCAGGTTCAGCGCCACCGACAACTTGCCGCGGTTGGTCGACTGGTAATAAGAGGCTTCCTGAGTCGTCTCGTCATTCTGCCCCTTCATCCAGGGCGGGCCCCAGCCACGGGTATCATCACCCATGCCCGGCCGTTCGACCTTGATGACTTCAGCTCCCAGGTCGGCAAGGGTCTGGCCACACCAGGGGCCGGCCAGCACGCGGCTCAAATCGAGAACGCGGTATCCCGTTAAAGCACCCATTTCAAATCACCTTCTGTTTACGCATTCAGACGCGTTCAATAACCATTGCCAGCCCTTGGCCGACACTGCACGGGCGGTACTCAGCTGAGTGTCGGTTCGAGGTGGCGCAGCGAAAGGCCCAGTGTTGCGCGCCGGCGCAACCACGGGCCGGGGCGGTAACGTGGATCGCCGGTCAACTCGGTCATGCGCTCAAGGATGGTCAGGAGACGTTTGGCGCCAACACTATCGCCCCACGCCAAAGGCCCCTGCGGATAACCCAGCCCCCGGCGCACGCCCTCTTCGAGGTCTTCGACGGTGGCGATCCGTTGCTGGACGATGTCCCCGGCCAGGTTGACGATCATGGCCAGCACGCGCTGGGCGACGAAACCGACGCTGTCGTTGATCACGCTGACACCGACACCATCGCGAGCCAGCAAGGCGTGTGCGGCATTGCGCATGTCGATTCGCGTGGCCGGCGTGAGCATCAGCGTGCGGTAGCGAGCGCTGTCGAGAATCGGGTCGAGGCACACCGTGCGGGTCGGGTCGGTGGCAAAGCGCTCAGCGGCACTCGTGGCATCCAGACCGTAGGGCGCCAACAGACAAAGTGCTTCGCTGGACGGCGTAGTGCCCTGCTCCACTTGCGCACCCAACTGCTCCAACAAAGCAGTCAGGCGGGTGTGATCAGCCTCGTTTTCAGTACCGAGCCACACCGGCGGCAGCGCTTGCACGACCGGTACTGGCTGCGGCTGGGGTGCATCAACCATTTGGCCATCGGCGTAGCGATAAAAACCGCGTCCGACTTTGCGGCCGACGTAGCCAGCCTCAAGCATTTGCCGGGTCAGCGCTGCGGGGCGATAGCGAGGCTCCTGGTAAAACTGGTTATAGATCGATTCGATCACCGGGTGCGAGACATCCAGGGCGGTCAGGTCGAACAACTCCAGCGGCCCCATGCGAAAACCCAACCCCTCACGCAGGATTCGGTCGATCTCGGCGGGCTCGGTCACGCCCTCCTTGAGCATTTGCAGGGCTTCCGTGCTGTAGGCTCGTCCGGCATGGTTGATGATGAAACCTGGCGTGTCTTTGGCGCGAATACCGCAGTGGCCCATGCGTGCCGCCAACGCTTGCAGGCGATCACCCACCTGCCGGTCAGTGGCCAGGCCATCAATGACCTCCACCACTTTCATCAGTGGCACCGGGTTAAAGAAGTGGAAGCCGGCAACCCGCTCAGGTATCCGACAGAGTCGGGCGATACTGGTTACCGACAGCGAAGAGGTATTGGTTGCCAGCACACAGTCGTCAGCGACGACCGCTTCAAGTTCGGCGAGTAACGCCTGTTTGGCATCCAGGCGCTCGATGATGGCTTCGACGACCAGGTCGACGTCCTTGAGTTCGCTCAGCGAGGTGGCGACCTGAATTCGATCGATTGCAACCTGGGCCGCGCTGCCCGCCAACTTGCCCTTGCTCACCAGCTTGTCGAGCGTGCGCTTGAGGCTGTCGCGGGCAGCCTGGGCGGCGCCTTCGCGATTATCGAACAGCAGGACATCAATACCGGCCAGCGCCGCAATTTGAGCGATGCCGCTGCCCATGACGCCCGCACCGACAATAGCGACGTGATTGATCTCGTGTGTCATCAATCATTCTCCCGAGAAAATGGCTTTGCGTTTTTCCAGGAAGGCACGGGCCCCCTCTTTCTGGTCCCTGGAGTCGAACAGCAACTGAAACGCCTTGCGCTCCAATGCCAGGGCGCTGTCCAGGGGCAGATCGGCACCGGCCAACATCACTTCCTTAATCTGCGCCACAGCCAGAGGCGGCAAGGCAGCTATTTCCGCCGCCAGCGCAAGCGCGCGTGGAATCGTTTGTTCATCGCTCACCATCTCGCTGATCATGCCCATGGCCAGCGCTTCCCGCGCCGCTACCAGGCAGCCGGTCAGCGCAATACGCATGGCCTGGAACTTGCCGACGGCGCGAATCAGGCGCTGCGTACCACCGGCGCCCGGCATCAGGCCGAGCTTGACTTCTGGCTGAGCGAAACGGGCCGATTGCCCGGCCACGATGATGTCGCAATGCATTGCCAACTCGCAGCCGCCACCGAGCGCGACCCCATTCACCGCAGCGATCACCGGTTTGGGGCAGCGGCTGATCGCCTCCCACAGGTACTCGGTGTGACGACGATACATCTCGATAGGGCTCGCATCGGCAAACTCGCGGATGTCTGCACCGGCAACAAAGCACTGCTCACCGCCGGTCAGGACGATTGCACGGACCCGATCATCGTCGGCCAGCGCGCGAAAAATCGTGGCCAATTGTTCGCGGACTGCACCGTTAAGTGCATTCTTGACCTCGGGCCGATCAATT
Source organism: Pseudomonas sp. RIT-PI-q (assembly GCF_001297125.1). Taxonomy (GTDB): domain Bacteria; phylum Pseudomonadota; class Gammaproteobacteria; order Pseudomonadales; family Pseudomonadaceae; genus Aquipseudomonas. The sequence goes on from NZ_LHPC01000020.1 coordinate 34,642, forward strand.
CGTACGACAGCGACGGCATCGTCACGGATGTGCAGATCCACTACCGATTCTCGGGAACCCATACCTACCTCTCATTGTTGTTTCGCTATACGAAACTAGATACCGTATTTGTGATTAATCATAGATACGCATCCAAATCCCTGTAAACAGAAAATATTGATCGTTACTTTTAACCTTTTATTTTCAATGACTTAGTGTTCAGTTTAGAAATCTATTGGCTTTTAAAGGTTCGACATTTATAGTTTCGCCTAGCGAAACTTGATTTTATTTACTTGCATTTCCCAAAAGTGAGGTTCTACCATGAGTCGCAACAAAGCCGACCAACCCGCTGCGGACACCACCAAAGGAACGGATGAAATCGACTTGCTGAAGAAAGGCATGCTCGATCCCGCCAGCGCACTGAACGAGGACGAAAGTGGTGGCCAGTTCGTGACTGCACTGGCGCGAGGACTCGAATTGATGAGGTGCTTCACGCCGCGCCAGAACGTGTTGGGCAATCAGGACCTGGCGCGAATGACCGGGCTGCCCAAACCGACCGTGACACGTCTGACCAATACGCTCATGCGCCTGGGCTGCCTCAAACGTGAAGTGCATTCGGGCAAGTATCAACTGGACGTCGGTGTGCTCGGTTTCGGCTACGCCATGTTGTCGAATCTGTCGATTCGCTCGCTGGCTCATCCGCTGATGGAGGAACTGGCCAATCATGCGCAGGCCGCCGTCGCGATGGCCGCCCGTGATCGACTGCAGATGGTTTACCTGGATGTCGTCCAGGGCAAAGGCAACACAACCATGCGGCGGCAGATCGGCAGCTACCTGCCCATGGCCCAAAGTTCGATGGGCCGTGCGTGCCTTGCAGCGATGCCGGAAACCGAGCGGGAGTTTTTGCTCGACCACATTCGCCAGCGCGAAACGGAGCAATGGCCAGCCATCCGTAAGGGGCTGGACAAAGCATTCAGGGATTTCTCCGACTACGGCTTCTGCCTGTCGATGGGAGAGTGGCACCGCGATGTGAACTCCGTTGCCGTGCCGTTGCTACACCCGCAGTTCGGGTTGCTGACCTTCAACTGCGGTGGACCGAGCTTCCAGCTTCCGCGGGAGCAACTCATGGACGATATCGGACCGCGTCTGATCGACATGGTCAACAACATTGGCGCCGCTGCTCGCTGAGGCAACGGAGTAACGGCGCCCTAAAACAATCGGCTCGCTGACGAGCCTCCAGGAGCGCCCATGATCCGTGATACCGAAACGCTGCAGATTTTGGTGAATTCACTTCACCAGTTCGTCAACGAGGTGCTGATCCCCCGTGAAAACGAGGTCGCTGAAACTGACGCCATCCCGCACGATATCGTTGAGCAGATGCGGGAAATGGGCTTGTTCGGCCTGACGCTTCCGGAAGATTTCGGTGGTCTGGGTGTCACCATGGAAGAGGAAGTAAATATCGCTTTCGAACTGGGCCGGACGTCACCGGCCTTTCGCTCCTACATCGGCACCAACAACGGCATCGGCTCCATCGGCATCCTCCTGGACGGCACCGAAGAACAGAAACATCACTACTTGCCCAGGCTCGCCAGTGGCGAACTGCTCAGCTCCTTCTGCCTGACCGAGCCAGACTCCGGCTCAGACGCAGCCTCGCTGAAAACCACCGCCGTGCGCGACGGTGACAGCTACATCCTCAATGGCACCAAACGCTTCATCACCAACGCACCGCATGCCAGCATCTACACGGTCATGGCACGCACCAACCCCGGGATCAAAGGTGCCGGCGGTATCAGTGCGTTTATTGTCGAGCGTGGCACGCCAGGCGTTTCCCTGGGCAAACCCGATCACAAAATGGGCCACAAAGGTGCGCACACCTGCGACGTGATTTTCGAGAACGCGCGGATACCTGCCAGCCAATTGATCGGCGGCGTCGAAGGCGTCGGCTTCAAGACCGCGATGAAAGTTCTCGACAAGGGTCGCCTGCATATTGCAGCACTCAGTGTCGGCGCCGCAGAACGCATGCTCGACGATGCGTTGCATTACGCCCTTGAGCGTAAACAGTTTGGCCAGCCCATCGCCGAATTCCAGCTCATCCAGGCGATGCTCGCCGACAGCAAGGCTGAAATCTATGCAAGCCGCTGCATGGTGCTCGATGCCGCACGCAAACGCGACGAGGGTCGTAACGTCAGCACCGAAGCCTCCTGCGCCAAGATGTTCGCCACCGAAATGTGCGGGCGTGTCGCCGACCGTTGCGTGCAAATTCATGGCGGCGCCGGCTATGTCAGCGAATACGCCATCGAGCGCTTCTACCGGGATGTTCGTCTGTTCCGCATTTATGAAGGCACCACCCAGATCCAACAGATCGTGATTGCCCGAAACATGATCCGCGACGCCAGGCTCTGAGAATCCTCAACCCCGATTCACATCGTTCCTCTCATAAATACAACAAGGTAACGCTATGGACACTACGGCTCAGGTGGGTGAGACCACGCATGCAAAAACCAGTACCTGGGTACTGGTGTTTATCTTCTGCTTCCTTGGATTGTTGATCGACGGCGCTGATTTGATGCTGCTCTCCTACAGCCTGGGCAGCCTCAAGGCTGAGTTCGGCTTGAGCAACGTCGAGGCCGGCAGCCTCGGGAGCTTCACCCTGGCCGGCATGGCCATCGGTGGCATCTACGGGGGTTGGGCGTGCGATCGCTTCGGCCGGGTGAAAACCGTGGTCTGGAGTATCACGCTGTTTTCAGTGGGGTCGGCGGTGTTGGGTCTCACCCATAGCTATTGGCAGTTCGCGATCATCCGGTTCGTGGCATCGCTGGGCATTGGTGCCCTCTATGTCGCCTGCAACACGCTGATGTCCGAATACGTACCGACTCGATACCGCACCACGGCGCTCGGCACCCTGCAGGCAGGCTGGTCGGTGGGGTACATCGTCGCGACGTTGCTGGCAGGCTGGATACTGCCGGTCCATGGCTGGCGCTGGCTGTTTTACATCGCCATCATCCCAGTGGTCCTCGCCCTGGCCATGCAACGCTTCGTTCCTGAACCGCAAGCCTGGATCGATGCTCAAGCCGCGCGGGCGCGGCAGAAACTCGCTGGCCGCAGCAAGCTGTCGAGCGAAAAACGCGAGAGTGTGTTCAGGCAGATTTTCAGCGACCCGCAGGCTCGCCGCATGTTCATTCTCTGGGCGCTGACGGCGGGCTTCCTGCAATTTGGCTACTACGGCGTGAGCAACTGGATGCCGACGTACCTGGAAAGTGAACTGGGTATGAAATTCAGTTCAATGACCGGTTACATGGTGGGCACCTATACCGCCATGATCCTCGGGAAAATTCTCGCTGGCCTGGCGGCGGACCGTATCGGGCGTCGTGCCGTGTTCGCCTTTGGCGCACTGGGTACGGCGGTGTTCCTGCCTGCAATCGTGTTGTTCCAGAGCCAGGAAAACATCCTGTGGATGCTGGTGGTGTTCGGCTTCCTGTACGGCATTCCCTATGGTGTGAACGCCACCTATATGACCGAAAGCTTTATGGTCAAATTGCGTGGCTCCGCCGTGGGTGGTGCCTACAACATTGGTCGTCTCGGTGCAGCTATCGCGCCGGCATCCATCGGCTTCCTCGCCTCCCATGGTTCGATCGGGATGGGCTTTATCGTGATGGGCGCGGCCTACTTCATTTGTGGCGTGATTCCGGCGTTGTTTATCCGCGACAAGCAGTTCGATCCACAGAATCAATAGTCCCTCCGTTCCATCGTGCAATGGTCACTCAACGGGAGCCACTGTTGGCTCTCGCTGAACTGGGTGACACGAGACCGTGTGATGGCCTTCGCGGGCAAGCCTCGCGCCTACATTTGCGCCGCATTCCTCCTGTGGGAACGAGCCTGCTCGCGAAGGAGCCCTCAACGACACAGCAAAAACATCGCCCTGCCGCTCTGATGCGGGCTTTGCCTGCCCGCTACAACCCAGCCATAAAAAAACCTCCCCGAGTGCGAACCCGGGAAGGTTTGGAACCCGTATCAGGATGCACCTCGAAAATCTGCGCCAACTCACAACTTTTACTCGAAACGACTTACTCCCTGTCTTTCGTCGTCCGGATCAGATTGCTGCGTAATTTCACAATGGCCTTCTGCATTTGCACGAAGTCGTCAGGATCGAGACCGGTTTGCGGGAAGCCATCTTCCGTCAAACCTTCACGCAATTTGCGCCCTTCTTTCGTCAGGCTGATCCTCACCTGGCGCTCGTCTTTCGGGTCACGCTGGCGCAACACATAGCCCATCGCTTCCAACTTCTTCAGGATCGGTGTGAGGGTATTGGATTCGAGGAACAGTTTTTCGCCGAGGCTACCAACCGTCTGGTTGTCTTCCTCCCACAGCGCCACCAAGGTGATGTACTGCGTATAGGTGAGGCCAAGCCGTTCAAGCATGGGTTTATAAGCCTTGCCGAAAGCGAGGTTTGAGGAATACACCGCAAAACACAGGAAATCGGAAAGCTTCAGGTCCAGTGCGGATTTCTTTTCAGTGGATTTCATGAGCATTCTCTATGGCCAAAAGCGGGTGGATCGCATGGCGCCAACTATACATCGCATACGATGGTGTCGGAAGTGCTCACACCTTTGGCAATCATTATCCAAGGCCATCAAATCTGTTTACGTCGACAACCGGCTCGCCAGGGATGCCCCTGGCGAGCTGACGGTGCTTTAGGCGGTGAGGACGTTGATAGCGACGTCAATGTTGCCGCGTGTTGCTTTGGAGTACGGGCAGATTTGATCGGCGTTGTGCGCCAGTTCAGTCGCGACACCGTGTTCCAGACCCGGCACCCGCAGGGTCAGTCGAGCCTGGAGGAAGTAGGCTGGCCCGGTCTGGCCCAGATCAACCTCGATGTCGACGGCCGTGTCGGTCGGCAGTGTCACCTTCATCTGTTGGGCGGCCAGCCCCACCGCTGCGATGTAGCAGGCCGACCACGCACCGGCGAACAATTGCTCGGCTTTCGGGTGCGGCTGGACAGCGATGAGCTCGTGTTCCGGTTTGGCGCTGCCGGGCGATGAAAGCGTGATGTCGAGGCTGCCGTTATGGCCGCGCGACGTGTTGCCCGCACTGTTGCGGGTGGTGTGGGTTTTGCCGGTGACCAGTACTTTTTCGATCTTGCTCATGATGATTCCCTCAGGTTTACAGGTTTATGATTCGTACGCGCTTGTATCGCTTGCGACTATATTGATGCGTCCCGGCATCACGCCGTAATAACGTTCAGGGCAACATCGATATTGCCGCGTGTCGCTTTGGAGTACGGGCAGATGGAGTCGGCGATATGTGCCAGTTCGGTCGCTACATCGTGATCCAGCCCCGGCACGCGCAGGGTCAGACGGGCCTGAAGGAAATAGGCCGGACCAGTCTGGCCCAGGTCCACTTCGATGTCGACGGCCAGGTCCGCCGGCAACACGATGTTGCGTTCCTGGGCCACCAGCCCGACCGCAGCGGTGTAGCAAGCCGACCATGCACCGGCAAACAGTTGCTCGGCTTTCGGATGAGGCTGAGTAGCGGCGAATACGTGGGCCGGCTGAGCGGAACCTGGCGAAGACAGTTCGATATCGAGGTTGCCGTTACGACCGCTGAGGGTGGTGTGGGTTTTGCCGGTTGCCAGTACTTTTTCGATTTTGCTCATGGGTGTTTCCTCAGAAGTTAATTGCTGTATACGATTTAATCGCATGCGTCATTTGTGTGATTAAAAAAGGCAACGTTTATCAATTGCCCGCTGCTGTGATCCAGTTGTTGCCGTTGTGACCATGGAAAGCGTGATCGGTAGAGAAGGACATGTTGTAGCTGCTTTCGGTGGTCATGGCTGAATCTCCAAACGGCAACTCGTGGGCTTCTTGTCGCTTTCGATTTGGTCGTATGCGATGAATAAATATTCGATCAAAGCCCAGGCGATGTCAAATATTATTTTTCGCACAGACGACGAGCGGTAGGTGCGACCTCACATTCTGGTGGCGCGATTCGGATCCCTTCACGCATGGCGATCAACAATCCGAACCGAGCCACCCTGCCCTTCATACAACCAGGATCAGGACTTCGTCGCCTGGGGTCTTGTCGCTTACCTCAGAGATTTGAACCCGGCCCGCACTTCCTGTGAGAACAGCGCCGGCTGCTCCCACGCCGCAAAGTGCCCCCCTTTGGGCAACTTGTTGTAATGCACGAGTTTGGGATAGGCCTGCTCCGCCCAGCTTTTCGGCGCCGCATACAGTTCATCCGGAAATACGCTCACCGCGACCGGAATGTTGACGCCCTTGACGGCGAAGAATGTTGACCTGTTCTCCCAATAGAGCCGCCCTGAAGAAACGGCGGTATTGGTCAACCAGAACAGGGTGATGTTGTCGAGGACGTCATCGGGGGTGAGCCCTTCCGCGTGGCCGTCAATGGAGCGCGCAATCATCTCGTAGCTTTTAGGATCGTGATCAAGCATGAACGCCGCCAAACCAACGGGTGAGTCAGCAAGACCTGTCAGCGACTGGGGCCTGTCGCCCATCATGATGGCGTAGCCGATGTGCTTGTAGGTGTTGGCGAGTTGATCCGCCGCGAGCTTCTCCTCATCGCAAAGACCGCCGGGTACTGGCTCGCCGCGAAACAGCGCCGCATCAAGTTCAGGCGGGATGACGCCCGGCATGTTCGAGTGAATACCGATCAAACCGGTTGGTGCCTTCACCGCCATCAGATCGACAACGATAGAGCCCCAGTCGCCTCCTTGCGCGCCATACCGGGTGTATCCGAGACGCTTCATCAACTCGATGTAGGCATCGGCGATACGCACCGGATTCCAACCCCGCTCGGTCGGTTTCTCGGAGAAGCCGTAACCGGGCATCGACGGAATCACCAGGCTGAACGCATCGGCGGCATTGCCACCGTACGCCGTGGGATCGGTGAGCGGTCCGATGACTTTCATCAATTCAATGATCGACCCAGGCCATCCGTGCGCCATCAGCAGTGGCAAGGCATTCTGGTGTTTTGAGCGGACATGAATGAAATGGATATCCAAGCCATCAATATGGGTGATGAAGTTCGGAACTGCGTTTATTTTGGATTCAATCACTCGCCAGTCGTAGTTTGTCGCCCAGTGGTGGGCCAGTTTCTGGATTGTTGCCAGTTGTACACCTTGGGAGGAGTCACTGACCAGTTCCTTGTCCGGCCATCTTGTTGCTTGAATACGTCTGCGTAATTCTGAAAGATCTGAATCTTTGGCACTGAAATGGAACGGGCGTATTTCATTGGAAATACTGTTTGTGTTTGTTGTTTTAGGCATTGCATCAATCCTGTTTGAGAAACCGAGTAACCCTAACGGCGCAACAGCACAGGCCACGGCGGCAGCGCCGCAAAATGTACGTCTGGTCAGGGAGAGTTGCTTTACATGTTTTGGCATACAGGCTCCTGAGGCGCAAAGTTACGCGTAGAGCGCCTTGTTAAAAGGTGCCAACGACAAGGGGTCATGCTGAATTGGATTCAATAAGGCGTATTACAGCAGGCAGGCATAGCAGAAGCTAAACTTCTATCCACTATAACCAGGCACGGAAATGTTTGATTAGAGCGGTATTACCTGGCTCGGTAATTAAGCAACTCGTCCAGTCACGACGTCTGGACATTAAAGTAAACGTCAATATTGCCGCGCGTTGCCTTCGAGTACGGGCACATCTGATCCGCTGCATGTGCGATAGCCGAAGCCACCTCATGAGAAAGACCTGGCAAATGCACATTGAACCCCGCCTGAAGCAGGTAACCGCTGTCGCTTTGACCCAGGTCGATCTCGATGTCGACGGATACATCCGCAGGAATCGTCACCTTCAACGTTTTGGCCGCAAGACCAAGGGCTGCGATGTAGCAAGCAGACCACGCACCGGCAAACAACTGCTCGGCGGTGGGGTGCGGTTGGGTCGCTGCGAACACGTGGGCCGGCTGCTCGGCACCGGGCGTTGACAGTTCAATGTCGAGTTTGCCGTTGTGCCCGCGCGACGTGTTGCCGGAACTGCTCAAGGTGGTGTGCGATTTACCGGTTGCCAGGACTTTTTCGATTTTGCTCATCAGTGATTCCTAATTGTTTTAATGACATTCAAATAGAACTAAAGAACGTAACTATCTGACAGGACTGATTTTATAGGCACGCTCAAGGCGCCGAATAGAACGGAAAAACCGATCACCTTCGGCTTTTCCGCCCGCCCTCCACTGCCCTTCGCTCTTAATCTTGCGCAACCGCTCGTCGCCAACGAGCAACGCCCGCTTTGACATCGTCAGGTGTTTAATTGAACATTCACAAATCACGTACGATTTGATCGCTTACGATTTATATCTATCTTCAACGCCCTTTCCATTGAAAATTCAGCCATGAACACCGCAAGCGCCGAGAAATGTTTTGTCTCTACCAACCACGCCCCTGAAGGCTGTGCTTCATGAAGCTAATCCAGCTGCGAGCCTTCTGCTCAGTGGTCGACATGGGCAGCTTTCGTGCGGCGGCACGCACACTGGACGCTGCTCAAAGTACATTGACAGAGTCGATTCAAAGCCTGGAAAGAGAACTCGGGGTCACCTTGTTGGTGCGTTCCAGTCAAGGCATCAGCCTGACCCTGGCCGGTAAGGTTTTCCTGACTCGGGCACGCTCGATCATCCTCGATTGCGATTGCGCGGTACAAGACGTCCGCCAATGGAATGGTGTGCCTGAGGGTCAAGTCTCATTGGGTGTTACAGCAGAATCACTGGCGGCGTGTTTGATGCCGGTCTTCAGCAGTTTTACCAGCAGATTTCCAAACGTGCAGCTGCATGTCGCCAGCGGAAAGACGAAAATGCTGATCGAGATGATTCGAACAGGTCGGCTCGACTTCGTGATGTGCCCCCTGAATCCAAAAGCCTGCGATATCGACCTGCACATTGAGCGGCTGTACAGCTCGAAAGCCAGCGTTATCGCCCGCAAGGGACATCCCCTGGCAGAGGCTCGCTCAGTGCGCGAATTAGCCGATTGCCAGTGGATCAGCGTTCGGCCAGCCGGGGTTGTCGGTAGCGCGGAGAACCATCTGAACGAACTGTTCAAGGCCCAAGACTTGCCACCGCCGAAGATCGCGATCACTACCGAATCGCTGCTGGAAATCCTTCACATCATCTCCGAAACGGATTACCTGACCATTGAGCCCTGCCTGCTTCCCAGCCTGAAGTTATTTTCTTCGTCGCTTATCAGCATTTCGATTCGGGAGCCGTTGGAATCGAGTGAGGTGTGCTTGATCAGCCGTCGCGTGCCACCGTTCAGCCGAGTCACACAAGAACTGACCAGCATGCTGATTTCTTACTCACGCCTGCGTCACCGCGCCAAGGGGTGAACGCTGAGTGGTCACTGTGTTTTCGTCGCTGGCGCGTCTTGTCTTGCCGCTTCGATGTTCCCTTGAGCGAGCAACCAGGTCTCGAACTTGCGATGTATCAGCGTCTTCGGCACGCCTGCCGGGGTCAGGCTGTAATAGCGGCGGCTGGGGGTGCGGATGTTTGCGAATGGCAACACCAGGCGCCCGACATTGACGTCATGCTCCAGGGTCGGCATCGGGCCGATGCCCAGGCCAAGCCCATCAATCAGCGCGGTGTACGTCACATAGAAATGATCGAAGCGCTGACGCTCGGTATTTCCGTGTTCGGTCGAACCTGCCGAATTCAGCCACTGCTGCCAATCCCCTGGGCGCGTCTCGGTTTCCAGCAGCAAATGATTGCGCAAGTCCGCCAGTGAATTGAGCGGCACTCGGGCCAACAGACTCGGAGCCGCTACCACCGTGAGCCATTCATCCAGGAAAGGCTGGGCACTGAAGTGGTCGGTTTGCGGGGAGCCACGGCGGATCGCCAGGTCGAAGCTGCCTGCCAACGATATTTGCTGGCTGGTCGCTGTTTGAACCTGGATCAACATGCCGGGGTGTTGCTGGTGAAAGTCGTTCAAACGCGGGATAAGCCAGCGCATGGCAAAGGTCGCGGGCGCGCTGACCCGCAGTAGCATGCTGGCGCTGCCCTTGCCGTAGCGTTGCGCGGCGTCGTTGATTCGCTCAAAAGCCTCGCTGACTTCCAGGGCGAAAGCCAGCGCATGGGCTGTGGGGGCCATGCGCTGCCCTGCCCGCTCGAAAAGCTTTTGCCCCAACCAGTCTTCAAGGGTCTGGATCTGCCGACTGACAGCGCCATGAGTGACGTTCAGTTCCTCTGCGGCGGCGCTGTAACTGCCGGCGCGGCAAGCGGCGAGAAACGCCTTGAGGGCGGGTAATGGTGGAATGCGGGTCATGATGATCCCATCAATTGACTGTGACTAAAACTCACATATAGGCGCCAAAACGGCACAGCACGTTAATTGTTTGCACGATAGTGTACTGAACACGCCCCCTCAAGTGAGAGCCTGTCATGTCCCATTCAATAACGCTGTACCAACGCCGATACGCTCTTCCAACCCAACCGGTGGTGATTGTTTGCATTGATGGCTGCGACCCGCAATACATCGCACAAGGCATCGCCGATGGCGTCTGCCAGACCATCGCGCGTTTTCACTCTCAGGGTTTTGCCAGTACCGCCGATTGTGTGATGCCGTCCTTCACCAACCCCAACAACGTGTCCATCGTCACGGGCGTTGCACCTGAAGTACACGGTATCGCCGGCAACTATTACCTGGACCGCGAGACCGGCAAGGAAATCATGATGACCGACGCCAGCCTGTTGCGCGGCGAGACCCTGCTGGCGCTACTGTCTCGGGCCGGTGTCGCGGTGGCGGCGGTCACCGCCAAGGACAAGCTGCGCAAAGTGCTCGGCCATCACCTTGAGGGCATCTGCTTCTCCTCGGAAAAAGCCGGCACCTGTACCCTGGAAGAACATGGCATCGATGACGTTCCGGCCTTGGTCGGCCGCCCATTGCCCGACATGTATTCGGCTGATCTGTCACTGTTCGTACTGGATGCCGGCCTGGCGCTGCTTAAACAAAAGCGCGCTCACGTGCTGTACTTGTCGTTGTCCGATTACATCCAGCACAAGTTTGCGCCCGGCACCCGAGAGTCCAACGACTTTCTCAAAGCCATTGATGACCGACTGCAAGCATTTACCGAGCAAGGCGCGATTGTCGGTTGTGTCGCCGATCACGGCATGTCCGATAAAAATACCGCGGCCGGCCTACCGAACGTGATGTTCCTGCAAGACAAACTGGAGGAGAAGTTCGGCGCAAACAGCGCGCGCGTGATTTGCCCGATAACCGACCCGTTTGTTCGTCATCACGGAGCCCTCGGTTCCTTCGTCAGGGTGTATGCAAAAGACCCGTCAAACATCGAAGCCATGATCGACTACATCAGTGGCTTGTCCGGCATCGAAGACACGTTGAGCCGCCAACAAGCCGCAATGAAACTCGGTCTGCCAGAAGATCGCGAAGCGGATATCGTGGTGATTTCAAGCGAGTCCTGTGTACTTGGCTCTTGCGCCAGCGAGCATGACCTTTCGGGTATCGGCGACCGCCCTCTGCGCTCCCACGGTGGTTATTCCGAGCAGTCAGTGCCCTTCCTGCTGTCTCATCCTGTCAGCGACGTCTATCTGCAGCGGGCAGCTTCAACGCGTCTGCGCAATTTTGACATTTTCGACTTCGCACTCAATGGCGTGCGTCGCGCGCATTAATGGCGCCCGCCATTATCGGTCCAGCCGATTCAAACCGAGGAATTATCGATTTGTGCTGTTGTGACCAGACCGCGAGCATGGGGCCACTTCCGACAACAAAAACAAAGGACCCGCCATGATTGCCCGATTCCACAATCCAGTTGATACACGTTTCGGCTGGGGCAGCCTTCTCGAGCTGGCCGACATCACCGAAAACCAGAAAGTCGCCCTGGTGACCTTTCCCGAAGCTCGCGGGTTGGGCTTGGTGGATCGCATTCAAGATCTATTGGGCGACCGGCTGGTTTACGTGATCGAAGATGTGCAGCCCAATCCCGACGTGGCTCAACTGCGTGATACCTATGAGCGTTTTTGGCAAGAGGCCGGCGAGTGCCATGCGGTCATCGCCGTGGGCGGAGGCAGCGCGATCGATACCGCCAAGGCGTTGATCGTAGGCACCGAATCGGGTCGCTTCGATGAACTGCTCGCGTTGCTGGCAACGGGTAAACCCTTCGTTCCGGCGCGCAGCAAGTGGCTGATTGCGGCACCGACAACAGCGGGCACCGGCAGCGAAGTCACGCCTTGGGCGACGATCTGGGATTCGGCCAGCCACAAGAAATATTCCCTGCACCTGGAATGCACCTGGCCTAAAGTGGCCATCATCGACCCGCAACTGATGTTGACGGTGCCCGCAAGTGTCACCGTCTCCACAGGCCTGGATGCCCTGTCCCATGCACTGGAGTCGGTGTGGAACATCAATGCCAATCCGATCTCCGACACCTTCGCGATGTCCGCCATCGCCGACATTCTGGAATGCCTGCCGCTGCTGCGTCGTGACCTGTCCAATCAGGAATTGCGTTCACGCATGGCATTGGCCGCACTCAAGGCCGGGTTAGCGTTCTCCAATACCAAAACCGCCCTCGCCCATTCCATTTCCTACGAAATGACCCTGCGCTATGGCCTGCCCCATGGTATCGCCTGCTCTTTCACCCTGCCGCTGGTGCTGGGGCTCGCCTGGGGCCATGACGAAGCACGCGACCGAACGCTGCAACGGATTTTTGGCAATGACCTGCACAAAGCCCAGACCCAATTGCGCGATTTCCTGCACAGCCTCGACGTGAAAACCGAGTTTGCCGACTACGGCGTAACGGCGTCGCAAGCCCAGGAAATGATTGATTTCGCGATGCAGGGCGCACGCGGCAAAAACTTCATCGGCTCAAAAGCCGCCTAGCGCCGCCCCTAAACCAAGCACTGCCAGCGGCGTGACGGGCCGCGGCGATTTCCTGCTGCACCCACAAAAGAGTGCACCCTCCGACGCCAATCGGAGGGACCGAACAATAATAAGGAAAAGATCATGAATCGTGCCCAAACCATGCCAGGTCTCGCAGTCTCCACCTCGTCGTTTCGCGTCGCCCAGTGGCGCATGCTGCTGGCCGCGATGTTCTGTTATCTGTTTTTCTACACCGGCCGGCAGACGTTCGGTTTCGCCATTCCGGGCATCCAGGCCGAGTTCGGCTTTACCAAGGAACACCTTGGCTGGGCATCGGCCGCCATGCTCTGGGCCTACGCCATTGGCCAGGCCATCAACGGCAACCTCGCCGACAAATTCGGCGGCCGCCGCATCATGACCCTCGGTGCCGTGCTGTCGTGTGGCGCCAACTGGGTGACCAGTTTCGCCGGTAGTTTCGCCGCGCTGATCCTGCCGTGGGGCATCAATGGCTACTTCCAGGCACTGGGCTGGGCGCCGGGCAGTCGGCTGATTTCCAATTGGTGGAGCGCCGGTGAGCGCGGCAAGGTGTATGGCTTTTACGTATTCGCCGCCGGCTGCGCCTCGGTCCTGTCGTACGTGACGTCAATCGTTGTACTCGATGTGATGCATCTGGAGTGGCGCTGGATCTTCCGTTTGCCCGTGCTGCTGATGCTGGCGGGCGGCATTATTTTCTACCTGGTAGCCCGTGAACGCCCACAGGACCTGGGCTTCGAACCGCTTGGCGATACCGGTGTCGCCAACGCCGAAGACAAAAATCACGAAGTGGCCCACGGCGAAGTCGAAACCTCGGCGCAACGCTACAAAGCCGTGCTGAAGAACTTTCGCCTGATCATCGCCGCCGTGTCCCTGGGGTTCCAGAACGCCGCTCGCTATGGCCTGATCGTCTGGGTGCCGGTGCACTTTCTGGGTGCCAACTGGAAAAGCGGCGACAGCCTGATCGATCCGAAATGGATCACGGTTGCCCTGCCGGTCGGCATGGCCATCGGCGCCCTCAGCAATGGCTGGATATCAGACAAGCTGTTTGGCTCCAAACGCTACCTGGCGATCATGCTCTACATGTTCCTCGGTGCCGGCACCAGTCTGTGGATGTGGACCCTTGCGCCGCACAGCGCGATGGGTTTGGTGGCGTTGTTCCTTTGCGGCTTCTTCGTTTACGGCCCGGCGTCCAGCTTCTGGGCACTGTGCCCGGACCTGGTCGGGGCAAAGCGTGCAGGCACCGCCACCGGTGTGATGAATTTCTCGTCCTATCTGTTCGCCGGCCTGGCGGAACCCCTGATCGGCAGTATGCTCGACAGTACCGGGAACACCTCGTTGATCTTCATCGTGGTCACCTCGGCGTGCCTGTGCAGTGCGCTTGTCGCGCTGTTCATCAGGCGCTGAGTGCTCGGCATAGCCATTTGAAATGACAGGCGACGGCTCAGGAACAGGATCTTTTCATGTACCAGTACCACAAGTGGTTACGTTCCTTTCACGCGGTGGCGAAGACCGGCAGTTTCACCCTCGCCGCCGAGTACCTGAGCGTCGGCCAGCCGACCGTCAGTGAGCAGGTCAACGCGCTGGAAAAGAAGTTTTCCGTGGAGCTCTTCCATCGTCGCGGGCGCTTTATCGAGATGAGTTCGGCAGGCCACAAGCTTTACGCAATCACCCAAGGTCTATTCGGCCAAGAGGATGAAGCCGTGCAACTTCTGCAAAGTTTCAAGCAACGCAAGACCGGCATGCTGCGGTTGGGCGCGGTCTCCCCACCGATTGCGATGAACCTCACTTACGAACTGATGCAGCGCCATCCCGATATCGAACTGGAAACCTCGTTCTCTCCCGAAAGAGAAACGCTGGAACGCTTGTTCAACTTCGATATCGATGTGGCGATTCTTGCGCTCTCCGAATTCGACCAGCGCTTTGATACGCAGCTTTACCGACGCTATCCGATTATTGCCGTGGTCCGCGACGACCATCCCTGGGCACGGCAGAAACACGTGCACGTCGAACAGATCAGTGAAGAGAAGTGGGTCCTTCGCGAAAAAAGTTCACGCACCCGCCAACTGGTGGAAGAAAGCTGCAAGCGCCTGGGCGTCGACCTGAACTGCGTCATGCAGCTGAACAGTCGTGAAGCCATCGTCCATGCCATTGCCAAGGGCATCGGCATCGGTTTTGTGTCTGCCGTCGAGTACGCCGAAACGCCAGGCACAAAGCCGATCACGTTCGTCAATCATCCGTTTTCCATCGACTACCACCTGTGCTGCCTCGGTATTCGCAGGAATCGACCGATGATCGCGGAGTTGTTCGACTCCAGTCCAACCCCGACATCCTGATTCCACAACGCGTTTCAACCCTCAGCAGGCTTACTTCTTGGTGACGAGAGGGACGGCCTGTCCACACCCAAAAAGCTGTTCCAAACGTGGAGATTCATCATGCATTACCAACTACCCACCCAACTGCAAGCCGTGGTCCTGGACTGGGCCGGCACCGTCGTTGATTTCGGTTCCTTCGCGCCCACGCAGATTTTCGTCGAGGCGTTCGCCGAGTTCGGTGTGGCCGTTTCTCTGGAAGAAGCCCGGGGCCCGATGGGCATGGGCAAGTGGGACCATATCCGCACGCTGTGCAACCAGCCGCAAATCGCCGAACGTTATCGCGCGGTCTTCGATCGCTTGCCGACCGATGACGACGTCACCGCGCTGTATGAGCGCTTCATGCCCCTACAGATCGAGAAGATCGCGTTGCACTCGGCACTGATTCCCGGTGCCCTCGACGCCATCGATGCCTTGCGTGACAAGGGCCTGAAAATCGGTTCCTGCTCCGGTTATCCGGCGGTGGTCATGGAAAAAGTCGTCGAACTGGCGCGCCAAAATGGCTACGTCGCCGACCACGTCGTGGCGACCGACGAGGTGCCTAACGGTCGCCCTCACCCGGCCCAGGCATTGGCCAACGTGATTGCCTTGGGCATCAGCGACGTCGCCGCGTGTGTGAAGGTCGACGACACCTGGCCAGGCATACTCGAAGGCCGTAGCGCCGGGATGTGGACGGTCGCACTGACCTGCTCCGGCAACGCACTGGGCCTGACCTACGATCAGTTCAAGGCCCTGACTTCTGACAAACTGGCCGAAGAACGCGCCCGCATCACGAAGATGTTCGAAGGCTCGCGCCCTCATTATTTGATCGACACCATCGTGGAGTTGCCGGCCGTCATCGACGACATCAACGCGCGACTGGCGCGTGGAGAAACCCCGCAGGGTTGCTGACACGATGCGGTTCTTCTAAAAAAGCCGGGGGCGATGCAGGTGTTCCTGTGTCGCCCTTCAAATAGTCATCGCGGGCAAGCCCGCTCCCACAATGTTTGGGGGGAATCCACTTTTTTGGACTGTCCCAAAACCCTGTGGGAGCGGGCTTGCCCGCGATGGCGTCCTCAACGACACCATAAAAAAACCTCCCCGAGCGCGAACCCGGGGAGGTTTGAGCGGCGCATAACCATCAGCTCTGGGCTTTGCTCAATTTGGTGAACAGCTCGGTCGGGACTTTCTTGCCGTTGGAGGTGTATTGGTTGGTGCGGAACTTGTAGACCTCGCCTTCGGAGAGGAAACCGTCGTTGTTGGTGTCCATCGCCTTGAATTCCTCACCACCCTGCGGGGCCACAGTCAGCAATTCTTTCAGCGATACGCGGCCATCATGGTCAGTGTCGGTACGGGCGAAGGACGCGTCGCCGCACTTGCCTTCACCGCATTTGCCTTCGCTGGTCTTGGTGGCTTTGGCGTCGGTTTCGCTGGCGCCGCACTTGCCCTCGCCACACTTGCCTTCGCTGGTTTTTTCCGCCGAGGCGAGTTGGTAACCTTGCGGCAGTGCATCAGCGGCGAAGGCACTTGAGGCGAGGTTCAGGCTGCCGGCCAGTGCAACTGCGATCAGGCCAATGCGGGATTTGTTCGACATACGGGACATGGTTATTACTCCGGATACAGTGTGAGGCCAGGCCGCTAGGGTCAATGCCACAAGGGCGGTAAGCCGTGGTGCGAGGAGCGTTTGCTTTCTCGCTAAGGCAGGGCTATTTGACTGCAACCGTGTATCCCGGATGTATCCGGATCGAGGGGCATTTGTAAGCCAGTCTGCGCACAGAGGTTCTGGATACACAGCGATACACAGGCCCTGCTGGGCATTTCCAACAGCATCGTGTTGGCGGACCATTGGCGTGCATTCACACCTGACTACGGAACCAGGCGCGATTCAGATATCATTCAAGAATGCACAAGCTGAGTAAAAAACATGAATCGTCGTAAAAAAATACAGCAGTTACTGAAGGCTCACGCCAAAAAGGCGAGTGCCAAATTGGCACCGCCAAGCAAGTCTAAATACATTAGTAAAGCTGACCGACTGAAGCTAGCTGCCGAATCCAGCCACGACCCAATCATTTCCTCTGATAGCTGATGTACGCACCAGCGGAAAAAATCCATGGCCACTGACAGGATGAGCGTGGCGCAAGCCTGATCGTCGCCATGAGCTGGCAGAGGAGGAATCGTCTAACGCGCCGATTCCTCCTCCTGGTCACAACGCCCGAATGAGTCGGCTGGAAATCGAAGAAGATCACTACCTGGTCTTCACGGTGACGAACATTTTGATGCGGTCGTGAATTTCCTGAAGAGCATGACGAAAAGGCTCATGTCGCTCACTGGTTGTCGGGTCTTCAAAACTCCACACGATCACCTCGCCGGAGGATGGCATCCGAGACGCCTCTTCGGAGGATTTATCACACAGCGTGATTACGTAGTCGAATGGCTGCCCCTCAAGCTCATCGATTGCTTTACTGCGCAGCCCCTTGGTGTCTACGCCGATATGATTGAGAGACTCCAAGGTGCGAGCGTCGATCTCACTGGCCGCAAGGCCTGCACTGAACGCTTCGAAGTGCTGCGAGTCAGTGTGTCGAAGAAGCGCTTCTGCCAGGAGTGAACGAACATCATTTTTTGCGCAAACGAATAGCACTCGACATTTGTCAGTCATGACCATTCCCCCCATCTCAACCTGTTGGACTGGTAATCGTAGACGACGATGGCCGCTCCGGCACGCCTGTCCAGAGCTGTCTCAGGCGACAGTTTGCGCTGCACGTGCTTTCGCGTGGCGCGCCAGGCCAATCTTGATCCCGACCAGCAGGGGGGCGGCGAATACAAACAACAGGGCAACCGCAAAAAACGCGGTATCGAACGCAATCACCGTGGCCTGCCCTGACATCGCTTTGCTCAACAGGCTCGTCGCTGCCCGGCCAGCGGCCACTGCATCCATGCCCTTCCCCGCCAGCATCGTCGTGGTGGTGGTCAGCCGTTCGATCAGCGCGTTGCCTCCCGGGGTGACGTTGGCGCCGAGGACTGCACCATTGATGACGATGTGATGGTCGATCAGTGTCTGGAGCCCTGCGACACCCATCAAGCCACCTAGCTGGCGCCCCGTATTAAACAGGCCGATGCCGCAGGCAAGATTGCGACTGTTTAGATGGGTAAAGGCGATCAGCGTGATCGACAGAAACAGAAAGCCAAGCCCCAGGCCGCGCAGCAAGATGGCCGCCATCATGTCGTCGGTGCCGCTTTCGCTGGTGGAACCGGACAGCATCCACATCGCCCCCATGATCAGCAGGATGCCAAAGGGCACAGTGGCCACCGGCGGAACGTGACGGACTTTGAAAAGAACCGCGGCAAGGAGCAGCGAGCCAAAAAAAAAACCGCCACTGGGTAACAGGAGCAGACCGGCATCGGTCGGCGTGAACGCGAGTACCGACACGGCGAGCGCCGGAATCAGGTACGCGCTGCCGAACAGCGCAGCACCGGCGACGAAACTGACGCAAAAGGCAAAGGTGAAATCGCTGGATTTGAACACCGTGAAATCGAACAGGCCCTGCCCCTTGACCCACACCTGCTGACCGATAAATGCCAGCAGCGCGGCGGCGCCGATCATCGTCAGCGACAGGATGACAGGCTCCTCGAACCAGTCCCAGCGGCTGCCTTGGCTGAGCACGTAGGTGAAACAGAACAGGGTCGAAGCGATCAGTGCGAAACCCAGCCAATCAAAGGAACGCTGTCGCACCTTGGCGGCCATGGGGTGGTCGACGATGAGCAAGAGACCGGTCGCCGCCAAGGCCAGCGGCACCACGCCGAGGAAAATCCAGGTCCAGGATTGGCTGTCGATCAACCACCCTTGCAGGGCCGGGGCAAGGGTCCCCGGCGCGACCACCGAGCCCATGGCAAACAGGGCTTGCAGGACCGGCTGAAGCGCGCGCGGATAGGCGCGGAAAATCATCGCCTGGCCTGACACCAGCAGCGCGCCGCCCGCGAAGCCTTGAAGGATGCGAAGCGCGATCAGCAACTCCAGCCGGGTGGTGATAACGGCCATACAACACGCCAGGCCCATGGCCAAGGTTGCGCCGATCATCACATTGCGGGCAGTAAAGCGCTGCATCAGCCAAGGAGCTGTCATGAACCCGGTCAGTTTCAGCGCGATGTAGCCGACATCCAGCCAGGCGAACTCATCAGGTGTGGCATAGGTGTCACCGATGATGTCGCTGCGCCCGAGTGCCAGAACGGTACTGGCAATCGCTTCCGTCAACGTGGCCAGCACGATGCCCAGTATGAGCAGGATGTCGTTGGTGGTCCGGGCGGTGCTCGGTATGGCGCGGGTTATCGTGCTCATGTGCCGTCCCCGAGCGTCACCTCCACCCGCGCGGACAGGCCTGGCACGATACGCCCCGGCAGCGGATTGTCGGCCATCAGGATCTTCACCGGGACGCGCTGCACGACGCGTACAAAGTTGCCGGTGGCGTTGTCGGGCGGCAACAAGCTGAATGCCGAGCCACTGCCCGGTGCAAAGCTGTCGACCACGCCATCCAGTGCGGCGTCGGGGTAGCCATCGACCGTGATGCGCACACGCTGACCGGGGCGGAGGTGTTCGAGCTGGGTTTCCTTGAAGTTCGCCACCACCCACACAGGGTTGACCGGCACGATATCGAGCAGGGAAACACCCGGCGTCACGTAGCGGCCGAGACGAATCTGGCGGTTACCAATGACACCCTCCACCGGTGCGCGCACCACGGTGTGGTCGAGGTCGATCTGGGCCAGGTCACGCGCGGCCTCTGCCTGGGACACGGCGGCAACGGCCGCCTCTCTTTCAGCCATAAACACGGCGATGTGTTGTTGTTGCGCCTCGACCGTTGCCGAAGCGGCCGATACCGACGCCACCGCTCTGGATTGCGCGGTGCCGGTTTCATCGACCAGGGCCTGGCTGACCGCGTTGCTGACGATCAGTTTGCGGCTGCGGTCATGGGTCTTGGTCGCCAGAGTCATGTCGGCCGTGGCCGAGCGTCTTTGCGCTTCGGCCTGCCGAATCAGCGCACGTTGCAGCTGGATCTGCGCATCAACATGGATCAGGCGCGCCTGCGCAGCGCTGACATTGGCCATGGCTTGCGCAAGTTTGGCGCGATAGTCGCGATCATCGATACGGAACAGCACGTCACCCGCGTGCACGGTCTGGTTGTCCTCGACCTCCAGCGCCGTGACATAGCCGGCGACCTTGGCGGCGAGCGAGGTTACGTCACCGCGGACATAGGCGTTGTCGGTCGAGGTCACGCCGCTCGACAGCGCAATGGCTGCCCAAGCCGCAACGACCGCCACGGCACCGACACACAGCAACAGTCCGAAAGTCTTGCGTTTGCTTCGCCCCTGCACGACGCCAGGCGCCCCGGTATTTGCGCTGGCGGCCATGGCGGCCTTGTCCTGGAGCGAGTTCATTTTTTCATGTCCTGTTCAGTGCCAATACAACAGCCGCCACTGGGCGGCAGAAGTCTGCCGCCCGTTTGTCGCCCCTTCATGAGCGCGTTGATCGGCTTACTTTTTGATCGGTGTGACGAGCACCGTTTCGTCGGTGTCGAGGACGAACACCGCCAACAGGCGTGCCGGTTGAGTGTCGCTGGCGTTGGCGCTGACCAAGTGCACGGAACCCGGTTCCTCTACGAAGTTTTCGCCGACGTTGTAGATCTTTTCCGGCTCGCCTTTGACTTTGATGCGAAACGAGCCTTCCAAAACCGTTGCATAGATGAAGGCGGTTTTCGGATGGGTGTGGGATGGCGATGCGGCGCCCGGCCCATACTCGACGAGCACGCCCCTCATGCTCTTGCCTGGGATGTTGGGAATGGGACGATCGAACACGACCGTCACCTTGCCGGCGGGTGGCTCAGCGGCCGATGCGGCGCTGATCGAGAGCGCTGCAAAGACCGCGGCCAACAGGATTCGAGTAACCATGGGATTGCTCCTTGATGCGTAGGGATTTGAGGGTGCGATCCGTTACCGGGCCTTCGACTCAGCGAGCCAGTCTTCGAAGTGGATCGCGCCCACGCGCGCGTTCTTGCCGGCGGTCAGCGATTGATCGTCAAGCACGGCGCCGAAGTAGCGCGCGTTCACGTCCGGCACGACCTTGCGGTTGTCCTGGGTGATCCGCAGAAAACGCCTGGCCAGTTCATCGAGCGGGAGGGCTTCCGGGCCGCCGACTTCAACCGTGCCATTGACCGGTGCTGCCAGCACCACATCGGCCAGCGCCGCCACCACATCGTCGGACGCTATCGGCTGGATCAGCGCCGGCGAAACACGAAACTCTTCGCCGACGGCGAATGACTGGACGATGCCGTCGACAAACTCGAAGAACTGCGTGGCCCGCAGGAGCGTGTAGGGAATGGCGGAGGCCTTGATCAGGTTTTCCTGCGCGATCTTGGCCCGGAAATAACCGCTGTCGGGCAGCCGTTCGCTGCCGACAATCGACAGCGCGACGTGATGGCCAACGCCAGCAGCCGCTTCGGCGGCCAGCAAGTTGCGGCTGGAGGTTTCGAAGAAATCCAGCACGGCCTGGTCTTCCCACGACGGCGCGTTCGCCACGTCGACCACCACGTCTGTGCCATCCATCGCCTCGGCCAGGCCTTCGCGGGTGATGCTGTTCACGCCCGTGCTGGGGCTGGCGGCGAGCACCTCATGGCCGTGCGCACGGAGGGTGTTCACAAGTTTCGATCCAATGAGGCCGGAGCCTCCAATGACGACGATTTTCATGGCTTTCCTCCACTTGTCGACGGCAACGATTGCGTCGGTGTAGGTAGAGAGTGCCTGCGCGCATGAGGCAAGTCCTTGCGCCGGGCTTGGGTTTAGCTTGGATTTACGTCCAAGGACGGTGTTGTTCGTCCAGCCGCCCTTGGCGCGGACGGTGCAGCGGGTTTCGAGCTGCCGTATGATCAGCGTCAGGTTCTAATCGCCAGCCGCCTGGGACACGGAGTTGAGGGCGTTTCGCCAGGAGATGCTTGCTTTGCAATTCGCGTTTGAAGACTTCGTGCTCGATCAGGATCGCCGGGAGCTGACCTTGCGCGGGTACGTCGTGGCCGTCGGCCCGCAGGTCTTCGATTTGTTGCTGCTGTTCGTCAGCAATCCCGATCGCGTCGTCAGCAAAGACGACTTGCTGCAGGCGGTCTGGAGCGACCGGATTGTCTCGGAATCGACGATTACCAGTCACATCAATGCGGTGCGCAAGGCCATCGGCGATAGCGGCGAGGAACAGCGCCTGGTGCGCACTATCCCCCGTAAAGGTTACCGCTTCGTCGGGCAAGTCACG
Organism: Pseudomonas sp. RIT-PI-q; assembly: GCF_001297125.1. Lineage (GTDB taxonomy): Bacteria > Pseudomonadota > Gammaproteobacteria > Pseudomonadales > Pseudomonadaceae > Aquipseudomonas. The sequence continues at coordinate 57,113 of NZ_LHPC01000020.1, forward strand.
GTCGACACTACCGGACCAGCGCGACAACCTGACACCGACGGCCCCGCGCCCTCCAGGCAAACGCCCGCCTCTACGCTGACGCTCCCGGAAAAACCCTCGATTAGCGTATTGCCCTTCCAGAATCTGAGTGGCGATCCGGAACAGGACTATTTCGCCGACGGCGTCGTGGAGGACATCATCGCCGCCCTGTCGCGGATCCGCTGGCTGTTCGTCATCGCGCGCAATTCGAGCTTTACCTTCAAGGGCCGGGGAATGGACGCCAAAGGCGTCGGTCTGGAGCTGGGGGTTCGCTACGTGCTCGAAGGCAGTGTGCGCAAGAGCGGTAACAAGGTACGCATCACCGGTCAGCTCATCGACGCGACAAGCGGGACGCATCTCTGGGCCGAGCGATTCGAAGGCCTGCTCGATGACATTTTCGAGCTGCAGGATCAAATCGCCGAAAGCGTCGTCGGCGCCATCGCACCGCAACTCGAACGGGCAGAAATCGAACGGGCCAAACGCAAACCCACGGAAAGTCTGGACGCCTACGACTACTACCTGCGCGCCATGGCAAAACTGCACACCGGCACACGGGAAGCCATCGAGGAAGCCTTGCCGATGTTCTACAAGGCCATCGATCTCGATCCGGAATTTGCCTCGGCTTATGGCATGGCCGCCTGGTGTCATTTCTGGCGCAAGCTCAATGGCTGGATGACCGACCGGACTGCCGAGACTGCCGAGGGCACACGGCTGGCGCGTCTGGCGGTAACGCTGGGCCGCGATGATGCCGTCGCGTTGACGCGCGGTGGACATGCGCTCAGTCATTTAACCGGAGACGTCGACGGCGGCATTGCGTTGCTCGACCGGGCACGGCTGCTCAACCCCAACCTCGCCCCCGCCTGGTTTCTGGGTGGTATTCTGCGCGCTCTGCGCGGTGAAACAGACGCCGCCATCGAGAATCTGAACCATGCCGTTCGCTTGAGTCCGCTGGATCCGGAAATGTTCAGGATGCAGGTCGGGATGGCGCTCGCGCATTTCCTCGCCGGGCACTTCGATACCGCTGCGGACTGGGCGGAAAAGGCGTTGGGCAACCTCCCCAGCTTGCTGGCCCCGGTGGCTCTGGTGGCGGCCAGTTATGCGCTCAGTGGGCGCATGGATAAAGCCAGGTGGGCGATGCAGCGCTTGCAGGCACTGGACCCATCTTTGCGCCTCTGCAACCTGAAAGACTGGATGCCGATCCAGCGGCCCGAGGATTTCGCCCGGTTCGCCGAGGGATTGCGGCTGGCCGGGTTGCCCGAGTGATCCCGCATCCGTAGCGATGCCATTGAGCCTGATTTTGATTGTTTTCAGCCGGTCGCGACAGGCTGAAAACGGCCATGTTGAGACGTTTTCTGCATGGTTTGATCAGCGTGTCCTCAGGCACCGGACCTTCTCATGCTGATTGCCTGCGCCAGGTGCCGGGTGATGTGCCGAACTGGCGCTTGAATGCGCGGCTGAACGCGGCTTCGGATTCGTAGCCAACAGCAAAGCCAATTTGCGCCACATTACCGCGACCTTCGCGCAGGTGTTGAGCCGCCACGTGCATACGCCAGAGCGTCAGGTATTGCATCGGTGGCTGTCCGACCAATGTCGTGAATCGCTCCGCGAATACCGAGCGCGACATGCCCACTTCAAGCGCCAGGGCTTCTGCCGTCCAGCCCTCGGCTGGACGGGCATGGAGCAGCGCCAGTGCGTGCCCGATATGCGGATCTCGCAAACCCGCCAGCCACCCGCGCCGTTCAGTGGGGAGGTTCGCGACATACTGGCTGACGGCTTCAACGAACAGCAATTCGGATAGCTTGGCGATGACCGTTGTCGAGCCGACGCGCCCTGCCGCGATCTCACTGACAGCGAAACGGAATGAGCTTTCAATCCAGGCTCCCGAAGCCGTCGCGCGCACATCTAGCTTCAATAAGGATGGCAGCGAAGAAAGCAACGGACTGAACGGTGTTTCAGAACCGAGGAATCCGCACAGTAACTGTGTGGCCTCGCCGCCCCCGCCGTACTTGATTCGTGAAATGCCGCCGACTTCCGGTGGCTGAATTACATCGCGCCCCGACATCGGCGCAATGCTTAGATCACTGCCAAAAGTATGCACGTCATTGCGCGGAAGCAGAATGAGTTCGCCTGCCCGCACGTCGAGGGTGGCGCCATCGTCGATGCGCAATTGCATGTGCCCCGCCGCGACAAAATGCGACGCAATGATATGTCGAGGTGCCGCCAGGAAGGGTTTGCAATCGTCCGCAGAGATTCTTCCGTTGAGGCACCAGGGCGCAGTGAACTCCGCCTCAAGGAAGACGCCTCCAGACAGCCGAATCACACGCAATACATCCGATAGCGCATCCAACAATTGCCAGCCCTCCTTTCCGGAGTCCGGAGCATGTAATCAGGCGCACTGGTCATTCGCCGCCTGAACGGCGAGGCCTAGATTAGCACCAACGTGGACTCAGTGATCGAGACGATCCTCAGACGCTACACCGATGGTCATTGACTCCCGCGTTAACCGTACTTGGCCCATTGCAACTCGACCACGCAAGCCGGAGATCACTATGAACACCGTAGCTACCCTGCCCCGCTCGGATTCGGGCAACGCCGCCCGTTATGCTCAACTTGTCAGATCATCGAAGAAAGCGGAATGGCAGATCGATCGCGACTTGCTACAGCAGCGCAGCTTCGACTTCTCGCGCAAATTCTTGCCCGATGGACTATCGAGGATCGACCGCCTGACCTTTCTCGCGGCGGACGAGGCGCGCCTGCTTAGCCAGATTCAGGGCCGAACCTATGCGTACATCTTTGGCCTGGTCGAGCGTTTTATCAGTGCCAAAATGCTCGATCAAGGTCGGGCTCATGTATTTGACGATCAGCTCGCACTCGAAGCGCTGGTGCGCTTTTCCAACGACGAAATCAAGCATCAGGAGCTGTTCCGGCGGATTGAGGCGATGATGGGGACGCAATTGCCAGCGGGATATCGTCAAGTTGCCGATCCAAACGAGGTGGCGCGCGCGGTACTGGCGGCCAGTACCTGGTCGGTATTGGCGCTGACCTGTCATATCGAGCTGTTTGTTCAGACGCACTACGTGCAAAGCATCGCCCCGCGCGAGGAGTTGTGCCCACTCTTCAAAGACGTCTTCAAGTTTCACTGGAAGGATGAAAGCCGGCACGTCGTACTCGATGAACTGGAGTGGGAGGCGGAGCACGCGAAACTCTCGCCAGCCGAGCGCGACCAGGCAGTGAACGATCTGATTGCGCTGGTGGCGGCCGTCGACGCAATCCTGCAGGCACAATCGGCATCCGATGCCGACTACTTCATCCAAAATGCTTCACGACCGTTCAATGTCGATGAGACAGCGCAAATCAAAGCCTGCGTGCTGGGCGCCTACCGCTGGCAATACATTGTCTCGGGCGTGCAGCATCCACACTTTGGCCGGCTGCTGACGCGCATGACAACTGCAGCGCAGATGTCCAGGGTTCAGACCGCACTGGCACCCATCATGAGCCATTGATCGACAGGAGGCGACCGACCGCGCGTCGGTCGCACGACGGTTGGATGTGGCGCGACCGGTTGAATCCACAGCCAAAGACAGGCAGTGGATGGAGCGATGGAAAATGAGAGCTAAGCTTCCTTCTATCGCCGGGCTTATTGAGCAAATCGGGCTTTGCGTCCATGGCGTATGACCGCCTTCAGCGGTCACCACGCCGTTACAACATCCTGCCTGATCAGAAGGCAAGCGAATGCTATCCAACAACCCGTGAAGGCGCTATCACCCCACTGCGGTCTATTTAGCGTTAGCCCTTCACAACAGCCTCGGAGGGGAGCCCATGAAACGTTTCGTCATGCTCGTCGCGATCTCTTTGCTGACCACTGCTTGTCAGAGCACAAATGATAACGGCATCACCCGAGTTGATAATTGTGTCTGCTATAAATCGTCCGAAGGACAACCATTGCAATCATCGCAAATGGCATGGAAAGACCCCGAAGCGTTGCAGCAACAATTCTCACATTGCATTTGCCGAGCCCTGGTTGACTTGAAGAAGGCCAATGATCCCGGTAAATATTTCGTGCCCGGAACCGAAATAAGAACCGAACTGAAATAAAAAAAGTGTTGTGGTCCAACAGACTGTGCCTACGAATTCAGGGCCAAATCAGGCTGACAACTGAATGTTCGTTCACATTGTGCAGATTCACGCCATGCTGATCTTCCCTCGTAGCAGGGCAAGAGACCAGACAGAATTGCCGGTCAGAGATGGGGCGCGGGATGGCTCAGGAAAGCTTCGATTTCTGCATAGGGCATCGGTTTGGCAAAGTAATACCCCTGAAAAACATCGCAGCGACTGCCCTTCAGGAAATCCACCTGAGACGCCGTTTCCACGCCTTCGGCGACCACCGTCAGGCTGAGGTGATGGGCCATGGAAATAATGCCTTGGGTGATCGCGGCATCGTGATGGTCGGTGGCGATTTCCTGGATGAACGAGCGGTCAATCTTGATCTTGTCGATGGGCAACCGCTTGAGGTAGCTGAGGCTGGAAAAACCGGTGCCGAAATCATCGAGAGCAATGCGCACCCCCAATGCCTTGAGGCGGTGCAACGTGTCGATCGCCTGTTCAACGTTATGCAGCAAGAGCGACTCGGTAATCTCCAGTTCCAACTGCCCGGCGCTAAGTCCGTGCTTGCTCAGCACTGCCTGGATACACTCGACGAACTGGCCACGCTGGAAATGCATCGGCGAAATATTCACGGCCATCGAGATGCCCGTGATGCCCTGCTCGTCTAACTGGCGCAGTTGCGCGCAGGCCGTATCGAGTACCCAAAGGCTCAGCGGGATGATCTGACCACTGTCCTCTGCCACCGGCACAAACACCGCGGGTGAGATAAATCCTTTTTCCGGATGCTCCCAACGCAGTAACGCTTCGATCCCGACCACCCGCCCCGAGCGCGCTTCTATCTGCGGCTGATAATGCAGCTTGAACGATTGAGTTTCGATAGCCTTTTGCAGGTCATTGCGCAGGCTCGCGTGCTCGCAAACGCGCTGATTGAGATCGCTGGTGTACCACTGAAAGTTGTTGCGCCCTTGTTGCTTGGCTTTGTACATGGCCATATCAGCTTGCTGGATCAGTTGCATCGGCTGCTCGATGTGACCATCGCTCAGGGTGATGCCGACACTTGCACTCACGTGCAGGTCAATGCCCTGGATGCAGTAGGGTCTGGCAATGCTGGCCATCAATCGCTCGGCCACCGGTACAACGTCCTCATCACGAAGCAAGTCCGGCAGCAGCACGATAAATTCGTCACCGCCCATGCGCACGATGGTATCGCCGGGACGAACCTGCTGGGTCATGCGTTGCGCCACCTCAATCAGCACTTGATCACCGAAGTAGTGCCCGATCGAATCGTTGATGGATTTAAATCCATCCAGATCAATGCACATCACCGCCAGACGGCGCTTACGCCGACGACTGATGTGACAATCCAGAATAAGCCGGTCTTCAAGCGAAACCCGGTTAAGCAAACCGGTCAGCCGGTCATGGCTGGCGTTGAAGCTCAGTTGGCGCTCGTAATGCTTCTGCTCGCTGATGTCCCTGGCAATGCCAAATACCCCGACGATCTCTCCGTTGACCATGATCGGCAGGTTAGAGATGTCCATGGTCAACAGTTTTTCACTCTCGTCGAGAACCCGTGCCTCGAAGCGTTGAGGCTCTCCGGCGCGGGCTGCGGAAAAATGCTGACTGACCCGTTCCAGGTCCTCTTCGAGCACCAGATGGGAAAAGTGGTGACCAATGAAATCGGTCGCAGTGTCTGGTTTTAGCTTCAGGCCTGCTGGATTCACACTCTGGATGTTGCCGGCCAGATCGAGGGCGAACACCGGGTTGGGGTTGTAGGTAAACAATGAACGAAAACGTTGTTCGCTTTCCTCCAGACGCTGGCCGTCACGCTCATGGCGGATCGCAATGGCCGCCAGTTGCGCCGCGCAGGTCAGCCGTTGAATCTGCGCCTCATTCGGGCCATTTGCTCGATCCTGGTACAGCGCAAACGTCCCCAACACGCAGCCCTGATGCGAGAATAACGGCAACGACCAGCAAGAGCGCAGATTGTGCCCCAGCGCCAGACTCCGAAAACGCTCCCAGCTCGGATCCCGGGCAATGTCTACGGTGACCACCAACTCGCGCCTGAATGCTGCGGTGCCGCAGGTCCCTTCATGCGGACCGATGGGCATGCCATGGATCGCCTGACTGTATTCAGGCGGTAGACCAGGCGCCGCACCGTTCAGCAGATGTTTGCCCTGCGCATCGGTAAGCAGTATCGAACAAAGCGTGTCAGGATCTTGTGCGTCGAGCATCAAACAGATGGCGGCAAGAATGTCGTCCAGCTGATGATTGGTCGCGATCATGCCGAGAATGTCACGCTGCGACTCGCAGAGAGCCACGCTGTGAAAGCTCGTGCAGCGGGTATTCATGGTGGTTCCTGAGGACTGCCGAGACCATCCGATCTTCAAAGAGTCTGGAAAAGTGGGCGGCCGGGCGCAGTCCGCTCGCACTCCGATCGCGCACTTTATAAAGCACCGACCCAGCCACAAAAAGGCTCAGACACACGATAAAAAACCGCATCAGATTGTCCCCATTCGGCTGGCTCCGCTGCCCTCGAGTCGTGGCCAAAATTTCTCGGCCAACGTCTTCCACCACCGGAGCGGCATCGCGTTCGTGCATCGGCTTGAGTCCCTGTCACCCTTTTCATGGACGGTAGAGATGATTCCTCCGGGTTCGACCAGACGCTTGGGTTACTTGAAAACCGGCACGCGGGCTGACTCGTTTGGCTTTTGCAGATACTCACGCAACCGAACGCCAATCTCAGCGATTTTTTCTTCTCCGGCACGCAAGGCTTGCGGGTTGGTATGGACCGAGTAGTTTCCCAGCGCGAGGTCATAGGGGTGAGGTGCAGCTGAACCGATCACAAAGACCGCATCCTTATGCATTGCCTTCAGCGTAACAGCACCGCTACCTGGCTCGAAGATGACCATTTCTCCCGCGGTCACAAGGCCTGGTGCGCCAAGAGATCCCCGGCTGACACTCAACCACAATGACTCATGCCCATTGGGTGGCACATAGGTCCACGACTCCCCGACGCGTAGGGTGACCAGCAAGTAGTTCATTCCAGCAGGCGCGCGGACCGGGCTTTGGACACCTTCGTACGCTCCAAGAATCACACGCGCAGGCCCCACTTCAGGCATCACGCTTGACTCCAGGTATTGGCTGTCGACACTCGCGTTTTCCAACGCGGGCGGCAGTGCAACCCACAGTTGAAAACCTTGAATGCGCTTCGATGTCCCTGCCGACATCTCCTTTCCGTGCCAGACCCCACCGCCCGCCCGCATCCATTCGACACCACCATAGTCAATCATCCCCGTGCCCGATTCTGCATCCTCGAAGCGCAAATTGCCTTCGGTAATGACGGTGACGGTGGCAATCCCCGAGTGCGGGTGCATTGGCATGCCGCCGATGAATGAGCTCTCGTCTTCAAACAGATCCAGAAAAACGAAAGGCTTGACCAGCTGCCCCAGATTGGAAGGGCTCATCAGTCGGACAATAGCGCCATGCCCGCTGCCTGTGGTGCGATAGCTGATTGCACGGTGGGTCACGGTTTCGCGCGCAGAACCCGGGACGATACCGATAGGAGGTTGTTGCTGAACGGTCATGATGATTACTCACAGGAGAGTGGCAGCCTAACGGCCCGATACCTGAACAATAGGGCCAAGCCGATTGCTTGATAAGTCGATAGAATTGGATTGCACTCGTCCATCATCGACAGGAATGACCCGCCATGCTCGACCTCAACGACATTGCCATGTTTGTCCAAGTGGTACGCAGCGGCAGCTTTGCAGAGGCGGCGCGGCGGCTGGGCATGCCGCCCAATACCGTGAGCCGCCGCATCCAGCAACTCGAAGCGCATCTCGGTACGCGGCTGCTGCAACGCTCAACCCGCAAGCTCACGCTCACCAGTGCGGGCCAAGATTTTCATGAACGATGTGCGGGAGCGGTCGACGGCTTGCTCGAAGCCGGGCAAGAGTTGGCGACGGGCAGCGGCGAGCCCAGCGGCCTGGTGCGCGTGGCGGCGCCGGCCGACTTTTTCGACTTCTTCGAGATGGAATGGGTGACCGAGTTTCTGGCGAAGCATCCGCGTGTGCGGCTCGACTTCGTGCTTAGTGATGCCAAGGCCGACTTGATCGCAGAGCAGATCGATGTTGCCTTTCGCGGCGGGTCGTTGCGCGACTCAGGCTATGTCGGTCGACAGATCCTTGATCCTCGTGCCGTCGGAATGGTGGCAAGCCCCGCCTACATCGCTGCGCGCGGTTTACCCCGCACGTTGCAGGATCTGGTGCGCCACGACTGCGTCATTTCTGCGCACCCAAGCGGTCACGCCACATGGCGTCTGGACGGCCCGAACGGTGAGGAAGAAGTGCAAGTGGCCGGGCGCTTCAGCGGCAATACCGCGCAGGCCTTGCGCAAGGCCGCCGTGGCCGGACTCGGCATCGCGCTGCTGCCGCCCGTGATGGCCAGGCTCGACGTTCAGGCCGGCATGCTCGTGCCGGTGCTGCCTCAATACCAACCCAACGGCTACGGCATGAACGTGCTGTATCCGAGTCGCCGACAACTGCCGCTTGCGGTGTCGGCGTTCATCGGGTTGGTGATCGAGAAGATGAATGCGGCAGATGCACCGCAGGTGTATCGGTAGCGAGCGGCGGCTGGGCCCCTGCCCCATTGCATTTGGAACCGACGCGTCAGGCGAGTGCCGGGATCTGGAAATTTGCCCGAGCCCACGCGGCAAACTTCGTTGGCTGTCGACCGGCGACCCGGTTGGCCAGCGCAATGGCGTCGCGCGAATCTGCACCGAGGTAGGTGTGGGCCTCGAAGTAGGCAAGCATCTCGGCGATTTCCTTGGCGCCCGGGAACCAGCCGGCAAACGTTTCTTGCGGGATGTGCTTGTACGAGAAATTGTGCCCCAGTCGATTCAACTCGGTGATGACCTCGTTGAAACTCAGGAAGTCACCGACTAGCGGCAAATATTCGCCATTCCCGGCGAGGTCAGGCTGGGCGAATGCACCGACCACCACGTGGCCGAGTTCGCTGATGTCGCCCATGTGAATCACGCGCTGCTGCGGATCAAGCGGCATCGCCCAACCTAGGGTGTCGTCTGCTTGCTGCTTCGGCGCCATGACGCCGAGCAGATTTTGATAGAAGAACGGCGCGATCACGAAGGTGTGATGCGCGAATCCGGCCTCACTCACGATGCGGTCGATTTTTGCTTTATCGGTGAAGTGCGGGACATCGAGCTTGCCGCGACTGATCGTCTCCACGTTTGGCAGTGTCGACCAGATGAAGTGCTGAACGCCGGCAGCTTTCGCCGCGCGAACGGCCGCGAGTGCCTGCGTGCGCTCGTCCGTGCCCGCTTCCCAGAAATTGGTCACCAGAAAAACTCCGTGTGCTCCGGCAAATGCGACGTTCAGTGTTTCCGGACGATCCAGATCCGCCAGCACGACCTCGTCAGCCAACTGCAAATGTTCGGCCGGATGGCGCGTCAACGCACGGACCTTGAATTCACCGCTGGCCTGCAACGCGCGCACAACGGCGCCGCCCTGATGACCGGTTGCGCCGACGACGGCGATGAGTTTTTGGGTGTTTGGCATGGTCGTTCTCCAATGAATCGTCTTGGGGGAGAAATCGGTTCGGCTGCACGTCTTCGCCGCGCGACCGGATGCCTGAAACAATAGGGTTAGGCTGATGGGGTGACTAGTTGGCACAACTGGATTGCACTCGTCCAGATGTGCAAGGAATGACCGGTCGTGCTCGATCTCAATGCCACGCGATGTTGGTTGGCATCGCGCCATTGCATAGGGGGGTGGGGTATGCGAGCATTTCGCATAGGTAAGGGGGGTATGGTATGGCTCACATAGCGGCAAACAAAGACGATCTACTCAAACGGGTAAAGCGCATCGCCGGGCAAATACAGGCCGTTGAAAGGGCTTTGGAGTCGGATCATGACTGTGCCAAAACCCTGCATTTGGTCGCCGCTACGCGCGGAGCGATCAATGGGTTGATGGACGAAATCATCGAAGAGCACGCCAGGGAGCACGTCGCTAACCCAGCGCTCAGCGATGAGGAACGTAACAAGGGCGTCGAAGAGCTTCTTGAAGCTATCCGTCGCTATTCGAAGTGATGACGCAGGCCTGAACATAATGAACAGCGACATCAGCTACAAACACGAGCACGTATTCCTCGGGTCGGCACACGATGAGAATGCGAAACGCACCCTTTGGGTGGTCATGCTCACCGTCGTCATGATGGTCGGGGAAATTACTGCCGGCTACATCACCGGTTCCATGGCGCTACTCGCCGACGGTTTCCACATGGCCACCCACGCCGGTGCCTTGGGCATCGCCGCTGCGGCTTACGCCTATGCCAAGCGCAACGCGTCCAGCGCCCGATACAGCTTTGGCACCGGTAAGGTGGGAGATCTGGGTGGCTTCGCGTCAGCCTTGATTCTCGGACTGGTGGCCTTGGGAATCGGCGTAGAGTCTGTCATTCGCCTGCTCCAGCCTACCGAGGTTCAATTCGGTACAGCAACGCTCATTGCCATCGTTGGCCTGGTCGTCAATATCGTCAGTGCGCTGTTGCTCGGGCACGGACATCACCATGGGCATACTCACGAACACGAACACACTCATGACCACAGCCGCCATGGCAACGATAACAATCTGAGGTCGGCTTACATTCATGTGATCGCCGATGCCCTGACATCTGTTCTTGCCATTGTCGCCCTGCTCGCCGGACGGTATCTCGGATGGGTCTGGCTGGATCCAGCGATGGGAATCGTCGGTGCCGTTGTTATCGCACGCTGGGCGTTGAGTCTGATGAGGACGACTGCTGGCGTGCTGCTGGATCAAACTGATGATCATGTTGCGCAGGAAATCCGTGAACGGGTTGAGCAGCCTGGCGATGCGACCATTACAGACTTGCACGTCTGGCGCGTGGGGCCGGAAGCGCATGCGGCTATTGTCAGTGTGCTGGGCCAGTCCACTACGAGTGCAGACAGCATTCGTGAACGCTTGAAGCCTGTCCACGAAGTGAGCCATCTTACCGTTGAGTTTCGTGCCGTCTCTGCAGCTTAGTGCCCCATGACGGGGCTTGCGGCCGATGCGTTTATCCAGCAATCACGCGTTATCGTTGACGTCTATCGCGAGCGAGCTCGCTCCTACAATGACGTTCTCGCCCCCGGATTCTGCCAAAACGAGGGGTCGGCACTCTTGAGCCGCTCAACCGCATTGTTGATGTGATTGAGCGCGGCATGGCGCGCGCCGTCAGGGTCACGTGCGGCGATCGCCGCGTACACCGCAAAATGTTCGACCCGCACAGTCTTGGCCAGGTCCCGGCGGCGCTCCTCGTTGGAGCGCGTGATGCGGATCGCCTCTTTGATGAATTGAGCGATGAATTCGTGCAGTGACGGGTACAGCGGATTGCCCGTCGCTTTGGAAATCGAGTGATGAAACGCCAGGTCTTCCTCGACGCCATCGCGACCGGCCTGCTCGGCGGCATCGATGGCCTTCAGCGCCTGGTGAATGGCCTCCAACTGCACTGGCGAATGGCGCTGCGCCGCCAGTGCCGCCGCTTCCCCTTCGATACCCCGGCGTAACTCGGTAACCCGCAGTACCGCCTCGATCGACCCGCAAACATCCAGATCAATCGTGAACGCCTTGATGTGCGCGCCTTCGCTGACCACGGTTCCGCTGCCCTGGCGGACCTCGACCAGACCGGCTGACTTCAGGCGCGAGATCGCCTCGCGGATGACCGTCCTGCTCACCCCGAAACGCTCTGCGAGCACCGGCTCCGTGGGCAGGCGAGCGCCGGGCAGCACTTCGCCATTGGCGATGTAAGCCTTGAGGGCCGCAGTGACCTGATCGGACAGCGTGCCCTTGGCGGAATCCTTCAGAACAGCCAGCGCATCGGCGGCACAGGAAGGTTTATCAGGCGTAGACATAGGCATCTCTGGGTTCAAATCGGTGAACGGTACTGCATTTTAGAGCCGCCGTCCTCCTTGAGTGTCGGCCCTTGAATTCGTATGACGTATTATGATAAAAAACCGGCACTTCATGTAATCCGATAAAAACTAAGTCACCCACTACAAAAATAAGGATGGGGGAAACACATGACTGAATCAGTGATTCAAACCGGTGCCATCGTGCCCGCTGATCGCTTCGAGGACTTGGCGTATCGCAAAGTCGCGTGGCGAATCCTGCCGCTGCTGTTGCTGTGTTACCTCGTCGCCTATCTGGATCGGGTGAACGTGGGTTTCGCCAAATTGCAGATGTCCGACGATCTGCAATTTTCCGAAGCCGTCTATGGTCTTGGCGCAGGGATTTTCTTCATTGCCTACTTCCTCGTGGAAATTCCCAGCAATTTGATCCTGCACCGCGTCGGCGCGCGGTTGTGGATCGCGCGCATCATGATCAGCTGGGGCATCATCTCCTCCGCCATGGCGCTCGTTAACACGCCAATGTCCTTCTACATCATGCGCTTCCTGCTGGGGCTCGCCGAAGCCGGGTTCTATCCCGGTGTCATCCTCTATTTGTCCTACTGGTTCCCGACCCATCGTCGCGGCAAGATGTACGCGCTGTTCGCCACGGCAGTGCCGTTGTCCGGACTGATTGGCGCACCCTTATCCGGCTGGATCATGAGCGCCTTCAACGGCACCCACGGGTTTGCCGGCTGGCAATGGCTGTTTTTCCTCGAAGGGCTGCCCTCGATCGCCGTCGGGATTCTGGTGATTTTTTGCCTCAGCGACCGCATCTCCAAGGCCGGCTGGCTCACCCGCGAAGAGAAGCACCTGCTGCAGACCCGCATCGACGCTGAATCCGCTGGCCATCAAAAGCACAGCCTGAAAGAGGTGTTCCTGCAGCCGCGCATCTGGCTGCTGACGGCTATCTACTTCTGCATGATCGCCGGTTTCTACACCGTGGGTTTCTGGCTGCCGACACTCATCCGCCAGGCTGGGGTCAGCGATGTCTTGCAGGTCGGAATGCTCACCGCCATCCCTTATGCCGCCGCAGCGCTGACCATGATCCTGGTTTCGCGCAGCGCTGACCGTCTGCGCGAGCGTCGCTGGCACCTGGCACTGACCGCCGTGCTCGGCGGTATCGGCCTGTTCATCTCCGCCACCTGGAGCGACAACTTCACGGTTTCCATGATCGGCCTGACCCTTGGCTCCATGGGTGCCATGAGCACCCTGCCCCTGTTCTGGAGCCTGCCGACTGCCTTCCTCGGAGGTACGGCTGCGGCCGCCGGTATTGCCCTGATCAACTCCTGGGGCAACCTGGCGGGCTTTGTCTCGCCGTACTTGATGGGTTTCCTCAAAGACACGACCCACAGCACCACGATCGGCATGTATGTGATGGCAAGCGCGCTGTTCCTCGGCGCCCTGCTGGTCTTCAGAATTCCCGGAAAACTCGTCAACCACTGACGTTTGGAGTAACTCATGAACATTCTCGTAACCGGCGCAGCTGGCTTTCTCGGCCGCCGTCTGATCGAAGCCTTGCTGCTGCGTGGCTCGCTCACCGACCGCGCCGGCCAGTCCCAAGCCATCAGGCAAATCGTTGCCTTCGACATGTTTCCGCTCCAAGGGATCGACGATCCTCGGGTCAAGGTGGTGTGTGGCGACATCGCTGAGCCAGAAGTGCTGGCCAGCCTGATCGATGCATCCACTGACAGCATCTTCCATTTGGCTGCGGTGGTGTCCAGCCAGGCCGAAGGCGACTTCGAACTGGGCATGCGCATCAACTTCACCGCAACGCAGAACCTGCTCGAACGCATTCGCCTGCTCGGCACCTGCCCGAAATGGGTGATGACCAGCTCCGTCGCAGTGTTCGGCGGGCAATTGCCGGAGCGTGTCGAGGATGATCACGTCTGGGCGCCGCAGAGTTCCTACGGCACGCAAAAAGCCATGAACGATTTGCTGCTCGCCGACTACAGCCGACGCGCATTCGTCGATGGCCGCAGCCTGCGCATGCCGACCATTGTGGTACGCCCGGGCAAACCCAACCTGGCCGCGTCCAGCTTCGCCAGCGGCATCATCCGCGAACCGCTCAACGGCCAGCACAGCGTGTGCCCGGTGCCGCTCGATACCCGGCTCTGGCTAATGTCGCCAGCGCTGGCGATTCGAAACCTGATTCATGGGCATGAACTCTCCAGCGAGCAAATGACCCAGGGCCGTGTGATCAACATGCCGGGCCTGTCGATTACCGTGGAACAGATGATCGATGCATTGCGTCAGACCGCAGGCGCAGAAGTGGCCGGAAGGATTCGCATGGAGTGCAACCCTGCTATCGAGCGCATCGTCGGTTCGTGGCCGGGCGCCTTCAGCGCCACCTACTCCCGGGATTTGGGGTTCACAGCGGATGAGAATTTCACCGAGGTGATCAAGCAGTTTATGGATGAATACCTGCCGGGATAAACCGCAGGCGCGCACGGCTATTTGGCCTGCCACCGGCTCGAGGTGCAGCCAGGATTTTTGCAGAAACCCGAGGCGAGAGAAGGTAGGAAAAAGTTACTGTAAACCCGTCAGGCAGACGCGTGTTAACAGCAGGACAAACGCTACCCACCTTTTTAGACGCGGTGACCTGTAAATGAAAAATCTGGACTTGAATTTGCTCCGGGTGTTTGACGCCATCATCCGGGAGCGCAATGTGCTCCGTGCGGGCGAAGCGATCAGTCTTAGTCCGTCAGCGGTCAGTCATGCACTCGGGCGTCTGCGGGTGTTGCTCAAGGATGAGCTGTTTGTGCGCACGGCTGCCGGGATGGAGCCGACCGTTCGAGCGCTGGAAATGGCGCCCCTCGTGCGTGATGCGCTGGTAACGATCGAACGTGCGGTCGGGCCTAGAGAGTTCGATCCAGGCCTCACTGACCGCCAGTTCTGTATCGCCGCGACCGACCATATGACGGCGGTGATCCTGCCGAACTTTCTGCGCGCAATGTCAAACCTTGCACCGCATGCAAGCGTCACCGTCTTGCCCGCCAGCAGGATTGACTTGACCGCGCAGATCGATGTGGGGCGCGTGGACATCGCGCTGGGTTCTTTCGCCAGCGTCCCTCATCGACTGCGCGAGCAAGTGTTGTTCGAGGATCGGGACATGATGGTGGTCGCCACAGACCATCCACTGGCCGGCACCGAGATTGGACTGGAGGATCTTTCCCGCCTGCCGTTGCTGGTGGTGTCAACGGGCGGCTCGGAGGATGGCCTGCTGTCAGAACGCGGCTTGACGCGACGCACCGAAATGTTCGACCGCAAGGCGTTGACGGCGGCGTTCAATTCGATCGGCAAATCTCCTGATTTCAAGATGGTCCAACCGCATTTCCTGGCTGTGCCGTGCCTGCTGAGGGGTACTGAGACTGCCGCGATCGTGCCCGCCACGCTGGCGAAGCATTTCCACCAATCAGGCTCCGCCTCCCCTTCGGAGTTGCCGTGGCAGGCGCCGCCAAGCGCCGTGCAGATGGTCTGGCATGAGCGCCATACGCATGATCCGGGGCACCAATGGTTGCGCAAAATGCTGACAAATGCGGTACAGCGTGTGACAGATCTGGATTCGTAGTCCGCCACCAGGGTCGCTCGCCCCAGTGCACGGCATGCATTTTCATTTGATGAAAATTGCACTTCATCAACCATCACTCTGTGGCGTAGGGTATCGAGGTCTGAACACATCAGCTGATGAATAATGAGTCCATGTTCTTGATGCCGATCAGTTAAGCAATTTCAGCAGCCGCGCATTCCTTGTAGCAGCTGGCGAAGCCTGCGTTCGGCGGCTGTAGGAGCTGGCTTGCCAGCGAAGGGGTCCTCACATTCTACGTTGCTCATAAGGCAGCCTTCGCAGGCAAGCCAGCTCCTACAGCAGCCGAACGCAGGCTGCTACAAGTTGTGTAATGGCCTAAATGACCGGCATTAGTCCATGTTCTGCCTAATTGGAAACATAGAAAATCATGGCACTGCACGATATTTTCGACGTGAGCATTCCCGACAGCACCTTGGCGCGTGAAGTGACTCAGCTCATTCGCGACACCGAAAGTGAATTGCTGTTCTCCCACTCCACACGCGTCTACTTTTGGGGTGCCCTGATCGGTACAAGCAAGGGCCTGCCATTTGACCCGGAACTGCTTTACGCCGCATCGATGTTCCATGACATCGGCCTGACGTCGAAGTACCAAACCAGCCAACTTCGCTTTGAGGTGGACGGTGCGAATGCCGCGCGTGACTTTCTGCGCAGCCATGGCATTTGCGCAAGGGATCTGGAAAAGGTCTGGAACGCCATTGCGCTGCATACGACGCCGGGCATTCCAGAGCACATGGAGTCAGAAATTGCCCTGCTGCAAGCCGGAGCGGGAATGGACGTGGCGGGACGTGGTTTCGAGCAGTTCACTGACCAACAGCGTGGAGCGGTGATCGCGGCCTATCCCCGCGAACCCGATTTCGCCCACAAGATGATCGACGAGTTTTATCACGGGATGAAGCATCGGCCGGCCAGTACATTCGGGACCTTCAACGACGACTTCCTCGCCTTCAAGGATCCGGACTTCAAGCGCACAAATCTGTGCAGCATCATTTTATGTTCGCATTGGGAACAGGGTTAAAGCAGTATTTTCCGCACGCAACCACATCGCTCAGCGCCCCAAGCCCTGGCCAGTGCTGCGCTCGAAAATCGCCCCTTCGATACCCAGCACTTCACGCGTGTCGGCATAGATCCCGACGCCCTTTTCCCAGACGTGCTTGATGGACTGATCGGCGCAGCGTATCCGGTAATTGAGCTCGAACGGTTCCTGTCGCGACAGGGCATATTGCACCTCGCGCCAGACGTAATCGGCATCCTGCGCCAGGATCAGGCTGTTGTAGGTGAACTCATGGTTGTCCACCAGTCGCTCCGGTGGATAGCCGGTCAGTTGCAGGCAACCGGCGCTGACGAACTCCATGGTCCAGTCGCGGTTGTTGCGGCCGCGATAGATCAGCCCCGGCATGCTGTCGAGCAGGCTCATGCTGCTGCGTTGGCTGGCCTGCAAGGCAATTTCGCGGCGTTTGTGCGCGGTAATGTCCCCCGCCACCAGATAGAAACCCTGCGGCCCACGCTTCAGGCTGACCTCGAACCAGCGCAGTTCCCCCGATGGATGAACAAAGCGCAGCCGCTGGTTGAAGGAGGTCTCGGGGCGTCGACGTAGTTCATGCAGGGCCAGACGCCACAACGAACGGTCTTCGTGGTGCACGTAATCGATGAGGTTGCGCTCCTGCCCCGGCCGGTCCATCAGCTCGACCCAAGCCAGGTTGAAGTGCGCGATCTGACCGTTATCGCGCAGTTCGAGCAACGCCGCAGGAAAGCGATCCATCAGGTGCAACGGCGGATGTTCCATCATCTAATAACGCTCCTCGTGTCGCACCGACGCGCCGTTGTGCACCCACGCCGCCAGCTCCAGGCGCGAATGCAGGCTGAGCTTCTGCAACAGGTTGCGCACGTAGATTTTGACCGTACCATCGCTAATCCCCAGTTCCCGACCGATCTGTTTATTGCTCATGCCGGCGGCGATCAGGGCCAGGGTCTGCCCTTCGCGCTCGGTCAGGTTGCCGGTGTCGAGCGGATCCGCATCCGGCGCTGACCGGTGCACTGATTCGCGCTGGTCGGCAAGCAAGGCAATCAGGGTCGAATCCAGAACGATCGCGCCCTTGTGGCAATTGCGCATGTAGGCCAGTAACGCATCGGGCTCGGTTTCCTTGAGCACATAACCGCTGGCGCCCAGACGCAGCGCGCTCAACAGTTCGGCGCGATCCATCGACGCGGTGAGCACCACAATCTGGCAGTCGAGGCGTAACTGACGCAGTTCATCGAGCACCTGCAAACCGCTCAAGCCCGGCATGTGCAGATCAAGCAAGACTTGCTGCGGCGCCAGGCTCACGGCCAGGTTGATGCCTTCGCGACCACTGGCGGCCTGCCCCACCACTTCGAAGTCGTCACTGGCGCTGAACAGCTGCGCCAGGCCTTTGCGAAACAACGGGTGATCATCGATCAGTAATAAGCGCGTGCAATCCATCGACATTCTCCTGTGGCAGGTCTGGGTGGCGACAAAGGCCAAGGTGGACGCGCACCCCGTGCGGGCGGATTGCTTCAATGCTCAACTGGGCGCCAATGCTCGCGGCGCGCTCGCGGATAATCGCCAGGCCGAAATGGTTTTCCTCGCCTGACGCCGGGCTCAGGCCGATGCCGTCATCTTCCACCGACACCGAGGTATCGCTGTCCTGGCCTTGACGCAACTCGATGCGCACATGCCGCGCATGGGAATGGCGCACGGCGTTGGCCAGTGCCTCGCGAATGATCTGCAGAATCTGCAATTCGGTTTCCGGGCTGAGGGCATCGTCGGCCAGGCGATTGTCCAGTTCGAAGACGATGATGCAGCGCCGCGAGAACTCCGCGACGGAATCGGCCAAGGCCTGGCGCAGCGAGCGCCCGTCCATGGTCAGGCGAGCGCTGGTGATCAGCTCACGCACTTGGCGTTGCAGCTGGCTCAAGCCACCGCACAGT
Source organism: Pseudomonas sp. RIT-PI-q (assembly GCF_001297125.1). Classification (GTDB taxonomy): domain Bacteria; phylum Pseudomonadota; class Gammaproteobacteria; order Pseudomonadales; family Pseudomonadaceae; genus Aquipseudomonas. Next base: position 75,724 of record NZ_LHPC01000020.1, read on the forward strand.
TCCTGCAACGCGGTATTGGCCTGCGCGGGTTCGCCCAATTGCGATTGCAGCAAACGGGCCTGGAACGACAAGTAGCCCAACTGCTGGGCCACCGAATCGTGTAGCTCGCGGGCCAGTGCGCCGTGCCGGGACGTGGCCTGTTTGCGCTGTTGCTCACGGGTGTGACGCAGCACGTGCACGGTCACGCCCACAGCCTGCGCCGCCTCCTCCAGCAACTGCCGCCAGCTGGCGCCGAGCGGTTTTGCGCTATCGAGCACCAGCACGCCTTTGTTCGCATCGTCGCTTTGCGCCGTGGCACACAGCAGGCGATGCACGCCCCGTTGCCGGCAAGGGCCACAGGCCTGAGCCGTTGCAGCCAGTGTCGAGTCACGCCACGGACAGCGCTCCACGTCCTGGCAGCCCTCAATCAAACCGCGCCGCGCCGGTCCGAGGTCTTCGCCACCGAGGATCAGATTCAGTTTGCAGCCCGGCAGCAGTGCTTCGAAACGGTCCAGAAAACCTGACAAGGCACCGTCAGCGTGCACCTGACACAAGGGCAACCCGGCCAACAGCTTGCGCACGCTGCGCGCCTGTTCGGGGCGGATACGCCCGAACCAGAGCGGCCACCACTGCGGTCGTGTTCGCACTCTCGATAACTCCCCGTCCGGTTGCTCAGCCTTGCGCAAAGACCAGCAACTTCCATGCCCCGAACACCGGTCTCGCACGGCTTATCTCCAAAGGCATAGCCCTTTTTCCAGATTGAGAAGATTTTCCCCATAGGAAATTATCTTCCCCACCAGGAAACAAAATTCCCTGTCCAGCCAGGAAAGCCAGCATGACGGATAGACACAGCAGCGCTCCCGAGCGACTTCACAGCCTCCCCCGCTATGGCCAGCCGCCCACTCGCGAAACGGCCACCCGGCACATCGTGGTCATGCAATCGGCAGCTGCCTGTGCGGCCTTTGTCGGCGAACTTGAACGGCCTCTGGTGTTGAATGGCGAGCACGCCGATTTTGCCCGGCGCCTGCATCAGGAACTGGTCAACGCCACCGTCGGCAGCCATCTCTACATCATGGGCGACGAGGCGTTTATCTGGCGCATCCATGGTGAAGCCCGCAATGCCGGGCTGGAAGATGACGAGATCGACATCACCCGCACGATTGCCGGCCCTCGCCAGGTGTACTGCGTGCACTGCGGCCTGACCCAACCCGCCGGGCCACAACCGGTGTTGACCTGCATCGGTTGCGAAGTCGGACTGGAAGTCCGCGAACACTTTTCCCGTCGCTTGGGAGCTTACCTCGGTGTCTGCACTAATCCCGATCAGCCTTACGCCGGAGTCCGGTCATGAGTGCCGCGCTCAAGGTGCGGGTCAGCGCGGCGAAAATGCTCACCCCGATGGTGCGTGAATTCACCCTGCAGCCTTGCGCCGATGCATTGCCAGGATTCTCACCCGGCAGCCATGTCCAGGTTCATCTGCCGTTGGCCGACGGCAAGGTGCGCAATGCCTATTCACTAACCAGCGACCCGGCGGACAACCAGCATTACCGCATCGCCGTACGCCTGCAGGAAGTCTCTCGCGGCGGCTCGCACTATCTGCACCGGCAGGTCCAGGTCGGCGACACGCTGGAGATCTCGCCGCCGGCCAATCTGTTCGCGCTGCACTCGACCGCCAGCCTGCACATCCTGATCGCCGGCGGCATCGGCATCACGCCGTTCATGGCCTACATCGCGGCGCTGGAACAACAACGGGCCGACTTTGAACTGCATTACCTGAATCGCCCAGGCGTGAGCGATGCCTATGTCGAGGAGTTGCAACAGCGACTGGGATCGCGACTGCACACCTACGCCTGCCGCCCGGACCTGAACCCGATCCTGCGTGATCGGCCGCTGGGCAGCCACGTGTACACCTGCGGCCCGCAACCGTTGCTCGATGCGGTTCGGCAACAAGCCAAGGCCCTTGGCTGGCCGAAAAGCCGGGTGCATTGGGAAGCCTTCAACGCCGCGCAACCGGGCCAACCCTTCGCCCTGGAACTGCTGCGCAGCGGCCAACGCCTCAAGGTCGGAGCGGAACAAAGCCTGCTCGAAGCCCTGGAATCCGCCGGTTTGAAAATCCCCAACCTGTGCCGTGGCGGCGTGTGCGGCCAGTGCATGACCCGCCACGTGAGCGGCGAAATCGAACACCGCGACAGCTTTCTGAGCCCCGCCGAGCAGGCTGAATTTCTCATGCCCTGTGTCTCCCGCGGCTGCGGCCCTTGCGTTTCGCTGGATCTTTAGGAGTCGACCATGACCATTCAATCAAGCCCCGTGCAGAGCTATCGAGACGACTTCAGTTTTCGCAACAGCCCGACGGCGATCCGTCGTTTCCCCTTCCCTTTCACCGAGGACAGTTACCTGTATTCGGTGAACATCGAACCGGCAACCTCCCGCGATCCCGGCTCGATTTACCAGCACAGCTTCGACATCGACGAACACTACCGTTCGGAAATGGCCGAACGCGCCCTGGTGCTGGACAAGGATCCGCGCCGTTACCTGGTGATGCCGCACATGCACGTGGCGGCCTGGGATGCGCTGCAACTGCTGATGGAAAACCTCGCCGCCGATTACCCGCAGTGCTTCACGCTGGTGCGTGACGGTAACCATTGGCACTGGTGCAACCGGGTGCTGAATATCGATCAACGCTTTGTCTTCGGCGATGCCAGCACCCTGCCCTGCGAACCGCTGGAGTTCATTACCCGCCAAGCCCAGGGCGATTTCGCCCTGCTCGATCAGCGTGACGGCGACCTGTTCATGGACGCCGGCATGGTCACCAGCCCGGCCGACTGGTCCCTGGCGTTCGACGCCGGGATGAGTTTCAAGCAGTGGCATTCGCCGGTGCCGATGGCGCATCAGATGGGCATTTTCGACCGCGCACTCAAGTACCTGCTCAACCTGCAAGTGGGACAGCCGGTGCGGCGTTTGAACTGGACGCTGACGATCAACCCGCGCCTCGATTCTTCGCCCGAAACCTTTCACCAGTGGGGCGCCGACCGTGGTCGCATCACCGCCGAGAACGTCGGGCAGCAGGTGCATTTGCGCGTCGAGCTGCAAGTGATGATCCGCTTGCCGCGCAGCAATGCCGTGATGTTCAGCATTCGCACCTACCTGATCAGCATGGACGAGCTGGTCACTCAGCCCGGCTGGGGCTGCCGCCTGCACCGCGTGCTGCGCGACCTGCCCGAGCCCATCGCCGACTACAAGGGCATGACTCGTTACCGACAGACCCTGGTGGAGTGGCTGAGCCGCTTCGATCCGCAAGCCTGACCCTTTGCACTTTCCCCCGACAAGGACCTTCACATGGCTCATTCATGGCGTATTTCTGCACTCGCCGAGCGCCACCGCGCACTCGGTTCGAACCTCGAAGACTGGAATGGCATGGGCACCGCCTGGACCTATGCCAGCGACCTGGCCGATCACCATCAGGCGATCCGCACCCGTGCCGGCCTGATGGACGTTTCCGGGCTGAAAAAAGTCCACTACGTCGGCCCCCACGCGGAGAGCCTGCTGCAATGGGCCACCACCCGCGACATCGCCAAGCTCTACCCCGGCAAATCGGTGTATGCCTCGATGCTCGACGAGGACGGCAAATTCGTCGATGACTGCATCGTCTATCGCACCGGGCCTAACGCGTTCATGGTGGTGCACGGAGCCGGCAGCGGTCCCGAAATGCTCGTGCGTTCATCTCAGGGTCGGCAAGTGGCGGTCCTGTTCGACGACGACCTGCACGACCTGTCGCTGCAAGGCCCGCTGGCGGTGGATTTTCTCGCCGAGCACGTGCCCGGGATTCGCCAGTTGCCGTACTTCCATCACCTGCAACCCCGCCTGTTCGACCGCCCGGTGATGATCTCGCGCACCGGCTACACCGGCGAACGTGGCTACGAGATTTTCTGCAAGGCCGCCGATGCCCCGGCGCTGTGGGACGCCATCCTCGAACACGGCGCGGGCCTGGGCATCATCCCGTGTGCTTTTACCGCGCTGGACTGGTTGCGCGTGGAAAGTTCGTTGATGTTTTTCCCCTACGACAACTCGCAGATGTACCCCTTCGCCGACCAGAAGGCCGGCGACACGCTCTGGGAAATGGGCCTGGATTTCACCGTCTCCCCGGACAAACGCGAGTTCCGCGGCGCCGAAGAGCACTTCCGCCTGCGCGGCCAGGAGCGCTTCAAGATCACCGGCGTGTTGCTCGAAGGCGTGCGCGCCGCCGAGGCCGGCGACACCTTGTGGCAAGGCAATCAGCAAGTCGGGGTGATCACCTGCGGCATGTATTCGCGCCTGAGCAAACGCTCGATGGCCATCGCCCGCCTGAGCGTCGCCTGTTCGGTGCCCGGCATCGCCTTGCAGGTCCGTGGCAGTCAGGAAAGCGCCGCCGTGACTCACGTGCTGCCTTTCGACGACCCGGAAAAAACCAAGCGCACGGCCAAGGGCTGAGTCCCTCTCACTTTCAATCAGGGAACCTTCGATGGACACTTCCAGCGAACATTACATTCTCAAGATCAACTGCCCGGCGGCGTCGGGCATCGTCGCCGCGATCAGCGCCTGCCTGGCCCGCCAGCAGTGCTACATCAGCGAGTTGGCGCAATTCGACGACGAGTTCACCGGGCAGTTTTTCATGCGCGCGGTGTTCCGTTTCAACACCGGCGTGAGCGGCGATATCGGTGCGCTGCGTGAAGACCTGGGCGACCTGTCCGGCGGCTTCGACATGCAGTGGCAACTGTTCTGCTCGAGCCAGCCGACCCGCGTGTTGCTGATGGTCAGCAAGTTCGACCATTGCCTGACCGACCTGCTGTATCGCCACCGCAAAGGCGAGATGGACATGCACATCACCGCCGTGGTTTCCAACCACCTGGACCTGCGTGCGATGGCCGAACGCGAGGGCATCCGCTTCATCTACCTGCCGGTCACCAAGGACAGCAAGGCCAGCCAGGAAGCCGAGCTGATGCGCATCGTCGAAGACACCCAGACCGACCTGGTGGTGCTCGCGCGCTACATGCAGATTCTCTCCGACGGTCTGTGCCAGCAGCTGTCCGGACGGGCCATCAACATCCATCACTCGTTCCTGCCCGGTTTCAAGGGTGCCAAACCCTATCACCAGGCGTACGACCGGGGCGTGAAGCTGATCGGCGCCACCGCCCACTACGTCACCAGCGACCTCGACGAGGGGCCGATCATCGAGCAGGAAATCCAGCGCGTCGACCATACGCACCTGCCCGATTCGCTGGTCGCCATCGGTCGCGACACCGAAACCGTGGCCCTTTCCAAAGCCCTGAAATACCACCTGGAACACCGGGTGTTCATCAACCAGGACAAGACAGTGATCTTTCGCTGAGCGCCCCTGCTTTTAATTTCAAGAGCCATCACGAGGCACGATCATGACTTTACGCGTGGCAATCATCGGCGCCGGCCCTTGCGGCATGGCGCAACTTCGAGCCTTCCAGTCTGCCCGCGACCAGGGCGCCGACATTCCAGAACTGGTCTGCTTCGAAAAGCAGAACGATTGGGGCGGCATGTGGAACTACACCTGGCGCACCGGCCTCGACGAAAACGGCGAACCGGTGCACGGCAGCATGTACCGCTACCTGTGGTCAAACGGACCGAAGGAATGCCTGGAGTTCGCCGACTACACCTTCGAAGAACATTTTGGCCGGCCCATCGGTTCCTATCCGCCACGGGAAGTGCTCTGGGACTACATCAAGGGCCGCGTCGAAAAAGCCGGCGTGCGCGACTACATCCGCTTCAACAATGTGGTGCGCCAGGTCACTTTCGATGAGACCAGCCAGCGCTTCACTCTTTACGCCCACGACTACAACAGCGACACCCTGACCTGCGAAGAATTCGACTACGTGATCAACGCCTGCGGCCACTTCTCCACGCCCAAGGTGCCGTACTTCGAAGGCTTCGAACAGTTCGCCGGGCGCATCCTGCATGCCCATGATTTCCGCGAGGCCCTGGAGTTCAAGGGCAAGGATCTGCTGATCGTCGGCAGCAGCTATTCCGCCGAGGACATCGGTTCGCAATGCTACAAATACGGCGCGCGCAGCATCACCAGTTGCTACCGCACCGCGCCGATGGGCTACGCCTGGCCGGAGAATTGGGAAGAGAAACCGCTGCTGCAGCGCCTGGAAAACAACCGCGCGTACTTCGTCGACGGCAGCAGCAAGCACATCGACGCGGTGATCCTCTGCACCGGCTACAAGCATCACTTCCCTTTCCTGCCGGACGAACTCAGCCTCAAGACCGACAACCGCCTGTGGCCGATGAATCTGTACAAAGGCGTGTTTTGGGAACCGAACCCACGGCTGATCTACCTCGGCATGCAAGACCAGTGGTACTCCTTCAACATGTTCGACGCCCAGGCCTGGTACGCCCGCGATGTAATCCTCGGACGCATTGAGTTGCCGAGCCACGCCGAGATGGTCGCCGACAGCCAGCAATGGCACGCGCGGGAACAGACGCTGGCAACCAACCAGCAGATGTTCGAGTACCAGGGCGCCTACATCCAGCACCTGGTGGACGCCACTGATTACCCGAATTTCGACATCGCCGCCGTCAACGAAACCTTCCTGCACTGGAAGCACGACAAGGCGGAAAACATCATGGGTTATCGCGACAAGTCCTACCGCTCGCTGATGACCGGCACCCAGTCACCGCCGCATCACACACCCTGGCTGCATGCGCTGGACGACTCAATGGCGGCGTACCTCGCTGAGCCGCCGACGTCCATCAAGTCGGTCGGCTGACCCGGAGGTTCATCATGAATGCACCTCGTGTATCTCGCCCCTTGGAGCCCGGACTGTTTGCCCGAGCCCCGGCGCAAGAACGCTATCGGGTGGCGGCGGGAGGCCTGACGCTGGTGGCTTTGCAGCCCGGCGACAGCCTGCAAGTGATCGACCTTGAAGGGCAGCAACCCTGCGAATTGCTGGCGATTGATGCCAACGGTCGCAGTGCGCTGTCGGCCTGGGCGTTGAGCGATTCGCCAGCCTGCGGTTTTATCGGCGCACGGCTCGCCGAACCGACCTTGCAGGCTCGGCGCATCCATCAGGCCTTGAGCCGACGCGGGATTGATCCGCAACGCCTGCCCAGTGCCGCGTCACTCTGGGACGAGGACAGCCCGGCCGACTTCAGCCGCCATTTCGTCGCCAGCGATGAGTTGCTGGTGATCGTTGCCGCGCCCGCCGGGGCAACGAGCGTTGATCGGCAATACCGGCCCAGCGAACTCAGGGTCTGGGTGACTCGGGCCACTCCCTCGCCGCTGCTGCTTCCGGCGTTGCCCGAACCCTTGGGCGAGTTACTCGACGAGTTCACCCTCAGCGCCGGCACCGCCCGCAGTTACACCGTCGGCAAAGGCCAGTACGTGCAGGTGCTGGACGTCGCCGGTCGGCAATGCTCGGACTTCGTCGCCCTCGATCAACGGGCACTGGATCGCGGCGTCGAACTGGATCTGGACCAGACCGTCACCCGCACACTGAACGGCAGCGCCTACCCGGCACCGGGGCTGTTCTCGAAGTTTTTCGACCGGCAGATGCAGCCGATGCTGGAGGTGGTGCGTGACACCGTCGGCCGCCACGATTCCTTCGCCCTGGCCTGCGCCGCGCGCTACTACGAAAGCCATGGCTACTTCGGGCACGACAACTGCAGCGACAACCTGAGCCGGGCGTTGGCGCCTCATGGAGTCGAGGCTCGCAGCGGCTGGCCGGCGATCAATTTGTTCTTCAACACCGGCATCGATGCGCACCAGCAAATGACCCTGGATGAACCCTGGTCGCGGCCCGGCGACTACGTGTTGTTGCGGGCCATGACCGACCTGCTGTGTGGCCGTACCTCGTGCCCGGATGACATCGACCCGGCCAATGGCTGGAACCCGACCGATATCCAGGTCCGCATCTACAGCGAAAAGGAGCGTTTTTCCATCGCCATGAGCACTCGAACCACGGCCGATGCCGACCCGATTCTCACCCGTGAGTCTGCGTTCCACTCACGCACCAGCGCCTTGACCGGCAGCTTTGTCGACTACCGCAACTGGTGGCTGCCATTGCGCTACGACGGTTATGGCGCGATCGAGGAATACCTCGGTTGCCGCGAACGCGTCGCGGTGATGGACCTGACCGCCCTGCGCAAATTCGAAATCATCGGCCCCGACGCCGAAGCCTTGTTGCAGTACTGCCTGACCCGCGACGTGCGGCGCCTGGCGGTGGGCCAAGTGGTGTATTCGGCGATGTGCCACGAACACGGCGGCATGCTCGACGACGGCACGCTACTGCGCCTGGGACCGGACAATTTCCGCTGGATTTGCGGCGAGGACTACGCCGGGGTCTGGCTGCGCGAACAGGCGCAAACGCTCGGCATGAAGGTCTGGGTCAAATCCGCCAGCGAGCAGATTCACAACCTGGCGGTGCAGGGCCCGATGAGCCGCGAATTGCTCAAACAGATGGTCTGGACCGCGCCGACCCAACCGAGCCTGGAAACCCTGGGCTGGTTCCGCTTCCTGGTGGGCCGTCTGGACGGCTACGACGGCTGCCCGCTGATGATCTCGCGCACCGGCTACACCGGCGAACTGGGCTACGAAGTCTGGTGCCAGCCCGAGGACGCCGAGCGCGTCTGGGACCGGATCTGGCAACTGGGCCAACCCTTGGGCCTGGTGCCGCTGGGCCTGGAAGCGCTGGACATGCTGCGCATCGAAGCCGGGCTGATTTTCGCCGGCTACGAGTTCAGCGACCAGACCGATCCCTTCGAGGCGGGCATCGGTTTTTCCGTCCCATTGAAAAGCAAAACCGATGATTTCATCGGTCGCGATGCCCTGTTACGGCGCAGCGCGCATCCTGCGCACAAGTTGGTGGGGCTGCAATTGAGCGGCAACGAAGGCGCCCATCACGGCGACCCGGTGTATCGCGGCCGGGCCCAGGTCGGGGTGATCACCAGTGCCTGCCGCTCACCGCTGCTGACCAGCAACATCGCCCTGTGCCGGGTCGATGTGGCGTGCGCGGACGTGGGTACGACGCTTGAGATCGGCAAAGTCGATGGCCTGCAGAAGCGCATCAGCGCCACGGTCACCGCAGCGATTTTCTACGACCCGGACAAGAGCCGGGTACGTAGCTGATCAACCTTTTGACTGCCCATACCCGCACTTGTAGGAGCTGGCTTGCCAGCGAAGGCGCCCTCACAGCTTGCACAAGGCTCAAAAATGCCATCGCCGGCAAGCCGGCTCCTACAGGTCCCGCTCTACTCAGACATGGGAATACGAAGATGCAAGCGACTACGTTCGAGACCGTACCGCAGGCTGCCAGCTCAGTCGGCAGCCTGCACCGCAAGATCGATTGGCGCGGGGCTTTCTGGGTCGCCAGCGGCGTGCCCGCCCTGGTGCTGTTTTCGATCGGCGCGATTGCCGCCACGGTGGGTAAACCGGCATGGATCGTCTGGATCGTGTCGATCCTGTTCGGGTTTATCCAGGCCTTCACCTACGCCGAAATCGCCGGGCTGTTTCCACATAAATCCGGGGGCGCCTCGGTCTACGGCGCGGTGGCCTGGGTGCGCTACAGCAAGCTGATTGCACCGGTTTCGGTGTGGTGCAACTGGCTGGCCTGGTCGCCGGTGTTGTCCATCGGTTCAGGGTTGGCAGCCGGTTACATCCTCCCCGCGCTGTTTCCCGCCGATGCGCTGATCAACACCTGGCAACTGACCTTGCTCGATCTGGGCTGGATCAAAAGCGGCCTGTCGCTGCGGATCAACGCGACCTTCGCCATCGGCCTGTTGATCCTGCTGACGGTGTTCGCCGTGCAGCATGGCGGCATCCTGCGTTCGGCGCGCCTGACATTGGTGCTCGGTGTGACCTCGCTGATTCCGTTGCTGCTGGTGGGCGTCGTGCCGTTGTTCACCGGGGACGCGGCCCAGGCCAATTTCTTGCCGTTGTACCCGCTGGCTCATGATGCGGCGGGTCAGGTCATCGACGGGCCGTGGGATATTTCCGGTTGGTCGCTGATGGCCGGCGGGCTGTTCATGGCCGCGTGGTCGACCTACGGCTTCGAAACGGCGGTGTGCTACACCCGGGAATTCAAAGACCCCAAGCGTGACACGTTCAAGGCGATTTTCTATGCCGGCCTGCTGTGCATTCTGGTGTTCACCCTGGTGCCCCTGGCGTTTCAGGGCAGCCTCGGTCTTGGCCAACTGGTGACGCCGGCGGTGCTCGACGCCAGTGGCGCGGTGGTCACACCGGCGGTCTACAGCGGCCTGTTGTCGCCGGCGATCTACAGCGGCATGGGCGTTGGCCAGGTAATGGCGGACAGCATTGGCGGCGGCAAGCTGGTCGCCAACATCGTGCTGATCATGCTGGTCCTGGCTACTTTGCTGGCGATCATGACCTCGATGTCCGGTTCCTCGCGCACCCTGTATCAGGCGTCGGTGGATGGCTGGCTGCCGAAGTACCTGGGCCGCACCAATGAACACGGCGCCCCCACGGCGGCGATGTGGACCGACCTGTGCTTCAACCTGGTGCTGTTGCTGATGTCCGACTATGTCTTCGTGCTCGCCGCGTCGAACGTCAGCTACATCATCTTCAACTTCCTCAATCTGAATGCCGGCTGGATCCATCGCCTCGACCGGCCTGACTGGGTGCGCCCGTACAAGGCACCGACCGTGTTACTGGCGGCCGGTGGCGTACTGAGTTTCGTCAACCTGGCCTGCATGGGTCTGGGCGCCGATATCGGGGGCGCGGGGACGTTGATGCCTGGCCTGTTGCGGGGGCTGTTGATCCTGCCGGTTTTTGCTACCGCCACTATGTGCAGGACAAGGGCCGCTTCCCTGACGCGATGCTCAGCGACCTGTACGTTCAGGCGGATGCCGGGCTCAAACGTGCAGGTTGGTTGCCCTATGTCACGCTAATCGCCGGCGTGCTGGTGGTGTACGGTTGCCACCAACTGGTAACCTGAGCCCCTGGTTTCATGCCGCTTATGGACCATCGAGGCGCTACGGCGTCTCGATGATCACCTCGATATTCTTTCAATGACGGTGACGCATTTGAACAGCAATACCCCACCACTGGCCCGGAATATCGACGGTAAAGCCATTGCCGCCAAGGTTCTGGAAGAAGTCCGCGAAGAGCTTCTGGTCCTCGCCGGGCAGCAAATTTTTCCCGCATTAGCGGTCCTGCTGATCGGCGATGATCCGGCCAGCCATGTGTATGTGCGCAATAAGCTGCTGCGAGCCAAGGAGGTCGGGATTCGCTCCCTTGAATACCGTCTGCCGGACGACGCCAGCCAGGCGCAAGTGCTGGAACTGATTGCCCAATTGAATGCCGACGCCACGGTGAGCGGCATTTTGGTGCAGTTGCCTCTGCCGGGGCATATCGACGAAGCGGCGGTGATTCATGCCATTGACCCGATCAAGGACGTGGACGGTTTTCATCGGGAAAACGTGGGTGGGCTGGTGCAAGGCATCGAGGTCCTGACGCCCTGTACGCCCAGCGGCTGCATGCGTTTGCTGCACGAAACCTGTGGTGATTTGAGCGGTTTGCATGCGGTGGTTATTGGCCGATCGAACATTGTCGGCAAGCCGATGGCGACCTTGTTGTTGCAGGCGCATTGTTCGGTGAGTGTGGTGCACTCCCGCAGCGTCGATGCGCCGGCGTTGTGCCGATTGGCGGATATCGTTGTCGCAGCGGTGGGTCGTCCGGGTTTGATCGACGCCAGTTGGCTTAAGCCTGGAGCGGTGGTGATTGATGTCGGGATTAATCGTATTACCGACGAATCGGGTAGTCATCTGGTGGGTGATGTTGATTATGCCAGTGCGCGCACGGTTGCCAGTGCGATCACGCCGGTGCCTGGGGGTGTTGGGCCGATGACGATTGCTTATCTGCTGAAGAACACGCTGATTGCCAGTCAGTTGCAGCGTGGTGTTTTGGGCTCGGGGGCTTTTGCGGTGGGTCAGTGACCTGGCGTTGGGCTGAGATCCGCTGAAGTAACGAGTACATATCCGTTTTTTTGGTCGTGGCGGCTATTGGTTTCGCTTTTACAGCGAGTCACTTGGAAAAGCCCCAAGTAACCAAGGGCTTCTACCCCTTTCGTTCGGTGCCTCGCTCCGGCCCTGCTCCGTGGGCTCGCTGCATCAAAATCAACAGCTCGGCGGCCTGCGGGCCGGCCTGGTTGGGGGTACGCATCCCCCTGTAGGAGCTGGCTTGCCAGCGAAGGGCGTTAACGATGGCGCGTTTTAACAGGATAAACGTGGCGCATTTGAGATCTTCGCTGGCAAGCCAGCTCCTACATTCCACCGCGTTCGTCCAGGCAACTCGATCAACTGTAGGAGCTGGCTTGCCAGCGAAGAACGTTAACGATGACGCGTTTTAACAGGGTAAACGTGGCGCATTCGAGTCCTTCGCTGGCAAGCCAGCTCCTACAATTTGGTCGGTGTACACCCGCAAAAAACCCCGTCAACAACGACGGGGTTTTTCGCAAGTCGATCAACCCTCAGGATCAGTGGTTGTAAGCACGCTCATTGTGCTCAGCCAGATCCAGCCCCATGTCTTCCACCGACTCATCCGCACGCAAGCCAACCAACGCGTTGACCACCTTGAGAATGACCCAACTGATGGCAAAGCAGTAAACCGTCGTCAACAGCACACCCTTGACCTGTGCCACAACCTGAGCGCCCATGGTCACACCTTCGACCAAACCGCCCATCGACGGCACACAAAACACCCCGGTCAACACTGCGCCAATCATCCCGCCGATGCCGTGCAAACCAAACACATCAAGGCTGTCGTCATAGCCGAAGCGGCGCTTGAGCACAGTGACGCTCAAATAGCAGAACACTCCGCACAGCAGGCCGATGGCCAACGCACCACCAACACCGACATACGCGCATGCTGGCGTGATCCCCACCAGACCGGCCAAGGCACCGCTGGCCAGACCGAGCGCACTCGGCTTGCCGACCTTGAACCACTCGGTAAACATCCAGCCGAGAATGCCGGCACACGCGCCCAGTTGGGTATTGAGCATGACAATGCCGGAGGTGCCGCTAAGACCGCCACCGGAGCCGATGTTGAAGCCGAACCAGCCGACCCAAAGCATCGCCGCACCGGCCATGGTCAAACTCAGGTTGTGCGCCGGCATCGGGGTATTTTGATAGCCCTTGCGCTTGCCGAGAATCAGGCACGCCGCCAGCGCCGCGACACCGGCATTGATATGCACCGCGGTGCCGCCGGCAAAGTCCAGCACGCCCCAGTTATGCATCAACGCCCCCGAGCCGCCCCAGACCATATGCGCCACCGGGGCGTAAACCAGGGTGAACCACAGCGCCATGAACAGCAGCGCCGCCGAGAACTTCATGCGTTCGGCGAACGCCCCGGCGATCAGCGCCGGGGTGATGATGGCGAAGGTCATCTGGAAGGTCACGAACACGCCTTCCGGTATATCCCCGACCAGACTCTCGGGGGTCATGCCGGCCAGAAACGCCCGGCTCAAACCGCCGACAAAGCTGTTGAAGGTCACCTGCCCCTCGACCATGCCGGTGCTGTCGACCACCATGCTGTAGCCATAAATCACCCACAAAACACCCACCAGACCGGCGATACCGAAGCACTGGGTAAACAACGAAAGCATGTTTTTCGCCCGCACCAGTCCGCCGTAAAACAAGGCGAGACCCGGTAGACACATAAACAGCACCAACACCGCGGCAGTAACCATCCAGGCGGTGCTACCCGTGTTCAAAGTTGGTGCATCGGCCGCCTGCGCCAGTGGCACGAGTGCACCGGCCGCCAGTAAGCCAAGAAGGGATTTGCCGAGAAGACGATTAACCATGTTCAAAGCTCCTGCAAAAAAATGGAAAGTGCCTGGCAGTGAGCAAATGGCAAAGCGACGGACCTTTTCGGTCTCTTCGAATAGCTGACACCCATACCTGTAGGAGCCGGCTTGCCGGCGAAGGCATTCCTGAGCCTTGCACAAGCCGTAAGGACGCCTTCGCTGGCAAGCCAGCTCCTACGGGGTTACACCTCAGTATCTGGAACCTGGCACCCAATTAGTCCCCGCCAACGGCACCCGTGCCATGGCCGCCGACTCCACCGTCAATGCCACCAGATCCTCAGGATCAAGGTTGTGCAGGTGCGACTTGCCGCAAGCACGGGCCATGGTCTGGGCCTCCAGCACCATGACGCGCAGGTAGTTGGCCAGACGTCGGCCGCCTTCCACCGGGTCCAGACGCTTGGACAGCTCCGGGTCCTGAGTGGTAATGCCAGCCGGGTCACGGCCGTTCTGCCAGTCATCATAGAAACCGGCCGCCGAGCCGATTTTTTTCAGTTCCTCGTCCAGTCGTGGATGGTTATCGCCCAAGGCAATCAACGCCGCCGTGCCGATGGCCACCGCATCCGCCCCCATCGCCATGGCCTTGGCCACGTCGGCACCGTTGCGAATACCACCGGACACAATCAACTGCACCGTGCGATGCATGCCCATCTCTTGCAAAGCCTGTACCGCTTGCGGGATGGCCGACAAAATCGGGATGCCGACGTGCTCGATAAACACTTCCTGAGTCGCCGCAGTCCCGCCTTGCATGCCGTCGAGCACAATCACATCGGCCCCGGCCTTCACCGCCAACTTAACGTCGTAATACGGCCGGCTCGCGCCAATCTTCACGTAGATCGGTTTTTCCCAGTCGGTGATTTCCCGCAGCTCGGCAATCTTGATCGCCAGGTCATCCGGCCCGGTCCAGTCCGGATGACGGCAAGCGCTGCGCTGGTCGACACCGATCGGCAAGGTACGCATACCGGCCACACGTTCGGTGACTTTCATGCCCAGCAACATACCGCCGCCACCGGGTTTGGCGCCCTGCCCCAGAACGATTTCAATCGCGTCAGCCTTGCGCAGATCGTCCGGGTTCATGCCATAACGGGAGGGCAGATACTGATAAACCAGATGCTGCGACTGGCCGCGCTCTTCCGGGGTCATGCCACCATCACCAGTGGTGGTGCTGGTGCCGGCGATGGTCGCGCCACGGCCCAGGGCTTCCTTGGCATTGGCCGACAGCGCGCCGAAACTCATGCCGGCGATGGTCACCGGAATCTTCAGGTGAATCGGCTTCTTGGCGAAGCGGTTGCCGAGTATCACGTCTGTGCCGCACTTCTCCCGATAACCTTCCAGCGGGTAGCGCGAAACACTGGCACCGAGCAGCAGCAGGTCATCGAAATGTGGCAGTTTGCGCTTGGTGCCACCGCCGCGAATGTCGTAGATGCCGGTTTCCGCGGCACGCTGGATTTCCTGGATGGTCAGGCGGTCGAAGGTAGCTGACTCACGCAGTACCGGAGGGGTTTTCTCGCTCATGTTATGGCTCCTGGATCAGTACGCGGACGCGTTATCGACTTTGAAGTTGTACAACTGACGGGCCGAGCCGTAGCGCTTGAAGTCAGCCGCCTGGTGGTCGAAACCGGCACGGTTGAGCAGCACTTGCAACTCTTCCAGGTGCTCGGCGCGCATCTCTTTCTCGATGCAGTCCGAGCCCAGGGACTCAACTGTTCCTTTGACGTAGATGTGGGTTTCATACAACGAATCGCCCAGTGCATCGCCGGCATCACCACAGACCACCAAACGACCGGCCTGCCCCATGAAGCAACTCATATGGCCGATGCTGCCGCCGACGACGATGTCGATGCCTTTCATGGAAATCCCGCAGCGCGCCCCGGCGTCGCCTTCGATCACCAGCAGCCCGCCATGGGCCGTGGCACCGGCCGCCTGCGAGGCACTGCCTTTGACCCGGACGTAGCCGGACATCATGTTCTCGGCGCAGCCGACACCGACATTGCCGTGCACGGTGATCGAGGCTTTTTGATTCATGCCCGCGCAGTAGTAACCGGCGTGGCCCTGGATATCGATGGACACGGCCTGGTTCACCCCGACCGCGAGGTTGTGCTTGCCATTGGAATGAGTGACGACCCACTCACGGTCCTCAACAGCATTCACCTGGTCATGCAGCGCCTGATTGAGGTCGCGCACGGTGGCAGTGGAAAGATCGATGGTTTTCATGTGTGCGCTCCTTAAGCTGACTCGCGTTCCCAGATGTACAGGGTGGCCGGTGCCGGCTCCCAGATCCTGGCGTTTTCGATTCCCGGCAGGCTGGACAACGCCTGGTATTCGGAGGCCATGGCGACGTAGTCGTCGGTCTCGGCGAGGATCGCGGGCTTGCAGGCAATCGGGTCGCGGATCACCGCGAAACCGTTGCGGGTGCCGATGGCGAAGGTGAAAAAACCGTCCAGGTCTTCCAGCGAATGATCCAGCGCCTCCTTCAACGAATCGCCCTGTTGCAGGCGCCAGGTCAGGTAACCGGCGGCCACTTCAGTGTCGTTGTCGGTCTCGAAATGGATGCCTTCGCGCTTGAGTTCCTGGCGCAGACGGAAGTGGTTGGACAGCGAGCCGTTGTGCACCAGGCACAAGTCGGCGCCGGTGGAAAACGGGTGGCTGCCTTCCATGGTCACCGCACTTTCGGTGGCCATCCGGGTGTGGCCGATGATGTGGCTGCCCTTCATGCTGGCCAGGCCAAAACGTTGGGAAATCTCTTGGGGCAAGCCCATGCCCTTGAGGATTTCGATGCTCTGCCCCGCACTCATGATCCGCACGCTCGGCGCCAGTTCGGCGAGGGCCAGACGGACCGGCGCCTCTTCGGCATGGATCTTCAGCACGGCGGCGCTGGCGTTCTGGAACCAGTCCAGCGAACAGCCAAGGCGCCCTTCCAGTTCGCCCATCAGGGTTTTCCAGTCGAAGCCATCGGTGGTCGCTTGCAGCGTCAGCTTGACCCAGCCATCCGCCACTTCATCGCCGTAGATGGCGAAACCGGCGCTGTCCGGGCCACGATCGGTCATGGCCTGCAACATCGGTTCAAAGAGCTTGCCGAGCTGGGATTCCAGCTGCGGATTTTTCAGGTAAAGACCTACGATTCCACACATATCAAGTCTCCTTCGAAGGCACTGAGCACCCGGCGCCGTGCCGGGTGCCCGAATGGTTGTCGATGCAACAAATCAGAAAAATTCGGTATAGCGCTGGATCTCCCAATCGGAGACGTGGCGGCTGTATTCCACCCACTCCATGCGCTTGAGCTTGACGAACTCGCCAACGATCTGCGGGCCCAGCACCTCGGCGAACAGCGGGTCGGCTTCGAGCGCGTCGCAGGCTTCCTTGAGCGATTGCGGCAGGGTCTTGATGCCGCGCGCAGCGATCTGCTCCAGGCTCAGGCTGTAGAGGTTTTCATTGCAGACGTGGTCGATTTCCAGCTGACGGTCGATGCCGTCCAGCCCGGCAGCGATGATCGCGGCACTGACCAGATAGGGATTGCACCCAGCGTCCGGCAGACGAAATTCCAGGCGGCCGTAAGGCACCCGCACCATCGCCGAGCGGTTGTTGGCGCCGAAGGCAATGAAGGCCGGCGCCCAGGTTGCGCCGGACAACGAGTTACCGACCACCAGACGCTTGTAGGAGTTGACTGTCGGCGCAGCGAAGGCACACAGCGCCGGGCCATGGGCAAGCAAACCGGCCGCGAAGTGATAGGCCATTTTCGACAGGCCCATGCCGCTCGGGTCGTTGGCGTCATGGAACAGGTTCTTGTTGTCGGCACTGCTGATCGACAGGTGAAAATGCATGCCGTTGCCGGCGCGTTTCGGGTCAGGCTTGGGCATGAACGAGCAGATCATGCCGAGGTCATTGGCAATCTCACCGGCGGCCATGCGGAAGAAGGTGAAGCGGTCCGCCGAGGTCATGGCGTCGCTGTAGGTGTAGTTGATCTCGAACTGGCCGTTGGCGTCTTCGTGGTCGATTTGATAGATCTCGAAATCCACCGCCTGCAAGGCTTCGGTCAGGCGTTCAAGGAACACCCGGGAGCGCGACAGGCCTTTATAGTCGTAGCAAGGCTTGTCGAGGTTGTCGCTGGGGTCGACCAGTTGCAGCTTGCCGCTCTCATCGCGGCGCATCAGGTTGAACTCGGGTTCCAGGCCGGTGTTGAGGGTCCAGCCTTTTTCTTCCAGGCGCTGTACTTGTTGCTGCAGCACATAGCGGCTGTCATACGGATGCGGCTTGCCGTCGACATGGCCGATGCACACCACCCGGCCATAACCCGGTTGCCAAGGCACCGGCGTCAGGGTCGACAAGTCACCGCGAGCCATGAAATCCGGGCCGTGGGGCTCCATGCCCATGCCGCTGATCGCGAACCCGGCAAAACCTGCTCCTTCTTCGGCGACGGCTTTGAGACCACAAATCGGCACCGATTTGGTCTTGGCTGCACCGTGAATATCCACAAACTGCGCAAGCACGTACTTGATCTCGTGCTTGTCGATGATGCGCTGGGTTTCTGCTGGCAACATTGCGTGTCACTCCTCGCGAAAGGCAAAACGTTGTGGATTGGCCGTGACTGTCTTTTTATTCCTAAAAAGAAAGTTAGTTTCCCAATAGGAATGCAAGGCCCTTGCCAGATTCGCGAGTGCGACGCTGATACGCCGTGAGAGGCGCTTTTGTGCTGTATATATGGGAATATTCTTTTCCCAGTGGGAATACCGCCCGAGGGATGCGCGCCGAGCGCCGCGATTTGCACTTTCTCAGTGCGAAACTAATATTACTGAACGGAAAGTGTGCAGGATCTGATGACTATGTCGACCGAAACCGCCCCGCGCCTCAAGCTTGAGCAATACCTGGGATTGCAGATCAAGCGCCAGCGTCAGGCGCAGGATCTGAAACTGTCTGACGTGGCGAAGATCGCCGATATCAGCCAGGGCATGTTGAGCAAGATCGAAAACGCCCAGGTGTCCACCAGCCTCGATACCCTGAGCCGTCTGTGCGATGTGCTGGGCCTGCCGTTGTCGAAGTTGTTCAGCGAATACGATCAGCAGGATGGCAGTGCGTTGTTGGTCAAGGCCGATCAGGGAATGGAAGTGGTGCGCCGCGGTACGGAGAAAGGCCATACGTACCATCTGCTCAATCACACGCGTGGGCCGAAGAAGAGTTTTGAGGCTTACATGGTGAGCATGGATGATGCGAGTGAGGAGTTTCCGACCTTTTCGCACCCTGGCACCGAGTTCCTCCATCTGCTGGAGGGTGAGCTGATTTATCGCCATGGGAATCAGCTGTATCGCATGGAGGCGGGTGACAGTTTGACGTTTGAAGGTGAAATTCCGCATGGGCCGGAAGAGTTGGTACAGGTGCCGATTCGGCTTTTGTCGATCATGAATTATGGGAGTGACAAAGAGTAAAGGCGCCCTGACAGCCAACCAATCTCTCGCAGATGCACCCCAAACAAACTGTAGGAGCTGGCTTGCCAGCGAAGTTCGTTAACGATGACGCGTTTCAGCAGGATAAACGCGGTGCATTTGAGATCTTCGCTGGCAAGCCAGCTCCTACAGTTGATCGGGTTGCCCGGACCAACGCGGTCGAATGTAGGAGCTGGCTTGCCAGCGAAGAACGTTAACGATGACGGTTTTCAACAGGATGAACGCAACATATTTGAGTCCTTCGCGAGCAAGTTCGCTCCTACAGGGAATCGCTAACCCGCCATCCAAAAAATTCCCCCCAGTTAAAAAACTTTCACAAAACCCCTAGACGCCACGCCCCCACTTCCCCTATAAAGTCACCAACAGGAATAATTTATTCCTAACAAGAAAATGCGCTCAAGGAATGAGCCCGCTGTTCGCTGACACTTTTTTCGCTATGCGATGAGCTGCCGCCATCATCCCGAGGACGTGTCATGCAACACGAAAAAAACCATTTCATCATCAAAATCACCTGTCCCGCGGTGTCCGGCATCGTGGCTGCCGTCACCACTTACCTGGCGGACAACGGTTGCTACATCGGGGAGATGGCGCAATTCGATGACGACTTCAGCGGCCGCTTTTTCATGCGCGCAGTCTTCCGTTTCAACGACGGCCACGTCGGCGATCTGCAACAGATCAAGGACGGTTTCGCCGACGTCGCCCAAGCGTTCGACATGTCCTGGGAATTGCACGACACCCGCGAACCGATGCGCGTGTTGCTGATGGTCAGCAAGTTCGACCACTGCCTGACCGACCTGCTCTACCGCTACCACAAGGGCGAGATGGACATGACCATCACCGCCATCGTCTCCAATCACCTCGACCTGCGGCCCATGGCCGAACGCGAAGGCATTCGTTTCATCTATCTACCTGTCACCAAAGACACCAAGGCCCGGCAGGAAGCCGAGCTGATGAAGATCGTCGACGACACCAGCACCGAACTCGTGGTGTTGGCGCGTTACATGCAGATCCTCTCTGATGACCTGTGCAAACAACTCTCGGGGCGGGCGATCAACATTCACCATTCATTCCTGCCCGGTTTCAAGGGCGCCAAGCCTTATCACCAGGCCTACCAGCGTGGCGTGAAACTGATTGGCGCCACCGCCCATTACGTCACCAGCGACCTCGACGAGGGACCGATCATTGAGCAAGAAGTGCAGCGCGTCGATCACGTCTACCTGCCCGACGATCTGGTGGCCACCGGCCGCGACACCGAAACCGTGGCCCTGTCCAAGGCGGTCAAGTACCACCTGGAGCATCGGGTTTTCCTCAACCAGGACAGAACGGTGATCTTCCGGTGAACACGCATAAATTGATCGACGGCAAAGCCACCGCCGCCCGTGTGCTGGTACAGGTCCGCAAGGACGTGGAGCGCCTGCGCGAGCAAGACCTTCAACCGGCGCTGGCGGTGATTCTGGTGGGCAGCGACCCGGCCAGCCAAGTCTACGTGCGCAACAAGATCCTGCGTGCCGAAGAAGTGGGCATTCGCTCGCTGGAACATCGGCTGTCCACGGACACCAGCACGGAACAGTTACTCATTCTGATCGCCCGACTGAATGCCGATCGCTCGATCCACGGCATTCTCCTGCAACTGCCGTTGCCAGCGCACATCGATGAATTGCGCGCATTGGAAGCGATCGCCCCGGACAAGGACGTGGACGGCTTCCACAGTCAGAACGTCGGCGGTCTGAGCCAGGGTCGCAGCGTACTCGCGCCCTGCACGCCCAGCGGCTGCCTGTATTTGCTGGAACAAACCTGCGGCGATCTGCGCGGCAAGCACGCGGTGGTGATCGGCCGTTCGAACATCGTCGGCAAACCCATGGCCGCCCTGCTGCTGCAAGCCGACTGCTCGGTGACTGTGCTGCATTCACGCAGTCTCGATGCGCAGGCCCTGTGCCGCCAGGCAGACATCGTCATCGCCGCCGTCGGCCGTCCACAGCTGATCGACGCCAGTTGGCTCAAGCCCGGTGCGGTGGTGATCGACGTCGGTATCAACCGGATCGAGGACGATGGCCGCAGCCGTCTGGTAGGCGATGTCGACTTTGACAGCGCCCTGACCCAAGTCGCGGCGATCACCCCGGTCCCCGGTGGAGTCGGCCCGATGACCATCGCCTTCCTGATGAAAAACACCGTGACCGCGGCCCTTGCGCAACACCAGGCCCAACGCAGCCAATCGGAGGCCGTATGCCATTCAATCTATTGAAATACGGGCTGAGTTCGGAGTACCCGGTGGAAGTGGATTTGCCACCGCCGAAGGAACTCAAATCGAGCTATGACGTGGTGATCATCGGTGCCGGCGGCCATGGTCTAGCGACGGCTTACTACTTGGCCAAGTACCACGGCATCACCAACATCGCGGTGCTGGAGAAGTCCTATCTGGGCGGCGGCAATACCGCACGCAACACCGCGGTGATCCGCTCCAACTACCTGACCAGCGAAGGCGTGCGTTTCTATGCCGAGTCGGTGCGGATGTTCCAGTCGCTGTCCAACGAATTCGATTTCAACATCATGTACTCCGAACGCGGCCAACTGACCCTGGCCCACACCGATGCCACCGTGCGTTCGTTCCGCCAGCGCGCCGAGGTCAACAAACACTTCGGCGGGCGCACCGAGATGATCGACCGCCAGCAGATTCGCGAGCTGGTGCCCAGCCTCAATCTCGATCCCGGCCACTTGCCGGTGCTCGCAGGGCTTTGGCACATCGACGGCGCCACCGCGCGCCACGACGCCGTGGCCTGGGGCTACGCCAAACAGGCGGCTAAACGCGGTGTGGAAATCCATCAGCTCACCGAAGTCCAGGACCTGATCATCGAAAACGGCGCCATCACTGCGGTGAAAACCAATCGCGGCACCATCAAGTGCGGCTGTGCGGTGCAGGCGATTGCCGGGCACAGTTCCTTGCTGATGGCCAAGGCCGGGATCCGTTCGCCGATCCAGACCTTCCCGCTGCAAGCGATGGTCACCCAGCCGTTCAAGCCGTTTCTTGATCCGCTGGTGAGTTCCTCCGCCCTGCACTGCTACGTGCAGCAAACCAGCCGTGGCGAAGTGGTATTCGGTGGCGGTTCCGACCCGTATCCGCTGTTCAACACACGCTCGACGCTGGACCTCAAGGAAAGCCTGCTGGCGCACGCCATCGAGATGTTCCCGTTCCTGGCCAACGCCAAGTTGATGCGCCAATGGGCCGGCATCACCGACATGACCCCGGACTACAGCCCGATCATGGGCCTGTCGCCGGTGAAGAATTATTACCTCGACGCCGGCTGGGGCACCTGGGGCTTCAAGGCCACGCCGATCTGCGGCAAGACCATGGCCGAACTGGT
The DNA here is from genome assembly GCF_001297125.1 of Pseudomonas sp. RIT-PI-q. Taxonomy (GTDB): domain Bacteria; phylum Pseudomonadota; class Gammaproteobacteria; order Pseudomonadales; family Pseudomonadaceae; genus Aquipseudomonas. Next base: position 98,320 of record NZ_LHPC01000020.1, read on the forward strand.
GGCCAGCGGCGGCAAGGTGCCGGAGCTGATCAAGCCGTTCAGCCTGGAGCGTTTCTCGACCTTCCAGCAAGTCAACGAAATGGGCGCCACAGCGGCCAGCCACTGACGGAGAGCAGACGATGAAAATCATGATTTGCCCGCTCAACGGGCCGCGCAATATCAGCGAGTTCACCTATGGCGGTGAATTCAAACCCATGCCCGACCCGCTGACGTGCAGTGACGGTGAATGGGCCGATTACGTGTTCAACACCGACAACCTCGCCGGCGTCGTACGTGAGTGGTGGATGCATACGCCTTCCAGCTACTGGTTTCTCGCGGAGCGGCACACCGTCACCGACGAAATCCTCCGAACCTTCGATCCCAAAGAGCTCTTCAACACCCGTGTCGAATTCAAAGCCGCCGCCAAGGAGATCGCAGGATGAACCGCCTACCCGCCCCCATGGGCCTGTTGATCGATCGTGATCAGCCGCTGGATTTCAGTTTTGACGGCGACCGTTATCAAGGCTTGCAAGGCGACAGCATCGCCAGCGCCCTGTTGGCTAACGGACGTTTCCTGATCTCCCGTTCGTTCAAATACCATCGCCCGCGCGGCCCGCTGACCATGGCTGGCCAGGACGCCAACAGCCTGGTGCAGTTGCCTGAAGAACCCAATGTGCTGGCCGATGCTCACGCGCTGTCCGCCGGTTTGCAGGTGACCGCGCAAAACGTCAACGGCTCTCTGGACAACGACCGCGATGCCTACCTCGGCAAGTTCTCCAAATTCATGCCGGTGGGTTTCTATTACCGCTCTTTCTACAAGCCAAAAGGCATGTGGAAAGTCTGGGAGCCGATCATTCGCAAAAAGGCCGGCCTCGGTGTGCTCGACCTGACCTTCAAGCCCGAGTATTACGACAAGGCTTACCTGTTTACCGACCTGGCGGTGATCGGCGCCGGACCTGCCGGGCTGCACGCCGCGCTGACAGCGGCCAACGCGGGGGCAAAAGTTTTGCTCATTGAACAGCAGCCGATTCTTGGTGGTTCGCTGACCTATGCACGGTTCGACATCGAAGGTAAAAGAGCTGAATCCCTGCGCCGCGAACTGCTCACGGCGGTGCAACAACACGCCAATATTCAGGTGCTGACCCAAGCCACCTGCAACGCCTGGTTTACCGACAATTACCTGCCAGTGATCCAGGGCAAACGTATGTATAAAGTGCGCGCTCGCCAGTGCCTGGTGTGCAGCGGGTCCTTCGATCAGCCGGTGATCTTTCGCAACAACGACTTGCCCGGCGTGATGCTCACCAGCGCCGCGCAACGCTTGATGAAACTGTATGCGGTCAAACCCGGCAAACGCGCGGTGGTGCTGACCGGCAACGATGACGGTTACCTCGCGGCGCTCGATTTGCATGATCAAGGTGTGGAAGTGGCGGCAGTGGTGGACCTGCGCCATGCGCCGGCAAACACCTCGCTGTTCGGAGCGTTGGCGCAACGCAAGATCCGCTGCCTGAACAACAGCACGGTGTACGAAGCCCTGCACGAAAAAGGGATGCGTCATGTCACTGGCGTCGACATCCGCAAAATCACCGCGCAAGGTCAGGTCGCCGAGAGCGGGCTAATCCTGGACTGCGACTTGCTGTGCATGTCCGCCGGTTACATGCCGGTCTATCAACTGCTATGCCAGGCCGGCGGCAAACTGGCCTACGATGACCAACGCGCCGAGTTCACCCTCAGCGGCCTGCCAAACACCCTCGCGGTCGCAGGCTCGGTCAATGGCCGCCATGGACTGGACAACGTTATCGCCGATGGCGTCAACGCCGGTGCCGATGCGGCGCTCGCCCTGGGCCTTGCGGTTGACACCCAGCGTGCATCTTTCGCCGCAGAAGCCCGGGTCAACTTCAACTGGCCGATCTTCCCTCACCCCAAGGGCAAGGACTTCGTCGATTTCGACGAGGACCTGCAAGTGGCGGATATCGTCAACGCCACCCGGATCGGTTATCGCGACGTGCAACTGGTCAAACGCTACTCCACCGTCGGCATGGGCCCGTCCCAGGGCCGTCACTCGGCGTTACCAACCGCACGCCTGGTGGCCTGGGCGACCCAACGCAACATCAGCGAAACCGGGGTGACCACGGCACGACCGCCCTTCGTCGCGGAGAAACTGGCACACGTCGCCGGCCGTGCCTTCGACCCCTACCGACAAACGCCGATGCACGCTCGCCACCTGCAAGCCGGGGCGAAGATGATGCCCGCCGGCATCTGGCAGCGCCCGGCCTATTACGGCAGCGCCAAGGACCGCGAGGCCTGCATGCAAGCCGAAGCCCTGCACGTGCGCAACAAGGTCGGCCTCATCGACGTCTCGACCCTCGGCGGCCTGGACGTGCGCGGCCCGGACGCCGCCGAACTGCTTAACCGGATGTACACCTTTGCCTTCCTCAAACAGCCGATCGGCCGTTCGCGTTATGCGTTGATGACCAATGAGCACGGGGTAGTGATCGACGATGGCGTCTGCGCGCGGTTTGCCGAAAACCACTTCTACGTCACGGCCACCACCAGCGGCGTCGACCGGATCTATCAGCAGATGCTCAAGTGGAATGCACAGTGGCGCCTGGACGTGGACGTCGCCAACGTCACCGCGGCCATCTGCGCGGTCAACGTCGCCGGGCCGGACTCGCGCAAAGTGCTTGAGAAAGTCTGTAGCGATCTGGACCTGAGCGCTGAAGCCTTCCCTTATCTGGGCGTGCGTCAGGGCACGGTCGCCGGGATCAAGGCACGCTTGCTGCGGGTCGGTTTTGTCGGCGAACTGGGGTATGAAATCCACGTTCCTGCACGGCACGGGTTGGCACTGTGGGATGCGCTGATGGAGGCCGGCAAGGCACACGACATTCGCCCTTTCGGTGTCGAAACCCAGCGCCTGTTGCGCCTGGAAAAAGGCCACGTGATCATCAGCCAGGACACCGACGGCATGACTCACCCGGCAGAAATCGACATGGGTTGGGCGGTCAGTCGCACCAAGCCGTTCTTCGTCGGCCGCCGTTCGGTGGACATCCTCGAAGCCCAACCGCTGAAACGCAAACTGGTGGGGTTCGCCCTGCCCAAGGGCAGCCTGCAACCGCTTGAAGGCCACCTGGTGCTCAACGGCCCCGACATCAGCGGCAGCGTCACCTCCTGCGAGTATTCCGCCACCCTGGGGAAAATCATCGGCCTGGCCTACGCCGACATCGACCAGAGCCAACCCGGCCAGCGCATTCCGATCCGTGTCGAAGGCGGCATTCTGCTCCAGGCCGAAGTGGTGAAGCTGCCCTTCTTCGATCCCGATAACCAACGGCAGGAGCTTTAAGCCATGACCAGCCTGAGAGAACAACACAGCGTCGGGCAGCACGCGCTCGCGCCATTGCCGAGCTGCACCCTGACCGATCTGACTGACCTGCCTCGGGTCGGTTTTCGTGGCGCGCACAGCGCCACGTACCTGCAAGGCCGCGATTTTGTCCTGCCGGACACCCCCAATCGCGCCATCATCCAGGCCGATGGCAGCCAAGTGGCGCGCCTGTCCCAGACCGAGTATCTGCTGCTGGGCAGTCCCTCGGACCTGGGCCAGCGCATCGCCGACGAAGAAGCCCGTTGGGAGCTGGATCATCAGGCCAATTACCTGCTGCCGCGCCAGGACAGCCATGCCTGTTTTCAACTGAGCGGCGAACCCCTGGCCGAGGTCATGGCCAAGCTCTGCGGCGTCGACTTGAGCCCACTGGCGTTCGGCCCCGGTGCAGTGGCGCAAACCTCGGCGGCACGCATCAATGTGATCGTGATCAACTCCAGCACCGCGCAACAGCCGGGTTTTCACATCCTTTGTGATCGGGCGTCGAAAACCTATTTTCGTGAGGCACTACTGGATGCGATGCAAGAGTTTGGTTGAGCCATAACACGATCCCTGTAGCCGCTGGCGAAGCCTGCGTCCGGCTGCGCAGCAGTCGTAAAATTAGACACCGCGGTGCATCAGACTCACCGTGCACTCAGGGTTTACGACTGCTGCGCAGCCGGACGCAGGCTTCGCCAGCGGCTACAGGATCGGTGTTGCTGCCAAGTCATTTACGTGTGATGAATTTCCCGATCCTTGGTTTCCGGCAGGAAGAACGTACCCAGAATGGCCGTCATCACGGCGATGACGATCGGATACCACAACCCGTAATAAATATCCCCGGTGGCCGCGACCATGGCGAACGCCACCGTCGGCAGGAAGCCGCCGAACCAGCCATTGCCGATGTGGTACGGCAGCGACATCGAGGTGTAGCGGATGCGTGCGGGGAACAGTTCCACCAGCCACGCGGCAATCGGGCCATAGACCATGGTCACGTAGATCACCAGGATGGTCAGGAACAACAGCACCATTGGGTAATTGGTTTTAGCGGGGTCGGCCTTCTCAGGGTAACCGGCTTCCTTGAGCCCGGCGCCGAGGGTGGCGGCGAAGGCATCGTTGCGCGTCTTGAAGTCGGCGGCCGGCATGCCGGTGCCCTCGAAACTCGGGATCACCTTGTCGCCGATGCGCACCTGCGCGACGGTGCCCGGTTCAGCCTTCACGTTTTTGTAGGGGATGGCTCTTTTCGCCAGCACGGTTTTCGCGAGGTCGCAGGAACTGGTGAATTTGGCCTTGCCCACCGGGTCGAACTGGAACGAACACTGATCAGGATCGGCGATCACTGTGACCGGGTTCTTCTCCTGCGCGATGAACACGTCAGGGTTACCGTATTGGGTCAACGCATGGAAGATCGGGAAGTAGGTCACCGCCGCGAGAATACAGCCGGCCATGATGATGCCCTTGCGGCCAATGCGGTCGGACAGGCTGCCGAAGATGACGAAGAACGGCGTACCGATCAGCAGGGAGCCGGCAATCAACAGGTTGGCGGTCTGCGGGTCGATCTTCAGCGTTTGCAGCAGGAAAAACAGCGCATAGAACTGCCCGGTGTACCAGACCACGGCCTGGCCGGCGGTGCCGCCGAGCAGGGCCATGATCACAATTTTCAGGTTGTCCCAGCGGGCGAAGGATTCGGTCAATGGCGCCTTGGAGGATTTGCCTTCGGCCTTCATTTTCAGGAACACCGGCGACTCGCTGAGTTGCAGGCGGATGTACACCGACACGATCAGCAGCAGGATCGACAGCAGGAACGGAATCCGCCAGCCCCAGGCTTCGAAGGCCTCAGTGCCCAGGACCGTGCGGCAGGCGAGGATCACCAGCAGCGAGAGAAACAGGCCGAGGGTCGCGGTGGTTTGAATCCACGACGTGAAGTAGCCGCGCTTGCCTTTCGGCGCATGCTCGGCCACGTAAGTCGCCGCCCCGCCGTACTCGCCGCCCAGGGCCAGGCCTTGCAACAGCCGCAGGGTGATCAGGATGACCGGTGCTGCCACGCCGATGGTCGCGTAACCGGGCAGGAAGCCCACCACGGCCGTGGAGATACCCATGATCACAATGGTGATGAGAAAGGTGTGCTTGCGCCCGATCATGTCACCCAGCCGGCCGAACACAATGGCGCCGAAAGGCCTTACGGCAAAGCCCGCGGCGAACGCCAGCAGCGCGAAGATGAACGACGTTGTCTCGTTGACCCCGGCGAAGAAGTGCTTGGCGATGATCGCCGCAAGGGAGCCGTAAAGGTAGAAGTCGTACCACTCGAACACAGTGCCCAAAGACGAGGCGAAAATGACCTTGCGCTCCTCCTTGGTGATCCCGTGGTGGGGCGCGCTGCCCGTGGTTGTGCTGTCGATTGTGGCCATGAGTCTTCTCCGTCGTGCTCTTGTTGTAGGCCGGAGTACCTCACCCGCTTTGCCGCACCCAGGCCCTTGGGCTGATGTCACCGGATCGCGGATTGCGCGAAGAATGGGAACAGGCTGCCCGCCTCGCATCGCCGCAAGTTGCCTAGAAGCATAATCACCTTCGCGCAGATATCCACTCGCCCTCCCGCTAAACCCCGGGCTGACCCGTTGTCCGGGTTTTCTCGCAGCTCGTTTTGATATCTTTTTTTTCACCGTGTTGATTTCTGAAATAATACGTGTCATTTATAGCCACACAAAAACACGCCCCCAGGGAGTCAACAATATGAACAAGACAGAACTTCTAGGTGCTCTGGCACTGTGCGCCGCAAGTTTGCTGGCCCACGCTGACGAAGACAGCCTGCGTATCGGTATCGAAGCCGCCTACCCGCCCTTCTCCTTCAAGACGCCGGAGGGCAACGTCAGCGGTTTCGATTACGACATCGGCAACGCCCTGTGCGAAGAGATGAAGGTGAAATGTGAGTGGGTCATCCAGGAATTCGACGGCATGATCCCCTCGCTGAAAGTGCGCAAGATCGATGCGGTGCTGTCGTCGATGTCGATCACCGAAGACCGGATGAAGTCGGTCGACTTCAGCAAAAAGTATTACCACACCCCCGGCAAGTTCGCGATGAAGGCTGGCAACGTGATCAACGACCCTACGGTTGATCTCAAAGGCAAGAAAGTCGGCGTGCAACGCTCCTCGACCTACGACCGTTTCGCCACCGAGCAGCTTGAAAAAGCCGGGGTCATGGTGGTGCGTTACGGCTCACAAAATGAGGCCTTCCTCGACCTGGCCTCGGGTCGCCTGGACGCCACACTCGCCGACATCGTCAACACCGATGAAAGCTTTATCAAAACCCCGGCAGGCAACGGTTTCGCCTTGGTCGGGCCAGACATCAACGACCCGAAATACTTCGGCCGTGGCGCCGGGATCGCGGTGCGTAAAGGCGACAGCGTGAACGTTGCGCGCCTGAGTGCCGCGATTGACGCGATCCGTGCCAATGGCAAGTACCAGCAAGTGATGGGCAAGTATTTCGCCTTCGATATCTACGGCGAATAAACGCCTGCCTGCCCCCTGGCGCCGCCCGTTGCGGCGCTCGATTGAGGAACTTCATCATGCTTCACGGCTACGGATCGAGCATTCTCGATGGCGCCTGGCTGACCATTAACCTCGCCCTGACCTCCATGGCCATGGCGATTGCCCTCGGTCTGATCGGCGCAGCCTTTCGCTTGTCGCCGCTCAAATGGCTGGCCATGCTCGGCGAAGGCTACACCACGCTGATTCGCGGTATTCCTGACCTGGTGTTGATCCTGCTGATCTTCTACGGCGGCCAGGATCTGGTGAACCGCATTGCCTTGGCACTCGGTTACACCCGCTACATCGACATCAATCCCTTCATCGCTGGCGTCTGCACCATGGGCTTCATTTTTGGCGCCTATCTCTCGGAGACTTTTCGCGGCGCCTTCATGGCAATCCCGAAAGGTCAGGCCGAGGCCGGTGCGGCGTATGGCATGAGTGGCACGCAGGTGTTCTGGCGAATTCTGGTGCCGCAGATGATTCGATTTGCCATTCCAGGCTTCACCAACAACTGGCTGGTGCTGACCAAATCCACCGCGCTGATCTCGGTGATCGGCTTGCAGGACATGATGTTCAAAGCCAAGAACGCAGCGGACGCGACCCATGAGCCGTTCACGTTTTTCCTTGCGGTGGCGGCGCTCTATCTGATGCTGACCAGCCTGTCATTGCTGGTGCTGCGCTATCTGGAAAAACACTACTCGGTCGGCATCAAAGCCGCCGAACTGTGAGGGGGAGCCACCCATGATTCTCGACTACAACCTGATCTGGGAAAACCTGCCGCTGTACTTTAATGGCGCCTTGTTGACCCTCAAAGTCCTGCTGATTTCCCTGGCGTTTGGCCTCGTGCTGGCGATCCCGTTAGCCCTGATGCGCGTGTCGCGGTCACCGCTGATCAACTTCCCGGCCTGGCTCTACACCTACGTGATTCGCGGCACGCCGATGCTGGTGCAATTGTTCCTGATCTACTACGGCCTGGCGCAGTTCGCGGCGGTGCGGGAAAGCGTGCTCTGGCCATACCTCTCCAGCGCCACCTTTTGCGCCTGCCTGGCCTTTGCGATCAACACCAGTGCCTACAGCGCAGAACTGCTGGCCGGCAGTTTGAAGGCCACCGCCCACGGTGAGATCGAAGCGGCCAGGGCCATGGGCATGTCGCGCTTCACCCTGTACCGGCGGATTCTCTTGCCCTCGGCGTTGCGCCGGGCACTGCCGCAGTACAGCAACGAAGTATTGATGATGCTGCAAACCACCAGCCTGGCGTCGATCGTCACGCTGGTGGACATCACCGGCGCCGCGCGTACGGTCAGTGCGCGGTTCTATCTGCCGTTCGAGGCGTTCATCACCGCCGGCCTCATCTACCTGGCCCTGACCTTCATCCTGGTGCGTCTGTTCAAGCTGGCCGAGCGCCGCTGGCTGGCGTACCTGGCACCGCGCAAGCACTAAGGAATTTTATGAAGCACATTCAATACCTCTTGCCGTGGAGTGCCTCGGGCACTGAACGACACCTGTCGCTGTTTCGTTTTGGTAGCGGGCCGCGCAAGGCTTACATCCAGGCCTCCTTGCATGCCGATGAACTGCCGGGGATGCGCGTTGCCGTCGAACTCAAGCGGCGCCTGCGCGAACTGGAAGAACAAGGTCGCCTGACCGGGGTGATCGAGCTGGTGCCGATGGCCAATCCGATCGGCATCGGGCAGATGTTCCAGGCCACCCATCAGGGCCGTTTCGAATTCTCCAGCGGCAAGAATTTCAATCGCGACTTCCCGGAGTTGGCCGACGCCGTGGCACCGTTGCTGGAAGGACAGCTGGGCGACGATGCCGACGCCAACATCGCGCTGATCCGCCATGCCATGCGCGAATCCCTCAAGGACATGCCGGCACCGACATCCGAACTCGACGGCTTGCGTTGCTTGTTGATGCAGCACGCTTGCGACGCCGATGTGGTGCTGGACCTGCACTGCGACTTCGAGTCGATCATGCTGCTTTACAGCATGCCGCAAAACTGGCCGCGCCTGCGTTCACTGGCCGCTCGCCTGGACGCGGGTGTTGCCCTATTGGCCGAGGCCGCGGGCGGTAACGCATTCGATGAAGCTTGCGCGATACCGTGGTTGCAGCTCGCCGAGCGTTTCCCGCAGGCCAACATTCCGCTGGCCTGTGTGGCGACCACCATTGAACTGCGCGGCATGGCTGACACCGAGCGCGAGCCATGCATCGACAGCGCAGAAGCGATTCTCGGCTATCTCGCCGAGCAGGGCTTGATCAGCGGTGACTGGCCTGCCGCGCCGGAATCAGGCTGCGAAGCAACGCCCTTTGCCGGTGCCCAGTACGCCTACGCACCGCACCCTGGCGTGGTGAGTTTTCTGCAACCGCTGGGCGCGAGGGTCAAGGTTGGCGACCCGCTGTTCGAAGTGCTTGACCCGCTGACCGATCGCCACAGTGTGGTGTGCGCCAGCACCGACGGCATCCTTTATGCCCGCGAACGCCTGCGTTTTGCCCAGCCCGGTTTGTGGTTGGCCAAAGTGGCCGGCAGTACCCCGATTCGCCAAGGCCGCTTGCTCAGCGACTGATTCCAGAGAGTTGAAATTATGTACAAACTTGAAATTCAGGACCTGCACAAAAGCTACGGCAGCCACGAAGTGCTCAAAGGCGTATCGCTGGAAGCGAAGGCCGGTGACGTGATCAGCATCATCGGCTCCAGCGGCTCTGGCAAAAGCACCTTTCTGCGCTGCATCAACCTGCTGGAACAGCCCAACGCAGGCAACATTGTGCTCAACGGTGAACCACTGAAACTGGTGAGCAACAAGCTCGGCGGGCTCAAGGCGGCCGAACCCAAGCAGTTGCAACGCATGCGGTCGCGACTGTCGATGGTGTTTCAGCATTTCAATTTGTGGTCGCACATGAGTGCGCTGGAAAACGTCATGGAAGCGCCGGTGCATGTGCTGGGCATGGACAAGAAAGAGGCCAGGGAAAAGGCCGAGCACTACTTGAACAAGGTCGGTGTGGCGCATCGCAAGGATGCGTTTCCGGCCCATATGTCGGGTGGTGAGCAGCAGCGTGTGGCGATTGCCCGGGCACTGGCGATGGAGCCTGAGGTGATGCTGTTCGATGAGCCGACCTCGGCGCTCGACCCGGAGCTGGTCGGTGAAGTGCTCAAAGTCATGCAGGACCTGGCACTTGAGGGCCGCACCATGGTGGTCGTGACCCACGAAATGGGCTTTGCTCGCGAGGTTTCGAACCAACTGGTGTTTCTGCATAAGGGCTTGGTCGAAGAACGCGGCGATCCGCGCGAGGTGCTGGTCAACCCGCAGTCCGAGCGTCTTCAACAGTTTCTGGCGGGAAGCCTGAAATAACCCAACCCGCCGCAACACAGACTTTGTAGCAGCTGTCGAGCCTGCGAGGCTGCGTTCGGCTGCGAAGCAGTCGTAAAACCTGAGCGCGAGGTATTCCTGAAGGACCGCATTGCCTGATTTCACGACTGCTTCGCAGCCGAGCGCAGCCTCGCAAGCTCGACAGCTGCTACAGAGCCGAACGCGCCAGCGGCTACAAAGTTTGCGTTGCGGCTGAAATTGCTTAACCGAAGGGCGGCTTCGGATACACTCCCGCCAGCGTTATTAACCTCAGGAATAGTTGAGCCGCATATGCCGACCCCCTCGAAAAACACCACGGTCTATGCCGCACCGGTGATGCGCAAACTGGCGGAGATCGTGACCGAATTGCCGCCGTCGCTGCGCAAGGTGGCGGACTTTATCCTGCGTCACCCGCTGCGAGCCGCGACGCTGACCATTGAAGAAATGGCTCACGAAACCTCGACCTCACCCGCCGCCGTCAACCGCCTGGCCAAGGCCTTGAACCTGGGTGGCTACACCGGCATGAAATCCGAGCTGGTCGCGACCTTGCAGCAGATGGTCTCGCCGGTCGACAAGCTGCGCAACGAACTGGCCCATCGCCCCGGCGGTGCGTCTGGCCTGCATGAACAAATCCAGAGCGCCACCAGCAACCTCGCTACCGCAGCAACCAACAACCACGAAGACACCTTCGAAGCGTTCGTTACGCGCCTGACCACCGCGCGCAAAATCTACATCCTCGGCTTCGGCAACAGCGTCTACTTCGCCGGCCTCGCCGCCTCGACCCTGATGCCCTTCTGCGCCGACGCCACCGCCATCAGCATGGAGGGCGGCAACGAAAACGCCGCTTATCGCCTGGCCGCGATCACCGACCAGGACGTGTTGCTGGCGATCTCCCTGCCGCGTTATTCCCTCGACACCCTGCAGCTCGCCCGCTTCGCCAACGAGCGCGGCGCCTCGGTGCTGGCCATCACCGATTCACCCGCCTCACCGCTCACCAGCATCGCTGAACACACGCTGTTCGCCCCCGCCGACCACCCGGTCATGACCAGTTCCAACATCGCCGTGCTCGCCTTGATCGAAGGTTTGGTTGCAGGCGTGATGGCGCGCAACAAGGAAGCCGTGAAGCTGGCGACCGAACTGACCGAAAGCGTGATGGCTTATCTGCACATACCGACCAGCAGTAAATCGTCGAAAAAGTGAGGTCGCGTTCATTGAGCGCGCTCGCCTTGGACTGGTGCACGGGGCTGCCAATCGCTATATAAAAGTGCAAGCAACCCCGCAATCCCCAACCGCTACCCGCCTGAAAACCCCGACACAGCCGGGCCCGGAGTATTCTGGCCCGCTGTTTGCAATCACCTGACACGCAGTCAACGCTGATTGCATTTATACGACAAAGGCGCCGTGTAACCCCCGTTTTCTACGGAGGGTCACATGGCGCCTTTTTTGTTTCTGGACCGGTCAGCTGCTGGCTGAGATTCGAGGGGCGAGGATGGCGAACCAAACCGTGCGCAGCGTGTGCCCTTATTGTGGTGTGGGCTGCGGTATCGTCATGCAGGTTGAAAACAACCGGGTGATCAAGGTCACCGGAGACAAGACCCATCCGACCAACTTCGGTCGACTCTGCACCAAAGGCACTACCTGCGGCCAGGCCATCGCCGAGTCGGGCCGGATGGAAACCGCTTCCCTGCGCCAGGCGCGCAATCGAGGCCCGTCGCGCATCGCCATGGGCCAGGCGATCAGTGAAGCCGCCAGAAGGCTGCGCGAGATCCTCGACGCTCACGGCCCCGACGCCCTGTCGTTCTACGTGTCCGGGCAGATGTCGCTGGAAGCCCAATACCTGGCCAACAAGTTGGCCAAAGGCTTTGTCCGGACCCACAACATCGAGTCCAATTCGCGCCTGTGCATGGCCAGCGCAGGCAGCGGTTACAAGCTCTCGCTGGGTGCCGATGGGCCACCCGGTTCTTATCAGGACTTCGATCACGCGGAGCTGTTCTTCGTCATCGGCGCGAACATGGCCGACTGTCATCCGATTCTGTTCCTGCGCATGATGGATCGGGTCAAGGCCGGGGCGAAGCTGGTCGTGGTCGATCCACGGCGCAGCGCCACGGCGGACAAAGCCAACCTGTTTATGCCGATCAAACCCGGCACCGATCTGGCACTGCTCAATGGCTTGCTGCACTTGCTGGTGAAAAACGGCCACACCGACCCGGACTTCATTGCCTCCTTCACCGAAGGCTGGGAAGCGATGCCCGACTTTCTTGAGGACTATTCACCGGAGAACGTCGCAGCCATCACCGGCATTCCCGAGGCGGACATTCGCCAGGCTGCTGAATGGATCGGCGAGGCCGCCGAGTGGATGAGTTGCTGGACCATGGGCCTGAATCAAAGCACCCACGGCACCTGGAACACCAATGCCCTGTGCAACCTGCACCTGGCCACCGGCGCTATTTGCCGGCCAGGCAGCGGGCCGTTTTCCCTGACCGGGCAACCGAATGCCATGGGCGGACGCGAAATGGGTTACATGGGGCCGGGCCTGCCGGGCCAACGTTCAGTGCTGGTCGAAGCTGATCGGCTGTTCATCGAGGACTTGTGGAGCATCCCGCACGATAGCCTGCCTCGCGACGTCGGCGCAGGCACCGTGGCGATGTTCGAACAGATGTGCGCCGGCCAGATAAAAGCCTGCTGGATCATCTGCACCAACCCGGTCGCCAGCGTCCCCAACCGCCAGAAAGTGATTGAAGGATTGCAGACCGCCGAACTGGTCATCACCCAGGACGCGTTCCTCGACACCGAGACCAATCGCTACGCCGACATCCTCCTGCCGGGTGCGCTCTGGGCCGAAGCCGAAGGGGTGATGATCAACTCCGAGCGCAACCTGACGCTGATGCAAAAGGCCGTGGAGCCACCCGGTGAGACGTTGCCCGACTGGCAGATCATCGCCAGGGTCGCCTGCGAAATGGGCTTCGCACAGGCATTCACCTACGCCTCTTCTGCAGAGGTGTTTGAAGAGATCAAACGCGCCTGGAACCCCAAGACCGGCTATGACATTCGCGGTGCAAGTTATGCGCGCCTGCGCGAAAAACCGTTGCAATGGCCCTGCGCCTCGGATGACGCCGAGGCTCGTAATCCGATCCGCTACCTGAACAATGGTGTGAGCCAGACGCTCAAGGTCGGGGCCGATGGCAGCCAGCCGGCCATCGTGTTTGCCACCGAGCGCGGCAAGGGCATATTCCTCGCCCGCCCGCACATGCCGCCAGCGGAAATGCCGGACGAGGTATTCCCCTTCGTCCTCAACACCGGCCGTTTGCAGCACCAATGGCACACCCTGACCAAGACCGGCAAGGTCGCGACCTTGAACAAGCTCAATCCGGGGCCGTTCGTTGAGATTCATCCGGAAGACGCCGCCAGCTTCGGCATTAAGGACAAGGATCACGTCGAGATCCGCTCGCTGCGTGGGCGCGCCGTGTTACCGGCCGTGGTGACCGACCGGGTGCGTCAGGGCAATTGTTTTGCGCCGTTTCACTGGAACGATGTGTTTGGCGAAAACCTGGCGATCAATGCCGTCACCCACGATGCCGTCGACCCGATTTCGCTACAGCCTGAATTCAAATTCTGCGCGGTCGCGCTGCAGCGGGTTGAATTGATCGAGCATGCCTTTCTCGACGTACCTGTGCCTACCGCTGTCGACCTCCCCCCTTCTTCGCCTTCACCAGAGGAACTTCCCATGTCGTGCATCGAGGCATTCGCCGATCTCGCCGGCATCAGCAGTCTGCCGCCCCCGCCATTGAACGAGAACGAGCGCACCTACCTCGCCGGTTTTCTCAGTGGCCTGCAATCCACGGCGGGTCGCCAGGCCGCTGGCGTGCCTGCGCTGCCGCCGAACGCGCCGCTGGCCGACGGCACACGGTTGTGGCTTGACGGTGTGTTGGGCGGGTTGTTCAGCCGGGTCGAGTCGGGTACTCCACGACTCGGCAGCAGCGTTGAATCTTCGCCTCTGCCGACAGCACCCGCAGTGACTTTGTTGTGGGCTTCGCAAACAGGGAATGCCGAAGCGTTGGCGGAGCGTTTTGCCTCGCGTTTGCGCGATAGCGGTATCACCGTAGAACTGAGCGCAATGGCCGACTTCCCTGCGAGCAAACTGGCAAGCACCCGCCATCTTGCCCTGATCAGCAGCACCTTCGGCGACGGCGATCCACCGGATAATGGCGAAGGCTTCTGGAGCACCTTGAGCACCACCGAGACACGTCTGGACTCCCTACACTTTGCGGTACTGGCACTGGGCGATCCCAATTACGACCAGTTCTGCCAGCACGGCAAGAAGCTCGACCAGCGTCTACAGGAATTGGGCGCCACCCGGCTGCTGGACCGCGTCGACTGCGATACGGAATTCGAGGAGCGCGCGGACACGTGGCTGGCCCAATTCCAACAAACGCTGACTCCAGCGCTGCCGGTAACGGTCGAGCCCACCCCGAGCGTTGTCGCCAGCCCTATTGCGACACCCGGCAAGGCCAACCCGTTTGCTTCACGGCTGCTGGTCAACCGTCACCTGAACAAGCAAAGCGCCAACAAGGAAACCCGCCAGTTTTCCTTGGCGCTGGCGGACTCCGGACTGAATTACGAGGCTGGCGATGCCTTGGGCGTCTGGCCACGCAACTGCCCGGAGCTGGTGAGTGAGTTGCTCGATCTGACCCGCCTCTGTGCCGACACCACCGTGAACATCGACAAGCTCGGCGAAGTCCCTCTGCACCAGGCACTCACCGAGCACTTTGAAATCGCCCGGCCCAACAACGACACCCTGGCGTTCATCGCCGAACGCAGCAGCAATCCGGCGTTGAAACAGCTGCTGGGCAGTGAACGCAAGGCCCAATTGAAAGACTGGCTGTGGGGTCGGCAACTGGCGGACGTGTTGCAGGAGTTTCCGCTCGACTGCTCGGCCAGCGAGTTGCTCGGCACCCTCAAGCGCCTGCAACCACGACTGTATTCAATTTCCTCCAGCCCCAAGGCGCATCCTGAGGAAGTCCATCTCACCGTTGCCGCCGTGCGTTATGGCAAACGCAAGGGCGTGTCCTCGACCTTTCTTGCCGACCGCGTAGAAAGCGCTGACGTCCCGGTCTTCGTCCAGCCATCGAAACACTTCCGCGCGCCCGCCGATGGCAACCTGCCGATGATCATGATCGGCCCCGGTACGGGCGTGGCGCCGTTTCGGGCGTTTCTGCAAGAACGTCGTGCACGGGGCGACAAGGGCCAGAACTGGCTGTTTTTCGGTGAGCAGCACGCTGCGACCGATTTTTACTATCGTGAAGAATTGCAAGGCATGCAGCGCGATGGCCTGCTCACCCAACTCAGCCTGGCTTTTTCCCGCGATCAGGCGCAGAAAATTTACGTGCAGGATCGAATTCGTGAACAGGGTGCCCAGTTGTGGCGCTGGCTACAGGAAGGTGCGCAGGTGTACATCTGTGGTGATGCCAGCCGCATGGCCAAGGATGTCGACCAGGCCTTGCGCCAGGTTGCGCAAAACCATGGTGGCCTGAGCCCGGAAAGCGCCACTGATTACTGGCGCCAGTTGAGCGAGCAGAAACGCTATTTGCGTGATGTCTACTGACGGCCTGAGGTCTGGCGGCGCTCCCCTGTAGCAGCTGCCGAAGGCTGCGTTCGGCTGCGAAGCAGTCGTAAAACCTGCACATGCGGTTTTCCTGACACACCGCGTCGTCTGACTTCACGACTGCTTCGCAGCCGAACGCAGCCTTCGGCAGCTGCTACATCTATGGTTACCCCCTTTTCTGCAATACTGTTTTTGATGCGTGTTTGGCTTGCTTTCATCTATCCGGCGTCTGAGTGGGGTTATGGCCCCGCGCCTCGATGAGAATCGATGCCTAACGACCCTAATTAGGGTGACGGCCTTTCAGCCGTGTAGCAGCTCAGGGTTGTCGTCAGGCCGGTTGGCCGTTCACGTCATCAGTTATC
>NZ_LHPC01000018.1 GCF_001297125.1 Pseudomonas sp. RIT-PI-q
CCCGAACCCCGTGTAGCAGCTGGCGAAGCCTGCGTTCGGCTCGGCCCGCGATCGGACGGAGCAGTCGCCTACTGAACACGCGGTCTCCCAATGGCAATGCATTGCCTGACTCACGTCTGCTTCGTCCGATCGCGGCCCGAGCCGAACGCAGGCTTCGCCAGCTGCTACATAAAGCGATTGCGTCTCCCCTTGCGAGCCCTCATGAACCACAGCATCGACCAAAGCCATCGCGACCCGGACCTGTTTGGTCTGCTTTACGGTTTCAGTTTTCGTCCCGGCGAGCGCGGTCGGGAGATCGACTCGGCCAAGGCGTTGCAGTGCCTGCAACAACCGGACGACAGTGAAGAATTTCTCTGGTTGCACCTGAACCTCGCTCACGCCGCGTGCGAGCGCTGGATGAAAAGCCATCTGGAATTGCCCGAGGAGTTTTTCGAAGCGCTGCACGAAGGCTCGCGTTCGACGCGCATCGAGCACGTCGATTCGGCGTTGCTGGCGGTGGTCAACGACGTGGTGTTCAACCTCAGCAGCATGGTTTCTTCGGATGTGTCGACGTTGTGGGTCTGCGCCCGCAGTCGGCTGATCATTAGCGCGCGCCTGCAACCGCTGCACTCGGTGGACAAGCTGCGCTCGTCGGTGAAGGCCGGTGAATGCTTCCGTTCGCCACTGGAGTTGCTGGTGCATTTGCTCCGAGATCAGGGCGAAGTGCTGACCCAGATCGTGCGCAAGACCAGCCTCAGCGTCGACCAGATCGAAGATGAGTTGCTGTCCTCGCGGCTGTCGACCAACCGCGCCGAGCTGGGTGCCAATCGCCGGGTGCTGGTGCGTCTGCAACGGCTGCTGGCGCTAGAGCCGGGCTCGCTGCTGCGCCTGCTCAATCGCCCACCGCAGTGGCTGCAGAAGGAGGACGTCAAGGAGCTGCGCAAGTCCACCGAGGAGTTCGCGCTGATCATCAACGACCTCACGGCACTGGGTGAGCGGATCAAGCTGTTGCAGGAAGAGATCGCCGCCAACCTCAATGAACAGAGCAACCGCACGCTGTTTACCCTGACCGTGGTCACGGTGCTGGCATTGCCGATCAACATTATCGCGGGGTTCTTCGGCATGAACGTCGGCGGAGTGCCGCTTTCCGGTGATCCGGAGGGGTTCTGGATTCTGGTGGCGCTGGTGGCAACGTTTACCGTGATTGCCGGGCGCTGGGCGTTTCGCAAGCGCCAGGATTACTAAGTCCACATCCTTGTAGGAGCGAGGCTTGCCCGCGAATGGCGCACCTCGGTCTAACTCAATGACCGCGTTATCGTTCTTCGCGGGCAAGCCTCGCTCCTACAGGGTTGGTGTGTAATTGGGAAAAAAACCAAACACTGATCCAACGCAGCCTCTCTGTAACATTCAGCAACGATCATGGCAGACACTCCTTCCCTCCTCAGGATTGTCCGTCATGGCTACTCCTTCCTTCACCGCCGCCCCGGCGCCCGCCACCAGTAGTGCCAAGCCGCAATTTGATAAAAAACCCGGCTTGCTGACGATCGTGGTGTTTTTCGCAGTATTGGCTATTGGCTTGCTGTTTACCGCTTACAGCCTGATGCACGACATGAACGAACTCGGCACCGTGGTGACCACCTGGACGCCGTTTCTGTTGCTCGGCGTGGCGCTGGTGATTGCGCTGGGCTTTGAGTTCGTCAACGGTTTCCACGACACCGCCAACGCGGTGGCCACGGTGATTTACACCAACTCGCTGCCGCCGAATGTCGCGGTGGTCTGGTCCGGGTTCTTCAACTTCCTCGGCGTGTTGCTGTCCAGCGGCGCGGTCGCGTTCGGCATCATCGCCCTGCTGCCGGTGGAGCTGATCCTACAGGTCGGCTCCTCCGCCGGTTTCGCCATGATCTTCGCCCTGCTGATCGCCGCGATCCTGTGGAACCTCGGCACCTGGTGGCTGGGCCTGCCAGCGTCGTCGTCGCACACGTTGATCGGTTCGATCATTGGTGTCGGCGTCGCCAACGCGCTGATGCATGGCCGTGACGGCACCAGCGGCGTGGACTGGGCGCAGGCGACCAAAATCGGTTATGCGCTGCTACTGTCGCCGCTGGTCGGCTTCGGCTTCGCCGCTTTGTTGCTGCTGGCCCTGCGCGCCTTCGTGAAGAATCGCGCGCTGTACAAAGAACCGAAAGGCACCACCCCGCCACCGTGGTGGATTCGCGGTCTGCTGATCGTGACCTGCACCGGCGTGTCCTTCGCCCACGGTTCTAACGACGGCCAGAAAGGCATGGGCCTGATCATGCTGATTCTGGTCGGCACCCTGCCCATGGCTTACGCGCTGAACCGCACCATGCCGGCGGATCAGGCGTTGCAGTTCGCCGCCGTGGCGGAAGTCACCCAGCAAGCACTGGTCAAGGCTGCGCCGCAACCGGCCCCGGCCGACCCGCGCCCGATACTGTCCGAATACGTGCGCAGCAAGGAAGCGACACCGCAACTGGTGCCGGCGCTCGCTGCACTGACCGGCCGCATCGGCGCTGAGGTCAAGGGTTATGGTTCGTTGTCGAAGGTGCCCGCCGAGGCCGTGGGCAACGTGCGAAACGACATGTACCTGACCAGCGAAACCATTCGCCTGATGGACAAGAACAAGGTCGGCAACTTCGACGCCGACACCAGCAGCAAGCTGCAACTGTTCAAACAGCAGATCGACAACTCCACGCGGTTCATTCCGCTGTGGGTGAAAATCGCCGTGGCCATCGCGCTGGGGCTGGGCACCATGGTCGGCTGGAAGCGCATCGTGGTGACGGTCGGCGAGAAGATCGGCAAGACTCACCTGACGTACGCCCAAGGCGCTTCGGCGGAAACCGTGGCCATGCTGACCATCGGCGCGGCGGACATGTTCGGGCTTCCGGTGTCGACCACGCATGTATTGTCTTCGGGGGTGGCCGGGACCATGGTCGCCAACGGCGGCGGATTGCAGATGAAGACCATCCGCAACCTGTTGATGGCTTGGGTGCTGACCTTGCCGGCGGCGATTCTGCTGTCGGGCAGCTTGTATTGGCTGTTCACCCAATTGTTCTGACCCCAAGACCTGTGTAGGAGCTGACTTGCCAGCGAAGAGGCCCTCGATATTTGCATCGCCCTTCAGGCCGCCTTCGCTGGCAAGCCAGCTCCTACAAGGTTGTGGATTGGATGACGGTCCCCAACCATTCCATGAATGCCGTTGCCGGGCAGCTTGTACTGGCTGCTCACCCCATTGTTCTGACGCCAACACCTCTGTAGGAGCTGGCTTGCCAGCGAAGAGGCCCTCGATATTTGCATCGCCCTTCAGGCCGCCTTCGCTGGCAAGCCAGCTCCTACAGGTGATGGGTTGTTGTGGATTGGATAACGGCCCCCAACCAATCCATGAATGCCGTTGCCGGGCAGCTTGTACTGGCTGCTCACCCCATTGTTCTGACGCCAAGACCTGTGTAGGAGCTGGCTTGCCAGCGAAGAGGCCCTCGATATTTGCATCGCCCTTCAGGCCGCCTTCGCTGGCAAGCCAGCTCCTACAGGTGATGGGTTGTTGTGGATTGGATAACGGCCCCCAACCAATCCATGAATGCCGTTGCCGGGCAGCTTGTACTGGCTGCTCACCCCATTGTTCTGACGCCAAGACCTGTGTAGGAGCTGGCTTGCCAGCGAAGAGGCCCTCGATATTTGCATCGCCCTTCAGGCCGCCTTCGCTGGCAAGCCAGCTCCTACAGGTGATGGGTTGTTGTGGATTGGATAACGGCCCCCAACCAAGCCATGAATGCCCGAACCCGCAACGGCAGATGCCGTTGCCGGGCATAGAGCAGCGAACCCTCCATCGACGGTGCATTGTGCTGTGGCAGCACCGCCACCAACTCGCCGCTGAGCAGGTAGGGTTTCATGCCCATCATCGGCGCCTGTGCCAAACCGAACCCACCCAGGCACGCCGATTCATAACCGTCAGTGCTGTTCACCGTGACGCTGCCGGCCATCGATACTCGATGCAGCTGGCCAACTTCCTCGTACAAAAATCCTTCCGACCGCGCGCCCAGCACACCGACGTAATGCACCAGTCGATGCTGCGCCAGATCGTCCAGCGTTTCGGGGATGCCATAGCGCTGCACATACGCTGGGCTGACGCAGTTGACCATGGTGAAATCGCACAGGTGACGCGCGACCACCGATTGATCCGGCTGAGCGCCAACGCGAACCACACAATCGAAGCCTTCGCTGAGCAAATCGACGCGGCGGTCGGTGGTGCTGATTTCGAGCTCAAGATTAGGGTGCAGCGCCATGAATTCCGGCAGCCGTGGCATCACGATGCGACGGGCCAGGATGTTCGGCATGTCGACGCGAATCCGCCCGGTGAGTGAGGCCGCGTCCTGGCGAAACAG
Source organism: Pseudomonas sp. RIT-PI-q (assembly GCF_001297125.1). Lineage (GTDB taxonomy): Bacteria > Pseudomonadota > Gammaproteobacteria > Pseudomonadales > Pseudomonadaceae > Aquipseudomonas. The sequence continues at coordinate 4,377 of NZ_LHPC01000018.1, forward strand.
CCCTTCGATTTCGTCCATGTGCGACAGCAAATCCTTGCTGCGCTCATACAACACCAAGCCGTCCTGAGTCGCCTGCACCTTGCGCGTGGTGCGTTGCAGCAAGCGCGTTCCTAACAGCGCTTCCAAGGCCTGCACGTGCTCCGACACCGTGGACCGGGGCAAACCCAGACTTTCACCGGCGAGGGTAAAACTCGACATTTCGCTGACGCGGACGAAGGTGCGCAGCAGTTCCAGTTTGTTCATGGGCCGACCTTCTATTGTTCGGATAAACCGACCAGTGATTCCAGTTTCACTCTGTTTATCACTACAAGGCGGATAAATAAACTTCCTCACATCAACCAACCACTGCTCTTGAGGAAGTCCCATGAACCGTAAAATCGCACTGATCACCGGCGCCAGCCGCGGCCTTGGCAAAAACGCAGCCCTGCACCTCGCAGCCCAAGGCATCGACGTCATCGGCACCTACAACAGCAAGGCTGATGAGGCGCACGCACTGGTCGCAGAAATCGAAAATCTCGGCGGTCGCGCCGCCATGCTGCAACTCGACGTTGGCCGCAGTGAAGGCTTCGCCGACTTCGCCACTCAGGTGGCCGATGTATTGAGCCGCCATTTTGATCGCGAGCATTTTGACTTCTTGATCAACAACGCCGGCATCGGCCTGAATGCGAGTTTCGTCGACACCACCGTCGCCCAGTTCGACTTGCTGATGAACATCCATTTGAAGGGGCCGTTTTTCCTGACGCAAAACCTGCTGCCGCTGATGGCAGACGGTGGACGAATCCTCAACGTGTCCAGCGGTCTGACCCGCTTCAGCTTGCCGGGTTACGGTGCTTATGCGGCGATGAAAGGGGCGATGGAAGTGCTGACGCGCTACCAGGCCAAGGAACTCGGTGCCCGTGGGATTTCCGTGAATACTTTGGCGCCTGGCGCGATCGAAACCGATTTCGGCGGCGGTACGGTGCGCGATAACAGCGAAGTGAACAGCTACGTGGCTGGCAATACCGCGCTGGGTCGCGTCGGTCTGCCGGACGACATTGGCGCTGCGATTGCGTTGTTGCTGGCGCCGGGCAGTCAGTGGATCAACGGCCAGCGTGTCGAGGCGTCGGGCGGAATGTTTCTGTAACTGGCGTACCGTTGAGCGGGCTGAACATCAGCCCGCTCATCCTTTCAACTGCGCGATACCAGACGCTCCAGCACCGTCAACAGCTCCACCCTGCCCTTGCGCGGCTCGCCTTCAAACTCGATCCAGCCCTCGTTGAACCCATCGATCATCTGCATTCGCGGCAGTGGATTGCGCATGCCTTGACTGGCGAACAACGCCTGCCACGTCTCGCGCGGCACACTTTGCATCCGTACCGGTTTGCCCAGCAGTGCGCTGAAAGCGGCGCCCAGTTGCAGCGGCGTGATGCGTTGCGGGCCTTCCAGTTCGACGATGCGTTTGCCCTGCCATGACGCCTGCAACAGCTCGGCAGCCACCCGGCCGACATCCGCCGTGGCGATCATCGGCACCGGTTTATCGAGGGGTTGCAGGAAACTCGGAATCATTCCTGAACCCATCGCGTGTTCGACGTCCCACTGAGCGTTTTCCATGAACCAGGCCGGGCGCAGGAAGGTGACAGGCGACTGCAGATTCGTTAACGCCTGCTCCAGCAATTGCAGCTGGTTCAGCAGGTTTGGCTGAGTGGCTTGGGCGCCGATGGTCGACAGGCACACAACCTTACCGGGGCGCGCGGCTGCAAGCGCAAGACGGATGTTTTCCACTACTTGCCGGGTTTCCGGGAAGCCCGGCGACGGGTCGAAATTCGACGGCATCATCACAAATACGCCTTCCACGCCGGAGAACGCCCGCGCCATGGCGTCACGATCGTCGACATCGGCAATCGCCACGTCACACCCGCGTTGCGCCCACGCCGCGCCTTTGTCTGCGCTACGCACCACGGCGCGCACGCTGTGACCGGCGGCCAACAATGTACGGGCGACTTCGCCGCCCACCTGCCCGGTAATGCCCATCACTGCATACATGAATTGTTCTCCTGCTCGAAGACGACCTGTGTCGCGATGAGGAAATAGTCAGCGATAAACGAAGATTCTCCGATAGCATGAATGTCATTGCACACGTGATCAGGATTCATCAATGAGCTTCGATGCCAGCCTTGCCAATGGCATGGGCGTGTTCAGCGCGGTGGTCGATGGCGGCAGTTTTGTCCGCGCCGCCGAAGCGCTGGAGCTGACGCCATCCGGCGTGAGCCGGGCCATTGCGCGCCTGGAAAAACGCCTGGGCATTCGCCTGTTCGACCGCACCACTCGCTCCGTCACGCTCACTGACGAAGGCCGACGGTTTTACGGAGAAATCGCGCCGCTGCTGGCCAGTCTCGAAGAGGCTGCCAATTCGGCCTCGAGCAGCGCCACTCAGGTCAGAGGGCGCTTGCGGGTCAACATGGACCCGTATTTTTCGCGGCTGATTCTGGGCCCGGCGCTGGGGCGGTTCATGGCGCGCTATCCCGAGTTGTACCTGGAACTGCAAACCCGCGATCAATTAGGCGACATGGTCGCGGACGGTTTTGATCTGGCGGTGCGCTTCGGCCACCCGGCGTCCTCGTCGCTGGTGGCGCGCAAGCTGCTGGACGTGCGGGTGCTGACCCTCGCCTCGCCGGCTTACCTGAAAAAACACGGACGCCCGCTAACACCGCAAGACATGGAGCACGAGCAGCACGTGTGCATGCAGTTTCGCGATCCACAAACCGCCCGGCCGTTTGGCTGGGAATTCCATCAACCGGGAAGACCGGTGCTGCATGTGCAGCCGCACTGCCGATTGTTGGTCAATGACGTCGGCACGTTGCACAGCGTCTGTGAAAGCGGCCAGGCCATCGCCCAGGTGCTGGACCTGGGGATAGCGCCGGCCTTGAAGGAGGGTCGTTTGATCGAGTTGTTTCCCGACTGGCCCGACGAGCGTTTTCCGTTGTTCGCGCTGTATCCGTCACGGCATTTGCCGGCGGCCAAGGTCCGGGCGTTTCTGGATTTTGTCATTGAGCTTTGTAGGGTGCGGTAGGCCAAGATCAAAAGATCGCAGCCTTCGGCAGCTCCTACAGGGGATCGCATTTCAACTGTAGGAGCTGCCGCAGGCTGCGATCTTTTGCTTTTATCCCTCGACAGACTGGCGCATCACCACGCGCTCGCGCACCACGTCATACACCCAGTGATAAACGTAGGTATACGGCAGGAAAAACAGCAACACACCGATGTCCAGCAGGAACGCTTGCCACAGGCTGATGTTCAGCCACCAGGCAATCAATGGCACACCGACCGCGACCAGGCCACCTTCGAACAGCAAGGCATGGACGACACGTACCCAAGCGTTACGCACGATCTGCAAGCGCTCGAGCAGGCGGTCGAACAGGCCGTTGAAAACCACGTTCCAGGCCAGGGCCAGGGCCGCGATCGCCATGGTCACCAGGCCCATGTCGAGCATCGGTTTGTCCATGATCCAGGCCAGCAACGGGGTACAGATCAGGATGGCCAGCAGTTCGAAACCGACGGCCTGGAAAATACGTTCAGTGATGGATTTGTTGAGGGTCATAATCAGACTCCCTAAGTGACTGTGGTTGCCATGATCGGCCATCACACCGATACTTCATAACCAATAACCATCGATCAAGGCGATAGTTCATGCCCTCCCACGAGGTGTTGCAGGCCTTCGTCCAAGCCGCGACCCAAGGCTCGTTTTCTGCTGCAGCGCGCAAGCTGGGGCGCAGTCAGTCGACCATCAGCGCGGCGGTCGCCAGCCTGGAAATCGATTTGAACCTGACCCTGTTCGACCGCCGCAGTCGCAAGCCGACACTGACGCCGGCCGGGCGCGTCATGCTGCTGCGGGCGGAAGAAATTCTGGCTGCCACCAGCCGTCTGGAAATGACCGCCAGCCAATTGTCCGAAGGGGTCGAGGCGAAACTGACGGTGGCGATTTCCGACACCTACCAGTCGGACCGATTTGAAGCAGCGCTGAGTAGCTTCGAGCAGCGGTATCCGGACCTGGAACTTGAATGCCTGATTGCCGAATGCGATGACCTCGTGGCGTTGGTGCAAAGCGGCCGGGCGCATGTGGCCTTCGCTGAGATGCAGGACAGTTACCCGCCGGATTTGGTCAGTTCGACGGTGGATGAACGCACGGAGATCGCGCTGTTTGTGGCCCATGAACACCCATTGGCGGCGCTGGGCACAGTCGATCAGGACGTGCTGCAACAACATCGCGAGTTGCGCCTGGCGACCATCGTCAATCCGTACGAAAGCCGGGCGAAGGGACGCGTCTGGTCGGCGCCGAGTTACTTGATGTTGATGGAAATGGCTCAGGGCGGGTTTGGCTGGGCGCCGTTGCCTCGGTGGTTGGTGGGGCGTTTTGGGGCGGGGACGTTGCAGGAACTTCAGGTTCGCGGCTGGCCGAAAACGGTGTCGGTGGATGCGCTGTGGTCGCGGCAGCATCCGCCGGGGCCGGCGGGGAGTTGGTTGTTGAGCAAGATGCTGGAATGAGATCAAAAGATCGCAGCCTTCGGCAGCTCCTACAGTTGATCTCCTGTGTACAGATCAACTGTGGGAGCGGGCTTGCCCGCGATGGGGCCAGCAAATTTCACCTCACTCCAACGCCCTGAGCCGGGCCTCGATAAACCGCCGCTCCGGCACCTGCTGCGTCAACTCCAACGCGCGCTCATACGCCGCACGCGCCTCCTCGACCCGCCCCAACTGCCGACAAAACTCCGCCCGCGCCGAATGCGCCAAGTGGTAATCGAGTAATTCACCGCGACCCAGAATCGCCTCGACCAGCGTCAGCCCCACTAACGGTCCATCCCGCTTCGACAGCGCCGCCGCACGGTTCAACTCGATCACCGGCGACGGCACGGCCTGCAGCAGCACGTCATACAGCCCGACAATTTCCACCCAATCGGTCTCCCCCACCGACGGCGCTTCGGCATGCACCGCCGCGATGGCCGCTTGCAGGCAATAAGGCCCGAACCGCCGAGTGGTCAGCGCCCGCTCCACCAGCGCACAGCCTTCGGCAATCATCCCCGCGTCCCACAACGAGCGGTCCTGCTCATCCAGCACAATCAACTCACCGCTGGTTGAGGTCCGCGCCGGGCGACGCGACTCATGCAACAGCATCAGTGCCAGTAGCCCCATGACTTCCGGCTCGGGCAGTAACTCCATCAATAACCGTCCCAGGCGAATCGCTTCGCGGGTCAGGTCCTCACGGGTCAGTTCAGTGCCGATGGACGCCGAATACCCTTCGTTGAACACCAGGTAAATCACCCGCAATACGCTGTCGAGGCGCTCGGGCAATTCGGCCAGGGTGGGTACTTGATAAGGGATTTTCGCGTCGCGGATTTTCGCTTTGGCGCGCACGATGCGCTGGGCGATGGTGGCCGGTGCGGAGAGGAAGGCCCGAGCGATTTCCTCAGTGGTCAGGTCGCAGACTTCCCGCAGCGTCAACGGAACCTGGGCGTCTGCCGCGAGTGCCGGGTGACAACAGGTGAAGATCAGGCGCAGGCGATCGTCTTCCACGTCTTCGTCACTCCAGTCGGCCTGCTCCAGCGCCTCCAGTTGAGCGATCAACATCGGCTGCGACGCGGTGAAACGTGCGCGCCGACGCAACGTATCAATGGCTTTGAAGCGCCCGGTGGACACCAGCCAGGCGCGCGGATTGTCCGGCACACCGTCACGCTGCCAGCGCTCGACCGCCACGAAAAATGCCTCGTGCAAGGCCTCTTCCGCGAGGTCGAAATCGCCGAGCAAGCGGATCAGGGTCGCCAGGATTCGCCGCGAATCTTCGCGATAAACCTGCTCGACCCGAGCCGTCACTGTCACGCCAGGCATCAGTCCGGCATGCCTTCGGTCACCAGCGTCACCAGCCGATCCAGGCTTTGCCCCCAACCGTCGTGAAAACCCATGGCCTCGTGAGCCTGCCGATCCTCTTCGGACCAGTGCATGGCGCGAGCGGTGTAGAGGGTTTTGCCGTCTCGGTCTTCGAGGGTCACTTCGGCGCTCATGAAGGGTTTTCCCGACGGAATCCAGCCGGGAATGAAGGCATCGGTAAAGACCAACCGTTCAGGGGCGACGATCTCCAGAAACACGCCCATGGTCGGGTACTCGGTGCCGTCCGGCGCGCGCATCAGGGTGCGAAACTGGCCACCGACCCACAGGTCCATTTCGCACTCGGGGGTGGTCATGCCGTGGGGCCCCCACCACTGCACGAGCAAGGCCGGCTCGGTCCAGGCGCGGAAGATTTTGCGGCGCGGTGCATCGATCAGACGGCTGATGGATAACTCGAACGCGGCAGGCTGTTTTTTATAGGGTTGCGGGCTCATGGGCTCTCCTGTCTTGTGATTGTTATTCAGGGATTCAACTGGCGAACGGGACGCACCTCGACGCAGCCGACCCGGGCCGCCGGGATGTTGCCGGCGACCTGGATCGCTTCATTGAGGTCCTTGGCATCGATCAGGTAGAAGCCGGCCAACTGCTCCTTGGTTTCGGCGAACGGGCCGTCGGTGATCGACATTTTGCCGTTGCGCATGCGCACGGTGGTGGCGGTCTGCACCGACTCCAGCGCCTCGGCGGCGATCATTCGGCCGCTGCCCTGGATCGACTCGGCGTAGGCCATGCACTCGGCGTCTTTCGGGCTTTCGGGCAGCGAGTGCAGTTCGCGCTCGCTGCTGTAGACCAGGCATAAATACTTCATGGAGGCTCTCCATTTCTTGGGGCTCAGCCCGAACCGAACTGATCAACTATGGCTGCAGTTTGCTGCTTTCGCGACATTCCCGACGACCAGCCGGCCCTCAAGGTTCCAGGTTGAACAAGGTCGTGCCGCTCATCATGTCGAACGGCGCCGACCAGTGTTCGTGAACGATGCGCCATTGCCCCTCGTCGCGCCGATAGCAGGCGGTCACGCGCATCCAGCAGGCCTGGGTTTCACCTTTCTCGTTGGTGCCGCCGCAATGGGCCAGCCAATGGGCGAAGGCAATGTGTTCGTCCGCGACGATGTTCATGTGGTCGAAGTCAAACTTGTGCGCGCCCTGGCACATTTCCATGCATTCCTGCCAATGCGCGCGGTAGGCGGCCTTGCCGCGAAATTGCAGGGCCTTGACCGCGTCGTAGGAGACGATGTCCTCGGCGTACAGGGGCATGAGTTTCTCGATGTCCTTGGCGATGACCGCCTGACGATACGTGTCGATCAGGGTCTGGATTTCGTGGGTCGCGTTCATGGTGGTTCTCCGTGGTTTTTGGTGTGAAGACACCCTTAGTCGTCTGGCGCAAAGCCAAATCGACAGTCCAAATAAAAATAATCCAGGAACGCAAACTCGTTAGAATTCGAAGCACATTCATGTTGGAAAAAGGACACTCCAGTGACAACCCGACTCGTGCCTTACGAATGCCTGAACGCGCGCCAGCGCCAGCAGGTCGAGGCCATTGAAGTTCACAAGGAACAAATCAAATTCTCCGGCGACATTCACGGTGCCTTGCACACCTTGCTGTCCAAACCCGGCCCCGGCGTCAAAGGATTTGCCCTGCTGGCCGAGGAGGTTCCTGTCGCCTTCCTGCTGCTCAAACGCCCGCCGGTCCTGCCCGCCTGGGCCGATGAACACAGCGCCACCCTGCATGCCTTGCAGGTCGATCAACGAGCCCAGGGCAAAGGGTACGGCAAGGCCTGTTTGCAAGCCTTGCCCGACGTGGCGCGCCAGGCCTGGCCACACATCAAAGCGCTGGAATTGTCGGTGGATGCAGACAACGAGGCCGCCATCGCGCTCTATGCAAAATTCGGCTGGGTCGACAGCGGCGAAGCCTACAAGGGCCGGATCGGCTACGAACGGCGCATGAGTCTGGTTTTCTGAGGTGGTTATGCTCGACAGCATCGAAGCACTGGAAGCGATCTACGGCCAACCTCACGACCGCGCCGTTCGCAAGCAAATCCCCTTTCTCAACGAGGACTACCAGGCGATGGTCCGCGCCTCGCCGCTGGTGATTATCAGCTCGGTCGGCCCCGACGGCCTGGACGGCTCACCCCGTGGCGACTTGCCGGGCTTCGTGCGGATCATCGATGAGCGGACACTGGCGATCCCGGATCGGCCCGGCAACAACCGCATCGACACCTTGCGCAACGTCGTGCTCGATTCGCGGGTGTCGCTGCTGTTCATCATTCCGGGGATCGGCGAGACGTTGCGGGTCAACGGTACGGCGCAGATCAGCGCCGAACCCGAGCTACTGGAGAGTTTTTCGGTCAACGGCAAACCGGCGCGCACGGTGATGCTGGTCACGGTGGAAGCGGCGTTTTTCCACTGTTCGAAAGCGATGGTGCGTTCGGACTTGTGGAACCCGCACAAGCATTTGGATCGCTCGGCACTGCCGACGGCGGGGGCGTTTCACAAGCGGCTGAATGACGGGCAGTTCGATGCCGAGGCGTATGACCGGGAAGCGCCGGTGAGGGTCCGCGACAGCCTCTACTGACAAACACATTCCCCCGGTAGGAGCTGTCGAGTGAAACGAGGCTGCGATCTTTTGATCTTGTTTTATAAGATCACGATCAAAAGATCGCAGCCTCGTTTCACTCGACAGCTCCTACAGGGGATTGGGTTGGGGTTGGGTTTATAGCTCCAGCACCATTTCATGCCACGCCATACCGCCGTGATCAGAGGCCGATGGCTTGATGTAGGCGAAGCCGAACCCGGCGTAGAGCGGTATGTGCCGTTCCTTGCACATCAGGTTGATGCTGACTTTATTCAGTGCCCGCATCCGCTCGATGAATTCAACCATCAAGCGTTTTGCCAGGCCTTGCCCCTGATAATCCGGGTGCACCACCACCGACATGATCACCACATGAGGCCCGGCCGGGTCGTGGCCGATCAGTTCCTTGAAGGCTTCGTCCGACATTTCCACCTGAAACGCCGCACCGGAGTTGATGAAACCGGCGACAACGCCGTCCACTTCGGCCACGATAAAACCCTCTGGCCAAGTGGCGATACGAGTGGCGATTTTCTCGCGGGTCGCGGCTTCGTCGCCTTCGTAGGCAACGGTTTCGATGGCGTAGCAGCGGTCCAGATCAGCAGGCGTGACGTTGCGGATGACGGTGTTCATGGCGACTCGGGATCAACGTGGGAAGGCCGCCGATCATAAATGAGCTTCAGCACGACATCGAGAGGCGAATCACTGAGCCGCCTCTCGATGCGTTCATTACGGTTTGAGCGGCAGCCAGATTTCCAGCACACCGGTGTTGAGCTTCGGGTTGAAGTCTTCGCTGTAGCGTTCGAACTCCGGGGCGTCCGCCGCTTGATAACCGGACTGCGGCAGCCAGGTTTTCCAGATGTACTGAAAGGTCTGCGGCAAGGTATCCAGAGAGCCCTTGTGCTCGAATACCGCGTAATGCTGGGGCTGAACCTCGACCCAGCGGTACTTGTCGGGCAGGTCGTCGAGCTTGCTGATTTCAACGCCGGCGATGTATTCGAAGCCGCCCTTGCCATCCGGATTGCAGCAGATGCCGTAGGTCACTTCGCTTTTTTGACCGGGAATCCGGCCAATTTCGGGTATGAACTTCTCCCATAAGTCAGGGATTTCTTTGGTCGTATTCGCAGTGAATCGTCCGCCAAGCCCTGCAATGAGCAGGAAGTGCCCGTGCTCGAAGCGAGGCTTGGCCGGTTCGATGCCTGTTTGCTCATCCATGACTCAACTCCTGGAACTAAAAAGTGGGTTCGGCTGGGAGTATAGAAGCCAAACCAGATTCGCCCACTTACAGCGTGTGCAACTGTTCGACGGCGCCGGAGCCGACGAACTCGTTGTACCCCGATAGGATCACGTAGACCGCGAAATAGCAGAAGATCGCCGCCGATGCCATGTACGAATAACGCAGCAGTTTGTCACCCAGCAATTTGCCGCCGTGGCTCGCCGCAAAGCATAAAGCGACACACCAAAGCACGCCGGCGCACAGAAACCCGCCAAGAAACAGCGCCGAACTGAGGGCTCCACCGCCGCCGGACCGGGCGATCAATGTGCCGCCCACCGCCGCGAACCAGAGAATGGCGCTGGGGGACGACATGGCGAGGAAGATCCCGCGAAAAAACTCCTTGCGGTGCGAGTTCTGCCCCACTTCTGCGGTCTGTGCCAGCACCGCTTCGTGGTGGATCGCCGAATAAATCATCTTCGCCGCGAAATACACCAGCAGCGCCGACCCGCCGATCCACAGCACCCAACGGACGGTTTCGTATTGCAGCAAAACGGTCATGCCCGCCAACGCCAGCACCGCGTAGATCAGGTCACCGACACATGTCCCCAACCCCAGGGCAAAGCCTTGAAAATAGCCGCGTTGCATCGCCAGCGTGATCATCGCGATGTTGGCCACGCCGATGTCCAGGCACAGCGAAAGGCTCAGCAAGAAGCCACTGCTAAATTCCATCAACCGATTTCCTTCGGAAAAATTTGTTTACATAGTCGCTGGACAGTTTGCCACATCAGCCCTTACATTCCGCCACAGGCCACCGCAGTGGCCAGCGTCGCTCGGACGGTTCCGGGCGCTCACGTTATCCGAGGCAACAATGGCTAACCCAGGTTCGCCGCGCCGCTTTGCGCGCATAGATCGACTCCCCCCTTACGTATTCAACATCACTGCCGAGCTGAAGATGGCCGCCCGTCGTCGTGGCGAAGACATCATCGACTTCAGCATGGGCAACCCTGACGGCCCTACTCCGCCGCACATCGTCGAAAAACTGGTTACCGTCGCCCAGCGCGAAGACACCCACGGCTACTCCACGTCCAAGGGTATTCCGCGCCTGCGCCGGGCGATTTCCAACTGGTACAAGGATCGCTACGCGGTCGACATCGACCCGGAAAGCGAAGCCATCGTGACCATCGGTTCCAAGGAAGGCCTGGCGCATTTGATGCTGGCCACCCTCGACCAGGGCGACACCGTGCTGGTGCCGAACCCGAGCTACCCGATCCACATCTACGGCGCGGTGATTGCCGGCGCCCAGGTGCGTTCGGTGCCGCTGATTCCCGGCGTGGATTTCTTCGCCGAACTGGAAAGTGCGATTCGCGGTTCGATCCCGAAGCCGAAGATGATGATCCTCGGCTTTCCGTCCAACCCTACCGCGCAATGCGTGGAACTGGATTTCTTCGAGCGGGTGATCGCCCTCGCCAAGCAGTACGACGTGTTGGTGGTGCACGACCTGGCTTACGCCGACATCGTCTACGACGGCTGGAAAGCCCCGTCGATCATGCAAGTACCGGGCGCCAAGGACATCGCGGTGGAGTTTTTCACCCTGTCCAAGAGCTACAACATGGCGGGCTGGCGCATCGGTTTCATGGTCGGTAACGCTGAACTGGTCAACGCCCTGGCGCGGATCAAGAGCTACCACGACTACGGCACGTTTACGCCGCTGCAAGTCGCGGCGATTGCGGCGCTGGAAGGCGATCAACAGTGCGTCAAAGACATCGCCGAGCAATACCGGCAGCGTCGCAACGTGCTGGTCAAAGGCCTGCATGAATTGGGCTGGATGGTCGAGAACCCGAAAGCGTCGATGTACGTCTGGGCGAAGATTCCCGACGCTTACGCGCACCTGGGCTCGCTGGAATTCGCCAAGAAGCTGCTCGCCGAGGCCAAGGTCTGCGTCTCGCCGGGTGTCGGGTTTGGGGAGTATGGGGATGATCATGTGCGCTTCGCGCTGATCGAAAACCAGGACCGGATTCGTCAGGCCGTGCGCGGGATTCGCGGGATGTTCCGGGCGGATGGGCTGGTCAGCAAAACCAGCGCCTGAAGCAAAAACCTGTAGGAGCTGGCTTGCCAGCGAAGAGGGCCTGACATTCAACATTGATGTTGACTGTCAGGCCGCTTTCGCTGGCAAGCCAGCTCCTACATTGGTTTTGCGGTGTTACTTAGACGAACAGCGACAACAGCAGGATAAAGCCCAGCGCAACGATGGACAGGATGGTTTCCATCGCGGTCCAGGTCTTGAAGGTTTCTGCCACGGTCATGTTGAAGTACTGCTTCACCAGCCAGAAACCGGCGTCGTTGACGTGAGACAGGATCAACGAACCGGCACCGGTGGCCAACACCAGCAGTTCACGGTTCACACCCGGAATCATCCCCACCACCGGCACCACGATGCCCGCGCCGGTAATGGTCGCCACGGTCGCCGAACCGGTGGCCACGCGAATCACCGCCGCCACCAGCCACGCCAGCAAAATTGGCGAGATCTGTGCGTTCACCGCCATGTGGCCGATCACGTCACCCACACCGCTGGTCACCAGCATCTGCTTGAAGCCACCGCCGGCACCGATAATCAAGATGATCGCGGCGGTCGGCGCAAGGCTGGCGTCGAGCAACTTGAGAATTTTGCTCGAGCCCATGCCCTGCTTGTGGCCAAAGGTGTACAGCGACAGCAGCAACGCCAGCAACAGTGCCGAAATCGGGTGACCGACCAGGTCCATGAAGGAGCGCGCGAAATTGCCTTCCGGCAACACCACGTCAGCAAAGGTCTTGAGCAACATCAGGAACACCGGCAGCAACACGGTGATCAGGGTGATGCTGAAGCTTGGCAGCTCTGCCGCATCCGGCTCGCGAGCCAGTTGATCCACCAGTTCCTGGTTGGGATGACCGGGAATGTACTTGGCAATGAAAGTGCCGTAGATCGGGCCGGCAATAATGGCGGTCGGCAGTGCAACGATCAGCCCGTAGAGAATGGTTTTACCGATGTCGGCACCGAACACGCCGATGGCCAGCAACGGACCCGGGTGCGGCGGAACCAGACCGTGCACAGCGGACAGACCGGCCAGCAGCGGGATACCGATCTTGATGATCGACACGCCGGTACGCCGGGCGACGATGAACACCAGCGGGATCAGCAGCACGAAACCGATTTCGAAGAACAGCGGAATACCGACCAGGAACGCGGCGAACATCATCGCCCACTGCACTTTGTCCTTGCCGAACGCGCGAATCAGGGTCTGGGCAATCTGATCCGCCCCGCCCGATTCGGCCATCATTTTGCCGAGCATGGTGCCCAACGCGAGGATGATCCCGACGAAGCCGAGCACGCCACCGAAGCCGTCCTGGAACGCCTTGATGATGGTGCCGATCGGCATGCCGGAGGTCAGGCCGAGAAACGCGGCGGCAATGATCAGGGCAATGAAGGGATGGAGCTTGAACTTGGTGATCAGGACGATAAGCCCGATCACCGTGACCACTGCATCGAGCAGCAGGAACGTCTCGTGGGACATGCCAAACATTAGGGGTGTCTCCTGGTTGTTGTTGTTATTAAAGCGGGTAATTCGCAAGCCATCAGGACAGCGCTATCTCTCGGAGCAAAACTCATACGGCGAGTTTCAGGCCATGTTCAAGCCACCAGTGGTGTGCCTGAACGGCCAATTCGTCGACGCTGTGGGTTGAGGCATCGAGGGCCAGCGTCAATGGCTCGCCAACGGGGGATTCGAGGGTCGCGAACTGGCTTTCGATCAACGTCGACGGCATGAAGTGACCCGGGCGGTGCGACACACGATCGGCGGCGACTTCAGGGGTCAGCTCAAGGAACACGAAGCCCAGGCCCGGCAAGGCGCTGCGCAGACGTTCGCGGTAAATGTGTTTGAGGGCCGAGCAGGTCAACACCGGGCGCTGGCCCTGGGCGTCAACGCGGCGCAATTCATCGCACAGGCTGTCGAGCCAGCCGGCACGGTCTTCGTCGTTCAGGGGGATCCCCGCGCTCATCTTTTCGATATTGGCGGCAGGGTGGAAAGTGTCGCCTTCAATGGCGGTCGCGCCGCTGAGTTGGCACAAGGCCTCGCTGACACAAGTCTTGCCGCAACCGGCAACGCCCATGATGACCAGGGCGGTGATGGGATGATTCATGTAACACCTCAGCGCGCAGACAGCGCTACCTTTGTCATCAATGACACTAGATCAAAAGTAGAAGTTGCCGACGCCTTCTTGTCATTTTTGTGGGTTGCAGCATGTTCGTTCCCAACGCCAAAAAGCGAGGATCAGGCAGACCCCGCTCACGCATTTGCAGCTGCATCGAGACAGCGCTACCTTAGTGCCTCGAATTTTGTTTGGCAAGCCGTCCGATGATCTCCCCTAAAAACGATAAAAATACGCGCACCACTGGCCGCCCCACCCTGAACGAAGTTGCGCGCCTGGCCGGTGTCAGCCCGATCACTGCCTCCCGCGCCCTGCGCGGCGTCAGCACGGTGGCCACCGAACTGGTGGAAAAAGTCCAGAAAGCGGCGCTTGAACTCAACTACGTGGTCAACCCTGCCGCCCGCGCACTGGCCTCGGCGCAGAGCCATTCGGTGGTGGTATTGGTGCCGTCGCTCTCAAACTTGCTGTTCATCGATACGCTGGAAGCCATTCATCAGGTTTTGCGCCCCAAGGGTTTCGAAGTGCTGATCGGCAACTTCCATTACTCGCGCGATGAAGAAGAAAACCTGCTGCGCAATTACATGGCCTATCAGCCGCGCGGGTTGCTGCTGACCGGTTTCGACCGCACCGAAAGTTCGCGCAGGATGATCGAGGCGAGCAACATTCCGTGCGTGTACATGATGGAACTGGACAGTGCCGCAGGCCTCAATTGCGTCGGTTTTTCGCAACTGGCGGCGGGTGAAACGGCGGCGGAACATTTGCTCTCCCGCGGACGCAAGCGCCTGGCCTACATCGGCGCGCAGCTGGATCAACGCACGTTGCTGCGCGGCGAAGGTTTCCGCCGCGCGCTACAAAAAGCCGGTTTGTATGACCCAGACCTGGAAGTGCTGACCCCGCGCGCCTCCTCCGTCGGGTTAGGCGGCGAGTTGTTCTTGCAACTTTTGGCCAGTCATCCGGATGTCGATGCGATCTTCTTCGGTAACGACGACCTGGCTCAGGGGGCGCTGCTGGAAGCCATGCGTTGCGGGATCAAGATCCCCGAACAAGTGGCGGTTCTCGGTTTCAACGACCTGCCGGCCTCGGCGCACATGGTCCCACGCCTGAGCAGCATCAGCACCCCACGAGAAGCCATTGGCCGTCGTTCGGCGGAGTTGATGCTGACCTTGCTGGCGGGTAATTCAGTGGCCAAACCGGTGCAGGACATGGGGTTTGAGCTGAAGGTGCGCGAGAGCACCTGATGTGACAATGGACTCGCGGAACACGCTCTTTTTGTAGCAGCTGGCGAAGCCTGCGTTCGGCTGCGCAGCAGTCGTCAAACCTGAATGTGCGGTCTTCCTGACAAACCGTGCGGTCTGATTTTACGACTGCTGCGCAGCCGAACGCAGGCTTCGCCAGCTGCTACAGATCGCGTTACGCCCTTGCTCACTCGCCTTGGCAGGCACACTATTAATTCCCGAAGCCTTGAACCGCTAACGGAGTAGCTCCATGGAACATGCACTGAAGATTCTCGGTAAAGCCTCCTCGATCAACGTCAGAAAGGTCCTGTGGACCTGTGAGGAGCTGGACCTTTCCTACGAACGTGAGGACTGGGGCGGCGGTTTTGCATCCACCCACACGCCCGAGTTTCTCAGGCTCAACCCCAACGCACTGGTGCCCGTGATCATCGATGAGGCCGGTGTGCTGTGGGAATCCAACACCATCTGCCGCTATCTGGCCGCTAAACACCAGCATACCGATCTGCTTCCCCACGAGCCGGCGGCGCGTGCCCGGGTGGAGCAGTGGATGGATTGGCAGGCCACCGAACTCAATGCCTCGTGGAGCTACGCGTTCACGGCGTTGGTGCGCAAGGATCCGGAGTTCCAGGACGCGCATCACATTGCCGCCGGTGTACGCGGCTGGAATCAGAAGATGGGCATCCTCGAGCATCAGCTCGCGGCCACCAAAGCCTATGTCGCCGGGCCCCGGTTCACGCTGGCCGACATTGTCATCGGGCTGTCGATCAACCGCTGGTTGATGACACCGATGGAACGGCCCGATTACCCGGCTATCGACGAGTATTTTCAACGGTTGGCACAACGCCCGGGATTCCTCAAATACGGCTGCAACGGCCTGCCTTGAGCGATCGTCGCGCTACGAACCGCCAAAATGTATGCATTCATTGCAAGAAATGGGTGAATCTCGGGGCAAAGTCACCGAGATTCACAATCATTGATTTCCGATAGCAGGCTAAGCTTCTCCATCAATAAGAAATGGACCTGCCCATGACTGCTCACTCACCCTCTATTGCTCAACCCGACGGAATCGACCCCGTTCGGGCCGCGCAAATATCCGCACGCATCGACAGGCTTCCTGCCGTCTCGACAATCTGGCGCTTGGTGGCGCTGCTCTCGATCGGTGGTTTTTTCGAACTGTATGACCTGTTTCAAACGGCCTACATCAGCCCCGGCCTGATTCGCGATGGCATTTTCGCCACTGGCAGCCAGGGCGTGTTCGGCTTCTCCGATCAGGCCGCTTTCGCTTCGGCGACGTTTCTCGGGTTGTTCCTCGGCGCGAGTCTGTTGAGTCCGTTGGCCGACCGTTTCGGCCGACGCGCGATCTTCACTTTCGCGTTGATCTGGTACACCGTTGCCACTGTCGCCATGGGTGTTCAGAGTTCAGCGTTGGGCATTATCTGCATGCGCTTTCTGGTCGGCATCGGGCTGGGTATCGAACTGGTGACCATCGACGCTTACCTCTCGGAACTGGTGCCCAAGCGCATGCGCAGTTCGGCGTTTGCCTTCGCGTTTTTCGTGCAGTTCCTGTCGGTGCCGGCGGTGGCGTTGATGTCCTGGTGGCTGGTGCCGCAAGCGCCTTTCGGTGTGTCCGGCTGGCGCTGGGTGGTGTTGGCCAGTGCGGTGTTTGCGTTGTTCATCTGGTGGCTGCGTTCGCGGTTGCCAGAGTCACCGCGCTGGCTGGCCCAGCATGGGCGGTTCGACGAGGCCAGCCGGATTCTCGACGGCATCGAAGCACGCTGCGTGAAGGACCAGGGCACGCCGCTGGATGAGCCGGAACTGGCGGCGGTGGATGTTCAGGGCACGGGCCGATTTGCCGACATCTGGCAGCCGCCCTATCGCCGTCGGGCCTTGATGCTGATCGTGTTTCACGTGTTCCAGGCGATCGGTTTCTTTGGCTTCGGCAACTGGCTGCCGGCGCTGCTCTCCGGCCAGGGCGTGAGCGTGACGCACAGCCTGATGTACGCCTTCATCATCACCCTCGCCTACCCGCTTGGGCCGTTGCTGTTCGTGAAGTTCGCCAACCGCTTCGAGAACAAGTGGCAGATCGTCGGCTCGGCACTGGGCGCCATGACCTTCGGTACGTTGTTCGCCCTGCAAACCAGCGCCTTCGGCCTGATCTTTTGCGGGGTGATGATCACCTTCTGCAACGCCTGGCTGAGCTTCAGCTATCACTCTTATCAAAGCGAATTGTTCCCGACCAACATACGCGCCCGGGCGGTCGGTTTCTGTTATTCGTTCAGTCGCCTGTCGACGGTGTTCAGCAGTTTGCTGATCGGGATTTTTCTCGAACACTTCGGTACGCCCGGGGTGTTGGCGTTCATCGTCAGCAGCATGCTGATCGTGATGCTGACCATCGGCTGGTTCGGTCCGCGAACCCGCAACCTGGCGCTGGAAAACATCGCGCATCGATGACGACTTTGCGGTCGAGCACTGCCGCCAAACGGCAAGGGTTGACCGCCGCCCCCCGCAGACCTCACGTCGCGCCCCCTGAAAACAGGGGGTTCTGGCGACGGCACGCTATTTGCTCAAGCCGCTGTACCGCAAATACCTACAAGGTCTATTCATCATGTTGGTCAGTGCTCATAAACAAACGTTAGTGACGCCTCTCCCGAAAAAACCCGGCAAAGATCCAACCGCCGAAGCCGCTGCCGGTCTGCAGAGCGTGCTGACGCAAGCCCTGCAAAACAACGTTCAGGCTCAAACCGCGCAGGCCGGCGCGCAGGTGCACGAATCGGCCACGCAAATCGCCACGCAGCAAGTCAGTAAGGCGAGCAAAATCAGCGACAACGTTGATGAGGCATTCGCCAAAACCCGCGTGAACCTGCAAGCGGTCAACGGGGCACTGCCTGACGCCGTGAAGGACAAGGTCGGTAGTGGCTCGGCCACAGACGAATTCAAGGACTACATGAGCAAAACGCCGGAACAGCGTATGCGCGACAGCATCCTGCAAGAGATGGGGCTGACGGAAGATGAAGTGAAACAGATGCCGCCGGAAAAACAACAAGCGATCGCCAAAGAAATCACCGACCGCATGCAAGACAAAGTAAAACTGGCGCAGGCCGAGAAAGAAAATAGCAGCAGCGAAAAAGGCAGCAGCCAGGTCGTCGACAAGTTCCTGGCCTCGCTTTAACAGAAGTCCACGCACACTGCAGGAACTGCCGAAGGCTGCGATCTTTTGATCTTCGACGTCGGTTTAAAGATCAAAAGATCGCAGCCTTCGGCAGCTCCTGCACGGGTTGTGGTGTGGGTCATTTCAGCGGCACATCGCAATCGGTTTGGCGAGCATCTCCAGCAACACCTGCACAGCGGCCGAAGGTGTTTTGTTCGACGCCGCCACCAAGGCAAATTCTCGATCGATGCGCGGACTCACCGGCAGGACGCACAGGCCCTGCCGCTGGGTTGGCAGTGTCATCGCCGGCACCACGGTCACGCCGATGTTTTCCCGTACCAGCGTAAATGCACTGCTCCATTCACGGACCTCGACCCGAACGTCATGCAGTTGCAATCCGGCATCGATGGCCAGGCTACCGGCGTTGGTCGAACAGCCTCCCGTGGCCAGCACAAAAGGTTGCTCGACCAGCTCTGCAAGGGAAACGCCTTCTTCATTGGAACGGCGCGCCAAAGGATGGCCGCCCGGCAGCACCGCCATCCAGGCATCACGCCCCAATAGAATGGCATTGCGCGCAGGTGTCGGGTTCAACACCACGCCGACATCCACCAGCCCGGCACCGAGCAGCGTTTCCACTTCGTCGTCGCTGACTTCCAGCGCGACCACCTGAATGCCGGGATAAAGCCGATTGAACTGGCGCAGCAGTGGCGGCAGCAACGTCGCCAGCACCATGGGGAAACTGGCCAGACGGATCGTTGCGCGCTGAATGCCTTTGCCGGCATCGACGGTGCTGCGAATGTTCTCCAGCGCGCCGAGCATGGTTCGCGCGTGCTCGATGACAGGCAGTCCGATGGCAGTCGGCAAGGTCTGGCGATTTTCCCGGCTGAATAGCTGGACGCCCAGGGTGTCTTCGATCAACGCCAATGCCTGACTGGCCCCTGATTGAGTCATGCCGACTCGCTCGGCAGCCCGGGTAATGTTGCCGGTATCCGCCACCGCTACCACCATTCGCCAGTGCATCAGATTCATCATGGCAGTAGCTTTCCTTATGGCAGTTGTCTGAAAGATTAATTTTACCGAGGGCGTCGCGCACTATGACACTGGCGCAAATCCCCAACCAGAGCCCTCCCGATGAAGTTGTACTACGCCCCCCAAGCCTGCTCGCTGGCGCCGCACATTGTGCTGCGCGAACTGGACCTGCCGTTCGAATTGGTCCGTGTCGACAACGCCACCAAGAAAACCTTTGATGGCGACGACTTCCTTGTCATTAACCCAAAGGGTTACGTTGCGGCGTTGCAATTGGACAACGGTGAGGTGCTGACCGAAGGCCCGGCGATCCTGCAATACCTCGCGGACCAGCGACCGGAGGCGAATCTGGCAGCCATGCCTGGGACATTCGAGCGGGTGCGCTTGCAAGAGTGGCTGAACTTCGTGTCGACGGAAATTCACGGTGGGTTGGGTTGGTTGTTCAGTTCGCAATTTGGGCAGGAGGTCAAAGCGCTGATCAAGGAGAAACTGTTCAAGCGCTTTGTGGTGTTGAGCCAAACGCTGGAGCGGCAGGATTATTTGATGGGCGACGGGTTCGGCATTGCCGATGCGTATTTGTTTACGGTGCTGCGCTGGACTCCGCTGTTTACCATTGATTTGAATCAGTGGCCGGCGTTGGTGCGGTTTCAGGCGAGGGTTGATCAGCGGCCGGCAGTGAGAGCAGCGTTGGTGGCGGAGTCGGTGTAAGTCTTTACATCGCTTCGCGGGCAAGCCTCGCTCCTACGGGTTAACACTATCCTGTAGGAGCGAGGCTTGCCCACGAATGCTATCTATCAATCACCGCTGAACTACAAACTCGCACTCACCTTGGTCGCCACCTCCCCCGGCACCCAGCCCTTCCACACCTGCGGCTGATCGCGCAAAAACGCTTCGGCGACTTCACGCGGTTTCTGCCGTTTTTCGCTCATCTGCGCCAGGGTCTGGTTCAGCAGATCAATCGGCAAGTCGACCTTTTCGAAGAACGCCACCAGGTCCGGATACTGCGCCTTGAACGGTGCAGACACACCAATCGCAAGGCTCGCCGGCATCGAGCGGGTGCCTTTGGGGTTCGGGTTGTTGGCATCGGCGAGGGTCTTCCAGGCTTCGGCATCGAACGCCGGCTCGTCGAGTTTCACCAGTTTGAAACGACCCAACAATGGTGTCGGCGACCAGTAGTAGAACAGCACCGGCTTACCACGACGGATTGAAGAAGCCACCTCGGCATCCAGCGCCGCGCCGGAGCCGGTGCGGAAGTTGACGAAGCTGGTGGTCAGGTCGTAGGCCTTGAGTTTCTGGCTGTTGACGATCTCCGAAGTCCAGCCCGTCGGGCTGTTGAGGAAGCGTCCGCGACTCGGGTCTTCCGGGTCGCGGAACACGTCTTTGTAGCGCGCCAGATCAGCGACGGATTTCAGCTCCGGGGCCAGGGGTTTGATGCCGCGTTCCGGGTCGCCCTTGATCACGTATTCCGGCACCCACCAGCCTTCGGTGGCGCCTTTGACCGTGTCACCCAGGCCAAACACTTTGCCTTCCGACGAGGCCTTGACCCAGGCTGGACTGCGCCCGGCCCACTCTTCGCCGATCACTTGAATGTCGTTCTTGGCCAGCGCCGCTTCGAGGCTGACGGTGCTGCCCGGCAAGGTATCCGTCGGGTAGCCGTAACCCTTCTCGACTATCAACCGCAAGATCTCGGTGATCAGGCTGCCACTCTCCCAGGTGATATCACCGAAGTGGATGGGCGCGGTTTTTTCTGCCGCCGGTGCCTGGGTGGCCATCAGGCTCAGGGCCAGCAGCGAACTGCCGAGCAGGGTTTTGATCGATCTCATGCAGACCTCCGGGTCAAGGGATTCAAGGGTTGATTGGCACTGTGCTGGGCGCACAAGGCCTGGGAGCGGGTCATGTAGACGCTGACCGAGCGCTGGGAAATGCCCAGCTCGGCGGCAATTTGCGGGTAGGTCAAACCGTCGACACGCGACAACAGGAAGGTCGCACGGACCTTGCCCGGCAGGCGCTCAAGTGTCCGGTCGAGGCCATGCAGCGCCTGGGTCAGTTGCACCCGTTCTTCAGGCGATGGCGCTTGCGGGTGATCGTCGTGTTGCCACTGAGCGAAGTGTTGGCGCTCCAGATCGCGGCGGCGCCAGAGTTGATAGATCAACCGTTGGGCGATGGTGGTGAGCAAGGCGCGAGGCTCGCGGATCGGCGTCAGCCCCGGCGATTCGAGCAACTGCACGAAGGTTTCGGCGGCGATGTCTTCGACGCTGGAACTGGTCCCCAGTTGCCGGC
The DNA here is from genome assembly GCF_001297125.1 of Pseudomonas sp. RIT-PI-q. Classification (GTDB taxonomy): domain Bacteria; phylum Pseudomonadota; class Gammaproteobacteria; order Pseudomonadales; family Pseudomonadaceae; genus Aquipseudomonas. The sequence continues at coordinate 25,942 of NZ_LHPC01000018.1, forward strand.
GCAACCGTGCGCAGAGCCAGGGGTAATGGGCGCGGAACAATCCGCCCACATCGTTACGATGGGCAAGGTCGGTGCCGGACATAGAGGCTCCAAGGGTTAGGGGTCGCTGAATGTCCGGTGATCCGGTGACGCGATCCTAGCAAGGAGCCTTATTCATTAATAATACTTAAAATGCATTTTTATATTCGATTATGGAATTTAGATAAAGGGATGTCTGATCCATCGCTTTCGCGGGCAAGCCTCGCTCCTACAAGTCTGCGGATATCCTGTGGGAGCGTGGCTTGCCCGCGAAAATGGGTCTGTCAGCACACATCTAAATCCTCAGCGCAATCGCCCGAACCCTAAAGCCTCCGCCTCTTGCTGATAATCGAGAACAATCTGGTAGTCGTTTTCGCTGGCCGGCAATACCGCTTGCAGCCCGAGGATCTCAGCAACCTCAGGCAACTCCCGCAACGCCTGATTCATCAGCTGACGAAGCTGCTCAACCTGTTCATCAGTGGCGGCGGCAGGGGTGATGTAAGGCAAGGTCGGACTGAATGCACTGCGAACCACGACGCGCAGGCCGGCTACTTCGTCTTCAGCGTGCCGGGCCAGATAGGCAAAGGTCACGCTGTCGATGGCCGCCAAATCGGCTTTGTCTTCACGCAGCCAGCGCAGGCTCTCACGGTGGCTGCCGCTGATGCCGACGCTGGCGAAGAACCGCCCTTCCCGATGCAACGGTGCCAGTCGGTGGCGCAGCAGGTTCATGCCGCTGTTGGAGTCTTCGCCATTGATCACACCGCGGCTGTCGCGAAAGGCTGGCAAGGTCCGTCGCGCATCATCGGCGCGACTCAACAACAGGCTGCAATGGTTGCCGCCGGTGCTGTCGGGCAGCTCATAGCGAGGACGGCCGACGACCCGAACCTGACGGCGTAAGGCCGTCATCAACGGGTAGCCGCAGGTTTGGGTCAGCAGCAAGTTCGGGGACAGCCACAGATCCATCAGCGACAACCCGTCGGCGTTGCGGCGGGTGACGGCCAGGTGTTCGAGGATTCGAGTCAGCCAGCGCTCGTTGGCCTGGCGGATCGGTTCGGGGGCGACGTACATCAGTAATTCAGCGATGTGTTGTGTCATCGAAATCTTCCCGGCAACGAAATTCAACTGTAGGAGCAAGCTTGCTCGCGATGGGGTCGTGTCAGTCGACATCAATCTAACCTGACACACCGCAATCGCGAGCAAGCTTGCTCCTACAAGGGTCTGCGTTCGCAATCAGTGGAACGGGTGTCTTGGGCTGTCGATGGCCTTGATCCCATTCTCGCGCCACAGCTGGCCATAACCTTGCACCAGAAACCCGCCGCTGCGCGCCAGCCATTGTTCACGGCGCGCGTGGTAGGCGCGGGGCAGGTCGTACCAGGGCAGGCCCGGCAAGTCGTGATGCACCAGGTGCAGGTTGAGGTTGAGGAACAGCCAGCGCCACGGCCATGCGGCTTCATTGAGCACAGTGCGTTGCTCGGGTTGTGCATGGGGACGATGTTCATAGTAAGAGCGGATCATCGCAATCGACAACGCGGGCACGCTGATCAGCAAAAGGTAGTGCCACACGGGCAGCACGCTGTAACGGGCGATGAACAGCAACATCAACAGGGTCAGCGCGCCGTGGGTCAGCCACATCAACCAGACCTGCCGCTCGCCCGCTTTCAGGCGTTGCAGTTCCTCCCTGGCCAGCGCCAGCAACGCCAGCGGCGCACCGAGGGCGAAACGTCCGAGCACGGTTTTGTTCAGCCAGTGCAGGCCCCGTTCAAACAACGAACTGCCCTGCCACTGCTCGGCGCTCAGGTAACGGCTTTCCGGATCGCGTCCGGGGATGGTCAGGTCCTCGTCGCGGTGATGCAGCAAATGGCTGTCGCGATAAAGGGTGTAGGGATACCAGACGGCGAACGGTGCGTAGCCGAGGATTTTGTTCAGCGATGTCCACCGGGTGGGATGGCCGTGCAGCAGTTCGTGCTGCACGGACAGCCAAAGCACCACCAACGGAATCAACAACACGGTGCTCCACCACAGCCCCAACCGGGCACTGCCCAGCACAAGGCTGAACCAGCCGGCGTACACGCCGATCAGCAGCAGCCAGGTAGGCCATTCGGTGCGGGCGGTCAGGCGTTGGCGCAGGGTGTCGATTTCTTCACGGTGGGCGCTATCGAAATAATGGGGCATGACGTTGCTCAGATCGGGGACCAGTCCCCCTCTGTGCAATGGCGCAGGGAAATCTTGCAGATTATTTGTTTATTTCAACGACCCTCTGTAGGAGCTGTCGAGTAAAACGAGGCTGCGATCTTTTGATCTTGATCTTTTCGGGATCGCTGAAAAGCAAGATCAAAAGATCGCAGCCTCGTTTTACTCGACAGCTCCTACAGGGGGGACGGGTGTGGCTTGGAGCTTAGTGACCGAACACATCCACCTTCTTGGCCTTCTTGTCCGCACGCTTTTCATCGGCGGTTTTCGCCGGTTTTTTCTTTGCTGCTTTCTTTGAATCCATGCCTTTGGCCATGATACGTACTCCACTCATACGGGATGTGAGATCAGGTATACACCTATCCCTTCGCCCGTGTTCTTTTATAATCGTGCGCCTTGCATACCGACAGTCCAATCCTATGCCCAACACCCAATACACCTTGCTCGCCGAGCCTTTGTGGCCATTGATGAACAAGTTTTATCGTGCTCACCAATCGTCGATGAAAGCGGTCCGCGACGCTCAACTGTGGGTGGCCAGGCGCGACGAGATCATCGGCGCACTGTGTTTGCGCCCGGTGGCGGATGGGCATTGGTTGACGGGATTGTTTGTTGACCCGGCGTGTCGCGAACAGGGGATCGCGGCGGCGTTGATCGCTCACGCCATCAAGGACGTCGAAGGCCCGGTCTGGCTGTTTTGTCACCCGGATTTGCGCGGCTTTTATGAGCGTCGCGGTTTTGCTTTCGACCCGTCGTTACCCTATTCGATGGCCGAGCGCTTGAGCCGTTATGCCCGCAGTAAACCGATGATTGCCATGGGCTTAGAACCGTTGGTGAGGTCGACCGTCGATAATGTGTGATCGGCCGGTGATAGCTGCATGCTAGCCTCGGGGTCGACTTCGACTTCTCAGGATTTTTCATGAAACCTGCCCTTCTGGCTTTGACGCTCGCCGCCTTGCTCAGCCCCACTTTCAGCCATGCCGCCCAAACCCGATCGGTGTCTGCCGAGCAATACGCCAATGTGCTGAAAGGCTCTTGGCGAGCGCCGGAGAACGTGGCGCGCGATGGCTACCGTCACCCGCAGCAGACGCTGCAATTCTTTGGATTGGCGCCGAATCAGACGGTGATTGAAATCACCCCCGGCAACGGTTGGTACAGCGAGCTGCTGGCACCATTGCTCAAGGACCACGGGCACTATGTCGCCGCCGTGCAGGCGCCGACGGTCAGTGATTACGCGCGCAAGAACGAAGAAAAACTCAAGGCGAAATACGCTGCGGCGCCAGCGCAATACGCCAAGGCCCAGGTGCTGGAGTTTGATCCAAAAGCACCGGCGCTGGGTCAACCCGGTTCGGCGGACACCGTGCTGACCTTTCGCAACGTGCACAACTGGGTGCTGGCAGACACGGCGCCGCTGATGTTCGAGGCGTTCTTCAAGGTGCTGAAACCGGGTGGCGTGCTCGGTGTGGTCGATCACCGGGCCAAGGACGGGGCGTCGCTGGACGACATCAAGCACAGCGGTTACCTGACCACCGATTACGTGGTGAAACTGGCGACGGATGCAGGCTTCAAGCTTGAGGGGCAGAGCGAGATCAATGCCAATCCGAAGGACACCAAGGATTACCCGGAAGGCGTCTGGACGTTGCCACCGGCGTTGACGTTGGGGGACAAGGATCGGGCGAAGTATGTGGCGATCGGTGAGTCGGACCGGATGACGTTGCGGTTCGTTAAACCCGCGAACTGATGCACAAAGACCAATGGAGATCAAATGTGGGAGCGGGCTTGCCCGCGATAGCGGTGTGACAGTCACCATCAATATTGACTGCCCGGCCGCCATCGCGGGCAAGCCCGCTCCCACATTGGTTTGAGGTGTGCCTGAATCAGTCGTCCGCGTTGGGATCAAGGTCCGGGAACATCACTTCGGTAAACCCGAACTTGCTGAAATCACTGATGCGCGACGGGTATAACCGGCCGATCAAGTGATCGCATTCATGTTGCACCACCCGCGCATGAAACCCCTCGGCAACGCGCACGATCGGATTGCCCTTGGGATCGAAACCCTCATAACGAATCTGCTGATAGCGCTCCACCGCGCCGCGCAGGCCCGGCACTGACAGGCAACCTTCGAAACCCTCTTCCAGCGTCGGACTCAGCGGTGTGATCAGCGGGTTGATCAGGATGGTCTGCGGCACCGCTTCGGCGTCCGGATAACGCTCGCTGTGCTCGAAACCGAAGATCACCAATTGCAGGTCGACGCCGATCTGTGGCGCGGCCAGGCCGACGCCACCGACGCTTTCCATGGTCTGGAACATGTCATCGATCAGTTGCCACAACTCAGGGCTGTCGAACATCTCGGCGGGCACTGGCGGCGCGATGCGCAGCAGGCGTTCATCGCCCATTTTCAGGATTTCACGGATCATTTTATGACTTCGTCAGTGGTCGGCTTGATCGAGTGGTCCCGACCCAGTCCCGAAACGTGTTGTTTAGGTTCGTGATCGAGCTCGCCGGGGACTTTTTCGCCATCATTCTTGCCTTCGGTCGACATGTGCTCGATCACCGCATTCATCTCGGCGCCGAGCAACAGCACCGCCGCGGAAATGTAGAAGTACAGCAACAGCACGATGATCGCGCCGATACTGCCATACATGGCGTTGTAGTTGGCGAACTCCTTGACGTACAGGCCAAATCCCAGCGACGCGATGATCCACACCCCCACCGCCAGCACCGAACCCGGGGTGATAAACCGAAACTCCTGTTTGACGTCGGGCATGACGTAATAAATCAGTGCCACCGCCATCATCAACAGAATCACCACCACCGGCCAACGGACGATGGTCCAGAGCGTCACGATGAAGTATTCAAGGCCGACTTGCGAGGCGATCCACTCCATCACCTGCGGCCCGAGCACCATCAGCGCGGCGGCGACCAGCAGCATGCCGGCGATGCCGACGGTGTAGATGATCGACAGCGGAAAGCGCTTCCACGCCGGCCGGCCCTCGACCACGTCGTAGGCCGCGTTCATCGCGCTCATCATCAGCCGCACGCCGGCGGACGCGGTCCACAGGGCAATCACGATACCCACCGACAGCAAGCCACCCTTGGATTGCTGGAGTTGGTCGATCACCGGATTGACCTGTTCCAGCGCCTGGGGCGGCAGGACCAGTTCCGATTGCAAGCGCAGCCAGGAGAAGAAGTCCGGCAGGTGCAGGAAGCCGATCAGGGCAATCAAGAAGAGAATGAAGGGAAATAGCGAAAACAGCATTTGATAGGCCAGCGCCGAGGCATAGGTCGACATCTCGTCGTCGACGAACTCGGTCACCGTGCGCACCATCACACGGTGTATGGGCAAGCCTTTCATGTGAGGGAAAAACATTAGCGTCTCCTTTCGCCGCAAATTTGGTCGAAGTCGTGGCGACTCAGGGGCCGTTTTTCTACATCAAAGTAGCGTACTTGGCGACTTTGAAACAATTTCCTTGCGCAAGTTCAGGCTGACACAAAAACGGCCATCCGCAGATGGCCGTTTCCTGTTGATTTTTAAAGGCCGGATCACGCCTTGTCGATGCCTTTTTTGAGCGCATCCTTGGCTTTGCCGACCGCTTGCTGGGCTTCGCCTTTCTTTTCCTGCACCACGCCTTCGGCGCGCATTTTGTCGTTACCGGTGGCCTTGCCGACGCCTTGCTTGACGTTGCCGGCGGCTTCGTTGGCCATGCCTTTTACTTTATCGCCAGTGCTGCTCATGGTGTTTCTCCTGTGAACAAATCAATGAGAAAAGTCGTTACACAAGGATTGACCGGAGGCGTTTGCACGGAGTTTCATTTATTTTCAGCAGGACATTTCATCGATCACAGCAGGTTGGGCTTTATGTTTGCCGACCAACCCCCGAGAATGCGCAACGTATTCAGGCCGTGGCGCTGAAGATCCAATCCCGTAGGAATGTTATGAAACTCGATAAAAAGCAGGCCATTGCCCGCAGAAACCAGGAACTCGGCGGTGCTGTGCTTGGCGTCAACAACTGCCATTTCACCGAATTGAACCGCAACCGCAACATCTGGTGGTTCGATATCCCGGTCGCGCGCCTGGCCATTGGTCAGTACGAATGGGTTCACCTGCTGATGCACACGCCGGATACCGACGAACTGCTGCACCTGAAAGTGCCGACGGTGTTCCTGCGCGAGAAGCTTGAAGGTTTGGTAGTGCGCAACGAAGGCAAGCGCAAAGCGGCGCTGAGCCTGGAATTGAGCGCGGATAAGGATTCGTACCTGCAGGACATGCGGCCGGCGGGCACTAACGTCAATTTCGCGCAGTTCCGTCTTTAAAAGCAAAAGATCGCAGCCTTCGGCAGCTCCTACAGGGTGTCGCCACCCCATGTAGGAGCTGCCGAAGGCTGCGATCTTTTGACCTTCAACAAAAAGCCCCGCATCTGCGGGGCTTTTTGTTTGATCAGGCGCTTACTTTCTTCACACCGAGTTTCTTCAGTTCCTCATCGCGCAGTTCGCGACGCAGGATCTTGCCGACGTTAGTGGTCGGCAGCGCATCGCGGAACTCCACGGAACGCGGCACCTTGTAGCCGGTGACGTTGGCGCGCATGTGCTCCATCACCTGTTCCTTGGTCAGCGTGACGCCCGGTTTAGCCACGATGAAGATCTTGATCGCCTCGCCCGACTTCTCGTCCGGCACGCCGATGGCGGCGCATTGCAGCACGCCCGGCAGGGTCGCCAGCACGTCCTCGAGCTCGTTCGGGTACACGTTGAAACCGGACACCAGGATCATGTCTTTCTTGCGATCGACAATGCGCATATAGCCGTCAGGCTGGATCAGCGCGATGTCACCGGTCTTTAACCAGCCTTCGCTGTCGAGGATTTCATCGGTGGCTTCCTGACGCTGCCAGTAGCCCTTCATCACCTGCGGACCTTTCACACACAGCTCGCCGATTTCGCCCATCGGCTGCTCAATGCCGGCATCGTCGATGACTTTGCACAGGGTCGACGGAACCGGGATACCGATGGTGCCGATCTGGATGTTCTGGATCGGATTCACCGTCGCCACCGGGCTGGTTTCGGTCATGCCGTAACCTTCGCAGATGGCGCAACCGGTAACCGCTTTCCAGCGCTCGGCCGCCGCCAGTTGCAGGGCCATGCCGCCAGACAGGGTGACTTTCAGGCCGGAGAAATCCAGCTTGCGGAAACCTTCGTTATTGCACAGGGCCACGAACAGCGTGTTCAGGCCAACGAAACCGCTGAACTTCCACTTCGACAGTTCCTTGACCATCGCCGTCAGGTCGCGCGGGTTGCTGATCAGGATGTTGTGGTTACCGATCAGCATCATCGCCATGCAATGAAAGGTGAAGGCATAGATGTGGTACAGCGGCAGCGGCGTGATCAGGATCTCGCAGCCTTCGTTGAGGTTGGAGCCCATCAGCGCCTTGCACTGCAGCATGTTCGCCACCAGGTTGCGGTGGGTCAGCATCGCGCCCTTGGCCACGCCGGTGGTGCCGCCGGTGTATTGCAGCACCGCGACGTCGCTGCTGGCCGGGTTGGCTTCAGCCACTGGCTGGCCATGGCCCTTGCTCAGCACGTCGTTGAACTTGATGGCTTTCGGCAGGTGATACGCCGGGACCATCTTCTTCACGTACTTGATGACGCTGTTGACCAGCAAGCGTTTTAGCGGCGGCAGCAGGTCGGCCACTTCGGTGACGATCACGTGCTTGACGCCGGTTTTCGGCACGACGATCTGGGCCAGGTGCGCCATGTTGGCCAGGCAGACCAGGGCTTTGGCGCCGGAGTCGTTGAATTGGTGTTCCATTTCCCGCGCGGTGTACAGCGGGTTGGTGTTGACCACGATCAGCCCGGCGCGGATGGCACCGAAGACCGCAACCGGGTACTGCAACAGGTTGGGCAGTTGCACAGCGATTCGATCGCCCGGCTTCAAGTCGGTATGCTGTTGCAGGTAAGCGGCAAAGGCACCGGACAATTCGTACAGTTCACCGTAGGTGATTGTCTTGCCCAGGTTGCTGAATGCCGGCTTGTTGGCAAAGCGTTGGCAGGATTGCTTCAACACTGCCTGAATATTCGGATACTCGTCTGGATTGATGTCGGCAGCAATCCCGGCAGGGTACTTATCCTTCCAAAAGTCTTCGATCATGGAAGCCCACTCCTCAGCAACGCGAATTCATCACCGCATTTGATGCGATTATTATTGGTGTGTGTTTTTGGTGTCTATTTTGTTGGTGAGTCTGGCTTTTTACTTAGGCCGAGAAGTCACAAGCGCGCCGAGAGTAGCAGCTTTGCCAAGGGTCGACTAGAGCCAAAAGCCGCCTCTACAGTCACGATTTTGACTCATGATTATCAAATAGTCATTTTTAGAGTAAAAATTCTATAAGGCCTTGAGAGCCTCTGAATCCGGGGCTTTTCAGTACCCCAAAAGCTTCGCGGGCAAGCCTCGCTCCTACAGGTTTGATGTCGGTCACACCGAACCTGTAGGAGCGAGGCTTGCCCGCGAACCGCGCAAAGCGCGGCCATTCACCACTCAAGCAATATCGCGCAACTCCCGCCGCAAGATCTTGCCCACCGGTGTCATCGGCAACGACTCACGCAACACGATGTGCTTGGGCACTTTGTACGCCGTGAAGTTTTCCTTGCAGTAAGCCTTCAGCTCTTCAAGGCTGACACCCGATTCACGGGCCACCACAAACAGTTTCACCGCCTCGCCCGAACGCTCGTCCGGTACACCGATCACCGCGCAGTTGGCGACTTTCGGGTGAGCCATGACCACGTCTTCGATCTCGTTCGGGTACACGTTGAAACCCGAGACGATGATCATGTCTTTCTTGCGATCGACGATGCGCACAAAACCGTCCGGGTCGATCACCGCGATGTCCCCGGACTTGAACCAGCCCTCGGCATCCAGCACTTCGTTGGTGGCTTCGGGTTTCTGCCAGTAGCCCTTCATGATCTGCGGGCCCTTGATGCACAGTTCGCCACGCTCGCCCAACGGCTGCTCGACGCCTTCATCGTTGATCACTTTCAGCGTGGTGCCCGGCACTGGCAGGCCGACCGTGCCGAGGCGCGACTGGTCGCCGTACGGGTTGGTGCAGGCCACTGGCGAGGTTTCGGTCAGACCGTAACCTTCGGTGATGCGGCAACCGGTGAGCTGTTCCCAGCGCTCGGCGGTGGCCTTGACCAGCGCGGTGCCGCCGGAGTTGGTGAGTTTGAGGCTGGAAAAATCCAGGGTCTTGAAGTCCGGGTGGTCCATCAGCGCGACGAACAGCGTGTTGAGCCCCAGCAGCGCCGAGAAGCGCCAGTTTTTCAGCTCCTTGATGAAGCCCTTGATGTCCCGTGGATTGGTGATCAGCACGTTGTGATTACCCGACACCATCATGCACATGCAATTCGCGGTGAAGGCATAGATGTGGTACAGCGGCAGCGGCGCGACCATCACCTCTTGCCCTTCACGCAACAGTGGCTGACCGTCCTTGCCCGACTGCTCCAGGCACGCCCGCACCTGTTGCATGTTGGCCACCAGGTTGCCGTGGGTGAGCATCGCGCCCTTGGCCAGGCCGGTGGTGCCGCCGGTGTATTGCAACACGGCGATGTCGCCGAGACTGGCGTTCAGCGGCTTGATTCCCAGGCCCCGGCCCAGACGCAGCGCGCTCTTGAAGGAGATGGCCTGGGGCAACGAATACGCCGGCACCATTTTCTTCACCTTGCTCACCATCGTGTTGACCAGCCAGCCCTTGGCGCCGGGCATCAGGTCGCCCATCTTCGCTTCGATCAGGTACTGGATGTCCGTGTCGGGAAGCACTTCCTGGACCTTCGCCCCGAACATGTTCAGGTAGACCAGCGCCCGGGCGCCGGAGTCCTTGAACTGATGACGCATCTCCCGCGCGGTGTACAGCGGGTTGGTGTTGACCACGATCAGCCCGGCGCGCAAGGCCCCGAACACGGCAATCGGGTAATGCAGGACATTGGGCATCTGCACCGCAATGCGATCCCCCGGCACCAGGTCGGTGTGGGCTTGCAGGTAACCGGCAAACGCGGCGCTGTAGCGTTCCAGTTCGGCGTAGGTCAGGGTTACGCCCATGTTGCTGAATGCCGGGCGGTCAGCAAATTTCTTGCAGGAACGCTCGAACACCTCGATCACCGACTTGTAGGCCCCTTGATCGATGTCCAGGGGCACGCCGGCCGGGCGTTTGTCATTCCAGAAATCAGGTTGCATTGTTCTTGTCCTCTTTACCTGAACCTATCCGGGGCCGCTTTCTGCCCTTCTTCAAAACAAAGAGCGAAAAAACGGGGCTGCACGGACACTAGCAGCTATGGCGAATCAGGCAAATATGCCAAAGGCCGTCATTGATCGTGTGAATCTTCCTGCCGTGGCGTGGCCTGATCAGACGGCGGGCGAAGGATGCGCTATACAATGCTGCTAGCCCGTGCCCATGTATGCAAAGGAACCGCCATGATCCACGACACTTTCTGGCTGACCGCGAGTGACCGCAGCCGCCTCTTCGTCAACCAGTGGCTGCCCGAGCCGCCTTTAAAAGCAGTGATCCTGTTGGCGCACGGTATGGCGGAACACAGTGGCCGCTACGCCCGTCTGGCGGAAAAACTCTGTGATCAGGATTATGGCGTCTACGCGCCGGACTTGCGCGGACATGGCAAAACTGCCGAAAACGGGACACTGGGCCATTTCGCCGACGACGATGGCTGGTGCAAAGTGGTGGGCGACCTGGCGAGCCTCAACCAGCACATCGGTCAACAACATCCGGGCGTGCCGATTGTGCTGCTCGGCCACAGCATGGGCAGCTACATTGCCCAGGCGTATCTGCTGCATCACAGCGCCAGCCTGCATGGCGCGGTGCTCAGCGGTTCGAACTTCCAGCCCGTGGCGCTTTATCGCGCGGCGCGGCAGATCGCTCGTCTGGAAAAACTGCGTCAGGGTCCCAAGGGATGTAGCGCGCTGATCGAATGGTTGTCGTTCGGCTCGTTCAACAAGCGATTCAAGCCTGCGCGCACGCGGTTCGACTGGCTCAGCCGCGATCCGGCGGAGGTCGACCTGTACGCCAATGACCCGCTCTGCGGCTTTCGCTGCACCAATCAACTGTGGATCGATTTGCTCGGTGGCTTGCAGCAAATCAGCAAAGCGTCCAATCTCGCTCAGATCGATCCGGGCCTGCCGCTGCTGGTGATAGGTGGTGAATGTGATCCGGTGAGCGAAGGCAAACGTCTGAAAGATCTGGCCCATGCGTTGCGCACGGCCGGCAGCCAGAACCTGCAACTGACTATTTACCCGCAGGCACGGCACGAACTGTTCAACGAGAGCAATCGCGATGAAGTGATCAATGACGTGTTGAACTGGATCGCCCAGGCGCTGAGCCACCGTCGGCCACCCCGATCGGAATAGTTTTTTTGTGAATTTATTTATTCGTGACAGGAATTGAAACAGATGACCCAGGTTACCAACACCCCTTACGAAGCCCTCGAAGTCGGCCAGACCGCCAGCTATAGCAAGACGATCGAAGAGCGCGACATTCAGTTGTTCGCCGCGATGTCCGGCGATCACAACCCGGTACACCTGGACGCAGAATTCGCCGCGGGCACCATGTTCAAGGAGCGCATCGCTCACGGCATGTTCAGCGGTGCGCTGATCAGTGCAGCAGTGGCCTGCGAGTTGCCTGGGCCGGGAACGATCTATATCGGTCAGCAGATGAGCTTTCAGAAGCCGGTGAAGATCGGCGACACCTTGACGGTACGCCTGGAGATTCTCGAGAAACTGCCGAAGTTTCGGGTGCGGATTGCCACGCGTGTGTTTAACCAGCGCGATGAGTTGGTGGTGGATGGCGAGGCGGAGATTCTGGCGCCGCGCAAGCAACAGACGGTGACGTTGCCGACATTGCCGGCCATTAGCATCGGCTGACCCACCGCTGATCCGTAGGAGCCGGCTTGCTGGCGAACCGGGCGACGCGGTGTGCCAGACATGCCGCCTTCGCTGGCAAGCCAGCTCCTACAGGGTCTCCTGCACCTGCACACTCGCCGTCATCCCCGAACTCAAATTCATCCCCTCCGGCACCTTGTCGAGCTTGATCCGCACCGGAATCCGCTGCGCCAACCTCACCCAGTTAAACGTCGGTTCCACCTCCGCCAACAGCTGTCCATCCGGCGTGGTGTTGCGGTCGGTGATCCCGCGGCTGATGCTTTCGACATGCCCCTGCAACGCCTCGCCGGCGCTCATCAACCAGACCTTGACCGGGTCGCCGACGCGAATCCGGGGCAGTTTGGTTTCTTCGAAATAGGCCTGCACATAGAACGTAGAATCGTCGATCAACGCCATCACCGATTGCCCGGCATTCACGTAATTGCCTTCGGCCAGACGCAGGTTGGTGATGTGGCCATTGCGCGGCGCATGCACCTGGCTGCGGGCCAGGTTGAGCTCCGCGACCTTGGCTTCGGCCTGGGCTTCGCGCAATTCGCCACGGGCGATGCCGGCGTTGATCTGCGCGTTTTCCCGCAGCTCGGCGCTGATCGCCTGTGGCCCGAGACTGGCGCGGCGACTGGCTTCGCGTTCGCGCAAATTGAGCTGTTGCTGGCGCGTCTCGACCACTGCTTTCGCCTTCTCCAAAGCAGCTTCAAAGCGATCGCGGTCGATGCTCAGCAACAGATCGCCGGCCTTGACCTGCTGGTTGTCAAAGGCCTTGAGTTCACGCACCCAACCCGACACGTCCGGGGCGATGACCACCACATCGGCGCGGATCCGCGCGTCACGGGTCCAGGGCGTCAACATGTAGTATTGCCACAAATGGAAACCGGCAAAAATCGCCACCGCCACCAGGCACAGGGTTACCGCGACACGTACGGGTGTACGCATGTTCAACTCCTTTATAAAGGTCCGAGGACGACAGTGATCACAGTCAATACACAGACGTACAAGGCGCAATCAAATAACGCTTCGTGCCAGATCCAGCGACCGGCCGGCGTCAGGCGCAGCAGCAGGCGCAAGGCACCGGTCACCAGCAGCGCCAGCAACACATAAATCAAAAACGGACTGAGCAGCACGCCACCCACCGACCACTCACGCAAGCCCATGGCTTTCCTCCTGCTGACGGCACCAGGCACGCCAACTGTTTTGCAATTGCAGCACCGCGCCCTGGGCCAGTTTCACCGCGTCGCTGGGGGGCAGCGCGTACAAGGTCTTGAGAAATTCTTCGCTCGGTTGCGCCAACGCCTCGGCGTTGCTAGCGGTCGGACCTTGCTCCAGGACTTTTTCCAGTTGGTCCAGATAGCGTCGTTGCTGCGCGCTGACCGGTGCCTGCGCCACCGCGAGGCTCAAGCGCAGATGCAGCAGTTCGTCGCCAATATCGAGGCCGAGCAAGCCGTCGTCCCAACGGCTGCGCGCCGGCTCCGGCAGTTCCGGATAGTGCCGCGCCAATTGCAGCAAGCGGTCGGCCATGCGCCCGCCAAACCAGCTTTCGGCACCGCGCAGATTGCGCCGGGTCAGGCGCAGCAGATCGTGGAGCGTCGCCGCCAACAATCGTCGGCCATGCCACGTCGGGTTGCGCAGGATCAGCAAGTGAAACGCCAACACGGCAGCGCCGACGCCCACCACCATGGCTTGGGCGCTGTTGAAGAACGTCGCGACATCGAATTTCATCGTGTTGAGCGGCGCGACCAACACAATGAAGTGCAGACAGAACGAAGTGGCCGTGGCGCCGATCTGTGGCTTGGCCATGCCCAGCGCCCCGAGGAACAACGGCACGCCCATGCCCATGCACAGCAAGGCAAAACCGCTCCATTGCGGCAGCAGAATCTGCCCGACGATAAACGCCGCCGGCACCGCCAGGAAAATCCCGCGCATAAAACTCATGCCAATTTGTGCACCGTTCTCGCGGCTGGCAAACAGGCTGCAGACCACGCACGTCAACACCAGCGCACCCGATGCGGCAGGCCATGCCGTCGCCAACCAGAAGCACGAGACCACCAGAAAGGCCAACGCACTGCGCGCACCGAACACCAGCGCCAATGACAGGTCGCGATGAGGTGTCAGGGTGCGCGGCGGGTCAACCGTTTCCTTACCCTCCTCGACCGCTTTCAACGCCGCGTTCGCCGCCATGGCGGTATCCATCAGCAAGGTAAAACGGACCAGGCAATAACTCTGCGCGGAGCTGATCTGCGGATCGTGCGAGGCGTCGAGCAATCGTGGCCGTAACGCTTGCAGGGTCGACGTATCGGCGCTGACCAGCGCTTCCTGAACCTCGATCATCCAGTGCAGCATTTGCTTGGACTCCTGGGGTTCCAACTGCTTCCACTGACGGCGCACCGAACGGGCGATGCGCAGCAGCATCAACAGTTTCTGGCTCAAGCCGCTGATCGCACGCGCACGTTGTCGACCGAGGCCGCCTTCGAACCAGGCATGCTCGCGCTGGGCATCCACCGCGACAATTCTGCCGAGAATCTCCAACAGACCTCTGCGCGCCTGACCATCGCCGGCCAAGGTTGCGCGCGCAGCATTCATCCCGCTTTGCCAGGCGGCTCGCGCCTGATCCGCCAGTTGCCGTTCGACGCGCATCGGCCACAGCAGCGCACTGGCGGCGGTGGCACAGAGAATGCCCAGGCAGATTTCCGTACAACGCGCCACGGCTTGATCGAACACCGTCAATGGATGGCTGATCGCCGGCAATGCGATGATCGCCACCGTGTAACCGGCCAGCACGAATGAATAGGACCAGGCGCTGCGCAGCAAGGTCGAACTCGCCGTACACAGCCCGAGCCACAACGCCAGGGCCAACAGGAACAGCCAGGGCGTCTGGGCGAACAAGCCCATGAACACCACCGACATGATCGTCCCGATCAACGTCCCCAACAGCCGCGCCAAACCCTTTTGCACCACCATCCCGGACAAGGGCTGGGCGACGATGAATGCGGTCATCAAGGCCCAAGCCGGTTGCTCCAGGCCCCAGCGCAACGCCAGCCACAGCGCCAGGCCTCCGCCGATCAAGGTCTTGATCGCGAACTGCAAGGCGCGGCGGTCAGGCGCGAATAAAGCCTGCAAAGTGATTGGCACGTCGAGGACTCTTGGGAAGACGATTTAACGATAGACGGCTTCGGTTGATTCACTTGAAAAACAAATTATTAGCTAGCTATCTATAACCCGTCCAGCGCTAATTCCCAGGCACAAAAAAACGCCAGACTGGCTGGCGTTTTTGACAGGCTTTAAGCACTTACGAGCGTGCGCGAGCCTGGTTACGCAGAGCTTTCACCTGGTCGTGGTTGCGTTGTACGCCGTGGTACTGACGTTCAACCAGGTCACGAATACCCACCAGGTTGTGCTTGTTGATTTTTTCGATGGCTTCCTTGTATGCCTTCAACGCATGGTCCTCACCGCGTTCGGCTTCGTTCAGCACAGCCTCTTCGTCCTTGCCGGTGAACATCGCTTTCACGTCGACCCAACGACGGTGCAAGTCACCGCTGACGCTGGTGGAAGTTTCCGGATCGCCGCCCAACGAACGTACCGTGCTCTGCAGTTCCGCAGCCGCAGTGGCGCAGTCAGCCGAGCGTTGCACGAACAGGGTTTTGAGTTCAGGGTGTTTGATGTCTTCAGCGCAAGTCTTGAACCCTTCCTGACCGTCTTTGCTGGTTTCAATCAGGTCGTTGAGTACAGAGATGGCTTCTTTATTCATGTCGGTCATTTTCAATTCCTCGCGGGTTGATGAAAGATGCATTAGGTATTGCACCCTGCATGCCAGCTTTGAATTGACAATTTAATCGTTATATTTCAACAGGTTATATTTTAATGCGAAATCTGTATCCGCTTTTTTTGCATGATCTGTCATTTGGCCTGCATGCAGAATGCCTGTATTTTCCAGACTGTTTGAATCAAGACGACTGATTGATGAACCCTGAAAAGCTCGAACTGCTGATTACCCGTGAAATGCCCTTCGGCAAATACAAGGGCCGAATCATTGCCGACCTGCCCGGCCAATACCTGAACTGGTTCGCCCGGGAAGGTTTCCCCCATGGTGAACTCGGTGGCCTGCTGGCCCTGATGCAGGAAATCGATCACAACGGCCTGTCGGAGTTGCTCGAACCGCTGCGCGCCAAACACGGCAAACCTGCCCCTCGCCACTGATCCTGACTGAGTAATCCATGCCCGATAACACTCGCCGCGCCCGTGATGAAGCCTTTTGGCTGACCTTTGCCGATCGTTATGCTGTTGAACCCGGCCCGGTGAACCTGGAAAACGGTTACTTCGGGCGCATGTCCCGAACGGTGGTCGAGGAGTATCAGCGCAACATCGAACTCATCAATCGCAGCAACTCGGTGCATGTGCGTCAGCAATTCGAGGTGGTTGAAAGCCTGGAGATTCGCGCGCAGCTCGCCGAGCTGATGGGCGTACCCGCCGGCAGCGTCGCCCTGACTCGCAACGCTTCGGACGGTTTGCAATCACTGATCCGCAACTACAACCGCCTGCAGCCGGGTGACCAGGTGCTGATCTGCGACCTGGAATACGACACCGTCAAAGGCGCCATGCGCTGGCTGGCGCGCCATCGTGGCGTCGAAGTGATCGAGATCGAACACGCGCACCCCGCCACGTTCGACAGCTTGCTGGCCAGCTACCGTGAAGCCTTCGTGCGTTATCCGCGACTCAAACTGATGGCCCTAACCCACGTCACTCATCGCACCGGGTTGGTGATGCCGGTGCAGGCGATTGCCGCGATCGCCAAAGAGCATGGCGTCGACGTGATCCTCGACGGCGCCCACGCGCTTGGCCAACTGGAGTTCAATCTCGACAAACTGGGCATCGCCTTTGCCGGGTACAACCTGCATAAGTGGATCGGTGCGCCGCTGACGCTGGGCTTCATGTACATCGCCCCGGAACGCCTGGCCGACATCGACCCGGACATGGGCGAGATGCATTTTGCGCATTACGATATTCGCGCCCGCACGCCCTATAGCACGCCGAACATCCCGGCGCTGCTGACCCTGCCGCTGGTGTTCGAGGAGCACCGCGCAATGGGTGGTTCTGCCGCCAAGGGCGCACGGCTCAATTACCTGCGTAACCTGTGGGTGCGCGCAGTGCGCGAGCTGCCAGGCATCGAAGTCATGACCCCGGATGACCCGCGACTGTATTGCGGTATCACCTCGATGCGCTT
Source organism: Pseudomonas sp. RIT-PI-q (assembly GCF_001297125.1). GTDB lineage: Bacteria > Pseudomonadota > Gammaproteobacteria > Pseudomonadales > Pseudomonadaceae > Aquipseudomonas. The sequence goes on from NZ_LHPC01000018.1 coordinate 43,283, forward strand.
CACCCGGTATGCCGATCAACAGGCAATGGCCGAGCGGCTACTCAACGACTACAACCTGTTCACCGTGGTGCGCAGTGGTGCGGCGTGTGGTCCGTGCATCCGCATCACGCCCGGGCTCACCACCACCGCAGCCGACATGCGCTTGCTGGCCAAGGCACTGACCGAACTGCGCTGACGTCACACGGTGTATTTGTCGAAATCTTCGGGTTTGATCTGTGTCGACACCGCAAACGTGTCGACACCGATGGTGGTATGGCCGAAAAAGCCGTCTTCATTCGAGTCGCGCCCGAGGGTGTGAACATTCAGGATCGAGGCTTCGCCGCCCATGGTTTCATAGAAATAATCCTCTTCGTTGGTCAGCGCCGAGACGGCTCGACCGCGATACTCCCGGGCATTAAGCACCGCGCGCGAGGCGACGCCGGGGAAGTACAGTTGACCAACCCAGGCAACGTGTCGCTCTTGCAGATAGTTGTTACCGCCCGTGATGCGCACCGCGACGTGGATGTGCAGCGCGCGGCCGGCATAGAACCCCGGATAGATCGTGGTGAAACGCACGATGCCTTTCTTGTCGGTGAACTGCCCTCCGCGCAGGTAGGTGTCGTCGTCGGTGCGCGGGATCGAGCCGATGTCACCGACATCGGCTTCCTTGTCCGGATTGACGTTGCTCCAGCCTGAATACGCCCCGCGCGCGTTGCAATGCCAGATATCCACCAGCGCATCTGTCACCGGATGGCCGGTCATGGCGTCGACAATCGCCAGCCGCAACACCAAGGGAATACCCTCGGCGCCTTCGCTGATGTTTCGCCTGATCAGTTTGGGGTTTCGGAAATACGGGCCGGCGATTTGTTCCGGGGAAAGCTGATAAACCGCTGGTGTGGGTGCAACCGAGGTGATGTCGTCCATGACGTTCTCTCTTCCATAAGATGAACGCAGGCTAGCACTGGCCGAACATCGAGAGGCGGTAACTATGTATCGCATGATGTCGACTTTGTAGCAGCTGGCGAAGCCTGCGTTCGGCTGCGCAGCAGTCGTAAATCCAGATTGCACGGTTTGCCTGACACACCGCGTGTTCTGATGTTACGACTGCTGCGCAGCCGAACGCAGGCTTCGCCAGCTGCTACAAAGGATGTGTCGGCAGCGGTTTTTTTTACGGGCAAAAAAAAACGGTGCACCGACCAAGCGCACCGTAAAGCCGTAGAACACACAACGAAGTGTTTGGTAAAAGCCGATCAGTCCAGCAGCGCCAATGCTTCGGCGGTGCATTCCTGGATGCGGGCCCAGTCGCCGTTCTTGATCCACTCCGGATCAAGCATCCAGCTACCGCCCACGCACATCACGTTTTTCAACGCCATGTAGCTCTTGATATTGGCCGGGCTGACGCCGCCAGTCGGGCAGAATTTCACTTCGCCGAATGGACCGCCCAGGGCTTTGATGGCCGCGACGCCACCGCTGACTTCCGCCGGGAACAGCTTGAAGCGGCGATAACCCAGGCCGTAGCCTTCCATGATGCCCGAGGCGTTGCTGATGCCTGGCAACAGCGGAATCGGGCTGTCGACGCTGGCTTCGAGCAGATCACGGGTGATGCCCGGCGTGACGATGAACTGCGAGCCCGCCGCTTCAGCGGCGGCCAGCATGTTGCGATCGAGCACGGTGCCGGCGCCGGTCACCAGTTCTGGACGCTGCTCACGCAGAATCTGAATGGCCTTGAGGCCGAACTGCGAACGCAGGGTCACTTCCAGGGCGGTCAGGCCACCGGCCGCGAGGGCATCGGCCAGCGGCAGGACGTCCTGTTCGCGAGCGATGGTGATCACCGGCAGAATCCGCGCCTTGGCGCAGAGGCTGTCGATCAGGGCAACTTTATCCGCCATGGATACGGTCGGGGATGTGTTTGTCATAGCGGCTGTTCCTTGGCTCATGGGCACCAGTAAATCTCTAACGTAGGTTGCAAAAACGCGCGAATCGGCATGGCGGCGACATCGTCACCGGCCAATGCGGCACTCAAAGTAGTCAGTTTGGACTGACCGGAAATCGATAGAACGGTGGTCTTGGCCGAAGCCAGCAGCGCACGACTCATGGTCAGGCGCTGATGTGGCACGGTCGGCGCCAGCATCGGGTAGCAACGGCGTGTGCCGTCGACTTTCAAGGCGTCGGCCAGGTTCGGGCTGTTCGGGAACAGTGAAGCGGTGTGCCCGTCATCGCCCATGCCGAGAATCAGCACGTCGATCGCCGGCAATTCGGCGAGCAAACGGTCGGCCTGCTCAGCCGCCTGTTCCAGGTTGGCACTGGCGCTGTAGAGGCTCAAGAATTGAGCCTTGGCCGCCGGGCCTTGCAACAGGTAGCGCTTGAGCAGACCGGCATTGCTGTCGGCGTGCTCAACCGGCACCCAGCGCTCGTCGGCCAGGGTGACGACAACCTTGGACCAGTCGAGTTTTTGCTTGGCCAGGTTCTGGAAAAACGCCACCGGGCTGCGTCCACCGGAGACCACCAGCGTTGCAGTACCGCGAGCGTCGATGGCGTCACTCAGTTGCTTGGCCACATTCAGCGCCAAACCATCGGCCAGTAGCACCGGGCTCTTGAACTCATGAGCGCTGACGCCCTGAGGCAGTTTCAATTCAGATATCGCCATACCACGACCTCCCATCCCGCGTGATCAGTGCAATGGAGCTCATTGGTCCCCAGGAGCCGGCCGCGTACGGCTTGGGCGCATCACCGGATTTTTTCCACCCGGCGATCAACTGGTCACACCACTTCCACGCGGCTTCGATTTCATCTTTACGGACAAACAGATTCTGATTGCCGCGCATCACTTCCAGTAACAACCGCTCGTAGGCATCGGGAATCCGTGCGCTACGCCAGGTATCGGAAAAATTCAGCTGCAACGGACCGCTGCGCAGCTGCATGCCCTTGTCCAGGCCTTGTTCTTTGGTCATCACGCGCAAGGAAATGCCTTCATCCGGTTGCAGGCGGATAATCAGCTTGTTGCTGATTTGCAGGCGCTGCTCGGGGGCGAAGATGTAGTGCGACGGTTCCTTGAAGTGGATGACGATCTGCGACAGCTTCTGCGGCATGCGTTTGCCGGTGCGCAGGTAAAACGGTACGCCGGCCCAACGCCAGTTGCGGATGTCGGCACGCAGGGCGACGAAGGTTTCGGTGTCGCTCTGGGTGTTGGAGTTGGGCTCTTCCAGGTAACCGGGCACCGGTTTGCCTTCGCTGTAGCCGGCAATGTACTGGCCGCGCACCACTTGCGTGGTCAGGCCTTCCGGGCTGATCGGCGCCAGCGCCTTGAGCACTTTGACTTTCTCGTCACGGATGCTGTCGGCGGACAGGTCGGCCGGCGGGTCCATGGCGATCAGGCAGAGCAGTTGCAGCAGGTGATTCTGGATCATGTCCCGCAGCTGGCCAGCCTTGTCGAAGTAGCCCCAGCGGCCTTCGATCCCGACCTTCTCGGCCACGGTAATTTCCACGTGGGAGATGTAATTCTGGTTCCACTGGGTTTCGAACAGGCTGTTGGCGAAACGCAGGGCGATCAGGTTTTGAACGGTCTCTTTGCCCAGGTAGTGGTCGATGCGGTAAGTGCGGTTCTCCGGGAAGAACTGCGCCACGGCGTCGTTGACCTTGCGCGAGGACTCCAGGTCCGAACCGATGGGTTTTTCCAGCACCACGCGGGTGTTTTCCGCCAGGCCGACCTTCGACAGGTTCTCGCAGATCGCGCCGTAAACCGCTGCCGGGGTGGCGAAATAGGCAATGACCCGTTGCGCGCTACCGGCCATCTCCGCCAGGGCGACGTAATCGTCAGCCTTGAGGAAATCGACGTGTAGGTAGCTCAGGCGCGACAGGAAACGTTCGACCACGGCTTCGTCCAGTTCTGCACCGACGTAGCGGCGCAGCTCAGAGGCGATGAACGCCAGATGCTCCTGTTCGCTGCCAGGCTCACGGGCCAGCGCGATAACTCGCGTGTCCTCGTGCAAGAGGCCTGCGCCGTCGAGTTGATAGAGGGCAGGAAACAGCTTGCGCAAGGCCAGGTCGCCAAGGGCGCCGAACAAGGCAAAGGTGCACGGTTCAACCGTAATCGAAGGCATGATGTTTGTTCTTTTATCAAGTTAAGCTACAAATACCTTTTTTCAAGGCATCACTCAAGGGAAAATGTAGTAATAACCACAACATTTTCGCAAAATACAGATTCCGAGTGGTGGTCGGTCGGAGCCATCAGTAGGATAGGCCACCGTTACGGGCCGCATCAAAGGCCCTTTTTGCATAGCAGACCGCTTGTTTGCGCTGCTGACTTAAGGAACATCTATGGACCGCGTGCGAAATTTACTGGAACAGATCCAGAATCGCCTTGAAGACCTGAACAAGGCCGAACGCAAAGTCGCCGAAGTGATCCTGCTCAACCCACAGCAGGCCACCCGGTTCAGCATCGCCGCCCTCGCCCAGGCCTCAAAAGTCAGCGAGCCGACAGTCAACCGTTTCTGCCGTTCGTTCGGCGTCAGCGGTTACCCGGAACTCAAGCTGCAATTGGCGCAAAGCCTGGCCAGTGGCGCGGCGTATGTCAGCCGTGCGGTCGAGGCCGATGACAATCCCGAGGCGTACACGAAAAAGATCTTCGGCAGCGCCATCGCCTCGCTGGACAGTGCCTTGCAGGCGCTGGACCCGAACCTGATCAGCCGCGCCGTCGACCTGTTGATCCAGGCCCGGCAGATCCACTTCTTCGGCCTCGGTGCCTCGGCCCCGGTGGCGCTGGATGCGCAGCACAAGTTTTTCCGTTTCAACCTGGCCGTCACCGCCCATGCGGACGTGCTGATGCAGCGGATGATTGCGTCGGTGGCCCACACTGGCGAGCTGTTCGTGATCATTTCCTACACCGGCCGCACCCGCGAACTGGTGGAAGTGGCGCGCATTGCCCGGGAAAACGGCGCTTCGGTGCTGGGCCTGACGGCCGAGGGTTCGCCATTGGCCAAAGCCAGTACGTTGAGCCTGAACATTCCGTTGCCGGAAGACACCGACATCTATATGCCGATGACCTCGCGGATCATTCAGCTGACGGTGCTGGATGTGCTGGCGACCGGCATGACCTTGCGTCGGGGCGTGGACTTCCAGCCGCATTTGCGCAAGATCAAGGAAAGCCTGAATGCCAGTCGGTATCCGATTGGGGATGAGTTCAATTAGGCCAGGATTTTGATTGCCTGCCCGGGCCTCTTCGCTGGCAAGCCAGCTCCTACAAAAGCGGTGCGCAGCCTGTAGGAGCTGGCTTGCCAGCGAAGGCGCCAGCCACCTCAACACATCACTTGAGCCAAACCGCCAACCCGCGCCTGCAAACTCAAATGCGCCCGCTCCCCCGGCGCCAGGCTCAGGCTATCCGTCCCACCGCTGGCCGCTTCCACGCAGACAAACTCGCACACCTCATTCCAGCTCACCCCCAATAACGGCCGCGAACCCGGATGCCAAACCACGGTGTCGGCATGGTCGCCGGTGTCGATGCACAATTCCCGCTGCCAGGCGTGGTCCTTGAGCTGCAATTCACCGTCATGCTGGAACACCCGCTGACAGCCGCCATCGACTCGAAGCTCGCCTTCCTGATGACAAACCTGACGGTTCAACTGGTCGTAACCGTGCGCCCCGTCGAGCCCAGACAGCGCTATCTCACCAACGTCACCAATACGCCAATACGCGTGCAACGCCTGACTCAATTGGCACGGCAGGCTGTCCTGATGCTCGGTGCTCAGGCGTAAATCCATACGTTCGCCAAGGTGTGCATGCAGGTCCACTTGCCAGTCGCATAGCTGAAGCTGCCAATGCAGGCGCACGCCATCGTCGTCATGGCGGCTGTCGATCAGCTTCCAGTCGATCAACCGAGCCCAACCATGGGACGGCCAGGCGTTTTCACTCGGATGCCGGCCATACCACGGCCAACACACCGGCACACCGCCGCGAATCGCCCCGACCTGTGGCCACTTCGCCGCGCACCACAACCAGGGTTTCTGGCCCTTGGGCTGGAAGTGCAGCAACTGCGCGCCCTGCCGACTGAACACCGCCTGACACAGCGGATGGTCGATCACCAGCACATCGCGCTTCTGATAGCGCTCCCACGCAAACACCGGACGTTCGCGCAAGGATTTGAAGAAGCGTTGTAGCGGATGCTCATGCATGTGCCACGGTCCTGAAAATCATCTGTCACCCGGGGTGCGCCGCCCCCAAAAAAAAGCGGACAGCCTGGGCTGTCCGCAAAAATGCGCACATAGAGAGGAGCTTATCGCAACAGCGTTAGAACACCGACTGAATTTTCAGGCCGGCGACCAGCGCGTTATCAACTTCATCAACACCACCTGGGTGAGTGATGTATTGCAGGTTAGGACGCACAGTCAGCCAGTTGGTAACGTGGAAGCCGTAGTTGACCTCGTAGTTGTACTCGGTGGAACGCAGTGGCGCGAACAGTGGATCTTCGTAGTTGGTGACGCCATTGGCGGCGTTGGTCAGCTCAGCGTTTTTCTTCACGTCATCGTTGACATGGATACGGGCGAAACCGATCCCCATGTCATCTTTCGGACGTGCATCGAACGGGCCTTTGTACACAAACATCAGCGACTGGTAGTTGTCGACGATGTTGGTGTCCTTGTCGTGGAAAGTGGCGTTGGCCGCGATGTTCAGACCGCGGGAAGCGTCACCGTTGTGGCTGGTGAGTTGTTGCTGCGCAACGAACCAGTAGCCGTGCTTGCTGCTGTGGCTGCGGAAGGCGTTGCCACTGGTGGCCGCATCATCGCCGTTGTCGTCTTCACGAACGTCATCAGCCTTGGCCGTGCTTTTGTAGTAACCGACACGGTATTCGCCCGGCAGATTGCCAGGGTTAGGCAACCAGACCAACTCGACCGGCAAGACGGTGCCCGCCGTACCACTGCCGCTGAGCTTGAAGCCGTTACCGTGCTCCAGTTGCGTCGGGTTCTGGTTGTACGCGCCGATCTGCGCATAGAACTCAGGCGAGATGTTGTACTTGACGCGGATCGCGGCCTGGCTGATCGGCCAGTTGTACCAGATGTTGGTCGCCCAGTTACCCACCTGGGAACCGCAGAAGGCCAGGTTCTGGAACTCGCACGGGAAGGTGTTGAAGTCTTCGCCTTCGCCGAAGTAACCGGCCTTGACGTCCAGTTTGTTGTCGAAGAACTGGTGCTTGATCCACAGTTGGGTCAGACGGACCATGTGGCCACGACCGTAGACTTCCTGCGAGGAACTCAAGGTGCCGGCACGCGGGTCGCCCACACGGTCATTGGAGATGTTTTCACCGTTACGGTTGGTGAACTGGACCTTGGCCTGGGTGTTATCCCAACCGAACAGTTTTTGCAGGTCCAGCGCCGCGCCCAGGCCAAACTGGTCGGCGTAACGCGCAGTCTTGTCGTTGTTGAAGCCGCCGTGGAGGTTGCCACCCACTTCACCGACGTAGTCCATTTTGATGTCGATGCCTTGCTCGATCAGCTTGGTTCGTTCTCCACCCCAATCACCGGTCATCCACTCAGAATCGGCGCTGAACGCGTCAGCCGCGTGCACACTACCGGCCAGCATCATTGCCGCAACGGCTGACAACTGGCAGATAAGCTGAGCGTTGTTCTTCTTCTTCATCCCTACATCCTCGTTTTATTGTTATTAACTGTTTTTATCTAACGCGGTTACATCAAGTGCAGTGCGCGTCAGGCCTCACACCGCGTATTCCCCTGGTGGAGTGAACTCCTGTGGGAGCTGGCTTGCCTGCGATGGCATCAATCCGGTTCGACGTCGAACCGAGGCGCCTGCATCGCGGGCAAGCCCGCTCCCACATGACCGCATTCCAACATTTGATTTTTAGCGGCCTTTGAACTGCGCCACGTTGGCACTGTGGTTCTCGGCTTGCGGCAGACCGGCCACCCCCAGGCGCTCACCGGTCTTGGCATCGAACAACAACACTTTCGATGGATCGAATTGCAGGGTCAGGGTCTCGCCGACATTGGGCGCAACGTCCGGTGCCAGGCGGCAGCAGACTTTGGTGTCGTTGAGATTGACGAACACCAGGGTGTCCGGCCCGGTCGGTTCGGTGACCTGGACTTCGGCACGAATGGTCGGCAAACCATTCGGCTCGCCGTTCGCCAACACGATCTGCTCCGGGCGCATGCCGAGGATCACTTCGCGATCTTCAAGACCGGCGTCCTGCATGCCCAATGGCAATTCGCAGCGCGCCTGACCACTGTCGAGCAATGCCACCAGACGACCGTCCTTGCGCTGCAAACGCAGCGGAATGAAGTTCATCGGTGGCGAGCCGATGAAGCTCGCCACGAACAGGTTGGCCGGGTTGTTGTAGATGTCTTTCGGTGTACCGAATTGCTGAATGATCCCGTCCTTCATCACCGCCACCTTGTCGCCCAGGGTCATGGCTTCGATCTGGTCGTGGGTCACGTAGACCGTGGTGGTTTTCAGGCGCTGGTGCATCAGTTTCATTTCGGTGCGCATCTCGACCCGCAGCTTGGCGTCGAGGTTGGACAGCGGCTCGTCGAACAGGTAAATCTTCGGCCGCCGCGCCAGGGCACGGCCCATGGCCACGCGCTGTTGTTGACCGCCGGAGAGCTGGCCGGGCTTGCGGCTCAGCAGGTGTTCGATCTGCAGCAGCTTGGCCACCCGCGCCACTTCCGCTTCGATATCGGCGGCGGGCATTTTGCGAATTTTCAAGCCGAAGGCGATGTTCTCGCGCACGCTCATGGTCGGGTACAGCGCATAGGACTGGAACACCATGGCGATGTCGCGGTCTTTGGGGCTCATGCCGCTAACGTCCTGATCATCGATCATGATCGCGCCGCCGGTAATGGTCTCCAGGCCGGCGATGCAATTCATCAGGGTCGACTTGCCGCAACCCGAAGGTCCGACCAGGATCAGGAACTCACCGTCCTTGATCGACAGATCGATGTCCTTGAGGGTGTCCGGCAGGCCGGGGCCATAGGTCTTGTTTACATTGCGAAGTTCGAGCGTAGCCATGATTACCCCTTGACTGCGCCGGCCGTCAGCCCGCGCACGAAATACTTGCCTGCGACCACATAGACCAGCAGGGTCGGCAGCCCGGCGATCATCGCCGCCGCCATATCAACGTTATATTCCTTGGCCCCGGTACTGGTGTTGACCAAGTTGTTCAACGCCACCGTGATCGGTTGCGAATCACCGCTGGAGAACACCACGCCGAACAGGAAGTCGTTCCAGATCTGAGTGAACTGCCAGATCAGGCAGACCATGATGATCGGGGTGGACATCGGCAGGATGATCAAGCGGAAGATGGTGAAGAAACCCGCGCCATCCAGCCGCGCCGCCTTCACCAGCGCGTCGGGAAAGCTGACGTAGTAGTTACGGAAAAACAGCGTGGTGAACGCCAGGCCGTAGACCACATGCACGAACACCAGGCCCGTGGTGGTGCTGGCCAGGCCCATCTTGCCGAGGGTGAACGAGGCCGGCAGCAGGACGGTCTGGAACGGCAGGAAGCAACCGAACAGCAGCAGGCCGAAGAACAACTGCGAACCACGAAAGCGCCACATCGACAGCACATAGCCGTTCAGCGCACCGATGGCGGTGGAGATCAGCACCGCCGGGACGGTGATCTTGATCGAGTTCCAGAAATACCCGTCGACCGTGGCCCAGGCCTTGACCCAGCCAATGCCGCTGACCACGGTCGGCCAGCTCAGCAGGTTGCCGGTGTTGATGTCTTCCGGCGTCTTGAAACTGGTCAACAGCATGACCACCAGCGGAATCAGGTAAAGCAATACGGCAAGGATCAGCACGCCGTAGATCGCGATGCGACTCAGGCTGATAGAAGGTTTGGCAGCGAAACTAGTCATGACGCTTGGTCCTCAGCTCGGAGTACAGGTAAGGCACGATGATTGCGAGAATCGCACCGAGCATCAGAATCGCACTGGCCGAGCCCATGCCCATCTGGCCGCGACTGAACGTAAAGGAATACATGAACATCGCAGGCAGGTCGGAGGAGTAACCCGGGCCGCCAGCAGTCATTGCCGCCACCAGGTCGAAACTCTTGATCGCGATGTGGGCCAGGATCATTACCGCGCTGAAGAACACCGGGCGCAGGCTGGGCAACACCACTTTCAGGTAAATCCGCGGCATGCTCGCGCCATCGATCTGGGCGGCACGGATGATCGATTGATCAACCCCACGCAGACCGGCGAGGAACATCGCCATGATAAAACCCGAGGCCTGCCATACCGCCGCAATCACCAGGCAATACACCACGCGGTCCGGGTCGATCAGCCAGTCCAGGCGAAAGCCTTCCCAGCCCCAGTCACGCAACAATTTGTCCAGGCCCATGCCCGGGTTGAGCAACCATTTCCAGGCCGTACCGGTGACGATCATCGAGAGCGCCATCGGGTACAGGTAAATGGTGCGGATGAAACCTTCGCGACGAATGCGCTGGTCAAGAAACACCGCCAGCAGCACACCGATCACCAGGGTGATACCGATAAACATGCCGCCGAAAACTGCCAGGTTCTTGCTCGCCACCCACCAACGGTCGTTGTCGAACAACCGCTGGTATTGCGCCAGGCCCGCCCATTTGTAAGTGGGCAGGAAGGTCGAAGTGGTGAACGACAGGACAAACGTCCAGAGGATATAGCCATAGAAGCCCACCAGGACGATGAACATGCTCGGCGCCAGCACCAGTTTGGGGAGCCAGCGCTGCAATGCATCGAACGGCGAGGCCTTGCTGAACACAGCAACAGAACTCATGGGAAGATCCCGTACTAGAGAAAAGGACTACTTAGGCATCCCTTGTGGGAGTGGGCTTCTGTGGGAGCTGGCTTGCCTGCGATGGCATCACCTCAGTGCAACTGATAAACCGAGGTGATGCCATCGCGGGCAAGCCCGGCTCCCACAAAATCCCTGCCACAAGGTGCTAACGGTTACTTGGCCGCTTTGATAGCTGTGCCGAGTTGCTTGGCGGCCGTGGCCGGATCGGCTTTCGGGTCGTTGATGAAGTTGGTCACGACATCAAAGAACGCACCCTGTACCGCCAGCGTGGTTGCCATGTTGTGCGCCATGCTTGGCTGCAGGCCGCCGGACTTGGCGTCCGCCAGGAAGTCCTTGGCGGCGGTCTGGGCGCAGGCGTCGAAACCGTATTTGCCCATGTCGTTCAGCATGTCGATTCGAACCGGGATCGAGCCTTTGTTGATGCTGAAGACTTTCTGGAAGTTCTCACCCAGCACGATCTTCGCAATGTCTTGCTGAGCGGCAGCAGTGCCCTTGTCTTTCTGCTTGAACACGGCCAGGGAATCGATGTTGTAGGTGAAGGCCTTGTCGGTGCCCGGGAAGGCTACGCACTCGTAGTCTTTACCGGCGACTTTCTTGGCTGCCGTCCACTCGCTCTTGGCCCAGTCACCCATGATCTGCATGCCGGCCTTGCCGTTGATGACCTTGGCCGCTTCGAGGTTCCAGTCCTGGCCTTTGCCGTCGACGTCCATGTAGGTCGCGACTTTCTTCAGCTCGGTCAGCGCCTTGACCATTTCAGGACCGGTCAGCGCAGCGTTGTCCAGATCGACCAGGGCTTTCTTGTAGCCGTCGACGCCCATGACCGAAAGCACCACCGCTTCGAATACGGTGCTGTCCTGCCAAGGCTGGCCGCCGTGGGCCAGCGCAATGAAGCCCGCAGCCTTGAGCTTGTCGCCGGCCGCGTAGAATTCCTGAAGGGTGGTCGGGGCTTTTTCGATGCCGGCTTTCTTGAAGACTTCCGGGTTGATCCACAGCCAGTTGACGCGGTGAATGTTCACCGGCACGGCCACGTAGTCACCCTCGTACTTCACGGTATCGGAGACTTTCTTGTCGAGCAGGCTGTCCCACTTTTCGGTCTTGGCAGCGTCTTTCAACACGTCGGTGTCGAGCAGGCCGGTAGACGCCCATTCCTGGATGTCCGGACCTTTGATCTGCGCTACGCCTGGCGGGTTACCGGCCACGGCGCGGCTTTTGAGTACGGTCATGGCGGTAGCGCCACCACCACCGGCGACTGCGCCGTCCTTCCAGGTGAAGCCGTCTTTTTCGACTTGAGCCTTGAGGACATCGACCGCTGCCTTTTCACCACCAGAGGTCCACCAGTGAACGACTTCCACCGAACCTTTGGAATCGGCGGCAAGGGTACTCAACGGGAATGCAGAAAGAGGGAGCAGTGACGCGAGAGAAATGACAGTAGCGAGGCGAGAAATCGCATTCATCTAGTAGTACCTTTCTTGTTGTTATGCATGCAAGTCTGGTGCTTGCGCTGCATAGGATTTTAAACAGGAGTTATCCCTTCGCAGGTAACGAAGGGACGTTCGAATGTCACCACATGGTTACACAGGAACGCTCTGGGACAATGCTGCCAGCGCACTGGCCATGCTTGGCGCCAGGGGCAGGCGCGGGATCAGGACCGCTTGCCAGGCGTGATAAAGGTCGGGTTTACCGGCCCAGATATCGGCACTCGGGCGGTTCTGCGGATCGAGTTCGTGGTGCCAGCTGCCATCGCATCGATCGATGAAATGCCTGTCACAGAATTCCCAGAACAGTCGATACCAGCGTTCGTATTGCGCATCGCCGGTGCGCTTGAGCAGAGCACTGGCGGCGGCGCTGGCTTCGCAGTGAGTCCAGTGCAAGCGATGGCGAACCACGGCGCGATTGTCCCAGTCGAGGGTGTAGACAATTCCCGGCGCACCGTCGACGTTCCAGCCGTGACGGCAGTTGTGCTCGAAGAGTTTTTGCGCGTCGGTGGCGAGCCAGCCCGGTGTCAGCATCCCGGCCTGAACCCGCGCGGCTTCGAGGTGCAGCAACAACCGCGCCCATTCGAAACCGTGGCCCGGCGTGGTGCCGTAAGGGCGAAAACCGTCGGCCGGGTTGTCGTGGTTGTATTCGCGCAGGGGTTGCCAGTCGCGGTCGAAATGCTCGACCACAAGGTAATCGTTGGCAGCGGCGTGACCGTGAATGACCCGTTCGACAATGCGCTGAGCGCGGCACAGCCAGCGGTTGTCGTCGGTGACATCGGCCAACGCGAGAAACGCTTCGGTGGCGTGCATGTTGCTGTTGGCGCCGCGATAGGCTTCTTCATCAGTCCAGTCGCGGTTGAAGGATTCGCGCATCGCGCCCTCCTCCTCGCTCCAGAAATGCCTGTCGATGATGTTGATCGCATCATTGAGCAAAGCCTGGGCGCCAGGCCGTTGCGCGACGACGGCGGAACTCGCGGCCAGGGCGACGAAGGCATGCAGGTAGGCCGCTTTGCCGGTGTTGTCGTCGCGATGCTGTGCGACCGCGAACCAGCCGCCGTGCTCGGCATCACGCAATGGCCCGCTGAGGGCCTGGACGCCGTGATCGACCAGTTCGGCAAAACCCGGCAAGCCCTGGATATGAGCCATGGAGAAGCTGTGGGTCATGCGCGCGGTGTTCATGGTTTCGGCTTGCGCGTTGGCCGGCAGGCGGCCTTGATCGTCGAGGTTGCCGAAACCTTCGGGGAGCTTTGAAGCCTTGGCAAATGCCAGCAGGCGCAAGCCTTCGGCGGAGAGCCACTGTTGGTGAGCGGGTGCGTTCAGCCAACTGCTGAAGGCCGGGTGGAAGGTGTCCATGGGGTGCCTTTTTTGTTGTTATGACTGCGGGCAGTCTAAACAACGGGCGGTGGCGGGCTTGTAACGAAGGGGGCGAGTTATGTCACCAGACTGTGACATTTTCCTTGGGGGATTTGTTGACTGATCCAGCCTCATCGCGGGCAAGCCCGCTCCCACAAGGTTTTGCACATAACTTGAAAACACAACTGATCCTGTGGGAGCGGGCTTGCCCGCGATGAACGATAACGCGGTCTTATTAATCAACACTGCGCGGCAACTGCAACGTCACGCGCAACCCGCCTTCACGCAAATTCTGCAGGCTGACTTCACCCCCATGGCTATGGGCAATATTGCGCGCAATCCCCAACCCCAGCCCATAACCCTGCTGCTGCCCGGCCAACCGGAAGTGCGGTTCGAACACCTGCTCCATCCGCTGCTCCGGCACCCCCGGCCCTTCATCGTCCACATGCAGGATGAATGCGCTCTGATCGTCATCGATATGCAGATGGGCTTTCTGCCCATACTTCAAGGCGTTGTCGATCAGGTTGCCGATGCAACGCTTGAGCGCCAGCGGCTTACCTGGATACGCCGCCAACGCACGCCCCTGCTGCGTCACGCGGCCATTACCGTTGGGCGCCAGATACGGTTCCACCAGGCAATCGAGCACATGATTGAGGTCCACCGGCTCGATGTTTTCGTGGATGTCGGTGTCTTTCACACATTGCAGCGCGCCTTTGACCAGCAGCTCCAATTCATCCAGATCACGCCCGAACTTGGCTTGCAGCTTTTCGTCTTCGAGCAATTCGACCCGCAGTCGCAGCCGGGTAATCGGCGTGCGCAGGTCATGGGAAATCGCACTGAACAACTGGCTGCGTTCAGTCAGGTAACGGCTGATGCGTTCGCGCATTGCGTTGAAGGCACGGCCGACCTCGACCACTTCACTGCCACCGCCCTCGGCCACCGGTTCGACTTCGGCACCCAGGGACATATCGCGCGCCGCCCGTGCCAGGCGCTTGAGCGGGCGACTTTGCCAGTGCACCAGCAGGCCGATGAACAACAGCAAAAAGCCGCTGGTGAGCACGATGAACCAGACCTGCTGCGCCGGCAGTCCTTGCTCTTCAAGACTGGTGTAGGGCTCGGGCAACAAGGACGCGATGTACAACCATTCGCCCGGTGCCATCTGGATTTGCGTGACCAGCACCGGCGGGTTCACCGGGTCCCGGGCCAACGCGGAGGGCGCCCAGGAGCGCGGCAATTCCTCGAGTTTCCGTCCGCTGTTGAAGATTCGCCGGGCTTCGGGGCTGACGAAAGTCACCGCGATATCGGCGTCATGGCCCAGGGGCTCACGCCGCACTTCGTCCACCGCCTTGAGCACCGCCGCTTTGCGCGGGGTGATCGGCAATACTTCCATGCCCAGGGGTTTGTCGTTGAGGGTTACCACAAATCGGGTGCCGCCCATGCTGCGCAGCTGGTCGAGTACCAGCGGCCTGAATGCGACCGGCAGCGAGCGGAAGTAACTGACGCTGGCGGTCACCGCAAGGGCAAGGCCGCGGGCGCTGGTGACCAGGCCTTCAGTTGGGTAGCGCGCAATTGCGGGACCCAGATCACGCCCGACGGCGCTGGGCGAACAGCACCGCCAGCAAGGGCGGCAGCAACATCCGCCCGAGCAGCGAACGCGGCACCGGGATGCGCGCAGCGAGTTTGCGCAAAAACTCAGTGGCCATTGCTGGCAACCACATTGGCTGCCAGTTGATAGCCGCTGCCACGCACGGTGCGGATCAGTCGTGGCGGTTTTTCGGGGGCGCGCAGGGGTGGGGGCAGGCGACGGCCCGCCATGTCGACGAGGCGATCCAGCGGCATCAAGTCGCGGCCACGGGTGGCGTTGCCGATGGTGTCGCGGTCGAGGATTTCCTGGGGGTGATCGAGGAACAGTTTCAGCAGCGCGAAATCGGCGCCAGAGAGAATCACTTCTTCACCGTCAATGTGGAACAGCCGATGGCTGACCATGTCCAGGCGCCAGTCATCGAAGGCCAGCACTTCACTGCCGGAACGTTCCTGACCGAACTGCGCCCGGCGCAACAAGGCTTTGATGCGCGCCTGCAATTCACGGGGGCTGAACGGTTTGCCGAGGTAATCGTCGGCGCCCAACTCCAGGCCAATAACGCGGTCGGCTTCGTCGGAGCTGGCGGTGAGCATGATGATCGGCACTTGCGCCTGACGCGGATGCTGGCGAATCCAGCGGCACAGACTGAAACCGTCTTCGTCCGGCAGCATCACGTCGAGGATCACCAGGTCACTCGGCGCGTCGTTCATCGCCTGGCGAAAACCTGCGCCATCGGGCGTGGTACGGACCTGGAAACCGGCGCGGGTCAGGTAGGTGTCCAGCAACTCGCGTATCTCTTGATCGTCATCGACCAACAAAATCGACTTGTTGACTGAGCTCACAGGAAGGCGTCCTTGTTATTTGAATTGGGCGGATTATGCCTGATCGATCGCTATTCTATGTGTCTGTGCGGGCCTCTTCGCGGGCAAGCCTCGCTCCTACAAGGATTTCGGTAATCCTGTAGGAGCGAGGCTTGCCCGCGAAGGGCGCGACGCGGTCTCAAGCCTGCTCCAGCGCCACCCCTGCGCCCATCAATCCGGAATACGGCGCCGTCACCAGCCACACCGGAATCCCCTTGAAGTAATCGCTCATGCAGCCCTTGTCGGCGAAGCACCGGGCAAAACCGCTTTCGATAAAGAAATCGGCAAACCGCGGAATCACCCCGCCCACAATGTACACGCCCCCGCGCCCACCGGTGGTCAGCACATTGTTACCGGCCACGCGCCCAAGCCAGCAGCAGAACTGTTCAAGCACTTCCAGGGCAATCGGATCGCCCGCCAGACCGGCAGCGGTAATCGCTTCGGGTGTTCCGAGAACCGGCTCATGACCGCCGCCCGCGCAGATCGCCCGATAGCCGCGCGGCAAGCCGCTACCACTCAACGCGGTTTCAGCACTGACATGGCCAATCTCATTGAAGATGTGCTGCCACAGTTGAGTTTCCCGCGGACTGCTCAGCGGCAAATCGACGTGACCGCCCTCTCCCGGCAGCGCAGCGAAACGGCCCTCCCCAAGATCGAGCAAGGTGCCAACGCCAAGGCCAGTGCCCGGACCAATCACCACCGCTGGCCGCAACGGTTCCGGCGTGCCTTCGCAGACCACCCGAAACTCGCCCGGTTGCAAACGGGTCATGCCCAGCGCCATCGCCGAGAAGTCGTTGACCAACAGCAGTTGATCGACCTGCAAGGTCTGGCAAAACCCCTTGCGGCTGAGTCGCCAGTGATTGTTGGTGAACTTGAATTCATCGCCACTCACCGGGCCGGCCACCGACAGGCATACCGAACCGATGTCGCCGGGTTTCAGCCCCAAGCCGCTGAGGTAGACGCCAATGGCCTCCTCCGGACTGGTGTGATCTGCCGTCGCCAGCACCTGGACAGATTCCAGCTGCTGGTTTTTCCACAACGCGAAACGTGCGTTGGTCCCACCGATGTCACCGACCAAAGCCAGTTTCAATTAAGCGTCTCCAGGGCAGAAGTAAAGGCGCTGGCGCCCTGCTCTGCGGAGCTGAAGGCCATGCGCATGAAACCAAACAGTTCGCGCCCGCTGCCGATGTTATTGGCCAACAGGCCCTTGGCCGGCGTGCGCGCTGCAAATTCTTCGGCGTCCACCTTAAGCTCCAAAGTGCCTTTGACGCCATCGACGCGGATGATATCGCCCTCTTGCACTCGCGCCAAAGCGCCGCCCACATACGCTTCTGGGCTGACGTGAATCGCCGCCGGGATTTTCCCCGAGGCGCCGGACATACGCCCGTCAGTCACCAGCGCCACCTTGAAGCCGCGATCCTGCAGCACGCCGAGGAACGGCGTCATTTTGTGCAGCTCCGGCATGCCGTTGGAACGCGGGCCCTGGAAGCGCATCACCGCGACAAAATCCTTCTCCAGCAAACCGGCCTTGAACGCGTCGGCCAAATCCTGCTGATCCTGGAACACCATGGCCGGGGCTTCGACGATCTGGTTTTCCAAAGCGACGGCTGAAACTTTCATCACACCGCGACCGAGGTTGCCTTCCATCACGCGCAAACCGCCCTCTGGCGAAAATGCCCGGGCGACCGGACGCAGGATGGTTTCGTCGAGGCTTTCGATCGGGCCTTCGCGCCAGACCAGTTCGCCGTTTTCAAGGAATGGTTCCATCGTGTAGCGGCTCAAGCCGTGGCCAAGCACGGTGTTGACGTTTTCGTGGAGCAGACCGGCTTCCAGCAACTCGCGGATCAGGAACGACATGCCGCCCGCCGCCTGGAAGTGGTTGATGTCGGCCTTGCCGTTCGGGTAGACGTGGCTCAGGGTCGGCACCACCTCGGAGAGGTCGGCCATGTCCTGCCAGGTCAACTGGATACCCGCGGCCATGGCGATGGCCGGCATGTGCAGGGTGTGGTTGGTCGAGCCACCGGTGGCGTGCAGCGCCACGATGGAGTTGACCAGCGAGCGCTCGTCGACGATTTCGCCGATCGGCATGAAGTCGCCGCTCTGCTTGGTCAGGCGCGTCACCTGATGCGCCGCTTCGCGGGTCAAGGCATCGCGCAATGGCGTGTTCGGGTTGACGAAAGAGGCACCCGGCAAGTGCAGGCCCACGACCTCCATCAGCAACTGGTTAGTGTTGGCGGTGCCGTAAAAAGTGCAGGTGCCAGGGCTGTGGTAGGACTTCATTTCCGATTCGAGCAGCTCTTCGCGGCTGGCCTTGCCTTCGGCGTAGCGCTGGCGCACATCGGCTTTCTGCTTGTTGGAAATGCCCGAGACCATCGGCCCACCCGGCACAAAGATGGTCGGCAGATGACCGAAACGCAACGCACCCATCATCAGGCCCGGCACGATCTTGTCGCAGATGCCGAGCATCAGCGCGCCGTCGAACATGTTGTGGGACAACGCCACGGCGGTGGACAGCGCGATCACTTCACGGCTTGGCAGGCTCAGTTCCATGCCCGGCTCGCCTTGGGTCACGCCATCGCACATGGCCGGGGTGCCGCCGGCGAACTGGCCGACGGAGCCGATTTCACGCAGGGCTTTTTTGATCTGTTCAGGAAAGACTTCGTACGGCTGATGCGCCGAGAGCATGTCGTTATATGACGAAACAATCGCAATGTTGGCGGAGTTCATCATCCGCAGACTGTTCTTGTCGTCGGTGCCGCAGCCGGCCACGCCATGGGCGAAGTTGGCGCATTGCAGCTTGCCGCGCATCGGACCGTCGCTGGCTGCACCGCGAATCAGTGCAAGGTAAGCCTCACGCGTGGCGCGGCTGCGGGCGATAAGCCGTTCGGTGACCTCAAGGACGCGGGGATGCATGTGTAGAACTCCAGGCTAACGGATGTGGCGACCTGATTGTCTATGCTGATCAAGAGCCGGTGTCGATGGGATGACAGACGGTTTTCTTGATCGGTCGGACCAGTTGATTCAGGTCACTAGTTGTAGATTGAACAAAATATTGCCATTAAAAAGGCTTGTTTTCTATTTTTTTGCGAATAATCTTGTAATTCCAACAACAAAACGACGGCGGCCCAGTTAAATGACTCTTCGAATCGCAATCAATGGTTTTGGCCGAATTGGCCGTAACGTCCTGCGGGCACTGTATACCCAAGGCTATCGCCAGGATCTGCAGATCGTCGCCATCAACGACCTGGGCGACAGCTCGATCAACGCTCATCTGCTCAAGTACGACACCGTTCACGGCACGTTCGACGCCGATGTCCAGCACGATCAGGAAAGCCTGACCGTCAACGGCGACCGTATATCGGTCAGCGCCATTCGCAACCCGGCCGACCTGCCCTGGGCCGCAGAAAAAATTGATGTCGTGTTCGAATGCACCGGTTTGTTCACCGACCGGGCCAAAGCCGCCGCGCATATTACGGCCGGCGCGCGCAAAGTGATCATCTCGGCCCCGGCCAAAGGTGCCGACGCCACTGTGGTTTATGGGGTGAACCACGACATCCTGCGCCAGTCGCACCAGATTATTTCCAACGCATCGTGCACCACCAACTGCCTGGCCCCGGTGGCTCAGGTGCTGCACCGCGAGCTGGGCATCGAAAGCGGTTTGATGACCACTATCCACGCCTACACCAACGATCAGAACCTGACCGACGTCTACCACACCGACCCGTACCGCGCCCGTTCGGCGACCCAGAACATGATCCCGAGCAAGACCGGCGCCGCTGAAGCCGTCGGCTTGGTGCTGCCGGAACTGGCGGGCAAACTGACCGGCATGGCGGTGCGTGTTCCGGTGATCAACGTGTCGCTGGTGGACCTGACCGTGCAGCTCAAGCGCGAAGCGTCGGCCGATGAAGTAAATGCACTGCTCAAAGAAGCCAGCCAGCATTCGAAGATTCTTGGCTACAACACCTTGCCGTTGGTCTCCAGCGACTTTAACCATAACCCACTGTCGTCGATCTTCGATGCCAACCACACCAAATCCAGCGGCAAGCTGCTCAAGGTACTGGCCTGGTACGACAACGAATGGGGCTTCTCCAACCGCATGCTCGATAACTGCCTGGCGCTGTGCAACGCGGAATAAGCAGCACTTCCCACTTCTTGTAGGAGCGAGCTTGCTCGCGAAGGATGCAAGGGCCCCGCGCTCACTCAGGCGACCCTTGTCATCGTTAACGACCTTCGCGAGCAAGCTCGCTCCTACAAAGTGCGCGCCATTTCAGGAGCAGTCACCGATGATCGGTATCAGCTTTACCCAAAAAACCATCGCGGCGCGCAAGCGTATCGCCCTGGTGGCCCATGACCACTGCAAGGTGTTTTTGCTGGACTGGGCTGAGCGACAAAAAGACAAACTCGCGCAACACGAACTGGTCGCCACCGGCACCACCGGGCTGCTGTTGCAACAACGCCTGGATCTGCCGGTGGAAAGCATGATCAGCGGCCCACTCGGCGGCGACCAACAACTCGGCGCGCGAATCGCCGAGCAGCGGGTCGACATGCTGGTGTTCTTCTGGGACCCGTTCGAACCACAGCCCCACGACCCGGACATCAAGGCATTGCTGCGGGTCGCGGCGGTGTGGAACATCCCGGTGGCGTGCAACGAATGCAGCGCCGACTACTTGCTCAGCAGTCCGTTGATGGAACAGGCGCATCAACACCGCATTCCGGATTACGCGACCTATCTGTCGGGACGGGGTTAGTACGATCAGGGTTTGACCTCGGGGAGTCGCTCGTCGCGCAGGCGCTCAAAATGAGCCTGCGCGTGTTCTTCAGGCCTCGGATTCCAGTTTTTGATACCGGGCGTGTGCATCTCCCGCAAGCGCTCGACCACCAGAAAATGCAGCTGCTCCGGCGTCTGCCATCCCCATCGCTGTGCCAGGTCGAGTTGTTCTGTCAGCCAGGCTCTTGGCGACAGGTCTTCCGGCAATCGGGCAAGGTCCTCACTGTGCTCTGCCAACAGGTACTGACCCACATTGGCCAACAGGATCGCTCGTTCCTGGTCGACCGGCGTCGGGATATCCAGCCATTGCGCAGAGTCGGGAACCGGGTATTCGCCCGGTGCCGGATTCTGCGCTGCCATCCAGTGCTCACCCTGCCAGTAACAGGCACCGATGACCGGTCCCAGATATTCGGGATACGCCGACTCAGGAAGATGGGCCAGTGCTCGCGCCAACACCCGATTGTCGTGGAAACGGTACAGCGCCTGTTGCGGTCGTTTCCCGACAAACAGACGTTCGCGCCAATGTTTCACCAGTATTCCGATTGAGTGATTGTCGATGCTCGCCAGCCACCCCCAATCCAGGGACGACCCTTCGAACAACTCATTGAGCGATGACGGATTCAGACTATCGATTAAAAAAACAAACGGGCCGCCCACGGCCAGCGCGGCGACGGCGGTCTCCCTGTAGACGCTGCGATAGCATTCAGGTGTCAGCTGGTGCAACAACGCCTGATGAATCCGCGGCGCCGCCTTCGAATCAAGAATCAAACACAGACTACGACCCAGTTGTGATTGCTGCGCCATCCACTGAACAGGCAAGTTACTCATGCGCAGATTCCTTCTGTTGAACAAACGCCCTCGCGACAGGCCTCGCAGATCGGGCAGAAGTCAGCCGATTGCTCGCTAGCCAGAGTCATCAGCGCCCGTTGGACAAAAGCGATGACCGGTGCTCGTTCGATCGGGGCCATCAATGCCTGTGTTGCACCCGGCATCAGCGGCGCCGCCAGCGTCCCCCGCGCGGGGCTGCCCCCCACCTCGATCGCACAACTGCTGTAAATGCCACTCGAACTGATCACAATGTGCTGGTCGCCCGCACACAAGGTCATGTTATCGCCGGCGTCGAGCACCAGTTTCACACCTCCTTTGAAATGAATTTCCTGACCCGCCTCTATGACCAGCACCTCGCCCACATAGGTATGGCTGTTTTGCGCAACGTGCAGATGATCATTGGCCATCAGTCGGGTTTTACGGTCGCCTGTCGTCGTGCGATGTTCTTCGCTCTCGAACACACTGGTGCTGGTGCCCTTGATGGTTTCCCGGCGCTCGCGCCCGACTTCCAGACGACTGTCGTTTTCAATTTTTTGCTCCATGTCACGCTGCGCCCGAAGGTAGATCAACTCTTGCCCGGCGCGATCTTCGATGTGCAATTCACTGAACCCTGTGCTGTTGAGCGAACTGCGACTGCGAAAGACGCTTCGGGTCTTGTGCTGCGGCAGCTCATAAGGCACCGGGTTGGTACGGTGAGGCAGGCAACCGGAAATCACCGGGCGATCAGGGTCGCCATCCATAAAGGTGACCAATACTTCCATGCCGACACGGGGAATGCTCACCACCCCATAGCCGTCGCCCGCCAAAACGGTCGAGACTCTCAACCAGCAACTGCTTTTATCGGTTTGCGGGTCAGTACGGTCCCAGTAGAAACAGACTTTGACCCGACCGTATTCATCGCAGTGGATCTCCTCGCCTGCCGGCCCGGTGACTTTGGCAGTCTGACTGCCGGAAAGGGTTGGCTTGGGGTATTTTTTCGGCGGTCGATACGGTGTATCCCAAGGCGTCGCAGTGAAGGTATTGCGATAGCCCTGGAAATCAGCGGTAGGGAGCTGACTGGGCATCGCCTCTTCAAGCACCTGTAATTGCCGGCCTTCATGCGTCACGCCGGTCAGGAGCCAAAGATCATTCCATTGCGCACAATGATGATCCTTCATGTCGAGAAAGTGACCGCTGTGCAGGTTACCGAGGTCGCTGGCGCCTTCCGCCAAGCGGTAATCGCTGCGATGTTGCTCCAATTGGCGCGTGGCCAGCCGCTCGCCCTCATCAGCGGTTTTGAACCGTCCCGGCGCCCGGTAATCCTCCAGCGCCGGAGCGACCGGGCTTTTGCTTTGTTCTTCGAGAAGCCGGTTGGGCTTTTCGAAGTCATAGTCCCGAATTGCCACTTGGCTGGGACGCGTGGCGAGACGCACGCCGAAGGTATCAATCACCGGGTGATCGGCAACCTGAGCATTTTTTTGTCGAAAGGTGGACGGGGCCAACCGGCGAAAGTACGTCTGATCATCACCAAACGCCAATAGGTGCCCTTGTGGGCTGTGCTGGAAATGGTAGTGAATGCCCGACTCTTCACAGAGTCGCTGAATAAACCCCAGATCGGTTTCGTTGAACTGAACACAGTACTCGCGTGGCAGATAGACGCTTGGGCCCAGTTGAAAGGTGAACGAATCGCCGAGCATGCCGTGCTTGTTCAGCACTTCGGTAATGATCTGCTCGACGCTGCGTTGCTGAAAAATCCGCTGGTCGCTGCACAGGGCCAGATACGCCAGTTGAGGCACCAGCGTCAGTTCATAGCGTGTCAGTCGTTCACCTGACTCGCGCTGCGCAACGTTATAAATCAGCCCGTGCAGGCCCTCGCCGGGAGGACCAAAGCCGAGGAATGCAGGTTTGTGCAGCGGCGTCTCGAGGTCGAGATTTGACCGCTCGCTGACCAGTTCCAGGGTCACCTCATAGGGCTGGCTGATCGATTCCGTGGCTTTGAAGGCCAGGACCTGAAAGTCATGCTGCAAGCCGCTGATATCGAGATAGAAGCGTGGTTGGGAGATTGAGTCATGCATCTTTTTAGTCCTTTAAATCCAGCGCTGGCGATACTCAGACAATCGAATCGATATCCAGCGGCTCACGGGCCAGCCGAAATCCATCATCCAATGGCCTTGGAATCATTGCGTACTGCTCCTTACGCTGATTTTCAGCCTGTTTGAACCAGCGTTCCACGCCACCGGCAAACTCCGGTAACTGGGCAGCACTGCCGTACACATCAGCCAGGGTGAGGCGGCGATAGCGCAAGTTTTGCAGGCGTTTGCGGGTTCTCTCGAGCCGGTCACGCTCTCTGTACAACGCCTCAATGGTGGCGCTTTCATCTTTCGTCGCGCCACGCGGTCCCTCGTTATGGCGCATCTGCTGGGCATACTCGTGAAGTTTCACCTTGAGCGCCGCGAGGGCAATATCGACAACGTCGTACTCACGTTCGGTGACAACGGTCGTGCCGGTTTCCTGGCTTTGCTGCCAGCGGCGCAAAGTCGCCCAGGCGCAAGGGATGTAGCTGGCGATCATCATATGGTCGGTGTAGTTGATCAGTTGCGCGAGCAGGCCATCGCGGGCCGGCATATCACCCCGCCGGGTCTTTTCCAGCATGGCGGTACAGGCGGCGTCGTCGATGGACTCGCAGTCCGGGTCCCACAAAACTGCCGACCATTCTTTGTCACCAAAGCGCACGGGCATGAAATGCTGCTGTTGCCCGTGATGCTGATAGGGATCACCGCCGACGCGCACCAGGCCTGCGCCAAACAGCAACAGGCCATAAGGTCCGGAAACCACCGTGGCCCCCAGGCCCGGAACCCAGACCTTCCAGTTAGCGTCCATCCACGGCGCCGGCACGCCGGGCACCGGGTCGTTGTGGTTGACCATGCGGTGATGGACGAGGTCGGTGGCGCCTTTGACGAAGGCCGAATCGCCGGCGCGTGGGGCGCCGTAGGTGTAGAGGAGGATGTTGTAATCCTCATCCGGGAAACGGCGTAATGCTTCTGCCAACAACAAGGCGATGGCGCCGCCCAGGCTGTGGCCGCAGATAATGATTTTTTGGCCGGAGTGAAATTTATCCAGTTAACGCAAGACGAACGCTTTCAACGCTTGAAACGCGCTGTAAAAACCTTGATGGACGCTCCCGACACCTTCTTCGAACGGAACCTGAAGCGCGTGCGCATCACGTAACGCATCTTTCAGGCTGGCCGTGCCGCGCACCGAAATCAGAATGACTTCGTCGTGGTGGCAAATAAACGCCTGGGTATCGCCGCCATCTTCCTGATCATCGAAAAAATGCTGGTTAGCCGGGTGTTCCTGGTCTTGCCCTTTATCCGGATGGTTTTGCTCATACAGCGTCGGATCGAACGGCAGGATCTCCAGCCGCTTTGAATACGGCACATCCTCGTACATCGGGTAAAACCTTTGGGTTTGGCTCTTATCGATTCGCCAACTCTCCCGGTAACCGGCCAACGCTTCGCCAAACAAATTGCCAATGCTCGGGTCCAGCGCAAAACGCACCTTGTCCAGCGGCTTTTTCGCCGGGTCCTGAGCAAAGTCGGTGTAACTCAAGGTCGCCATGAGTGCCAATTGATAGAGGTTCAGGGCACAGAAATTGTCATCGGTGGACAGCATGGGTCGCAAGGCGCGCATTGGCCGCACTTCCAGCACATTGTGTTGGTTGGGGCTCAGGGCAATGCCGAACGAATGCTCGGGACCGAAACCCAGTTCGCTCATGGCCCGAAGCAGTGCGCTTTGTGGTTCGTAGAAGCGCCTGACCACCGGAGGCAAATGCGCGCCTTCACGGACCAGGTCCCGCACCTCAACCTGGACGAAGATGTCGGCCTCCTTCATTACCGAGTTATGTTCGCGACGAAATCCGTCTTCGTGGAAGAAGCGGGTTTGTTCGGCGCGGAACTGGAGGCCGGTGATGGGGAGGGGGTAAGACTTCCGTATTATCAAGTCTCGGTAAGTTGCCTCCACGCCTTGATACGGAGCATCCAACTTAAGTACGACAGGGCCTTGATAATGATTCTCTACTTTGGCAACTCCCTCACCATCTAAACGCCCTGTGTATTCTTGGCCGATGCTGTCCATAACGGTGTAAGGCAATCCGCTGTAAGGTTCCCCATCCCCGTGCTCGTCAACCAATCTAAAACTCGTCCAATGCCCTCGCAGCGGACAGGCCAACATCTTGTTGCTGAAACAAGGGTTTTCTCGCTCCTGAAGTTTCATGTCTGACTTCCTTTTTCAGTACAGTTTGGGTAGACGGTGCAGGTCCTACCGTCAGGCATTTTGAAATCTTTGAATTGGGGTGGCTCCAGACAGAGTTCTTCTATATCTCGTCCCCATCGGCCCCCGCACGGTTTCCAGCCATTCGGAGTTTTGAACCAATACAGATCAAAATAAGGCGCTTCCTGATTCGCCATCCCGAAGACCATCCTCACCGTTCTGCCCGGCAATTGATCGCGCTGCAACACCCCGCCGGCCATGCTTTTCACCATCTGCCCCTTCGCGTCGACAGCCCGGCAGTGCAGGATTTTCCGAATATTGCGTTTGGGTCCAACGGTACGAAACAACCACTGACACTGCCCCCGAAACTCTCGAACGCCAGAGACGGTATACGCCTGAAAATCCCCCCCAAGCACATCGCGAAAGGAAAGACTGGCAAAGTCGCCGCCTATGTCAGACCAGCGCGTGCCCCACTTCGCGTCGAGGTTCAACCTCAAGCTACTCAACACCAACGGACAGCCACCCGCGCGCGTCGTCAGCGGAATCTGAAACTCGGCGGTGCGCGCAACATTCTGGTATTCGCTGGTGAAGAACTTTCGATTCGGCGCCACTTTTCCGCGTTGGCGCGGCGGCGCCTCACAGGTTTCGCCGGTAGCCGGTTCGTAATAGGCGTCAGCCTTGACCCTGAAATCCGCCGGCACTTCGGCCTGTAACGTAAAGCTCTCTGCCGGTGCAAAAACACAACCGCCAGCGGCGAGCGCCAGCGCAACAGTTGCCAGTGCGCGAGCCAACTGCCGGCTCACGAAACACAACAATTGGCCGTTATTGAGAGCTGGCTTTTCCCATTCATGGAGTGCCGTCACTTGATGTCCCTGTCAAAACCACGCTGAAAAACAAAGTATCAACAGGGGTATAGCAGTCATCCACAACTGTCTGAGGGGCCAGGAAGCGTTTGGGATCTCGCCTACGCCAGTCTCTGAAATATCTGACATTTGCAGCCATGCAATGACTGAGAGCTGCGCCATTTTCCGCAAAAAGGGCAGTTCTCCATCAGCATCCTCCCGCTCCGAACGTATGACGACGCTTACAAACAAGTGCTTGACCGCCCACACAGATGATAAGCATTATCATTCGCTCGAAATGGATCAGGTTCTCCCGTGAGTCAATCGCGCTTCAATCACGTCTTCATCGCCCAGCGCGTTTCGCTGCTGCGCACCCTGGAGCGGATGGTCAACAATCACAGCACCGCCGAAGACCTCTTGCAGGAAACCTACCTGCGCGTAACGCGTGCGCTCAGTGAGCGGGCCATCGATCACCTTGAACCCTTCGTTTTCCAGACGGCGCGCAACCTGGCGCTGGACCATTTGCGTGCGCGGCGCATTCAATCGCGGATGATGCTCGATGATGTTCCGACGGACGTGGTGGAAAGCATCGCCGCGCCTGCCAGCAGTGCCGAGGAGGCTGCCCATGCCGAACAGTTGCTGGAGCGTTTGAACGTGAGCCTCAATGAACTTAGCGCCCGTCAGCAGCAGATTTTCATCCTCAGCCGTCTGCACGGGCACAGTTATCTGGAGATTGCCGAGAAGCTCGGCGTGTCGTTGAGTACCGTGCAAAAAGAGCTGAAGCTGATCATGGCGATCTGCATCGGTGTCGCCGAGCGGTTAAACGGCGACTGAATCCACAGGGCTTTGCTACCCTTGCTGCACTTTCGAGCTCCACTAAAAAAAACAGCCGTGCACAGACACTGCCGAGGAAACACCGTGACGGACACCCACCGCTCCCCTCCGCCCTCCCCGGCGCGGGACCCCGCAAGCGCGATGGACCAGGCTTTGGACTGGCTGATTGTGCTGGGCAGTCCGAGCGAAGAACAGACACGCCAGTTCCACGCCTGGCTCGAGGCCGATCCGTTGCATGCCCAGGCGTTTGCCAAGGCACAGGCGATCTGGGATGGCCCGCACGTCGTGCAAAGCGCGCAAAGCCTGGCCGCCAAGCCGCCGAAAGTGAGCGTCCTGTCGCGCCTGCGTCCACACTGGAAACCACTGGCGACCGCTGCGGTTTTGATCCTCGGCCTGTTCAGTTTCAGCAATCTGCCGATGCGCCTGCAGGCGGATCACTTGACCGTGGTCGGTGAACGTCAGCGCTTGCAACTGGAGGACGGTTCGCACGTGCTGCTCAACACCAACTCGGCGTTTTCCAGCACCATCAACGATCAACAGCGCGTGGCCCGTTTGTTCCAGGGCGAGGCGTTTTTCGAGGTGGCGGCCAATCGCGGTCAGCCGCTGGAAATCGATGCCGGCCCGGTCAAGGCCAGTGTGCGCGATACCGCGTTCGCGGTGCGCTACCTCGATGGCGTGGCGCAGGTTCGGGTGCAGCGTGGCGACGTCGACTTGCAGGCCACCCGCGACGATGCGCGGGTGCGATTGTCGGCCGGCGAAAGCATCCGCATCGGCCCCAACGGTTTCGACCGACCGGACAAGCTCGATGCCGCAACCGACCTGGCGTGGGTGCAGGGTCGACTGGTGTTCGAAAACTGCCCGCTGAGCCAGGTGCTGGCGGAGCTGCGTCGCTACTATCCAGGCTGGATCATCAACAACAACGAGCAGTTGGCCGACGTCGCAGTGACCGGCAATTACCGTCTCGATCAGCCGCTGGACGTGGTTCGTTCGCTGGCTCACATCACCTCGGCCCGGCTCCAGGAGTTTCCGGCGCTGGTGATCTTGAACTAAATGAGAATTATTTTTACTCGATAGCTGAAGCTCGTACGTCTCGTTATAGCCAATGCAATTGATTCGCATCTTTAAATGCCAATCAGCACCTATAAAGATTCGTGCGACACGGAGCGCTATCGATGTCCTCTCGCCTTACCCGCCAAGCCTCTTCACCTTCCCGCGTGCTGTCGCTGCTGACCGTCGCCATCCTGATGGCCGGCAGCGCGCCGCTCATGGCTGCCACCGCCCCCGAGCAGCCGACCCGCAACATGGGCGATTACGCGTTCGCCATTCCTCAGCAGTCGCTGGTCTCGGCACTGACCGCTTTTACCGCCGTAACAGGCTGGCAGGTCGGCTTGCCGGCCGAACTGGCGCAAGGTGTGGCATCGCCGGGTGTACGGGGCTCCTTGCCGCCGGAGAAAGCCCTGGATCGCCTGTTGGTGGGGACCAACCTGAGCTATCGCAAACTGGGCAATAACAACATCGTGCTGGAGAAGCGCAGCTACAACAGCGCGCTCAACCTGGAACAGGTGACCATCAGCGCCACCCGTAACGAACAGGACGTGAACAGCGTGCCGAGCACGGTCAGCGTCTACACCCGTGAAGACCTCGACCGTAACAACGTGAACAGCATCAAGGATCTGGTGCGTTACGAGCCGGGTGTTTCAGTCGGCGGCGCCGGTCAGCGCGCCGGCATCACCGGCTATAACATCCGCGGCATTGACGGTGACCGCGTGTTGACCCAGATCGACGGCGTGCAGGTGCCGGACAGCTTCTTCAATGGCCCGTACGCCCAGACCAACCGCAATTACGTCGACCCGGAAATCGTCAAACGCGTGGAAATCCTCCGCGGCCCGGCATCGGTGCTGTACGGCAGCAACGCGATTGGCGGCGCGGTCAGCTACTACACCCTGGACCCGGACGACATCATCAAGGCGGGCAAGGATGTCGGTGCGCGCCTGAAGACCGGTTACAGCTCGGCGGACGATAGCTGGCTGACGTCCGGCACCGTGGCCGGTCGCACCGACGACTTCGATGGCTTGCTGCACCTGAGTCAGCGCAATGGCCATGAAACAGAGTCCTACGGTGAAACCGGCGGCACCGGCCTGAACCGCACCGAGGCCAACCCCGAGGACGTGCGCACCACCAACGTGCTGGCGAAGCTGGGCTGGAACTACGCCGACGACGCACGCTTCGGCCTGACCTATGAGCACTACAAGGATGACCGCGACACCAACCAGCTCAGCGCAGTGGGCGGCCCGTTCAACGCGGGACGCGGTTTCGGCTTCTATAAATCCCGTACCGGCAACGACACCATCACTCGCGAGCGTTTCGGCCTGGAGCACAGCTTCGGTCTGGACAGCGCCCTGGCCGACAACATCAAGTGGACGCTGAACTACCAGATCGCCAAGACCGACCAGAGCACCGAAGAAATCTACGCGCCGTCGCGCACAGTGCTGCGCAACCGCGATACCACCTACAAGGATCGCCAATGGGTGTTCGATGCCCAGGCTGACAAGTCGTTTGCCATCGCCGCCACCGACCACCTCGTCACCTATGGCACCACGATCAAGCAAGACAAAGTCACCGGCCTGCGTACCGGCAGCGGCACCTGCCTGACTGTGGCCGGCGCCTGCCGAGCCATTGGTGCAGCCAGCGCCACCGACACCCTGACCCCGGCCAGCGACTTCCCGGATCCGACCATCAACACCTACAGCCTGTTCGCCCAGGATCAGATCAGCTGGAACAACTGGACCTTCGTACCCGGCGTACGCTACGACTACACCCAACTCAAGCCACACATCACCGACGAGTTCCTCGCCACCGCCGACCAGAGCGGCAACGGCGAAGTGAACGACGACACCAAGACCTGGCATCGTCTGTCGCCAAAATTCGGCACCACCTACAGCTTCAATGACAACTACACCTGGTATGGCCAATACGCCGAAGGCTTCCGCACGCCGACCGCCAAAGCCTTGTACGGTCGCTTCGAAAACCTGGCCGGCGGCTATCAGGTCGCGCCTAATCCGAACCTGGAACCGGAAAAGAGCAAGAGCTATGAAACCGGCCTGCGCGGCCAGTTCGAGGCGGGCACCTTCGATGTCGCGGTGTTCTACAACAAATTCCGCGACTTCATCGACGAGAACGCCATCACCCCCGGTTACTCCGAGACCACGTTCCAGAGCAACAACATCAAGCACGCCACCATCAAGGGCGTGGAGCTCAAGGGTCGCCTGAACCTGGACAGCCTCGGTGCCCCAACCGGCCTTTATACCCAAGGCTCGGTGGCGTACTTGTATGGCCGTAACGATGACAGCGGCCAGCCGCTGAACAGCATTAATCCGCTGACCGGCGTGTTCGGCCTCGGTTACGACCAGGACAACTACGGTGCCCTGTTGAGCTGGACACTGGTCAAACACAAGACCCGCGTCGACAGCACCAGCTTCAAAACCCCGGATGGCACCAGCACCCAGTTCAAGACTCCGGGTTATGGCGTGCTCGACCTCGCCGGTTTCTACAAGGTCACCGACGACGTGACCGTCAACGCCGGTCTCTACAACCTGACCAACAAAAAGTACTGGCAGTGGGATGACGTGCGCGGTTACGACAGCGTCGGCGAAGCCTCGGTGACTCAACCGGCCAACCTCGATCGCCTGACTCAACCGGGCCGTAACTTCGCGGTCAATCTGGTGTGGGATATCTGACCCTGTCCACCTCGCGGCACTGCGTTATAGAAGCAGTGCCGTGAGGATTTTTTACTGTCCGGCGCCTCGCCATTCGTCTCGTTACCAAGCGCCTCTTTTTCTCAAGGATTTCACATGACCACTCAGGACACTGCTCAACGCCCTGCTCTGCGTTCGCAACGCTTGAACCAGATCACTAACGAACCACACACCAAACTCGATGCCCTGGTCAAAGCCCACGCACCGTTTGAAACCCAGGCCAATTTCGCCCGTTTCGTGGTCGCGCAGTACCTGTTCCAGTCGGAACTGGTGTCGCTGTACAACGATGCCGAACTGACCGCCATCGTCCCGGACCTGCCAGCTCGTTGCCGTGCGGAAGCAGCGAAGGCCGATCTGGCGGACCTGGACACCGAAGTGCCGGCTCCCGTCGCCGGTGCCGTGAAAAATCCAACCAAAGCCGAGGCGCTGGGCTGGCTGTTCGTATCCGAAGGTTCGAAACTCGGCGCGGCGTTTTTGATCAAGCGTGCCGTGGGCCTGGGCCTGAGCGAAACCTTCGGTGCCCGCCACCTCGGTGAACCGGCTGGTGGTCGTGCTGAAGGCTGGAAAAGCTTCGTCAAAACCCTCGACGGGTTGGAGTTCAGCGCTCAGGAAGAAGCCGAGTTGGATAAAGGCGCGATCGATGCGTTCAACCGCTTCACGGTGTTGCTGGAACAGGCTTACACCCCGGAACCCGCCTGACAGAATGCAATCCCCTGTGGGAGCGGGCTTGCCCGCGATAGCGGCCTACCATTCAAAAAAGATGCTGAATGTAGTATCGCTGTCGCGGGCAAGCCCGCTCCCACAGGGGACGGAGCAAGCCTGTAAGATTCCGATCCGCCTCACACCCGTTCCCTTGAGCCCATGCCTCAACCAGCCACCTCCAAGATCACCCGTCTCCTCTTCGGCCTGCTGGCCTACGTCAGCCTGGGCATCGGCCTGATCGCCATCGTCATCCCCGGCCTGCCGACCACCGAGTTCATCCTGTTGGCCGCCTGGGCCGCGACCAAAAGTTCGCCGCGCCTGAGTGCCTGGCTGGAAAACCATCGATTGTTTGGCCCGATCCTCAGCAACTGGCGCAACGGCAAAATCATCGCACGCCGGGCCAAGGTCAGCGCCACCGTCAGCATGCTGCTGTGCGCCGGCTTGATGCTGGTCATGCTCGATCACGGCTGGCCAATTTACCTGGCCATCGCGGGCATGAGCCTGGGCAATCTGTGGATTTGGTCGCGACCGGAGTCGGTGCTGGAAATCTCCTGAATTCCAGTCCTTTTCAGGGTATTTACCTGCGCAAACGTTCACCTGCTACCGCTGGTCGGCAGGCCATTCATGCAACGTCTGCCCACGCCGATGTGCATTGAATGGCGCTGAATGGACTTGGCGAACCGGGTCGACCCCGACTCACAGCCAACACCTCATCCATTCGCGAGTTCGCCCTATGTTCGACTCTCTCTCCATCCGCCTGAAAATAGTCCTGTTATCCGGTCTGTGCCTGCTTGGTGTGGTCGCATTGATCGTCGGCATGAACTTCTACCAGACCAATCAGAACGATGAACTGGTCAGCGCGTCCAGCAGCAAGATGCTCACCGACAGTGTGCAGGACCTGCTCCAGGCCAAGGCTGCCGAGCAAGCCGTGCGGGTGCAGAAGACCTTTGGTGAAAGTCTGCTGGTGATCACCGCGCTGGCCGATCAGATCAAGGACATGCGCACCCTGGCCGCCAAGCGTTCGCTTGAGGCCGGCGCCCTGCGTGAAGAGTTGAACCAGAGCCTGAAAACCGCCTTCGAGCGCAACAGCAAAGTGCTGGGGATCTGGCTGGCGTTCGAGCCCAATGGTCTGGACGGCAAGGACAGTGAGTTCGCCAATGATGCGGCGCGCCAGTCCAACGAAGCCGGACGCTTCGCCAGTTACTGGAGCCGTGCCGGCGGTGCCGGGATCAACACGATCATGGTCGAAGACGACATGACCAAAACCACCCTGAGCCTCAGCGGCACACCTTACAACAGCTGGTACACCTGCCCCCGCGACAGCAAGCGCACCTGCCTTTTGGACCCGTATGCCGACACCGTCGCCGGCAAGGAAATGTTGATGACGACCATTTCCGTACCGCTGCTGGTGGATGGCAAATCCATCGGCGTGGTTGGCGTGGACATCGCCCTCGACGCCCTGCAAGCGGCGGCGGTCGACTCCCAGCGCGACTTGTTCAACGGCGCCGGGCACATGCTGATTGTCTCTGGCAGTGGCGTGCTCGCCGGTTACAGTGTCGACGCGAGCAAAGTCGGCAAAAGCATCGCTGACACCCTGGGCGCCGACGGCAAGGACGTCCTGCAATTGCTCAGCGCCGGCACGCCGAAGATCCTCGAACAAGGCGACTTGATCCGCGCGGTTTACCCGGTCAGCCCGATTGCCGACTCCAAAGCCTGGGGCGTGGTGATCGACCTGCCGAAACAAGTGCTGCTGGCCGACTCGGTCAAACTGCAAACCGTACTCGATGACGCCCAGCAAAGCGGCACGATCAAGGCTGTGTTGGTGGCGGTGATTGCCGGCCTGGTTGGCCTGCTACTGATCTGGCTGACCGCCTCCGGCGTGACCCGACCGATCAACAGCGTGGCCGAAATGCTCAAGGCGATTGCCAGTGGCGACGGCGACCTGACCCAACGTTTGCACTACAGCAAGAAAGACGAACTGGGCGAACTGGTCAGCTGGTTCAACCGCTTCCTCGACAAGCTGCAACCGACCATCGCGCAGATCAAGCAAAGCATCACCGACGCCCGCGGCACCGCCGACCAGTCTTCGGAAATCGCCCGCCAGACCAGCGAAGGCATGCAGGTGCAGTTCCGCGAAATCGACCAGGTCGCCACCGCCTCCAACGAAATGAGCGCCACTGCCCACGACGTTGCCAACAGTGCCTCGAACGCGGCCAATGCCGCCAAGGGTGCCGACCAGTCGGCCCGCGATGGCATGTCGATCATCGAGCGCAGCACCCGCGACATCAATCAACTGGCCGACGAAGTCAGCAAAGCCGTGACCGAAGTCGAAGCGCTGGCGGTCAACAGCGAGCAGATCGGTTCGGTACTGGAAGTGATCCGCAGCATCGCCGAGCAGACCAACCTGCTGGCGCTCAACGCCGCGATCGAAGCGGCTCGTGCCGGTGAGAGCGGTCGCGGGTTTGCGGTGGTCGCCGATGAAGTGCGCAACCTGGCTAAACGCACACAGGACTCGGTGGAAGAAATTCGCATCGTGATCGAACGCATCCAGACCGGCACCCGTGGCGTGGTCGCGACCATGCATTCGAGCCAGACCCAAGCCCACAGCAACGCCGGGCAGATCCAGCAAGCGGTCCAGGCCCTGAGCAAAATCAGCGACGCGGTCACCGTAATCAGCGACATGAACCTGCAAATCGCCAGCGCCGCCGAACAGCAAAGCGCCGTGGCCGAAGAGGTCAACCGCAACGTCTCGGCGATTCGCACCGTCACTGAAACCCTGACTGGCCAGGCCACCGAATCAGCGCAGATCTGCAGCCACCTCAACTCCCTGACCACCCAGCAAATGAAACTGATGGATCAGTTTCGGGTGTAGCAACCCATCACAATTCCCTGTGGGAGCTGGCTTGCCTGCTCCCACAGGGTCATATGTTCGGCCAGCATTTGGCGTTTTCATCTGACCAAGCCGTTTTTTGATCTATGATCGAGCCCTCATTCCGGAGGGCCTTCGATGACTGGTTTACTCACGTCCATTCAAGCCGCACTCGGCTTGCCCAACACCCCAATTCCGTTCACCGCGGACGGCGCCCTGCCCTCGGCGTTTGCCGTCACTGACCTGGCCTGCGCCAGCATTGCCGCCGCCGGCCAGGCCATCAGTGAATTGCTCAATCAACAAACCGCTCGCTTGCCCAACCTTGAAGTGGACCGCCGTCTGGCTTCGTTCTGGTTCGCCACTTCGATCCGCCCGGTCGGCTGGAGCGTACCGCCGCTGTGGGACCCGATCGCGGGTGACTACGCGACCAAGGACGGCTGGATTCGCCTGCACACCAACGCCCCGCACCACCGGGCCGCCGCCGAAACGGTGCTCGGCGCCTGTGCCGACCGCCCGGCGATGGCGAGCAAAGTGGCGCAATGGGCAAAGAGCGATCTGGAACAAGCCGTGGTCGATGCCGGCGGTTGCGCCGCCGAGATGCGCAGCTGGCAACAATGGCAAGCCCACCCCCAAGGTCAGGCGGTCAACGCCGAACCGCTGATTCAATTCGCCGCCAACAGCAGCCAGAATGCCAAACCGTGGCAGGGTTCGGTGGCGCAACCATTGGCCGGGATCAAGGTGCTGGATTTGACCCGCGTACTGGCCGGCCCTGTCGCCAGCCGCTTCCTCGCCGGGCTTGGCGCCGACGTTTTGCGTATCGACCCACCGACCTGGAACGAACCGGGCGTGGTGCCTGAAGTCACACTGGGTAAACGTTGCGCACGCCTGGACCTTCACGACAAGGCCGATCGCGTCCTGTTCGAAAGCCTGCTCAAGGACGCCGACATTTTGCTCCACGGCTACCGCGCCGATGCACTCGAGCGCCTGGGTTACGGTGTAGCCGATCGCCAGCAAATGGCCCCCGGCCTGATCGACGTCTGCCTGAACGCCTATGGTTGGAGCGGCCCCTGGCAGAATCGCCGTGGGTTCGACAGCCTGGTGCAAATGAGCAGCGGGATTGCCGAAGCCGGCCTGCAGTGGAAGCACGCGGATAAACCGACACCCTTGCCGTTACAAGCGCTGGATCACGCCACCGGGTATTTGATGGCGGCCAGTGCGATCAAGTTGTTGGCTGAGCGGCTGGGCAGTGGACGTGGTGGATCGGCACGGTTGTCACTGGCGCGGACGGCGAAGTTGCTGATTGAAAACGGGCCCGGAACCAGCGATCCGTTGCGTGCAGAGGATGACAACGATCAAGGGCTGTTGGTTGAGCAAACGCCCTGGGGACCGGCCCATCGGTTGCAGGTGCCGTTAAAAATCACCGGGACGCCATTGCAGTGGGCGATTCCTGCAGGGGAATTGGGTTCGCATCGCGCGCAGTGGTGGTGACGCTTATGGCCGCATCGCGGGCAAGCCCGCTCCCACAGTTGATTGATGTCGCACACATAATTTGTGATCGATAAAAGATTCCTGTGGGAGCGGGCTTGCCCGCGATGGGGCGAGAACAGTCAGCACAAAGTCAGGATCAGCATCAGTCCGACCGGCTCAAAGAAGTCCAAAGCAGCTGCGCCGCATACCCCCGCCAAGGCCGCCAGACCTCAGCCCGTTGCAACAATTCCCGCGCCGACACCGGCCTCCCTTCAAGCGCCACCAGCGCATTGATCAATCCCACATCCCCGCTTGGAAACGCATCCAACTCCCGCAACTGCCGCAAGGCAATGTACTGCGACGTCCAGTCACCAATCCCGTGTAATGCCCGCAACCGGGCAATCCCCCCTTCGCGACCCGGTTCAAATAACAGCGGATCATCAAGCAGCGCCTGAGCCACGCCCGACAGCGTCCGCCCACGGCTTTTCGGCATCCCCAACGTCGCCAGATCCGCAGCAGCCAACACGCCCGCCTGAGGGAACACATGGGTCAATCCATGCCGTGACGAACCCAGCGGCTCGCCATACCTGGCCACCAGTTTCCCCGCCAGTTTGATCGCCGCGGCCACGCTGATCTGCTGCCCCAACACCGCACGAATCGCCAACTCCAGGCCGTCCCACGCCCCCGGCACCCGCAGCCCCGGATGCTCGGCGATCAACCGCGCCATCAATGGATCAACCGCCAACTGGCGATGCATCGTTGGCAGATCCGCGTCCAGGTCAAACATCCGCCGCAACCGCGCGACGATCTCGGGTACGGCGGCAGAGTCTGGAAAATCCAGCGTCAGCTCAAGCGCATCCGCCGCCCCAGGCTTGATCGAAAGCGTGCCGTGAACGCCGTTCAATGCGATGCTGCGCGAGTACACGCCGTCGACCACCCCTTCCATCCCGGCAATCGCCCGCGCCGACAAGAATCCCAGCATCGCTGGCCAGTCGTAGGGCGCAGAATACTCAAGCAACCATCTCATAGCCTCTCCACTGTTCAGTGCAACCACGGCCGCGCAACCGTATGAGCGACCAATAAAAGAAACTCTGAGGCCGGCCTTAGGTCTGCCTTGGTTCAATGCCTTTTTGAAGGAGCGACGCCAATGGCTACATTTGAGCCCGGTCACCTGCACATCGAGCGCCACGCGCTGAACGAGGATGACTACAGTTTCAATCTGAGCATCGAGTATGCAGTCAGCCAGGATCCCGAAGCAGGCATGCTCTTCAAGTTGCATGGCACGGTTGAAGACAAGGAACTGAATGAAGAATTCTTCCTGCCCAAGGATCAGGCCTTCGACTTCGCCCGCCATGCCACGCGCATCGCGCAAAATTACGGCCTGCCCAAGAATGCCAGCATCACGTCAGTACACAAGGAATACGACCTGATGTTTGAAGATATCCGGGCGCAGCTCGACGTCAAATCCGGCGACCCGGTCAAACCCGAACACCTGGAATAATACAAATCGTCGAAGGCCCCCATAACCTGTAGGAGCGAGGCTTGCCCGCGAAGCTTCTGGCAATCTTGATAGCCACTTCGAGAGCAAGCCTCGCTCCTACAATTTGCATGCGCATTTCACCTAACACCCCGCCCCAAGGCATACTTGCCACCCTTCGCACGTCAGAACCAAAAACCGCCCCATGCGTATCCACGTCAGCTTCATCGACCGCGTCGGTATTACCCAGGAAGTCCTGGCCTTGCTCGGTGGGCGCAATCTCAATCTGGATGCGGTGGAAATGGTCCCGCCCAACGTCTACATCGACGCCCCGACCCTGAGTCCGGAAGTCCTCGAAGAGTTGCGCGATGCACTGTTCAGCGTGCGCGGCGTGCAAGCGGTGACGGTGGTCGACATCCTCCCGGGCCAGCGCCGTCACTTGCAGCTCGACGCGTTGCTTGCGGCCATGACCGACCCGGTGCTGGCCCTCGACAGCGCCGGCAAAGTGTTGCTGGCCAACCCGGCATTGATCGCTCTGTACGGCCGCGAACCGGCCGGTGAAAGCGTCGCCGAACTATTTGCCGACCCGGCCCTGCTCGACGCCCTGCTTGAACAAGGCTTCCGGCTGCCGCTGCGGGAAATCACCGTCAACGGCCAGACGTTGCTGCTGGACGCCACGCCGATCACTGATGCTGGCGCGCTGCTGACCCTGTATCAACCGAACCGCATCGGCGAACGCCTCTCGGCGCTGCACCACGACCATGCCGAAGGCTTCGATGCGCTGCTCGGTGAGTCCCCGGTGATCCGCACCCTCAAGGCCCGTGCTCAACGCGTCGCGGCGCTCGATGCGCCGTTGTTGATCCAGGGTGAAACCGGCACTGGCAAAGAACTGGTGGCCCGTGCCTGTCACGCCATCAGTGCTCGGTGCAGTTCACCGTTCCTCGCGCTGAACTGCGCGGCATTGCCGGAGAACCTCGCCGAAAGCGAGCTGTTCGGCTATGCCCCTGGCGCCTTCACCGGCGCACAGCGGGGCGGCAAACCGGGGCTGATGGAACTGGCCAACCAGGGCACGGTGTTTCTCGATGAAATCGGCGAGATGTCGCCGTACTTGCAGGCGAAATTACTGCGTTTCCTAAACGACGGCAGCTTCCGCCGGGTGGGCGGCGATCGCGAGGGGAAGGTTAACGTGCGAATCCTCTGCGCCACGCACCGCGCCCTGGAAAAAATGGTCAGCGAAGGTTCATTCCGCGAAGACTTGTTCTATCGCCTCACCGCCCTCAACGTCGAAGGCCCGCCACTGCGCGAACGCGGCCAGGACATTCTGCTACTGGCGCGCTATTTCATGCAGCAGGCCTGCGCGCAGATCCAGCGCCCGGTCTGTCGCCTTGCACCGGGGACTTACCCGGCGCTGCTGGGCAATCGCTGGCCGGGCAACGTGCGGCAACTGCAAAACGTAATCTTCCGCGCGGCGGCCATTTGCGAAAGCACCCTGGTCGACATTGGCGACCTCGACATCGCCGGCACCTCCGTGGCGCGCCAGAGCGACAGCGAAGTCGACAGCCTGGAACAGGCCATGGAAGAGTTCGAGAAACCCCTGCTGGAAAAACTCCACGACAGCCCCCCCCCCCCCCGCCAACGGCCCAACCGCCTGCAAACCTCGCACACCGCGATTGCCCACCGGTGGCGCAAGTACGGCATTCCCAACAAGCCGTAAGGCTGAAAACAGAATCTCATTACCGACACAAAACCTGTGGGAGCGGGCTTGCCCGCGATGGCGATCTAACATTCGACTTCGATGTTGAAGGTGATGGCCTCATCGCGGGCAAGCCCGCTCCCACAGGTTTTACGTCAGGCCAGAAGGCTCTTCAAAAGCGACCTCCATCTGTACTGAAAGCGCTACAGTGGAATGATATCGCTACACCCTCCCCCGACCGCCACTGTGCAAGGCTTTGATCCCCTTAGGCTTTTTTCCTGGCTCTGAGCTGTAGCGATTTCGCTACAGCCAGCAAATCCTTACACATTGAATTAATGCATAAGTTATTGATTTACAAAGAATAAAAAACATTGGCCGCGATTTTGCTTAGTAACCCACCATAAATCAGGGCTTTTGCCTAAAGCATTCAATAGCGTCCACCAGACGAGTCTGGCCCCCTTAGGAGTTTCCATGAGCGAGTTGCGTTTTACTGAAGATCACGAATGGCTGCGTACCGAAGCTGACGGCACCGTCACAGTCGGCATCACCGCTTTCGCACAGAACGCCCTGGGCGACGTGGTTTTCGTACACCTGCCTGAGCCGCAGTCCTACGACAAAGGCGCTGAAGCCGCCACCGGGGAATCGGTGAAAGCCGCCAGCGGCGTGTACATGCCGTTGGATGGCGAAGGGCTGGAAGTGAACCCGGCACTCGACAGCAGCCCTGAACTGGTCAACGAAGATCCGCTGGGGGAAGGCTGGTTCTTCCGCTTCCAGCCAACCGACGCTTCGGCTGTCGCCAAACTGCTGGATCAGGACGCTTACGACCGCCTGATCAAAGCCAACGCCGAAGCCTGAGGAGCGCTGACATGACTCAAGTAACCCTTACGACCGCCAACGAATTCATCGCCCGCCACATCGGCCCGCGCGCTGGCGACGAACAAGCCATGCTCAACAGCCTCGGCTTCGACTCGCTGGAAGCCCTGAGCGCCAGCGTCATCCCCGACAGCATCAAGGGCACCAGCGTCCTCGGCCTGGAAGACGGCCTCAGCGAAGCCGATGCCCTGGCACTGATCAAGTCCATCGCCGGCAAAAACCAGCTGTTCAAGACCTACATCGGCCAGGGTTACTACGGCACGCACACGCCGTCGCCGATCCTGCGCAACCTGCTGGAAA
>NZ_LHPC01000030.1 GCF_001297125.1 Pseudomonas sp. RIT-PI-q
GCCCTACCCGCCTGCTGCACCCCACTCGATGCCCATTGGCCGCTGCCGTTTGTGCTGGCCGACACGGTGCTGCTGAGTACCCACTTCGATACCTCGCAACTGGCCAGCGATGACTTTCAACGCAGCGCCATCGAGCCACCTGCGAGCATCCAGCGCTCGGTCGCCAAGCGGCAGGCCGAGTTTCTCGCCGGGAGGGTCTGCGCACGGGCGGCGTTGCAGCAGCTGGAAGGGCTGAGTTTCATCCCGGCGATTGGCGAAGATCGCGCGCCGGTGTGGCCCGCGCACATCACCGGTTCGATCACCCACAGCACCGGCCGGGCGGCGGCGATTGTCGCGAATAAAAGCCACTGGCGCGGCTTGGGCATGGACCTGGAAAACCTGCTCAACGTGGAACGGGCCGAACGCCTGGCCGGGGAAATCCTCACCGGGCCTGAACTGCAGCGCATGGCCGCCGGCCGTCGCGATCAACTGGCGATGCTGGTGACCCTGACGTTTTCGGTGAAGGAGAGCCTGTTCAAGGCGCTTTACCCGATCGTTCAGCAGCGCTTTTATTTTGAACATGCCGAAGTGCTGGAGTGGACCGAGGCTGGCGAGGTGCGGTTGCGGTTGTTGACTGACCTGTCCGGCGAATGGCGAAACGGGACGGAGCTGGAGGCGCAGTTTGGCGTGATGGATGGGCAGTTGTTGAGTCTGGTCAGTATCAAGGCCTGAGGATTTTCGGCGTTTGTAATGACCCCATCGCGGGCAAGCCCGCTCCCACAGGTTCCGTGTTGTACACAAAAACTGTGGGAGCGGGCTTGCCCGCGATAGGGCCATCAAAGGCAATACAAAATCTCAACGCTTCTCCTGATTCCTCGGCCAGCTCAAACTGAAACACGCCCCACCCAGGCTTTTGCTCTTGCTGATCAGCGCCCGCCCGTCATGCCAATGGATGATCCGTCGCACAATCGACAACCCCAACCCATGCCCACCCGAGGCGCGGGTCCGGCTGTCATCGAGGCGCAGGAACGGGGTGAAAATCTTCTCCCATGCCGTTTCCGGCACGCCCGGCCCGTCATCCTCGACATCCACCCGGCAGCGCTGCTGCCCCACCTGATAACTGACGGTCACCCTCGACGAGGCGTGGCGCATGGCGTTGCTCACCAGATTCTGCAGCGCCCGATGCAGGTAGCGCGGCTCGGCCTCGACCCAGGCGTCGTCGCAATCGGCAGCCGACAGGCACAAACCGCGCTGCACCGTGACCTCGGCCCGTAGCGGCGCCAACTCTTCAATCACCTGATTGACCAGCGCATCCAGATCGATCCGCTGGAAATTCAGCGCCGGCGAACCCTGCTCCAGTCGCGCATAAGTGAGCATCTCGTCCACCAGCCGGTCGAGGTCCTCGATGTCGTGGTCCATGCCTTCGCAGTATTTTTCCAGGGCCTGAGGCGTGGTGGCCGAGCCGATCATCTCCAGGCCAAAGCGCAGCCGCGCCACCGGAGTACGCAATTCGTGAGACACGGCGCGCACCAGTTCACGCTGGATCGCCAGCAACTGTTGCAAATGCTCGGCCATGCGGTTGAACGCCGAGGCCAGTCGCCCCACCGAGTCCGCGCCGCGCGCCGGCACACGGGTTTCCAGGCTGCCCTTGGCGATGCGCGTGGCGGCGGCTTCGAGACCACGCAAACGACGCTCCAATTGCCGCACCAACAGATAAACGATCAAACCGATCAGGCTCAAACCGAGGGCCGCGATCAGCCCCAGCCACTCCGGCGGGTAAGGGTTCATCTGATACAGCGGGCCGATTTCCAGCACCCACGGCGTACCGACCATGCCGGCAAACACCCGGATCGAATCGCCGCCCTTGCCCAGCGCCATCACCGTGTCGCCCTCGGACACTCGACGGCTCTGGTCTTCGTCCATGTCGGCCTCGTCGACTGTGACCAGCCGCAGATCGAAGCCGAAGCCCTTCTCCTCCTTGATCTGCGCCAGGCGCTTGGGCTGCTCGGCCACCGGGACACGCACCAACTCATCGGCCAGCAGGTAAATCGTCGCGCGCGCCAGTTGTTCGCTGATTTGCTGGACTTCGCCGGTGATCACCAGCTGTTCCTTGTCGCTGACCAGTCGATAGACCTTCGCCGCATGCGGGCCGGTCTGTTCCACCAGCGCCTGGCCGCGCAGCACGCGGGTACGCTGGGTCAGGTCGAGGTCGGTCTGGGCGAAGGTTTTCAGCGCCAGAGGGATGCCCAGCAAACGCTCCCACACCAGCAAGGCGCGGTGGCGTTCGGTCTCGTTCATCGGTTGCAGGTTGTCGGCCATCAGCGAGAACGTGCCGTGGGCCAGGCGTTCGCGGTACTGCTCGCTACGCACCTGGTTGAGCATGTGCAACGCCAGCACGCCGAGCACCGCCACCAGAATCAGCGCGGCGCACATGCCGCCATAGATGCGCAGGAAGATCGAGTTCACTGGGACAAGTCTGCGCAGGCCTCGGGAACGAACAGATAACCTTTGCTGCGGATGGTCTTGATCAGGCGCGGATGCTCCGGGTCATCGCCGATCTTGGGGCGAATACGCGAGATGCGCACGTCGATGGAGCGGTCCTGGCCGTCGTAGCCAATGCCGCGCAGCGCGGTGAAGATTTCTTCCCGGGAGAGGATGCGTCCGGCGTTGGCCACC
This sequence comes from Pseudomonas sp. RIT-PI-q, assembly GCF_001297125.1. Lineage (GTDB taxonomy): Bacteria > Pseudomonadota > Gammaproteobacteria > Pseudomonadales > Pseudomonadaceae > Aquipseudomonas. The sequence continues at coordinate 2,656 of NZ_LHPC01000030.1, forward strand.
AGCAGCCAGAGCAAATCGAACTCGGCGCTGGTCAGTTCGATGCCGCTGTCGTGCAGCCAGGCTTCGCGCAATGCGTTGTCCACCACCAGCGGGCCGAACTGCAGACGGCGTTGTTTTTCCGGGACCACTTCAGGTGCTTCACTGCGTCGTAGCAGCGCCTGAATTCGCGCCAGCAACAGACGTGGACGAACCGGTTTGCACACGTAATCGTCGGCGCCCAGGTCCAGGCCAAGAATCTGATCGGTGTCGTCGGTGCGGGCGGTGAGCATCAGGATCGGCCCGTCAAACTTGTCGCGAACCTTGCGGCAGATGCTCAGGCCATCTTCGCCGGGGAGCATCAGGTCGAGGATCACCAGGTCCGGCTTCTCATTGATGATGCGGGCCGCGGCTAACGCACCATTGCCCTCGATCGACACGCGCAGACCATTGGCTTCCAGATAATCGCGGGTCAGTTCGGCCAGACGCTGGTCGTCCTCGACAATCAATACCTGCCAGGCTTCTTGCTCCACGGTGACCTCTGCTTGCCAACAACACTTATAAGGAAGGATCCACCCGTCTTTTTGTAATGAATGGGGAGGATAAGAATGCGTATGCATCAGGCGATTGTATAAACGCCGCCCGCCGAGAACACAAGCTGCTAAATGCGTTCGGACAAGCCGATTTTTTGTGATAGGGTTCGCGCCCTTAAAAATCCGAATGACTGTTTTTATTCAGTGAAAATCGATGAAAAACGGTCTGGTCCAGCAGCGTCGCGGCTTAGACGTGCGTTCCGACTTTCACACACAATTTACGCACAGGTTTATCCACAGGTAGTACGTTGCAACACCCCCCAAAACGCATTATCTTGTAGCACGGCGCTAAAAAAACCCTACATGTAGGGTTTTATGCCAAAAACCAAACACAAACCGGATACCGATTTCAAGCGCTTTTATTGCCTCTTTCCGGTTGAACCAAACGTATTTTCGAAAGACCAAACCGCGCGTGCGGATGGCTACTGTTTTTGAGCCGAAAACGGCGTTAACGGTACGGGTGTTGCAGTCAATTACTGTCACCCAAAAGGATCCCGGTTTCAGGTTCAAGGCCTGGGACCAAAGACTTCGGCATGGAAGCGGCGCCCCAATAGCCCCTTCCTGATCTGTCCCGAAGTTGGTATGCCCGGCCCCTCGCCGGTTGTAGTGCTTCAGGACAGAACGGTGGGCACCCAGATGGTGCCCAAACAAACATAGAGAATGTGGAGACAACCCCCCATGCAAACCGACACAACTCGCGAGAACCCGCAGGGCACCTTGCCGCAGGCCGCAGATTCGACTTCGGATCTGTCCGCCACCGCGCCTGGCCAACTGCGCGTGATCAAGCGTAACGGCACTGTCGTTCCTTACACCGATGACAAAATCACCGTCGCGATCACCAAAGCGTTTCTCGCAGTTGAAGGCGGCACCGCTGCCGCTTCGTCGCGAATCCACGACACCGTTGCGCGCCTGACCGAACAAGTCACCGCGACCTTCAAGCGTCGCATGCCTTCGGGCGGCACCATCCACATCGAAGAAATCCAGGACCAGGTCGAACTGGCCCTGATGCGTGCCGGCGAGCAGAAAGTGGCTCGCGACTACGTGATCTACCGTGACGGTCGTTCGAAAGAACGCGCCGCCCACGCGCCGGCCGAAGAAGCGGTCAACGCTCACCCGTCGATCCGCATCACCCGCGCCGATGGCAGCTTTGCGCCTCTGGACATGGGCCGCCTGAACACCATCGTCACCGAAGCGTGCGAAGGCCTGGAAGAAGTCGACGGCGACCTGATCCAGCGCGAAACCCTGAAGAACCTGTACGACGGCGTGGCCCTGACCGACGTCAACACCGCCCTGGTGATGACCGCCCGGACCCTGGTCGAGCGTGAGCCGAACTACTCGTTCGTGACCGCTCGCCTGCTGATGGACACCCTGCGTGCCGAAGGCCTGAGCTTCCTGGAAGTTGCCGAGAGCGCGACTCACCACGAAATGGTCGACCTGTACGCCAAGGCCTTGCCTTCGTACATCGCCAAGGGTATCGAATTCGAATTGCTGAACCCGATCCTGGCCACCTTCGACCTGGAAAAACTCGGCAAGGCGATCAACCACGAGCGTGACCAGCAGTTCACCTACCTGGGCCTGCAAACCCTGTACGACCGTTACTTCATCCACAAGGATGGCGTGCGTTTCGAACTGCCGCAGATCTTCTTCATGCGCGTGGCCATGGGCCTGGCGATCGAAGAGAAGAACAAGGAAGACCGTGCGATCGAGTTCTACAACCTGTTGTCGTCCTTCGACTACATGTCCTCGACCCCGACCCTGTTCAACGCCGGCACCCTGCGTCCACAGCTGTCGAGCTGCTACCTGACCACCGTGCCGGATGACCTGTCGGGCATCTACCACGCGATCCACGACAACGCCATGTTGTCGAAATTCGCGGGCGGCCTGGGCAACGACTGGACCCCGGTCCGTGCGCTGGGTTCGTACATCAAGGGCACCAACGGCAAATCCCAGGGCGTTGTACCGTTCCTGAAAGTGGTGAACGACACCGCCGTCGCCGTTAACCAGGGTGGCAAGCGCAAAGGCGCTGTGTGTGCCTACCTGGAAACCTGGCACATGGACATCGAAGAGTTCATCGAGCTGCGCAAGAACACCGGTGATGATCGTCGTCGTACCCACGACATGAACACCGCCAACTGGATCCCTGACCTGTTCATGAAGCGCGTCTTCGATGACGGCAAGTGGACCCTGTTCTCGCCGTCCGAAGTTCCGGACCTGCACGACCTGACCGGCAAGGCCTTCGAAGAGCGTTACGAATACTACGAAGCCCTGTCCGAGTACCCAGGCAAGATCAAACTGTTCAAGACCATTCAGGCCAAAGACCTGTGGCGCAAAATGCTCTCCATGCTGTTTGAAACCGGCCACCCTTGGCTGACCTTCAAAGACCCGTGCAACCTGCGCAGCCCGCAGCAGCACGTCGGCGTGGTTCACAGCTCGAACCTGTGCACCGAGATCACCTTGAACACTAACAAGGACGAGATCGCCGTTTGCAACCTGGGCTCGATCAACCTGCCGAACCACATCGTCAACGGCAAGCTGGACACCGCCAAGCTGGAACGTACCGTGAACACCGCCGTGCGCATGCTCGATAACGTGATCGACATCAACTACTACTCGGTGCCACAAGCGAAGAACTCCAACTTCAAGCACCGTCCGGTCGGCCTGGGCATCATGGGCTTCCAGGACGCTTTGTACCTGCAGCACATTCCTTACGGTTCCGACGCTGCCGTCGAGTTCGCCGACAAATCCATGGAAGCGGTCAGCTACTACGCGATCCAGGCGTCCTGCGACCTGGCTGACGAGCGTGGCGCTTACGAGACGTTCCAGGGTTCGCTGTGGTCCAAGGGCATCCTGCCGCTGGATTCGCAACAGATCCTGATCGAGCAACGTGGCCAGAAGTACATCGACGTTGACCTGAACGAATCCCTGGACTGGGCACCGGTTCGCGCCCGTGTTCAGAAAGGCATTCGTAACTCCAACATCATGGCCATCGCACCGACCGCGACCATCGCCAACATCACTGGCGTATCGCAGTCGATCGAACCGACCTACCAGAACCTCTACGTGAAATCGAACCTGTCGGGCGAATTCACCGTGATCAACCCGTACCTGGTTCGCGACCTCAAGGCTCGCGGTCTGTGGGATTCGGTCATGATCAACGACCTGAAATACTACGACGGTTCGGTGCAGCAGATCGAACGCATTCCGCAAGAGCTCAAAGAGCTCTACGCGACTGCTTTCGAAGTGGACACCAAGTGGATCGTTGACGCGGCCAGCCGTCGTCAGAAGTGGATCGACCAGGCTCAGTCGCTGAACCTGTACATCGCTGGCGCATCGGGCAAGAAGCTCGACGTGACCTACCGTATGGCTTGGTATCGTGGTCTGAAAACCACTTACTACCTCCGTGCCCTGGCTGCGACCAGCACCGAGAAGTCGACCATCAACACCGGCAAGCTGAACGCTGTTTCCAGCGGCGGCAACCACGGTGAAGATTCGGTCCTGGCAGCGCCTGCCGGCCCTGCTCCAGTGCCGAAGGCTTGCGCCATCGACGAGCCGGATTGCGAAGCTTGCCAATAAGCTGAGCCGGTAACACAAGAACCCCCGACAGGCCGCAAGCCTGCCGGGGGTTTTCTTTTGCCTTGAGGAATGTGGCGGCGGGTCTGGCGCCTTCGCGGGCAAGCCCGCTCCCACAGGTTTTGCATAGTCCTGTAGGAGCGAGGCTTGCCCGCGAAGAGGCCCGCCCTGACAACACAAAATGCCTGTTCCCGACCACAAAAAAGCCCCTCGATCGAGGGGCTCTTGGTGAAGCGCTAACCACCCACCCGCATCAGGTCATCTGAATGATGGTCTGCATGATGGTGCTCTGGGTGGAGATGGTCTTGGCGTTCGCCTGGTAGTTGCTCTGAGCCTTGATCAGGTCGACCAGTTCATTGGTCACGTTGACGTTGGACTCTTCCAGGGAGTTGGAAGCGATCGAACCCAGGGTGCCGGTTTCCGGTGCATCGTAGCCCGGGATACCCGACGCGTAGGTTTCTTTCCAGCTGGTGCCGCCCACTGGCTGCAAGCCTTGTTCGTTGGTGAAGCTGGCCAGGGAAATCTGGCCAATAGGCTTGGTCTGGTTGTTGCTGAAGTTGGCCAGCAACACACCGCTGCCGTCGATGGTCAGGTTGGTGATCTGGCCAGTGGCGTAGCCATCTTGCGTCGGAATCGAGCGCGCGGAGTCGGCATTGTATTGCGTGGTGTTGGCCATCGAGATGGTCACGCCGGCAGGGTTGGCGCTCGCACCGTTGGCTGTCCAGGTGCCGTTGGTCACGGTCCCTGGCACCCAGGTGGTGACCTTCAGGTCACTGCTGATCACTGGCGTAGGCGTCGGAACAGTTGGCGGTACGGTTGGCGGCACCGGGGTGCTGACCTGCACCAGTTTGCCGGTCGAATCGAAGGTCATGGTCGAAGGAACCGGCGCCGTCGGGGCGGCAGGCAGGCTGCCATCCGGGTTGCGGTTGTCAATCAGGGTGTAGACGTCCCAGGTGTTGGCGCCCGTCTTGACCATGTACTGGTCCATCACGTGCTTGTTGCCCTGGCTGTCATAAATCGGCGTACTGAACGGCTTGGAATACGTTTCGATTTTGCTTGGGTCGAACTTGTTGGCGGGTACGGTCTGATCAATCACTTTCTCCGTAGAGTTCAGGTTGATCGTCGACGAAATGTTGCTGGTCGATTTCGGTGCCAGGTTGGACGTGTCGATGCGCAGGTCGGTCAGCACACCGTTGACGATCTTGCCGTTGGCATCCACGCCGTAACCCTGCAGGCGCGATGTGCCGTCGGTGTTGGTGACGAAACCTTCCTTGTCGACCTTGAACGTACCGGCACGGGTGTAGGACAGCGAACCGTTGTTGTTCAGCACGAAGAAGCCGGAGCCATTGATGCCCATGTCCAGCACGTTACCGGTGTTGTTGATATCACCCTGGGTAAACTGCTGGGAAACGTTGGCCAGGCGCACGCCACTACCGGTGGTCTTGCTGCCCGAACCCAACTTGGTCGCCGAGTACACGTCTTCGAATTCTGCACGGGACGATTTGAAACCGGTGGTCGCCACGTTGGCGATGTTGTTGCCGGTTACGTCCAGTTGTTTGTTGGCTGCATAGAGACCGCTAAGGCCGATATTGAAAGACATATTCCACTCCTTTGTGCCGTGTTAGTCGGCTCTATATACCAATGGTTTGAACTTTGGACAGGGCGACACTGCCCAGCCCGGCGAGGTTGAGCATCAACTCGCCGCCGGTCTGGCTGATGGTCACGCTGTTGACGGTCGCCGGCAGATTGGTCACCAGCGCTGCGCCCTGGCCATCGATAGTGGTCGTGGCCCCAAACGTGTAAGTTCCCGATGCGAGCACGTTGCCGGCATCGTCCTTGCCGTCCCAGGTGAAGCTCGAATTGCCGGCTTTCTGGTCTTCCAGCTTGATGGTGCGGACGGTTTTGCCGTCCTTGTCGGCAATCGTCAGGGTGGCTGACGCGACGGATTGCGGTATCGCCACCGAACCGGTCAGGCCCTTCGTCGTGTCGACCACGGCCTTGTCGCCCGGTGCAATGACCGAACGGCCCACCAGTGACGAGGCCTGCAATGCCTGGGACGAGTTGTAGTTACCGGCAATGCCGGACACGGTCTCGTTGAGGGTGGTGATCCCTTCCAGACTGCTGAACTGCGCCAACTGGGCGACGAACGCGCCGTTGTCCTGCGGTTCCAGCGGGTTCTGGTTTTTCAGCTGCGTGACCAGCAACTGCAGAAACGCATCCTTGCCCAGGGCCTTCTTGCCGCTGGCGCTGCCGGCAGCCGACGCGAGGCTGTCGTTACCGGTGTTGGTCTTGATCGAGGAGTTGGCCAGGATGTCTTTGAGGCTCAACCCACTGGTGGTATCGGTAACACTCATCTGAGTCGCCCCTTATCACTGACCGAGGGTCAGGACCTTTTGCATCATGGTTTTGGCGGTGTTCATCATTTCGGCGTTGGTCTGGAACGAACGGCTCGCGGAAATCATGTCGGCCATTTCTTCCACCACGTTGACGTTCGGGTAGTAGACGTAACCCTTGGCGTCGGCGGCCGGATGGTTCGGCTCGTAGCGCGCTTCAAGGTTGCTCTGGTCTTCGACCACGCCCAGCACTTGCACGCCTTGACCGGCCGCGTCCTGGTTCTGGAACAGCGAATCGCTGCCGCCGCTCTGGCCGCCCTGGAACATGGTGGCGAACACCGGGTGGCGCGCACGGTAGGTCTGGTCGATGCTCGACGAGACGGTCTCGGCGTTGGCGATGTTCGACGCAACGGTGTTCAAGCGAGTGGTCTGCGCACTCATGCCGCTACCGGCAATGTTGAAAACACTGGACAGGGACATGACTTACTCTCCACGCAGGGCTGACACCAGCCCTTTGAATTTGCTATTGAGCAGGGTGAAGCTGGCCTGGAAGTTGACCGCGTTTTCCGCGTAGTTCGACTGTTCCAGCTGGGCGTCCACGGTGTTCTGGTCGATCGACGGTTGCATCGGCGTGCGATACAGCAGCGACTCGTCGCCATTGCCCAGGCCTTGCGCTTCGATATGACGGCTGTTGGTCATGTTCAAGGCGAAAGTGCCGTTTTTGGTTTTCTCGCTTTGCTCGGCGAGCACTTTCGAGAAGTCCAGGTCCCGAGCCTTGTAGTTCGGGGTGTCGGCGTTGGCGATGTTGTTGGCCAGGACTTCGGCACGCTGGGCGCGAAAGCCCAGGGCTTGTTCGTGGATACCGAGCGCTTTATCGAAGCTGATGCTCATGTCGGGAAACCTTCGGGTGACCTGATTTTTCGTAACATGGACATTAGCAAGCGTCGTGCCAATTCAAAAAAGCCCGTAAACCGGGGCTTTGCGGGCAGTGGCAACGCGGCAATGCCAGAAAAGCGGCAACCGATTTCCGCTGGCTGCCGCTTTTCTGCCGCTTTCCCATGAACAACACCTTTCCCTGTAGGAGCGAGGCTTGCCCGCGAAAGCGTCGGGGCAGTCAATGATGATGTTGTCTGACACACCGCTTTCGCGGGCAAGCCTCGCTCCTACAGGGGTTGCGGTGTTTGAGGGAAATCATCAGGCATAAAAAAACGGGAGCCCCTGAGGACTCCCGTTTTTTGTTGCCGCCAACGAATCACTTCGCCTGGTAAATGATCCCCGGGCTGCACTGGACCATCTGGTAATGATCCGGCAATCCGTTCAGCGCTTCGGAAGCACCGAGGAACAGATAACCGCCGCGCTTCAACGTGCCGTGGATGCGCAACAGAATGTCTTTCTTCACTTCGGCGGAGAAGTAGATCAGCACGTTGCGGCAGAACACGATGTCGAACTTGCCGAGGCTCGCGTAGCTGTCCAGCAAGTTGAACGAGCGGAACTCCACCCGGCTCTTGATCGGCGCCTTGATGGCCCAGCGGCCCGGCCCTTTCGGGTCGAAATAACGCTGCAGCCGCTCGGGCGACAAACCGCGACCGATGGCCAGGCTGTCGTACTCGCCGGTCTTGCAATTGGTCAGCATGGTGCCGGACAGATCAGTCGCAACAATCTGCACCCCCGCCTTCAACTGACCGATATTCGTCCGCTCGAACTCATCGATCGACATCGACAGCGAATACGGTTCCTGACCCGACGAGCACGCCGCCGACCAGATCCGCAGTCGCTGGCCGGGAGCCGCCTTGATCGCTTCGGGCAGCACCTTGTTCTTCAAGACTTCAAACGGATAGGTGTCACGAAACCACAAGGTTTCGTTGGTGGTCATGGCATCCACCACCATCTCGCGCAAACCGCTGCGAGGCTGGGTCTGGATGCGCTGCACCAGCTCACCCAGGGACTTGATGCCCTGCTGTTCCATCAGTTTGTTGAGACGGCTCGACACCAGGTACTGCTTGTTTTCACCGAGCAAAATGCCACAGGCTTTTTCCAGGAAGACCCGGAACTGTTCGAAATCCAAATTACCCGTAGACAAAGATACCGCCTCTTAAATCGTGTTGACCGCCAGGGGCAAAAGGCCCCTAGCTGATGTCTGCTGCTTTGATCCGGTCGACTACCCGGGATGCCAGGTCATCAGGACGGAACTTGGCAAGGAAGTCATCGGCACCGACTTTCTTGACCATCGCCTGATTGAATACGCCCGACAACGAAGTATGCAGGATGATATGAAGCTTTTGCATGCGCGGGTCGGCGCGGATCTCGGCCGTGAGGGTGTACCCGTCCATCTCCGGCATTTCGATGTCGGAAATCATCATCAGGAACTCTTCTTCCGGCTTCTTGCCTTCGTCGACCAGTTTGCGCAGGTACTCCAGCGCTTGCCGACCGTCGTTCAACGCCACCACTTCGACCCCGACCGTTTGCAGGCAACGCGTGACCTGCTTGCGCGCCACCGACGAGTCATCGACCGTCAGCACGCGCAAGGACAGCGCCTTGTGCTGGGTTTCGACATCCACCACGCCAACGGAAATCGCTTCCGGTGTCGGCGCCACTTCCGCCAGCACTTTTTCGACGTCGATGATTTCGACTAGCTGATTGTCGACCCGAGTCACAGCCGTCAGGTAATGATCGCGTCCCGTGCCCTTGGGTGGCGGATGGATCTCCTCCCAGTTCATGTTGACGATGCGCTCCACCGAGCGGACCAGGAAACCCTGGGTCTTGGTGTTGTACTCCGTGATGATCACGAAGGGATTGTTCTTGTCTTTCAAAGCCCCGGAACCGGTCGCCATCGCCAGATCAAGAATCGGAATGGTCGCCCCCCGGATATTCGCCACACCGCACACGACAGGACTGGATTTTGGCATCAGCGTGAGTTTGGGGCATTGCAGCACTTCCCGAACCTTGAACACGTTGATCCCATACAGCTGCTGGCCGTCGAGACGGAACAACAACAGCTCAAGGCGATTCTGCCCTACCAGTTGCGTGCGCTGGTTTACCGCATCCATTACACCAGCCATGCACAGACTCCTACACCAACGCTTAAGTGTGTTGCGACGCGCATTCATCACGAAACGGCACGGCGCTTGCTTTTTAACTCTTATGAACACAGAACCGACATTTTCCCGACGCCTGACATCAATCTTCCGCAAATTGCTTTGCGCGATGTCGGCCGTCTGCCTGTTCAACGCTGGCAGCCCTGCCCTTGCTGACGCGGTTACCTTGCCTGACATGCTTATCGGCGTCACTCAGGGCTTTCTTGAATTCACCGTAGAGGACTATCTGGCGACCAGTCAAACGCAGGGGCGCTACGAAATCGAAGTTAACCAGCTCGATCCGCGCCTGCGCATGCCGATGTGCGACAAGGAATTGACAGCCACCCTCGAGAGCCCGGCCAAGCCGCTGGGCCGGGTGACGGTGAAGGTTCGCTGCGAGGGCGCATCACCCTGGACAGTCTTCGTGCCGGCTCAAGTCCGCCTGTTTCGCGACATTGTGACGACCACCCGGCCCCTGCGGCGCACCGGCATAATCGAGCCCGAAGACGTGACCCTGCGCGAGCGCGACATCAGTTTGATCAGCCAGGGTTACCTGACCTCCGTCGATCAGGCGATCGGGCAGAAACTTACCCGACCAATGGTCGCCGATCAGGTAGTGACCCTGGTGCACATGGAACAGGCTGAAGTGATCAGCAAGGGTGACCAGGTGGTGATCACCGCCCGCAGTGGTACGCTCAGCGTGCGCATGCCCGGTGAAGCGCTGTCCAATGGTGGCCTGCGCGAACAGATCCGGGTGAAGAACCTCAACTCCCAGCGGGTTATCAAGGCGCAAGTCATCGCGCCCGGCCAGGTGGAAGTCGCCATGTAGGTATCTATTCATGAGGATGGCGCGCCGACCGACTGTTGCCTAAACTGTGCCCCAGGCAGGGCAAGCGCTGGCGCGCGCAAGCTCATTTATAAATGGGCCTAAAGTTTTTCCGGGTATGGCCGAAAACATGGCAAGCGTCCAAATACCCAGAGGTTTTTTTATCATGGTCATCGATTTCAACCGTTTGAACAGTTCCTCATCACTGACGGGCAGTACACGTACCAGCGTTGCCAAGGAAACCGCCGAAACCGGCAAATCCGCGCCGCTGAATACCCCGGCCGAACAGGCCAGCACCGTCAAAAGCGGGGAATCGGTACATCTCAGCAATGAGGCTCAACAGTTGCAGAAGGTCACTGACTCGCTGCGCGATCAGCCTGCCGTCGACAAAGCCCGCGTGGCCGAGTTGAAAGCAGCGATTGCCGATGGCAGCTATAAAGTCGACAGCAACCGCGTAGCCAGCAAACTGCTCAACTTCGAAGCCCAGCGCTAGGCCACCACGGTCTGCGCCAGGCTTTTGGACGCTTAAAACCCAAGGCCAGCCATGCACGACACTAATTTGCTGCAACTGATCACCGACGACTTCGCTCCAGCCCAACACTTGCTGCAGTTACTGCAAACCGAGTCCCTCGCCTTGCATGGTCGCGACATGCAACTGCTCGAAGACATTCTGGCGCAGAAGCAGGCACTGATCATTTTGCTCGAACAGCATGGCCGCAAACGCAGTGAAATCCTCGCCAGCCTCAACCTGCCGACCACGCGCAAGGGCCTTGAGCAACTGGCCGAGCAGTCGAGCATCGGCGAGCAATTGCTGGCACAAAGCGACGTACTGACCGACCTCCTGGCCCAATGCCAGGCCGCCAATGTCAACAATGGCCAGTCGATCATCATGCAACAGGCCGCCACGGCCACTCAGCTGAAAATCCTCACCGGCGGTGAACCGCCAGCGCTCTACAATGCCAGCGGATCATTCTCCACCCTTGTGAAGCCGCGCCCACTCAGTCAGGCTTGAGCCGGCAACATGCGCACGCCCTATCAAGACGCGAAACATGCTGGCAAAATGCTGGCTAGCCGCAGTCAAATTTTGTCTGGAGATTGATGAACCGTGTCCAATGCCTTAAACGCGGACGATGCTCCGCAGCCACCCAAGGTGCTCAGCACGCCCCTGGAGATCTCCGGCAATCTTCGCCAGCTGCAAGAAAGCCATGACCCGCTGATCATTACGTTCCACGAGCGCAGCCAGCGCTTCCAGAGCTATCTGGTGGACATCGATCGTGAAAGCAAGACGATCGCCCTGGACGAAATGATTCCCCGCGACGGTGAACGCTACCTGCTGGCCGGCGAACCGTTCAAGGTCGAAGGCTTTCACGACGGCGTGCGCATTGCCTGGGAAAGCAACGGCCCGCTGAGCATTGACGAGTCCGGTGGCAGCCGCTGCTACCGCGGCCCATTGCCCGCCGAGGTGGTTTACCATCAGCGGCGCAATGCGTTCCGTGCAGCGTTGAAACTGGCGCAACTGGTCAACGTCGATCTCGATGGTGAAAAGCTCAAGGCACCGATCAGCGGCAAACTGCTGGACATCTCCGCCACCGGCTGCAAGCTGCGCTTCGACGGCGACATCACCGGCAGCCTGCAACTCGGCCAGGTTTACGACCGCTTCGCCGCAGCCCTGCCCTTTGGCAAAATGACCGCGCCGGTCGAGCTGCGCTACCTGCACTTCGAAGAAAAAATCTCCACCACCTTCGCCGGCATCCGCTTTCACAACATGAGCGGCCTGGTGCAGCGGCAAGTCGAGCGGTTCGTCTATCAGCTTCAGCGCGAAGCGCGACGCTTCGACAAAGACGACATGTAATAGCCGCCACAATAAAAAACGGGCAGTCCCTTGCGGTGACTGCCCGTTTTTTTATGCGCTTAATTTAAGGCCTGGCCTCGGTAAAACTTTGCTCGCGACCGGTGTCCGGCTCATCCGGAGGCCGATCGGTTTCGGCCGTCGGTTCGGTTTCGGGTTCCGGGTCTGGCTCAGGATTGATCGGGTTCTGCATCTGGTCCTGCACCACCTGCTCATCGACACGCGGGTCAAGGCACGCCACCAGCGGCGAACTCGACATGCTGTCGGGCATGGCCACGTGGTGCAATGGAGCATCGTCGACCTGATGCAGGTTGGTGACTGCTTTCGGGCGAATCCGCCACACCAGCACCAACGCGAAGAAACTGAAGAAGGCATACAGCATGTGGCTGCCGAACAGTTTCATCAGCACGCCGGCCACCAACGGTCCGATGCTCGCGCCCACGCCATAGGTCACCAGCAACATCGCGGTCAGGGATACGCGACGATCGCCTTCGACGTGGTCATTGGAGAAGGCCACTGCCAGTGGATACAGGCAGAACATGACCAGTGAACAAACGAACCCGGCAATGAACAATATCTCCAGCGACACCTGTTGCAAGATTGCCAGCGGCAATGCCGCCACGGCCAGGACCACCGCGAAACAGCGAATCAACAACGCCCTGTCATAACGGTCGGACAGCCAGCCCAACGGCCACTGCACCATCAGCCCGGCGAAAACGCAGCTACCCATGAACAGACCGACCTGCTCGGTGGATAACCCTTGCTGCGAGGCATACAACGGTGCCAGACCATAGAACGAACCAATGATCAGCCCGGCCCCCAGTACCGTACTCAACGACTGTGGCACGCGCTTGATGAAGAAGCGCGGTTCCATCGGTGCCGGATGTAACGGCGCCGGGTGAATCCGCCGCGTCAGGGCCACCGGCACCAGGCACAGGGCAAAGCACAGCGCGACCAGCATCAACAGTTCCAGGCCCAGGGCCGGGTGCATGACCAAAATCAGCTGGCCCAGCACCAGGCCCAGGTAGGACGCGATCATGTAGCCACTGAACACCGCCCCCCGCTGCGAGGCTTCGGCCTGTTCGTTGAGCCAGCTTTCGATGACCATGTACTGGCACATCATGCCGAGGCCGACGATGACCCGCAGGAACAGCCATGCCGGCAACCAGTCGACCAAACCGGGGCCCAACACAGCCGCGCCGACAATCCCGGCGCACGCCGAATAGGCTCGAATATGCCCGACCCGCGCGATCAGCCGATGGCCGATCTTGCCGCCCAGCACCAGGCCAAAATAGTTGGCGGCCATCAACGCACCGACCCACAGACTGTCGACGTGATCCGCCGCCAGGCGCAAGCCCAGGTACGTACTCAGCAAGCCAGAGCCGATCAACATCATCAGCGAAGCGAAATAAAGCGCTCGAAAGGGTTTCCAGATTTGGCGCATCGGCGTTCCGAGCGGCTCCTTGCAGTGAGAAACGGGTTATCCGAAAAGATAGCCCCATAGAGACGATGCGTCAGGCCTGGGCTGCTAAAACACGGCGCTCCCAGGGTGTAATTTCATCAAAGAAGCTGGTCAGTTCCAGGGTCTTCGTCGCGATGTAGCCTTCGATGAACTCGGGGCCAAACAGTTCCTTCGCCAATTGGCTACGTTTCAGACGCTCAAGAGCGGCATGCAAGGTACACGGCAGCGAAAGATTGTCCGGCACTTCGAACACACCCTGGATCGGCTCGCTCGGTTCCAGCTGGTGTTCAATGCCATACAACCCCGCCGCCAGACTCGCGGCAATCGCCAGATACGGGTTGGCGTCGGCCCCCGGCAAGCGGTTTTCGACCCGACGAGCGGCCGGCGAACTGGCCGGAATGCGCAAACCCGCCGCACGATTATCGTGGGACCAGCAAGCATTATTCGGCGATGCGTACGGATGGCACAAGCGCTGATAGGAATTCACGTTCGGCGCGAACAGCGCGGTGAAATCCGCCATGCCAGCCTGCTGCCCGCCGATGAAATGACGGAACATCGCGGTCGGTTTGCCGGCCTTGTCGCTGAACACGTTACGATCGGTGCCGATTTCGACGATGCTCTGGTGGATATGCATCGAACTGCCCGGCGTGTGCGCCAGCGGCTTGGCCATGCAGACCACGGTCAGGCCATGCTTGAGCGCGACTTCCTTGAGCAGATGCTTGAATAAAAAAGTCTGGTCGGCCAGCAGCAACGGGTCGCCGTGCAGCAAGTTGATCTCGAATTGGCTGACGCCCATTTCGTGCATGAAGGTATCGCGTGGCAAGCCCAGGGCCGCCATGGATTCGTAGACTTCAGTGAAGAACGGGCGCAAGCCGTTATTGGAGCTGACGCTAAATGCCGATTGACCATCTTCGCGACGACCGTCCAGGCCGAGCGGCGGCTGGAAGGGTTGAGTCGGGTCGGTGTTCGGTGCGAAGACAAAGAATTCCAGCTCGGTCGCCACCACCGGCGCCAGGCCAAGGGCCGCGTAACGCGCGATCACCGCTTTCAATTGGCCGCGGGTCGACAGGTTCGAACGTGCACCGGTCAGCTCGTCGGCATCGCAAATGGCCAATGCGCGCGGTGGGTTGCTCCAGGGCAAGCGATGGATGTGCGCCGCGTCGGGCACCAGCGCCAGATCACCATCGTCGCTGCCGTAAAAGCGTGCTGGCGGATATCCGCCCATGATGCATTGCAGCAGCACACCCCGCGCCATCTGCAAACGCCGACCTTCGAGAAAGCCCTCGGCGGTCATTACCTTGCCGCGGGGTACGCCATTCAAGTCCGGCGTAACACACTCAATCTCATCAATGCCCGTCAATCGCTCCGCGAGTGAACTATGGCCACCGGTTGTCATGACGCAATCCTTTTTATTGTGCGAGCCGCGAACGGCGACCCGTACAAAATAGGCTTCGGCTGTTCGGAATATCAAGCAGCGGCGAACAAAATCGCCACAACGATAACAGCCCCCTGTAGGAGCTGGCTTGCCAGCGAAAGCGGTGGGTCAGCCAACTTCATCGCTGAATTTTAAGACGCCTTCGCTGGCAAGCCAGCTCCTACAGGGATTGCGCGGTTTTCAGGGGAGATAGAGGCTGAACACACCGCCGCCCAACGGGCCGCCATTACTGATTTCGGTGCGCCCGCCGACGCCATTGCGCTGGTGCAGCGCGGCAATCCGCCCGGCAAAGTACAAGCCCAGCCCGGTGCTGCCACTGCTGTGGTTGATGCCCTGCACGTAATCAGCCTGGCGCTCGATCATCTCGGGCGGGTAACCCTCGCCATCGTCGTTGATGGTCAGCACCAATTGGCCGGCTTCATCGCTGACACTGATCAACAGCGCATGGCGGGCGTAGCGAATGGCGTTGTTGATGCTGTTGGCCAGCACCGAAGCGATTAACTCCCTATCGAAGAAACCCAGCGGGCTCAACGGATCCACTTCGTAGGTCGCCATGATCCCGCGGCTGGCGAACACGTCCTGGTGGCAGGCCAGTTGCGCTTCGATGAAGTCATCCAGTTCATGGTAAGCCGGCTGCAACGGCATCTGGTTGACGCCGAGTTTGTACAACCCCAGCAACTGCACCAGCATGCCGTTCAGGTGAGCAAACTCGAACTCGATCACGCCTTGCTCCGGGGTCTGCCGCGTCGTGTCGGGCAAGCGCGCCAGCCATTGGCTGTGGGCCTGCATCAACATGGCCAGGGAGTTCTTCATGTCGTGCACGGTGGAGGCAATCACCGTGGAAAAATCGAGTGCCTGTTCGCTGTCGCTCATTCGCCAAACGCCTTGCTTCGAAGTTTCTGATAACGGGGAAAACGCGTATCGGTGTCAGGCATCAGGCCGACCATTTTCAGGCAGGTCCGACACTCTTCCATTTCCGCCGAAGGCACACTGGTGTCGGTGCCATGCAACAACGCCTGCGCCATGTTCAGGGCGATGCTGATGTTCTTCGGTTGCAGCGCCAGTGCTTTGCGGAAAACCTCGCGGGCCTCCACCAGGTTGCCGGTCTTGTACACCCGCACGCCCTGACGGTTGAGGTCGGCGGCGGCGTTGCCGGAATTGAGGATGGCCGGGTCGTCGGTCAGCTTGGCGATGCCCTTCATTACAGTCGGGTCGTCGCCGTAGATTTCCGCGCAGTTTTTCAGCATCGAGGCGCCAGCGCTGGCCTGCCCGAGCATTTGCAATTGTTTGGCGACCAGCAGCGCCGCTTCGGCGCTCATGAACTGCTCCATGCCATCGAGGCGCATCATCGCTTGCTCGGTGAGCTTCTCGGCGGTTTCGGCATCGTTAAGCAACAGACTGGTGGCCTTCATCAGTCGCGCACGAATCTGCAGCCCAGGGTCGCTCGGGTTTTCCTTGGCCACCGCACTCAGCGTCGTGTTGATTTCCAGTCGGGTCCGGGTGTCCAGGCCCTTTTCACTGCCTTTGCTGATCAAGGCGTGGGCGAGGCCGAGGTTGCTTTCGGCATCCTTGAAACGCGACTGCGCACCTTGAGACACGGCCTGGCGATAGGCTTTTGAGGCCGTTTCAAAATCTTCGTTGGTCATGGCCAGCTTGCCCAACTGCGCTTGGCGACGCACCGCCAGCGGCGATAAGCGAATCGCCTCTTCCAACACATTCTGCGCAGCCTTGGTGTCCCCTTCGGCAACGAGTACATCGGCCATGCCATCGTAGAGGGCCGGCATCATCGGGAACACTTTCAGGGCTTTTTCGTAGACGCCTTTGGCCTGACTGACCTGGCCACGCTTGAACAGCAACTTGCCCAGCCCGGCAAACGCCCACGGCAATGGTCGATCAGCAATGATGCTGTCGTAAAGACGCTCCAGCGCTCCGTTCTGATTCAGGTCGCGCAGGGCATCGGCGCGATAGCGCAGGCACAACGGCGAGTATCGAATGTCTTGCTTGCACAGGGCGATGCAGGCATTGAGCACTTCCACCGGTTTGCCCCGATCGAGGGCTTGCAGGATCGGCTTGAGCAAGGTCTTGCGCTGCTCCAGCCGTTCCAGGCGCTGGGCCAGGCCGGAACGATTGAAGGGCTTGGTCAGGTAGGCATCGGGCTCGTGCTCCAGGGCGCTGAGCACCATGGCCTGGCTGGTTTCGGCGGTCACCATGACGAACACGGCTTCATGGCTGATCAGCTTCTCGATCATCAAGTCTTCGAGTACCTGCTGACCGTTTTTCTTGCCATCGCCCAGGTGAAAATCCTGCAGGATGAAATCGTAGGCCTTCTGCGAACACATGCGCAGCGCCGCCTCACCCGTGTCGGCGGTGTCGACATCCTTGACCCCGAGTTCACGCAGCATGGACCGGACGGAACTGCGGAAATCCGAGAAATCATCGACGATCAGAAAACGCTTTTGGTGATACGACAGCATCGAGGATTTCCAGGCAATTTAAGAAGACCACTCAGGTTATCGGCCAGTAGTGGCGTTCCCTTGAAGCGCGGGGAGCGCAATTGTGCATTTGGCTGTCAAAGAACTTATGCCCAGCCCCAAAAGCGAGCTAAATATTTGAAGGTGTTATTAAAAAAAGGGATTATCCTGATTTATTGATGCGCACCTCACCCCTTTTAACTACAAGTCACCCTTACCCGTCGCCGGCAAAGGCAGAAGTTATGACCACCACACCCAAGCACTCGGCCATTGCTCCCGAGCAAATGGCCCGGAGCCCAAGCACCCTGGACTTCCCGGTGGTGGGTATTGGCGCGTCGGCGGGCGGGCTGCAAGCGATCAGACTGTTCTTCGAAAACATGCCCCAGGACAACGGCATGGCGTTCGTGATCATTCTTCATCTGTCGCCGGATCACGAAAGCATCGCTGACAAAATCATCCAGGAATCGACCAACATGCCGGTTCTGCAGGTCACCGAAACGGTGCCCATCGAGAAAAACCGGGTGTACGTGATTTCACCGGCGCAACGGTTGACGATGAATGACGGTTTTCTTGAAGTCAGCACCCCCGATTCGCGCGAAAGTCGCCATGCCTCCATTGATCTGTTCTTCCGCGACCTGGCCGACGTGCACCGCGAGCGTGCCTTCTGGGTCGTGCTGTCAGGCACCGGTTCGGACGGCGCGGTCGGTTTGTCGCGGATCAAGGAACAAGGCGGTATCACACTGGCCCAGGCACCGGAAGACGCCGAATTCGACGGCATGCCCCGCGCGGCCATCGAAACCCACATGGTCGACCTGGTATTGCCCGTGGTCGACATGCCGCAAAAGCTCCTGGAGCTGTGGCGCAACTCCCAGGAAATCAGCTTGCCCACGGTCAACGAACCCGAACAGCAAACCATCGCCGCCCTGTCCGAACGCGAAGCGGTGGTCGCCGAACAATTGCTGCATGACGTCCTGATCCAGTTGCGCACCGGCACTGGCCATGATTTCAAGCACTACAAACGGGCGACCGTATTGCGCCGGATCGAACGCCGGATGCAGGTCACCGCCCAGCCGGATCTGCGCGCTTACTACAACTATCTGCAAAGCAATCCCGAAGAAACCAAGGCGCTGCTGGGGGACATGCTGATTGGCGTGACCAACTTCTTCCGCGACCGTGAAGCCTTCGAAGCGCTGGAACGCGATGTCGTGCCGCAACTGGTCAGCGCTGCGGTGTCGGCACATCCCGAGAAAGAAGAAATCCGCGTCTGGTCCGCGGGCTGCTCCACGGGCGAAGAAGCCTACAGCCTGGCGATGTTGCTCAACGATCAACTGCAACTCGACAACAGCGCGGCGTCGATGCAACTGTTTGCCACCGACATTGACGAGCGCGCCATCAGCGTCGGCCGGGCCGGTCTGTATCCGCAAGCCATCATCACCGACGTGCCGCCGACGCGGCTGCGGCACTATTTCATCAAAGAAGATGACCACTATCGGATTCGCAAGGAACTGCGTGAAAAAGTCCTGTTCGCCAAACACAGCCTGTTGTCCGACCCGCCCTTTTCGCAAATCGACCTGATCGTTTGTCGCAACCTGCTGATCTATCTGGATCGCGAAGTGCAGCGCGAAATCCTGCAGATGTTCCACTTCGCCCTGCGCCCTGGCGGCTTCCTGTTTCTCGGCTCGTCCGAGAGCGCGGACGCGTGCCACGAACTGTTCGCCCCGGTGGATAAACGCAACCGGATTTTCCGTGCCAAGACCGGCGCCAACAGCCGGCGCACTCCGACCATGCCGCGTGGCGGTTATGTGCGCAGCAATATGTCCCGTGAGGCGCCGCAAAGCAGCGTGCCGCGCAAACTGTCATTTGCCGATATCCATCAACGCGCCCTTGAGCAATCGGCACCACCGAGTGTGATCGTCGACGCCAACGCCGACATCCTGCACATGAGCGAAAGCGCCGGGCGTTTCCTGCGCCATGTCGGCGGAGAGTTGTCGCGCAACTTGCTGACGCTGATCCTTCCGGAGCTGCGCCTGGAAATCCGTACCACCCTGTTCCAGGTTCAACAGAGCGGCCTGCCGGTCAAATCCCGCGAAGTACCGATCAAGCGTGATGACCGGCGCTACCTGATCGATCTGGTCGCCCACCCTTATAAGGATGAAGAGTCGGACGGCGACTATGTCCTGGTGATTTTCGAGGAAGTCGAGGTCGACCCTTCGGAGTCGCCGAGCACCACCTCGTTGCAAACCGAAAGCCAGGTGTTGTCCAACCTGGAACGCGAACTGCAACGCACCAAGCTGCACTTGCAGGACACCATCGAACAGTCGGAAATCTCCAGCGAAGAGCTCAAGGCTTCCAATGAAGAAATGCAGGCGATCAACGAAGAATTGCGCTCGGCCACCGAAGAGTTGGAGACCAGCAAGGAAGAGCTGCAGTCGATCAACGAAGAGTTGCTGACAGTCAACTTCGAGCTGAAAACCAAGGTTGAAGAAACCGACAAGATCAACGATTACCTGACCAACCTGATCGCTTCCACTGACATCGCCACGGTGTTTGTCGACCGCAGCATGCGCATCAAATGGTTCACCCCGCGCGCCACCGACATCTTCAGCATGTTGCCGGTCGATACCGGGCGCTCCTTGCTCGACATCACCCATCGCCTGCATTACGACAACCTGGCCGGTGACGCGGCGCTGGTGTTCGAATCGCTGAACATGATCGAGCGCGAAGTCAGCAGCACCGACAACCGCTGGTACATCGCCCGCCTGCTGCCCTACCGCTCCAGCGAAGACCACATCGACGGCACGGTGCTGACGTTCATCGACATCACCAAGCGTCGCGCGGCTGAAGAAGAACTGCGCCTGGGCGAAGAGCGCATGCGCCTGGTCGCCGAAAGCACGCGCGACTACGCGATCATCACCCTCGATGAACAGGGCATCATCACCAGCTGGAACAAAGGCGCCGAATTGATCTTCGGTTACAGCAAGAGCGAAGCCGAAGGCGCTTACTACGATTTCATTTTCTCCGCCGAAGATCGCGCCTCGGGTGTTCCTGAAAACGAACTGCTGGCAGTGCGCACCCACGGCCGTAGCGAAGATGAGCGCTGGCATCTGCACAAGGACGGTAGCCGCTTCTTTTGCAGCGGCGAGGTGACTTTGCTCAGGGGTGACAATCTTCAAGGCTACGTGAAAATCGCCCGGGACCTGACCGGCCACAAACGCCAGCACGAAGAGCAGAGCCAACAACTGGCCGAGACCCGCAACACCAATTACCTCAAGGACGAGTTTTTCGCGGTGATGTCCCACGAGCTCAAACATCCGCTGAACCTGATCCAGCTCAACGCAGAACTGCTGCGTCGCTTGCCGCTGACCAAATCCGCGCCGCCGGCGGCCAGGGCCGTCAACACCATCTGCGACGCCGTCAACAGCCAGGCACGCATCATTGATGACCTGCTCGACGTAGCCCGAGTGCGCACTGGCAAACTCAAGCTGCAACCGGTCGCCATGGACCTGACCAGTGTGCTGCGCGATATCCACACCGTCGTACTCAACGACCAGCATGACGTCACGCTTGAATTGTTGGTGCCTTGCGATCCGTTAATGGTGCACGCCGACCCGACGCGACTTGAGCAAATCATCTGGAACCTGGTGAACAACGCCCTGAAATTCACCCCGCCCAAGGGCCGCGTGCAGTTGATTGCCAGCCAGTCCGGGAACATGGCGCGGCTGGACGTCAAAGACAATGGCGCCGGCATCGCGCCGGAGAACCTTGACCATGTGTTCGACCTGTTTAGCCAGGCTGAAAAGCAGCACGCCACGCACAACCGTGAAGGGCTGGGCATTGGCTTGTCGCTGGTCCGCCAGTTGACCGAAGCGCAACGCGGTTCGGTTGAGGTGAGTTCCGCCGGAGTGGGAACGGGCTGTACGTTCAGCGTCTACTTGCCACTGGCCCGGACCGAGAGCGAGGCCCTATCCTCGATACCGGTCGAAGATGCGTCTGGCAGGCTGAGTGGGTTGACGATCCTGTTGGTGGACGACTCCGCCGACGTGCTGGAAACCTTGAAAATGCTGCTGGAAATGGAAGACGCCCAAGTGGTTGCCTTCGACCGTCCGGTGGCGGCCCTGGATGCCGCAAAAATCACCCGTTTTGACCTGATCATCTCTGACCTGGGCATGCCGGTCATGAACGGCCACGAGCTGATGAGCGCGTTGCGCCAGTTGCCACTGGTCAAGGATGTGCCGGCAATTGCACTGACCGGCTATGGCGCACAAAGCGACATTCAAAAGTCACGGCAATCAGGCTTCGACCAACACATCGGAAAACCGGTGTCCTACGATGAGCTGATCGAAACCATCGAGGCCCTGCGGCGTCCTTAAAGCACAGACCAGCATCAGCGCAAATAGGCACGCTGGACGCTGGCCCGCCGATCGATGGCTTGCCGCAGACGCTCCTTGTGGTCTGCCCAGACCGTAGGGTCGACTTTGGTTGAGCGCATCAGCACCAGCATGGCGGCCTTGGCGGCCTGGTACTCCGTCCATGCGTCGTCGGACCTGATCTTCAAACGCTCACGCTCGGTCATCTCCATGCGCCGCAACGCCAACACCGACTCATCGGTGATCACCGTACTCAAGGTCAATTGCACCCGGTGCGGCGCGACGAACTCCTGGGTGTCCGCGACAATCTCCCTCGCCCGCTGCGCGCCCCATTTGAGCGCCATGCAGTAATGCTCACCGATGCGCCGATCATGAAACTCCTCGCAAATCGCCCAGCCATCAGTGCCATAAATGCCTACAAATACCTGGGTAACTCCCTCATGACTGACCCGCGCCTGCACCTCGATCTGCACACCATTGCCGAGCACCTCATCATGGCTGTGCAGGGGCAAGCGTGTGTTGGTCCATAACCAGAATTTTGCGCCTCTGCGTCGCATCGATTTCGCCCCATCAGTGGTGTCTGGAGTAAGGCACAGCAATGACCGGGTTGCCATGTAAGTCGTCGGGAGGTTGGAGTGAAACAGGTCTAAACCTATATCAGGACCAGACACACACTTGATCACTCAAGCAGTGATTCATTCGCTTTCTGCCAGGAGAGAAAAATCATGCACAGAATTATCGCAGCGGGCGTGCTCTTACTGGCCTTGGTCGGATGTGCAACATCACCGTTGCCGATTGCCGATTCGCGACCGGTGCCTGCCGATCAGATTTATCCATTCAAAAGCCGGGGCACGAATGAAACAGGGCTCCTGACTGTTTTCCGGGATGACGGGTTTGTCGGCTCGGGGTGCGACATTGTGTTCTACATTGATGGTCAGCGAGCAGCCAAGATAGGGCCGGGGCAAAGGGCCTCTTTTAACTTGCCCGCCGGCGAAGTGAACCTCGGTACCGGTCTCGCCGAATCTGGCCTATGCAGCGGTGCAGTGATCAAAACTATCGCCTCCCGCATCAAGCCTGGGCGGGAAGTCATTTATCGAATTACTGGTGATATGCAGGGTTATTACCTCGGCCCCTATGTTGATTACAGTCGCTAAGATCGCGGGAACCGAATTCTGGTTTCGCCGTGACTGTTCCGTCGTTCAAGAGGGCACAAAAAAGCCCCGCCCGAACACTGCCCGGCGGGGCTTCTATTTGGCCTGCTGCTGCCACCCTGCTGTCACGAAGAAATCGAGCGGTCAGGAGAATGGCTTGAAAGGCCCGAAATGTATGGTGTCCCAGGGCAGGTTCGAACTGCCAACCTTCCCCTTAGGAGGGGGATGCTCTATCCAATTGAGCTACTGAGACACAAGTCGCCCGCAAAGACTGCGGTGCGATGGACGGCGTGCATGTTAACGGGCAGGCCTGATTTTGTCATGTCGTCCGTGGGGCTTTTTAAGTGTAGGCAGTTGCCTCGCAGGGGCGTGGCCATGTTTACCGTGCAATTTGCATCACCGCAAAAAGCCATCATTGCAAAATGCAATGCAGACCGTTCGCACGAATATCTTAATTCATTGTTTTTAAAGGATTTAATAGCCGTTAGACTCTTGGCATGCGGGCTGCTTTAGCTGTTCTCAAAGAACAACGGAGGCCAGCCTCATGAACAGCGCCCTTTTACTCTCGAATGCAATTGCCCTGGCGGTCCTGTTGGGTTTTCATTTTGCCCCCGAGAGCGGCGCTGAGCCGGTCGCCCAACGCATGCCTCATTACCTTCAGCTGCAAAAATCGCCTCAATTGGCGGTGATGAGTGATCAGCGCGTGTTCGTCAGTGAGGACAGCAGCGTGCTGCCAACTCAGTCATCCGAACGTTTGGTATTTTGATTCACCCCATCAGGAGCACAGCATGTCCAAATCAGCCGCAGGATTTTTCGTCCTCGCCTTACTGAGCGGCATTCTTCATCTGGCTTTGGTCCAGGACGCAATGGTTACCCTGCCTCTGATTGCCTGCGGCATCTTCAGCGCATTGTTCGTCTTGGCGCTGATCGCCGGGCGCAAGTTCAAATTTGATCCGGTACTGCGTTAGCCTTCAACAGGCCCAGCAGTTTGGCGACCGTAACCGCCAGGTCGCCGGAGTTATCGAGTCGATGAACCTGCGCATCACCGATTAAACCCTCCGCCGTGAATAGCCCGTTGCGGCGCAGCCTTGCTTCAATCTCCGCAAGCCCCTCACGTCCACGTCGCAGCAAACGCTCTCGCAGGACGTCATCCTTGACCGTCAATAATACCGGCAGCAGCGTCGGATATCGGTGCAGCGCCTGATTCAGATGGGCACGAGAACCGTTGACCAAGACATGACGGCCGTCTTTGAGCCATTGATCGATGTCGACCGGAATGCCGTAATCCAGGCCATTGGCGTGCCACGAAAGCGCGAAATCGCCTTGAGCCTTTCGCTGCTCGAATTCTTCCCGGGAAACGCCGATGGCATCTTCACCCACCGACTCGGGCGAGCGCGTAATGACCCGACGCACCACTTCGCAATTAAGCGCTTGCAAAGGCACTCGAGCGGCATCGATGAGGCTGTCCTTGCCCGACCCGGACGGCCCCATTAGAAAAATCAGCTTGCCATCCATCCTGAAAACGTCCCCCAAAGCCTGTATGCCACTAGTAAATCGGCCATTTGCCACTATCCTGTATAGGTAAGGAACAATGATCGAATCCGTATAGCATGCGCCTTCAGGCCTCTTCGGACACTCACTGTCGGGCAACAGAAAACGATCATTGATACGGACCAGGGGAAAATTTTCAAACCAGTCCGCATTTCTGACAATGGGTACTGGCATTAAGCCTTTACCCAAACCTATATTTGTCACAGAATTGACGCCAATGATCTGGCTACTTTGAGGCATGATGCGAGCCTCTATCAATTCAGGTTGAACATTTGGCCAGAGCGCTTGTCCTATCAGACATCCTGCGGCCAATCCCGAGAACCGCTCCCCTGAACTAACCGGTTAAATATATGCGCCCATTGAAACAGGCAATTTATTCCAGCCGTACGGCTGACAAGTTCGTCGTACGTCTGCCAGACGGAATGCGTGAACGCATTGCCGAGGTGGCTCGCAATCATCATCGCAGCATGAACTCCGAAATCATTGCGCGCCTTGAGCAGAGTCTCATTCAGGAAGGCGCACTGGGCGAAGAATTGAGCATGCGCCTGGACAGCCCGGAGCTGTCATTGCACGAACGTGAACTGCTGCAACGCTTCCGCCAACTCTCCCACCGTCAGCAGAACGCTCTGGTTTCGCTGATTGCGCATGATGCCGAAATGGCCGCAGACGCCTCCTGATTTATCCCGAAAAAATCCAAGCCAGCATGATTGCTGGCTTTTTTTTGCCTGGAATTTGGACGGAATGATTTGTTGACTGGGTTGGATTGGGGAAAGCTGAAAACCACAATCCCCTGTAGGAGCTGGCTTGCCAGCGAAGGATTCGAATGCACCACGTTTACCCTGTTGAAACGCGTCATCGTTAACGTTCTTCGCTGGCAAGCCAGCTCCTACAGAGGATTGGTGGGCGAAACCAATAGCGGCCATAGCCCAAAAAACGGATATGCACCCAATAAAAAACCCCCGATGCAACACATCGGGGGTCAGGGCAAAACAGGTGTAAATCTTTCAGAACCAGACACCAGCTCAGAGCAGGAAAATCGTCGCCAACCCAAGGAAGATGAAGAAGCCGCCACTGTCAGTCATGGCCGTAATCATCACACTCGCCCCCATGGCCGGGTCGCGCCCCAGACGGGCCAGCGTCATCGGAATCAAAACTCCCGCCAGTGCCGCCAGCAGCAGGTTCAACGTCATGGCCGCGGTCATCACCACACCAAGGGACCAACTGCCGTACAGCAGATAGGCGACAACACCAATGACGCCACCCCAGACCAGACCATTAATCAGGCCTACCGCCAACTCCTTGCGCATCAGGCGCGAAGTATTGCCGGTGCTCACCTGGTCCAGCGCCATGGCGCGAACAATCATAGTGATGGTCTGATTACCCGAGTCACCGCCGATACCCGCCACAATCGGCATCAACGCCGCAAGCGCCACCAGCTTCTCAATGCTGCCTTCGAACAAACCGATCCCCCGGGATGCAACGAGCGCGGTGATCAGGTCCCCCGCCAGCCAGGCCCAGCGGTTGCGCAGGGACTTCCAGACCGACGCAAAAATATCTTCCTCTTCGCGCAGCCCCGCCATGTTGAGAACTTCGTTTTCGCTCTCTTCACGAATCAGGTCGACCATTTCATCAATGGTCAGACGGCCGATCAGCTTGCCGTTTTTGTCGACCACCGGCGCGGAGATCAAGTCGTAACGCTCGAACGCCTGAGCAGCATCGTAGGCGTCTTCGTCCGGGTGAAAACTCACCGGATCGCTGGCCATGACTTCCGAGACTTGTTTTTCCGGATCGTTGACCAGTAACCGCTTGATCGGCAACACACCCTTGAGTACGCCGTCGTAATCGACCACGAACAGTTTGTCGGTGTGGCCCGGCAATTCCTTCAAACGACGCAGGTAGCGCAGCACCACTTCAAGACTGACATCCTCACGGATCGTCACCATCTCGAAGTCCATCAGTGCACCGACCTGCTCCTCGTCATAGGACAACGCGGAGCGCACGCGCTCACGCTGTTGGCCATCGAGGGTTTCCATCAGCTCGTGGACGACGTCTCGCGGCAGCTCGGAGGCCAGGTCAGCAAGTTCGTCTGCATCCATGTCCTTGGCCGCAGCCAGGAGCTCGTGATCGTCCATGTCGGCGATCAGGGTTTCACGGACCGAGTCGGATACTTCGAGCAGGATATCGCCGTCGCGATCGGCCTTGACCAATTGCCAGAGCGTCAGACGATCGTCCAGCGGCAAGGCTTCAAGGATATAGGCGACGTCGGCGGAGTGCAGGTCATCGAGCTTGCGTTGCAGCTCGACGAGGTTTTGCCGGTGAACCAGGTTCTCGACCCGGTCGTGATGCGGACCTTCCTGGCGATGAGTCAGGTCTTCGACTACCCGCTGACGCTGCAACAGCTCAACAACTTGAGCGAGGCGGTCCTGCAGGCTTTCTTGCGTTTTCTTTACTTCAACTTCAGACATAGGCGAACTCCACTCCCAGCAGCGGGGCACGCCGGAAGGATCAATCAGTCAATTCATGATTGGAAAAACGGTTTACTGAGTAACTACTGGGTAAGTCCATGGAGGTATTCCACAAGCCCCGGCGGGGCTGACGGGCGCAATGATACACCGCCCGGCGGTTTTAAACGTTAAAAAATCGTGGCTGAAACAAGCGCTTGCAAGACAAACCTGAGCGTGGCCCTGATCCATCAAAATGCGACGACTCATCCTGAAAAGAAAACACACCGTCGTCGAAAAATGTAGCGGCTACCCTTGGGTTGGACCGTCATGGAGGACGTTTAATGCCATCGAATGCACTTTGTTTTTTGCTGATCGCCCTGCTCTGCCCATCGCCCTGGGCGCTCGCCACCACCGTTCACCGCTGCGAGGCGGCCAACGGGCGCATTACCTTCACCACGTTGAGCTGTACGGCCGGTGAAAGCCTTTCGCTGCAGGATGTGCGCACCTTCACGCCCGCCATCACACCCGCCACGACAACGGCGCTCATGCCGGAAGCCGAGCCCCGCGAAACATCAGGTATGAAAATCAAAAGGAGAGAACTGACGGTTGTCGGCCAGTCCGAGGACAAATGCGGCAACCTGCTCAGTGCCCGCGAACGCCGCGAGGCGATCATCAATCAGCGGGTGGTCGCCGGCATGAGCGTGCAGGACGTTGAAAGCGCACTCGGCAAGCCAGACAAGATCAGTATCGGGAATTCAACCACGCGCTATCGCTACGACATCAAGCGAGGTCGCAGCGCACACGTCGAGTTCGATGAGAGGGGATGCACCCAAGGAAAAGCCAAATCCCAGACGGCAAAAAGCCCGCATTAAATGCGGGCTTTCTGTTGTATGGTGCACTCGACAGGATTCGAACCTGTGACCGCTCGGTTCGTAGCCGAGTACTCTATCCAGCTGAGCTACGAGTGCATGTGTGTTTTTATACCAGATCACAACTGGTTGAAGCCAAGTCATTTGCATTACTGCAAACAACCCTTAAATGGTGCACTCGACAGGATTCGAACCTGTGACCGCTCGGTTCGTAGCCGAGTACTCTATCCAGCTGAGCTACGAGTGCATTTGTTGCCGCGCATTATAGGCCGTCTAATCTCTATGTCAAACACTTTTTCTAGTAATTTCAAACACTTACCGAAGAAGCCAGATTACAACGTACTACGCAAATAATGGCGGAGAACGGGGGATTCGAACCCCCGACACCCTTTTGAGGTGTACTCCCTTAGCAGGGGAGCGCCTTCGGCCACTCGGCCAGCTCTCCGCAACACGGGGCGTATATTAACCAGCTTCTTCCCCGTTTGCAAACATAAAAAACGATAAAAATTAATGGCTTGGTTCTTCGTCCTTCTCTTTCTTTATACGCAGGTAAATTTCCTCACGGTGGACCGCAACCTCTTTCGGGGCGTTGACACCGATACGCACTTGATTTCCTTTGACGCCGAGCACGGTCACGGTGATTTCGCCATCACCAATAATCAGGCTTTCTGCGCACCGACGAGTCAGAATCAGCATACCTTTCTCCTCACGCATTACATTTCAGGGACAACAGTCTGCAAAAAAAAGGCATTTGACCTACAACCGGAGAAGTCATAGTCCTACATGCCTGAGTATTGCCTAGCGCGAGCAAAAGAACAGCCTCGGGGTCGCACCATTCAAAAAAACAAAAGGGCGCGGTCAGACCGCGCCCTTCGGCAAACGCATCACTCGCCCTGGCGGGCCGGAGCGTCCAGTTCGAAAGCCGTGTGCAGAGCGCGCACAGCCAGTTCCAGGTACTTCTCTTCGATCACTACGGAGACTTTGATTTCCGACGTCGAGATCATCTGGATGTTGATGCTTTCCTTGGCCAGGGATTCGAACATACGGCTGGCCACGCCTGCGTGTGAACGCATGCCGACGCCGACAATCGATACCTTGGCGATCTTGATGTCGCCCACCACTTCACGGGCACCGATCTCGCGAGCGGTGTTTTCCAGCACGGTTTGTGCGGCCTGGAAGTCGTTGCGGTGCACGGTGAAGGTGAAGTCGGTGGTGTTATCGTGCGCAACGTTCTGCACGATCATGTCGACTTCGATGTTCGCGGCACTGATCGGGCCGAGAATCTTGAACGCAACGCCCGGGGTGTCTGGCACGCCACGGATGGTCAGCTTGGCTTCATCGCGATTGAAAGCGATGCCGGAAATGATCGGCTGTTCCATGGTTTCCTCTTCATCAATAGTAATGAGGGTGCCCGGACCCTCCTTGAAGCTGTGCAGTACGCGCAGCGGAACGTTGTACTTGCCGGCGAAC
This sequence comes from Pseudomonas sp. RIT-PI-q, assembly GCF_001297125.1. GTDB lineage: Bacteria > Pseudomonadota > Gammaproteobacteria > Pseudomonadales > Pseudomonadaceae > Aquipseudomonas. The sequence continues at coordinate 32,097 of NZ_LHPC01000030.1, forward strand.
TCGACCGCACGGATCTGCAACACCTTGGAACCGAGGCTGGCCATTTCCAGCATCTCTTCGAAGGTAATCTTGTCCAGGCGCTGAGCCACGGACACCACTCGCGGGTCGGTGGTGTAGACACCGTCGACGTCGGTGTAGATCTGGCATTCATCAGCCTTCAGGGCTGCTGCCAGCGCCACGCCGGTGGTATCGGAACCGCCACGGCCGAGGGTGGTGATGTTGCCGTGCTCGTCGACGCCCTGGAAACCGGCGACAACTACCACGCGACCGGCCTTCAGATCACCGCGAATCTTCTGGTCATCAATCTGCAAGATACGCGCTTTATTGTGCGCGCTGTCCGTCAGGATCCGCACCTGATTGCCGGTGTAGGACACTGCTGGCACGCCGCGCTTGATCAGCGCCATGGCCAACAGTGCAATCGTCACCTGCTCGCCGGTGGAGACGATCACATCCAGCTCACGCGGAACCGGTTGGCCGTCGCCACTGATTTTCTTGGCCAGATCGATCAGACGGTTGGTTTCGCCGCTCATTGCAGACAGCACAACCACCAGGTCATCGCCGGCATCGCGGAATTTCTTAACCTTGTCGGCGACCTGCTCGATTCTCTCGACAGTGCCGACTGAGGTGCCTCCAAATTTCTGTACGATCAAAGCCATTTCAAAGCCGCCTCTGCCCATGAAGGGCGCCCAAATAATCACTCAAACAGCATTCCGGCCCGCCACTAGACGGCGGGCCGGACACGCTGCCTTATAAACCCTGCTCTACAAATGGAACGGTCAGGGCCAATGCGGCATCCAGTGCGCCAGCGTCGATACCGCCGCCTTGCGCCATGTCTGGACGACCACCGCCCTTCCCGCCCACTGCCGCAGCGGCTTGCTTCATCAAATCACCGGCTTTGAGTTGGCCAGTCAGGTCTTTGGTTACGCCTGCAACCAGAACGACCTTTTCCTCATGGACACTGCCGAGCAGGATCACTGCGCGGCCGAGTTTGTTCTTCAGCTGATCGACCAGCGCCAGCAGCGCCTTGCCATCCTGACCGTCCAGACGCACGGCCAGCACTTTCACGCCTTTGACGTCCAGCGCGGATGCCGACAGATCGTCGCCCGCCGCGCTGGCTGCCTTGGCCTGCAACTGTTCGAGTTGCTTCTCCAGCAGACGGTTGCGCTCCAGCACAGCCGACAGCTTGTCGATCAGGTTGTCGCGGCTACCCTTGACCAGGTTGGCCGCTTCCTTGAGTTGTTCTTCGGCAGCGTTCAAGTATGCCAGCGCTGCAGCACCGGTGACCGCTTCGATACGACGCACGCCGGAAGCCACACCGCCTTCGCTGATGATTTTCAGCAGGCCGATGTCGCCGGTACGGTTGGCATGGATACCACCGCACAGCTCGACGGAGAAATCACCGCCCATGCTCAGCACGCGCACGCTATCGCCGTACTTCTCGCCAAACAGCGCCATGGCGCCTTTTTGCTTGGCGGTTTCGATGTCGGTTTCTTCGGTTTCAACGGCGGAGTTCTTGCGAATTTCGGCGTTGACGATCTCTTCCAGCTGCTTCAACTGCTCAGGCTTGATGGCTTCGAAGTGGCTGAAGTCAAAGCGCAGGCGCTGACTGTCGACCAACGAGCCTTTCTGCTGAACGTGATCGCCCAGCACCTGACGCAACGCGGCGTGCAGCAAGTGAGTCGCCGAGTGGTTCAGCGACGTCGCGTGACGCACGTCAGCTTCAACCTGCGCTTCAACCGGCGAACCGATCGTCAGGCTACCCGATGCCAACACACCGTGGTGCAGGAATGCGCCGCCGGTCTTGGTGGTGTCGCGCACGTCGAAACGACCGTTGCTGCCTTTCAGATAGCCACAGTCGCCGATCTGACCGCCGGATTCAGCGTAGAACGGTGTCTGATCGAGAACGACCACGCCCTCTTCGCCTTCGCTCAGTACGTCGACCGATTGCCCTTCTTTATACAGAGCAACGACTTTGGCCGAACCGTTGGTAGCGTGGTAACCGGTGAATTCGGTGGCGACATCAACCTTGACCAGGCTGTTGTAGTCCATGCCGAAGGAGCTGGCGGAACGGGCACGGACGCGCTGGGCTTCCATTTCGCGCTCAAAGCCTTCTTCGTCGATGGTCAGGCTGCGCTCGCGAGCGATGTCGCCAGTCAGGTCCATCGGGAAACCGTAGGTGTCGTAGAGTTTGAACACCACGTCGCCCGGCACCACGTCGCCTTTGAGCTCGGACAGGTCCTGCTCGAGAATTTTCAGGCCGTGCTCCAGGGTCTTGGAGAACTGCTCTTCTTCAGCTTTCAGCACGCGCTCGATGTGCGCCTGCTGGGATTTCAGTTCAGGGAAGGCTTCGCCCATCTCGGCGACCAGGGCCGCAACGATCTGGTAGAAGAAACTGCCCTTGGCGCCCAATTTGTTGCCGTGACGGCAGGCGCGACGGATGATCCGGCGCAGCACGTAGCCGCGGCCTTCGTTGGACGGCAGCACGCCGTCGGCAATCAGGAAACCGCAAGAACGAATGTGGTCGGCGACGACTTTCAGGGAAGCCTGATTGTCGTTGCTGCAACCGATAGCCTTGGCCGATGCGCTCAACAGGCTCTGGAACAGGTCGATTTCATAGTTCGAGTGAACGTGCTGCAGCACGGCACTGATCCGCTCCAGGCCCATGCCGGTGTCGACCGACGGTGCTGGCAGCGGGTGCAACACGCCATCGGCGGTGCGGTTGAACTGCATGAACACGTTGTTCCAGATTTCGATGTAACGGTCGCCGTCTTCTTCCGGCGAGCCCGGTGGGCCGCCCCAGATGTCGGCGCCGTGATCGTAGAAAATCTCGGTGCACGGACCGCACGGGCCGGTGTCACCCATGGTCCAGAAGTTATCGGAGGCGTACGGCGCGCCTTTGTTGTCGCCGATACGAACCATGCGCTCGGCCGGAACGCCGATTTCCTTGGTCCAGATGTCGTAGGCCTCGTCGTCACTGGCGTAGACGGTAACCCAGAGCTTTTCTTTCGGCAGGTTCAGCCACTGTTCGGACGTCAGGAAGTTCCAGGCGTAGGTGATCGCATCACGCTTGAAATAGTCACCGAAGCTGAAGTTACCCAGCATTTCGAAGAAGGTGTGGTGACGAGCGGTATAACCGACGTTTTCCAGGTCGTTGTGCTTACCGCCGGCGCGTACGCATTTCTGGCTGCTGACGGCGCGGGTGTACGCGCGCTTTTCCTGGCCCAGGAAGCAGTCCTTGAACTGGTTCATCCCCGCGTTAGTGAACAGCAGGGTTGGGTCGTTGCCCGGAATCAAAGAGCTGGAGGCTACACGGGTGTGGCCTTGCTCTTCGAAGAAGCGAAGGAAGGCTTCACGGATTTCTGCGCTTTTCATTAGGTTCTTCCACGGAGGCTGCGGCCAAAGGCCTGTGCGAAACGTCAACAGACGAAGCGACGGCAAAGGGCCGCATTATATCGGCGTTAGTGACTAGGTACAGTGTGTTTGTACGTTACAAACAGTCAATTGGACGGCTAACACGGTCAGTTGCGAGAAAAGTCGACAAATGTAGCGATAACCTTCTCGATTTGCGCACGACTGACGTCCATGTGCGTGACCATTCGCAGGCGACCGGCAGCGCTGAGTTTGATCCCACGCTCGGCGGCGAAGGCTTTGATCGCTTCAGCCTTATCGCCCATCTGCACGTAAACCATGTTGGTCTGCACCGGCTCGACGCTGTAGCCGGCCTTGCGCAGACCGTCGGCCAAAAACTGCGCGTTGGCGTGGTCGTCGGCCAAACGCTGCACGTTTTTATCCAGGGCGTACAAACCTGCCGCCGCCAGAATACCGGCCTGGCGCATGCCACCACCGACCATTTTGCGCAGGCGCCGCGCCTTGCCAATCAACTCCGCCGAGCCGCACAGCACCGAACCGACCGGCGCGCCCAAACCTTTGGACAGGCAGACCGAGACCGAATCGAAATACTGCGTGATTTCACGGGCATCGACACCCAGTTTGACCGCTGCGTTGTATAGCCGAGCGCCGTCCAGGTGCAACTGCAGCCCATGCTCGCGGGTAAAACTGCGCGCCTTTGCCAGGTAATCCAGCGGCAGAACCTTGCCCTGCATGGTGTTTTCCAGCGCCAGCAAACGGGTACGGGCGAAATGGAAGTCGTCCGGCTTGATCGCTGCGGCGACCTGCGCCAGGTCCAGCGAACCATCGGCTTGCACTTCCAGCGGCTGTGGCTGGATCGAACCGAGCACCGCCGCACCGCCGCCTTCGTACTTATACGTGTGGGCCTGCTGGCCGACGATGTACTCGTCACCGCGTTCGCAATGGGCCATCAGGCCCAGCAGGTTGCTCATGGTGCCAGTCGGGACGAACAGCGCGGCGGCAAAACCCAGCCGTCGAGCCAATTCTTCTTCCAGGCGATTGACCGTCGGATCCTCGCCGTAAACGTCGTCACCGGTGGCCGCGTTGGCCATCGCGTGGAGCATGCCGGAGGTCGGTTGGGTGACGGTGTCGCTGCGAAGATCGATAACGCTCATGAATCTGGCCTCGGTAAGCAGGGGAAAATCCCTTTCAAGTAGGAATTACTGCGGTCATGGCGACGAATAATCAACCCTTGAGCGGGAAAAGGCTTCTTGAACCGACGAAAAAGTCGATAGCAATCATCAGATAGCAGCAATGCACATCTGAGAAATATGTGATAAAAACGCTTCGCCGCCAAACATTCTGGCGGCAAAACGTTCTCAGGGCGGGGTGCAACTCCCCACCGGCGGTAATTGCGCGCAATGCGCATAGCCCGCGAGCGCTTGGTGGCAGCACAGCTTCGGCAGTGACTGGCGGCAAGGTCAGCAGACCCGGTGTGATCCCGGGGCCGACGGTCATAGTCCGGATGAAGAGAGAACGGGATTGGCGCCAAAGGGCCGTCCGCCGGTATTCGTGCGAGCGTGCGTACCCTTAAATCCCATTCGATTCATAAGCCCTGTTTTTCACACAAACAGGAACCAGAACATGCAACCCACCGCAATCGATAGCAAAAGCAAAAACCATCAGGGCGAGCGCGTCGCGTTTATCCAGGCCTGCTGGCACAAGGATATCGTCGATCAGAGCCGTAAGGGCTTTGTGGCCGAAATGATTGCCCAGGGTTATCAGGAATCGGACATCGATTTCTTCGAAGTCGGCGGTGCGTTTGAAATGCCGCTGCACGCCAAGTTACTCGCCAAGACCGGACGTTATGCCGGCATCGTTGCCGCAGCCCTGGTGGTGGATGGCGGGATCTACCGTCACGAGTTCGTTGCCCAGTCGGTAGTCAGCGGCCTGATGCAGGTTCAGCTGGAAACCGAAGTGCCGGTGTTCTCGGTGTCTTTGACCCCGCACCACTTCCATGCCGGTGAAGAATTGCATCATAAGTTCTTCTTTGAGCATTTCGTGCACAAAGGCCAGGAAGCGGCGAAGACTTGCGCGGATACGCTGCACAAGATGCGTGCATTGCGTCGCAGTGAGCCGCGTGCGGTAGCGGTGTAAATACAAAACCCGTCCCTGTAGGAGCGAGGCTTGCCCGCGAAGGCGATTTCATAATCAACAGTGATGTTGAATGTTGAATCGCCTTCGCGGGCAAGCCTCGCTCCTACAAGGGACAGCGTTTTTTCAGGCGAGGTTTTCGTCGCTGGTTGGCACGATCAGGATGCCGGCGCGCAGGCCGTTCTTCACCTTGGGGTTCGGGAAGATGATCCGGGCGCCCTCCTCCTCGATGATCCAGCGGGTCTGGGCGATGTCTTCGGCCAGCAGATAACCCACTTCCAATTCCGAAAAATTCTCGATATCGGCTGGCAGGTTCAAGCGGAAACTATCGCTGTGCTTGATGATTTCCCGTGCCACGCTGAACAGTTGCAAACCGTCCAGCGCCTCTTCGGTAGGGGCCGGCTCGTTGCCTTCGATGATCTGCTTCAGGCGGGTTTCCAGCAGATCGACATTGACCCCGGCGTTCTGCCCGAATGGCCGGGCCTTGCCCAGTTCGAGGGTGAAAGACTCGGCACCGAGCTTGTCGTAGGTATAGGAGCTGAACACGATGGATGGCTTGTTCTGCAATAACACCGCTTCCATGCCGGCAGCCCGCAAGCGCGACAGTTCCAGGCGTGAGTGCTGACGACCTTCTTTCCACGGATACAAGGCGAACTGCTCGATTTTCGAGCCGCGAATCGCGGTGTGCAGGTCGTAGTGCAGACGGTTACGGTCCGGCAGGCTGAAGAAACTGGCCGCCAGCCGCTCCAGCTCACAGGCGCGCAGGGCTTCGAAGCCGCTGCTTTGTTCGTGACGGCCATTGAACAGCCGATTGACATCCTGCTCGACGAAACGCTCGCCTTTGCGAATCGCTTCGGGGTTGCCGAACAGGAACAGAATACGGGCGCGCGGCTTCAGATCGCCGCGAGCGATGTCATGCAACAGGCGATCGAGCAACTCGATCGGCGCTGTTTCGTTGCCATGGATGCCGGCCGATAGCAGCAGGTCCAGGCCGTTGTCGCGCGCCTCAGGCGGCCGGACTTCCAGCGCACCTTCGCTCAACCAGCGCATGCGCACGCCTTCGACAGTCAGTTGAGTCTTCTCCGCCGGTTCGCGGCCGGCGAGGGTCAGTTCAAGCAGTTTGCCGAGGGCGAGCATAGAGCGGTTTCCTTAGTGGTCGTGTGCGCAATCCGGGCCGTGCACGTGGTCTTCGTCACCGACTTCAGCCGGTTCCATTTCCAGTTGCAGACTTACCAGATTAGTCGCCAATGGGCGCAGCAGCAGGTTTGCGTATTCAGCGTCACCTTCTTCGACGTCCACGCCGATCAGCAGTTGGCCACGGCCGTCCTGCTGGATCCACAGCTCTTTGCCTTGCCACAGGACCGCGACGCGGGTGCAGGACGTTTCCAGTTGCGTGCCGTCGGTGTCTTCAAGGATCAGCTGCAGGGTATCGCTCATGTTTTTACGCTCTCGACGTTCAATTGATCTGGAATGGATAAACCGCGCCCAGTTTAAGGATTTGCGTCAGTTCATCCAGTGCCGTCCGGCACTCAAGCAGCAATTGCGGGTCCGCCAGGTCGGTTTCGGCCATGCGGTCGCGGTAGTGCTTGTCGACCCATTCGGTCAACGTGCCGTACAACGGTGCCGTCATGATAACCCCTGGGTTGACGGCCGCCAGTTCGGTTTCGTTGAGCGCGACGCGTAGTCGCAGGCAAGCTGGCCCACCGCCGTTCTGCATGCTTTGCTTGAGATCGAAGACTTTGATTTCGCGGATCAGGCCGCCGGAGCTGGTCAAACCTTGCAGGTATTGCCAGACACGCTCGTTGCCATGGCATTCTTCCGGCACGATCAACAGCATGGAGCCGTCAGGACGCGTCAGCAGTTGGCTATTGAACAAGTAGGAACGAACCGCGTCTTCCACGGTGACCGCCGAACGCGGTACGCAGATCGACTGAAATTTCCCACCGACTTTGGCGAGTTTGCTCTGCAATTCAGCCAGCATCTGCTCGGTGTCGAGGAACGCGTCCTCGTGATAGAACAGTACTTCGCCGTTACCCACAGCGATCACGTCGTTGTGGAACACGCCCTGATCGATCACCGAAGGGTTCTGCTGGGCGTAGACCACGCCGTCATCGCTCAAACCGTGCAGGCGGGCAACGGCCTGGGACGCTTCGAGGGTCTGGCGCGCCGGGTATTTCTGCGGCGCCGGATAACGGGTGTCGAACGCGCTACGACCAAACACGAAAAACTCGACGCCTGCCTCACCGTATTCACGGCAGAAACGCGTGTGGTTGGCCGCGCCTTCGTCACCGAACTGCGCCACGGCCGGCAAGGCGGCGTGGTGCGCGAAGTGCTTCTGGTCGGCGAACATGGCGCCCAGCACACGGCTGGTGGTCGGGTGTTCGATGCTGCGGTGGTATTTGCAGTTCAGGTTGGCCGCGGTGAAATGCACGCGGCCATCCGCCGTGTCAGCGCTCGGGCTGACCGTGGCGGCGTTCGCCACCCACATGCTCGACGCCGAGCAGCTGGCCACCAGCAATGGCATCGCGTCTTTGGCCGCTTGCTCGATCACTTGGGCGTCGGTGCCGCTGAAACCCAAACGGCGCAGGGCTGCCACGTCCGGGCGTTCCTGCGGGGCGAGGATGCCTTGTTGAAAGCCCATTTCCATCAGCGCTTTCATTTTTGCCAGGCCTTGCAGCGCGGCTTCCTTCGGGTTCGAAGACTGCTGGCTGTTGCTCTGGGACGCGACGTTGCCGTAAGACAGGCCGCCGTAGTTATGGGTCGGCCCCACTAGACCGTCAAAATTGACTTCATAGGATTTCATCAGCGAGGCTCCACGAGAATCTGTTGTTATAGGCTTCAGGTAACAATTCTTTTAGACCGAGGCGCGGCCTTCGCGGGCAAGCCTCGCTCCTACGGGGGATGCGTCGTACACAACATGTGTGAACACCACTGAACCTGTAGGAGCGAGGCTTGCCCGCGAATGGCCGTCAGGCCATCTTCACGCCAGGCGTCAAAGTCGCTGGCAACACCAGGCTCGGGGTTTCCAGCGAGGCTACCGGGTACGCGCAGTAATCGGCCGCGTAGTAGGCGCTGGCGCGGTGGTTGCCCGAGGCGCCGACGCCGCCGAATGGCGCGCTGCTCGCCGCGCCGGTCAGCTGTTTGTTCCAGTTCACGATACCAGCGCGGCTTTCCAGCCAGAACTGCTGATAACGCGCTTCGGAGTCCGACAGCAAACCGGCCGCCAGGCCATAGTCCGTGTCGTTGGCTTCAGCGATCGCCGCTTCAAAATCAGCGTAGCGGATCACTTGCAGCAACGGGCCGAACAGCTCTTCGTCAGGACGGTCGGCAACCGCTGTCACGTCCAGAATGCCAGGCGTCAGCAACGCGGCTTGCGCCTGCGGTTGAGTCATTTCCAGCAATGCCACCGCGCCGTTGGCCAGCAGATGTTCCTGCGCTTCCATCAGTGCTTTTGCAGCACCCAGGGAAATCACCGAGCCCATGAACGGCGCCGGCTGCTGATCGAATGCACCGACCTCAATCGTCGAGCTGACCGCCACCAGTCGCGCCAACAGTGTGTCACCCCAGGCGCCTTGCGGCACCAGCAAGCGGCGCGCACAGGTGCAACGTTGACCGGCAGAAATGAACGCCGACTGAATGATGGTGTAGACGGCAGCATCGAGGTCGGCGACCTGATCGACAACCAGCGGGTTGTTACCGCCCATCTCCAACGCAAGGATCTTGTCCGGACGACCAGCAAACTGTTGGTGCAGGTGATTGCCGGTGCGGCTCGAACCGGTGAAGAACAACCCGTCGATGCCCGGGTTCGCCGCCAGGGCGATACCGGTTTCACGAGCGCCTTGCAGCAGGTTCAACACGCCGGCCGGCAAGCCGGCTTCGATCCAGCACTTGACCGTCAATTCAGCCACTTTCGGCGTCAGTTCGCTGGGCTTGAACAGCACGCTGTTACCGGCCAGCAGCGCCGGGACGATGTGACCGTTCGGCAAGTGACCAGGGAAATTGTACGGACCGAACACCGCCACCACGCCGTGTGGCTTGTGGCGCAATACGGCGGTGGCGTCGCCCAGCGGGGCGCTCTTCTCGCCGGTGCGGTCGCGGGAGCTCTGCGCCGAGGTCGCAATCTTGTTGACCATGCTGGGGACTTCGGTCGACGCTTCCCACAGGGGTTTGCCGGTTTCCTCACCGATGGTGCGAGCCAGTTCGTCAGCGTTGTTCTTCAGCGCGGCGGCAAAGGCCTCCAACACGGCGATGCGTTCTTCCAGGGTGCGACGGGCCCAGCCCGGGAACGCCTGACGCGCGGCTTGCACGGCGGATTCGACCTGAGCGGCGGTGGCGCCTTCGCCGGCCCACAGCACTTGCTGGGTCACCGGGTTCAGCGATTGAAAGGCTTCGCCTTGACCGGCCAGCCATTCACCTGCGATGTATAGCGAATTCATTATTTGGACTCCCGAGCAGCGGACAACGGAACGGCGCGTACTTGATCGCCGGCGTTGAGTTGAAGACGTTTGGCGGTCAGCGGATCGACCACCAGCGTGCCGGCGGCGAAGCGTGCTGGCGCGGCAGTGATCCGGCAGTCTTCGCGCTTGCGGTTGTGAATCAGGAATGGCGTGGCGTCGTCACCCGGCGTACCGATGGCCAGTACCAGCGCCTGGCTGTCGCGGACTGCGCGGATCTTGCTGGTTTCGCACTCCACCGCAGGACCTGCGTCGAAGATATCGACGTAGCCTTGGTAGCTGAAACCTTCGCTCTTGAGCATGGCCAATGCCGGCTCGGTGTCCGGATGCACCTGGCCGATCACGTTGCGCGCGTCAGGCGACAGGAAGCAGGTGTACAGCGGGAATTTCGGCATCAGTTCGGCGATGAACGCCTTGTTGCCGACACCCGTCAGGTAATCGGCCTGGCTGAATTCCATCTTGAAGAAGTGCCGACCCAGGCTTTCCCAGAACGGCGAACGGCCGGCTTCGTCGGACATGCCGCGCATCTCGGCGATGATCTTGTTGCCGAACAGCTGCGGGAACTCGGCGATGAAGACCATCCGCGCCTTGGCCAGCATGCGGCCGTTAAGGCCCGTGCGGTAATCGGCGTGGAGGAACAGCGAGCACAGCTCGGAGTTGCCGGTCAGGTCGTTGGCCAGGAACAGCGTCGGGATTTCGCGGTAGATGTTCAGCTCTTGAGAAGCGCTGACGGTCAGGCCGACCCGGAAGTTGTACCAAGGCTCACGCAGACCGACGGCGCCGGCGATGGCGGAAATGCCCACCACGCGACCGTTGTCATCTTCGAGCACGAACAGGTAGTCCGCATCGCCCCGCCCGGCTTCGCCGCGAAAGGTCTTCTCGGCCCAGCCGACCCGATGGGCCAGACGTTCTTCGTTGGCCGGCAAGGTGGTCAGGCCGGTGCCGGTGCTGCGGGCCAGGTCGATCAGAGCGGGTAAATCGCTGCTGCGTACGGGACGAACGATCATGCTATCTCCTCAAACGGGCCGCTTGCGCCACCCGTGAAACTTCGCTGCTTTCTAGGCAATCAACAGGCGTCAAACCGCGACCAGGCGCACGCTGGCACCTTCACCGACGCCCAGGGCTTCGGCCGCTTCCAGATCCAGGGTCACGGGTTTGCCTGGCGCGTAATCGAGCTCAAGCAACACGGCGCGGTAATCCTGCAACTGGGCGTTGGCCACCAGGTACTGACGACCGGCGCCTTTGACCGGCTCACCGATCTTCACCGGGACCACACGGCTCTGGGCGATCGAACGGATCCCCGAAACGCGCGCGTGCAGCGTCGGGCCACCGTCGAAAATGTCGATGTAGTGATCGGTCTCGAAGCCTTCGCGCATCAGGATGTCGAAGGTGATCTGCGCACGTGGGTGCACCTGGCCCATCGCTTCTTGAGCAGAGTCCGGCAGCAGCGGTACGTAGATCGGGTAATGCGGCATCAGCTCGGCAAGGAACGTGCGGCTTTTCAGCCCGCACAGGCGTTCGGCTTCGGCGTAGTTGAGGTCGAAGAAGTTGCGACCGATGGCGTCCCAGAAAGGCGAATCACCGTTTTCATCGCTGTAACCGACGATCTCGGTCACCACGGAATCGGCAAAACGCTCCGGATGGCTGGCGACGAACAGCAGACGACCACGAGAATTCAGTTCCGCCCACGGCGAACCCACCAGCTCGCGCTGCACGTAGAAACTGGTCAGCAAGCTGTTGCCGGTCAGGTCGTGGCACTGCGAAAGCACGTGGATCTTGTTGTGGATCTTCAGCTCGCGGGAGGCGTGGACGAAGGTTTCGTTACGGAAGCTGTAAAACGGCTCCGAATAACCGGCCGAGGCCACGATGGCCGAGCAGCCCACCAGTTTGCCGGTGGCGGAATCTTCGAGGACGAAGAAGTAGCTCTCTTCACCGTTGAAGCTGACTTCAGCGGCGAACGACGCTTCGCTCGCGGCGATCTTGTCGCTCAGGCGTTCAACGTCATCCGGCAAGGAAGTGACACCAATCGGGCTGTCCGCAGCCAGACGCTGTACCTCGCCCAGATCAGCCATTTGCGCGGGGCGCATCACCAGCATGGTGTCACTCCTTTCTCGTAAAACTCTTGAGGAAAATAAGCCGGACCCTTGTAGGAGCGAAGCTTGCTCGCGAAGGTGTGTCAGTCGACATCACTGTGGCTGACACACCTTCGCGAGCAAGCTTCGCTCCTACAGGGAAGCGGGCCCGGTATAAAAATTGGGTTCGACGCCTGAAATCTCAGGCGTCGAAGGGTCTATCAGGCTTGTGTCAGTTTTGCCGCAGCGCGTTCGAAGCGGTCCAGGCCGGCATCGATATCGGCGTCTTCAACCACCAGGCTTGGGGCGAAACGCACCACGTCCGGGCCGGCTTGCAGAATCATCAGGCCTTCTTTTTCAGCGGCGTTGAAGATGTCCTTGGCCTTGCCTTTCCAGGCTTCGCTCAGCACGCAACCGATCAACAGGCCCATGCCACGAACCTGGGTGAACAGGCTGTATTTCTCGCCGATCTGCTCCAGGCGAGCCTTGAACTTGTCGTGCTTGGCGTTGACGCCGGCCAGCACTTCAGGGGTGTTGACCACGTCGATCACCGCTTCAGCGACCGCGCACGCCAGCGGGTTGCCGCCATACGTGGTGCCGTGGGTGCCGACGACTAGGTGTTTGGCCAGGTCTTCGGTGGTCAGCATGGCCGCGATCGGGAAACCGCCGCCCAGGCTCTTGGCGCTGGTCAGGATGTCCGGGGTCACGCCGTAATGCTGGTAGGCGAACAGCTTGCCGCTGCGGCCCATGCCGGTTTGCACTTCGTCAAAAATCAGCAGAGCGTTGTGCGCGGTGCAGAGTTCGCGGGCGCCTTGCAGGTATTCAAGTTCGGCCGGGATCACGCCGCTCTCGCCCTGGATAGGTTCCAGCACCACCGCGCAGGTCTTGTCGGAAATGGCAGCTTTCAGCGCGGCCAGATCGTTGAACGGTACGTGGGTGATACCGGTGATTTTCGGACCGAAGCCATCGGAATACTTCGACTGGCCACCGACGTTGACGGTGAACAGGGTACGACCGTGGAAGCTGTTGAGCGCGGCGATGATTTCGTACTTCTCGCTGCCGAACCGATCAAAACCGACGCGACGGGCCAGCTTGAAAGCGGCCTCGTTGGCTTCGGCGCCGGAGTTGCAGAAGAAGGCGCGGTCGGCAAACGTGGCGTCGATCAGCTTATGGGCCAGGCGCAGGGCCGGCTCATTGGTGAACACGTTGGACACGTGCCACAGCTTGTTCGCTTGCTCAGTCAACGCTGCGACCAGCGCCGGGTGTGCGTGACCCAAAACGTTAACGGCAATCCCGCCGGCGAAGTCGATCAGCTCGCGGCCAGACTGGTCCCAAACGCGGGAACCGGCGCCACGCACAGGAATGAATGCGGCAGGCGCATAGTTGGGAACCATTACCTGGTCGAAATCGGCGCGTTGTACCGCAGCGTGCTCAACGGACATCGGAGTCTCCTGATGAGGAACACCCGCCTGAAACTGGCGAGCTTGGTGAGGATTGTAAGGACAGTTTTCAGCCCGGCCTTGCCGCCAAGCGACAACTTCTTATAGCGCAAACCCCGGATTTTCCCGGGTTTACGGCAATGCGACATATAGGGTCGCAAAGGCGCAGTTTAAACTGCTGCCGGGGTTTGCGGCAGGCTTGGCGGGATCTTACTCAAGACGATTTCACGGTGGCGGTAAATATGTACCGCACAGGGTCGATATTCGTGGGGTTTGCTGTGGGCCTTCTGAAACGTAAATGGCCCCTCCATGAACTTCGACATCGAACCAGCCTTACCACCGCCGTTCAGACCGGACGCTCACTACCAGCACCTGACCCGCGTTATCCCTCATTGGCTGACGCAGGCCTCCAGACAAAAACGCGATGCGCTTTCGAAAACCAAGCCACGTCTGCCCGACGCAATCAAGAATGCACCCCGCAGTCAACACGCAGAATTGAGCACATTGAATGCTCGCCACTGGACGGCTCAAAACCGGGTTGATCAGACCCTTATGCGTCTGCAGAACGCCAGTGCATTCTCCGCCCCCCTGCTTCAGGCCGCCATCAAGCAGCGTTTCAATCTGGATCTGGACGTCAGCCAGACGTTCCTGCGCCTGTACATCCCCGCGCACCTCCCTTGGCTGCGATTGAAATCCGGTGCTGCGCGCATCTGGACCGTATCGCTGCTGGATGCCGCGCTGCACAACTTCGAAAGCGCCGAAACCGAAACCGACGCCTTTGAGCCTGCGTCGACTTACATCACACCGCCCTCTTCCACCGGGCAGTTCAAAACACTGCCGCAGATTCTGCAGACGATGCCTATCGCAGCGTTCGCCCTGCTGTGCCGTGAACTCGACATCGGCGAGCGCTATAAACAGTATCTCGAAGATAACCTGGGCATCAGCAATCCAGTGGCGGCGGCGATTCTGCAACCGAACATTCGCCAGAGCCAGCAAACCGCCCTGACCGCTGCGCTGCACATGGCACAGATGCAAAACCTGCTGGATAGCGATGTCCATCGCCTGATCCTCAGCCTGGTCGACAACCGGCCGCTTACGCGTTTGCACCGACAGCCATGGCGATGCCATGAACTGACAATCATGAATGCCCGCCTGACCGGCATTCTGCTGTTTGCTCCGGAACTGCAGCGCGCCCGCGAAGCGGTCCGGGTAGTGGCCTATATCCCTGACGACCCCGAGCATCCGATCAAGGAATACGCCTCGCCTGCTGCATTCGCCGAGGAGCTAAGCCAGCGCCTGCGCGATCCGGCCTATCAACAATTCTTCAGCCGCTTCGTAGACCATGAGGATCGCGGGTACTTCTTCGCTCAATTGAATAGCCAACTCAGCCCCATTACCTGGCAACCGGTGCAACCTGGCGATCCGCGTCCGACCTGGAGAGAAACCCCCAACCAGCGCCCGAACCTGCAAATGGTGGCAACGCCGATCGAAGGCGACCTGTGGATTCATCTCTATCAACGCCAACTCGACAAGATCCTTAATGATGCGCGTGTCATCGCCATCTCCACCGCCACCGTCGACCGCAAAGCGCGCTGGGCGTTATGGGACTCCTTCACGGAAATCGCCTCGGCACTGCTGAACATCGCAGCCTTCATTGCGCTGCCGTTCGTGCCGTTCCTCGGCGAACTGATGCTGGCGTACATCGCGTACCAATTGCTCGACGACACCTTCGAAAGCATCGTCGATTGGGCTGAAGGCCAGACGACAGAAGCGTTCGAACATTTCATGGCGCTGGTCGAATCTGCGGTGCAACTGGGCACCTTCGCCGCGGGTGGCGCGATTGCAGTCAGCGAATTTCGCGCGGTGCTGCCGCGGGAAATCGTGCAGTTCATCGACCGCTTTAATTCAGTGAAACGACCGAATGACGACAGCCGTTACTGGAAGCCTGACCTGACGGCTTACGAGCATTCCGTCGCACTTCCAAAAGACGCGAAACCTGACGCGACGGGATTGCACCAGCATCAAGGCAAAACCCTGCTGACACTCGACGACAACCTGTACTCAGTTAAAAAGCTGACCGGTCAGCATCGCATCGAACACCCCACTCGCCCCGAGGCCTACCAACCGACCCTGAGGCACAACGACCAAGGCGCCTGGCAGACTGAACTCGATCAACCACTGACCTGGGACCAGGCCACTTTGCTGCGGCGCATCGGCCCGGACATGCAAGGTTTTTCCGCGAGCGAGCGCGAACGCATGCTGACCATCAGCGGCTGCCACGAAGACGTCCTGCGCAAAATGCATGTGAATACCGAGCAAATGCCACCGCTGCTGGCCGACACGTTGAAACGCTTCAAGATTGACCGGAATCTTCAGACTTTCATCGAGCAAATCGGCAGCGATCGTCCAGACGAGTACCTGAAGGCCGATCCGGTGATGCAACTGGAACTGCTCTGCGACTACGCTTTCTGGCCGGCGGATCAAGGGCTGCGACTGGTCGATCCGACAGGGAAAACCGTCTGGGAACGCGTCATTGCCGACCAACTCGTGGTACAGGTCAATCAAGCGCAACTGGACAATGGCGGCCTGATCAAAACGCTCCTGCCAACACTCGACGATGCCGGCGCGAGATCACTGCGCCGCACCCTGGCCGAGCTCACCGAAGCCAAGCGGGAAAGCCTTTTCAGCCAGCAGTACCGCCGACTCGAACACGCTGCGCGCCCCTTGGTGCAGCGAATCATCGACACCGAGCCTGGCTTGCCCACCAGCCTCGCCGAAGCGCTGCTCGACACCACCAGCGCCCAGGAACGGCAGCAACTGGAGCGAGGAACGGTGTCGAAACGCCTCACGGATCTGGCGCAAGAAGCAGGCCTGCAAGTGCGGGTGACTCGCACTTATGAAGGCCTCGAGTTGCACTCGACGCGTAACAATCTCGACACCGATCGCTTGGTGTTACACACGCTGGAGCACTTGCCTGGATGGTCGGGACAACTGCAACTGGAGATCCGCCAATACGCTCACGACGGACTGTTGATCGACCGCATCGGCAACCCCGACGCCCTTTCGCGCAAGGTTCTGGTGTTGACCGATGCAGGCGCCTATCAAGCCTACGATGAGGCGGGCGAGCCGCTCAACAACACCGACACTCTCTATTCCAGTCTGTTGCAGGCGCTGCCCGACAGTGAGCGAATCGCCCTGAATATCAACATCGGAGAAGGCGAAAGATTCAAACAGCTAATTTGCACCCACGCCGTCAATCGTGAAATGTTGCGTGCGTTGCTGGCGCAACAGCCGATCCTCAAGCCCACCTATGATCCGGCGGTGATGCGTTTGCTGGGCGGGTCGGATGGCTATCGGCGGATGCCGGCCAACACGCCTTCCTTGCAAAGCCACATCTACCGGCTGTTTCCCCATCTGACACCAGAGGCACTCGAGGCCTTTGCCGAGCGATTGCAACGAAATCCCGGCGGGCCACGTGCCGAACTCCAGCGCCTGTTCAATCAACACGCGCAATTGTTCGATGAACTGAATGCGTGGCGTGACGCGATACCGCTGTTTGTCCCGGATACGTCAATCAGATTGAGCGTCGAGCAATACGCCACGCAACGGCAAGGGCGCAGGGAGATGACAGGCCGGTTACTGGACTGCTGGCGCCGCCAGGCCACACACGACAGCGCCAATGACGAACCGCTTTCCTTCAATTTCTCCCAGCCGATTTGGGGAGAGCTGCCCAGGCTGACCGTTGATTTCCCTCAGGTGCGCAACCTGCTGCTTGAAGGCCATCGCGCCACGCGCGGTGTGAATGATTTTTTGAAGGGATTTTCCGGACTCAATCGTCTGGCGATGCGCGATTTCGAATTGGGTCAGTTGCCGGATGCCATTGCGCGCTGGCCGCAACTCAGCGAACTGATCCTCAGCGATTGCGCAGTGACCCTCACCGAACAGAATCAGGCCACCCTTTCGGCCCTGAAGCACTTGCGCGTGCTCGATCTGTACAAAAATCCGCTCGGTGTGTCCCCCTCTCTGGAGAACATGCCTGAATTGAACTACATCGACCTTTCCAGCACCGGCCTGCACCAACTTCCCCCCGGATTGCTGACGCGGCCACGCCTGCGAACGGCCTTGCTCAATGACAACCGGATCGAGGAACTGCCGGCCGCACTTTTCAGCCTGCCCAACAAAACCCAGGAGGGTTTCGACCTGGGAGGAAATCCGATTTCCACCGCAGGCCGTGAACGCATAAAGATTCATTTCAACCTGACTGATCGCGACTTCGGCATCTTCGCCGAACAGGCCGATATCCGGCGCCTGCAAGTGCTTTATCCGCGACTGGATCAGGAAGAGGCCAGTGCGTTCATCTACCGCCAGCCTGGGTCGCTGGCCGAGGGCCGAGTCGAACTGGCACACCTGGAAACCGAGTACGACACCTTGCGCAACGAACTGGCCGCCTGGACTGCCGACATCCCCGCGCTTCACCCGGTCAGCGGCGAACCCTTTACCCCACAGCAAGTGATGATCGAACACGCCACCCGCGATGAATTCAAACAGCGGGTGGAACGCTGCTGGCGCCGAGAGACTGACCTGGACGATTTCAATCAGGACAACGAGCCCAGCCATGAGCTGACGCTGAGCACCATCATCACCGGCGAACTGCCTGTATTGCAGGCGGACTTCAGCCATGTGTCACTGCTGTACATGCACAGTGACGCCGGACTGACCTCCGGCGCCGGGCGTTTTCTACAGAGTTTTCCTCAACTGAAGAGCCTGACCATCCGTGATTACGCACTGCACGAAATGCCTGAAGCCCTCTTCAGAATGGGCAAGTTGACGTCGCTGGCACTGAGCGAATGTGAAATTACCCTGACCGCTCAAGCCGTGCAGGCACTGGCGCAGCTGGAGCAACTCGACTATCTGGACCTGAGCAACAACCCGCTGGGATTGGCTCCCGACGTCAGTCAGATGCCGGATCTATCCACCCTGCTGCTGACCCATACGGGTATCACTGAACTGCCGCCGGGCCTGCTGAATCTGACACGACTGGATGTCGCCGACCTGAGTGACAACGCGATCACCCACATCCCCCACGACATCCTGGAGCTGCCACTGGAAATCGCCGAAAGCATCAACCTGAGGGGTAATCCGCTGAATGCGCAGAGCGTGCAAACACTGATCGCTTACTTCAAAAAAACCAGCACCGATTTCGGCGTCGAAGCCGTGATCGAACAGGCTGAAATGGAGGTGTCGACTTCCGAGGACTCTGATGTCGACGAGTGACCGGCGCCAGCCTTAACCGCGCTCCGACGGCACCGACGACAATTCGAACGGACTGCTGCTGCGCCGCTGGTTGCGATCTTCGCGCGGCGTGGCGCCGAAGAAGTTGCGGTAGGCGCTGGAGAAGTGCGGCCCCGAGGAGAAGCCACACGACAGGCCGATCTGGATGATCGACTTGCTGGTTTGCATCAACATCTGCCGGGCCTTGTTCAGGCGCAGTTCCAGGTAATACTGGCTCGGCACGCGGTTGAGGTATTGCTTGAAGATGCGTTCCAACTGCCGACGGGACACGCACACGTGCTGGGCGATTTCGTCGGTGGTCAGCGGTTCTTCGATGTTGGCTTCCATCAGCAACACCGCTTGGGTGAGCTTCGGATGGCTGGAACCGAGGCGGTTTTGCAGCGGAATGCGTTGGCGTTCGCCGCCTTCGCGGATGCGCTCGACCACCAGTTCTTCGGAGACCGCGCCCGCCAGTTCGGCGCCGTGATCACGGGCCAGCACCGCCAACAGCAAGTCGAGTACCGACAAGCCACCGCAGGCCGTCAGGCGATCACGATCCCAGTCGAACAGATGACTGGTGGCGATGACTTTCGGAAAGCGTTCGGCGAAATCGTCCTGCCAGCGCCAGTGCACAGCAGCGCGGTAACCGTCGAGCAAACCGAGTTGCGCCAACGGGTAAACACCGGCCGACAAACCGCCGATCACGCAACCGGCACGCACCAATTGCTTGAGCGAACTGCTGAGCGCCGGCGCAAGCGAGGTCGGCGGCTCATCGGCGAGCAGGAACAGTTTCTGGAAGTTTTCGAGTTTGCCGGCCCACGGTTCACCCGGCAATTGCCAGGCGCCTTCGGCTGGCGGTTCGGCCTGCAAGAACGACAGTTCGTAGACCACGTCCGGATGCACACGCTGGGCAACACGCAAGGCCTCCTCAGCCAGCGCAAGCGTCAGTGCTTTAGTGCTGGGCCAAATCAGGAAACCAATTCGATGGGCAGTCATGGCGGGCAATCCGAAACGAAGAACAGTGATGAAGGCATGGGCCAATGCTAGCCCGTAAATGAACGCAAATCCCGAAACCGGCCCCGACCAACTGTGGGAACTGACTTGCCTCCCCCCTGTAGGAGCTGTCGAGTGAAACGAGGCTGCGATCTTTTGATCCTGGCTTTTTAAAAGATCAAAAGATCGCAGCCTCGTTTCACTCGACAGCTCCTACAGGGGATCCGACAAGTCCGCTCCGGGATTGGGGCCGGCTTCTGGATTGCGAAGCATGCACTATCCCGGTGCGCAACGGGAGTTCGGTTTCACTTGAGACTGCCCGAGAGGAATTGCTGCAAACGCTCGGACTGTGGATTGACCAGTACCTCGCGCGGGTTGCCGCTTTCTTCGACCACGCCTTTGTGCAGGAACACCAACTGGTTCGACACTTCGCGGGCGAAGCCCATTTCGTGCGTGACCACGACCATGGTCCGGCCTTCCAGCGCCAGGGCTTGCATCACCTTCAGCACGTCGCCAACCAGTTCCGGGTCGAGGGCCGAGGTCGGTTCGTCGAACAGCATCACCTCGGGTTCCATCGCCAGCGCACGGGCAATCGCCACACGCTGTTGTTCGCCGCCAGACATGTGGCCCGGGTAAGCGTCTTTGCGATGAGCCACGCCGACCTTGTTCAGGTAGTGCTCGGCCTTCTCGCGGGCTTCGGCCTTGGACATGCCGAGGACGTGGACCGGCGCTTCCATGATGTTTTCCAGCGCGGTCATGTGCGACCACAAGTTGAAATGCTGGAACACCATCGACAGGCGCGAACGCATGCGCTGCAGCTGTTTCGGGTCGGCGGCTTTCAGCGCGCCGTCCTTGTTGGCGACCAGTTTCAGCTCTTCGTTATTGAGCAGAATCTTGCCCGCGTGCGGCTGCTCCAGCAGGTTGATGCAGCGCAGGAAGGTACTTTTGCCGGAGCCACTGGAGCCGATGATGCTGATCACATCGCCAGCCGCCGCTTTCAGGGACACGCCCTTGAGCACTTCGTGACTGCCATAGCGTTTATGCAGGTCTTGGACTTCAAGTTTGTACATGCGGTCGGTTCTCACAAAAACAGTCAGTCAGTCGTTGAGCAAGCGCCCGTGACGCAGCGCTTCGCGCCCCGCCACCTTGGCCAGCCAGAAACCGGGTTGGGCATAACGCAGCCGTTCAATGGCAAACAGCACCCCGGACGTACCAGCACACACCGTGCTGACCCGATCCGATAACGGATCGATCACTTCGAAAATCTCGTCGCCGGCCTCGATCCACTCACCGGGTTTACGCAAAAAGCTGATCACGCCAGGGTGCGGCGCGAACAGCAATTCGGTGCCTTCGAACGGCATGCCTTCGCACGCGTCTTGCGCAGGTTTGGGCCATTCGCCGCTGATCAACCCTTGCTCGGCGAGGAACGCCAGAATGCCTTCGGCGTGGAACTCAGCCTGGGTACGACCGGTGTCGGCCTGCCCGCCCAGCTCAATGGTCGTCGCCAGGCAGGCCAGTGGAATTTGCGCGTCCGGGAACAGGCGCGACAAACGCAACCACGGCAGTGAACAGGCTTCATCAAAGGAACTGCCGCCGGAATCTTCCGCCAGCAGCCCAACCTTGACGTCGAGGTGCGCGGCGAGCGAACGCCATTGCGGCCAGTGTTGCGGCAACGCGTACATGTGCAGCGCCGCTTCGGCATCGCAATGCAAGTCCAGCACCACGTCGGCGGTGCAGGCATGGCTGAGCAAGATGCGCTGCATGCCTTGCAACTGACTGGCGGCCGGTGGCAATGCGGCGAGCACATCGCTCATGGCTTGGCGGATCAAACGGATATTGGCGTGCGGATCATCGCCCAGGTGCCCGTCCAGCTCGGCGGCCACTGGCGCACTGAGCTCGACGAAATCCCGGTTGAAGTTCTTGCCGCTGCCCGCTTCGAAACGCCCTTGATGATTGCCTTGCAGCAGTTGACCGAGGCCCAGTGGGTTGGCCACTGGCACCAGCTCGATCACACCATTGAGCAAGCCTTGGGATTCGAGTTCGGCCAGGCGCTTTTTCAGCTCCCAGGCCGTGCGCATCCCCGGCAGTTCATCGGCGTGCAGGCTGGCCTGAATGTAGGCCTTGCGCTCGCCAGCTCCGAAGCGGAACACCGAAATCTGGCGCTCGCTGCCCAGGTGGCTCCACGGCAATGCATGATCGATGCGTTCCATATCAGTGCTTCCGCGGGGCCAGATAGCCCAGCCAGCGGCGCTCGGCCAGTTTGAACAGCTTCACCAGAATGAAGGTCAGGCACAGGTAGAACACGCCGGCGGTGATGTAGGCCTCGAACGGCAAGTAGAACTGAGCGTTGACCGTGCGCGCGGCACCGGTGATGTCGATCAGGGTCACGATGGACGCCAGACTGGTGGTCTGCAGCATCATGATCACTTCGTTGCTGTACTGCGGCAGCGCTCGACGCAGGGCCGATGGCAACAGGATGCGCTTGTACATTTTGTAGCGCGACATGCCCATGGCCTTGGCGGCTTCGATCTCACCGTTCGGCGTGGCTCGCAGGCTGCCGGCGATGATTTCGGCGGTGTAGGCGCTGGTGTTGATCGCAAAAGCGAGGCACGCACAGAACGTCGCACTCGACAGCCACGGCCACAAGAAACTTTCACGCACCGCTTCGAATTGCGCCAGGCCGTAGTAGATCAAAAACAGCTGCACCAGCATCGGCGTGCCGCGGATCACGTAGGTGTAGAGCCAGGCGCTCATGTTGACGGCCGCATTCTTCGAGACGCGCATCAAGCCCAGCGGCAAGGCGCACAGCAGGCCGAAAAACAGCGACAGCGCGAGCAATTTGAGGGTGGTCACCAGGCCGCCGAAGTACAGCGGCAAGGCCTCCCAAATGACGTTGTAGTCGAAGATCATAGATCAGCCGCCCTTACGCCTACCGAGTAGCGCTTCTCAAGGTGACGCAATGCCAGCAACGAGACGCTGGTGATCACCAGGTACATCGCCGCCACTGCGAGGAAGAAGGTGAAAGGCTCGCGGGTGGCATCTGCCGCCTGCTTGGCCTTGAACATCATGTCTTGCAGCCCCACCACCGAAATCAGCGCGGTGGCCTTGGTCAGTACCAGCCAGTTGTTGGTAAAACCCGGAATCGCCAGACGAATCATCTGCGGCACCAACACCCGGAAGAACACCTGGAAACTGCTCATGCCGTACGCCATGCCTGCTTCGGCCTGACCCTTGGGGATCGCCATAAAGGCGCCACGGAAGGTTTCCGACAGGTACGCACCGAAGATGAAACCCAGGGTGCCAATACCGGCGGCCAACGGGTTGAGGTCGATGTAGTCGTCAAAACCGAGCATCGGCGCAACGCGGTTGAGCAGGTCCTGACCACCGTAGAAAATCAGCAGGATCAGCACCAGATCGGGAATCCCGCGGATCACCGTGGAATACAGGTCGCCCAGCCAGGCCAGCCAGCGGATCGGGGACAGACGCAGCGCAACGCCGATCAGACCCAGAACAATGGCCAGGACCATGGACGACAAGGCGAGCTGAAGCGTCAGCCATGCGCCATCGAGGATGACAGCCCCGTAGCCTTTCAACATGATTCAGGTCCTCGAAAGTTGGGATGAAAAAATGGCGCAAACCTCAGTGATCCTGTTGCTTGCGCCATTTCGGACTTGTCGCCGGGACGTGTTACTTGCCGTAGATATCGAAGGCGAAGTATTTGTCCTGGATTTGCTTGTACTTGCCGTTCTCGCGAATGGCAGTGATCGCGGTGTTGATCTTGTCTTTCAGCGCGTCACCCTTGCGAACCGCGATACCCACGCCGTCGCCGAAGTATTTGACGTCGGTGAAGGCCGGGCCAACGAAGGCGAAACCTTTGCCGGCGTCGGTTTTCAGGAAGCCGTCATCCAGCAGCGTAGCGTCTGCCACGGTGCCGTCGAGGCGACCGGCTGCCACGTCGAGGTAAATTTCGTTCTGCGAACCGTAAGGCTTGATCTCGGCACCCAGCGGGGCCAGGACTTCGCGGGCGAAACGCTCGTGGATCGAACCACGTTGCACGCCGATGTTCTTGCCCTTGAGTTCAGCCAGGCTGTCGCTGACCGGAGTGCCTGCCTTCATGACCAGGCGAGCCGGGGTGTTGTAATACTTGTTGGTGAAGTCCACGGACTTCTTGCGATCTTCAGTGATCGACATGGACGACAGGATCGCGTCGATCTTGCGCACTTTGAGTGCCGGAATCAGACCGTCGAACTCTTGCTCGACCCACACGCACTTGACCTGCATCTGCTCGCACAGCGCGTTGCCGATGTCGTAGTCGAAACCAACGATGCTGCCGTCCGGTGCCTTGGAAGCGAATGGAGGGTAAGCCGCTTCGATACCAATTTTCAGAGGTTTTTCATCGGCGAAGGTCGGCAGGGACAGCACGGACAGTGCCAGGGCGCCAAGCAGCACGAGTTTCTTCATCTTGGGACTCCATCGGTAAAGGGCTAAAACGGCAGAGTGAGCGACAGCCCAATATGCGAATGGGTTAAACCGGAAAAGCGGTGCTGCGTCTTAGGGAACCCACGTTATTTTCAACGCGAGCAACGACGAGCGAGTGATCGGCATTCTAACGACAGGCCCGAAGCCGATATTTCTTCAATGCGACAACAAATTACAGATGCACTGAGAAAGCGGTTTTGGCACGTTGACAGCCTTGCAAATTCATGCAAGAGCAAAAGACAGTAAACCGATCTATGCTGCAAATTGCGGGCCTATTATTGGCAAACCCTTCTAATCCGGCAAGCGTAGCGTTGCTTCTTATTTTTTATGGGTGCTGGAGAGACCGGGGAACGGGGTTTTACGTTTCCCAATGCCCCGGATTGGAGCGAGCGGTTACACATTCAGTTACTTGAAGGGTGGCGGGTAACAGTGGGAATTGGCCTACATCTGAAGCCGATAATTATTGGCTGTTGTTTATGTGGCGTCTGACCGGACGCCATCGCGGGCAAGCCCGCTCCCACAGGGGTCTTCAGTGAATGCTGAATTTGTGCACAACGAAAACCACTGTGGGAGCGGGCTTGCCCGCGAAGGGGTCGGAGCTGCCGACACAAAAACCTCAGACAATAAAAAACCCCACCAGGCTCAACACCTGATGGGGCTTCGATGACTCAAGAACCGCTACTTACGCAACGTTCATGATCTTGTGCTCATCAATCAAATGCTGCACCACACCCGGATCCGCCAGGGTGGAGATATCCCCCAACGCATCGTATTCGGCGGTCGCAATCTTGCGCAGAATCCGGCGCATGATTTTGCCCGAGCGCGTCTTCGGCAGGCCCGGCGCCCACTGGATGACATCCGGCGAGGCAATCGGGCCAATCTCTTTGCGCACCCAGTTTTTCAGTTCCAGGCGCAATTGCTCGGTCGGCTCTTCGCCACCAATCAAGGTGACGTAGACATAAATGCCCTGCCCCTTGATGTCGTGCGGCACACCGACCACCGCCGCTTCGGCGACTTTCGGGTGAGCGACCATCGCACTTTCGATCTCGGCGGTGCCCATGCGGTGACCGGAGACGTTAAGCACGTCATCCACACGCCCGGTGATCCAGAAGTAACCGTCTTCGTCACGACGCGCACCGTCACCGGTGAAGTACATGCCACGGAAGGTCTTGAAGTAGGTGTCGACGAAACGGTCATGGTCGCCATACAGCGTGCGCGCCTGGCCTGGCCACGAATCGAGGATTACCAGGTTGCCCTCGGCCACGCCTTCGATGATGTTGCCCAGGTTGTCCACCAACGCTGGCACCACGCCGAAGAACGGACGCGCCGCGGAACCAGGCTTGAGGCCGTGAGCGCCCGGCAATGGGCTCATCAGGGTCGCGCCGGTTTCGGTCTGCCACCAGGTGTCGACGATCGGGCAACGGGATTGGCCGACGTTCTTGTAGTACCAGTCCCACGCTTCCGGGTTAATCGGCTCACCGACCGAACCCAACAGTCGCAGGCTGCTGCCGTCAGCGCCTTCAACAGCGGCGGTGCCGGACGCCATCATCGCGCGAATCGCGGTTGGCGCGGTGTAGAGGATGTTGACCTTGTGCTTGTCGACGATCTTCGCCACCCGGGTGATGTCCGGGTAGTTCGGCACGCCTTCGAACAGCAGCGTGGTCCCGCCATTGGCCAGCGGGCCGTAGACAATGTAAGTGTGGCCGGTGATCCAGCCGACGTCGGCGGTGCACCAGTAGATTTCGCCCGGGCGGTAGTCAAACACGCGCTCGTGGGTCATGGCCGCATACAGCAGGTAACCGCCGGTGGTGTGCTGCACGCCCTTCGGCTTACCCGTCGAACCGGAGGTGTAAAGGATGAACAGCGCTTCTTCGGCGCCCATCTCTTTCGGCGCGCAAACGCTGCCCGCCACTTTCATCAGGTCTTCGTACCAGATGTCGCGATGCTGGTTCCACTTGATGTTGCCACCGGTGCGCTTGCACACGATGACTTTCTGAATGCTGCTGGTTTCCGGGTTGGTCAGCGCGTCGTCGACGTTGGTCTTGAGCGGGATCTTCTTGCCGGCACGAATACCTTCGTCGGCCGTGATCACCACTTTGGATTTGCAGTCAATGATGCGACCGGCCAGGGCTTCCGGCGAGAAACCGCCGAACACCACCGAGTGAATCGCGCCGATCCGGGTGCAGGCCAGCATGGCGACCACGGCTTCGGGGATCATCGGCATATAGATAGTCACCACGTCGCCGCGGTGCACATCCTGGCCGCGCAGGGCGTTGGCGAACTTGCAGACTTGTTCGTGCAGCTCGCGGTAGGTGATGTTGCGACTTTCGGCAGGGTCATCCCCTTCCCAAATAATCGCGACTTGATCGCCGCGCTCGGCCAGATGACGGTCGAGGCAGTTGTAGGAAACGTTCAGGGTGCCGTCGGCGAACCATTTGATGTCGACATGGTGATCGTCGAAGGAAGTCTGCTTCACCGTGGTGAAAGGCTTGATCCAGTCGAGGCGCTTGGCTTGCTCGCGCCAGAAGCCGTCCGGGTTGACGACGGACTGCTGGTACATGGCCTTGTAGGTCGCCTCGTCAGTCAACGTGTTGGCCGCAACCTCGGGACGAACGGGATACAGAGAAGCCGCACTCATCTTTCTTACCTCGGTGGAATAGTTGTTTTTGTATGACCCTGTTGTAGCCGGGCCGGGCCTATAGAACCATTCGACGATGGTAGTAACAAGCCCCTACAAATTATCGTGATAAGCCCAAATTCCCCCGCAATCCCCTGTAGGAGCCGGCTTGCCGGCGAATGCCGTGTACCTGACAAACCACGTCGTAAAGATCACCACCAAGCAACCTGTAGCAGCTGGCGAAGCCTGCGTTCGGCTGCGCAGCAGTCGTAAAATCAGCGATTGCGATATGTCAGGCAGGCCGCGGTGGCAGGGTTCACGACTGCTACGCAGCCGAACGCAGGCTTCGCCAGCTGCTACAGATTTGTGCGTCGTCAGTTCATTCTCACAGCGGATTGTTACGGAATCTGTCAAAGGTGTTTATCAAAAGCACGCCTATATGAATCCAACCCCCACGCCTAGAATCTGCCTCGCCAACTAGGCAACGCGATACACCAAGTTGCAGCCCCCACGAAGGGTGTAAATCCAAGACGAAAACTCAAGTTCCACACGCAATCCCAAAAAGATTGCGTGACCCCACTCGACCTTTAAAAGGTAAACCTGAAATGAAAGCTTTATTAGTTCTGGCCCTCAGCAGCCTGTGCGCAACCGCCATGGCAGACGAGGCCCCGACTGATGTCGCACAGCAACAACCGGCGGTAGAGGAATACACTTACTCCACGCATCTGGACATCGCCAAAGTTATCTCGATGAGCGAAATCCCGAACGTTTGCGAAGTTGTTCCGGCGAAAATGGAATACGACGATTCCAAAGGCCAACGCCACATTCTGCGTTACAGCGTCATGGGTAACGGCTGTTCTAACGGTTAATCACCCACCCCACTTTCCCAAGGTTCGACCCATCCGCCCACTACGTGTTGAGGCAGATGCAGCGCCGAACCTGGAGCCAATACGATGAAAAGCAAATTGATCCTCGCCCTGACCCTGTCCGTCCTGGCGGCCAACACTTTCGCCGCCGACGGTTACGACCGCACCGGCTCTGCTGCCTTCACCACCCAAGCGCCTGTCGCTTCTGACGGTTACGACAAGACCGGTTCGGCATCCTTCGCTTCCGACGGCTCCGATCACACCGGCGCTGCCAAGGTAGCTGCCGATGGTGCAGACCACGTTGGCGCGGGTCGTCTCAGCTGATAAATGAGCACGACTTCAAAGCCCGACGCTGGTCGGGCTTAGTTGTGTCTGGAGCTACCGAAAACCGACTCAAAACACAACATGTAGTGGAAAACGCGGTTTTTGATTGTTTTTTGAACAAAAATAATCGAGCTCAAAAATTTATGAAAAAAAAATCTGCACCCGCGATACCAGCCAAAGCCCTGTAAACCCTCACTCCCGCCTAAAAACGTCCCCTGCCTGCCCTTCTCAGTGCCATTTCGTCGCACCACGCGGCCGAAAATTTCCCTATAATGCGCCGTAAATCGGGCCTGCAATATTCCCTTACAGGGGAACACGCCAGTCTGAAGCCCACGCAGAAGCTGTCCACACTTTCTGCGCCCGTCAGTGGCCTCAGTACACCCGTACAAAATTCTGTTTATTGCCTGCGTTGTACTGCTGCAAAAAACGATTCCTTAAGATCCAACGCGGCCAGACGGTCGTGTGAAAAACCAACCTATCAGTTTTCACACGGGCATCTGGCCCTCACGCAGGAGACGACACGTCATGCTGAGCTGGGACGAATTCGACAAAGAAGACAGCGGCGAAACCGTGGTGAAAGGCGCCAACGCCGGCCACGCGACTGAAGCCAACATGGACCGCCTCGACACCGCTGGTGGTGTCGCTGCGCAAGAAGCTCGCGCTGTTACCGCGTCGGACTCAGCCGCCATCGCCCGTGCCAAAGCGGCCCTGGACAACCTCGACGTCGCCGAAGGCCTTGCCGAACTCGAAGGCGCCTCGGCCCGTGTCGCGGTCGACGAAAAGCGCATGATCAACTGCCGCGCCGACCTCAACCAACTCGTCCCCTTCAAGTACGACTGGGCCTGGCAGAAGTACCTGGACGGCTGCGCAAACCACTGGATGCCGCAAGAAGTCAACATGACCGCCGACATCGCCCTCTGGAAAGACCCGGAAGGCCTGACCGACGACGAGCGCCGCATCGTCATGCGCAACCTCGGCTTCTTCTCCACCGCCGACTCCCTGGTTGCCAACAACCTGGTGCTGGCCGTGTACCGCCTGATCACCAACCCGGAATGCCGCCAGTACATCCTGCGCCAGGCGTTCGAAGAGGCGATCCACACCCACGCCTACCAGTACTGCATCGAATCGTTGGCCATGGATGAAGGCGAAATCTTCAACATGTACCACGAGATCCCATCGGTCGCGAAAAAAGCCACCTGGGGCCTCAAATACACCCGTTCGATCTCCGATCCAAAGTTCGAAACCGGCACCGTCGAAACCGACAAAGAACTGCTGCGCAACCTGATCGCCTACTACTGCGTCCTGGAAGGCATCTTCTTCTACTGCGGCTTCACCCAAATCCTCTCCATGGGCCGCCGCAACAAAATGACCGGCGTCGCCGAGCAGTTCCAATACATCCTGCGCGACGAATCCATGCACCTGAACTTCGGCATCGACGTGATCAACCAGATCAAAATCGAAAACCCGCACTTGTGGGATGCTGAAATGAAGGAAGAAGCTTCGCAGATGATTCTGCAGGGCACTCAGCTGGAAATCGAATACGCGCGCGACACCATGCCTCGCGGCGTGTTGGGCATGAATGCGGCGATGATGGAGGATTACCTGAAGTTCATCGCGAACCGTCGCTTGTCGCAGATTGGGTTGAAGGAAGAATATCCAGGGACGACTAACCCGTTCCCTTGGATGAGCGAGATTATGGACTTGAAGAAAGAGAAGAATTTCTTTGAGACTCGGGTTATTGAGTATCAGACGGGTGGGGCATTGAGCTGGGACTAACCCTCTAAAAGATCTCCAAACAAAGACCCAACAAGAATGTTGGGGGTAGAAAAAGCCCCGTAAGGGGCTTTTTACTAAGCGCAAGGGAATAATAAAATGAGCAAACTAGTTGGCTTTTTCGCTTACGCTTCTACCCCAAGCGAAGTTGGGGAAACAATAGAAAGAGGAACTCAAAGTGCAAATAGAGCGTCCAACGATACTGAAATAAAAACCTGGCGCTCACTAGACATACTGGGACACTTTATTTCAGAGCAGGTTTTACTTGGCATCGATGAAGCCGACTTTTTAATCGCTGACATCTCCACTCTCAATTTCAACGTCACATATGAAATCGGATATGCAATAGGTAGAAACAAACGAATTCTACTCACACGAAATTCCAGCATAAGAGAAACATACCCAACAATAAAAGATGTCGGGATTTTTGACACCCTCGGATATAGCCAATACCAAAACTCCGCAGAACTTGCCAGACTGCTACTTTGCGCACACAAAGACTCGCCACTAGAAACCAACTTTAAAAAAAACACCCAAGCCCCTGTATTTTTATTAGAAGGTCGTTTCAAAACAGATTGGTCTTCCAGAATAGTATCTAGAATAAAAAAAGCCCGATATATTTTTCGAAACTTTGACCCTGTAGAGCAGCCACGATTATCTGGCACCGATGCAATCAAGCAAATCTCAGAATCATATGGCGTTGTTGTACCTTTAATATCAAGCAACGCTGAGGGCTCAGAGGTGCATAACATGAGGGGAGCATTCCTCGCTGGGTTAGCGGATGGAATGAACATTGCCCTGTGCATCATACAAAATGGTGAAAACCCAATACCCTTAGATTATCGCGACTTCGTAAACATTAGTTACCACCCAGAAGATGTCAACGACGTCATAGCCGAATTTGCAGGAAAAGTTGCAGAGGCTTTTCAGCAAGTTAATGAGCTTAAATCTAGAGCATCTGAAAGCTACCTTCAGTCACTTGACCTCGGAGCTTCATCCGCAGAAAACGAAATGCGCACTCTAGAAAGATACTACTTAACTACTGATCAATTTTTAAAATCAATACGCGGCGAAGCAAATATTGTAGTAGGTCGAAAAGGATCTGGAAAATCCGCTATTTTTCTACAAATTCGAGACAGAGAAAGAAACAAAAACAACAACATTGTCCTCGACCTAAAACCCGACGGATACAAGCTGATAAAATTCAAAGAACTAATATTGGACTTCCTAGAAGAAGGTACCTTCCAACATACGATCATGGCTTTTTGGGAGTACATATTACTCTTGGAAATATGCTACAAAATCCTGGAAAAGGACAAAGAGCGCCACCTGCACGACCACAACATTTATGATGGCTACCGCGCGCTTGCCGACCTCTACAACACCGAGGATTATGTAACTGAGGGTGATTTCTCTGAGAGAATGAGCACCCTAATGACCAAAATAACTACGGAATACAAGTCAAAGTACAGTGACAAAGTAAACGTAAGACTGTCCGTCCCTCAGATTACTGAGATGCTTTACCTCCACGATGTAAAAGCCTTATCCGAGAATGTTATAAGCTACATGAAGAACAAGGGCACGCTTTGGCTATTATTTGACAACATTGATAAAGGCTGGCCGACGTCTGGTTTGAAACATGAAGATTTATTGATCGTCCGCGCATTAATTGACGCAACAAGAAAACTTGAACGGCAATTTGACCGGGCACGCATTAATGTGCACAGCATAGTTTTCCTACGAAATGACGTGTACGACTTATTAGTCAAAGAAACATCTGACAGAGGTAAAGAGGCAAAAGTTCTTCTCGACTGGACCGACTCCGATCTCTTACGAGAACTTCTCAGACTAAGAATCATAACCAATAGCAACATCAACGACCAAACCTTCGAATTACTATGGCCTAACATATGCGTTAGTCACTACAACGGTGAGGAAAGCTCACAGTTTTTGATTGACAGATGCCTAATGAGACCACGCTTTTTACTAAATCTAATAAACCAATGCAAAAGCTTTGCGATCAACCTAAACCATGAAATTATTTCTCAAGAGGATATTGCAAAGGGTCTTGCGGCATATTCCACTGATCTATTGACCGATATATCGTACGAATTAAACGACATTGCAGGAAACGTAAACGATTTACTCTATGCGTTTATTGGCAGCAAGAGCAAAATCAGTAAAGAAGAGGTTTATGCAATCCTCACAGATTTTGGACTGGAGAAATCGTCGCTTGAAGAGGTATTTGACCTTTTGCTCTGGTACGGTTTTCTCGGAATCGAGATAGATTCCGAACCGAAATACATATACAACTTAAATTACAGCATGCAACTCCTCAACGGACTGATTAAGAAGAGGGCAACCTCATTATTTATCATAAATCCTGCATTCTGGTCCGCATTGATGATTGAAGATTAATTAGCGCTTTCATCAAGAATAAGTTTAGCTATATTGAGATCAGTAAGACTGCGACCACACTACGGGTTATTTGTAGCTTGACCATGAGGAGCATACCTACTAGGCTTTCGACTCCGGCGCCTAAGAAACGCCTCAAGTAGCGGCCTGACCGCTCCCGAAAGATGCGGCTTTTTTGTGCCTACGGATTTCTCGTGGGTGTGAAAAAACCTCTGCTATGTCGGGAGTGGGCTAATACAAGACCCGTAAGGGGAATATGTCCGGCCTTCTACTTGGGGTTTCTTAACTCCCGGCGCCTTAGCCCTAAGAAAGCTATCAAGTAGAGGTAATGGATATGCCTAAGCGTTTTCCCTTCCTATTGAAGGAAATGACCTACATTTGCACCGTGGAAAATCTGCTTCCGCTCCAGGAGGCCGATCATGTCTGATCCATTCATCCCCACCGTCTTCATCCGCCAAAACCTCGAACTTCACGCCCTCCTCCTGGAAAACCAGCCATGGTTCTGCGCCCGAGATGTGGGTCGCTTGATGGGTTTCCACCTGAGCGATCGCGTAGTCAGCAAACTGGATGAAGATCAGCGGCACACATTGATGATCAACTACCACGGCCAACCAGAAAAGCGACTGATGCTCAGCGAGTCCGGCGTGTATGCGCTGCTGGTCTATCACTACGCACCGGGAAATCGGTTGTTGCGTGAGTGGCTGACTCATCAAGTGGTGCCGGCGTTGCGCGATGCGGGTCCGTCGAAGAATGCGGATCGACCAATGTTGAGTTTGTTGGACTGGCCTGAGATGTCGTTGAGTCTGTTGCATTGGCAGGATGAAGGCTGGATTCGGCTGCGGGATATGCCTTATCTGTTGCTAGGTCGCACACGCCGGCGCGTACCGGCGGTTAAGCCTTGGTGGCGAAAGGTTTTGGAGGTATTTCAATCTTCAAAGCATTCGGTTGGCTAGCTTTGTAGGATCAACCGAAGGAATCGTCGGTGTTTCCTGTAGGAATTTTCCTAGACAGTCGTAATGGCCACCCAGTATCGTCCGAGGGTTTTCAGCCCTCGGCGATTTTATGGACACGGAAAAGAGCAGCAGCGATTGGACTGACATTGAGATTCAGGCTGCGGTAGACGCCTATCTCAGCATGTTGTCCCGCGAGCAGAGTGGTCAGAAAGTCGTTAAGACTGAGGAGAACCGCATCCTGCGTGAGGGAGCCTTAGCCGGTAGGACCAAAGGGTCGGTTGAGTTTCGGATGCAGAACATTTCTACGATCATGGCCGAGTTGGGTAGAGAGCCTATCAAGGGATACAAACCCGCCAAGAATGTCGGCGCGAATGTTGCGCGAAGCATTCGAGAAGCGCTCAACGCTCCAAGTACTTTGACGTCTGAAGATTTTGTCCCGACAGCGGACGAGGCAACGCTGGAACAGCGATCTGCCAAACTTGAGAAACAACCGATTAAAGACGTGCCGAAAGGGATTGAGAGACCAGAACAGACTCAGTCCAGCGGAAAGTCTTATGTTCGCGATCCTGAGGTGAGAGCTTGGGTTCGCCAACAGGCTAACGGTAGATGCGAAGGCTGTGGCGAGCCGGCTCCGTTTGAAAAGGACGGCAGGCCGTTTCTTGAGGTCCATCACGTTAAGCATTTAGCGCAGGACGGTTCGGATCGTCCGAGCAATGCCGTGGCGCTGTGTCCGAACTGTCATCGACGTTGTCACCATTCGAGTGACCGGGATGAGTTCACTGCTTCACTGTTTCAGAACGTGGAACGGTTGAAGTTTGAGTAATTGAGCCTGTAAAACTTCATCGGCACATGTGCACGAAGGCGGCGAGACGTAAGGATTGCGCTGCCGTCCTGATAAAAAGAGAAAACGCTTAGAGTCATCCAGGATTCGTCCTACAGCCCCGATTAGCCACGTTCGTTAACGTCGCGCAGCCCCTTTTTCGGGGCTGCCGAAGGATGAACGAAAGGATGATCAGTGGCTGGCAACAAGGACATTCCGCGGATTAAGAATCCACCCTCTGGTGATGGGCATCACGTCACCTACCGCTACATGACCGCCACCGAACTGGCCGAGCGAGACGCCAGGCAAAAAGCCTACGAGGCCATGCAGGCCAGGCAAGACGCCTTCGAACGCAGCCGTCAGGTCGTAGTGGAAAAGCAAAGGCCCACTCAAGCCGGATGTGTCTTCGCCAAGTCCCGCAAGCTGCCGGACGCCATCATCGATTACTCGAATCCCTCAGGGATGGTGCCGACCGATAGCCTGAAAGACTACGGTGACCTGATTCTGCTGGGTGCTCGCGAAGCGGATGAATCGGGCGCTGTGCCACTGAAGAAGATCAGTGGCACAGCGATTCCCGCCGGTTTGGGCTCTCTCGCCTTGGCCGGCTCGGCATTCGCCGCTGTTCCCGTGGCCGCCGCGAGCGCCGTTACAGCAACGCTGGTTGGCCTTGTTGCGCTGGTCACACAGTCGAGTCTGGGCGACAGCTCGCTTTACACCGAAGACCAACTCCGTGCGCTCAAACAGGCCCGCACACGCGTTCGCCTGCGGGTCGAGCAACAGGCTGACGGCAGTCTGAAGGGATATGGTTTCTACACTGGCAAAAATCGCGACTGGGAAATGGTTGATGTTGTGCAGTTCACATTGCGTGGTAGCCAGCAGGTGGCTGACCTGGGTGACGGCATTGAACTGATCTGGACGCCGGCCATGGATGGTTCCGACATCCTGGGCATTCCGGCGCTGGAGGCTGCCCCGCAAGCACCGCATATTTGGGTTTACCCGCCGACGAAAGCGGCTGACAGCATTCTCGTGAACCCGGTGTATCCGCCGGAGTACAAGGATTTCATTCTGGTGTTCCCGGCTGATTCAGGGATTAGGCCGGTTTACATTGTTCTCAGTCAAATCGGTGATCATTCGTATTATGACCACCCGAAAACACTTCCCGCATTCCCAGACGCAACCCGAGTAAAGTCGAAGTCATCTGTTCAAGGGGGAGGAAGGAAACGCGCTCGTTGGGTTGACCGTAAGGGGCGAATTTATGAATGGGACTACAAAAGTA
Source organism: Pseudomonas sp. RIT-PI-q (assembly GCF_001297125.1). GTDB lineage: Bacteria > Pseudomonadota > Gammaproteobacteria > Pseudomonadales > Pseudomonadaceae > Aquipseudomonas. The sequence goes on from NZ_LHPC01000030.1 coordinate 67,351, forward strand.
ATGCTGTGGAAAAATACGACAAACTCGGGATCCATTTAGGCGAATTCAACCACGTCACTGGCGAACAAACAAAACCTGCGAAACCAGGCAGAAAAACTTCAAGAAATTAAGGATTACGGCATGCGCTACCTTTTAATAACTGGCTTTTATCCGGATGACAAACAGGACGACTCCTTGCAGTTTGAGCTGGATATCGAAGGAAGTGAACTCAATGAGAAAGTTGCCCACTTGATTGAATCGAAGCCACTTAACGAAGTGGAGCCAGGAGAGCTACTTTTAAACGAAAATCAGGTAATGGCACTGTCAAGACTTCTGGGTATCAAGTTCCCAGAGGGTTTAGAGTATTTTATGGGGACTTGCTCCAAGCAATGAACCCCCTATCGTTCAAGTGATGGCAGCCACTTAGGTTCTTTCGACTATGAGACTGGCGAACAACTGGACCCACCGAAGAAAAATCGAAGCATCAAAAAATATTTATGAGGACGTTATGGGACTGAAGATCAGGCTGGAATGGTATGACAAACGAACCGAGATGGGCGAAGGGGAAGAGTTGTCGAAAGACTTTGGCGATGATGGCTCTGTTATCGAAGCGCTAGGCATTCCCATTGAAAACAATGTGAACAATGGCGGCTTCAACGTCTCTCCCGACTGGGTGAGTACACTTCAGCCCCATTTCCACCATGCCATTCAGTTGCTCTCCTATGACTATCAAGTAGCATTCGTCTATCGAGACAAGTGGTAAGTGGACTGAAAGAGCCAACACAAAAAACCGACCGATCTCCTGATCGGTTTTTGTTTACCCGCTTTCTTCGCTTCGTGCGAAACGCTACTCGTCAGCTTGTGCTTGCCGGAACCAGGACTGCTTCGAAGCCTAACGTGGCAAGCCGCCTCGCCTCTGTTTGGTGGTCGACTTGGGGAGTGTGGTGATCTTGTGAATCGCGAACAGGCTCGCTCCCACAGAGATTTCGGTAGGTTTGGGAACATCGGCGTTCCGCCTCACGACCTTGCCGAAACTACCCTCACTCCATACTGCGGAATAATCCCGTCCGCTGTGACCAACTCCAGCCCTTCCGCCTGAGCCTGAGCGATCAACATCCGATCAAACGGATCGCGATGAATCTCCGGTAACTTACCCGCCTGCTGTCCATGGAACAGCGAAATCGGCAGTTTGGTGAAACCCTCGTCTTCAACCAGCGCCTCAAGATCCTCAGGAGCCTCTAGCATCCCTTTAGCCTGCTTGATCGATATCTCCCAGATGGAAGCGGCGCTCACGAGTACCTGATTACGCGGCTCCCCTATCATCTGCCGAGCATCTGTGCCCAGTGCTGGATCATCGGACAGCCACCAAAGAAACGCATGGGTATCCAACAACAAGCGCCTCATAGGCTGCCCTCAAAATTAGCAATGATGTCCTCAGGAGTTTTGTCGAAATCCGCAGACATTCGAACTTTCCCCTTCAACCGTCCAGGCTTGCGCGCCCGAGGTGTATCGACATGAGGTAGTAGATCCAGATAAGGCTTGCCGGCCTTGGCAATCACAACCTTGTCGCCATGCCATACACGTTCAGCAAGCTGGGATAGCTGGGACTTTGCTTCATGCATGTTTACTTGCACCAGTTCATTCATATGGCACCTCCACAGATTAGCTAAGCTAGCCTAAGCCGGAGATTTTCGATAGGCAAGGTGTCGGCCCGACCGTCTGTCAAAAATAACGTCGCAAATTACTTGTTGAATCAATACGTGCGCCAATACGCGCTACCCGCTATTAATACGCCATGCCCACTCAAGGACCCGAGCCCACCATGAAATTCGACCTCGCCTACTGCCTCAGCCTCGACGACAAGCTGTCGATCTATGACGTGCGCGATTTGAATTTCGACGAGACGATGGAGTTCGATTCCGCAAAAGAACACTTCCAATGTCCCAATGACGCATGCAGAGCGGCCTTCGACGCGGCGAATGTGTTGACGACGTTCAACGCCAAAAACGTGAATTACGTTCGCACCCCGCACTTCAAGAACACGCCCAGCACCCGGCATGTGGCGGATTGTCCTTATGTCAGTCTCAAGACGCCGGCGTCAGGTGTGGACGCGGAAGGTGCGGAAACGGATGACAGTCGGGAGGAGCATTTCCCGTCGGAGTTGTTACTGACTCGGCGAGAGTATGTGCGAAAGCCGTCGGCCCCGGCGGTGGCTGCGGACGTGACGCGGGATGAGTTGCGAACGCCTTCAGCGGCCAGTGATGTCGAGCACCCGAGCCGCGACTCGGCTCCGGACAAGACCAGTATCTTCGCCCACCCGGTGGAGTGTTTTGTGTCGAACTTCGAGGACAAGGACCTGCTCAAGCGCATGCCGCTGAAGATTGGCGAGCATACGGCGCCTTATGGGTCGTTCTTCAAGAAGATCGAATACCTGACGGACAACAAGGGGTTGATTTACTGGGGCAAGATCAAGGAGATCAAGGATTACACCCAGAGCTTTCGCATCGATTTCGAACACAAGGTCTGGTTCAAGCAAGCGGACGAGGCGAAGAAGAAGCCTTATTCAGTCAACGTTTACCTGAGCAAGAAGTTGATCGACAACTACCGCAAGCGCAAAGCGCTTCTGGAAGAGATCAAGCATGCCATCGAGAGTGGAGCGCAGTTGTATTGCTTCTTTTATGGCGTGACGCCGGAGTTGAAGCAGGTGCCGAGCAAGAAGAACCCCGAGAAGACGTTCGGGGTGTTCAGTGCAAATATTGAGAACCTGGATCACTTCATTATTCGTGAGGCACCGGGGTTGGACAGCTAATTAACATTACGCGTTTGGTTTCACTTCACTGCTGCCGAAGCTGTTGCTCAAGTTCCCAAATCTCCCGCTTCACCTCTTTGCGCCGATCACGTGCGGCCTGAACACCTTGCTCATCCAGTGCGCAATACTTGCGCAACCAGTGCACCATCATTTCCTCATCGGGGGAGTAGTAGTCTTTCGACCCTTTGCTGAGCCGCAAGGTGTCGTTCATCTGCGCATCGAAGCGGCCAGCCGCAAACTCGTCCGGCGGTAACGTGCCCCACTCAGCGGCGTAACTCTGAAAGATCCAGGCGATATCGTCGATGTGTTTTTGTGCGCCACGATGTCTGCGTTTGTAGAACACATATTCGCGATTGCTCTCTTCGAAACGCTCCATCATGGGTTCATCGTCCACCCATTGAAGAATGTCGTGCTGCAGCGCATATCGCATCAAGCCGTAGATCCAGCGCTCGGTAAACCGTTGAGTAAAACCTTCAACGTCAGCCTTTTTCGCGTCCGCGAAAATCATGCAGTAGCGGGTTTTTATGTGCATGACGAACAGCACGTGTTTGCGCTGAACAGTGATCACATGAACCAGCCACTGCTCCGCCGAATGCTCCGGTTCATCTTCTTCGGGAGTGGGCGAAGGTGGTTGGAAATCCACGGGCGTGATGGTTTTACCCTTGTGCACGCGACTGAAGAATTTGCTGGCTGCTTCGGTGCAGTTGAAGATCAACATCAATGGCTCTCTGGTAAGACTGGAATGTAACTGTCAGTCGTGCGAAACGATTTCATCCATCCATTCAAGCTCATAGGGCTGGCGAACGACGTAATCAATCGAATGACGCGCTTCTTCACTCAGAGTTGATAACTCCGCGTCAGTTAGTAAGTCATGCATGACCATCAGGCTCAGGGCGCGGAGCGCACTGGAGCGACTATAAGCATTAAACGCATGTTCTATGTCTTTGTCCCGATCACGCATCAACCTGTAAAGCATTACGTATCGAGTATGAGCCGAGAGCGCGCCATGCTGCGCAATTGTCTTGGCATCTGCCAGAACACCCAGGCAGAAACGATCGAGCGCAATCTTGCGCAATTCCTTGAATTTCTTCCAGTCGCTTTCGAGAATTGACATGACATTCTCCTGGGTAAAATCTTGAACGGAGCGCAGGCATATTCTTACGAATAAGCCTACTGATCCCAACCCTACCTAACGCACATACTCAGCATCACCAACACTAGCAAACCTACATACACCCGAGCATGCACTCGGTCCGGTAACCGCCCGATCCATGGAGTTGCCAACCTGATTCCCAGCAGCGATCCAACCGTCAAAACCGCAAATGCCAGCAAGTCGACGTAACCGATAAACCACCGCCCCAAGTCAAACTCGCTGAACCCCGCCATCGCCATGTAAGTCAGTGTCCCGGCCAGCGCCACGGGCAAACTGAGCGGATTGGCCATGGACGTCGCCTGACTCATGCTCAACCCACAACGCCGCAATAACGGCACGGTCATGACGCTGCCTCCTACGCCGAGAAACGTAGCGATAGCGCCGATTCCTACGCCGCCACCCGACGCTTCCACTCTTCCCAATCGACGTGGAATTCCGTTGTCGGAGGGTGTGAGAAATCCTCGTCTAAACAAACAATCCACAATGGTCACGGCCAGGTAGGCGATGAAGGCATAGCGAATCACCTCTCCGCTCACCCACATCGCGAGCACCGCGCCGGCCACCGCGCCCACTCCGATGAATCCACCTAACGGCCACAGGTAATGGCGAATCAGATTACCCGCGCGGTGGTGTTTTCCGGTGGCGACCAGCGCGTTGACGATCATCACGCAGGTCGAGGTGGCCACCGCAATGTGCATCGCCGATTGGCCAATCGGGTCGTCAGCACCGTGGCTGGCCACGAGCATGCGGTACAGCAATGGCACGACGACGAAGCCACCGCCGAAGCCAAAGAGCACGGCGGTGACGCCGGTCATGCAGCCGAAGAGTGCCAGCAATAAATAGAGCATCACGCGTCGTCCGTTGGTAGAGAGCGGTCGACGATAGAGCGATGCGCCTTGGCCTGCTTCAGCAAGTCAGCCAATAATGTTTGCGTTTACGCCAACTGCTGGAATCCGCTTAATGCGCAATGTTTCGATTGATCTGCTGGACGACACGCCACGGCCGGTGGTGGCTCTCGGTACGGATTATTCCTACGGTCAGGTGTTGCCCCGTCATACACACCGTCGGGCGCAATTGTTGTACGGCGCCACGGGGGTGATGCAGGTCAGCACGCACGACGGCAATTGGGTGGTGCCGCCACAGCGGGCGGTGTGGATTCCGCCGGGGGTGGCGCATGAGGTGCTGATGCTGGGGGTGAGCACGCGCAGTGTGTACATCGAGCCGGGGACGGTGGATTTGGCGAACCGTTGTCAGGTGATCAGTGTTTCGCCGTTGATGCGGCACTTGCTGATGGAGGCGGTGGAGGTGCCGCTGGCGTACGACGAGGCTGGGCGCGACGGTGCGTTGATCGACTTGCTGCTGCACGAACTGGCGCGCAGTGCTCATCTGCCACTGCACATTCCGCTGCCTGTCGATGCTCGGCTGCTGGCGTTGTGTCAGGGCTTTCTACAGCGGCCCGATGCTCATCAGTCGCCGCAGCAATGGGCCGATCAGTTGCACATCAGTCTGCGCACCTTTAATCGCTTGTTCCGCCAACAGACTGACCTGAGTTTCAGCCAATGGCGGCAGCGGGCCTGCGTGGTGTTGGCACTGGCACGATTGGCGGTGGGCGAACCGGTGACGCGCATTGCCCTGGATTTTGGTTATGACAGCCCGGCGGCGTTCTCGACGATGTTCCGACGCATTCTGGGGCAGGCGCCGTCCGTCTGGCTGGAAGGCGCGAAATAGCAAAAATCTAAAAATGAATTTGATTCGGGTTCAAAACAACTGTACAAAAACACAGTACATTTTGAATCAGCACTCTCGAGCCCGGAGCACACCATGGCCTCTCTTGCGATGAAAATCACCCTGGAACGTATCGCCCTTTTCCAATTCACCCCGGCCCACTGCGCCCAGGCCCGAGCGATGCTGGGTTGGAGCGTTGAAGAGCTTTCTGAAGAGTCCGGGGTTTCCGTTGATGCCATTGAGCGATTCGAGGCAGAGCGCGATGTGCTGGATGTCACGCGGCTGGCGTTGGCGTATCGGTTTGAGTCGGAAGGATTGGTGTTCTTCCCGGGGTTTGCGCCGGGGCGCGGGATGAATGTGAAAGGGTCTACGCCGAATCCGGTGGCGCGGGCGGATTATGCGATGGTTGAGTGAGGTGTCAGCCAGGCCCGCTTCATGGCAAGCGGCCTGGCTTCATAAAGCTAGGCGTTTTGAGCTTCCACTTGTTCACCAACGTTTTCCATCGCCAACCACCAAGCACTCCCCCGCTGCGGATGCATCACGTTGAACGCCTCACCCATCTGCGGCGTAGTAATCGACACATTTCGCTCCCAGGCCAGAGCCAAAATGCGGTCAAACGGTTCATACCATGCATGCATCGACAAATCGAAAGTGCCGTTATGAATCGGCAGCAGCCAACGGCCTTTCAGATCAATGTGCGCCTGCAGGGTTTGCTCGGGTTGCATGTGAACATGCGGCCATTCAACGTTGTAGGCACCGGTTTCCATCAGCGTCAGGTCGAACGGGCCGTACTGTTCGCCGATGCGTTTGAAGCCGTCAGAGTAACCACTGTCGCCACTGAAGAAGATCCGGGTGTCGCCATCGATCATCACCCATGAGGCCCACAGCGTGCTGTTGCCATCGAACAGACCACGGCCGGAAAAATGTTGTGACGGTGTGGCGATGAATTGGATGCCGTCGACTTCGGTGCTCTGCCACCAGTCCAGTTGGCGGACTTTGCTGGCGTCGATGCCCCATTTGATCAGGGTGTCGCCCACGCCGAGAGGGGTGAGGAAGTATTTGGTTTTGTCCGCCAGTTTGAGCACGGCCCGATAGTCGAGGTGGTCGTAGTGATCGTGAGACAGGATCACCGCTTCAATCGGCGGCAACTCTTCGAGGCTGATCGGTGGCTGGTGAAAACGCTTGGGGCCGGCCCATTGCACCGGTGAGGCGCGTTCGGCGAAGACCGGGTCGGTGATCCAGAATTTGTCCCGCAGTTTCAGCAAGACAGTGGAATGGCCGAGGCGATAGACGCTGTGATTCGGCGCCGCCAGCAGCGCATCCCGGGTCAGGGGTTGTACCGGGACGGGGGCCGTCGGGCGGGTGTTTTTCGGTTTGTGGAAGATCACGTTCCACAGGATGCGCAAGGTTTTACGAAAGCCTTCGCGCTGCACCGGCGTGTGGTTGCGGTACTGCCCTTGAGCCTGTCGAGACGCTTCAGGCGTGGAGGCGTTGTCCGCAGGGGAAATTGAAGTGGCCATGTCTGAATGACTCCGGGATAACCGCAATGGCTCGCGGCTCTCCGTTTTGGGACGTTAAATGGCCAAGGCACGCACGCATCAGCCGAAGATTCTATTGTTCACTGCGCAGGATTAACAAAACATTACACTGCACAGTGTAGTTTCAAGGTTGCATCAAAGCCGATCACAAGTAAACTGCCGAGTGTAATTCTTCACTTCTTCCTGCCGAAGCGTACTTATGACAGCTCCACAGCGTCTCACCGACCGAAAACGCGAAGCTATTATTCAAGCGGCGATTACCGAGTTCCGTGCCAACGGTTTCGACATCACCAGCATGGACAAAATCGCCGCCACCGCCGGCGTGTCGAAGCGCACCGTGTACAACCACTTCCCCAGCAAGGAAGAGTTGTTCGCTGAAATCCTCAATCAGTTGTGGGCGCGGGTGACGGCTGAACAGGAAACGTCCTACCGCCCTGACCTGCCGCTGCGCGAGCAGATGCGCCTGATGCTGATGGCGAAAATGCAGATGCTGGGCGACGACAATTTTCTCGACCTGGCGCGGGTGGCTATTGCTGCCACCATCCATTCCCCCGAGCGCGCCCAGGACATGGTCGCGCGAATGGGTGAACGCGAAGAAGGCTTGACCGTGTGGATCCGCGCCGCTCAGGCCAATGGTCGATTGAAACCGGTCGCCCCCGAATTTGCCGCCCAACAGATTCAGGGAATGCTCAAATCCTTTGCGTTCTGGCCGCAGATTTCCATGGGCCTGCCAAGCCTCTCGCCCGACATGCAGGCCACCGTGGTGGAGTCGGCGCTGGACATGTTCATGGCCTGCTATCAGCTGCAATAAATGACAAGGTCTGCCGCTTTAACAGCTAATCGGCCTCTCTGAATTAAACACCGCAATGTGTTTCAGAATGAAACTGGCGCTGGGGCTATAGTGAGCCTCAGTCCCAGCGCCATGCAGAGAGCACCATGACCACCTCGACCACTGACACCAAACCCGCCGCCCACGTCGATCACCTACGCTTTCATCGCCCCCACGCTCACCTGGCGCCCACCTTCGGCAACGACAAGTTCGCCCTGCGCGCCGAAGCCTTTGCGCGGTTCTTCGGTACGCCGACCTTCCTCGGTGCGCAGACGCTGATCGTGGTGTTATGGGTGTGCCTCAACGTATCCGGGGTCACCCACTTCGATGTTTACCCGTTCATCCTGCTCAACCTGGCGTTCAGCCTGCAATCGGCTTACGCCGCACCGTTGATTCTGCTGGCCCAAACCCGTCAGGCGGCGCGGGACAAAGCCCAGTCCGATGCCGATGCGCAGCACCGCGAAGCATTGGCCGTGGCCAATAGTGAACGTCAGGCACAAGCGGCGCAGAACACCGCGCAACTGATGGAATTACTCGAGCAAAACACCCGCCTGACGCAAATGACCAAGGAACTGACCGAACGCATCGAAGGCTTGACGTCGGAAATGCATCAGCATTTCGTGCGCAAGACCTGACCTGCCTCACGGCAGTTTCAGCGCCCGCCCCAACTCGTCAAACAATGTCACCACCGAGCGCAAGGCACGGCAATCCGGACGGGTTAGCAACCACAGCGCGGTGTCGTAACCGTGCAGTGGCTCGCCCAATGGCTGTAATCCGTCGCTGATCAAAAAGTCTGGCAATGCCGCCACGCCCAACCCCGCCCGCACCAGCTCGGTGACCGACAACATGCTGTTGCAGCGATAGCTTGGGATTACCCCCGGCAACGCTTGCCGGCGCCAAGCAATGGTCGGGTGATCGGGAAGGAAATCGTCCGGGGCGATCCAGGTCAGCGCGGCCAGATCATCGGCATCGACAGATTTCAGATACGCCGGACTGGCACAGACCCGATAAGACACCTCGGCCAGACGCCGGCCAACCAAATGTTCGGGCGGGGTGCGGGTCAGTCGTAAAGCGATGTCCGCATCCCGGCGGCTGAGGTTGGCAAAGTCGTTGGACGTGCTCAACTCGATGGTCAACGCCGGATAGCCGGGCATGAACGTCGCCAAGGCTGGCAACAACAAACCTTGCAGGACCGAATCGGTACAGGTCAGGCGCACGGTGCCGCTGATGACTTCACCGCCCTGCTCTACGCCGATGCGCGCCGCCTCTAATGCAAGTTCGGCCCGTTCTGCCTGCTCGGCCAAGGTTTGCGCCAGGGTGGTTGGCAAGTAACCGGCGCGGCTCTTTTCGAACAGTTGCTGGCCGAGTGCGGCTTCGAGTCGGCGCACAGCGCGAAACACCGTTGAGACATCGACCTTCAACAGCGTGGAAGCCCGAGCCAGAGAGCCGCCGCGTACCAGCGCGAGGATCAGGGACAGGTCCGGGTAGTCCAGTCGATAGTGCGTCGGTGCATTGATCACTTGGAGTAACGCCAATATTGAGTGCGTGAACGCCAATCTATAGTGGCTACCAGGAATCAACAAGCGTGGAGCGCACTCATGGAAACCCGCCCAATCCGCATCGCCCTGATCGGCGATTACGACCCGCAAGTCACCGCCCACCAAGCCATCCCCATCGCACTCGGCTTGGCCGCCGAACAGTTAAACCTGAACGTGCAATTCGAATGGCTGGCCACCGACCGCATCAACGCGCAAACACCGCTGCAGACCTTCGATGGCTTCTGGTGCGTGCCCGCCAGTCCTTATCGCGACATGGACGGCGCGTTGCGGGCGATTCGTTTTGCCCGCGAACAACAACGACCTTTCCTCGGCACCTGCGGCGGTTTTCAACACGCGGTGCTGGAATACGCCCGCAATGTGCTGGGTTGGGAAGATGCCGAGCATGGCGAGACGTCGCCTGACGCGGCCCGGGCACTGCTCACGCCGTTGAGCTGTTCATTGGTGGAAGCCGTCGACGGAATTCACCTGGTTGAAGGTTCGTTGATCGCCAAGGCGTACGAAAGCGCTGAGATTCGCGAGGGCTATCGCTGCCGTTATGGTGTGAACCCGGTGTTTGAACAGGCGTTGCTGAGCCAACAACTAAGAGACGTTGGACACGACTCGGCGGGGGATTTAAGAGCGCTGGAATTGCGCGGTCATCCGTTCTTTGTCGCCACCCTGTTCCAACCGGAGCGTGCCGCGCTCAAGGGCATTCTGCCGCCGCTGGTCTGTGCGTTGATTGAGGCCTGCGCGAGGCAGAAATCATGATCGCCGACACGCCGAAAGCCCCCTACTACGCCGTTATCTTTACGTCATTACGCACCGAGGGCGATCAAGAGTACGCAGAGGCTGCCGAACGCATGCTAGCGCTGGCTCGCGAGCAACCTGGGTTCCTGGGTGTGGAGTCGGCTCGGGGTGAGGATGGGCTCGGAATTACGGTGTCGTACTGGGCCAGCGAGGCGGCGATTCTGGCGTGGAAACATCATCCTGAGCACAGTGAGATTCGTGAGCGAGGGCGGTCGACTTGGTACTCGGCGTGTCATACGCGGGTGTGCAGGGTTGAGCGCGATTATGCGTTTAAGCAGTGAATGATTTGGTGTTCTTGAGGCCGTCATCGCGGGCAAGCCTGCTCCCACAGGGATATATGTCGCTCACAAATCCTGTGGGAGCGGGCTTGCCCGCGATGAGGCCAGCACCGACACCGCAAAATTTCAGCTCTGCACCAAACTGCGCACCGCCGAAATCTCCGGCACTTCCCGCCGATTCATGTACACCCGCAACGGCTCGGTAATGTTGATCCGGTCATCGATGTTCTGATCCAGCAACAACTGAATCAACTCACGCTTAAGCGTCATGGCCTGGTCCGGACCAGCAGCCCAGACAAACTCACTGGTGGGGATAATGCCGTCATCGGCCACGTCCATTCCGAAGGAATCTTCGCTGAAACGCACGATGTACTGGCCGGTCTTGCGATTGAGGCCGACGAAGCCTTTGAGTTGGTCGGCGGCCTGGCAGATGAGTTCGGAAGTGATGCGCATGATAAACCTCACAGAAGGTCGTAAAGGACCGGTGATCGATGGTTTACACGCAGGGCAAGCGATCGGGTTTCCCTCTGCCGGGGAAACTTCCGGGGCCAAGAATACTGCAAAGAACCGCACAAAGGCGCTGAAAAAATCTGCTTTAAACACGTTTATGTCGGTCTCGCGATAGCGCTGGCGGCGCTCAGTTGTTAAAAGAGACGTCTTTGAACATCTGCGAAAGGATCTCGACCATGCCCGCTACCTTCTGCAAAAGCGCCCTGCTGCTGGGTGTGTTGCTCGGTCTCGGCCAGGCACAGGCTGCCACCGAACCCAGCCCCACCGCGCTGGCCACACACTTGGGCATCCCGCATCCGGCGGTGATTGCTCACCGTGGCGCGTCTTTCGATGCACCGGAATCCACCGCGGCGTCCTACAAACTGGCCCGCGACCTGGGCGCCGACTACCTGGAAATGGACTTGCAACGCAGCAAGGACGGTGTGCTGTTCGCCTTGCACGACAACAACCTGCAACGCACCACCGATGTGGCCACCAAGTTCCCTGAGCGCAAGGACAGCCCGGCCACGGCGTTCACGATCGCCGAGCTGAAAACCCTGGACGCCGGCAGCTGGTTCAACACCGCTTACCCGGATCGTGCGCGTCCTGCCTATGTCGGACTGAAAATCCTGACCCTCGATGAAATCATCGACATCGCCCAGGGCAACCCGTTGCACAAACCGGGGCTGTACATCGAAACCAAAGAGCCGAAGCAGTTTCCCGGGATCGAGCACGACCTCAAGGAGAAACTTCAGGATCGCGGCTGGTTGAGCCCGGCCGGTTCGAAACTGGCGAAAAGCGAGCTGGCTGTCGGCCAGGGCAAAGGCAAAGTCGTGCTGCAAACCTTCGAGAAAAGCAGCCTCGAACTGCTCGAAAAAGAAATGCCGCAAGTACCGAAGATCCTGCTGTTGTGGGTGGGCGAAGGCAGCATCGAGCCTCAATCCAAGGTGACGTTCGCCGAATCCGGCGACAAGGACAAAGCCACTTACTACGCCAAGCAGCAACCCAAATCCAAAGCCGAGTTCCAGCAGTGGGTCGAGTACGCCAAGGCCCAGGGCGCGATCGGCACCGGCCCTTCTGCTGCGCTGACCAAGGGTGGCGATCAGAGCTACTCGGACCTGGTGCAACCGTGGATGAATCAGTACACCCACGACCAGGGTTTGTTGGTGCACGTCTATACCATTGATGATGCGGTGGATTACCAGAAAGTCATGGACGCGGGTGTCGACGGCATTTTCACCAACCGCGCCAGTGAGCTGCTGAAGTTCTACAAGCGGCCGGCGGCGGCGAGTGTTGCGCAGTTGTTGAAGAACAACGGGTATTGATCCAATACCGTGGCGACGCCTTCGCGGGTAAGCCTCGCTCCTACAGGAATCGAACCAACCCTGTAGGAGCGAGGCTTGCCCGCGAAGCTTTTCAAACGACGCGGTCGTGGGAATTAAGGCTGAATTAAGTTGCCCCAGTTAATCTGATCCCACTTAAACGGCTCACCCAAGGAAAGAACTTCATGAAAACCCTGACTGCTCTGTTCACTGCCGCTGCCCTGACCCTCACCGCTGGCCTGGCCCAGGCCGCTGATGTTCCCGTCGATCAGATCCCTCAGCTGGTCAAGGACGGCAAGATCAAGCCGCTGGAAGAGCTGAACCAGATCGTGCTGAAGTTGCACCCGGGTGCGACGATTACCGACAGTGACCTGGACAAACACTCCGCTCTCTACGAGTACGAAGTCGAACTGAAAGACGCCAAAGGCGTTGAGTGGGACGTGGACCTGAATGCCGCCACCGGCGAAGTCCTGAAAAATAAACAAGACGACTGATGCACACAGCAAAAAGCCGCACGATTTTCCGATCGTGCGGCTTTTTTGCATTCAGCGATCAAGCGGTCGTGCTGACCAGCGCCCTCGATGTGCTGGAACCGGTGTCCTGCAACGCCTGCATCAAGGCCGCCGTGGCCGTCTGCAACGAAGCGGACGTCATCGCAATCTGCGACTGAGCCGCCGCCACGTTGGCCGCCTTAGCCTCGTCACTTTCCTGTTTGGCCTGGGCCGCTTGCAGTTGCTGTTGTTGTTCCTGCATCTGTTTTTGCAGCTCGGCAATCTGCTTGCGCAGGGCTTTCACCGCGTCGGATTCTTCGCTGCTGCTGGAGCTGCTGTCGCTCGATGCGGGCGCGCCACCGGGAGAAACCTTGGGGCTATCAGTAGACGCCGTGGTGGTGGCCGTTACCGTGGTGTCTTCGGCGCTGTCGCTGACGGCGACCTTGGTCGCAGACGTGGAAGGTGCCTGCGGGATGGTGACGGAGGTGATGCTGACCATGGTTTTATCCTAAGTGGGTTCAGAATAAATCCATCATCGACATGGGCGGCCCGGACTTGAGATCGACTGTGTACCGACTCGGTAAGCAAACCGGTACACAGCCATTTCGATTAAGCGCTCAACCGCGCCGTCACCTCATTCAACTGCCCCGACAACCCATGCAGGTTGTGGCTCGCCGCTTCGGTGCGTTGCACGTTGTCGAGGTTGGTACTGGCGATGCTGGTGATCTCGGTGAGGTTGCGCGAAATGTCTTCGGCCACTGACGTCTGTTCTTCGGCAGCGGTGGCAATTTGGCGGTTCATGTCGCGAATCGCTTCCACCGCGAGGGTGATCCGTTCCAGCATGGCGCCGGCCTGGGTCACTTGCTCGACACTTTCCTCACTGCGTGACTGCCCGCTTTCGATCGCCTGCGCCGCGTCCACCGCGCCGGTTTGCACGGTTTGAATGATCTGGTTGATTTCGATGATCGACGCCGCCGTGCGCTGGGCCAGGCTGCGCACTTCATCGGCCACCACCGCGAAACCACGCCCGGCTTCACCGGCCCGGGCGGCTTCAATGGCGGCGTTAAGCGCCAGCAAATTGGTCTGTTCGGCGATGCCGCGAATCACTTCCAGCACCTTGCCAATGCGTCCACTGTCGGTTTCCAGACGACGGATGACCGTGGCGGTATTAGCAATTTCGCCGCGCATTTGGGTGATGGTGTGGATGGTGCCTTGCATGACTTTTTCGCCCTGCTGGGCTGATTGGTCAGCGTCATCGGCGGCACGTGCCGCATCGGCTGCGTGACGCGCGACTTCCTGGGCGGTGGCGGACATTTCGTTCATCGCCGTGGCCACCTGATCGGTGCGGTTGAACTGCTCGTTGGTGCCGCACGCCATGAGGCTGGCAATCGAATTCAACTCGCCGCTGGCGCTGTCCAGGTCCTTGGCGCTGCGCTGCAATCGGGTGAAGGTTTCAGCGAGAAAATCGCGCAGGGTGTTGGCGGCCATCGCCAGTTTGCCCAACTCGTCCTGCCGGGTGCTCGACACGCGCTCGGCAAATTTGCCCTGGCTGAGTTGCGCCACGTATTCGATCAACTTGCGGATCGGTTCGACCAGGTTGCGGTTGACCAGCCACAGGCTCAACAGGCCGATCAACAGCCCCGACGCGAGCATCACGATGATCCCCAGCAACACCGTTTGATCGGCGCTGGCGCTGATCAGTTTCGACTGCTCGGCGCCCTGCTTGCGCAACTCGCTGACCAGTTCGCTCATCTGATCGCTGGTCGCACGGTCCACGCCCTTGACCGCCGTGTCGCCAGCGGTCGGGTCGGCACCCGCCGCCACGTAGGCATCGCGGCCCTTCTGGTACGCCGCGCCCAATTGGCGATGCTCGTCACGCAGGCGTTCAATGCGGGTCTTGAGTTGCGGCTCGATGCCCTTCTGTCCGGCGAGTTCACCGAGGATGCCCTGCACATCGCGCTGACGCTCTTCGAACTGCTTCCAGTATTTGTCCAGGTCCGCCGGTTGCTTGCCACGCAGCAGGACGTTTTTCCATTCCTGAACCTGCACCTTGAATTGCAGGTTGGCTTCATCGATCAATTGCGAGGTGTGCAGCGGACCTTCGATCAGGTTCGCGTAGCTCTGCACGCCGCCGGACAGAAAGTGAAAACAGGCCAGGGCGATCAGCAACACGGCCAACAGGCTGCCGCTCAGCAGGGCGAGGATTTGCGCTCTCAGGGATTTTTGCAAAAACATCGAGTGATACTCATGACAGGGATGAAGCACGCGGGCGTGCGAGGTGTCCGGACATCCCTGTCGGCGACGCGGGTTCACGACCGGCTTCGCAATGATCTACCTCAGCGTCATCGGCGTGCCAGTGCCGTTCTTGAGCGGTTCCGACCGCCGGTAGAAGGCCTTTTGCCAGCGCCACAGAGCTGTCACAAAACTGTCAAAACTCCTTGCGATGATGCGGCTCAAGTGAACCTGTGAAACCAGCCACAACGAACCCCGTGTAGCAGCTGGCGAAGCCTGCGTTCGGCTCGGGCCGCGATCGGACGAAGCAGTCGTGAAGTCAGGCAATGCGGAGTATCAGGAAAACCGCAAGTTCAGGTTTTACGACTGCTTCGCAGCCGAACGCAGGCTTCGCCAGCTGCTACAGG
>NZ_LHPC01000034.1 GCF_001297125.1 Pseudomonas sp. RIT-PI-q
ATCGGCGCTTGGGTGAAAGGAGGAGAGGCGAAATCTCCCACGGATCTGTACTGCGTCAACAGTCAGAATCGGGCTTTGTCCCTCCTCCTCCCTTCAAGTCCTACCATACAAGCGGGCTTGCCCGCGATGAGGGCGTGTCAGTCGACATTACTGTTGCCTGGCACGCCGCCTTCGCGGGCAAGCCCGCTCCCACAAGGGGTATCGTATGGCTGAATAAATGGTTAACGATCCAGCAACTTCATCACCTCTTCCGGATAACGCAAACCGGCGGTGGCATGCGCCGGGAATATCGCTTCCAGGGCGTGCAACTCTTCGCGACTCAGCTTTACGTCCAGCGCCGCGACATTCTCTTCCAGGTATTTGCGCTGCTTGGTCCCCGGAATCGGAATCAGGTAATCACCCTGGGCCAGCACCCACGCCAGCGCGAGTTGGCCGGCGGTCACGCCTTTTTCTGCGGCGAGGTCCTGCACTTGCTGCACCAGCTTCAGGTTTTTCGCGAAGTTTTCACCCTGGAAACGCGGGCTAAAGCGACGGTAGTCGTCTGCGGCGAAATCATCCGGACTTTTCAGCGCGCCAGTCAGGAAGCCCCGGCCCAGCGGGCTGTAAGGCACAAACGCAACGCCCAGACGCTGACACGCCGCGAGGCAACCGTTCTCCTCCTGATCGCGGCTCCACAGCGAGTATTCGCTTTGCAGCGCACTGATCGGATGAACCTTGTGTGCCCGTTCCAGCGTCGAGACGGAAGCCTCACTCAACCCCAGATAACGCACCTTGCCAGCCGCGACCAGTTCAGCCATGGCGCCGACGGTTTCCTCGATGGCCACCTGCGGGTCGATGCGATGCTGGTAGTACAAATCCAGGGTTTCGACGCCGAGGCGCTTGAGGGTGCCGTCGATGGAGGCGCGAATGTACTCCGGTCGCCCGTTGACGCCGCGCGCAGTCGGGTTCGCCGGGTCGCGGACGATGCCGAACTTGCTGGCCAGAAACACCTGGTCGCGCTTGCCGACGATGGCTTTGCCGATCAGTGCTTCGTTGGTGTGCGGGCCGTACATGTCGGCGGTGTCGAGCAGGTTGATGCCCAGCTCCAGTGCGCGATGCAGGGTGGCGGTGGCTTCTTTGGTATCGACGCCTGTGGTGTAGAAATCGGTCATGCCCATGCAGCCCAGACCGATCGCGCTCACCTGCGGACCGTTTTTGCCCAGTTGACGTGTTTGCATGAAATCAGCTCCCTGTGAATTGAAACCCATTGTTGATCTCGACAGAAACAAGATAAACCGGCTAAAACTGCTATCACTGTTCGTCATTTCTAAATAATCAGTCGGTACGCCAAACCAATGGACCGTTTCAACGCCATGCGCGTGTTCACCCGAATCGTCGAACTGGGTGGCTTTGCCAAGGCCGCGGACAGCCTGCAATTGCCCCGCGCCTCGGTGACCATTCTGATCAAGCAACTGGAGGGCCACCTCGGGGTGCAACTGCTGCAACGCACGACGCGGCAAATCAGCCTGACGCTCGACGGCGCAGCGTATTACCCCCGCTGCGTGCGTTTGCTGGCGGACCTTGAGGAAACCGAGGCGGTATTCTCCGCTGCCCGCCATAACCCCAAGGGTTTGCTGCGAGTGGACATGCCGGCGGGGGGAGGGCGTTTGGTCGTGATCCCGGCGTTGCCGCAATTCACCGCTCGCTATCCGTTGATCGAACTGGAAATCGGCCTGAATGACCGGCCTGTCGACTTGATTCGCGAAGGGGTCGATTGCGTGCTGCGGGGTGGCTCGTCACTGGACGATTCGCTGGTGGCGCGGCCGCTGGTCATGCTCGATCAGGTCACCTGCGCCAGCCCCGACTATTTGCAACGCCAAGGGACGCCACGCTGTTTGGCGGATCTGCCTGAGCATCAAATGGTCGAGTATGTGTCCAGTAGCGGCAAGCGCTTTGGCCTGGAGTTTGTCGTCGATGGCCAGGTTCAGCCGATCAACCTGCCCAAGCACGTCTCGGTGAACAGCGCCGATGGTTATCTGGCGGCGTGCGAGGCCGGGTATGGTCTGGTGCAGACGCCGTACTACCACGTGGCACGGCAGTTGAAGGAAGGGCGTTTGATCGAGGTCTTGAGGGAGGAGCCGCCACCGGGCATGCCGCTGACGGCGCTCTATCCTCCTCACCGCCAGTTGTCACGGCGGGTGCGGGTGTTCGTTGACTGGATGGTGGAGCTTTGCGCGCAGCCGGGGAATGGTTTTTCCCGAGAAACCCAAACCGTACTGTAGGAGCAAAGCTTGCTCGCGAAGGCGATTTCAAGGACGCCTTCGCCGGCAAGCCGTGCTCCTACAAGGGATTAGCGATGCTGGTAGTAACCCGGTCCGCCATGGTCGTAATAGCGGTCGTGGTGCCAGCCGCCGTGGGGGAAAATAATACAGCCGCTCAAGGAAAGTATGGCCAGCAGGGGAATCAGCAGCGTGATTCGACGGAGCATTTGAAAATCCTCATGGTTATCGCCGCAATGAAGCCAAAACTCTTCATCGGCTGTAACATGAGACCCCGTTTGCTGCGCCTCATCCCCAAAAAACGGTAGGGGCTTGGCATGGGTTCCGATACAAACCGGATACAATTTTTTCAGCTCCAAGCTCACATTCAGGAAATGGCAATGACCCAGTCGCAACGTTTGAAATACTCGATTCTGATCTCCCTGGTGGTGCTGGGGATCATGTTTGGCCTTTCGTATCTGCAGAACACCGGCGTTATCAGCGAAAAGCTGTTCCAGTACATCGCCATTGGCGTGGCGGTGATCGTGGTGGTGGTCAATGGCGTGATGCGCCGCAAGGTCAAGCCCTGAGCGACGCGTCGGGGGCGGGTTATTCGCCGTGGAGAGCGGCGAGCGCCTGTGGGTGCAGGCTGTAGCTTTTGTCCGGGTTCAGGATTATCACGCCTTCGATGCACAAGCGTTTCAACACTTCGCGCACACTCAGAAAGGACAGGGGAATGTCCAGGTCCAGCAAGTACGTGTGGACGCCGCGAACCCCCAGGCTGCGCTCGCTTTCGGCGGCGGAAAGCAAGGCATCGATGACTTTCAGGCGAATCAGACTGGTGCGCAGGCCATAGCGCTTGAGCAGGAATCTGATCCGCTCGTTGCCGTGACGTTCGGTGCGTTGATCGAAAACGCCAGAGCTCATGGAAGTGCCCGTTGGCGCAGTGCTACCGTCCGTTGGCAGTTGCGAGTTGTACATGCAAAAACTCCTTTTCAGAGCCTGATCAGGAAAAATGGGTGCTCTCAATCAATAAGACGTATGAGCTCGGCAAATCATGAAGGCTCATATGTAGAAATTTTGTCGACGCCGCGTGATCAAGCCGTCAGAGACCGCCCAATCCCCCTAATTTTTTGTCGTTTGCTTCGTTCCTGAAAGGATGACCTCAATCCCTTGTAGGAGCGAGGCTTGCCCGCGAAGAACGATAACGCGGTCCACCTGTTGGACCGCGTGATGGCCTTCGCGGGCGAGCCTCGCTCCTATAGGGGCACTGGGGATTTTCGTTTTTCGATCAGGAGCGAGCGTGATTATTTCCAGGCAGTTAACCAGGTTGAGCCTTGCCGGCGTGTTGGTGGGCTTGAGTCTTGCGGCAAACGCGCGCAGCCAGCCGGAGCAGGCGACTGCCGATATCCGCCGCACCAGTTTCGGCGTGCCGCACATTCGTGCCGAGAACGAGCGTGGGCTCGGCTACGGAATTGGCTATGCCTACGCGCAGGACAACCTGTGCCTGCTGGCCAATGAGATCACCACGGTGAACGGCGAGCGTTCGCGGTATTTCGGCCCGGATCAGTTCACGGTCGAAGAGCGCGAGAACCTGGTCAGCGATGTGTTTTTCAACTGGCTGAACAACCCGCAGGCCGTCTCCGCTTTCTGGCAGGCGCAAACCCCACAGGTTCGCGACCTTATTGAAGGGTATGTGGCGGGCTACAACCGCTTGCTGACAGAACGTCGCGCCCAGGGTTTGCCGCAGCAATGCCAGGACGCCTGGGTGCGCGAGATTACGCCTCAGGATCTGGTCAAGTTGACCCGTCGTCTGTTGGTCGCAGGCGGAGTAGGGCAGTTTGCCGAAGCGTTGGCCGGCGCCACGCCACCCAAAGCCGCCGCAGCAAAAACCGCCGCCCCGACGACGTTCCAGGTGGCCGCTTCGCGCCTGCAGCGTTTTGCCCTGGATCGTGGCAGCAACGCGGTTGCCGTCGGCAGCGAGCGCTCCTTCAACGGTCGCGGCATGTTGCTGGCCAACCCGCATTTCCCGTGGGTGGGCGGCATGCGTTTCTATCAAATGCACCTGACCATTCCCGGCAAGCTGGACGTGATGGGCGCGGCATTGCCCGGTTTGCCGATGATCAACATCGGTTTCAACCAGCACCTCGCCTGGACCCACACCGTGGACTCGTCCAAGCATTTCACCTTGTATCGCCTGCAACTCGATCCCAAGGATTCGACCCGCTACCTGCTCGACGGCAAGTCCTTGCCGATGAAAAAACAGACCGTGACGGTTAACGTGAAACAAGCGGATGGCCAGAGCAAAGCGGTTAGCCATGTGGTCTACAGTTCGCAATTCGGCCCGATCGTGCAGTGGCCCGGCAAGCTCGACTGGGACAACCAGTTCGCTTACAGCTTGCGCGATGCCAATCTGGAAAACGACCGGGTGCTGCAGCAGTGGTACGCGATGAACCGGGCGGTCAGCCTCAAGGAATTGCAGGCCTCGGTGCACACGATCCAGGGCATCCCGTGGGTCAACACCCTGGCGGCGGACGATCAAGGCCAGACGCTGTACATGAACCTTTCGGTGGTGCCGAACGTCAGTGCCGACAAACTCGCCAAGTGCAGCGACCCGCGCGCCGGGTTGCAGATGATCGTGCTCGACGGCTCCAACAGTGCCTGTGCCTGGGACATCGATCCGCAGGCGGCGCAAAAAGGAATCTATGCGTCAGACCAGTTGCCGCAACTGTCGCGCAAAGACTTCGTGCAGCACTCCAACGACTCGGCGTGGATGGCCAACCCGGCGCAACCGCTGACCGGGTTTTCACCGCTGATCAGCCAGGACAGCCAGCCATTGGGCTTGCGCTCGCGGTTTGCCCTGGATCGCCTGAGCACGCTGGCCAAGGCCGGTCCGATTGCAGCGACAGATTTGCAACACATGGTGATGGACGACCAGGTGTATCAAGCGACCCAAGTGATGCCGGACCTGCTGCAATTCTGCGCGGCCGATCTGGGCGCCGATGCGCCAACGCTCACGCCGCTGTGTGCCAGTCTCAAGGCCTGGGATCGCAGTGCGAACCTGGACAGCGGTTTGGGGTTTGTGCATTTTCAAAACGTCATGGAATCGCTGCAGTCAGCACCGGATGTGTGGCGAGTCGGCTTCGATCCGAAAGACCCGCAACACACGCCTCGTGGCCTGGCGGTCGATCGCTTGGAAGTCGCCAAGGCGGTTCGGGAGGCGATGCTGGCGTCAGTCGAGCAGGTCAACAAAATGGGGCTCAAGGCGGATAGCCGCTGGGGCGATATTCAGGTGGTCAGCAGTGGCGGCGAACAGACGCCGATTCACGGCGGGCCGGGCACGCTGGGGGTGTATAACGCGATTCAGAGCGTGCCCGGAACCGACGGCAAACTTGAAGTCGTCAGTGGCACCAGCTACTTGCAGGTCGTGACCTTCGACGACAAGGGACCGCACGCCCAGGGGCTGTTGGCGTTCTCGCTGTCCAGTGACCCGGCCTCGAAACATTCGCGAGACCAGACGCTGGCGTTTTCGAAGAAGCAGTTGAGTGTGTTGCCCTTCACCGAACAGCAGATCACGTCCGATCCGCAGTACCAGACGCGGACGATCCGCGAGTAGGAGCGAGCTCGCTCCTACAGAAATCGGCGTTACGCAAGAATGAAGGCCGCACCCCAAAAGGGTCGCGGCCTTCAGCTTTTTGGGGCTTTCTGCGGAATGGAGTTGAGGACCGGGTTGCCGTCCTTGTTGCGGGTCAGGTAGACCGGCAACACCTTGGGCAGGGACGACACCAGACCGTTGAGTTCTTTGATGTTGTAGATGCCGCCAATGCGGATCGAACCGGTGCTGTTGTCGGCAACCATCAGCGGTTTGTTCAGGTAGCGATTGATCAGTGGCAGCGCTTCGGTCAACGCCAAATCATCCAGCACCAGTTTGCCGCTGCGCCAGGCCAATGCGTTGTCATGGTCGTAGGTCTGACTGATCCGTGGAATCAAGTCGCCGTGGCCGTAACTCGCCTGCATCGCAGGTCCGAGACGCAAGCCATCACCCGAAAGGTCATCGTTACTGGTGACCAGCACCGAACCTTCAATCAGGTTCACTTTCACCTGATCTTCATACATCCAGACGTTGAATTTGGTGCCGGTGACCCGAATCCTGCCTTCTGCCGCTTTGACGACGAAAGGGTGGCGAGTGTCGTGGCTGACACTGAAGAAGGCTTCGCCTTTTTCCAGCGTGACCCGACGTTGATCCTTGTAGTTGCTGAACGTCAACTCCGTACCCAGGTTGAGTTCAATCTGGCTGCCATCACTCAGCGTAACGTGGCGGACATTGTCGCTCGCCTCGAAGTGTTGATATGAATTGGGCAGCCAACCCAGGTTCCAGCCGCTATACGCCGCCAGTGGCAACGCCAGGGCACACACCGCGGCGGCGATGCCGAACGTGCGCCAAGGCGTTTGCGGCTTGAGGCGAGCAACCGGCACGACGGCTTCCGGGCGAGGGAGATCACCGGCCACATCCCAGATCTCCAGCATGGCCTCGTACTCGAACGCATGAAGCGGATGAGCGTCACGCCACTGTTCGAACGCCAGCCGTTCTTCAACGGTGCAGTCAGTGGCGTGCAGACGCATGCACCAGTGCGCAGCGGCATCGGTGATCGCATCATATTGGGCTTGCGAGAGAGGGTTGTCGGTCATTGACTCATCCTGATTTCGTGCATTCTAACCTTGAGGGGAAGTCTGCGAGAACAGCCGTCATGGCAATTACCCATCAAAGTGAAGGATTTTTCACGTCAGGGCCCTAAAAAACCGGCATCGGATCCAGTTGTCGTCCCATTTCGCAGATCAAAAATGCGATTGAATCGGCATTGCGTAAAATGATATCCACCCGCGTGTCAGGGTTCTGTCGGTTGAAAAAAGCGTCGCGCGCGGCCTCCATGGTCTTGGTGCCAGCGATTTTCAGGACTTCCTCGCCCACGTGAGCGGCCCCCGGAATCGAATCAAGACTGATCCATGATTGCAACGTGTTATTCCAGCGGGCGAACAGTTCTTCCCTGGGTGTCGCCAGGGACAGGGCTTCTCGCTGGAAAATCACTTGGGTTTGCTTCATGGCTCGACCATAACCGGTGATTGGCGCAACGAGATCACTGAAGGGTCGCCTGGCCTCAAGTGACGCCACGTCCACCGTCTTTGAAAACAGGTGAGAAAATTCGTGTATCAACGTGGCGGCCTGGCTATGCCCATCGACGTTGAAAGGTTCAGTCAGGCAGGACTTGTACCAATCGAGTTGCTGGTCGAAAAATTTCTCGGTGAAATGCACCGTCTTCTGGGAGTCCTGGTCCACCACAAACGCGATCAAATCGGCAGCCGCGTGTTTGTTTGAGCCGACGACAAAGCGTTCGGTGTTCATCAAATCTTCGTCAGGATCGACCAGCGCCGTGCAGATGGGAACGATGGCCTGTTTGATTTTATCCAGAAGGACGCTATCAACATTGTCGACATCAAAAAAGCCTTTGAGGAAGGTATCCAGTCGCGTACCGGGGACGCGGTGCCTGAGCTGCGCCATGTTATGCAAACTGTTGAACGCGTAATAGCGAGCCATGTCGATGGCCTGCACGATCATGCGGGCTTTTTCCGGGTGATTCGTGCGAATGGCCTGCATACCCCGCGCTTCGATATTCAGTACCTGGCTGACCTCGTAGCTGGTCGCGTATTGATTGTGCATTTTCGACAAGGCTTTGCCGTAGTGCACGGTATGCACGTCCGGATCGATCACCATTTGCCGCATCGGCGTTGTCTGCAGCGAAGGCCCGGCCTGTTCGGCATCGCGGATCTGCCAGACAGCACCGGGTTTGTCGACGCGGTAGACCTTTCCAGCGATGGGCGCGTACGGGTGTTCGCTGACCGGCTCGAGGTAAGTGCCATCGGCCGGATTTTTTGTCAGGTCCTTCAATGCCACGGTCGGCGCTTCGAGCGCCTGCAAGGCTGTACGCTGCGGCGCTGTCGGCTTTATAGCCGACCATTTCGGCTCGACCACGGCGCTCTCGACAGGTGCCGCTTCGGCAGCCACCTGCTCGGTAGCGGTCGAGGCCTCCAGCGACAAGCGGCCCATCGACACCATTTGCACGGCGCCGGCAATAAACGCCTGCAAGGCCCGTTTCCAGTGATGGTCCTGCAGTGCTTCGGCGGAGCCTTCAAAGTCTTTGAAGCTTTGCCACAAAAACAGTCCATAGGCGAGTTTGCCCGGCAACAGGCCCCCGATCATTTTGACGCCGGAGGTGAACAGGTTTTTAGCGGCTTCCCAGTCTGCCTGGCCGGTGATTTTGGACTGACTGCCGAGCATCCGCGCCAGGAGGCTGGCGTTGTCGCTGAACAACCGGGCCAGCAGGTTGCCGTCGATGGGGGAGGAGGCGAGGGTGATATCGCTCGGTTGTCCGACAGCGGACTTGAACAGGTTGCTGAACGCTGACTGCTGATTTTCGGGTAAGCGTCGAATAATCAAGTCTTGAAGCGGGCCAGGCACATTGAGCGCTGCGACAACGCTGGCCTCGTTCTCGAATTCAGTGAACACGGAACCCGCGTGGTAAGGCGCATACAGGATTTGCGGCCCTTCATGCCCGGCGCCTGGGCCGATCAGGTACAAACCCAGGGTTTTCACGGCGGCGGCACCTGCGGTCTTGATCAGCTCCAGCGGACGGACGATCGCATGAGCGCCTTGCACGGCCGCCCGGGCCATCGCGTCCGGCATGTCCAGCACTTGCTGGATCAGGTCGAAAGCATTGGCGGAAAGACGTTGCTGCAGTTTCAACGCATGGGCATGTTGCAATAATTGCCACGGCAGTTGCTGCACAAAACGCCGCGTTCGACTGTTCGCGTCGGCGCCGGCCTGGGTCAACTTATCCGTCACCAACCTGGCGTAGTCACTGTGGATGTTCAGTGATTGCAGAAGCTGTTGGACGGCCTCTTGGTTCAGACGCTCAGGCAGGGTTTGGGTGGTGGTCGACGCAATCGTGAACCCTGTGCCCTGGGCAATGTTGACGTGGTTGAGGGCAAACTCGGTCAAGGTCCGGGAAGGCCCGGCCAGGGCCAGGTTGGGAATGATTTCGATGTGGTCGGGGTCAAGCCGCGCACCGGGAAATCGGCTGTTGAGCAGTGATTCCAATCGGTCATGGACGAAGGATGCCAGCGTTTGGATGCCGTGCAGGTAGTCTTTGTCATCCGTCACGTTGTTGCGGTATTGCTCGAGCAATTCAAGGTGCAACTGCTGCTCTTCGACGGGGGCCATGCCGAGCCAGGCGGGCAGGGACTGCTGTCGGGCGATCGCTTTCGAGATCAGCGTGGCCCTGCGCAAGTTGGTATCGATGACCGTCTTCGTCAGTTCTCTCAGCGCTTTGTGCTTTTTGGCATCAGTCAGGTCCTGCGAGCGTAAGTGTTCGCTGGCCGCCAGAAAATGTTCGATAGACGTCTGTGAAAGGTGGTGTAGCACGTTGCCCTCGATCAGTCGCAACGCATTGAGCGAGTAGCGCTGGTGGAAATGGCGCTGGGCGGGGTTGAGGTTTTCCAGCAGTGCCAGGCGCCTGCGCGGATCAAGCAGGCGCCGGTTCAATTCCAGCTTGGCGTTGCTGATCGAATCAAAGACCTCCAGCCCCGCTGCGGGCGTCCACAGGACGGCACGTCCGGAATTCCCGGCGTCGATTCCGCCGCGCTCGGTCAACACCAGGCAATTGGCCAAGGGCAGTACATCCCTTTGGCCGGAACACTCAAGGATCAGCGAATAGGCATCAGGCCGGAAACCATTGAGCGCAAGACGGCTGTTGCGATCCGGTTTGTCCGGGTTGAGCACCGTGTCGACAATGGCCTGTTCGGCGCTGCGTAACGAGGCGTCGAGCACCCGCAGGCTGGCTTCCCCGCGTATCCCGACGGACAGCGCATGAGCCAGTTGCGGCTTCATCTTCTCCAGATAGACCCGTTGCAGGGCCAGCGAAGCGACAGGTTGGGCGGCGAAGTCGGCGCTGATCAGTGACTCGACATCGCTGAAGGTTTTCGCGAAGGCCGCCGCAGTGTCCGCTCGCACAATGGAGGGCTGTTGATTGCCCGTCAGCACCGGCCTCGTACTCCAGCGCCCTTGGGCATCCAGCGGCAGCAAGCGTTCGCTGATCATGCTGCGTATATCCAGCGCCTTGTCGAATAAGGCATGGAGGTTGACGGCGCCGTCACTGTGACAAAACACCTGAAGCGCGTGATCAATGTTGCGCAGTTGTTTGCTGATGATCGATTCGAACAACGTTGTAAAAATCGAACCTGAAATCACTTCACCGGTGACATGCGGCTGATCGAAACCGATGAAGCGGTTACGTTCCTCCAGGCTCAGAAGGCCGTACAGCTCATCCTCATGCCCGGCCGCGCTGAATTTACTCAGCAAGGTCTGTTTCAGGTCCGGATAGTCCTTCAATACCTGTAACCCCAGCGTCGGGGTGTAGAGAAAGGCGTTGGCGTGACTGATCATCAGGGAGCCCGCGAGCTCGACATAATTGGCCTCGTGTTCCCAAAGCCGCACGGTCTCAAGTGTGATCGAGCGGGCCGCGCGGGTCGATGGCTCGATCAACGCGTGCAGCGCCTGGCTTTGCTCCGCGCTGATGATGTCGGCCTCGCGGTTGAGCAACAGATTGGCTCGGGCCATTTCACGCAGGGCCCGGCTGAAAAAATCGCGCCGTGACGCGCCATCGGCACTCGCCGTGTTCCAGAAGCTCTGCAGTTGGGCGCTCAGCAGACTGGCGAGTTTGCCGGACACGCCGATGACTGCGTTTTCCCTGCGTTGCCGGTCGCCGTCGGCGGGACGTTGCTTCGGATGGGAAAACTCAAGGCGCTGCCCGGTCGGCCAGCGCCGGTGACGGTAGTGCAGCAACACGGCATCACTCAGGGACATGGCATTGATCCAGCGCTGCCCGGCGTAAACATTGACCTGGGTCTGGCGTTGATCCAGCCCGGCAAAGACCGGCGACAGCGCCTCATCCAGCGCCTGGTTGAGTAGTGAGGTGAGCGTCGGCAGCTTGAGCAGTTCGTCGAGCAGCGCCTGGTGGTTGCTTTGCTGTTGATGGGTAATGACCGCGCGCTGGTCATCGAACACATCGC
This sequence comes from Pseudomonas sp. RIT-PI-q, assembly GCF_001297125.1. Lineage (GTDB taxonomy): Bacteria > Pseudomonadota > Gammaproteobacteria > Pseudomonadales > Pseudomonadaceae > Aquipseudomonas. Next base: position 11,361 of record NZ_LHPC01000034.1, read on the forward strand.
CCTCAATGACTTCAAAGGTGACTTGGACGCTGGTGGCCGCCGCCAGTGTTTTTCGCGGGGCCAACGCCATGAAGGCCAGCAGGTCGTCGTCCTCGGTGGCACGCTTCAGTTGGCTTTTCAGGTGCTCGGTCAGGGCTGCGCGGCTGTCGAATTTCTGGATGCCGCCGTACGGCGTGTAGAGAATCTCGCCGTGGTCATCCGGGGTCGCGCTGAGCACGAAGCTGCCGGCCAACGGGATCGGGACCAGATGGCCTGTGCTGACCAGGATTTTTTCGGCGAGCATCGGCGGACTTTGTTGGCTGCGCAACGTCTGGCTGGCCAGTTGCAGATGACTGAACCATTCGAAATCCTTTTGCGTGAGCCCGTGGGTGTTGCCAAGGTCATTCCACAGGCCGGGCTGCTGGAAGACCTGGGGGAAAAACAAGGGAGCAGGAGAGGTGGGCATCGTCGAGTCTCGTTCAGGGCGCCGCGGTGTGCGCCTGTGGTTGGAGACTCGAGACTAAAAGTCGCTGGCGTGTCGCAGGTGGTAGATAGTTAACACATGCGCTGTCGGTGTTCGTGTAGGTGGGCGCTATCGAAGGGTTGACAGGTCACTCGCCGCGCGTTGTTAATCGTTCGTCTTCGTACGCTGTTGCCCCCTCCAATAATTAGTCTGGAGCTTCAGATGTCTGCCCCACACGATCATGTGTCTACTGTTGTCTCGCAAAACCTGTCCCTTGATGAGCTGACAGCCTTGCTTGAGAAGATATTCCTGCGTCATGGCACATCGGCCGATGTCGCGCGGGTGCTGGCCGAAAACTGCGCCGGTGCCGAGCGCGATGGCGCGCACAGCCACGGCGTGTTCCGTATTCCGGGTTACGTGTCGACGCTCAAGAGCGGCTGGGTCAATGGCCAGGCCGTGCCGGTGGTCGAGGACGTGGCTTCGGGTTTTGTCCGGGTCGACGCCGGTAACGGTTTCGCCCAGCCAGCCCTCGCGGCGGCCCGTGCCTTGCTGGTGGAAAAGGCCCGCAGTGCCGGCATTGCGGTGCTGGCGATCCGTAACTCCCACCATTTCGCCGCGTTGTGGCCGGATGTCGAGCCGTTTGCCTATGAAGGGCTGGTGGCGCTGAGTGTGGTCAATAGCATGACCTGCGTGGTGCCGCACGGTGCCGATCGCCCGCTGTTCGGGACCAACCCGATTGCTTTCGCCGCCCCGCGTGCCGACGGTGAGCCGATTGTCTTCGACCTGGCGACCAGCGCCATTGCCCATGGCGATGTGCAGATTGCTGCACGCAAGGGCGAACGCTTGTCGCCGGGCATGGGCGTTGACAGCCTCGGCCAGCCGACGCAAGACCCGAAAGCCATACTTGAGGGCGGCGCATTGCTGCCGTTCGGCGGGCACAAGGGTTCGGCGCTGTCGATGATGGTTGAACTGTTGGCGGCGGCGTTGACTGGGGGGAATTTTTCGTTCGAGTTTGACTGGTCCAACCATCCCGGTGCGAAAACGCCGTGGACTGGCCAGTTGCTGATCGTGATCGATCCGAGCAAGGCGGCCGGGCAGAATTTTGCCGAGCGCAGTCAGGAGCTGGTGCGGCAGATGCATGGTGTGGGGCTCAAGCGTTTGCCGGGTGATCGACGCCATTATCAGCGCGCCAAGTCGAACGCTGACGGCATTCACCTCGACCCACAGACGCTGGCCGAATTGCAGGAGCTCGCAGGACAATTGTCGGGCAGTTAATGCAATAAATGTGGGAGCGGGCTTGCCCGCGAAGGCGGTGTGTCAGGCAACATTAATGTCGCCTGATGCTCCCTCTTCGCGGGCAAGCCCGCTCCCACAGGTTTTGTACGTCAATTGCAATGGTGGTTTTTTCGCGGTGCTTAGCGGCGGGCTAGCAGCAACCCGACCACCAAACCGAAACCGGCGGAGACCGCCACAGTTTGCCATGGATGACCACCGATGTAGGTTTGCGTGGCTTCGACCGCGGGCAAGGTCCGGTCGCGAACGCTGGTGACCGAGTCCCGGGCCTGCTGGAGTTTCTGGGCGATTTGCCCACGAAGTGTCTCAGCGTCCTCACCGACCAGTGAGGCACTGCTTTTCAGCAGTTTTTCCGACTCTTCGATCAAAGACTGAAGTTCGCTGAAGGCCTGATCCTTGATTTGATCCGAGGCGGTTTGCGCGGCGGTTTTCCGGGCCATTGAAGTTCTCCTTGCAGGTGAATGGACAGTGAACAATGGAGTCCTGCGCGAGTGAAAAAGTTGCAGCGAATTTGCGCCGGGACTCGATCCTGATGAAAAATCCAGCGCAGGACATTTCCGCCTACAGTGTAAGATGTCGCCTATTTTACGCAGCAGGTAATTCCCATGAGCTTCAATCTGGCCGACAAACCCCTCGCCGAGCGCGCTGCGCTGGAAGATGAGAAATCCCGTCTGTTCGATCTTTGGCAAACCAACCTGGGCAAATCCAAGGGCGAGGCCGCACGGTTGTTCGGCGAACGCGCCAAGCGCAAAGGCAAATGGGCCGAATGGGTCCGTTCCGAACTGGACGGCATGTCGCCGCCGGAATACGCCAATATGGTGCGCAGTGAAGTAAACCGCCTGATGGCCGCCAAGTAAGCCGCGATCGCTGTAGGAGCTGCCGAAGGCTGCGATCTTTTGATCTTGTTTTCAAAGAAGAAAAATCAAAAGATCGCAGCCTTCGGCAGCTCCTACAGGGTTTTGTACCGTTATTGAGCGCTCGCAAAGCTCGCGACAATCGCCTCGCGCACTCTCACCACCACCGGATCGAGCTGCGTATTGGTGCGCCAGCCCAGTTCGATCGGGTAACGCGGTAACGCCAGCGGGCAGGGCAGCAGCGCCAGGCCGCTGAGCGCCGCGATGCTTTGCGCCGCATGAGCCGGAATGGTCGCCACCGCCTGACTGCCTTTCAGCAAATAGGGTAACGCCGCAAAGTGCGTGGTCGAGGCACACACCCGCCGGCTCAACCCAAGCGCCGCCAGCCCCTCATCGGTAATCCCGATAAAACCGCCTGACGACACCAGAATGTGCTCACGGGCGACGAATTCCTCAAGACTCAGCGTCTGCTGTCCCTCAGCGAGGCTCAACGGATCCACCAGGCACAGATAACCGCCTTCACCCAGCACCTGACGGCTGAGTAACCGCTCGGCAAACCCACCGGCGGTAATCGCCAGGTCGATGCTGCGATCCATCAATGCGTGGGCGACGATCTGGCTGTGGGTCTGGCGAAAGATCAGCCGCAGCTGCGGCGCACTGATCGCAATATGCTCGATCAAGCGTCGCCCGTAGGCGATTTCAAAATCATCCGACAAGCCCACGGTGACCGAGCGTCCGTCGTAGTGATTGGCAGCGGGATCGACCATCGCCAGGCTCTGGCGGCATTTATTCAGGGCATCGCTGACCACCGGTTTCAACTGATTGGCCTTGAGCGTCGGGGCGAATCCGCGGCCGGTGCGCACGAATAGCTGATCGCCATACACCTCGCGCAGCCGACGCAACGCGGCGCTGACCGCCGATTGTGTTACGCCCAGACGTAACGCGGCGCGGCTCGCACTGGATTCTTCATGCAAGGCTTCGAAGACTTTGAGCAGGTTGAGGTCGACGGTGGCGATATTCATTTGATTCATATCATTCAGCAGTGAATCGGGCTTTATTGATGATCCCGTGGCGTCCGAGAATGAGCAACACCTCATTGCTTTTCGGAGTGACTGCCATGCCCAAGTCAATCGTTGCTGCACTGCAAATCGGCGCTCTACCGGGCGGTAAAGCCGAGACACTGGAACAGATTCTGTCGTATGAAAATGCCATTCTTGAGTCGGGCGCCGCGCTGGTGGTGATGCCTGAGGCGTTGCTCGGCGGATATCCCAAAGGCGAGGGTTTCGGCACGCAGCTGGGTTATCGACTGCCGGAAGGGCGTGAAGCTTTTGCCCGGTATTTTGCCAACGCCATTGACGTGCCCGGCGCGGAAACCGAAGCCTTGGCCGGGTTGTCGGCGCGCACGGGTGCGAACCTGGTGATCGGCGTTATTGAGCGCGCTGGCAGCACCTTGTTCTGCACCGCGTTGCACTTCGATCCGCAGGCCGGATTGGTGGCCAAGCACCGCAAACTGATGCCGACCGGCACTGAACGGCTGATCTGGGGCAAGGGCGATGGTTCGACGCTGCCGGTGATCGACAGTCAGGTCGGGAAGATCGGCGCGGTGATCTGCTGGGAAAACATGATGCCGCTGCTGCGCACCGCGATGTACGCCAAAGGCGTGGAGGTCTGGTGCGCGCCAACGGTGGACGAGCGCGAGATGTGGCAGGTCAGCATGCGCCATATCGCCCATGAAGGCCGCTGCTTCGTGGTCAGCGCCTGTCAGGTGCAAGACTCACCGCAAGCCTTGGGCGTGGAGATCGCCAACTGGCCAGCGGACCGACCATTGATTGCGGGCGGCAGCATCATCGTCGGACCGATGGGCGATATTCTGGCGGGTCCACTGCGCGACCGCGCCGGTTTACTCACCGCACAAATCGATACCGACGACCTGGTCCGCGCCCGTTACGACTACGACGTGGTCGGCCACTACGCACGCCCCGACGTGTTTGAGTTGACAGTCGATGAACGCGCCAAACCCGGCGTCCAATTCAACACCTGACCTCCTACATTGGATTGGTGTCGCACCACCCCTGTAGGAGCCGGCTTGCCGGCGAAGAGGCCGGTACATTCAGCATCCATGTCGACTGGCAGTCCGCCTTCGTGAGCAAGCCCGCTCCCACAAGGGATTTTCAGCGTTGTCGCAGCCACTCTTCGCGGGTGATTTCCCAGATTTCTCTTGGGAATCGCCCACTGACAAAGTTGCCCTCGTCGGTGCGGATCAGGCGCATGCCGGTGCGCTCCGAGAGTTTGCGCGAACCGATGTTGGGCGCCGCTTTCGGTACACGCAGCACTGACCAGCCGAGAGTCTGGAACCCATATTCGGTCACAGCGGCACAGGCTTCGGTCATCAACCCCTGGCCTTGCCACTTCGGCCCGAGCCAGAAACCACGGTTGTTGTCCTGTTCGTTCATCAGGCTGATATTGCCAATCAATTGGTCGGGTGCGGACTTCAACCGGATCGACCAGTGCCATTCTTCGCCACGGGCAACCGCCGGCAGGGCAATGTCACGCAGATAGGTCAGTGCACCGTCCGCAGGATACGGCCAAGGCACCAAGGCATTCAGATAACGCACCACTTCCCAGTGCGGGAATTGTTGCTGGATGGCCTCGGCATCGGCCAGTTCCAGCGGGCGCAGGATCAAGCGTTCGGTATAGAGCGTCGGTGTGGCGTCCATGTTCTTCAAAGCTCCTTGAGTCGGCGTTACCAGGTCCCAGTCGTCGACGTTGGCAGGCTGAGTTTGCCACTGTCGACGAAACGCATCGTACCAAACAAGCCTCCCGCCAGTTTGCCGTGCAGCACGTAAGGCAGGTTGTTCAGCGTTTGTATCTGGCTCAGGCCCAGGGTCTGGCGCAGCACCGAAAACGCCGAAACGCTCACCGGTACAGTCAGCACGGTCTCGGAAAAGCGCGCAATCGAGCCCGATTGATCACTGACGCCAGAGGCGAGTGGCTGCCCGTTGACCTCCAAATCCAGGGCAACGCCGTTGTAGTCGATGGGCGTTTCATTGGGATTCTGCACGCGGATTTTCACCGCAAAGCGTACTTCCATGTCCTGGCTTTGCAGCGGCTCGAAACCCACCACGTTGATGTTCAGCGGATCGCGGTTGGGGAACAGGGCGCAGGCGCTCAGAGAGAGCAAAAGAACGGAAAGAATGACGGCGTGGACACTGCGCATTGATGTGCTCTCGTATAAAAAAGGGTTGAACCAACAGAGGCTCAACCCTTGAGCATGTCTAGCGGTTCACCTGTGCGACAGCCCCGAGCGAGGCGGGTTCACCCTTGGCCGGGACATCCGGATTTTCCATGACCTGAAGAATAGAAGCTTCCGGATCGAAATCGTCTTCTTCCAGCTCGATGAATTCCTCGGGCAGGAAGATGTTCAGCACGATAGCGCACAACGCCCCGACGGTGATCGGCGATTCGAAGATGTTATGCAGCGCCTTGGGCAGCTCGCGCAATACTTCAGGGACCGCCGCAACACCCAGACCCATGCCGAGGGAAATTGCCACGATCAGCATGTTGCGCCGATGCAGGCCGGCTTCGGCGAGGATCTTGATCCCCGCCACGGCGACGGTGCCGAACATCACCAGTTCCGCGCCGCCGAGCACCGGTTTGGGCATCAGTTGCAGCACCGCGCCAATCATCGGGAACAACCCCAGCACCACCAACAGCCCGGCAATGAAGAACGCGACGTAGCGACTGGCCACGCCGGTGAGCTGGATCACGCCGTTGTTCTGCGCGAAGGTCACCATCGGCATGCTGTTGAACACCGCCGCCATGGCTGAATTGAGACCGTCGGCCAGCAGCCCGGACTTGATCCGGCGGATGTAGATCGGGCCTTTGACCGGCTGCCGGGAAATCATCGAGTTGGCGGTCAGGTCACCGGCGGCTTCCAGCGGCGACACCAGGAAAATCACTGCGACCGGCACGAACGCGACCCAGTCGAAGTTGAACCCGTATTTGAACGGCACCGGCACGCTCATCAGCGGTACATCGGGCATGCTCGAAAAGTTGACGTCGCCCATGAGCCAGGCGACGACATAGCCGAGGGTCAGACCGATCACGATCGCACCGAGGCGCAGGAAGGGCACGTCCACCCGGTTCAACACCACGATGGTGCCGAGCACCAGTGCCGCCAGGGCCAAATGGCTGGCTGCGCCGAGGTCCCCGGCGCCGAAGCCTCCGGCAATGTCCGTCATGGCGACCTTGATCAGCGAAAGGCCCATCAGCGTGATGATCGTGCCGGTCACCACCGGGGTGATCAGCATCCGCAGTTTGCCGATGAACTGGCTCAACACCACTTCGATGAACGCTGCAAAAAAGCACACGCCGAAGATCGTCGAGAGGATTTCATCAGTGCCACCGCCACGGGCCTTGACCATGAAGCCGGTGCTGAGAATCACGCTGATAAACGAAAAACTCGTGCCTTGCAGACACAGCAACCCGGAACCGACCGGGCCGAACCGACGCGCCTGGACGAAGGTGCCCAGGCCGGAAACGAACAGCGCCATGCTGATCAGGTACGGCACTTCACTTTGCAGGCCCAGGGCACTGCCCATGATCAACGTCGGGGTGATGATGCCGACGAAACTGGCGAGTACGTGTTGCAGGGCGGCGAAGACGGTCGCGGTCAGGTGCGGGCGGTCGTCGAGGCCGTAAATCAGGTCATTGTGGCGCGGGGCAGGGGCTTTTTCAGAGGCGGTCATGGGGTTTGTGTGTGCCAGAAGGCGGGCCGGGTCAGAAAATGGAGGCGCAGGATGCCAGAAAGACTATTGAGTGGCGAGCGATGAGCCCAGTAACTGGCGCAATCCTGTAGGAGCGAGGCTTGCCCGCGAAGGCGGAATGTCGGGCGACATTGATGCTGCCTGATACACCGCCTTCGCGGGCAAGCCTCGCTCCTACAGGATTGGCGTTTCAGGCGAACGCCGCGAGCAAATCTTCTTCGAATGCCTTCTGCGCATCTCCCGGCACTTGCGCACGATGCCGCGCTAGATGAAACGCCACATCAAAACTCATGTCCTTACGACGCACAGCCCGCAGCAATTTTTTGTCTTCCCAACTGCGGGCGAAGTGACTGGGCAAGTAACCGACGTGTTTCCCGGACAGAATGAAGGCGAGGGTGCCTTCGACTTGCTCCGAACGCGCGGAACACAGTTTGCCCTGGAACGGCTCATCGCTGCGCAAGAAGCGGTAGGGGTGATCGACCCGGTCGCAGGCCTGAAGTGCTTGATCGTCAGGCGCGTCATTGCTGAACAGCGGATGCCCGGGTGCGCAATACAGGTGCTGGGTTTCGGTGAACAGTTCGCGGTAGTCAAACGCGCTTTGCACTTGTGAGAAATAGCCGATCGCCAAGTCCAGCCGTTGTTGCAACAGCAACCGCTCCATTTCGCCAGGCATGGCGCTGATCAACTCGATGCGCACCGATTCGTCCCGTTCGCGAAAGCGCCGGATCGCGTCCGCTACTCGTTGCAGCACCGATTGATCCAGCGCTTCGGACAACCCCAGGCGCACCTCCCCAATCAGCCGCCCGGCCACGCCGTTGGATTGATGGCGGAACGCTTCGATGGATTCGAACAATCCGCGCGTCGCGCTGAGCAGTTGTTCGCCCTTGGGAGTGACCTTGAAGCCACCCTTGCCGCGACTGCACAGCCGATAGCCGAGGCGGGTTTCGAGCTTGGCCATTTGCTGGCTGATGCTCGACTGGCTCAACCCCAAGTCACCCTGCGCCGCGCTAAAACCGCCGCATTCCACGACATTGACGAAAAGTCTCAGCAGTTGCAGGTCCAGATCATGCAGTTGGCCGAGCATCAAACATTACTCCGGAATAAAGTCAGGATAACAAACTTGATATTTCGTCAATGTATCCGACGAAGCATGCTGCAGCCACTTCCTCTGGTCAGGTGTTCGTCATGGCTCCCATGTTCAAGTTGTGCTTCCCCGCGCTGTTCCTGGCCATGGCCGCGTCGGCCCAAGCCGAGGACAAGGTCGTCAACCTCTCCAGTGGGGCCGATTACGTCGCCCCCGAAACTTTGCAGCGTTTCGAGCAGGAAACCGGGATTCACGTGCGCTACGACACGTTCGACGCGCCGGAAGTGCTCGAAACCAAATTGCTCACCGGTGGCAGCGGTTATGACGTGGTGGTGCCGTCGTCCAGCGTCCTGGCCCGTGGGTTGGCGGCGGGTGCGCTGAAAGCTATTCCTCACGAAGGCCTGAAGGGCTACGCCAACCTTGATCCGGATATGCTGGCGAAACTCGCGGCGGTCGACCCCGGCAATCAGTATGGCGTGCCTTATACCTGGGGCACGCTGGGGCTGGGGATGAATGTCGAAGCGGTGCAGAAACGCTTGCCGAACGTGTCGCTGAACAGCCTGGACTTGCTGTTCAAACCCGAGTACGCCAGCAAACTGAAGGACTGTGGCATCGCGATCATTGATTCGCCGCAGGAAGTGATCGGCCTGGCGTTGCACTATCTGGGCAAAGATCCCTACAGCACCGACAAAAACGATCTCGACGCGGCCCAAGCGTTGTTGCATCAATTGCAGCCCAACGTGCTGTACGTCGCCAGCGGCCGGCAGATCAACGATTTGGCCAACGGCAGCGTCTGCCTGGCCCTGGCTTACAACGGCGACGCCAGCATGGCCGCCGATCAGGCGCGCAAGGCCAACAAACCCTACGAAATCGCCTACCGGATTCCCAAGGAAGGCACCCTCGTGTGGCAGGACAACCTGGCGATTCCCAAGGACGCGCCACACCCGGAAGCCGCCCGCCAGTTCATCGAGTTCATGTTGCGCCCCGAATCCGTCGCGGCGCTGACCAACACGCTGTTCTATGCCACCGCCAACCAGGCCGCGACGCCGCTGGTGGACGAGGCGGTGCGCACCGATCCCGATATCTACCCGCCGTCCGATGTGCGTGGCCGGTTGTATGCCGACCGCAGCATGAGCCTCAAGGACATGCGTCAGCGCACCCGCTTGTGGACCACTTTCCGTAGCCGCCAATAAAAAGGAATACCTGATGGACGTCCCGATGCAAAACGATCAGGCCATGACCCGCGACAGCCTCTATGGCACTGCCGCCGAAAGCACCTACGCCGGCATCACCAGTTTCATGCGTCGTCGCTACAGTCGCGACTTGCGCGGTGTCGACGTAGCGGTCAGCGGTGTCCCGTTCGACACCGCCACCAGCAACCGCCCCGGTGCGCGTTTCGGGCCGCGCGGCATTCGTGCCGCGTCCACCGGGATTGCCTGGGAACGCCACTGGCCGTGGACCTTTGATCCGTTCGATCATGTGGCGGTGATCGACTACGGTGATTGCGACTTCGATTACGGTTCGCCACAGTCGGTGCCGGAAAGCATCGAGGCGCATGCCGAGCACATTCTCAACGCCGGCAGCGCGATGCTGACGTTCGGTGGCGATCACTTCATCACCTATCCGCTGCTCAAGGCGCATGCGCGCAAACATGGCGCGCTGTCACTGATTCACTTTGATGCGCATAGCGATACCTGGCCGGACGAAGAGGGCAAGCGCATCGACCACGGGACCATGTTCTGGCACGCGGCCAAGGAAGGTTTGGTCGATCCATCGCGTTCGGTACAGATCGGTTTGCGCACCACCAATGACGATCATCAGGGCTTTCAGGTGCTGGACGCGCGGCAAGTGCACCGCCGTGGGGTTGATGCGATTGTCGAAGCCATTCGGGCGCGGGTTGGTGATAACCCGGTGTATCTGACGTTTGACATCGACTGCCTCGACCCGGCCTTCGCTCCCGGCACCGGAACGCCGGTGTGCGGCGGCTTGAGCACGGTGCAGGCGCTGGAAATCCTCGGCGGCTTGCGCGGGATCAATCTGGTGGGGATGGACGTGGTGGAAGTGGCCCCGGCCTACGACAGCGCGGACATTACCTCACTGGCGGCGGCGACGTTGGCGATGGAGATGCTGTGTTTGTATGCGGCCAAACATAAGGTTGACCGGTAGCAAGGATTTTTGTTGGCTGTGACGACGCCATCGCGGGCAAGCCCGCTCCCACAAGTACAACGCAGTTCCTGTGGGAGCGGGCTTGCCCGCGATGCTTTTTCAGGCGACCGGGATGATTGGCAGGTCCAATGTTTCGGCCCCGCTAAAACGCGCCACCGACCCGGCAATGGATTCATGCGGCACACCCTTCGCCACATCACTCACGCCATCAAGCCGCGCCAACTGATCCGCACTTAACTGCACCTCCAGCGCGCCCAATGTCGCATCCAGCTGTTCGCGGGTGCGTGAGCCGAGAATCGGAATCAGCGCCGTGGTCGAGCGCTTGGCTTTTTCCCGCAGCCAGGCAATGGCCACGTGAGTCGGGCTGCTCGCCAGTTCCGCAGCGACGGCCAGCAAGGTGTCGAGCAGGGCAGTTTCCCGAGCGCTCTTTTCAGCGTGGACCAGCATGCCAAGTTTGGTCGCGCGATTGTCTGCTTCGCTGGTGCGGTACTTGCCGGTCAGGAACCCGCCACCCAGCGGCGACCACAACGTCGCGGCCAAACCCAGGGCTTCGGCCATCGGCAGTTGTTCCCGTTCGGCTGTGCGTTCGGCGAGGCTGTACTCGACCTGGATGGCCGCAATCGGTGCGAAACCACGAATTTCCGCCAACAGATCAGCCCTGGCGATGCGCCACGCCGGGAAGTTCGACAGCCCGGCGTAGTGGATCTTGCCGGCGCGAACCAGATCATCGAAACCGCGCAGGATCTCTTCCATCGGCGTCACGCCATCGCTCATGTGCGCCCAGAACAGGTCGAGGTGGTCGGTCTTCAATCGCGTCAGGCTTTCTTCCACGGCGCGAACCATGTTCTTGCGGTTGTTGCCGGTGTGGGAAATGCCCGCCGCCGGTGTAGTGCCTAGCGTGTATTTGGTGGCGATGACCAGGCGATCCCGTTCTGCGGCGATGAACTCGCTGAGCATGGCTTCCGACTGGCCGGCTTGATAGCCGTTGGCGGTGTCGATGAAATTGCCGCCGGCCTCCAGGTAGCCATCGAAAATGCGCTTGGCTTCGTCGCGTTCGGCGCCATGACCCCAGCCGGTGCCGAAATTACCGGCGCCCAACGCCAGTTCGGAAACCCGCAAGCCGGTTTTACGGCCAAAGACTTTGTAGTGCATGGGATGACTCCTGAAGGAAAGGGCGCTGGGTCTGAATATAAATGTCTAGTGACATGTATTTAATATGATTTGAGTAATATTCCACGTCAAGGTGCATTTTCATTCGCCGCAAAAGGACCGACCAAGGGACTCATTGGCTACTGCCACTTTCTGACAGGGGCCTCTGCTAAGCTCCGACAACTTTTACTGTAGAGCCTGCCCATCGTGTCGCGAACCACTCGTTTACTCACCTTGTTGCAAGTGCTGCGCGGCAAAAGCCGCCCGGTGACGGCGGCGACGCTGGCTGGCGAACTGCAAATTTCCGAGCGCACGCTGTACCGCGACATCGCCGAACTCACCGCCCTTGGCGCGCCGATCTATGGCGAGGCGGGCATCGGCTATGTGCTGCGTAGCGGCTTGTTTCTGCCGCCCTTGATGCTCAACGCCGACGAAACCGAAGCCATCGTGCTCGGCTTGCGTTACGTCGATCAGCGTGGGGATGAGGTCTTGAGCAAAGCCGCGGCGGATGCGCTGGCGAAGATTGCTGCGGGGTTGGCACCTGAAGCGCTGGAGGCGCTACGCAACCCGACGGTTCTGCCGGGGCCACCCGGTTATGGCTTTGCACCCAACGCGGTGCCATTGAATGTGTTTCGTCAGGCCATCCGCGATCAGGCCAAGCTGCACATCGACTACGCGGACGCCCAACAGGTGCCCAGTCAACGGCTGATCTGGCCGCTGGCCCTGGGGTTTCTCAATGAGGTGCGAATCATCGTCGCCTGGTGTGAGTTGCGCAGCGCCTATCGGACGTTTCGCACCGACCGGATCTCGGTCGCCAGCGAGCAGGGCGAGCGCTATCCGGGGCGGCGCAGCGACCTGTTGCGCACCTGGCGCAAGCAGATGCAACTGGATGATTCGGGGCGTTTCACTCCTGACAAGAACTGACACAGGCTTGTTTTAGCATGGCTGCAGAATCAACAAACAAGGAGCCGCAACCATGTCCAATCCCGCCTCTTCACTGGCGCCCGCCATCGCCGCGTACATTACTGCTGCCAATGCCCGCGACACCTCCAGAGTCACCAGTTTTTTCGCTGAGGATGCCAATGTGTTCGATGAAGGTCAGCACCGGATCGGCACCCAGGCCATCGCCCAATGGATGGAAGACACCGCTCAGCGTTACCAGCCACGGGTCGAAGTGCTCGACGTGCAACTGCGCACGGGCAAAGTGCTGGTGCATAATCTGATCTCCGGCACATTCCCCGGCAGCCCGCTGGAACTGCGCTACATGTTTCGCCTGAATGAACAGGGCAAAATCTCCCGGCTGGACATCTCGCTATAACTGCCCCCTGTAGCCGCTGTCGAAGCCGGAGTTCGGCTGTAGCAGCTGTCGACGTTGCATTCGGCTCTGTAGCAGCTGTCGAGCTTGCGAGGCTGCGTTCGGCTGCGAAGCAGTCGTAAACCCTGCTGACGCGGTTTGCCTGACACACCGCATTGCCTGATTTCACGACTGCTACGCAGCCGAACGCAGCCTCGCAAGCTCGACAGCTGCTACAACGCAGAACGCAGCCTCGCAAGCTCGACAGCTGCTACAGAGCCGAATGCAACGTCGACAGCAACCACAACGCCGAATGCAACGTCGACAGCTGCTACAACGCCGAATGCAGGCTTCGCCAGCGGCTACATCGGGGCCGTATACTGCTGCGCATGAATGTCGACTCTCCCCTCAGCGCCTGGCAGCGCGCGATCGAACAGAAGGGCTTCGTCCAGGACGAAGCCCAGGAACATGCCGTCTGGGCGCTGCAAAAATGCTACGAAGCCTTGCATGAAGGTCGCACGCCGATCACCGGCGTGTACCTCTGGGGCCCGGTCGGGCGTGGTAAAACCTGGTTGATGGACCAGTTTTACCAAAGCCTGAAGGTCCCGGCGCGGCGTCAACACTTTCATCACTTCATGGGTTGGGTGCATCAGCGTTCGTTCCAGCTGACCGGCACTGCCGACCCGTTGAAGGCGCTGGCTCGCGAGTTGAGCGAGGAAGTGCGGGTGCTGTGCTTCGATGAACTGTTCGTCAACGACATCGGCGATGCAATCATTCTCGGTCGCCTGTTCCAGGTGATGTTCGAGCAAGGCGTGGTGGTGGTTTGCACCTCCAACCAGCCGCCGGATCAACTGTACGCGGACGGCTTCAACCGCGACCGCTTCGTGCCCGCCATCACGGCGATCAAGCAGCACATGCAGGTGATTGCGGTGGACGGTGGCGAAGATCATCGCTTGCACCCCGGCCAGGGTTTGCAGCGTTACTGGGTGGCGGCGCCCGGGCAGCCCGGTGCGCTGGAGGAAGTGTTCAAGGCGTTGACGCTCGGCCAGTCGGTGTCCAGCGAGCCGATCAAGGTCGGTTACCGTTCTCTCAATGTGGTGCAGGCCAGTGAAACGGTGCTCTGGAGTCGTTATGCCGATCTCTGCGAACAGCCTTTTGCCGCCATGGATTTCATGGCCCTGTGCGACACCTTCAAGGCTATTCTTTTGAGTGACGTGCCCAACCTCAGCGCGCAGAAACGCGAAGGACGCATCGCTCGCGGGACTGAAGACGGTGTCGAGCGAGTGGTGGCGGGTGATCGGGATTTGCCGCAATTGTCGGTGCATGACGACGGTGTGCGACGTTTCATCGCCCTGGTCGACGAGTGCTACGACCGCAAGGTGCCGCTCTACCTCGAAGCGCAGGTCGCCATGGAGTCGCTCTACACCGAGGGTTATCTGGAGTTCCCGTTCCGTCGCACCCTAAGCCGTTTACAGGAAATGCAGCTGCAACGTTTCGCCGAAGCTTGAACCCAAGGAGCCGCGAACATGAATCAGCCTTTGTCGCACCATTTGCTGACCATGGCCTATCAGAATGCCTGGGCCAATCATCGACTCGCCAAGGCCTGGAGCCAGTTGAGCCCGGCTGAGTTGGTGGCGCCTCGGGTCAGTTTCTTCCCCAGCCTGTGCGCGACGCTCAACCACATCCTGACGTGCGACTGGTTTTACGTGGATGCGCTGGAGCGAGAGTTGCGTGGGGATGACCCGCATCCCGATTGCTATGTGTTTTTCAAAAAAGACGAGCCGTTCACGCAAGCCCCGGACCTCAAGCACGAGCAAGCCCTGGTGGACCGGCGTCTGATCGCCTATTGCGAGCAAATGCGCGACGCCGAGCTTGGGAAAATTGTCACCATCGCCCGGGACACACCGCAACATGAAAGCCGCTTGCGCATGCTGTCCCATCTGTTCGAACACCAGCTCCATCATCGCGGGCAGGTCCACGCCATGCTCAGCGGCACCTCGGTCAAACCGCCGCAACTCGACGAATTTTTCTGCGCCGGTGAGGCGGGGTTGAGGGCTGAGGATTTTGCCGAATTGGGGTGGACCGAGGCGTTGATTTGGGGGCACTGAAAGATCAACAGATCGCAGCCTCGTTGATCTATTGTCGGCACCCCTGTGCCCGCGATATGGTCACTCGGCTTTCCAGTGCGAGCTGCGTGCTGGGGCTACTTCATGTGTAAACGAGGGTGGAAATGGAATCCGCAGATATTCTTGTGCTTCAGGCCAGCTACACCAATGCGGTGCATGCCGAGGCGATTGGCCTGGTGTTGAACCATTACGCCGAAGACCCGATGGGAGGCGGCCACTCCTTGCCCGCCGATGTGCTGCAACAATTGCCTGGGGAACTGGCCAAGCGTCCCTATGCATTCAGCGTGCTGGCGTTTGTAGGGGGAGAGCCGGCCGGGCTGGTCAATTGCTTTGAAGGTTTCTCGACGTTTGCCTGTCGACCGTTGGTCAACGTGCACGATGTGGTCGTGGTGAAGAAGTTTCGCGGGTTGGGGTTGAGCCAGAAGATGCTGCAAAAGGTCGAGGACATCGCCCGTCAGCGTGGCTGCTGCAAAATCACCCTGGAAGTATTGGAAGGCAATGCGGTCGCCCAGGCGTCCTATGGCAAGTTCGGTTTTTCCCCGGGCATGTTCGACCCGTCCCATGGGCGGATGCTGTTCTGGACCAAGCCGCTGTAGGTTGTAACGACGCCTGCCCTGTAGCAGCTGCCGAAGGCTGCGTCCGGCTGCGCAGCAGTCGTAAATCCATCCGGCGCGGTGTGTCAGAACCACCGGATACTTAGGTTTTGCGACTGCTACGCAGCCGAACGCAGGCTGCGCCAGCTGCTACAGATTGCGTTGCGGCTTAACCGGTCCCGGTCATTTCGGTTTGTAGGTCTCGGTCACTTGTGCGGTTTGATCGTCCGGAACCCGCAGTTCAGTGCTTTTGCCCTCGGTGGTATTACCCAGCGCCTGCTGCTGGTTGTACCGCAGGGTTTCGAAGTAATACCTCATGCGTTCCGCGCCACCTTCGGCAAAGGCGCTGGCTGAGACGAATGTCATCAGGCCGGCGACAATCAGGGGTACAGGTTTCATGGTTTGCCTCCCACTACGTAAGTTGGGTGCCTTTCGTCCATGATCCAATGCAATCTCGAAAGCCCATTATCCGCCGATTTCGTTACGTGGGAATTAATAACGCCTAGAGCGTCCAGTCCAGGCTCAGGGTCACGGTGCGCGGGGCGCCCCAATAGTTGCCGTTGTAGAACCCGACGTTCTCGTAATACTTCTTATCGAACAGATTATCGACGTTCAACGAGGCCGACAGGTGCCTGTCGAACGCGTAGCGCGACATCAGGTTGACCACGGTGTACGCCTCCTGACGGATGTTGGTTTTTTCGGTGATCAGCTCGCCATCGGCGTCGCGTCCAACCGGGCGCCTGGCTGCACGGAAGATGTCGCTCTGCCAGTTCACCGCGCCACCCACGGTCAGTGCCTGCCAGTCGCCAGGCAGGTGGTAGGCCGTAGACAACCGCAACATATTCAGCGGCTGGTTGGTGTTGCTGCGCTGTTTTTCGCCATTCAGCGAATGGGTGTAGGTGTAACCGGCCGTCATGTTCCAGCCCGTCATGACCTCGCCCGAGACTTCGGCTTCGAAGCCCTGGACCTTGCTGCCTTTACCGCCGGACTTGAAGAACTCCTCGCCGGTCACCGGGTCCGGTGGCACCGAGTCGTCAAGCTCTGCGACGTTGTCCTGTTTGCTCCAGAACAGCGCGGTGGCAAGGTTCAGGCGCTCTTCCATCAGGCTGCCCTTGAGCCCCAGTTCATAGTTGCTGCCGACCACCGGCTCGAGGTATTTGCGTTGGCTGTCGCGGTCGGATTGCGGTTTGAAGATGTCGGTGTAACTGACGTAAACGGTGTACTCCGGGGTGATGTCGTAGAGCAGGCCCGCGTAGGGCGTCAACATGTCGTTGTGCTGCTGGCGGGTGTGTTCGGACTTGCTCAATTGCAGATTGGCGTCATAGCTATTGATCGTGCTCGAGGCTTTCCAGCTGCCATAGCGGCTGCCGAGCACCGCGTGCAGGTCATCCGTCAGGCTCAGGCGAGTGGCGAGATAACCTGCCTTCTGGCGGGTACTGTCTTTCGAAGCCGGGAGGCTGGTGACCGTGTCGGGAAACTTGGCGATGTCGCCCATGTATTTCCAGTCGCGGATGCTTTCGTAATCATCAGCCCTGGGGCCGTCCACCGTGTAGGGATTATCCTCGCTGCGCTCAGCCTCGCCATAACCCACCATCAATTCGTGTTCCCGGCCCAGCAGTGAATAGGGACCGGAGATGTTGAGATCATAGGCTTTCATTTTTTGCGTGCCGATCATGTGGCTGACGTTGGCGAACATGCCGCTGCGGTCCGCGTTCGGGAAGCCGCCACCGCCGTAGTAGATCTTGCCGTCGGTGTCGCTTTCCCGGTGGGTGTAGGCGGCTTTGAGCTGCCAGCCGGCGCCCAGTTGATGGTCAAGATTGGCAAACGCGGTTTTGTCCTTGATCGGCCAGGAACTCCAGGACGGGGCCATGTTGGTGGAGCGTCCCAGGTTGGCTTTGCCGCCGTCGGAATTCCAGTAAGGCACGGTGCCCCAGGACGTGCCCTGGACGTGTTTGTTCTGATAGTCGTAACCCACCGCCACCAGGGTGTCATCCGTCAGATCGGCTTCGAGAACCCCGTAGCCGACTTCCCGTTGCTGCTGATATTTATCGCGGAATGAATCGCTGTCGCGATAGGCCACCACGCCGCGTCCGCGCAGGCGTCCGTCGAAGGCCAGAGGACCGCCAACGTCCATGTAACTGTAGTAATCGTCGTAGCTGCCGCCGCTCACACCGGTCTTGGCTTCCCACTGCGCCGTCGGCCGTTTACGCACCATGTTGATGGTGGCGGAAGGGTCGCCTGCACCCGTCGTCAGGCCCGTCGCGCCGCGAACCACTTCGATGCGGTCGTAGATGATGGTGTCCGAATCGGACTTCATGTAGCTGAAGGTGTTCAGCATGCCATCGACCTGGAAATTGTTGATCGAGTAGCCGCGCGACGAATAGCTGACCCGGTCGGAGTCGTTGTGCTGAACCACTACGCCGGTGGTCTGGCTCATGGCTTTGGAGAGCGAGTTGAGTTTGAAATCGTCCATTTGCTGGCGGGTGACCACCGAGACCGATTGCGGTGTTTCCTTGATCGACAGGTTCAGGCGAGTGGCGGTGCTCATGGCGCCGGTGGTGTACGAGTCGGTGTTTTCGGTGGTGCTGCCCAGGCCTTGGGCGGTCACGTTGGTGGCACCCAGTTCGAGGGTACGGCTGGGTGCTTTGTCAGGATCGGTGTCAGCCAGCAAATCGGGGCTCAGGGCGGCACTGCAAAGGCCCAGGGTAAAAGTCATGGAACGGGTGATAGGCGCGAACATCGCAGCCGACTCCTTGTCGTCGAGGGAAAAATTCCGTTTGCTCAAAGACGAAGGAGGGCGGGGGGATTTAGTAATAAACGAGAATAATTGCTATTTCAGGATGTTTCGAAAGCTCTGTAGGAGCGAGCTTGCTCGCGATGGACGTCAACGAAAACGCGTATCCACTGGATAAACGCGTTGTCCTCAAGTCCATCGCGAGCAAATTCAGGCGCAACCAATTACTTCTGAACAACTTCCGGTACTGCCTTGGGTTTCATCAGGCTGAAGTCGATCAACGCCTTTTGCTCGCGCTCGTAAGGGTTGCCGATCATCAATGGCCGGGGCTTGAAGCTGTCGCTGACCAGGCTCTTGCTGCGGTCCAGTTCATCAAAACTCAGACCGGCGAGATCGGCCCAGGTATGGATCAGGTGCGAGCTGCTGTATGGGCGCGACAAATCACCGGCAAAGCTCCAATCATGGGTCTCGCGCCATTTCGGCGAAGCCCAGGCCATGAACGGAATGGTGTACATCGGCGCCGTCGGCTTGTTTTCGTTGCGGCCCAGGGTGCTATGACCGGGGGAATCGAACACGTCTTCGCCATGGTCGGAGAGGTACAGCAGGAAGCCGTTCGGGTCAGACTTGGCGTAGTCCTTGATCAGGCTCGAGACCACGAAGTCGTTGTACAGCACCGCGTTGTCGTAGCTGTTGTACGTCGGCACCTGATCGTCGCGCACGCCGTCCGGGACGCCTTTGCGATCCTTGAACTTGTCGTAGGTCGACGGATAACGGTACTGATAGCTCATGTGCGTGCCGAGCAAATGCACGACGATCAGCTTGCGCGGCGCAGCGTCGGCCAAGGCCTTGTTGAACGGCTCAATCACATCGCCATCGTACTGAGCAGCGTTCTGGTTGCGATTGTTGTTCAGGTACACCTGCTCGTCAGCCTGCTCGGAGAAGGTTGTCAGCATGGTGTTGCGCTTGGTCATGGTCTGCTGGTTGGTGATCCAGAAGGTCTTGTAGCCGGCCTGTTTCATCATGCTGACCAGCGACGGGGTCGACAGGTACAGGTCCGGGTTTTCCTCGTCGGCGAAGGTCAGCACCTGCTGCAACGCCTCGATGGTGTAAGGGCGCGGGGTGATGACGTTATTGAAGACCGCCAGTTGATCCTTGAGCTTGTCCAGCTCCGGGGTGGTTTCCCGAGGGTAGCCGTACAGGCTCATGCGCTGACGGTTGGTGGACTCGCCGATGACCAGGACCAGCGTCGCCGGTTGATTGGCCATCGTGTCTTTCAGATTGTGCAGCGGTGGAATCTTGCTGGCGCTATTGAGCATGTCTTGCATGCCGGCCAGGGTGTCCAGGTAACGGTGATACGCCACGGCCATTTGCCAAGGCACCGCGGGCTCGATGCGGGTTTCGAATTTCTCGAAACCCTCGGCCAGGCTACCTGTGCGCAGGGTTTGCTTGACCATCGGATAACCGATCACAGCCACCAGAATCGCCGTTGCTGCAACCAGCGCTTGCCCACGGGGCAGGTACACCGGGCGCAAGCGCGTCCACAGGAAATAAGCAAACAGCGTATGAGCGACGAACGCCGCCACCATCCACCAGGCAAAATACTGCGTCATGTATTCGCCGGCTTCTGACACGTTCGACTCGAACATGATGAAGATGACGCTTTGGGAAAATTCTTGCTGATAAATGAAGAAGTAACCCAGGCTGGCCATCGAGCAGGCCCACAGCACCACGCCGATCAGCGCGGCCATTACCCGTGTTTGTCTAGGGAACAGCAGCATCGGCGCCAGCCAGATGGCACTCATCACAAAGGCCTGGCGGAACCCGGTAAAACCGGAGGTGCCTGTCAGTTGGATCAGCAGTTGGGTGATGCCGGAAAAATACCAGAAGAACAGGAACAACCAGAGAAAACCTGTCCAATCGAAACCTTTCGCAGACGTACCGCTGCGTTTAAACAAAGCCATTCAGCACTCCAGCCAGAAATCACTTACATCGCCGGGTCGCCGACGAACGGGTGCCGCGCGGATACCGAGCGGCCATAATGACCTCAAGTATCTACAAGCAAATGTGAAAAATTCGTGAGTTGCCAGGATTGGCCAGGGGCGTGACGTGTCGGAAACAGCGGTTGACTGGCTGTTTCCGATTCAGGCGAGGGATCAGGCGTGAGGGGCGCGATGGGCGACGGGTAAGGGTTGGGCCTGATGGCCTTGCGTGAGCATGCGCAATTGCGCCAGCTCCCGCTTCAACTGCTCGCACTCGTCTTTCAATTGGCGCAATTCATCCCGACGAATCGTAACGTAGAGAGTTTGTGCAGGCCCTGCTTTGTATACTGTGCCCATTGCTCACCTCGCAAATGGCTGACTCAACTGTAAATCGGCTCCGACATCGGATGCTGATTTACTATCGGCGCTGATTTTGATTTCTTTTGCTCACGAAGGGAACTTTTTTATTTTTCATGGTCGTTGTGTCTTCGGCGCGATTACCGACGTTATCAATCAGGATCGGGCACAATGCCCGGAAACTATGTGCCAGCGCTCTGGACTAACCCACATTAGTCGCGTTGGGCTATAACCTTTGACACACTTTATTTGTAGTAGGGAGCATCAGCACATGCAACTCGGGATTATTGGACTGGGCCGCATGGGCGGCAATATTGCGCGGCGCCTGATGCTCAACGGGCATACCACCGTTGTTTACGACCGCAATACCGCCTTCGTCGAAACCTTGAGTGAAGAAGGCTCCACCGGCGTTGCCGACCTGCCAGCGCTGGTTGCAGGCCTGGCCAAGCCGCGAGCGGTGTGGGTCATGCTGCCGGCAGGCGCACCGACCGAAGACACCATCGACACCCTGAGCACCTTGCTCGAAGCCGGCGATACCATCATCGACGGCGGCAACACCTTCTATAAGGACGATATCCGCCGGGCGAAAACCTTGTCGGCAAAAGGCCTGCACTACATCGACGTCGGCACCTCGGGCGGCGTCTGGGGCCTGGAGCGCGGTTACTGCATGATGATCGGCGGTGAAGCCGATGTCGTGAAGCGCCTCGACCCGTTGTTCGCTAGCCTCGCACCGGGCCTGGGTGACATCCCGCGCACCAAGGACCGCAAGTCGGACGACGATCGTGCCGAACGTGGCTACATCCACGCAGGCCCCGCAGGCTCGGGCCATTTTGTGAAGATGATCCACAATGGCATCGAATACGGAATGATGCAGGCCTTCGCGGAAGGCTTCGATATTCTCAAGACCAAGGCCAGCACCAACCTGCCGGAAGATCAGCGTTTCGACCTGAACGTCGGCGACATCGCCGAAGTCTGGCGTCGTGGCAGCGTGGTGTCCTCCTGGCTGCTCGATCTGACGGCCGATGCACTGGCCGCCGATCCGAAGCTCGACGGTTACTCCGGGTCCGTGGCTGACAGCGGTGAAGGTCGCTGGACCATCGAAGCCGCCATGGAGCAATCGGTGCCCGTACCGGTGTTGTCGAACTCGCTGTTCTCCCGCTACCGTTCGCGCGGACAAGGCACCTTTGGTGACAAGATTCTCTCGGCCCAGCGCTTCGGCTTCGGCGGCCACGTGGAGACTTCGAAAAAATGACTCGTTTGATCCGCAACAAATCCAAGGCAGAACCCGCTCCACCGACCACGCTGTTCCTGTTCGGTGCCCATGGTGACCTGGTCAAGCGTCTGCTGATGCCGGCGCTGTACAACCTGAGTCGTGACGGTCTGCTCGGGGATGGATTGCGGATCATCGGCGTTGACCATAACGCCATCAGCGATGAAGCCTTCGCGAAAAAACTCGAAGACTTCATTCGCACTGAAGTGGCCGCCAAGGTCGGCAAGAGCGATCAAGCTCTTGACCCGGACTTGTGGGCCAAATTGGCCAAAGGCATCAGCTACGTCCAGGGCGACTTCCTGGACGACAGCACCTATCAAGCACTGGCGGCGAAAATCGCCGCCAGCGGCACCGGCAACGCGGTCTTTTACCTGGCCACCGCGCCGCGTTTTTTCAGTGAAGTGGTGCGCCGTCTCGGTGCCGCCGGGTTGCTGCAGGAAACGCCCGAAGCGTTCAGAAGGGTAGTGATCGAAAAACCGTTCGGCTCTGATCTGCCTACCGCTGAAGCCTTGAACGCTTGCTTGCTCAAGGTCATGACGGAAAACCAGATCTACCGGATCGACCACTATCTGGGCAAGGAAACCGTGCAGAACATTCTGATCAGCCGGTTCTCCAACAGCCTGTTCGAAGCGTTCAGGAACAATCACTACATCGACCACGTACAAATCACCGCCGCTGAAACCGTCGGCGTGGAAACCCGTGGCAGTTTTTATGAACACACCGGCGCCCTGCGGGACATGGTGCCCAATCACCTGTTCCAGTTGCTGGCGATGGTGGCAATGGAACCGCCGGCCGCTTTTGGCGCCGACGCGGTCCGTGGCGAGAAAGCCAAGGTGGTCGGCGCGATTCGTCCCTGGTCGGTCGAGGAGGCGCGGGCCAATTCGGTTCGCGGTCAATACGCCGCCGGCGAAGTCGACAGCAAGTCGTTGCCGGGGTATCGCCAGGAAAACAACGTGGCGCCCGACAGCAATACCGAAACCTACGTCGCGCTCAAAGTCATGATCGACAATTGGCGCTGGGTCGGCGTGCCGTTCTACCTGCGTACCGGCAAGCGCATGAGCGTGCGCGACACCGAGATCGTCATCTGCTTCAAACCGGCACCCTATGCGCAGTTCCGCGACACCGAAGTTGATGAGTTGCAGCCGACTTATCTGCGAATCCAGATTCAACCCAACGAAGGCATGTGGTTCGATCTGCTGGCCAAACGGCCAGGTCCGGCGTTGAAAATGGCCAATATCGAATTGGGTTTTGCCTACAAGGATTTCTTTGAAATGCAGCCGTCCACCGGCTACGAAACCCTGATCTACGATTGCCTGACCGGTGATCAGACGCTGTTCCAGCGTGCCGACAACATCGAGAACGGCTGGCGCGCCGTACAGCCATTCCTCGATGCCTGGCAGCAGGACTCGAGTGTGCAAAGCTATCCGGCTGGCGAAGACGGGCCGAAGTCTGCAGAAGAATTGCTGACCCGCGACGGTCGCGTCTGGCACGGTCTCGGATGAGTGATGTGACGCAACATCCCGTGCGGTTTTTGCTCAGCGACATGGACGGCACATTGTTGCTGCCTGATCACAGCCTCAGTCAGCGCACCATTGATGCGGTCCGCTCCTTGCGTGAGGCCGGCGTGTTGTTCAGCCTGGCGACCGGGCGTCCACCCAAAGCCATGTTGCAGCAGATTGAAGCCCTGGGTGTCGATCTGCCGACAGCGGCTTTTAACGGCGGCACGATCGTCAACCCGGACGGCAGTTTGCTGGTCGCGCATTACTTGCCGGCGACCGCCGCGTTGACCACGTTGACGCTGTTTGCCGATCAGCCGGACATCGAGGTTTGGGTGTTCAGTGGCGGCGATTGGTTGTTGAAGGACCCGAGCGGACCCATGGTGCCGCGCGAGCAGCATGGACTCGGCTATCCGCCCGTGGTGGTGGAAAGTTTCGAACCGTATCTGGAGCGCATCGACAAGATTGTCGCTGCCAGCAACAACACCGCGTTGCTGATTGAGTTAGAGGCGCAGTTGCTGCCCAGCGTCGAGGGCCAGGCGCAGGTCTCCCGTTCGCAGCCGGTGTATCTGGACGTGACTGCGATGCAAGCCAACAAGGGCGACGCACTGGCGACACTGGCCGAATTTCTCGGCGTGCCATTGGCGCAAACTGCAGCCCTGGGCGATGGCGGCAACGACCCGGCGATGTTTCATCGCGCCGGGTTGTCGATTGCCATGGGGCAGGCGGAAGAGGCGGTCAAGCGTCAGGCTGATGTGGTCACCGGCGCCAACACCGAAGACGGCGCCGCCCAGGCAATTGAGCGGTATATCCTTAACGCAGGTTGAACCGCGTTATCGTTCTTCGCGGGCAAGCCTCGCTCCTACAGGTTGCACGCTGTCCTTGTAGGAGCGAGGCTTGCCCGCGAAGACGTCAGAGCTGCCACCTCAAAGCCAGAAACTCACGGCATACCACCCCAACACACCCATCACCACCGTGTACGGCAGCGCCATCCACACCATCCGCCCGTACGACAAGCGAATCAGCGGTGCAATCGCCGACGTCAGCAGAAACAGGAATGCGGCCTGGCCGTTGGGCGTCGCCACGCTCGGCAGGTTGGTGCCGGTGTTGATCGCAATGGCCAGTGTCTCGAAGTGTTCCCGGCTCATGTGGCCGGAGACGAACGCCTGTTTCACTTCGGTGATGTAAATGGTCGCGACGAACACGTTATCGCTGATGGCCGACAGCAAGCCGTTGGCAATGAACAACATCCCGGGTTGTTGCTCCGCCGGCAGCGCCAGCACCCACTGGATCAACGGCGTGAACAATTGCTGATCGTGAATCACCGCCACCACGGCGAAGAACACCACCAGCAGCGCAGTGAATGGCATGGCGTCCTTGAACGCATTACCGATGCGGTGCTCGTCGGTGATGCCGGTGAAGGCAGTGATCAGCACGATCACCATCAAGCCGATCAGGCCGACTTCCGCGATGTGAAACGCCAACCCGGCAATCAGAATCAACGCCGCGACGCCCTGAACGATCAGCGCTGCGCGTTGGCGCGAGGTGCGTTCGGCATTGTCTTCGGCGGCGTAGTTGGCCAGCACTGCGCGCACGTTGTCCGGCAGTAGCGTGCCGTAACCGAACCAGCGCAGTTTCTCCAGCAGTACGCAGGTCACCAGGCCCGCCACCAGCACCGGCAACGACACCGGAGCGACTTTCAGAAAGAACTCCGCGAAGTGCCAGCCCATCTCGTGGCCGATCAGCAGGTTCTGCGGCTCGCCGACCAGCGTGCAGACCCCGCCCAACGCAGTGCCGACGGCGCCGTGCATCAGCAGGCTGCGCAGGAAGGCGCGGAACTGATCGAGGTCGTCATGATGAAGGGTGGGCAGGTGCTGGTCATCACCGAATGAGCTGTCCTGACGTGGATCGGTGCCCGAGGCGACACGGTGATACACCGAGTAGAACCCCACGGCCGCACTGATGATCACGGCAGTGACGGTCAAGGCATCGAGAAACGCCGACAAAAACGCCGACAAAAAGCAGAACATCAACGCCAGCAGCGCCTTGGAGCGCACCCCCAGCAGCAGGCGCGAGAACAAAAACAACAGCAGGTCTTTCATGAAGTAGATGCCGGCCACCATGAACATCAGCAGCAGGATCACCGGAAAGTTGTGCACCAGTTCATCATAGAGCGCCTGGGGCGTGGTCATCTTCAGCAGCAGCGCTTCAATCAGCAACAAGCCGCCGGGCATCAATGGATAACACTTGAGCGCCATGGCCAGGGTGAAGATGAACTCAAGCACCAGCAGCCAACCGGCCGCTACCGGGCCGGCCGTCCATAACACCAGAGCGTTGAGAATCAGGAAACCGACGATACTCGCCTTGTACCAGCGAGGTGACTGCCCGAGAAAATTGTGCGCGAACGCCTGGGCCATAGAACCGGACATCGGCTACTCCTTGTATTAAGAAGCGCGCAACTTGCCGTAAGCGGAAGGGAAGATCAAGCGTAGGAAAAATACATCGTTTCAGTCGAGATAACGCACCACAACGGCCCGGTAGTTGCCGTCCAGCGAATAGCCTGCCACCACAATGGCGCCATCGGCCTGCACGGCCAGCGAGGTGGCGGTGTCTAGGCTGCGACCCAGACGGGTGCGAACCCAACCGATGCCATCACCGAAGCTGTAATCGAGCTGTCCGTCAGGCAGATGCCGCGCGACGATGAAGTCGGCTTCGACGCCACCAATCGTTGCCCCGACGGTCAATACACAATCACCCGGCAGTGCCAGGGCAGCGGTCCAATGGCAGCCGCTGTGACCGATTTTCAGCAGCCGCGTTTGGCCACCGTTGCAATGACTGTCCGGGCGACCGTTAGGGTGGACTTTCAGCGCCATGCAGTGCATCGGTTCGCGGCTGCTGCCAAAGCAATGCAAGTCGCCATTTTTATGCTCGACAATCTGGTTCACCTGAGCGCCGCGCCCCTGTGCGTCAAAGGACATGAAACCATCCACGGCGAAACTGTCGTCCAGCCTGCCATCGGGGTGATAACGGGCCAATAGACCCTCTTCAGGGAAGTTGATCGAACCACCGACCAGGATCCGACCGTCTCGTTGCACCGACAGGCTGCCGATCCAGGTGTTCATCAGCAAGTGCCTGATGATCACGAAACCGCGACCGTTGAAAGAGCTGTCCAGCGAGCCATCGGCGTTGAGCCGTATCAGCAGGCCGACATGATCTGCCAGCTCGAAGTGATGATTGGCCAGCAACAGGATTCGACCGTCTTCCTGCACGCAAACACCACAGGCTTCGGCACCCGGTACACCGGGCGGGAGCCAGGCATCGCGCATGCCCAGGGACAGACCGCCCGGCAAGCGCACGACGCAACGTCCATTGTCGCCAAACCCCTGCACTGGCCGGCCCTGAGGATTAAACAGAGCGAGGCCGGGCAGAGTCCGGTGCGCATTTTCGTAGTGCAGGCCAGCCACCAGAATATGCCCGTCGGGCAGTACATGGACGCTTCCGGCCATAGCCTCGAAGCGCTGTTCAAATTGGCCGATCACGCTGCCTTGATTGCCGAATGCCAGATCTGCCGAACCGTCTTCCAGCAAGCGAGCCAGGCCAAAGCTGCTGCCGCCTGGCGTTCCGACCTTCGCCGCGACCAGCAGCCTGCCGCGCGCATCAACAGCGATGCCGTTGGCCATGCTTGACGTGCTGCCGGCGAAATACACCTGGGTTTTGCCATTGGCAGCAAAAGATGTATCGAGGTTTCCGGCGTCGTTCAGGGTTGCAGGTAAGGCAATAGCCGTCTGGATTGACATGCACGCATCTCCTTGCGAGTCGTCCTGATCCAGGAGTGGGGGCGGCGACTGTATTAAGAAAAGCATTCAATCCCTGAATGAACAGGTGCACAACTGTCGAAACTAACAGGTGGAGAGTCGCTATGTGCCAGAAGAGTGTCTTTTCGAACCAATGGCAAGCCTGCCAAGTAATTGAGGCTGCAAGTTCGAATAAACGAGCGTTGTAAGTGCAGTTGGCCTGGAAAAGCCAGCTAACTAACAAACGGGGGAGAGGGGGCGGATTACCGCGAAGTAATCCGCAAAAAGCTTAGTGTGGCATCAACCACGACTGGAGTTTGTAGCCTTCCTGGCTCAATTCGGCACGGGCCTGTTCCAGCAGGTGTTCGAGTTGTGCGGGATCGGAATACGCACTGCTTGGAATCTGTGCGCGGCCGATGCGGGTATTGGTGCGATCGATAACGGAAAGGCAGAGTTCGCCATTACCGTCTTGTGGAGCCCAGGCCACGCATTGGAACGGTTGAAATGCGCGGTTGGCAATCAAAAGAGCTTCGTTGATACGGAGCGGGGCGTTCATGGGATTTTCTCTCTGTATGCCCAATCAAGTGATGTGCCGTCGGTTGGGCTTACCGTTCGGCTGGTTACTTGTACTGATGCCCTCAACCGGGGAGCGGGTCACATACAATTAAAGGAATTTTCAATTTTATTTCATCGGTTAAAGGTTCAGACAGGTTTTGAAAGCTGAATGAAAGGAAGGAGTCGTTAGGCAACTAACAAATTTACTTCTTATAACTAATTACGTAGCAGCCCTATAGTCAAACGATACAAGGACATGTCAAATTCTTGCTAATGTTACAGCCAGGTCCGCCAAATGACTGTTTTTAATAATATTTCCTAAAATTTGGCGCCAAGGAACAGTCATGATCGAAGCGCCTGCGTTACGACGTCTGTTAGTAGTGGACCCTTGCGACGACTGCCATCGTCTGTTACCGGGTTTGCGCACTGTGGGTTGGGACGTTGACAGCTGCACGCTGGAAAACGCCGGCGATAAAACCTGCGACGTAGGCCTGTTGCGATTGCAACCCTTTCACCTGGAGCGCCCGGAGGCTGTCAAAGAGCTGATCAGCCGTAGCGGCACCGAATGGATCGCCGTACTCAATCAGGAAGTCCTGCGGCTGCAGAATGTCGGGGACTTTGTCTGTGAATGGTTTTTCGATTTTCATACCTTGCCATTCGATGTGTCGCGGGTTCAGGTGACGCTGGGCCGAGCATTCGGCATGGCCCGTTTGCGCGGGCAGGGCACGGTTCACATCGATCAGCCTGAGCACGAGCTGCTCGGTGACAGCAAACCGATCCGCGAATTACGCAAGTTGCTGAGCAAACTGGCGCCCACCGAATCACCGGTATTGATTCGGGGCGAAAGCGGGACCGGTAAAGAACTGGTCGCCCGCACATTGCATCGACAATCCCAGCGTCACAGCAAACCCTTTGTCGCGATCAATTGCGGCGCAATTCCCGAACACTTGATCCAGTCCGAACTGTTTGGCCACGAGAAGGGAGCCTTTACCGGCGCTCATCAACGTAAGGTCGGACGGATCGAGGCGGCTAACGGCGGGACCCTGTTTCTCGATGAAATCGGCGATCTACCCCTGGAGCTGCAAGCCAATCTGCTGCGCTTCCTGCAAGAAAAACACATCGAGCGGGTGGGCGGCAGTCAACCGATTCCGGTGGATGTGCGGGTGTTGGCGGCCACCCACGTTGACCTTGAGGCGGCCATTGAGAAGAAACGCTTTCGCGAAGATTTGTACTACCGCTTGAACGTACTGCAAGTCGTCACCGCACCTTTGCGTGAGCGACACGGTGATTTGTCGATGCTGGCCAACCACTTCTCCCATTTCTACAGCCATGAAACCGGTCGCCGTCCTCGCAGCTTTAGCGAAGATGCGCTGATTGCCATGGGTAAACATGACTGGCCGGGCAATGTCCGCGAGTTGGCTAACCGGGTTCGCCGCGGGCTGGTGTTAGCCGAAGGCCGGCAGATCGAAGCGCGAGACCTGGGGCTGATCAGTCAGCACGCCTTCGCCGCTCCCATGGGCACGCTGGAAGACTACAAGCACCGGGCAGAGCGCCAGGCCTTGTGCGATGTACTTAACCGCCACAGCGATAATTTGAGCATCGCCGCCAAGGTATTGGGGATATCCAGGCCGACCTTCTACCGTTTGTTGCACAAACATCAGATACGCTAAACGCAGATCAAAGGATCGCAGCCTTCGGCAGCTCCTGCGCAGGTCCGTTAACCCTGCAGGAACTGCCGAAGGCTGCGATCTTTTGATTTAAAGCCCCGCTTCGATTGAAGTCGCAGCGGGGTTTTGTCGTGGTGGATTAGAAGTAGTACGGGAATTTCAGGCTGAAGGAAAAGTCCGGCGAGTCGTCGGTCAGTCCAATGGACAAGTTGGGCACGATCGTCAGGTTATCGGTGGCGGCCAGGGTCATGCCGATGTTGAAGTTAGCCGAGTTGTAATCGCTGTTGGAAATCGATTGCCAATCGCCACCGTCGGGTTTGATCTTGCTCTTGCGGGCGAACTGATCGCTGAACGAGAACGACATACTCATCTTCTCGTTCAAGGCGAATGCAATGCCGGCTCCGACCTGCCAGGAATCGCCCAGTTTCACGTCCCCGGGCACCTTGGAGTTGACCTGAGGGCTGATGTCGCTGAAAGAGTCTTCCATGTTGTAGGTGTAGGACAGGCTGCCGAACAGCACGGCCGGGTCGAAGGTCTTGACCAGTGAGAGCCCCGGGGTGATCGACCAGACACCATTGCCGGTAGGCAAGCTTTCGGGTACCGATAGGTTATCGTTGGTCGGGTCATTGACTAGCTTGATGCCGTAAGGGTCTTTACCGGTTGGGGCCTTGACGCGCAGTGTAACGACCGCGTCGGGCAGGTTGGGTGACTCATCCAGAAACTTGTAAGCAACGCCAACGTTCACATCGCCGATGGTCGGGTCGCGGGTAACGGTTGCGTCCGACGTCACTGGGCCTGCGCCACCGGCGCCACCGGAGGAATACGTGGATTCGCGATAAACCACGGGGACGTTAATGTCGAACTGCCAGCGTTGCGCCACGTTGTAGCGGGCGGTCAGGTCCAGGGTCCAGTTGTCGGCCTTGATGCGGTCGAGGTTGATGTTGCCGAGAAAAATCGAGTCCAGTGCCAGGAAGCCATTGAGCGTTAATGCGCGGGTATCGTAGTGCGTGTAGGTCAGGCCGGTTTCGACGCTGAACTTGCCGCCACCGAAGAAGCCGCTGGCTTCGTCGTACAAGTTGGAGACGCTTTGCGCAGGCTCCGAATCGTCCTTGAGCGATTGGCCATATGAACTGCCGGTGGTTCCCGGCGCAGCGGCGGCCACGGTTGCGCCACCCCTGGCCGGTTCGGCGGGGGATTTGGTCAGGCGTTTGGGAGCAGGGGACGCAGGTGTTTCTTCGACTTGGCGAACGCGCTGCTCGAGTACCATCAGCGCGTTCTGTTGTGCTTCGTAACGCTGTTTCAACTCCATGAGTTCTTGTTTTAGTATTTCGACCTGGGGATCCGGTGCTGCGTAGAGCAATGAGGCCGGAGCCAAGCTACTCAAACAAACGATAGCTCTGAACGTTAAAGATCGTTGCATGGGTTAGCCGTCCCTTCTGACTACATCTGAATGAGACTGAGCGTAGATCAGAATCCGATAGTGCGCAGGCCTCTGAGCTGATCCAGGTTGCCGTTCAGCGATCCGGTTGTCGGCGCACTGTCACGCAGTACGACATTGAGGGATGTAAGGTTTCTGACCTGGTTGCTACCGCCGAGCAAAGTCGTGTTCTGCATCAGCCCACCTTGGGCCAGGCGTTGTAGGGTGCTGCCCTGGTTGTTGTTGGCGATGATGTTGAGTTGCACTCCTGTACCGGTTGAGGAAATGCTCAGCGAGCCCGCGTCATTGGAGCCGACCAATGTCGAGCCTGCGGCCAATGCCTGGCCCTGCTGTTGCGTTGCTGGCGCTGGCGTTGCGGGTGCTTGGCTGGCCTTCGTGACGTTGATATCAACGTTGTTGTAGGCAGTGTTATTGTCGCCGGCAGCACGCACGACCTGCGTGACGCCTTCGGTGCTGTTGAGACCGCTGCCGCCAGTGACGGTGCCGGTGCCGGTGCTGGTGTTGGTGTTAGTTCCTTGCGAACGCGATGAGTCATTACCTTTTTCGTTGATCATCGACACATAGAACTGTGGCTTGGCCGTCGATTGTTGAATTTGCATCGAGGAAGTTGCCCCGATCACGTCACCCTTGGCATTTTGCCAAGTGCTGGTCATGACAACGCCAAAACTGATAATCCGTCCCGGCATGACAAAGCGACCTCGCAAGTTCGCCAATTCCTGATCCTTCAGTTCAATGGGTTTGAACGTCTGTGCCTGGGTCGGCAGGCTGGCGGCCAGGCAAACCACGGCCAGCCAGATTGGAGTCTTCATTGGATACTCCCGGAGCGTCGTGCTCCCTTGTTATTAGAAGAAGTCGCTTTTGATGAATCCGAAATCCATCAATTCTGCGTCTTGCACCGGGTTGAAGGTGTTGATGCGATTCTTGGCGGTCAATGGCATGGGTGGGTCGAGCAACGCGTTGGTTTTGTCGTAGCCCTGGCCGATGACGGCAAAGATGATGCCGTTCCAGCCTTTGACAAAGTCTTCGACTTTCAAACGTTTATGACCGAGTACAGGGTCTCCTATATAGACCCAGCCCTTATTGACTCTTTGCATCACCACAAAATGTTTGTAGCCACGGATATCCAAGAGCACCACAACCGGAATCCTGATGTCGCTCAGGGTTTCTTGCGCTACCCGGTAGCCACGGGCCCGCATGCCGATACTTTCCACGTAACGCTTCATGTCGAGCATGGAGAAGCCCTGGACGCGGACAAGATTTTGATCGGAGTGTTCCAGCATGCCTTCGATAATCTGTTCTTCATTCACGTCCAGCCAATAGGCCTGGCGCAATATGGTTGCCAGCGCAGCAGCGCCGCAACTGAAGTCGGTTTTCTGTTGCACCAGGTCGGCAAATTTACGCTCACGTATGCTCTGGATCGGCTTGTATATCACCGCGCCGCCCGGGAGGACGGAAAGCGGCATTTGTGCAGCCTCGATCACACTGGCCACGCAAAGCAAAAATGCCAAGGCGATAATGCGCATAGTGGGACGCCTTCTGGTTGTGTTGAAAAAGGCCCCCATAAGGGGGCCTCAAGAGACAGCCATTAGAACGAGTTGTTGGAAATGGCCAGCGAGTTGCTTTGTTGGTTGCCCACACCGGCAGCTACGTTGACGCCCAGGTTGCCGCTGCCGCCATTCACCGAACCGCTCAGGGTTGCAGTGTTGGTCACAGGGTTGGCCCAGCCAGTTGGAGTCAGCACTTGATAAGAGTAGGTGTTGCTCAAATCAAATGAGCTGCTTTCGCTGAAGCTTTTCGCTTTGTCGTACGCAGACTCGGACGATTTGCTACCCGATTTTTCGAACGAGGAGTCAGACGACTTCGTGACCGATTTATCGAACGATTTTGCGAACGACGAATCGCGCGATTTGTCGTACGAAGAGTCGCGCGATTTGTCGTACGAGGAGTCGTGCGATCTGTCGAACGATTTGTTTACCGATGCATCAAGCGATGCATCGAGCGATGCGCTAAGCGATGCGTCGGAAGAACTGCTGCGAGTGCGATCGCCCCAGCCGTTATTGACGGTAGTGGAGTGGGAAGCCGCCGCAGCAGCGTCCAGCGAAGCGTTCAAGGAAGCACTCAAAGAAGCGCTCGAAGAACCGCTTGCACTGCTGCTGTTGGAACCGCTGGCATTACTGCTGTTGGAACCGCTCGCATTACTGGCGCTAGAACCGCTTATATCAACGCTTTTTGTAGAGCTGGCGTCATAGCTTTTGGAACCGCTCTTATCCCAGCTTGAAGAAGCGCTTTGACTGCCGCTGGCCTCAAACGACTTATCTTTAGAGAAACTACCGCTAGCCGTGTTGGTAACGGTGATTGTATCCACGCGATAAGTACGATCGGCGTTGTTGTTCACGGTCAGGCCAGGGCCTTGTTGATTTGCAGAGGCGGTGGCTGTTGCGTTACCCAGTGGAGCATTGGTATTGGCAATGGCCATGGTGTTTTTCTGCTGGTTAAGGTCGCCGCCAGCAACGTTGACACCCATGTTGCCGCTGCCGCCATTAGCCGATCCGCTCATCACAGCAGAAGCAGTGCTGCCGTAGTTGTCGACCCGGTTATTGTTGCTGGTTTGAGTGACGGAAGCGGTGGCGCTGGCAGTGCCGAATACGAAGGCGTTATCGGGAGCAGCAGCTGCGGCGTTGGCAATGGCCGCCGCGTTGTCTTGTTGGTTGCCGTCGCCTGCGGCCACGTTGACGCCGACGTTGCCGCTGGTGCCTGTGGCAGAGTTGTTCATCTCCGCTTCGTTGACCGTCCCGGCATTGCCGATGCGGTTGTTGGTGCTGCTTTGGGTGTCCCACGCATTCGCCGTGGCGTAGGTAGGGATCCTGGTTGGAGGAGGGGTGTGCTGACCGTTATTATTATGGCCATTGTGGTGGCCATTATGGTGGTCGTCACGCTGCCCAGCTTGTACAGCAACAGCCATGACCGCAGCAATTGCGAAAACCAGAGGCTTGATTGCCATCGAAGGTTTCATGGTGATTCTCCGTACTTATTTTAGGTTAAGTGTTGTTTCTACCTTTTTTGGGTCAATCCGTGACCCGTACGCTCAGGGTGTTGGCCGTTCGGTTTCCCACCCCGGCGCTCTGATTCAACTGGATCACCCCGCGGCTACCGGTGAAGGCCTGGTCGCTGGTAGCGACCTGGCGATAGCCTGGTGCAGAGTCAGTTGGATCGGAGTTGTTGATCAGCGCCACGTTCTGTTGCCTGAGGACGCTGTCATCGATACTTTGCGGCTGCGAACCAATGCTTATCCGCAGGGCATTGGCTTGCTGGTTGCTGGCGCCCGCGCTCTGGTTGACACCCAGTACGCCGTTGCCATGACTGAAGGAGTTGCCCTGGATGCTGGACTGAGCATCGATCGTGGGGTCGACTTGGCCACGCAACCGTTGGCGAATCTGTGTGGTCGCGTTGGCGCCATGACCAATGGCGATGGCTCGGGCGTTGGCCTGCTGCTGCTGATCGCCCGCAGCCTGGTTGACCGAGAGGTTGCCTTGGTATTGCATGCCCGAACCGTCGATGTCGGCGTTATTGATGACGGGAGGTTGGGCAAAGGTCGGAGCACTGCAAAACATCGCGATAATCAGCAACGTACGATTCATCTTAACGGTCTCCCGTTATGATTTTCAGAGCACCCAGGCCTTGCTGGATGTTTGAATTGACCATGTTGGCAATGCCGCTGCCCGAATTTCCCGAACGTCCGGCAGGGAGGTTGGAAAGCTGGGTCTGGTTGCTGATATTGCCGCCCAGGTTGTCGGTGTTTTGAGTGACCAGGCGGGAGATGCTTGCACCACTGGCGACACTGGCGAAGTCGCCGTCGCTCAACTCGTTCGTTTGACTGAGAATCTGTTTGGACGGGTTGGCATTGACGGTCGTAGGACTTGGGTCGGGGATGAGCGGTGGAATCGTTGCGTTGCGCGTCTGGACATCGCGTTTGATGGTAATGATGCCGTTGTCAGCCTGTACAGGCAGGCAGATGGTCGAGCCCAGTGCGCATCCGATCAGAAGAAGGCTATAGATGCTTTTATCAAATTTCCCCACGGCGGCAATTCCTTCTGTAAGTGGAACGCTGGGCCCTTATCAGCGTTGCGAGGAAGAGAGCAGAAGGTGTGCCGGTTTTCGTTTTTCTTTTAAAAACAGCTGGTTGGCTTTAATAGTCGAGCTGGTCAAAAAAATTTGTAACGCCGGTGAGACAGAACCACGCAAAAAGCGCCGTCCATGCTGGCGGCGTTGCTCGCTAAGGGCGCTGAAGGCAGGTTGTATCAGTGGCTTAACATTTTCTGGCAAGCGCGCTTGGGCCGCTTTAGTTCGCGGGTTTGCGCAGGGATGGGTGTTTCAAAAATGGACATTTTCGGGGGAGGGCGGGGTGACCCGGTCAGGCCTTGAGCAAGCGCATCACAGCCTTGAATGCCGCGTCCTTGCGCTGTTTCCAATCACCTTGCAGTACCTGGCAAGGCTGGTGGTGCAGGTCAAGCCATTGGTGGCTGGCCTGGAAAAACGCCTGGCGTTCTGCGAGTTGTGGTTGGCAACGCTGGCCGTCGTCATGCCAGGCCACGGCTTCAGGGCTCAGCAGCAAATGCAGGTCGTAGTGCCGTGCCAGCAATGCTTGCTCGATCCACGTCGGGCAAGCGCCAAACAAGGTGCGACTCCAAAGGATATTGCTTAAGAGGTGCGTGTCGAGAATCAGCAGTGACGGTTGTTTGGCGCGTGCTTCATCTTCCCAAGCCAACTGACCTTGTGCGATGGCTGGAATGTCGTCATAGCACGTTACGCGGGCTTCCCTTTCGATGAAATGCCGGACGTACTCGCCGACCAATATGCCACCAAAATTGGCGTGAATCTCGCTCGAAAGCCAGCTTTTGCCGCTCGATTCCGGCCCCGCCAGCACCAACACCTTCATGTGCGCAACGCCGGGTCGGTACGCCATTCTCGCCAGCCTTGCACGGCAATCAGAGTGAACAGTGCATAGAGGCCAGCGGTCAGGTACATGCCTTTGTACATAAACAGCCCGACGAAGACCACATCCAGAGCGATCCACAACGGCCAGCACTGCACGCGTTTTTGCGCCATCCACAATTGCGCCACCAGGCTGAAGCCGGTCAGCGCCGCATCCAGCCAGGGTTGGGCAGCATCGGTCCAGTGCGCCATGGCAGCGCCCAACAACAGGCTGCCGATCGCGCCGATGGCCAGACCGAATGCGACCGATTTGCCATCGAGCTGGCTGACCCGGCGCCCCTGATGCGCTTCACCGGCACGGGTCCATTGCCACCAGCCATAGAGCTGAAACGCGGCGTAGACCACCTGAAGCAGCATGTCCGAGTACAGTTTCACTTCAAAAAAGATCCAGCTATATAGCAGCACCATGACCAGGCCGATCGGCCAGCACCAGGGGTTCTGTTTGACGGTCAACCACACGGCAATCACACCGAGGGCGGCGGCAAACAGTTCAAGCCCGGACATGAATGTTCCTTGGGGGAAGCAAAGAGGGGGACGGATTGTACCGGCAGGCGCTGCCAAGTAAAACCAGCAAGCGCCATCCCTCATCGGGCCTGCGTTGGGCTCTGTAGCAGCTGTCGAGCCTGCGAGGCTGCGTTCGGCTGCGAAGCAGTCGTCAATCCAGCATACGATTTTTGTCTGGCACACCGCGGTGCCTGGTTTCACGACTGCTTCGCAGCCGAACGCAGCCTCGCAGGCTCGACAGCTGCTACAAAGAACGCAAGCTGCTACAGAGATCGCATTTCCTACACCCGGAACTGCTTGAGCAACCCGTTCAACTGTTCACTCAATTCCTTCAGTCGAACACTGGCCAGGCTTGACTGTTCCGCCGCCAGTGCCGTGCTATGGGACAAACCGGCCGCTTGGGTGACGTTCTGGTTGATGTCCTCGACCACATGCGCCTGTTGCAAGGTCGCGCTGGCAATCGAGGCGTTCAGCCCGTTGAGGTTGCGCAGCGCCTGGCCGATGGCGTTCAGGCTCGCACCGGCGAGGCCGGCCTGCTCGATGGTCAATTGCGATGCACGGCTGCTGTCGCTGATCACCTTCACCGCCGCTTCGGAGTGGCTCTGCAGGCGCTCGATCATCGACTGGATTTCGGCCGTGGACTTCTGGGTGCGCTGGGCCAGCAGCCGCACTTCATCGGCCACCACCGCAAAACCGCGGCCCTGTTCACCGGCACGGGCCGCTTCGATGGCCGCATTGAGCGCCAGCAGGTTGGTCTGTTCGGCAATGGAGCGGATCACTTCCAGAACGCTGCCGATCTGCGTGCTTTCGGCGGCGAGGGTGCGAATAACTTCCACCGCTTGATCGATGGTCGAAGACAACTTGTCGATCTGCTGCAGGCTGCCATCAATATTGACTTGGCCTTGCTGCGCCTGAGACTCGGCATCGCGCATTTCGCTGGCGGCGTGTTCGGCGTTTTTCGCCACGTCCTGCACGCCATACGTCACTTCGTTGATAGCCGTGGCCACCAGTTCCATCTGTTGCGATTGCTGCTGGCTGCGTTGCTGGGCCTGGGCAGCGTCGTTGCCCAACTCGCTGGAAGACTGGCCAAGGGCGCTGGCAGACACTTGCAATTCACTGATCACCAGCCGCAACTTGGTAGTAAATGCATTGAAGTGGCGTGCCAGTTGCGTGACTTCATCCTGGCCATGGGTATCGAGGCTGCGGGTCAGGTCGCTCTCGCCGCTGGCGATGTTGGCCATGGCCGTCACGGTTTCCTGGAGCGGCCGCACGATGCTGCGGGCAATCAGAATCACCAGCAGCGCCATGATCAGGGCAATCACCAGCCCGACGAAAGAAGCCTTCCAGACCTGGCCATAAAACTCGGCCTGAACGTCGTCGACGTACACGCCCGAGCCAAGCACCCAACCCCAGGGTTCGAACAGTTTGACGTAGGAGGTTTTCTCGACGGGGGCATTGGCGCCCGGTTTCGGCCAGCGGTAGTCAACCGTGCCGGCACCCTTGGACTTGGCGATGGCAACCATTTCATTGAACAGCGCAAAACCGTCCGGGTCGCGGATCGTCGAGAGGTTCTGGCCTTCGAGTTTCGGGTTGGCCGGGTGCATGACCATCACCGGCGTCAGGTCGTTGATCCAGAAGTAATCGTTCTGGTCATAACGCAGGCCGCGAACAGCCGTCAGCGCCTGCTTTTGCGCGGCGTCACGGGTGAGCGTGCCGGCGGTTTCCAGATCGTGATAATAAGTCAGGATGCCACTGGCAGTCTGCACCACGTGCTGGGTTTTCTGCACCTTGGCGTGGTAGAGGTCATCGTGTATCTGCTTGAGCATCAACACGCCCAAGGTCAATAGCATCATGACGGCCACGATCAAGATGAGCCACAAACGGCGGCTGATCGACATATTGCGCAAGCTGTTCATAACGCTGTCACTCCGGGTTCTTTTTCTTGTAATAAATGATCGCCAGCATCCAACCA
Organism: Pseudomonas sp. RIT-PI-q; assembly: GCF_001297125.1. Classification (GTDB taxonomy): domain Bacteria; phylum Pseudomonadota; class Gammaproteobacteria; order Pseudomonadales; family Pseudomonadaceae; genus Aquipseudomonas. The sequence continues at coordinate 49,886 of NZ_LHPC01000034.1, forward strand.
CACTTTGCCAACCGGGCCTACAAGGCCTAAGTCCAATACGCGGCAGCGTAAAACGGACTTGTCTGATAGGATTTCGGCCCCGCACGGAAAAACCTGAATCCAGGTTGATTTTTCACAGGATTTTTACGGCTGTGCGTGGATCTTGCGCTCGCGGGTTTTCAACTACGCTGGTTGCAGTCAAACGCTCTGAAAAATATTAACGGGGCATGCCGTGGCGCATCGCTTCTTGGGGGATTGATGGATCTTTGGACCGCCTTTCAGGCATTGATACTTGGGGTTGTAGAAGGGCTGACGGAGTTTTTGCCGATTTCCAGTACCGGGCACCAGATCATTGTGGCCGACTTGCTCGACTTCGGTGGCGAGCGGGCCATCGCTTTCAACATCATCATTCAGCTGGGTGCCATCCTGGCGGTGGTGTGGGAGTTTCGCCGCAAGATCCTCGATGTGGTCATCGGCTTGCCGACACAGCCCAGCGCTCGACGTTTCACCGCGAACTTGCTGATTGCCTTCATGCCGGCCGTGGTGCTGGGGGTGATTTTTTCCGATTTGATCCACCACTACCTGTTCAACCCGATTACCGTGGCAGCGGCCTTGGTCGTGGGCGGGATCATCATGTTGTGGGCCGAACAACGTCAGCATGAAGTGCACGCTGAAACCGTTGACGAGATCACCTGGAAAGACGCCCTCAAAGTCGGTTTCGCCCAGTGCCTGGCGATGATTCCGGGCACTTCGCGTTCTGGCTCGACCATCATCGGCGGTTTGCTGTTTGGCCTGTCGCGCAAGACTGCGACCGAGTTTTCGTTCTTCCTGGCCATGCCGACCATGGTCGCTGCCGCGGTGTACTCGGGTTTTAAATACCGTCACTTGTTCGTGCCAGCGGATTTTCCGGTGTTCGCCATCGGCTTCGTGACTGCGTTCATCTTCGCGATGATTGCTGTCAGGGGCCTGCTGAAGTTCATCGCCAGCCACAGCTATGCGGCGTTCGCCTGGTATCGGATCGCGTTCGGCCTGGTCATCCTGGCGACCTGGCAGTTTGGCTGGGTCGATTGGGCAGCGGCCAAGCCATGAGCGACTCCAGCGCGCGCCACAACCCCGGGCGTCCGTCCGGGGGCGAGATCCAGCATCTGCGCTTGAAACTGCTGGTGTTCGCGATTCTATGCGCGCTGCCTCTGTCTGGTTCCATGTCGTTATGGCTGCGTGGGGTCTCGGTGATTCCCCTGGCGGCCTATGGCATCGTCAGCGTGCTGGCGTTTTTCCTGTACTGGAGCGACAAGCGCAAGGCGCGCGCCGACAGTTGGCGCACCCCGGAAAACGTGTTGCATGCACTGGAACTCGCCGGTGGCTGGCCGGGTGCTTTACTGGCGCAGCAGGTGTTTCGGCACAAGACGCGCAAGCTCTCGTTTCAGTTGGTGTTCTGGGTGATCGTGCTGATGCACCAGGTTTTCTGGATCGACCAACTGTTCCTCGGTGCACATCTGTTTGCATTGTTCTAAAGGTTCTAAAGCAGCAAGCCGACCTGAGTACGCTTGGGCAGCTTGCTCACCACCAGTTGATGGGAGCGTTGCAACAACCCTTGTAGCTCTTCGGACCCCAGAGGGTAGGGCGTTTCCATGATGATCCACTGGGCCCGCGCCAGATAAGGCGCCGGGTGAATGCCCGGACGGTCGCAATGACCGAGAAACAAATCCTTGTCGACCTTGAACGCCAGGGACGCACCACGCAGGTTCTGCAAGGCGAACATCTTGTTCCCGGCGATCGAAAACACCCGCACGCCACCCCACTTGTAGTCTTCCCGCGCACCGGGCAGTGCGAGGCAGAATGCCGCGACGTCCTCTTCGCTCATGCGTCCAGCCTTCATATCAGTCGGTCCCCACAGGCATTGAATGATTCGATCAAATGGTCGATCCAGGCGCGCACGGCTGGCATCACACCGCGACGATGAGGGTAGACCGCTTGCAGCCAGCCGCCAGGCAGCGACCATTCGGGCAGCAACTGCACCAGCGAGCCGTCTTCCAGTTCCTGTTCGCAATACATCATCGGCAGCATCGTAAAGCCCTGTCCGGCGAGCGTGCAGGCCCGACGCACGATGAAGTCGTCGATGCCCAACCGCGCTTCCAGTGCCAGGTCGCAGCTTTTACCCTGTCGGTCGATCATGCGGATGTGCACCATGCGATCGGCTTCCAGGGCACCCAGCACCGGCAAGCCCTTGAGGTCATCCGGATGACCGATTTCCCGACCGTGGAGGAAAGCCGGGCTGGCCACCATCAGCATCTGCGCCTGACGCAGACGCCGGGTCACCAACAATGGGTCTTCATCCCCCAACTCCCGGACCCGCAGCGCGACGTCGACGCCCTCGGTCACCAGATCGACGCGGCGATTGAGCAGCATGACTTCCAGTTGAACCTGAGGGTGTTTTTCGAGAAATTTGCTGATCACGCTCGGCAGCATTTCGTGGGCCAGCCCGACGGGGCAGGACACCCGCAAGCGCCCGCGAGGTTCGCTGGACATGCTTAGCACCGCTTCATCGGCCATCTCGGCTTCCAGCAGCATCGCCTGACAATGGCGCAAGTAACGCTCGCCCACAGCGGTCAGCTTCAGTTGCCGGGTGGTGCGTTGCAGCAGGCGTGCGCCCAGGCGTTCTTCCAGTTCGGCAATGCGTCGTGACAGTCGCGACTTGGGAATCCCGAGCAAACGCCCGGCCGCCGCGAAACCACCGGCTTCCACGACCTTGGCAAAATAGTAGAGATCATTGAGGTCTTGCATGTGAGTCTCAGCGTGATTGTTCTATCAGTAGGACAAACTATCGCATTGTTACCGACTAATCAGCTATTGGTTTCGTCTGTAGGATTGTCCCCATCAGATCGCCTCGTGGCGATCCTCACCTGGAGATCCCACATGAAACTGCTGCATATCGATTCGAGCATTCTTGGTGACAACTCGGCTTCCCGTCAGCTGAGCAGCGAAGTCGTCAAAGCCTGGCAAACCGCCGAGCCAACCGCCGTGGTGACCTACCGCGACCTGGCCGCTGACGCGATCAGCCATTTCTCCGCCACGACCCTGGTCGCTGCCGGCACCACCGCTGAACTGCGCAACGCCGCGCAACAGCACGAAGCTGAACTGAGCGCTTCGACGCTGGCCGAATTCATCGCCGCCGATGCCGTGGTGATTGCAGCGCCAATGTACAACTTCACCATCCCGACTCAATTGAAGGCCTGGATCGACCGCATCGCGGTTGCCGGTCAAACCTTCCGCTACACCGAAGCCGGCCCTGAAGGCCTGTGCGGTGGCAAGAAAGTCGTGATCGTTTCGACTTCCGGCGGCCTGCATGCCGGCCAGGCGACTGGCGTCGCTCACGAAGAATACTTGAAAGTGCTGTTCGGCTTCCTCGGCGTCACGGACATCGAATTCGTCCGCGCCCATGGTCTGGCGTACGGTGACGAAGTGCGCACCAAAGCCATGAGCGACGCTCACACGCAAATCAGCGAGCAATTGTTCGCCGCCGCGTAAAGCCTCTGTAAAAAAAATCAAACAGCTCAAGCAACATCCAAAAAACTCTGTATTCTGATCACGCAAGTGCCAGATACGGAGTTTTTTGTTTCTGGTCATTTCTATTTGTTGAAGATTCTGGCCCAGGTTATGCAGTCGAGGGTTAACGTCCCCGTTCTGCAACGACCTTGGTGGCCGCACATTTCTGGCACAAGGCCGCTTCTTCGGTGTCTGAAGAGAACGGGCTTCCCGGTCAAGTAACAAAGGTGGGGCATCCCATGATGCGTCTTTGTGCAACGTTACTGATTTGCCTGCTCAGCAGCCTGAATTCAGTGCACGCCGCGCCTGCGCCGCACCCTCACTGGAGCGTCGGCTTCCATGAGCTGAGTTTTCTCGATCCGCTGGATCTGCAGCCGATGCGGGCCATCGCCTTTTATCCCTCCAGCGACAAGGAACACACCAGCAAACTTGAGGGTTACACGGTCGAAGCCGGCGAGGATACGCGAGTTGCCATCGGTCGTTTCCCGATGCTGATGCTGTCCCACGGCAACACCGGAACCCCGCTGGCCTTGCACGACCTGATGACGTCGCTGGCGCGCAAAGGTTTTGTAGTGGTGGCGGTGATTCATCCCGGCGACAACTCCAAAGACCACAGCCGCCTCGGCACCTTGAGCAATCTTTACGGCCGGCCGATCCAGATCTCCGAAGCCATTACCGCGACCTTGGGCGACCGCATGCTCGCACCGTTCGTCAATGCCGATCAAGTTGGCGTGATCGGTTACTCGGCGGGTGGCGAGACCGCGTTGATTCTGTCCGGGGCGACGCCTGACCTCGACCGTCTGCGCCGCTATTGCCAGGAACGCCCGGACGACCGCGATGCCTGCAACACTCAAGGCGAGCTGATCGCCGACCGTGATGATCTGCAACCGGTGGCGGATCCACGCGTGCATGCGTTGCTGCTGATGGCGCCTCTGAGCCTGAAGTTCGGCCGCCATACTCTGGCTGATGTGCATGTGCCGGTGCTGCTGTATAGCGGCGATGGCGACAAACTGGTGGCCTTCGATAAAAACGCTGCCGCCCTGGCGCGCAAACTGCCGATCGCGCCGGACTTCAAGTTGCTGGCCGGAGCAGGGCACTTCGTCTTCATGGCGCCGTGCAACGAAGAGCAGATCATCGCCATGCCGGCGCTGTGTACCGATGCCGATGGCGTCGACCGCGAAGACATTCACCGCAACATGATTTCCGAAGCCGGGCGCTTCTTCTCCCGCGCCTTGGGCAAACCGACCCGGGCCGGAATGCAGACCGCTGATCAATAAATCCTCGGCGTGGTCGGCGACGATTTGCGTTGCGCCACAACCCTGTAGGAGCCGGCTTGCTGGCGAATGTTCCTTGAGGCTTGCACTGATCTTGGGGACGCCTTCGCTGGCAAGCCAGCTCCTACAGAGGTGGGCGTGGTGGCGACGATTTGCATTGCTCCACAACGTTGTAGGAGCCGGCTTGCCGACGAATGGTCCTTGATGGGGGCGCCTTCGCCGGCAAGCCAGCTCCTACACGAGGAAGCGGGGTGTCAGGTCATTGCGCGGCGTTTCAGCAGCAGGGTCAAGCCGAGGCCGGTTATCGACAATAATGCCGCGCTGAAGAAAATCCACGAATACCCCAAATTCAACGCCACCGCGCCCATCAACGGCCCGGCAATCGCCAGCGCCAGGTCGAAAAACACCGCATAAGCACTCAACCCCGCGCCGCGACTGGAGTTGGGCACCTGCTTGATCGCTTCCACCCCCAATGCCGGGTACACCAGCGACAGGCCGAACCCGGTCAGGCCGGCGCCGATCAGCGCATACCCGGTGGACGGTGCCAGCCACAGCAGCACCAGGCCGACGGTCTCGATGGTCATGCAAGCGATGGCCGACGTGAAACCGCCAAAACGACTGATGGCGGAAATAAACAACAGCCGCGACAGGATGAAACAAACCCCGAACACCGTCAGGCAATACGCGGCGCCGGTCCAGCCACGATTCACGTAATACAAGGTAATAAAGGTGGTCAGCGTGCCGTAGCCGATGGACGCCAGGCTCAGGCTGGCCCCGAACGGTGCAATGCGCCCGAACACCGCCCAGAACGGCAGGCGCTCGCCGCGAATCACCGGCACCGACGGTTTGTTGCGAATCAGCACCAGCGCCGCCAGTGCCAGCAGTGACAGGACAATCCCCAGGCTTTCAAACCCGTACTCGGCGACCATCACCACCCCCAGCGGCGCACCGATGGCGATAGCGCCGTAGGACGCAATGCCGTTCCAGGAAATCGAACGCGCGGTGTGTTCAGCGCCGACCTGGCCCATGCACCAACTGATCGTACCGACCCCGATCAAGCCCTGGGCGATCCCCAGCAACAAGCGGCCGGCTATCAGAATCAACAGGCTCACCAGCGGAAAGCTTTGCAGCAAGGTCGACAGCAAAGTCAGAAGCCCGCTCAACACAATCCCCGACAACCCGTAAACAATCGCCCGTTTGGTGCCGATGTTGTCCGACATGCGCCCGGCCATGGGGCGGCTGAGCAGGGTGGCCAGGTACTGGGAGCCGATGGTCAGCCCGGCGACGATGGCGCTGAACCCGAGTTGTTCGTGGACATAACCCGGCAACACCGCAATCGGCAGGCCGATGCAGAGGAAGGCGATAAAGGTATAGAAAACGATGGAGACGATCTGCAGGGTGATCGCCATGGAGCTTTGCGGTGGCAGTTGCTGCACAGACATTGAGGGCTCGTTCGCGGGCGGCGGTAGGAGACCTGCATCATGGCAAGGGCGGGGGATAAAAGGAAGCAGGCTAACTATATTCGTCGAGTTTGATGGCCTCTTCGCGGGCAAGCCTCGCTCCTACAGGATTTGTGTCGTTCACACATTATTCGAACGCCGCAAAACCCTGTAGGAGCGAGGCTTGCCCGCGAAGGTGTCAGCACCAAAACATTCCTCAGCCCTGAAATGCAAAAAGCCCCGTCACATGGACAGGGCTTTTTTCTTGCCGCTTGCAGCTTAAAACTAATCGCTGCTCTTAAAACACAACGCCCTGGCTACGCAGGTAATCGTCATAAGTGCCGCTGAAGTCGATCACGCCGCTAGGGCTCAACTCGATGATGCGGGTGGCCAGGGACGATACGAACTCACGGTCGTGGCTGACGAAGATCAGCGTGCCCGGATAGTTTTCCAGCGCCAGGTTCAGCGCCTCGATGGATTCCATGTCCAAGTGGTTGGTCGGTTCGTCCATGATCAGCACGTTCGGCTTTTGCAGGATCAGCTTGCCGAACAGCATGCGACCTTGCTCACCACCGGAGATGACCTTGACCGACTTGAGAATCTCGTCGTTGGAGAACAGCATCCGGCCGAGGGTGCCGCGAACGATTTGCTCGCCGCCCTGGGTCCATTGGCCCATCCAGTCGAACAGGTTGCAGTCGTCTTCGAAGTCGTGCGCGTGGTCCTGGGCGTAGTAGCCCAGTTCCGCGGCGTCGGTCCACTTCACGGTGCCGGCATCCGGGGTCAGTTCGTTGACCAGAGTGCGCAGCAGCGTGGTTTTACCGATACCGTTCGGGCCGATGATCGCCACGCGTTCGCCAGCTTCAACCTGGAAGCTGAAGTCCTTGAACAGCGGCTTGCCGTCGAAGCCTTTGGCCATGCGCTCGACGATGACCGCCTGACGGTGCAACTTCTTGGTCTGTTCGAAGCGGATGAACGGGCTGACGCGGCTCGATGGCTTGACCTCGGCCAGCTGGATCTTGTCGATCGCCTTGGCGCGGGAAGTAGCCTGCTTGGCTTTCGAGGCGTTGGCCGAGAAGCGGCTGACGAACGATTGCAGTTCCGAAATCTGCGCTTTCTTCTTGGCGTTGTCCGACAGCAGTTGCTCGCGGGACTGGGTCGCCACGGTCATGTACTCGTCGTAGTTGCCCGGGAACAGACGCAACTCGCCGTAATCCAGGTCAGCCATGTGGGTGCACACGCTGTTCAGGAAGTGACGGTCGTGAGAGATGATGATCATCAGGCTGGAGCGCTGGGTCAGGATGTTTTCCAGCCAGCGGATGGTGTTGATGTCCAGGTGGTTCGTCGGTTCGTCGAGCAACAGCACTTCAGGATCGGAGAACAGCGCCTGAGCCAGCAATACACGCAGTTTCCAGCCTGGGGAAACCTCGCTCATCGGGCCGAAGTGCTGCTCGATGCCGATACCCAGGCCCAGCAGCAATTCACCGGCACGGGATTCGGCGGTGTAGCCGTCCATTTCGGCGAACTCGGTTTCCAGTTCAGCCACGGCCATGCCGTCTTCTTCGGTCATTTCCGGCAGCGAGTAGATGCGATCGCGCTCGGCCTTGACCTTCCACAACTCTTCGTGGCCCATGATCACGGTATCGATCACGGTGAATTCTTCGTAGGCGAACTGGTCCTGGCGCAATTTACCCAGACGCACGTTCGGCTCAAGCATGACCTGGCCGCCGGATGGCTCGAGGTCGCCACCGAGGATTTTCATGAAGGTCGACTTGCCGCAACCGTTGGCGCCGATCAGGCCATAGCGGTTGCCCGCGCCGAATTTGACCGAAACGTTTTCGAATAGCGGCTTGGCGCCGAACTGCATCGTGATGTTAGCTGTAGAGATCAAAGGTTTTTCCTGCGAAGCATTCAGAGTAGCTAGGGTTGCGGCAGTACCGATTCAGTACCCGTTTCCGGTATTCAAACCACGGGAAATGCATCCCGGTCAGAAGCGGAAGGTCCATCTGGCAATAAGTGGACAGCAGCATATGGAGCGCTTGGCCCGAGTCGAAGTGCGCTGAGACGGGGTTCATTCCCGTCATCAACCAAGGGGGGCGCGTAATGTTTGGCGGCGATTGTACTGGTCTGGCTCTTTAAACGATAGGGCATTGAGGCCGCACGGGCGCTTTGGCGGCATCAGTGGACAGATTTTCACACCTGAAGGTTAACTATTGGTTACAAACTGTGGCTAAAATGCCATCTATCAACCGGGTGCCGACCGTCGGCATGGCCGCAGGGATGCTCCACCGGGACCGCTGTTTCGTATTCAGACGCTGCACAATGCCCTTGGACCGTTTGGCTGGCAGGGGACGCAGTTTGTTCACTTCTGACGTGTGACGACATCTGTGAAACTCATCATCGCTGCTATTTATGTTGTATCCATCGCGTACGTCCACCTGCGCGGTCGGGTGCGCCACAAGCTGGGCCGCCAACTGAGCGACCATTCGACGTTTCTGGCGCCGATCAATTGCTTCCTTTATATGTTCTCGAAAATCCCCAACAAGCCTTACCTTGATCCCGCCGATTTCCCTGACTTGAGTCCGTTGCAGACCCATTGGGAAGAAATTCGCGCCGAAGGCCAGAACCTGCTCAGGGCCGGGGAAATCAAGCGGTCGAACCAATACGACGACGTCGGTTTCAACTCCTTTTTCAAAACCGGCTGGAAACGTTTCTATTTGAAGTGGTATGGCGATAGCCACCCATCGGCGATGAAACTCTGCCCGCGCACCACCGAACTGGTACAGAGCATCGGTTCGATCAAGGCAGCGATGTTCGCCGAGCTGCCACCGGGTTCCAAACTGGTCCGCCACCGCGATCCGTATGCCGGTTCCTACCGTTATCACCTCGGTCTGGAAACACCGAACGATGCCGGTTGCTACATCAACGTCGATGGCGAGAGTTATCACTGGCGCGACGGTGAAGCGGTGATGTTCGACGAGACCTTCATTCATTACGCTGAAAACACCACTGAACAGAACCGCATCATTCTGTTTTGCGACATCGAACGGCCGATGAAGTATCGCTGGGCTGCGGCGTTCAATGGCTGGTTCAGCCGTAACGTGATGTCGGCGGCAGGTGCGCCGAACGATGTGGGCGACAAGACTGGAGGCATCAACCGCCTGTTTGCCAAGATCTACAAGATTCGCTTGCGTGGCAAGGCGCTGAAGAAGCGTAATCGCAAGCTCTATTACCTGGAGAAATGGGCGATTTTTGGTGGTCTGCTGGCGTTTTTCGTACTGATCTGAAGGTGCCTTCGCTGGCAAGCCAGCTCCTACAAGGTTTACGCAATCCCTTGTAGGAGCTGGCTTGCCAGCGAAGAGGCCGCAACATTCAGCACAAAACCCTGATCAACCACTCGACCGCTTGGTGGTTTTTTTGGCCGGCGCCTTGTCGGCCGATTTCGGTTTCACAGCCGTTTTACCACCGGCCTTGCCCCCCAAACTGCGTTTAAGCAGCTCGGTCAAATCGATAACATCCGCAGTCTTGCGCTCTTCTTCGCCAGTCGCTGTCTCCACATCCTCGATCTTGCCTTCATTGGCCTTTTTCTCGACCAGCGCCATGATCTTGTCTTCAAAACTGTCGCGATAGTCGTCAGGTTTCCAGTCGGCGCTCATGTCTTCAACCAGACGCTTGGCCATGTCGAGTTCGCCCTTGGCCAATTCCGGTTTGGTCACCTCACTGCCCAGCTCAAGCGTGTCGAGGCTGCGCACTTCCGCCGGCCAGCGCAGCATCACCAGGACCATCGCCGATTCCAGCGGCATCAGCGCGGCCAGGTGCTGGCGGGTATGCAGCACGACATGGGCGAGGGCGACCTTGTTGGTTTTGCTGAGGGTTTCGCGCAACAGCGCATAGACCTTGCCGCCGCGCTTGTCCGGCGCCAGGTAGTAGGGCGTGTCGATGTTTTGCAGGGGGATCTGCTCGCTGTCAACAAAGGAAAAAATGTCGATGGTTTGCGTCGATAACGGATGCGCCGATTTGATCTCCTCCTCACTGAGCACCACATAGCGGCCCTTTTCATACTGCACACCTTTGACGATGTGCTCCTTGGTGACTTCCTTGCCGGTGACCTTGTTGACGCGCTTGTAGCCCACCGGGTCCATGCTGCGGCTGTCGAGCCAGTCGAAATCCACCCCTTGCGAAGACGTCGCCGAGACCAGCGCCACAGGGATATGCACCAGCCCGAAACTGATTGCGCCTTTCCAGATTGCCCGTGCCATGGTCGTCTTCTCGCGAGTGATGTTCAGGTGACCGGTGACGCCGCGTAAAAGTTTCAGCGCGCTGCGGCCCGGTCCTGCGGGCGGATCGGCGGTGTGGTCAACTCGTGTTACACCTTGTGAAGCAGGTTTTAGTTAACAAATCCGAACCCCGGGCGTAGCGTGCTATCGAAGATCCTATCCACGTTGAAGTCGAGAGGCTCCCCATGAACAGATTTGTGCTCGGCTGCACCGCGCTGGCGTTAAGTGGCTTGCTGAGCCATCTGGCCCTGGCCGACGGCGCATCGGCAACGCCTTCGTTGTTATTGGCCCAGAGCCCCACGGGCAACTCCAGCAATCCTTACAACAGCCCGATTCGCCGGGCCAACCCCAATAGCATGCAAGGCACGCAACCCAGTGCGCCGGCCATTCGTGGGCCCAATACAGTGCCCGTGCCACGACCACCGACCCTTGACAATGGTGGCATCGGCAACCGTTATCCGCAGGACCGATCACCTCCCGCCAGCCCACCTAAATTCATTCCCAATCCACCGCATCGAGACGCAGACACCAGCAACCGTTGAACGGCAGGACCGCGTTCTTGCCAGTCATTCGAACGACAAAAGGAATCGTGCATGTTGCGTAAAACCCTCCTGGCCACTTTCTGCGCGAGCGCACTGATCAGCGCTGCGGCGCCTGTTTTCGCAGCCTCGACCCAGGATCTGAAAAGCGAACAGGGCACCCTCGAAGTCACGACGATTGCCAAGGGGCTGGAGCACCCTTGGGCGCTGGCGTTCCTGCCGGATCGCAAGGGCATGCTGGTGACCGAGCGACCCGGCAACCTGCGCGTCGTCAGCGCCGACGGCAAGCTTTCAGACCCGATTGATGGCGTGCCCAAAGTCTGGGCCAAGGGCCAGGGTGGTTTGCTGGACGTGGCGTTGTCGCCGGACTTCAAGCTGGACCGCACGGTTTACCTGTCGTACGCCGAAGGTGGCGGTGAAGGCGACAAGGCCGGCACGGCAGTTGGCCGCGGGCAGCTGTCGGAAGACCTGACGACCCTGAAGAATTTCAAAGTGATCTTTCGCCAGGAGCCCAAGCTCTCGGTCGGTAACCATTTCGGCTCGCGGCTGGTGTTCGATCGCGATGGCTACCTGTTTATCACCCTGGGCGAGAACAACGACCGGCCAACGGCGCAAGATCTCGACAAGCTGCAAGGCAAGATTGTGCGGATCTACCCGGACGGCAAGGTGCCGGACGACAACCCCTTTGTCGGCCAGGCCGGTGTACGTCCGGAAATCTGGTCCTACGGCCATCGCAACCCGCAAGGCGCGGCCCTCAACCCATGGACGGGCACGCTCTGGGAAAACGAGCACGGTCCCCGGGGTGGCGACGAGGTCAACATCATCGAACGCGGCAAGAACTACGGCTGGCCGCTGGCAACCCACGGCATCAACTATTCCGGTGAGCCGATTCCGGAGGCCAAGGGCAAAACCGCCGAAGGCACCGTTGCACCGCACCACGTCTGGGAAAAATCGCCCGGTCTCAGTGGCTTGGCCTTCTACGACGCGGATCGCTTCAGGGCCTGGCAGCACAACGCGTTTATTGGCGCGCTGGTGAGCCAGGAGTTGATCCGCCTGCAATTCGACGGCGACCGGGTGGTTCACGAAGAGCGGTTGATGGGTGAACTGAACAAGCGCATTCGCGATGTGCGGCAGGGGCCGGACGGCTATTTGTATGTGCTGACCGACGAGGATGATGGCGTGTTGTACAAAGTCGGCCTGAAGTAACCCTGTAGCAGCTGTCGAGCTTGCGAGGCTGCGTTCGGCTGCGAAGCAGTCGTAAAACCTGAGCGCGAGGTAGTCCTGAAGGACCGCATTGCCTGATTTCACGACTGCTTCGCAGCCGAACGCAGCCTCGCAAGCTCGACAGCTGCTACAGGGGTTATTCAGGTGAGGTTCAAGCATACAAAATCACCGCCGCCCGCAGTTTGCCCCGGCCAAAGCTGCTCATTTTCTCAAACTCGGCATGGCTGACCGGCAAATGCTGGCAGTCCATAGGTTGACGATGTTGGCTGTGGTCGACATCCGGGTCGTGCAGGTAGACGAACTCGTCATCGCAATCGGTGACGATCACCCAATGCGGTGATTTCGAGCGGGTCAGTCGATAACAGCTGATCAGCACCAACGGCTGGCCGCCAGCGTCCAGTAACCGGGGCAGGTCCAGCGGCCCACCGATCACCCGTTCGACGTCGGTGGCTTGCAGTTGCTCGGTGAACTCCTCATGCACCAAACGCATTACGTCTTTTTTATGCTCATCGCGCACACCATCGAGGAACAATGGCCCGGCCATGCTCAGTTGCAGACGCACCCGAAACCCGCGTCGTGACGCGGCCAGCGCAAGACCTTGAGGACTGCAGCCACCATGGCCGGAGGTCATGAACACGGTGGTCGCCTCGCGCCAGAGCTGCAGTTCTTCGCGGCGCTCCAGCAGTCGATCCTGTTGCAGCGCCCCCATGGCCATCAGCAGGCAGGCCGGGCCACAGGTGAAATCGGTGGTTTGCGGGTAATAAGGCACCTTGATGTTGCGTGAGTCGCGGTGCTGGAGGATGCGTTTTTCCAGGCGCAGCGCATCGGCATGGTCCTGGTAATAGTCGTGAATCAGCGCAAAACGCCGGTAACCGTTGCGCTCATACAAGGCGATCGCCGCCGGGTTGTCGATTCGCACCTCCAGCCGCAGGTAGGCGCAATCGTGCGCAAGGGCGCAGGCCTCGATGCGTTGCAGCAATTGCTTGCCCAGCCCGCTGCCGCGCGCCTGTTCGGCAATGGCAATCGAGTAAAGTCGCGCCAGCGAAGTGCCCCGGTGAAACAGCACCACGGCGTAACCCACCAGGTGTTCGCCGCGCTGGGCTACCAACAGTTGCCCGTGGGCGCGGCTGATCATCCATTGAAAACTGCGGCTGTTAAGCCGATCCGTGGTGAAACATTGTTGTTCGAGTTCCAGCAATGCCGGCAAGTCTTCAACCACCGCCAGGCGAAAAACCAGATTCATATGACCACCGTAAAAGTTGCGTAACGAAACGAGACTTTCAAAAATCTTCGTGCTTAATAGGAAAGGTCTTGTTCTCCAACGGATCAATCACTATGTCAGCGGTACAAGGTCATTGGCGCGAAGTATCCGAGCAAACTTTGCCGGCAGCAACTTATTTAAATGATGCATCAAAAACTTCAAGTCAATTGATTATCATCGTCGAACGCAAGGAAGACTGGGCGTCGTATTTCCCCAGCGAGGACATTGTCAGCGCCCAGGAATACCTTGAGCAGACTCGGGACAATGAGCAGGGCAAACGCATCCAGGTGATCAACCTGTGCCGCAGCTACAAGTACCTGGGGCACGGTTATTACTGCTCATTGCTGGCGGAGGCGCGTGGGCACAAGGTGATTCCGTCGGTGCGAACCATCAGCGAACTGACCAAAAAATCCCTGTACGGTCTGGCCTTGGACGACCTCGATAAGCCTTTGGAAAAAGCCCTCAGCAATCATCTTTACAGCGACACCGAAGGCTTTACCCTGACGCTGTACTTTGGCAGGACTAACATCGAACCGTTGCAGGATCTGGCGCGTCAGTTATTCGAAGTGTTCCCGTGTCCAATATTGTTAGTTGAGTTTCGCCGAACTAACGGCTGGCACATCGAAGGTATAAAGTCCGGTGCGCTGCATAAGTTGCGTGAGGATCAGGAAGATCAGTTTGCCAACTCGCTCGACAGTTTCAGTCGCAAGATATGGCGCGTTCCACGTTCGCGCCGACTGGCGCGATATGACCTGGCGATTTTGCACGACCCGCAGGAAGCGTTGCCGCCATCCAACGCCAAGGCCCTCGACAACTTTGTCCGGGTCGGCAAGACATTGGGCATCGACGTCGAGCTGATCGAGCGCAAGGACTACGCGCGCATCGCCGAATACGACGGGCTGCTGATTCGCGAGACCACCAGCGTCGACAACCACACTTACCGCTTCGCCAAGAAAGCCGAGAGCGAAGGCTTAGTGGTGATGGACGACCCGACCTCGATCCTGCGCTGCACCAACAAGGTCTACCTGACCGATCTGCTCAAGAGCCATCAACTGGGCATGCCCGCCACCGAAATTCTGTACAAGGAGCGACCGGAAGATTTCGAACGGGTCGGCGAGCGCCTGGGCTTTCCGCTGGTGTTGAAGATCCCCGACGGCTGTTTCTCCCGTGGTGTGATCAAGGTTGAAAGCCAGCAAGCCTTGCTTGAAGCCACCGCCGAACTGTTCGAACACTCGGTGCTGTTGCTGGCCCAGGAGTTTTTCTACACCGAGTACGACTGGCGCATCGGCGTACTGAACCGCAAACCGATCTTTGCCTGCCAATACTTCATGTCCAAGGGCCACTGGCAGATCTACAACCACAAGGCCAAGGGCCAGGACATCAACGGTGAATGCCGCACGTTGGCGGTCCACGAAGCACCGCGGGCGGTGGTGGAACTGGCGGTGAAGACCGCGAACCTGATCGGCGATGGCCTCTACGGCGTCGACCTCAAGCAGTCCGGCGACAAAGTGGTGGTGATCGAGGTCAACGACAACCCGAACATGGACGCCGGCATCGAAGACGCCTACTTGCAGGACGATCTGTATTCACTGGTGCTGGAGGAGTTCGTGCGTCGGTTGGAGCTCAAACGTCGCGGCCAGGCCTGGTGAGCGGCCTATGATCAAGAGTTTCCAACTCAGCAACGGCGCGCTGCACGCCGTAGAACGGCTGGACGCGCAGGTGATGCTGTTCAGCAACCCGGATGCGGCCGAACGGGATTTGTTGCACAGCCATTTCAAACTCGATGAACACGCACTGGCCTCGGCCCTGGACCCTGACGAGGTGTCGCGCATCGAGTTCCATCCCGACAACCTGTTCCTGATCTGGAAACGCCCGGAAAACTACTCCGGCGCCGGCAGCCTGGCCTTCGAAGTATCGTCCTGCGGTTTGCTGTTCTGTCAGCACCGGCTGCTGGTGATCGCCACCGATGACTCGCCGCTCAGCGGCCTTGGCATCCGGCAGCAGCTGAACACACCGCTGGATGTGTTGCTGCATCTGCTATTCAACAACATCCATCACTATCTGGGCCATCTCAAGGTGATCAAGATGGTTGCGCGGGAGTTGCAGCAGAAATTCAACGCCTCGATGCAAAACCAGCACTTGATCCAGATGTTCAACCTCAGCGAAAGCCTGATCTATTACATCAACGCGATCCACAGCAACGGCGCGGTCCTGACCCGGCTGCGCAACCATGCGGAAAAGGAACACTTCAGTGCCGCAGCCATCGGCCTGATTGACGACCTGATCATTGAAAACAACCAGTGCTACAAACAGGCGGAAATCTACTCCACGGTGTTCTCCGGGCTGATCGACGCCCGGGGCAACCTGATGAACAACAGCATGAACAACCTGTTGCGCAAGCTGACGTTGATCAACGTGGTGTTTCTGCCGCTGAACCTGATTGCGAGCGTTGGCGGGATGTCCGAATTCAGCATGATGACGGCGGGCACGCCGTGGTGGGTTTCGTATCCGTTGTTTCTCACGGCGATGATGTTGGGGGCGGGGGTGATGGTGCTGGGGCTCAGGCGGTTGGCGAAGTAAGTGTGTTGACCGTGAGACCGTCATCGCGGGCAAGCCCGCTCCCACACTGGATCTGTGGCGATGACTGAACTTGTGGGAGCGGGCTTGCCCGCGATAGCGATCTCAAAATCAGCATATTGTCCGGATCAGATTCGCTGGCTTGCACCTACAGATTTCTTTCGATCCTGAAATCCCCGAACCACCAGATACAACAACGGCCCGACCGACACAAAAATCGCAGTAATCAACAGGTAAGGAACAACCGACCACCCCGACTGCCCACGCTTGCGCGCATCGCGATACATCCAGATACCCGCCAGGATTGCCAGCAAGTAAAGATCAATCACCACCTGCGCTGTATCAGGCCGAGACATCAGGCTGATGCCGAAGTCGATCAACGACTGTTCAGCCTGAAGCATCACCGAAACGGTGTAGCCGGCGAAGGCGATGAGGACAACGAGGGGCAGGGCGACAGACTTCATGGTGTCCTTCCTTGGGACGATGAGCGGAATCGCCAGCCTACAGAGGTCGAACAAAATTGGCCATTGACTTGCCACCAGCGCCCGGCTAGTTTTCACACATGACTTCCACCGTATTGCGCTGCCAGCCAAGCATTATTACCGCCATTCCTTATCTGGCGGGCTAGCTCACGACTGCAGCACCCAACCCGCCCTAGAGGCGGGTTTTTATTTTCTGTCTCCGGGGTTTAGACCAACGCACTACCTCTGTAGGAGCTGCCGAAGGCTGCGATCTTTTGATCTTGATCTTTTAAAAGCAAAGATCGCAGCCTTCGGCAGCTCCTGCATCGGCCGCGTAAAGGAGATGACCATGAACAGCACCCACGCCCAGCAGACCTTGCTTGAGCATTACGTCAAAAAGATCCTCGCAGCCAAGGTGTATGAATTGGCGGTACGCACGCCGCTGCAAGACGCTCCGGCACTGTCCGAGGCCTTGGGCAATCGGATCCTGCTCAAACGTGAGGATTTGCAACCGACCTTTTCCTTCAAGATTCGCGGCGCCTTTAACAAACTGATGCAACTGAGCGATGAGCAAAAGGCTCGCGGCGTAATCCCCGCATCGGCGGGCAACCATGCCCAGGGCGTGGCGTTGGCCGCGCGCGAATTGGGGATTGCCGCCACTATCGTCATGCCGTGTACGACACCGGAATTGAAGGTGCTCGGTGTGCGCAGTCGCGGGGCCGACGCGGTGCTGCATGGGGAGAGCTTTCCGTTTGCCCTGGAACACGCCTTGAACCTGGCACAGCAAACCAGGCGCACCTTTGTCTCGCCTTTCGACGACCCGGACGTGATCGCGGGGCAGGGCACGGTGGCGATGGAAATCCTGCGCCAGCATCAAGGGCCGCTGGATGCGATCTTCGTCCCGGTGGGCGGTGGTGGGCTGATCGCCGGCATCGCCGCGTATGTAAAATACCTTCGACCTGAAGTCCGCATCATCGGCGTCGAGTCGGAACACTCCGCGTGTTTGTCCGCTGCTTTACAGGCGGGTGAGCGAGTTGTCCTGCCAGCCGTAGGAACCTTCGCCGATGGTGTAGCCGTCGCCCAGATTGGCGCTCATGGTTTCGAGGTTTGCCGGTTTTGCGTCGATGAGGTGCTGACGGTCAGCAACGACGAACTGTGTGCCGCCATCAAGAATATCTACGACGATACCCGTTCGATCACCGAGCCTTCCGGCGCGCTGGCGGTGGCCGGAATCAAGAAGTACGCGGCGAAAACCGGCGCCCGTGGTCAGACCTTCGTGGCCATCGACTCGGGTGCCAATATCAATTTCGACAGTTTGCGGCATGTGGCCGAGCGCGCCGCAATGTGCAACGCCCCGGCGTGAGGGGATGCGTCCGTTACTCCTGGACGGCCTTCTCGACCTTGCTTGATGCCGACCAGATGCGGTAGCGGACGTTGACGTCTTTGGGCACGTAGAGCACGATCGGCAGCTTGCTGTTGTAACGCAGCATGAAGCCGTCACCGACCACCGGCACGAAGTCCTTTTTGCTCTTGCCGTCCGGGCAGGCCATCAGGGTGCTCATCGGGCCGATGACTTTTTCCAGTCGGTAGAACGGGTAGCCCCAGCCCTCAAGGTTTTTCTCCTCAAGAATGCCGCCCAGGCGTTGGCGGTTGCAGTCTACGGTCAGGGTTTTGCCGGCGAGGATTTCGACCTGGAAGCTGTCTTCCTGAGTCTGTGGGGCGAGATGGATTACCTGGCGGGTAAAACCGCTTTCAGGTTTCGGGAACGGCGCGATGTCTTCGAGTTTCGCCCCATGAGCGACGCTCGACAGTGCGGCAACTATTAGCCCGACGGTAGTGTTGCAGGTCAATGAACCCATGATGCCTCCTTGCGTGTGAGTGGGGTCGGCGGATACTGAATTACCTCGGCGCATTCTTGCTGCCGTGCGCGGCTATTGCAAATTCGTCGTGGCCAGAATGCAAATTGCAGGGGCGGCGGGGGGGCTTCTTGCAGATTGCATGAAGGCATTTACATGTAGTTACGCTAAACCGTTGATTTGCCGATGAGCTGCACGGCGAAATTCCGGGCATGTTTTATGCTGTAGCTGGTCTTAAGCTGACCGGGGATTTGATGGAGTCGGCGTTGATACTTTATTGGCAGTCTCATATTAAGGAGAGGGTCGCCATGTTTCTTTCTGCCTTGGAACTTCGCAATATCATTGAAAGCAGTTTTTTGCCGAAACGCTGCCAATGCACGCTGTCGCCGGACCTGTCGATGACCGTCAAGGTGTATTCAGATCGCGAAACCGATCACCTCGATCTCATGGTGACCGGAATAAATGCCAAACAGTTAAATGGTTGCCGTGAAATCAACGACCTGATCGCCGAACTACGCTCTGACATGCAACTGCGCACCATGGCCGATGCCCAGCCTTTGCATCCGGACAGAAAAGCCCTCTAACTCGCCGCTTCCAGCTCCACCGACACGCGCTTGGTCTGGAAAAACGCCAGACCAAGCGTCAATTCCACCATCACTGCCAGCAAAATACCCGGACCGGCATGGCCATCGAGCCATTCGCCGAAGCCCAATGCGGCCAGCCCCCAGCAGCCGACAATAAAGCCATTGCTCAACGCATTGCGGGTGGTGGAGGGCGCCTCGTTTCGAATCAGATAAAACATCACGCCCAGTGCTGCAAACAGCACCGCGCTACGCCGCGCAACCAAACCCGTGGCGACGGAATACTCAATACTCCAATTCGACAGCAACCAGTCGGGCGTCAATCCCCAGACCAGGGCCAATAGAAAACACAACGCGGCGGTTAACGTCGACAACGTGCGAAACGATAACTGCATGGCGAATCCTTGCGGCAGTAGGAGAAGGCGCTAGAGCATAGCGTCAGATGCCTCCCGGGAATACCGCAAGGTTTCGTTTCCGACCCCTCGGTCAGTTCTGCATGCTGCAAGCGTCGGATAACTTCCTGTAGGTGATTTCCGAGGGTTTGCCGCTGGTATCGATGTACTTCATGTCAGCCTTCACCACTTTGCAGTCCAGTGTGTTGGGTTCAGTCAACGAAACGACTTTGGCCACGTTCAGTGGCATACCGTAATGGTAGGACGGGACTGCTTGAGAGGATGAGGTGTCGTTGGCTTGGGCCAGACCGGTTAGCCCGGTGCAGGTGAGGGCGGCGGTGACCAGCATTATGCGCATGTTCATGAACGTTCTCCGGTGCGGACGGAAAGTCAGCTCGACGTAACGGACGTCGAACCTGCCGCACTGGGCGTCAGAAGGGTCTGAGGGCGTGCGGTCCAGTAAAGTGTTGGACCGCGCGATTAAGCGTTGGTTAACCTGCCTGAATGCCACCTGTCGCCTTGCTGTCATTTCAAGCGGAAGGTTTGCGGTGGCAGGTAGGCCGCCTTCGCGGGCAAGCCCGCTCCCACATTTGGTCTGTGGCGTTCACACATCCAATGTGGGAGCGGGCTTGCCCGCGATGGGGCCGTCAGCTTCAGCGCATTTCCAACTGCCGCCGATACGGCAAATCCGGCCCGGTCTTGCTGCACGTCATTGCCGCCGCCTGCACCGCAAACCCGAGCATCGCATCGATCTGCTCGCGGCCCAGCTGCTGCAATCCTTCAACCGAATCCAGCTGCTGCTCCGTCAGCCAGGTAATCAGCGCCGCCTGGAACGTATCGCCAGCCCCGACAGTGTCGGCAATCTTCACTGAACAGGCCGGCACCGACCACGAACCATGGGCCCGGCTGAATACCGTTGCACCCTCGCCACCCCGGGTCAGGAATACCAACTGACAACGGTGTTGCAGCCAGCCTTCGATGACCCGCGCAGGGTCCTGCTCGGGATAGAGCAAGCTCAAATCCTCATCACTGACTTTGATCAGGTCGGCCAACTCGACCAATGTTGCAATCCGCGAACGCCACAGCTCGATATTCGGCTCAGGATTGAGCCGCACGTTCGGATCAAGACTGATCAGGCGCTTGCCGCTTTCCCGGCGCACCAATGCCAGCAACGTGTCGGCAATCGGCTGCACCACCAGCGAAAACGAGCCGATGTGCAGGCCGCGTACCTCAGGCCCCAGTGCTGGCAAATGCTCCGCTTTCAACTGCCGATCGGCGCAGCCTTCGCCACGGAAGCTGTAGTGGGGCGAGCCGTTGGCTCCGACCGCGACCATGGCCAGGGTGGTGGGTGCGGCGAAATCCACCAGGTAGTCCGGGCGCACGCCTTCGTCCTGCAACACTTGCTGCAACCGTCGGCCCAAGTAGTCGGTCGACAGTCCGGCAAACAATGCCGAGTCCACGCCCAACCGGCGTAAACCCACTGCGACGTTGAAGGGTGAACCGCCGGCAATTGCCTTGAAGTTCACTTTTGAAGCCAGGCCGCTGGCGTCTTCTTCACTGAAGAAATCGAACAGCGCTTCGCCACAGACCAGATACATAGTTGTTCGCTCTTTAAAGGGTTGCGACATGCTGTTGATAGCGTTCATAGGCCTGCTGACAGGCCGCCACATTGTCGGCAATCGGCAAGGTTTCACTCGCCAGGTCGAGCTTCACGCAACGCTCGCAAAGCTCCGCCAGGCTGTCCTCATGCCCGTTTGTCCAGGACTTGCACCACGCCGCCTGAATCGCCGCCCCGAGGGCAGCGGCCTCGCTGTGTTCGGTGCAAATCACTGGCGTGTTCATGATGTCGGCGACCATCTGCCGCCATACCGGACTTTTCGAGCCGCCGCCAATCAGGCAAATGCTGCGGCTTTGTAAGCCATTGCGACGCAACAGGTCCAGTCCATAACGCAAACCGAAGGTCGTGCCTTCCACCACGGCGCGACACAGATTGGCCTGAGTCAGGTTGGTCATCGTCAGGCCCAGCAGGCTGCCGGTGGCATGGGGCAGGGCGGGAACGCGCTCGCCATTGAGAAACGGCAGCATGCACAGGCCTTCGGCACCGATCGGCGCTTGCTCGACCAGAGCGTTGAAACGTTCGATGTCCAGCTCGAACAACTCGCGAATCACCCCGGTGGCATTGGTCAGGTTCATCGTGCAAATCAGCGGCAGCCAGCCGCCGCTGGAAGAACAGAACGTCGCGACCGAGGCATCCGGGCTGACGTTCGGCTGATCGGCATAGGCGTAGACCGTCCCCGAGGAACCGAGGCTCATGGTGATCGCGCCGGGTTTTATGTTGCCGGTGCCGATGGCGCCCATCATGTTGTCGCCACCACCGCTGGACACCAGTGCTTGCGGGTTGATGCCCAAGTGCTCGGCGATGCTCGGCAAGATCGTGCCGACCGCCTGGTGGGCGTCGATCAGTTCCGGCAGCGCGGCTTGCAGGCGCCCGCTGGGGTCGATGTCGCGCAGCCGTTGCAAGTCCCACTGGCGGGGGCGCACGTTGAAATAGCCGGTGCCCGAGGCATCGCCGTACTCGCTGCAACTGCGGCCGGTGAGCCAGTAATTGAGGTAGTCGTGGGGCAGCAAAATGCGCGCGATTCGGGCGAACGCTTGCGGGTGCTGCTCTTGGGTCCAGAGCAGTTTGGACACGGTGTAGCCCGGCGCGATGACCACGCCGAGGCGCTCCAGCGAGCCTTTTTCACCGCCCAGATGGGCCAGCAAACGCTCGTTCTCCGGAGTGGATTCGGTATCGCACCAGAGCTTGGCCGGGCGCAGCACTTGTCCTTGGTCGTCGAGCAGCACCAGGCCATGTTGCTGGCCGGAGACTCCGATGCCGAGGATGTCCTGGCCGTCGACGTTGGCTGCTAGCAGAGCGCGGCGGGTGGCGAGGGCAAAGGCTTCCAGCCATTGGTTGGTGTCTTGCTCGCGGCGGCCGTTGGCACCGCTGATCAGCGTATGGGCAGCGGCGCCTTGGCCGAGCACCTGACCGCTGATGGCGTCGAGGACGATGGCTTTGGTGCCTTGGGTGCCGCAGTCGATGCCGAGGAATAGTTGTTGGTTTGCCATGGAAGATCCTTGGATCGTCAGGTCGATTTCAGTGCACATTCAACATCCATGTCGTTTGTCAGGCCGCCATCGCGGGCAAGCCCGCTCCCACAGTTATCAATGTTGTTCACGAAATATGTGTTCGCAGAAGAACCCTGTGGGAGCGGGCTTGCCCGCGATGACGGCAGCAACTTCACCGCTAAATTCAGGCCAGCACCCGCTCCAAGGTCCGCGACACCCCAACATCGCGCAAACTATTGCAGCACCACTCAAACGCCGCCACAAACTCTGGCGAATGCGGTATCGCCGCACCAAAAATCTCCTCAACCTGCAGTAACCGCTGGGTGATCAACGCATCATCGGCCACCAGTGCCTGACAGAACGCCGCCCGCGGATCCGGAATGGCGTAGGTCACGCCATTCTCATCCACGCCCTTCAAATACAACGCCCACGCCGCCACCACCAGCGCCGCACGTTTGGTCTCTCGACCATCGGTGATCAGGCGGTTAATCGTCGGCACAGTGAACTTGGGAAACTTCGACGAGCCATCCGAACACACCCGCTCCAGTTGATCGGCAATCGCCTGATTGGAAAATCGCGCGACCAAGGTGTTCTTGTACTCGGTCAGGTCAATCCCCGGCACCTCGGGCAATTGCGGGGTCACGTCCAGGTCCATGTAGGCGCGCATGTACCGCACGAACAGCGGGTCGTTCATGGTCTCGTGAACGAAGCGATAGCCCTTCAAAAACCCCAGGTAAGTCAGGGCCAGGTGACTGCCGTTGAGCAATTTGATCTTCATCTCTTCGTAAGGCGTGACGTCGTCGGTGAACTGCACGCCGACCTTTTCCCAGGCCGGACGACCGTTGACGAACTTGTCTTCCAATACCCACTGCACAAACGGTTCGCAGACCACCGGCCAGGCGTCGTCCACGGCGTGTTTGTCGTGCAGTTGCAGCTTGTGTTCGGTGCTGGTCATCGGCGTGATGCGGTCGACCATCGCGTTGGGGAAACTGACGTTGCTGGCGATCCAGTCCCGCAAGTCTGCGTCGCGTAGCGCGGCGAAAGCCAGCAGCGCTTTGCGGGTGACCGCGCCGTTGTGCGGCAGGTTATCGCAGGACATCAAGGTAAACGCCGGCGTGCCGGCGGCGCGGCGCTTGGCCAACGCGGCGCAGAGAAAACCGAACACGGTTTTCGGTGAATCCGGATAGTCCAAGTCGTGCTGGATTTGCGGCAAGTGCGCCATGAACTCGCCGTTGCTGTCGTCGATGCAGTAGCCGCCCTCGGTGATGGTCAGCGAGACGATGCGGATTTCGGGACTGGCGAGTTTATCGATCAGTGCTGCCGCGCCGTCTTCGGCCAGCAGCATGTCGCGGAGGGCGCCGATGACCCGGACTTCGCTGTCGTCGGTGTCACCCAGTTCAAACAAGGTGAACAGGTAATCCTGTTCCTTCAGGTCGTCCCGGGCCCGACGGTCTTCGGCGCGCAGGCCGACGCCGCAAATCGCCCAGTCCAGGCCTTCGCCGGTGTTCATCAAGGCGTCGGTGTAATACGCCTGGTGCGCCCGATGGAAACCGCCGACGCCGATGTGCGCGATGCCTTGGCGGGTATCGCTCAGGGCGTAGGCGGGCAGGACCACCTCGGGGGCGAGGCGGTTGAGGTTGTGTTTATTCAGTTTCATCACAGGCTCTCTAAATCAAGCTGCTGCGCGCAACGGGCGGGTCAGCGCCACGCCGTCGGCATCGAATAAATGGCAGTGCTCGGCGTCCAGGTGCAGGCTCAGTGCTTCGCCGTAACGGCTGGCCAGATCGCCGCGAACCCGCATGGTCAGCGCTTCACCGGAAGCGGTCACGACGTGGCAGAAGGTGTCGCTGCCCAGGCGTTCGCTGACATCGGCGGTGACTTGCAAAGTGCAGTCGCCGGTTTGCGCGAGGTTAAGATGCTCCGGGCGAATCCCCAGGGTCACCGCGCCACCGACGTTCAGATTGGCACCGCTCAGCGGCAGGGTGATGCGGGTGCCAGCGTCCAGCAATACTTCGACATTCTGGCTTTCGACGCGGGTGACCTTGCCTTTGAGGAAGCCCATTTTCGGCGTACCGAGGAACCCGGCAACAAACAGGTTGGCCGGCTGGTGATACAGGTCCAGCGGCGAACCGACTTGCTCGATTTTGCCGCCATTGAGCACGACGACTTTGTCGGCCATGGTCATGGCTTCGACCTGGTCGTGGGTCACGTAGATCATCGTGGCTTTGAGTTCTTTGTGCAGGCGCAGCAGTTCCAGGCGCATCTGCACCCGCAGGGCGGCGTCGAGGTTGGACAGCGGTTCGTCGAACAGGAAGATTTTCGGGTTACGCACGATCGCCCGGCCGATGGCCACGCGCTGACGCTGACCGCCGGAGAGCTGTTTCGGCTTGCGTTCAAGCATCGGCCCGAGCTCGAGGATGCGCGCCGCTTCGCCGACTTTCTTCTCGACTTCGGCCTTTGGTACGCCGGCCAGGTCGAGGGCGAACGACATGTTCTTTTTCACGGTCATGTGCGGGTACAGGGCGTAGGTCTGGAACACCATCGCCAGGTCGCGCTTGGCCGGGCTGACTTCGGTGATGTCGCGGCCATCGAGTTCGATGGTGCCGCCACTGACTTCTTCCAGGCCGGCGATCAGGCGCAGCAGCGTGGATTTACCGCAGCCCGAGGGGCCGACGAAGACCACGAATTCCTTGTCGTTCACTTCCAGGTCGATGCCTTTGATGATGGAAAAGCCTTCGAAGCCTTTTTGCAGATTCTTGATTTTCAGGTTGGCCATGATGGGCCTCCGCATAGGGTTATGTGTAGGAGCTGGCTTGCCAGCGAAGGGGTCCTTGAAGGTTGCATCGATCTTTCGGCCGCCTTCGCTGGCAAGCCAGCTCCTACAGGGGGATCGCGTTGGGTCGGCGATCCGGGGGTTTATTTCACGGCGCCGAACGACAGGCCGCGGACCAGTTGTTTCTGGCTGATCCAGCCGAAGATCAGGATCGGCGCGCAGGCCAGGGTCGAGACCGCCGACAACTTGGCCCAGAACAGTCCTTCAGGACTGGAATACGAGGCAATCAACGCAGTCAGTGGCGCCGCTTTCGACGAGGTCAGGTTCAGTGACCAGAACGCTTCGTTCCAGCACAGGATCAGCGACAGCAGCACCGTGGACGCCAGGCCACCCTTGGCGATCGGCAGCAGCACGCGGACCATTTCCTGCCACAGCGTGGCGCCGTCCAGGCGGGCGGCTTCGAGGATGTCCTTGGGGATGTCCTTGAAGTAGGTGTAAATCATCCAGACCACGATCGGCAGGTTGATCAGGGTGTAGATCACGATCAGCGCGATGCGCGTATCGAGCAGGCCAAAGCTCTTGGCCAGCAGGTAGATCGGCATCAGCACGCCCACCGGCGGCAGCATCTTGGTCGAGAGCATCCACAGCAACGTGCCTTTAGTGCGCTGGGTTTCGTAGAACGCCATCGAGTAGGCCGCCGGCACTGCGATCAGCAGGCACAGCGCGGTGGCGCTGAACGAAATCACCACCGAGTTCCAGGCGAAGCTGAAGTAATCGCTGCGCTCGTTGATGTGCAGGTAGTTCTCCAGCGTCGGCGTGAAGATGAACTGCGGCGGCGTGGCGAACGCGTCGATTTCGGTTTTGAAACTGGTCAGCACCATCCAGAAGATCGGGAAGAAGATCAGGATCGCGATGGCCCAGGCCAGCGTGCCCAGCAGCAGGCTTTGCAGACGACGGGATTGTTGGAGAGTCATGGCGCAGGCCTCAGGCTTTGTCTGTCAGGTTTTTGCCGATCATGCGCACCAGCACGATGGCCGCGATGTTGGCGATCACCACCGCGATCAAGCCGCCGGCGGACGCCATGCCGACGTCGAACTGCACCAGCGCCTGGTTGTAGATCAGGTACGCGAGGTTGGTCGAGGCGTAGCCGGGGCCGCCGTTGGTGGTGGTGAAGATTTCGGCGAACACCGAGAGCAGGAAGATGGTTTCGATCATCACCACCACCGCAATCGGCCGCGCCAGGTGCGGCAGCGTCAGGTGCCAGAAAATCGCCACCGGGCCGGCGCCGTCGAGGCGCGCGGCTTCTTTCTGTTCCTGGTCGAGGGACTGCATCGCGGTCATCAGGATCAGGATCGCGAACGGCAGCCATTGCCACGACACAATGATGATGATCGACAACAGCGGGTAGTGCGCCAGCCAGTCCACCGGCTGCGCGCCGAACAGCTTCCAGACGTAGGCGAGAATCCCCGACACCGGATGGAAAATCAGGTTTTTCCAGATCAGCGCGCCGACCGTGGGCATGATGAAAAACGGCGAGATCAGCATCACCCGGACGATGCCGCGACCGAGAAATTCACTGGCCTCCAGCAAGGCACTGATCAGCACCCCGAGCACCACGCTGATCAGCAGCACGCTGCCCACCAGCAACAAGGTGTTGGTGGCGCCGGGCATGAAACCCGAGTCGGTCAGGAAGTAAGTGAAATTCTCCAGCCCGACGAACTCGTTCTCGCCGGGGTTGAGCAGGTTGTAGCGGATCATCGAGAAGTAGAGGGTCATGCCCAGCGGCACGATCATCCACAGCAGCAACAACGCCACCGAAGGGCTGACCAGAAACCAGCCGGGGTTACTCAACCGGCTTTTACGCACCGGTTGGGGAATGTCCATGTGAGCTTTGGCAGTTGAAATATTCATGGCGATAGAACCGATTCATGCAGACCTATGAAGATCTAATGTGGGAGCGGGCTTGCCCGCGATAGCGGTGTGTCAGTCACCCAAATGTTGAATGGGAGACCGTCATCGCGGGCAAGCCCGCTCCCACAGAAGGCGGGAGCAGGTTGCGGGGTTACTTGGGGTAACCGGCGCGCTTCATCTCACGTTCGGTGGTTTGCTGGGCGGCGGCCAGGGCCTGGTCGACCGTGGTTTGACCAATCAGCGCTGCCGAGAACGACTTGCCAACCTGGGTGCCGATGCCCTGGAACTCAGGAATGGTCACCAGCTGGATGCCGATGTAAGGCACTGGCTTGACGCTCGGTTTGCTCGGGTCGGCGGCTTTCAACGATTCCAGCGTCACCTTGGCGAACGGCGCGGCGCTCATATAAGCCTCGCTGTAGGTCGAGGCCCGAGTGCCTGGCGGGACGTTGGCGATGCCGTCTTTTTCCGCGACCAGCGCGCCGTATTCCTTGGACGTGGCCCAGGCGCTGAAGGTTTTCGCGGCGTCCTTGGCCTTGGAACTGGTCGGAATCGCCAGCGCCCAGGAATACAACCAGGCCGAGCCTTTGTCGGTAGTTTCATGCGGCGCGTAAGTGAAGCCGACGTGCTCGCTGACCTTGCTTTGGGTCTTGTCGGTGACAAAGGAACCGGCAACGCTGGCATCGACCCAGATTGCGCATTTGCCGCTGTTGAACAGCGCCAGGTTCTCGTTGAAACCGTTGCTCGACGCCCCCGGCGGGCCGGATTTTTTCATGGTGTCGACGTAGAAATTCAGGGCGTTTTTCCATTCCGGACCGGTGAATTCCGGCTGCCATTTCTCATCGAACCAGCGCGCACCGTAGGCGTTGGCGACGGTAGTGATCAGCGCCATGTTCTCGCCCCAGCCGGCCTTGCCGCGCAGGCAGATGCCGTACTGCTCTTTATCCTTGTTGGTGAGTTTGCTGGCGAATTCGCCGATCTGGGTCCAGGTCGGACGCTCGGGCATGGTCAGCCCGGCGTCCTTGAACAGGTCGGTGCGGTAATAGGTGATCGAGCTCTCGGCGTAGAACGGCAGGGCGTAGAGCGAACCCTTCACCGACAGGCCTTCACGCACCGACGGGAATACGTCGTCGAGCGCGTAGCTGGCGGGCAAATCCTTCATCGGCTCCAGCCAACCCTTGGCGCCCCAGAGTGCAGCTTCGTACATGCCGATCGTCAGCACATCAAACTGTCCGCCCTGAGTGGCGATGTCGGTGGTCAGGCGTTGGCGCAGGACGTTTTCTTCCAGTACCACCCAATTGAGCTTGATGTCCGGGTGCTCGGCTTCGAAGGTTTTCGAGAGCTTTTGCATGCGGATCATGTCGCTGTTGTTGACGGTGGCGATGGTCAGGGTCTGGGCGCCAAGGCTGACGCTGCTGAGGGTCATGCAGGTGAGGGCAAGCAGAGCTTTTACAGTGGGTTGCATCGTGCACTCCTTTTCTGCACCCAGCGGGGACAGAAGGACAGTTATTGTTTTTGTGTCTTCCGATGACAGGAAGAATGTGCACTGATTACAGCCTTCAATTGACGACGTGACAAATCATCCATCGCACTTCAATCGATACTATTTTGCACTGGGGTTTCGAGCGGTAGACGCAGGGAAGGGCTTTTCAGCGATGGGGCGTGTTTGATTCCGTACAGGTTTCCAGCATGAATACAAACCCTGTGGGAGCGGGCTTGCCCGCGAATAGGCCGTCAGATCCAACATTTATATTGGCTGACAGTCCGCTTTCGCGGGCAAGCCCGCTCCCACAGGGAATGGGTATTAACCTAGGTTTTGTTCGGTCAACCGCTGCACCGCCAACCGCCGGTAATGCGACGGTGTCATGCCCTTGAGCTGCTGAAACCGTCGATTGAAGTTGGAAATATTGTTGAACCCCGACTCGAAGCACACATCGGTCACCGGCTTGTCACCATCGGCCAGCAGCTCACAGGATTTGCTGATGCGCAGGCGATTGACGAACTCGATGAAGCAGCGTCCGGTGGCTTGCTTGAACACCCGGCTGAAGTAGGTCGGCTTCATGCCCAAATGCTCGGCCACTTCTTCCAGCGACAAGTCGCGGGCGTAATGCGCAAAGATGTAATCCACGGCCCGGTTGGTCCGGTCGATATTGTGCTCGTCAGCCAGTTGCGGTGTCGTCGCACCGGACAGCAACTGATAATCGTCAGACGCCGCGAGCAATTCCAGCAGAATGAAAAAGTGCCCGAGCCGGGTCACGCCCCGGGTATCGGCGATGCGCTGCATCAGCGTCATCGCCTGGCGGATGGTGCGCTTGCAGCGGAATTCGATGCCGTACTGCGCACGTTCCAGCAAAGGGGCAAGCGTCTTGAGTTCGGCGAACACCAGATGGCCGCTGTCGAACAATTCGTCGGTGAAGTTGACCAGCATGTCGCGCTTGGGCACCACTTCGTCTTCGGCCACCTGGCTGATCCAGTTGTGTGGCAGGTTGGGGCCGGTGAGGAACAGCGTTTCGGGGTAGAAGTTGCCGATGTAGTCGCCAATGAACACCTTGCCGGAGCTGGCGACGATCAGGTGCAGTTCGTATTCCTTGTGAAAATGCCAGCGCACCAACGGGCAGGGGAATCCATGCTGGCGATAGATGATGGACAACCCATTGTGGTCGTCCATCAATTCGTACGAGGGGTCGGTAACTCTGGCGGTTCGGGACATGTCGGGGCGCTTTTGTTGTTATCGCACAGTGATCATGCCCCTATCACGGCGGGCAATGCCAGCTTACCGATGCAAAAACCGAGGTGAACCTGGCCGCTCATGCAGGGCATGACCGTACACCGCTTTCATGCTGCTGGCGCTCCAGCAGTAACGGACGATCTCGGATTCCTCGAAAAAATCGGTGCTGATGATGCTGCAGCGCGTCACCCAGTTTCCCGTGGTGTTGAACCACTCGTTGATACGGTGCTTGATATCTTGAGGCCCGCCGAGCAAGGAATAGCAGGTGGCCGACAGTGACCATAAATACGTTTCGCGCGGCACTCGCTCAAGCGTTGACGCGATATGGCGTTGCAGCTCCGTGGTCGAGGTGAATGTCTGGCCATGCCACCGGTGTGAGATGGCCGGCCAGAAGTATTCACGGTCCAGTTGCGGATTGAAGGAGGCGGCCATGACAATCCGGCGCTGTGCGCTGGATCGCTTGAGCACCGCCACGGTACTCAACTCGTCGCGGGGCAGGATGATTCGTTGCCCGATGCGGCGCACCAGCCAATCACTGAGCTTTTTGTGATTGAAGGGTTTGTCGCCGTCGCCCAATTGATGAAAGTCCAGCACGATGAATTCATCCGGGTTTCGATCGAGGAAGGGCAGCAGCGCATCGATCAAGTCATCCAGGACGCGACCCGACTGATAGCCATTGTGGTGGAAGTAAAACACCGGCTGAGGGCCTTCGGTATAGCCGAGGCGTATATCGAAGACCCGTGCGCCATTTTCCAGTTGCCAGGCGAATGTATCGTTCTGACAACTTATCCAGTTCCCCAACAGCGTTTCTTGTTTGGGCGCCTTTTTATCCATGCCCGCGTTATGGGCGCAAGGCCAGACAATATCGCTGAGTTTGAGTTTGTCGATGTCCAGGACTCTGCTCATCCAGTTATGTTTATCTCGCATTACTGTTTTTTTACCAGTCATTGTCATTCCTTTTTCTGAGCAAACCCTTCCATGGAAAAAGTGGCTTCAGGGTGCATGAAGCCTGAAATTACCTGACGGATAAAAACAAGGGCGTTACTTATTTATTGCGTTGATGGGCCTTGCGTATGTTAGCGGCCCGGCAGTTGTACACCAGGCGGGACTCTTCAAAAAAATCCGCATTGATGACGCTGCAGCCATGAACCCAGTGGCCGGCCTCGACATCGAACCAGCGATCGAGGTGTTCCTTGATGTCCACGGGTCCCAACGCGATGCTATAGCTGGTGGCGGAGAGCGACCAGGGCATCGATCCGGACGGCGGGCTTTTCATCACTCGGGTGATGTGCGCTTCGAGTTCATCGACACTGGTATCGCCGATGCCGCTCCACTGATGCTCGACTTTCGGCACAAACCAGTCCCTGTCCAACGCCCAGTGGCGCTCTGCCGCGACCCATACTCGCTGGACTGGATTGGCGTGTTTCAACTGGCCGAGATTCAAGTGCCGGTTGCTCGAAGGAATGATTCTCGGCCCAAGATGCGCCAGTAAAAAGCGATTGAACTCTTGATAGTCGAAGGCGGTGTTGGCGGGTTCCAGTTTGTGGAAATCGAGCAGGACAAACTCGTCGGGGTTCTCCTGGAGAAAACGCATCAACTGCATGATCAGGTTTTCCATCGATCGGGATGACCGTACGCCGTTGTGCTGAAACCAGAACGTGCCGACGCCTCTGGAGTCCACGTCGTACTCGACCCGGACATCCAGGGCGCGGGCGCCGTTGCGCAACTGCTCGTAAAAGGAATTGTTCTGGCACGCTATCCAATGCGCTAAGCCGGGTGCTGCGTAAGTTGCTTTCCGGTCGACGCCGCTATTATGGGCACCGGGCAAAATCAAATCGCCAAGGGCTAATGAATCGATGTCCAACGTGGAGGCCATCCATTGACTGGGCTCATAGTGTTCTAATGCTGTATTGCTCATGAATGCATCCTTGCATTTGTTAATGGCACGGCTGTTTGTGTGCGCTGGGTTAAATTAGAAAAAGTGAGGGGTAGTTTTAATTGTTGGGAACTAAAATACCAAGCGCCGAGTTGATACAGTAAGTATCAAGTCGGCGTGAAAGTTGCTATTCGGTATGGTGTATCTGGATCTAAGTGTGTGGTAGTTACAGTGCTTCTGCCGGGTTGCGATTCTTTGCTTCAATCCATTGCGCCATGTACTGAGTGCTTTTATGTTGGTGGTGACGCAACATGCTGCCGGTAAAGTTATCCCGTCGAAGTTGCACAAGATGTTGTTGGCAGTCGATCAGTTTTTTAATCAGTGCTGGCCCGTGTATCGATTGCTGATAACGGTTGGCCAACAGAGTCTGTCCCAGCGCCTGGGCGTTCAGCCAGTGAGCCTTGTCGCTATAGAGACGCACCGCAGAATGGGCGAACTCGCGAGCGGTGGGGGTCACCGCTCCTGGCCATTGCTCGTCGCCGTGCATGGCTTCGGCGCCAATCGGCGTGGTGACGTTCGGCGTGCCACACAGCATGGCATCGACGATTTTGCCCTTGATACCCGCACCGAAACGCAGCGGCGCCAGGCACACGCGTGCCGCCGACATCACTTGCAACGCGTCTTCTGCCCAGTTCATCACATGAAACCCCTGGACCGGATTGTGCAGCGCGGTGGCCTTGGGCGGGGTGTACGCACCATAGATGTGCAACTGCGCGGTGGGCAGCTGTTCGCGGATCAGCGGCCAGATCGCCGTCTTCATCCAGAGCACTGCATCCCAGTTCGGTGCATGGCGGAAGTTACCAATGCTGAGAAAGTGCGCGCGGTCTTCAAACGCGACCGGGGGCTCGCTCGGCAGGTCAACCATCAGTGGACACCAGTGCAGCAGGTTGCGGGGCACGTTGAATTGCTCGACCAACAATTCAATTTCCACTTCGGAGATCATCAGGTTCACGTCACAGCGATAAATCGCCGCAATCTCCCGTTTAGCCAGATCGGTATCGGCCATGAACTCAAACTCTTCGCGCAGTGCCGGCGCAAACAGTTCGCGGAAGTCATTGGCGTCATCACTGGCTTTCAAGCGCTCCTTGAGCCGCTGATGCCGGGCATCGCGCAGGCTTTGCAGGTCGGAGGTCTCCAGTACGCGCAAGGCGTCGGGGCAGTGTTTTTCAACGCGCCAGCCGAATTGTTCTTCCATCATGAATCGATCGAACAGCACCACATCCGGGGCCAATTCGCGGATGAACGTATCGAAACTGCTGTTGTTCAACTCGATTGGCACTTCACCAATACCCAGCGCCGCCAGGTCGGCCCGCTGCTCGCCATATCCGGCCGGACTGCTGAAGGTGATGTCCCAGCCTTGCTGCAAGAAGGTTTCGAGGATCTGCATCATATGCCCGCCGGCCGCCGAAGAGCGGGGCTCGGGCCAGACGTAACCAATGACCAGGACTTTGGTTGCGCGGGACTGACTCATGAACACAATTTCCTTGAAACGGGCAGGGGGGCGGGGAAAACGGGGCGTAATTAAACCACAGCCGGTAAAGATCCTTGCGTACGCTTGAGCTGATATCAGGATGACGCAAGCATGCTTTTGACCTTGTCGCGCAACTGATCAATCGAAAACGGCTTGCCAATCACCTGCATCCCTGCTGGCACGTCAATACTTTCGGCATAGCCACTGGCAAACAGGATCGGCAACTCGGGGCGCAGCATCCTGGCCTGGACTGCCAGTTCCCGGCCATCCATCACCGGCAAGCCGACATCGGTCATCATCAGGTCGATGTACTGGTCTTCGTCGTTGAGAAACTCCAGCGCCTTTTCGCTGCCGTCGGCCTCAAGCACCTGGAATTCCAGTTCCTCCAGCACATCGACAATCAACATGCGCACGATGGCATCGTCTTCGACTACTAGGATGATGGACGCGTCGGAGGACATAGTAGGGGTTCCCAAAGATTGAAATTCACGGTGGCCGGTCGATCGAAATCGCCGGGCTCTTGCATGAGTAAGTGGCGGATCCCGACAAGTTCCCAACGCGGTTGAAAAAAGAATAGCCGCACAAGAGCCGGCAAGGATAACCGCTCCCTTGGGCTGTCGCTGCGGAATGTAGGATTTTGCGCGAAAATGTGTCAGATAATTGGATCAATGTGCCACTTTTGGGGCAAACTCCTTGGTTTTCAACAGTTCGACAAGGCTTCCCCATGACCTCTGCGTCTTCGGTTGATGAGCAACGATTCCGCAAACTCCTGAGCCGCAACGTCAGCCTGCCGTTGGGCGTCGGCGTGCTCAGCGCGGTGTTCTTTGTCTCGCTGATCACTTATCTGCTGTCGGTGATCCAGTGGGTCGAGCACACCGACCGGGTGATCAATAACGCCAACGAAGCGGTGAAGCTGACCGTCGATCTGGAAACCGGGATGCGTGGTTTCCTGCTCACGGGTGACGAAAAATTCCTCGAACCCTACGAAACGGCGAAACCGAGGGTCGCGGTCGCGGTTAACACCTTGCTTGAACTGACCGCAGACAACCCGGTGCAAACCGACCGACTGCATCGGCTTCAGGCCTTGCAGGACGAATGGGGCAACTACGCCCAATCAATGATCGAATTGCAGCGCGCCAGCGGTGATTACCGCAGCGCGGTCAAGGCCGGGCGTGGCAAACGCTTGACCGATGAGATCCGCAAGCAATTCGAAGAAGTGATCGATATGGAGCAGCAGTTGCGCGCCACGCGCAATGATGATGTGCGCCACACCACGATCTGGAGCATCAGCCTTTATCTGTTGTTTATTGTGGCTATCAGCGCGCTACTGGCCTACATCGGGCGTCGGGATCTGCTCACGCTTTCGCAAAGTTACAGTTCAAACCTCGCCGCGCAACAGGCCAGCGCCCATCGCCTGGAACAGCAGGCCTGGCTGCGCAATGGCCAGACCGAACTGGCCGAGCAAGTGCTGGGGCAACTGTCCCTTAATCTGCTGGGCCGCAACATCCTGCAGTTCTGCGCGCAATACCTCGGCACCGCCGTGGCGGCTATTTATGTGCGCGAAGAACATGGCGGCCTCAAGCGCATCGCGTCTTACGGGTTCTCCCGTGAACAGGAAGCGCTTGAGCAACAGATTTACAGTGGCGAAGGCATTGTCGGCCAGGTGGCGCAACAAGCGCGCTTGATCCGCCTCGACGATGTGCCGAGCGACTACTTCAAGGTCAGCTCCGGCCTCGGCGAAGGTTTGCCGCACAGCGTGCTGGTGGTGCCGACCAGCGACGACGACCGGGTCAACGGCGTGATCGAGCTGGGCTTTTTGCGCACGCTGGATGACCGCGACATCGAATTGCTTGAACTGATTGCCGGCAACATTGGCACCTCCATCGAAGCCGCGCGCTATCGCCAGCGCTTGCAGGAAGTGCTGGCCGAAACCCAACAGCTCAACGAAGAGCTGCAAGTTCAGCAAGAAGAACTCAAGACCGCCAACGAAGAACTGGAAGAACAGTCGCGGATTCTCAAGGAATCCCAGGCGCATCTGGAAACCCAGCAGGTCGAACTGGAGCAGACCAACGAACAGCTCGCCGAGCAGGCGCAGATTCTGGCCGAGCAACGCGACACCGTGGACCTGAAAAACACCGAACTGAACCAGGCTCAGCTGATGCTCGAAGAACGCGCCGAAGAGTTGCAGCGTTCGAGCAAGTACAAGTCCGAATTCCTCGCCAACATGTCCCACGAACTGCGTACGCCGTTGAACAGTTCGTTGATCCTGGCCAAGTTGCTGGCGGAAAACCCCCAGGAAAACCTCACCGCCGAGCAGGTAAAGTTCGCCGAGTCGATCTACTCGGCCGGTAACGATTTGCTCAACCTGATCAACGATATTCTCGACATTTCCAAGGTCGAGGCCGGCAAGCTGGACATGCGCCCCGAGAACACCAGCGTCGCACGCTTGGTGGATGGCTTGCGGGGAATGTTCGAGCCCTTGGCGGCGGACAAGCAGCTGGATTTCCACGTGGAGGTGCAGGCCGGTGCGCCGTTGATGATCTTCACCGACCGCCAGCGCCTGGAGCAAGTGATCAAGAACCTGCTGTCCAACGCGGTGAAATTCACCGAAAGGGGCACGGTCAGCCTGACCGTGGCCTCGCAGCCGAACGAAGGCATCGCTTTTGTCGTGCGCGACTCCGGGATCGGTATCGCGCAGGAGCAGCAGGAAAGTATTTTCGAGGCGTTCCGTCAGGCCGATGGCACCACTAATCGCCGTTACGGCGGCACTGGCCTGGGTTTGTCGATTTCCCGTGACCTGGCCGCGTTGCTCGGCGGGTCCATCAGCGTCACCAGCGAACCGGGGCAGGGCGGTGTGTTCCCCCTGGGGCTGCCGCAGCAGTACGTTGGACCGGGCGAGGAGCCCGTCGAACCGATGAGAGCCTCGCCGGTTGCCGTGACACCGAAGGCCGCTCCGGCCCCGCTGGTGCCGCTGATTGCCGAAGTCGATATCCCGCGTTTCGACGACGATCGTAGCCATTCTCCGTTCGCCACCCGCTGCATCCTGGTGGTGGAAGATGAGCCGAACTTTGCAAACATCCTCTACGACCTCGCGCATGAGCTGGGTTATCAGTGCCTGGTCGCGCACGGTGCCGACGAAGGTTACGACCTGGCCAAGGAGTTCATCCCGGATGC
The DNA here is from genome assembly GCF_001297125.1 of Pseudomonas sp. RIT-PI-q. GTDB lineage: Bacteria > Pseudomonadota > Gammaproteobacteria > Pseudomonadales > Pseudomonadaceae > Aquipseudomonas. The sequence goes on from NZ_LHPC01000034.1 coordinate 86,387, forward strand.
CATTCTGCTGGACATGCGCCTGCCGGATCATTCCGGCTTGACCGTGTTGCAGCGGCTGAAAGAACACGCCGAAACCCGGCACATTCCGGTTCACGTGATTTCGGTCGAGGACCGTGTCGAGGCGGCCATGCACATGGGCGCCATCGGCTATGCGGTCAAGCCGACCACCCGCGAAGAGCTCAAGGACGTGTTTGCCCGTCTCGAAGCCAAGCTGACTCAGAAGGTCAAACGCATCCTGCTGGTGGAAGACGACGACTTGCAGCGCGACAGCATTGCCCGGTTGATCGGTGACGAGGACATCGAGATCACCGCGGTCGGGCTGGCGCAGGATGCGCTGGACCTGCTGCGCACGACGATTTTCGATTGCATGATCATCGACCTGAAACTGCCGGACATGCTCGGTAACGACCTGCTCAAGCGCATGTCCACCGAGGATATCTGCTCGTTCCCGCCAGTGATCGTCTACACCGGGCGCAACCTGACCCGGGACGAAGAGGCTGAACTGCGCAAGTATTCGCGCTCGATCATCATCAAGGGCGCACGCTCGCCGGAGCGCTTGCTGGATGAGGTCACACTCTTTCTGCACAAAGTCGAATCCAAGTTGTCCCATGAACGGCAGAAGATGCTCAAGACCGCGCGCAGCCGCGATAAGGTCTTCGAGGGTCGCAAGGTGCTGCTGGTGGACGACGATGTACGCAACATCTTCGCCCTCACCAGTGCGCTGGAGCAAAAAGGCGCAGTCGTGGTCATTGGCCGGAACGGTCGTGAGGCGATTGAAAAGTTGAATGAAGTCGAGGACATCGACCTGGTGCTGATGGACGTGATGATGCCGGAGATGGATGGCTACGAAGCCACCATCGAGATCCGCAAGGACCCGCGCTGGCGCAAGCTGCCGATCATTGCGGTGACGGCCAAGGCCATGAAGGACGATCAGGAACGCTGCCTGCAGGCCGGCTCCAACGATTACCTGGCCAAGCCCATCGACCTGGATCGCCTGTTCTCGCTGATTCGCGTGTGGTTACCGAAGATGGAACGCATCTAGTGGAACGTATTTAGTGGAAAAGAACACCGAAATCGAATTGCGGTTGTTGATCGAGGCCATCTACCTCAAATACAGCTATGACTTTCGCGACTACTCCGGCGCTTCTATCAAGCGCCGGGTCCAGCATGCGTTGAGCCAGTTCGAGTGCGCCACCATTTCGGCGTTGCAGGAGAAAGTGCTGCACGATCCGACGGCGTTCATGCAGTTGCTGCAATTGCTGACGATCCCGGTCAGCGAGATGTTTCGCGACCCTTCGCACTTCCTGGCGATCCGCAAGGAAGTGGTGCCGCTGCTCAAGACCTATCCGTCGATCAAGATCTGGATTGCCGGTTGCAGCACCGGTGAAGAAGTCTATTCGATGGCGATTTTGCTGCGCGAGGAAGGCTTGCTCGATCGCACCATCATCTACGCCACCGACATCAATCCGCGTTCGCTGGAAAAAGCCAAGCAAGGGATTTTCTCAATGGAGAACGTCCGCGCCTACACTCATAACTACCAGCAGGCAGGTGGCCAGCGTTCGTTCGCCGACTACTATACGGCGGCGTATGGGTACGCGATTTTCGACAAGACGCTGTGTGAGAACGTGACCTTCGCCGATCACAGCCTGGCAACCGACAGTGTCTTTTCAGAAACTCAATTAATTTCATGTCGCAACGTTTTGATTTATTTCAATAAAAAGCTTCAGGATCGTGCATTTGGCTTGTTTCATGAGTCCCTTTGCCACCGTGGATTTTTAGTGCTGGGCAGCAAGGAAACCCTGGATTTTTCGGCCTTCGGCAACCAGTTCGAGCCGTTGGTCAAACAAGAACGGATTTACCGTAAATCATGAACAATGCGGGTCTGCCTACTATAGAAGCGATTGTGATTGGCGCCTCGGCCGGTGGCGTAGAGGCGTTGCTGACCATTCTCAGCCCACTGCGCGAAGGTTTCGGGTTGCCGATCATGGTGGTGTTGCACCTGCCAGACGCGCGTCGCAGCCATCTGGCTGAAGTCTTCGCACGGCGCGTGTCCATGCCGGTCCTGGAAGCCCATGACAAGACACGGGTCGAAGCCGGAACGCTGTATTTCGCCGCGCCCGGTTATCACTTGTCGGTAGAGCAGGACCGCAGTTTTTCCTTGAGCCTGGAACCCCGCGTGCACTATTCGAGACCCGCCATCGATTTTCTCTTCGAGTCCGCCGCCGACGCCTATGGCCCGGCCCTGGCCGCCGTGTTGTTGACCGGTGCCAACCAGGATGGCGCCCGCGGCCTGGCCCAGGTCAAGCGTCGTGGCGGCCTGACCATCGTGCAGGACCCGGACGAAGCCCAGGTCGCGACGATGCCCCTGGCGGCACTGGATATACACGAGCCAGACCATATTCTCCCTATACGCGGCATTGGCCGTCTGATTGTCGAGCTGGAACGAAGAGCATGCTAAGTGACATCCAAGCCAAACTGCTGATCGTCGACGATCTGCCGGAGAACCTGTTGGCACTTGAAGCGCTGATCAAGCGCGAAGACCGTGCGGTCTATAAGGCACTTTCGGCTGACGAAGCCTTGTCGCTGTTGTTGCAGCACGAATTCGCCATGGCCATTCTTGATGTGCAGATGCCGGGCATGAACGGCTTTGAGCTGGCCGAGTTGATGCGCGGCACGGAAAAAACCAAAAACATTCCAATCGTCTTCGTCAGTGCTGCCGGACGTGAGCTGAACTACGCGTTCAAGGGCTACGAAAGCGGCGCGGTGGACTTCCTGCACAAGCCGCTGGATATCCATGCGGTCAAGAGCAAGGTCAATGTGTTCGTCGAGCTCTATCGCCAGAGCAAGGCGATGAAGCAGCAGGTTGAAGCGCTGGAGCAGAGCCGCCGCGAGCAGGAAGCGCTGCTCAGGCAATTGCAGAGTACCCAGCTTGAACTGGAGCAGGCGGTGCGCATGCGCGATGACTTCATGTCTATCGTCGCCCACGAAGTGCGCACGCCGCTCAATGGCCTGATTCTGGAAACCCAGTTGCGCAAAATGCACCTGGCCCGGGATAACGCCTCGGCGTTCACGCTGGACAAGATGCACGCCATGGTCGACCGCGACGAGCGGCAGATCAAAAGCCTGATCCGCTTGATCGAAGACATGCTCGATGTGTCGCGCATTCGCACCGGCAAACTGTCGATCCGACCAAAACGCTTCGACCTGTCGGCGCTGGTCAGCGGGTTATTGCAGAATTTCGCCGCGCAGATCGATGCCGCCGAGTCCTCGGTAACCCTGGACGCTGAGCAGCCGGTGGTCGGCAGTTGGGACGAATTTCGCATAGAACAGGTGATCTCCAACCTGCTGACCAACGCTTTGCGTTACGGCGCCAAGAGCCCGATCACCGTGAAGGTGTACAGTGACAACCATCAGGCGCTGGTGGAAGTGCGCGATCTCGGGATCGGCATCAGTGAAGAAAACCAGAAGCGTATTTTCCAGCAGTTCGAGCGCGTCACGGCAAAACACGCCGTCGCTGGACTGGGCCTGGGATTGTTTATTTCCGAACAGATTGTGTCCGCCCATGGCGGCTCTATTACCGTCGAAAGCCGGATTGGCGAGGGCGCCTTATTTCGCGTTTGTCTGCCGCTGTAGGAAAACAGCCAGTTAAACGCAACCTCTGATCGACCTCACGGTCGTATCAGCAGCAATTGACCGAACAAAGGCTTCCCATGAGTGAAGATGCACAAGACGTCGTATTGATCGTCGAAGATGACCCCTCGATTTTGATGGTGCTGTCGGCCTATCTGTCGGGTGAGGGCTACCGGGTGCTGCAGGCCGAAAACGGCGAGCAGGCCTTTGAAATCCTCGCGAGCAAACCGCATCTGGACATGATGATCACCGATTTCCGCCTGCCGGGCGGAATCTCTGGCGTCCAGATCGCCGAACCCGCCGTGAAGCTGCGACCGGAGCTCAAAGTGATTTTCATCAGCGGTTACCCGCAGGAAATCCGCGAGACCGACAGCCCGATCACGCGCAAAGCGCCGATCCTGGGCAAACCGTTTGACCTGGATGTGCTGCAAGAGCTGATGCAGGAAATGCTCTCGTAAGACCGTCGGGGAATTTCGGCCCCACACCTGCGTGTGGGAGCCGCCGTGAACTGCGATCTTTTGAAAGGCTTGAAAATCAGAAGATCGCAGACGCGGCGGATGTGACTCACCAGTGGGAGAGTCCGCCCATCAAGCGATGCTCACCCTGGATTCAATCGTCGACGTCAATTCAAGCAGCTGCGTGCAGAGATCTGCGTACTCAGTGGAACAGCTGATGACTTCACCCAGAAAGTCTGAGTTGTCCTGAGGGGTATCCGTGACGCGCGCTCCACGTTGTTTCGTATATCGATAATCTCGCACGTCGATTCCGAGTTCGGCCGCGATCTGCCCAATATCTGGTAGCGCAGTCAAAACCCCTGACGCCGGTGCTTTGATCAGCCGAATACCGGAGTAGCACAGTGGGTCCGGCGACCTCTCGGCGACAACGCCAGTGACAGCCCAGCGCACCCAGATCTCCCAAGGATTCAGATTGTTGAACGACAACGCCGCCAGGTCCCAAATGTGCAGGCCGGCTGGCCGCAGGTTTGTTTCTACTGCGGCAGTGAGTCCGGAGCGCGAGAATATTTCGTTGTGGTAGGCACCGCCGTCTGGAAGCAGTCGCCGCATGTGATTCCCTGCTGCGTCAATTTGACGACGGACATCCTCTGACAATGGTGCAGGCACAATTTGTTGTATTTCTGCGCGGTACAGCCCCGTTGTCGTATGTTTCTCCGTTATCCACGAGCATCCCGCCACGTAATCCCAACTGTACTCTTGAGCATTCTCGATCAATTCTTCGACGATAATTCCACCGTCGTGATATTGCCTCAAGTCTGACCAGATGATGTCGCAGTGTTCGATGGAGGGTACGACATGGCAACCACGACTGTTTCCTTCGTTCACCGGCTTGACGAAAGCTCGCCCGCCGAACTCAGCTACAGTGCTCTGGAACTGCGCTTTTGATCGTACATGAACGCAACGAACAGGTTTGTATCCTGGAACGTGAGCTGTGCTTTGCGCGTCCCGGTTGCGAAAGGCGTACTTGTCGAGGCCTGCAAGTGCATCGTGCGGCGCTATTCCAGCAAGCCCGAAATGCTTTGCCAGTGACGCGCCCAGCAGTACGCCACGGTCTGAAAATGGCAGGATGCCGATGGGTTTGAGCTCAAGCCGATCAAGCTCTGCGCACACCCATCGAGTGGACGCTTCTACGGTGTCATTCCCAAGGGCGCAGGCGACTACTGCATCGGCGGCGTGACGATCGGCTTCTTCGACCTTTTCTGTCACAAGTAGTAACTTCGCGTTGAAGAATTGATGGCAAGCTCGTTGAATTTTGGGGATGTCGTAAATACGGACGTTGTTGTATCCAACGACGATCAAGCATTTTTCCATGTCGGTCTTATCCTTTGATTGGGGCGCAATGAACGTATTCGGCTCCGATAGCCGCACGTCAGCTAATACTGAGCACCGGCTCCAAGCCCTCGATTCGTTGTATTCCCAGACCTGGCTTGTCACTCAAGAGAAGCGTGTTCATCGACATCGTCGCGCCCCCGATAACGGGGTTGTGAGTGATCAACGCCATAGCGTCGAGATCGATGAACCTGAACTGCCTGCCTGAGCAAAAACTCGCCATTGCCGCTATCGCGATGGGAGACTCCATGAGACATGTCGCCGCACAAATCCTGGTGTGCAGGCGAGCGAGGTCGTAAGCCGATCTTGCGGAGCGGATGCCCCCCAGCTTCATCAGCTTTATGGCGAGCCCGTCTACAATCCCGTGATTTACCAGATCGGCTGCGTCAAGTAGCGATGAGCAACTCTCATCCGCCAGCACAGGAATACGCGAGGCGACGGTGACTCGACCAAGGCTGGACCTTTCGGTAAACAGCACAGGCTGTTCTATAAAAGACAGATTCATTCCGATAGCGTCGACCTGTTCCGCAAATTTCAGCGCATCGTTTTCACTCCATGCCTGATTGGCGTCGACGCCGATTTCAATAGCTTCCCCAACCGAGCGGCGGATCTCGCGGACCCGTCGGAGGTCGTCCTCAATACCCTGCTCGGAGCCGAGTTTAAGCTTCAAGGTAGTGAAACCGTTGCTGACAGCGGTAGCAGCGTCGCTCACCATCTCATCAAGCGTGTTGTGGGAAATCGAGATGCCCGTGGTGATCTGCTGGCTGTCACCGCCCAGGAAACGATAAAGCGGTAGCCCGGCGGCTTGAGCCATAAGGTCGTGTAGCGCTATGTCGATTGAAGCTTTTGCGGCCGCGTTCCCGGCAATGGAATGATCCATCGACGTCAGGATCGCTTCGAACTTCGAAACTTCCTTGCCCATCAAGGTGGGTGCCAATACGTTTTTTACGACCGATGTTATTGAATCGACGCTTTCGCCGTTCATTCGCAAAGAGGGTGTACCTGCTCCGTAGCCACGCAAGCCGCAATCCGTCTCTATCTCGATGACCACGTCCTCGATGTATTCAACACGCCGAAGGCATGACACAAACGGTTTTCGAAGGGGAATGCGCAGCAAACTGATGGAAACTCTTTTAATTCGCATCGTATTTCCTGAGTTTCGGTCGATAAGCCGAACTTGAGTTCAGGATGATCATCACGGCGATCACCATGAAAGCCATCCCGGTCAGTGCCAGTATCGGGCCAGATATTTCCGGAGGGGCGTATCGTGAGACCAGGGCGCTGAGTCCTCCGCCAGCCCCGACTGCAAGCTCTTTGATAAAAAGACAATTGTCTTTCGCTCCAAACACGTCCAGGTAACTGGCAAAACATTCAACTAGCGAAAGCATCATTACCCACACAAGTGCGCCGGTGAATGTCGCTGCATGGAAAGGCCCGGGCAGCGCTATTACGCAGAGGCCGCAGAACATCGCCAGCCACGTGGTGATCATCGAAATTCTGTCACCGGCGAACTTGCCCATAACGCGGATAACCGGCTTTTGAAGAATGACGATGAAGACGCTACTGGCCAAGACAACCATTCCATACCACGGGGCGAGTGATCCAGTTGTTGACACAATATATTGGGGAAGCAGGGTAAACGGGCTGTACAGTTTGATGCCCATTGTTAGACCCAGGAGCACCCACGCCAATTGAATGGATCGGGACGCAGTGCTTCCGGCGGGTAATTCGACCCGGGGTCGAGAGGAAACGATATTTCGAGCCACATACGCTGCCAGTAGCAGAAGTATGAAACTTGTCAGTGCTATAACAGTGTTACTTTGGTCTGGAATTGAAAGAGCGATGCCGGCAAGGATGACGCCGGAGTTTATGGCAACCTTGTTGCGCGCCGCTGCACCAATATTTTCGGAGGCGTAAGCTCTAATCAGATAACCCGCCACGCTAACACCGGTCGCCAGACATATCGCTCCCGCAATGAGGAATATCTGGCCTGGGAGCAGGAGCAATACAGCACCCAACGCGGCTAATAATGTGGCTGCCAGGATTGCGTTAGCCTTGAAGTGCGCAAAAAAGAACGGCGAAAGAACCAGAAAAAAACGACTGCCGAAAACAAGTATTGCATTCGAAACGGGATCAAACCAGACGGTAGCGCGACCCAGAATCGTGTAGAGCGAAGTCGCAATAATCAGTCGAACGATGAAGGCTCCTTTCATTGGATATCCTTGTATTGACGGTTGGCTACAACGATGTGCTTCTGATTTGAAGTGAAGACCGTACTGTTGATTGCTTTAGAGATACGCGTCATATCCGGGGGCTAAAGACAAATTGTGTCTCGGTCCTTTGCTACGAAACAACAGGCGGGGTGTTTCGTTGAGCTTTGTCCTCCGTGCATGAGTGGTTGCGGTATGAATGTCCAGATTCAAAACGGGACGGGCATGCAGCACCTTATGGTTCGCTAAAATAAGAAAGGTCCCCGTGGAAGCAGCTGAACAGGTTGGGGTCCACGACGGTATTTGCTGCCTTATGATTTGAATCAATTGCCTGTCGACAGGGTTGGTTGGCACCATACGCGCGCCGATATCAGTATCAATACGGAAGTCGAGGTTAACCTGTATTCCATAGGTTGGATCGTACTGGATCAGTTTTCGCTCATGGCTTTTCGAGAGTTCAACGTTTTTTCCCGATCGAAAGCGTGCGCTCATTTGCGCAAGTTGCCTTAGCTCTGTGTCACTGAGACAGTCAATAATATTTTTTGCGAGAAAATACTGTGTCGGCGTGCAAGTTTTGTCGCGACATACTGTTAATGCGAGAAGATCGGTTGATTCAACTTCGTACAAGTCATCGGAGTGAGGCGTGATTTCGCCATAACCATTTCCCCAGTTTCGATACTGTTCGGCATTTGTTTTCAGAAATATCGCTTTATGATTTTCATAAGGGTACTTGATGTCCCGAAGATGGAATAACTCGCACAGTGCTTCGTGAACGATAAATGCGAGGCAGTAATCGTCCGTTCGGAACACGCCTGTCAAGCATACCGCTGAAACGCCATTTTTTCCGACACTATCAAAGTAACGCTTGTCGTCTTCACGCAATGTATCGCTGAACAGGGAAATGAGCTGTAACTTCAAGGCGTGATTTGACAGGTCGGGCCGGTGTTTTGCCCACCAGACTTCGACCGGGTCACAGATATATCCTACGTCCCGTGTGTGAACTCGCTCATGACTAAGCTGGTTGTGTATGAACTTCGGAGTCAATTCCATTTAAAGTCCCTTTTAAAACGAGTTGAGAGGTATCCATACCTCGCGTAGCGCATACAGGTTTTTATTGCGCTGTGGTGTATTTAAATTTTAAACAGAAACCAAGTGGTTTAACTTGTGTGTTGATGTTCTTTGAGCTTGCCGCCATTAATATCGTTTCTAAGGTTGGACCCGAAGGCGAAAGTAAGGCAATACAAAATTAATGTATAAATATTACGGTGCGAACCGGATTCGTGGCGATCAAACAAGGGGACTGGCCGTTCCAGTAAGGGACAGGTTCAGCCTCGCGATCCGCTGCCAGTTACTGTGCTACCGCTCTAGCGCAGCCGTCAGCGACCCCTATGGGCGCGAAAAGTGAACCTGGTCCGTGGGCGCGCTGATGGGGTCCTGAAGCTGCGTTTCAATTCTGGAGAGTGGCGTCTTATACGCGGATCATCTCCCGCACCTTCGCCGTCAACAGATCGAAGGTGAATGGCTTGGTGATCATTTGCATGCCCGGATCAAGGAAGCCACCACGCACCGCTGCGTGTTCGGCGTAGCCCGTGATAAACAGCACCTTGAGGTCAGGCCGGTACTGCCGACCGATTTCCGCCAGTTGCCGGCCGTTCATACCAGGCAACCCGACATCGCTGATCAATAGATCGATGCGTTGCGCGGAATCGAGAATCGGCACCGCGCTGTCGGCATCGCCAGCCTCGACGAACGCGTAACCCAGGTCGCTCAACACCGTACTGACCAACACCCGCACCGCCGGGTCGTCTTCGACGATCAATACCGTTTCGCCATTTTGTGCGAACGGCGCGTGCGGCACGTCGACCGGTTTGTCCTGAGGCACGTCGCCGCCGAAACGGGGCAGGTAGAGGCTCACGGTGGTGCCTTTGCCGACTTCACTGTCGATGGCCACATGCCCGCGTGATTGCTTGCTGAAGCCATAGATCATCGACAGCCCAAGACCGGTGCCCTGGCCGATCGGTTTGGTGGTGAAGAACGGATCAAATGCTCGGTTGATCGTACTTTGTGGCATGCCACACCCGGTGTCGGTGACGCTCAGCACCACGTAATCACCCGGATCAAGGTTGCTGTGGGCGGCGGTGAAGCCAGCATCCAGATGTTGGTTGCAGGTTTTCACCACTAACTTGCCACCGGCGGCCATGGCATCGCGTGCATTGATCACCAGATTGAGCAGGGCGCTCTCCAGTTGGTTGGGGTCGGCCTCGGCCACCCACAATGGCTCACTGAGCTGCATGTCCAGTTGAATGCTTTCGTTGATGCTGCGCTGCAGCAGTTCGCCCATGGAGACCACGAGAGTGTTCATTTCCACGGGTTTCGAATCCAGCGATTGGCGACGGGAGAACGCCAGCAAGCGGTGGGTCAAGCCCGCCGCACGATTGGCCGACGTCACGCCGAGATCGATCAGGCTGTCCAGGTCTTCGACGCGCCCACGGGCCAGGCGCCGGCGCAGCAGTTCCAGACTGCCGATGATGCCGGTCAGCATGTTGTTGAAGTCGTGGGCAATACCGCCAGTGAGCTGACCGACCGCTTCCATTTTCTGCGACTGACGCAACGCTTCTTCGTTATGTCGCAACTGAGCGGTGCGTTCTTCGACCTGCTGTTCGAGGGTTTCGAGGGTGTTTTGCAGGCGCAGTTCGCTCTGACTCAGGTCGATCAACCGGTCCCTGGCTTCGTACTGTCGTCGTCGGCCGCGCAGTGCGGTGGTCACCAGGCTGATCAACGTGACCGGATGAAAAGGCCGTTCGAGAAAGGTGACATTGCCCAGTTGCGGACCGAATCGCGAGGCCGGGTTCTGTTCCGGGCCGCCATGGTAGGTCATCAGCACAATGGGCAGGTCCGACCAGGCCGGTTGTTGCTCGATCAGTTCGAGCAGCGGCTCAAGCTCACCGCTTAACAGGGCTTCGGAGGAGATCAGCAGTAAACCGGCGCCTTGTTGCAACTCGAAGCAAAGCCCGATCAGATCCTGGGTGATCACCCCGTCGAAACCCGCTTCGTTAAGCATCATCAGCGCAATCTGACTGTCGCGACCCAGCGGCGCGAGAATGATCGCGCGCTCGGACATCGCTTCCTGGGCAATCACTGGGTTTCATCCCCGAGCAGTGGATTGCTCGCGCCCAGATACGTCGGGACGCCGCGCAACACGCCCTGGAATGCTTCCAGTGGTTCACCAATGGTCATGCCCCGCGAACCGATGCGGTATTCGCGAATGGTCGATTCATGGCTGCCAGTACGTTTCTTGATGATCGAAATCGCCCGGCGAACCTTGCCCAGCGCTTCGAAGTAACGCAGCAGGATGACCGTGTCGGCCAGATAAGTGATGTCCACCGGGGCTTGCATGTCGCCGACCAGCCCATGTTGGGCGACGGTCATGAACGTCGCGGCGCCTCGACGATTGAGGTACAGCAGCAACTCGTGCATGTGCAGCACCAGGGCGTTCTCTTCGGGCATTGCGGCCTGATAACCGTTGATGCTGTCGATCACCACGGTCTTGATGTCGCGCTCGTCGACGCAACGACGTACCCGGTGCGAAAACTCGCCGGGGGACAATTCCGCCGCATCCACTTGTTCGATCAGCAGGTTGCCAGTGTCTTGCAGGGCTTTCAGATCAATGCCCATGTTTTTCATGCGTTCGAACAGCAGCCCCAGTTCTTCATCGAAAATGAACAGCGCGGCTTTTTCGCCCCGGGCCACGGCGGCTGCGGCGAAGATCATCGAAATCAACGATTTGCCAGTACCGGCCGGGCCGAGAATCAACGTGCTGGAGCCGGTCTCGATGCCGCCGCCGAGCAGGGCATCCATTTCCTTGATACCGCTGGTCAATTGCTGCCGGGTATATATGCCTCGGTGTTCGGCAGCCACCAGGCGTGGGAACACATGTACGCCGTCGCCCATGATGGTGAAGTCGTGAAAGCCGCCACGGTACTTCTGGCCGCGGTACTTGACCACGCGGATCCGCCGACGCTCGGCGCCATAGTTGGGGGTCAGTTCCTCCAGGCGAATCACCCCGTGGGCGACACTGTGCACGGTCTTGTCGAGGGATTCGGTGGTCAGGTCGTCGAGCAACACCACGGTGGCGTCATAGCGCACAAAGTAGTGTTTGATCGCAAGGATCTGGCGCCGGTAGCGCAGCGAGCTTTGGGCCAGGAGACGGATTTCGGAAAGGCTGTCGAGCACCACGCGGGTCGGCTTGACTCGCTCGACCACTTCGAAAATCTGCTTGGTCGCTTCCCCCAACTCCAGATCGGAGGAATACAGCAGGCTTTGCTGATGTTGGGCATTGAGCAGGCTTTCCGGCGGTGTCAGCTCGAAGATATGGATGTTTTCATCCAGCTCCCAGCCGTGGGACAGCGCGCCCTGGCGCAGCTCCCGCTCGGTTTCTGACAGAGTGATATACAACGAGCGCTCGCCGGCTCGGGCGCCGGCCAACAGAAAATGCAAGGCGACGGTGGTTTTGCCGGTTCCGGGTTCACCCTCCAGCAAAAACACATGGCCGCGGGACAATCCACCGGCCAGGATGTCATCCAGACCTTCGATGCCGGTGGCGGCTTTTGCACTGAACAACTCGTTAGATGTAGACAAAAAATGCCCTCTCATGACTAGGGGAAGCGAGGCAGCAGGCCTGAAGTGCCTGAAATGGACTACCTGATCACTTGACCCTTGGCCGAGACGACGGTTCAACCTTTCTTCTACGTAATCTGTAGCAGCTGCCGAAGGCTGCGTTCTGGTGCGCAGCGCCCGCCGGTCAACCGATGACGAGCGCTGCGCACTCGAACGCAGCCTTCGGCAGCTGCTACAGGAGTGGTTGTTTATAGGCCTTGTTGGAGCGCTGGATCGTCCGGGTTGAGTTGCTCGAGTTGTGCCAGGAGGATTTGCACGTTTTGTAGCTGTCCGCTTTCTTTCCAGTAATTGATCAACAGCACTCGGGCCTTGCGATCGGCCGGGTGGCGCTGGACGATTTCCTGCAACTGTTTCTGCGCCGCTTCCAGCTCTTCCTCACCGTGCAATGTGGTGGCAAGGTCGTAGCGGTAATCTTTGTTGTCGGGCTCCAGTTCTACGGCTTTGGACAGGCCCAGCAGGGCGAATTCGCTTTGGCCGTGATGCAGCAACCAGAGCCCCAGGGCATGTTGCAGGTAGGCGGAATCTGGCTGAGCCTTCAACTGTTTGGCCAACAATTGCCGGGCAGCATCGCTTTGGCCCTGTTTATCCAGCACTTCAATCTGCATTACCAGCGCCGGAAGGTTGCCGGGGTCGAGACGCAACGTCTGTTCAAGGGCCTCTTGGGCCTCTTTCAACTCGGCATTGTGCAGGTGTAGCCGAGCGCGCTGATAGTAGTTGTCGGCGCTTTCAGGGGCGCTCTTGAGCACCTGTTCCCAAGTGTCGATCGCCTGCTGCAACGGCCCGAAGTACAGGCCAAGATCATCCGGCGAAAGCCCCAGCAGCGCATTGATTGCGGCAAACCGGACCTTCTGGTCGCTGTCATCGAGCAATGGCCCGAGCAACAAGCTGCGTTGCCCGCTAGGCACTAGCCCGCTGATGCTTTTGATGGCTGCGATGCGCACGTCCGGCGACTCATGTTGCAAGTCCGCATCGGCCAGTTTCAGGGCCACGGAGCTGGGGTAGTTGGGCAGTTCGGCGTGCAGCCAGATGCGCCGTTTGGGTGAGATATCCGGGCGGGCCAACTGCTGATACAGGACCCGCGCCGCGCCCGGTTGACCTGCGCGAGCCTGGTTCAGGGCTTCGGTGAAGCCGCGCTTGATCGCCTCCGGCACCACCGGAGTTGAGCTGCGCAGGAACAACCAGGCCAGGCCGATGGCAAACAGGACGCAGAGGCTGATGATCAGGTAGCGGCGGGACTGGGACATGCAGGAATCCGGGAGCTGGCAAGCTTTTGCAAAGCCGTCAGCTTCGGTCAGGCACGGCCGTGAGTCAAACCCTGACTTCGTCCAATACATCACTGTAGGAGCTGGCTTGCCAGCGAAGGCGGCCTTGAGTCTTGCATCGAAAATGCCGACGCCTTCGCCGGCAAGCCGGCTCCTACAGGGGGGGGCGAGCTGACTCTGTAGGAGCTGGCTTGCCAGCGAAGGCGGCCTTGAGTCTTGCATCGAAATTGCTGACGCCTTCGCCGGCAAGCCGGCTCCTACGGGGCCGGGACATTGAAACCTGTCGAGGTATCGAAGCAATGACTACGCTTGCTGGAGATGTCTCGATGAGCGCTCCCATGCAACCGCTTCTTCAATATTTCAAGGCAATACTCAGCCCGGGCCCAGGGGTGTTGTTGTTTGCCTTGCGAACCATCACGGCCGGGATATTGACGCTGTATCTGGCTTTTCTGTTTGACCTCGACCAGCCCAAATGGTCGATCATGGCCGTGGTGATCATCAGCCAGCCACTGGGCGGCATGGTCCTGGCGAGGAGTTTTGGCCAAGGGATCGGCACCACACTGGGCGCGGCGGTGGCGGTGGTGATCATGGCGATCTTTCCCCAGGCGCCGATGCCTTTCATCATCACCCTGGCCTTGTGGTTGGCGCTGTGTACCGCCGGTGGCACCTTGCTGCGCTACACCAGTTCCCAGGCATTTGTCTTGAGTGGCTATACGGCGGTGGTCGTGGCGTTGCTGGCGGTGCCGGATCAGGACGGCACCTTCCTGCTGGCTGTCACCCGCGTAACCGAAACGCTGCTGGCGGTGGCCTGTGTGTGCGTGGTCAGCCTTCTTACGGCCCGACCGGAAGCCGTGGCCCGGGATTACTTTGCCAAGATCGATCAAGTGATCAAGCTGCTAGCGACCCACGCTGCCGCCGTTATCCGCACCGAAGAAAGCGAGGCCGAGTTCCAACGGCGGCAAATGCAGCTACTCGGCGCGATCAGCGCTCTGGAAGGTGTCCGTCGCCATTTGTATTACGATGCCCCACGTTTGCGTAGCGCTAACGGGCTGGTGCAGTTGCTCGGTAATCAGCTGGTGCTGTTGACCTCGCGGCTGACGGCGCTGCGCCACCAACGGGAGTTGCTGGCCGAGCGCTGGCAGGGCGCATTGCCGGAAGAGATCCAGCTGTTGCGCGCCGAAGAGTTGGTCTTTCTCGACGATTTGGCCCGGCAGGGACGTTCATTATCAACCGAGGCTCGTCACCATTTCGGGGCGTTGCAGCAGCGCTTCGATGACCAGGCCTACAAGGCCGAACAACTGACCGAGACGATGCCTGCAACGCTGCGTTCTCTGGCCTGGGCACTGCGCTGGGAACAGGCGCGGATGCTTGAACAACTGGCGCAGATACTGGAACTGAGCGACGCGATCCAGGATGGGCGTCCGGCGAGCAGCATGTTTCGCGGCCAGGACAACCCCTTGCACCTGGACTTCACCCTGGCCTCGATGAATGCGGTCCGGGCATTTACCGCGTTGCTGGTGGCCGGTCTGATCTGGATCGAGACCGGTTGGGACGGGGCGCGTGGCGGGATGATCGTGGTCGGGATTCTCTGTTCGCTGATGGCAACTTTTCCGCGACCGTTGCTGGCCAGCCAAAGTTTTGCCCGAGGGTTGGGCCTGGCGTTGGTGGTGTCGGCGCTGTATCTGTTCCTGCTGATACCGATGATCAGCAACTTCGAGCTACTCGCTTTACTGTTGGCCCCCTTGCTGTATGCCGTCGCAGTGGGGCTGTCCAGTCCACCCACCACTGGCACCGGCATTGGTCTTGGACTCACGACAATGCTGTTGCTGGGTCCGCAAAACGTCGGCGTCGGCCAGAACACCGCCATTCAGTGGTTCGAGTTTGCCGGTGCGTACATCTGCGCAGCGTCCCTGGCCTTAAGTGTCTACACCCTGATCTTCCCGTTCAGGCCGGTTTTGCGGATACGCCGGCTGTTCAATGAGAACTGCGAGCAGGTCTACGCTTTATTGAAGACACCGGCCACCGATGAGCAGCAATTTGCCTTTGAAAGTCGCATGGTCGATCGCTTGACCATGATGTTGGGACTATTGCCGGCCACCCACGACAAGCAATCGAGCGAATTGTACGAAGTCAGCCTGGGCTGCATGGCACTGGGTGTGGCGTTGAACCAGCTCAGGCAACAGGGGCAAAGCAATACGTTGCTGAGCACGGAACAAAAAAACCGTTTGCTGGGTGCGGTCCGTGAAACAGGGCGATTGATCGCCGGGCGGCCCGGGATTGATCTTGAGCAATTGCTCGAAACCTTGCGTGTCCTGGGCGATGAAATGGACGACCTGCATTTAGACGTTCATGAACACCTGTGGTCGGTATTCAGGATGCGCGTGGCGTTGCTGATCGTGGTGTCGTTTTTGCTGCGATATCGCATGCACTTTCAATCCGCAGACGCGGAAGGAGTACCGGCCCTTGCCCATTGATCTGGAAGTGGGTGGCGTCTACTTGCCGCCAATTGCCCAGGCGCTGCTGCTGGCGTTGCCGATTTACCTGTTGCTGGACTGGATCCTGCGCCGCTTGGGTGTGCTGCGGTTTGTCTGGCATGAAGCTTTGTTCGAAGGCGCGTTGTACGCCTGCGTTTGCGCGACGCTGATTCTGGTGATGGGAGCTTGATGCGTTGAAGAAGATCCTTTCCCGACTCGCGACCGTGGCGGTGGTATTGCTGGCCTTTGTGCTGGGCTGGTTCGCCTGGGAGCATTACACCCGCGCGCCCTGGACGCGCGATGCGCGGGTGCGCGCCGATGTGGTGACGTTGTCCGCCGATGTTGCGGGGCGGATTGTCAGCCTGGGCGTGCAGGACAACCAACACGTGGACAAAGGCCAGTTGCTGCTGGAGATCGACCCGGCGCGCTACACCCTGGCGGTGGAACATGCCCGGCGTTCAGTGGAAGTCGCGAAAGCCTCCCTTGGGCAGTCCGAAGCGACGATTGTCGCCAGCGGAGCGCTGCTCAGGCAGCGTCAGAGCGAGGAACGCCGACGTCGTACCCTCAAGGAACGCGCCGCGATTTCTGGCGAGGAGTGGGAAAAATCCAGCACCGATGTGGCCGTGGCCCAGGCCGAGTTGCTGCGTAACCAGGCCAACCTCGGTTTGGCTCAGGCCAATGTGCAACTGGCCATTGCGGCATTGACCCAGGCTGAACTCGACTTGCAGCGTACCCGGGTCGTAGCGCCCGTCAGTGGTTACGTCACCAATCTGCTGACCCGCCAGGGTGACTATGCCACTGCGGGTGGCGCGCTGTTGGCCCTGGTGGACAGCGACTCGTTTTATGTCAGCGGTTACTTCGAAGAAACCAAGCTGCCACGTATAAAAGAGGGCGACCACGTCAGGATCGAATTGATGAGCGGCGAGACCTTCGGCGGGGCCGTCCAAAGCATTGCCTTCGCCATTGCCGACCGGGGGAACCTGCCGGGCGGTCGATTACTGGCCAACATCAACCCCAGCTACACCTGGGTCAAACTCGCACAGCGGGTGCCGGTGCGGATACAGATCGATGCCGATTACGCCGGCAAAAACAGCCTGCGCGCCGGAACCACCGCCACCGTGACAGTCGACGAAACACGTAGGGCGGAGGATCACCGTTAACCCCCTGTGGGAGCGGGCTTGCCCGCGATAGCGGTGGGTCAGCCGCCATCAATGTTGAATGTGCAACCGTCATCGCGGGCAAGCCCGCTCCCACAGGGATTTGTATTGCCCTTTGAGCAGGCTAAAAAAAGTCCCGCGACCGAATGAGGCGCAGGGCAAAAAAATTGGTTGGTTGCGGCCAACCAAAGGGGCTCGTTAAAACGTTACATAGCGCGGCACCCACGATCCCCTGTAGGAGCTGGCTTGCCAGCGAAGACATCCACAAGGTCGATGCAAGACTCAAGAAACCCTTCGCTGGCGAGCCAGCTCCTACAGGAGGAGGGGCGATTCTCGGGCAAAAAAAAGCCCCGCGACCGAATGAGGCGCAGGGCAAAAAAATTGGTTGGTTGCGGCCAACCAAAGGAGCTCGTTAAAACGTTACATAGCGCGGCCACTCACGATCCCCTGTAGGAGCTGGCTTGCCAGCGAAGACATCCACAAGGTCGATGCAAGACTCAAGAAACCCTTCGCTGGCGAGCCAGCTCCTACAGGGGGATGGGCGATTCTCGGGCAAAAAAAAGCCCCGCGACCGAATGAGGCGCAGGGCAAAGAAATTGGTTGGTTGCGGCCAACCAAAGGGGCTCGTTAAAACGTTACATAGCGCGGCACCCACGATCCCCTGTAGGCGCTGGCTTGCCAGCGAAGACATCCTCAAGGTCGATGCAAGACTCTAGGAACCCTTCGCTGGCGAGCCAGCTCCTACAGGGGGATGGGCGATTCTCGGGCAAAAAAAAGCCCCGCGACCGAATGAGGCGCAGGGCAAAGAAATTGGTTGGTTGCGGCCAACCAAAGGGGCTCGTTAAAACGTTACTTGCTGGCGACGGTTTCTGGTTGCCAGCCACCGCCAAGGGCTTTGTAAATCGCGACAATGCCGCGATACAGATCGACTTCAGCCTGGGCCTGGGTGTCTTCAGCAGCCAGACGTTCGCGTTGAGCATCGAGCAGGACGAGGAAGTCTGCCGTGCCTTCGCGGTAGCGAATTTCCGCCAGGTTGGCAGCGGCGCGGCTCGATTCGCTCTGACGAATCAACGAGATCAAGCGTTGCTGGCGTTTGCCGTAGTCACTGAAAGCGTTTTCCGATTCTTCCAGGGCCAGCAACACTTGCTGTTCGTAGGTCGCCAGGGCGCCTTCGGCATCCGCATCGGCGCCACGCAAACGCGCTCGCACGCTGCCCAGGTCGAACGCGGCCCAGGTAATGCTTGGGCCCAGCGCCCAGGCATTGGCCGCCGAGGAACCGATCTGCGATCCGCGCCCGGCGGTGAAGCCGAGGAAGCCGCTAAGGCTGACCCGTGGAAACAGATCCGCCTTGGCCACGCCGATACGCGCGGTGGCCGAAGCCAGTTTGCGTTCGGCGCTGAGAATGTCCGGACGACGCTGCAGCAGTTCACCCGGGTCACCGATCGGCAAAGCCTTGGCAATCGCCGGCAAATCTTTCGGGCTCAGGTCGACGGTCAGCTTGTCCGGACGTTCACCCAGCAGGGTGGCGATACGGTTTTTCTGCCGAACCTGCTCAGCCTGCAATTGCGGCACACTGGCTTCGACGGACGCCAGGCGTGCATCGGCGCGTTCCACGTCAAGCTGATCGCCGACGCCGGCATCACGCAGGCTTTCGGTGATCTTGCGCGATTCCTGCTGGTTGTTCAGGTTAGCCAGGGCGATCTTTTCCCGCAGTTGCGCACCTCGCAGTTGACCGTAGGCGTCCACCAGTTCGGCAATCATGGTGACTTGCAGTTGGTACAGATCGGCTTCGATCGCTTGCTGTTCGGCATCAGCGGATTCCAGGTTGCGCTGGATACGGCCAAACAGGTCGATCTCCCACGCCATGTCCAGGCCCAGGTCATAGCGTTCGCTGTTGACCCGTTTGGTGGTCTGGCCAGGAATCTGCCCTTTGCCCAGATCACTGCTGACCCGGCTGGTGATGGTCGGCATGGCGTCATTGCTGACGTCATCGCGAATCGCCCGGGCCGCTTTCCAGCGAGCGAAGGCGACGCGCAAATCGCGGTTGCCTTTCAGGGACTCGGTCACCAGCTGGTTCAGCGTCGGGTCTTCAAACTGCTGCCACCAGATGCCTTCGAAACGCGAGCGGTCGAAGTTCTTCTGCCCGGCAGCGCCATCGGTGGCCGTGGTGATGTTGGCCGGCTCAGTGGCTGGGGTCTTGTAGTCCGGGCCGACGGCACAGGCGCTCAGGGCCAGTACCAGAAGGCTCGGCAGGAAAGCTTTCAGGCTCATTGTTGCGACTCCAGTTTCAGGGCCTTGGCCGCTTTGCGCTTTTCACCGCGCTCCACAAAGTTACGAATCAATACGTAGAACACTGGCGTCAGCAACAGACCGAAGAAGGTCACCCCGAGCATCCCGGAGAACACCGCCACACCCATGGCGTGACGCATTTCGGCACCGGCACCGCTGGAGAACACCAGAGGCACAACACCCATGATGAACGCGAAGGAAGTCATCAGGATCGGCCGCAGACGCAGACGGCAAGCTTCCAGTACCGCAGCGAGCGGGCCGAGACCTTCGTCCTGCTGTTTGTCCTTGGCAAACTCGACGATCAGAATCGCGTTCTTACAGGCAAGTCCCACCAGAACGATCAAGCCGATCTGGGTGAAGATGTTGTTGTCGCCGCCCGAAGCAATCACACCGGTGATGGCCGACAGCAGCGTCATCGGTACGATCAGGATCACCGCCAGTGGCAGGCTCCAGCTTTCGTACTGTGCAGCGAGTACCAGGAACGCCAGCAATACGCAGAGCGGGAACACGAACAGCGCGGTGTTGCCGGATAGAATCTGCTGGTAGGTCAGGTCGGTCCATTCGTAGGTCATGCCGTTCGGAAGTTCTTCCTTGAGCAATTTCTCGATGGCTTTTTCGGCCTGGCCGGAGCTGTAGCCGGGGGCTGCCGCACCGTTGATTTCAGCGGTGATGAAGCCGTTGTAGTGCATCACGCGGTCCGGGCCCGAGGTGTCGCTGACCTTGATGAAGGTCGCCAGCGGGATCATCTCGCCTTTGTTGTTGCGCACTTTCAGCTGACCGATCTGGTCCGGCTCGAGACGGAACTGTTGTTCAGCCTGAACGTTGACCTGATAGGTGCGACCGAAGCGGTTGAAGTCGTTGGCATACAGCGAACCCAGGTAAATCTGCAGGGTGTCGAAGATGTCGCTGACGGCCACGCCGTGGGTCTTGGCTTTTTCCCGGTCGATGGCGGCATCGACCTGCGGCACGTTCACGGTGTAGCTGGTGAACAGCGCGGCCAGTTCCGGTACGTTGTGGCTTTTGTTGATGATGTTCATGGTTTCTTTGTACAGCTCGTCATAGCCCAGGTTGCCCCGGTCTTCGATCTGCAGGCGGAAACCACCGATGGTGCCCAGGCCTTGTACCGGCGGCGGCGGGAAGATCGCCATGTAGGCTTCTTGAATCCCGGCGAACTGGCCGTTCAACGCACCGGCAATCGCACCGGCGGACATGCTCGGGTCTTTACGCTCATCGAACGGTTTCAGGGTCACGAACACGATGCCGGCGTTAGGACTGTTGGTGAAGCCGTTGATCGACAGGCCGGGGAAGGCCACCGCACTTTCCACGCCAGGCTGTTTCAGGGCCAGGTCGGACATGCGCTTGATCACGTCTTCGGTACGGTCCAGGCTCGAGGCATCCGGCAGTTGCGCGAAGGCCACCAGGTATTGCTTGTCCTGGCCGGGTACGAAACCGGTCGGGGTGTTGGAGAAGCCGAAGAAGGTCAGGACCATCAAGCCTGCGTACAGCAGCAGGGCGATACCGCTGCTGCGGATTACCCGGCCGACGGTGCCGACATAACCATGGCTGGCCTTGTCGAAGAAGCGGTTGAACGGACGGAACAACCAGCCACCGAAAATCTTGTCGAGGACCTTGGAGAAACGGTCTTTCGGCGCGTCGTGGCTCTTGAGCAATACGGCCGCCAGTGCTGGCGACAGGGTCAGCGAGTTGAACGCGGAGATCACGGTCGAGATCGCAATGGTCAGGGCGAACTGTTTGTAGAACTGCCCGGTCAACCCGGAGATGAAGGCCGCCGGGATGAACACCGCACACAGCACCAGCGCCGTGGCGATGATCGGGCCGGTCACTTCACGCATGGCCCGTTTGGTGGCTTCCACCGGCGTCAGTCCCAGTCCGATGTTCCGCTCGACGTTCTCCACCACTACGATCGCATCATCGACCACGATCCCGATGGCCAATACCAATCCGAACAGCGACAGGGCGTTCAGCGAGAAGCCGAACAAGTGCATTACCGCAAACGTACCAATCAGCGAAACCGGCACCGCCACCAACGGAATGATCGAAGCGCGCCAGGTTTGCAGGAACAGGATTACCACCAGAACAACCAGAATCAGTGCTTCGAAGAGGGTGTGAACCACCGCTTCGATGGAGCCGCGCACGAAGATCGTCGGGTCATAGACGATGCTGAAGTCCATGCCTTCCGGGAAGTTCTTTTTCAGCTCGGCCATTTTCGACCGCACTTCGTTGGAGATCTCGATCGCGTTCGAACCCGGACGCTGAAAGATCGGGATCGCCACTGCCGGTTGGTTGTTCAGCAAGGAACGCAGGGCGTATTGGCTGGAGCCCAGTTCGACGCGAGCAATGTCTTTCAGGCGAGTGATTTCACCGTTGTCGCCGGAGCGAATGATGATGTTCTCGAACTCTTCCTCAGAAACCAGGCGACCTTGGGTGTTGACCGACAGCTGGAAGGCGGTGGCATTTGGCGCAGGTGGCGCGCCCAATGCACCAGCAGCCACCTGACGGTTCTGTTCACGAATAGCCGTGACGACGTCGGTGGCGGTCAGGTTGCGCGAAGCGGTCTTGTTTGGATCGAGCCATACCCGCAGGGAGTAATCGCCCATGCCGAACAGCTGCACGTCGCCGACACCGCCCAGACGCGCCAGCTCATCCTTGATGTTGAGCAAGGCGTAGTTGGACAGGTAGAGCATGTCGTAGCGTTTGTCCGGCGAGGTCAAGTGCACCACCATGGTCAGGTCCGGAGAGGCCTTGTCCACGGTGATACCGATGCGCGTCACTTCCTCGGGAAGTTTCGGCTCGGTCCGGGTTACGCGGTTCTGTACCTGCACCTGAGCGTTGTCCAGGTCGGTGCCCAGCGCGAAGGTGATGGTCAGGGTGATCTTGCCGTCGGCGGTGGACTGCGAGGACATGTACAACATGTTCTCGACGCCGGTGATGGCTTGCTCCAGAGGAGCGGCCACGGTTTCACCGATGACTTTAGGGTTGGCACCCGGGAAGTTGGCACGGACCACAACGGTCGGCGGCACCACTTCCGGGTATTCGCTGATCGGCAACTGGAACAGCGAGATGGCGCCGGCGATCAGGATCAGCAGCGACAGTACCGCTGCGAAGATCGGCCGTGAAATGAAGAATTGGGAAAAATTCATCGTAGAGATCCCTTAACCGCGTGGGGTCGCAGCAGCCACTTTCACAACCGAACCCGGCGCAACCTTGGCAGGTGCGACTTGGGGCAGGTTGCTGGCTTCCAGCGCTTGTCGTTGTTGTGCCAGAGCGGCGAGGGTTTGCTCGCTGGCCATCGGGATCACTTCAGGGGTGACCGGTGAGCCAGGGCGAACCCGTTGCAGACCCTTGACGATGACGGTGTCGTCCTTGTTCAGGCCGTTGCGCACGATGCGCAAACCTTCGATCTTCGGACCCAGCTCGACCGAGCGATAGGCCGTCTTGTTGTCGGCATCCATCACCAGCACGAACTTTTTACCCAGGTCGGTTCCGACGGCTTCATCGTTGATCAGCACGGCGGAGTAGGTGCCGCTGCCGACCAGCTTCAGACGGGCATACAAGCCGGGGGTGTATTGACCGTCAGTGTTATCGAACACCGCACGACCGCGGATGGTGCCGGTTTTCGGGTTGACCTGGTTGTCGACGAAGTTCATCACGCCCTGGTGCGGGTTGCCGTCTTCGTTGGACAGGCCGAGGTAAACCGGGGTAGTTGCACCGCGTTTGCCCTGGCGAGCGAGCTGGGTGTACTTGAGGAACACACGTTCGTCGGCGTCGAAGTAGGCGTAGACCTTGTCGGTGGACACCACGCTGGTCAGCGGCGTGGTATCGGCGGTCACCAGGTTGCCGGCGGTGATTTCCGCGCGGCTGACGCGGCCACTGATCGGGGCGGTCACACGGGTGAAACTGAGGTTCAGTTTGGCCAGGTCCAGTTGAGCCTGGAGGGCACCAACGGCAGCGCGGGCTTCCTGGGAAGCGCTGGTGCGCGAGTCGGCCAGTTCTGCGGAGATCGCGTTGCTGGTACGCAGGCGTTCACCACGTTGGGCTTCATTTTCGCTACGGGTGGCGTTAGCACGGGACTGGGCAACCAGGGCTTCAAGGCGGCGAACCTCAGCCTGGAACGGACGCGGATCGATCTGGAACAGCAGGTCGCCTTTCTTGACCAGTGCGCCTTCAGTAAAAGCGACTTCATCGATCTGGCCGGACACCCGTGGACGAATTTCTACGGTTTCTGGCGCTTCGAGGCGCCCGGTGAATTCGTCCCACTCATTGACCGGTTGTTCCAGCACCTTGGCCACGCTGACCTTTGCCGCGGGCATAGTGGCGGCAGTTTCCGGAGCCTTGCCGCAGGCGCTCATCACCAGCACGGCCAGCATGGCCAACGGGAAGCGCAAATGTTTGAGTGACTGTTCCATGGATGCATCCGCCAATGTATTAAGAATGGACGGATGATGCTCGGCGGGGCTGTATCGCACGAATCGAATGAGGCAAAGGTAACTATCATTCGGAATGATATAAGCTCAAAGCGAGCTCTCTAGCATGCACCTCACGTTAGTAGGCTATCAACTCGCCTGATGACAATTCTGTGTTGCCGTGGGTGCAAGAGTAAGGCATGAAACCGAGTTGTGATTTTCGCGGGCAAGCCTCGCTCCTACAGTGACCGCGTTCCCCTGTAGGAGCGAGGCTTGCCCGCGAAGAGGCCATCAGCCCCCAATACAAAAACCAGACTCAGGCCAGGCTATCCGGATCCCCAAAAAACATCTGAATCCGCGACCGCAACCAACGCTCCCCGGGATCGTTGTCCTGCGACCCACGCCATGCCATGTGCAATTCAAAGCTGCGCACCGGCAACGGCGGATCTTCAGCGCGCACCCCCCCAGCCGCTGTCAACGCTTCTGCCGTGTAATCAGGCACGGTCGCGACAATATCGGTCCCGCTGATGAGTGTGCTCAGCCCGTTGAACTGCGGCACCGCGAGCACCACGTGACGTTTGCGCCCGAGTTTTTCCAGCTCTTCATCTATAAAGCCGCTCAGGTCGCCGGCGAACGACACCAGCGCATGCGGCCGTGCGCAGAAGTCATCCAGGCTCAGCGGTCCCGGCACGGAGTCAGCGCGAAGCAGCTTCGGCGAGCTACGACGCAGCACCTTGCGCTTGGCATTCGCCGGTAAGTCGGCGGTGTAGCTGACGCCGATGGAAATCTCGCCCGAGGCCAGCAGGCTCGGCATCAGGATGTAGTTGGCCCGACGCACCACCAGGACGATCCCCGGAGATTCCGCGCGCAGACGCTTGAGCAGCATCGGCAGCAAGGCGAATTCGACGTCGTCCGAAAGGCCGATACGGAACACTGCGGTACTGGTGGCCGGATCGAATTCCGCCGCACGGCTGACCGCGGTGGAAATCGAGTCCAGTGCTGGAGAGAGCAGGGCGAAGATTTCCACCGCCCGGGCGGACGGCTCCATGCTGCGGCCGGTACGCACAAACAGCGGGTCATCGAACAGCCCGCGCAGGCGCGAAAGCGCCGCACTGATGGCCGGCTGGCCGAGGAACAATTTCTCCGCAGCGCGGGTCACACTGCGTTCGTGCATCAATGTTTCGAATACGATTAACAGGTTCAGGTCGACACGACGCAGGTCATTACGATTCATCTGGAGTCCTGGCAGAGTCAGCAAACTTGACGTGAGCGGCCACATAAGAACAATGGCCGGCATGAATCTTACGGGGAAAGACTGGTACTCTGCACCGAGTAATTCAGATTTCCTACAAAGGCTGCTACGGTTTCCTATGTCATTTGACGATGTTGCCGGCGCTGCGGAATCAATGACAGGCATGTCGACTATTAATAGCCACTGATAGTCTTGGGTAGAAAGCCCAGATAGAGTTCAGGGCATTAGAGGTTTCTTTGACGAGGTTTGCGATGTCCCGCACGATTCGTTTTCACAAGTTTGGTCCAGCCGAGGTGCTCAAATGCGAAGAGCATACGGCCGCTCTGCCTGCACCGGGCGAAGTGCAGGTGCGTGTCGAGGCGATTGGCATCAGCTGGTATGACATTCTCTGGCGCCAGAACCTGGCGTCTTCCCATGCACGTCTGCCTTCAGGCCTCGGCCATGAAATGTCCGGCGTCGTGACCGCCGTCGGTGACGGGGTCGATGACCTGGCAGTGGGTGACAAGGTCGCCAGTTTCCCGGCCGAAAGCCCGAACGACTATCCGGTCTACGGCGAGCAGATCGTACTGCCGCGCTCGGCACTGACCCGTTACCCGGACGTGCTCAGCCCGATCGAAGCCAGCGTGCATTACACGCCGCTGTTGATCGCTTATTTCGCCTATGTCGACCTGGCACGGGTCAAACCCGGGCAATTTGCCCTGGTGACCGACGCCAGTCACTGTGCCGGCCCGTCTTTCGTGCAACTGGGCAAGGCCTTGGGCGTGCGAGTGATTGCCGCCACCAAAACGGCGGAAGAGCGTGAATACCTGTTGTCACTGGGTGCCGAGAAAGTGATCGTCACCGAAGAAGAAGATCTGCTCATGCGGATCAACAAAATCACCGATAACCGCGGTGTGGATGTGGTGTTCGATGGTTTGGGCGGACCACAGATGTCGTTGCTCGGTGATGTGCTCGCACCGCGTGGCAGCCTGGTACTGTATGGCCTGCAAGGTGGTAATCAGACGCCATTCCCGGCCTGCGCAGCGTTCCAGAAGAACATTCAGTTCTTTGTGCACTGCATCGGCAACTTCACCGGCAAGCCGGAACTGGGCATCATCCAGGACCAGGTCGCACTGCAGCGTGCCTTGCGCGACATCAACCAGTTGACCGCCGACCGCGTTCTGCTGCCGCTCAAGACTCGGGTCTTTCCGTTTGCCGAGTTCGTCGAAGCACACCGCTACATGGACGAATGCCCATGCCGCGAACGGGTCGCCCTCCAGGTCGAGCCGGTTTAACCCCCCAGCAAGAGTCCGTGCCCGCACGGACTCTTTTGCTTGCCGCATCCCTCCAAAACGAGACATTCCATTGGCCTGCCAATGGGGCCGTTCAGCAACTGAACTGGTTTTTGCTCTCAATCTGTATCTTCTAATCAGTTTATAAGCCCTGATAATTGGATGATTACTTTCATCTCAAGGAATGAGTCATGGCTGGGTATCAGACCGATACTGTTCAATGCGCTCCGTTGACACGAATTCAATCAAGACTTCTATGTCGTGCAGTTGCTAAAAAACTGCGGGCAACTTCTTTCTTTATTTTCTGTACTACATGTCTGTGGGACGCTGTCGGACATTTCCTAGGATATTCCGCGCAGCCGCGATGCGCAGGTGGTACGGGGCTTTGCGGCTGTTTGCCTGTGGTCAGGGCAGGGCGCGATTCCAATCATTTCAAATAATTACCAAGAGTTTAAGTGCTAGCATTTTCCAATAAAGACCAGCACTCAATCGTGGCCGGCAATCCTTTTGCACGCATGGCGTTGTTTGCGATAACGAACTTATGAGTATCAGGTAAATAAAAATGACCCATATCCATGATCAAGCGATGAACTATGTCTATCTGCAAGTGCTGCAGCGCTTGCTGAGTTTTTTCTCGCGAGCCGAACGCACGGCGTTACAACTCATGATTCAGCGCCTGGTGGTCGCCGCCGGGGGCATGGAGCGCATTGGTGAATTCAAGGTGCTGGCGATCCAGTCCGGGTCCCGTGACAGCTGTTACACCCTGGCGCTGTTGCGCGCCGCACAACTGAGTATCGCCGGCCGGGCACCGGCGACGTTCCAGTTACGCGTGGCGTCGTTGCGTTTGAACAGCACCAGCGCGACTGCCCTGGAAAATATCCATCGCAGCTACAGCGCATTGTTCCTGTATGACGATCCTCGGGTCGAAGTCTTGATGGTCGATGACCGCGAAGTCTTGCCATTCAGCCACCTCGCGCCGATCTCCGAAGCCGGGCGCGAGTCGAATCGGCTCAACCTGCTGATGGTCGGCCATCGGCGTACCTGGAGCGGGCCACTGCACCTGTGGGATGACGGGTATCTGGCCAGTGGCGAGTTCTATGGGCAGATCGCCCGCTGGGATCGCGGTGTCGATGCGTTGATCAGTGGCGACACGCCTCGTCAGCAAAAGCAGTTTCTCGACGGATTGACGCGTGCGGCTGCCAAGGTCGGGCTTCGCACCTCGAATCACAACGAAACGGGCTACGAGCAGCTATTCGCGTTGCTCGATGAGCTGGGCAGCGATTGCTACCGCGCGATTTACCCCGAGCCTGCCCAAGCGGCATGGCGTCCCGCCGAACAATTTGAAGCCTGCCGCCGCGCCACCTTCATCGATGTTCACGATATGCTGGTCAGCAGCCTGGAAGAACGCTGGCCACTGCTCACTGAGTTTCTCGGCTTTCAACCTGACGAGCTGGCGGTCCAGCTTAGCGATAACGAATACGTCAGCCCCACTATCTCCGCTCACATTCGGGGGCTGCAAGCGTGCTTCGTGCATGGCCGCAGCTACGAGTCGGGTATCGTCGAATACCTGCAACGAGCCTTGGTGATGATGCGTCGCAAACGACTTCCGGAGCGTTTGTGCGAACAGGCGATGGAGGCGTTTGGCAACCCGGCGATGTTGACTGACCAGCGCGCACTGGCATCAACCGAGGCGCAGAAAAACCTGGGTTTGAGCGAGGCGCAGCTGCTGTGCCTGATCTTTTCACCCTTTGTCGAGCATGGCGCGGGGCTCGAACGTTTTCTGCGCCAGTGCCACCCCGGCATGCTGGTGGCGATGCCTGACTTGCACCGGGCGATGCAAGGCAATCCCGCGCCGGAGCAGGTCCTGCAATGGATGGTTGATGTCAGCGGATTGTCGATCAGCCTGATCGGCAAGCTTTACCGCATGGCCCTGGTGCCTGCAGATTGGGGCCGGGTGCCTCAACCGGGTTTGCAAACCGAAACGGCCGACTCTGCCGACGGCACGGCCGTGACCAATGAATGGTCAGCGGGGCATTGAGCGTTCCGGGTTTGACCGGTCCCGTATTCGGCACTTATCGATGAAAGGGCCCCGAGAAACCGACTTCGCGTATCAGGCGGTGTATCGCTACCTGACCCAACTGATCAACGAGCCGGCCAATGACAGTCGGGTCCGCCTGCCTTCATTGCGCCAGTTGGCGGACCGTCTGAGCGTGTCGATCTCGACGATTCAGTACGCTAAAGTACTCTCGATTGTCAACGGCTATGTAAAAAATATTTTTTTGCCCCCAAACCCCCACGCCCTCTGACCCCTAGAGGCCCAATCTCTCCTGAAAAACCTCTGAATTCGTAAAAAGTGTAAAAACACCCTCCATTTTCCCCCTCCTGTTTACACTTTTCAAAACCACCGTTCGGCACCCCTGCAGGCCCGGCGAATGGCGGTTCCACGACCAGCCATACCGCGCTTCAACGCGACGGTGAGGGTCAACCAAAACATCGCTCTGGTTTCGCCCGGCTGAATACAGCCAGTTCGGTACCGCCAATCTCCAAGTGCTTACCGAGCCCACTGGTGAGCAAGAGCTACGGCAGAAGAGGGGCTCCATCCGTATGGGTGGAGCAATGGGGTGATGGGGCGCAACCTTCTGTTTCAAGTGTCACTGAGATCGATTTTTTGCTTGAGTTTCAGGCGTCATTCGATCCAAAGAGCGTGCTTTTCAACGCAATAACGTCAGGGGAGCTTGCTAGCTGAATGGAGGTCAATGAACTGGCGCGATTTCTGAGATTTTCGATCTCTTCCAAGAGATCGAGAATGTCTCCAATAGATTTGAAACGATCCACATCACGTTTGATATTCGTACCGCTGGGGTACGAGCGAATTATCAAATCGTTTATTGAATACGATGAGTCGAATCTCAGAATACGCTGAACATCGATCTCGTTGCGATTTTCCTTTGTAGCGGTTGCGAACATCATGGAGAAAATATCTTGTCCGTCGCCAAAGCCATTAACCAGCTTGGTCAGGACGTCTTTTAATTGTCGCTCAAGCTCCTGAAGACTCTCCTCGTATCTCGGGTGAACTCGACCGTCATAAGTAATCGAAAGTAAGTTCACGTTGTTCAGAATGCTGAGGAGTGAATAGGCAAGATAGTTCACGTCGAATTTAAGGAATCGCCCGAATCTGCTGTTGTTGATGGCTTCCCAAGGGGCGCGTTGTACCTTTCTGTATTCGCCGAATGTAATTTCGGACGTTGATGGCCCAAACCGCACGTCAGTGCTGTCCAGGTACTCATTTAGGTAACTTCCAAACTTTGCAGCAATAGCGGTTGCGGCTTTGACCCCGGACGAAAAGGCAGATTTTTCATCCGTTAATTTGCTTTTTTCTCCCAGACTGGCAAAGTGCTCATTGAAGTCTGATATTAAAGCTATAAGATTTCCCGTCTGTCGCTCAAGAATAGTATCAATTTTATTTTCTAGCAAGGATAGCTGTGATTTGTTCGATTCAAGGTCAAGTTTTAGTCTGTCAGACACAGCGCTGATAGAAATAAAGCAATATTGTTCGAAGCTAACAAATATCTGCGGAGAAAAATAGAGGCGGTCGGGTGTCTCAAGAGATTCAAGTTCGCAGACGATTCTGCCAAGTTTGTCACGAACCTGTGAACCTCTAATTATATAATCACCGTTATCAAGCTTGGGCTGCATCTCGTCTGGGATTATCACGGTGAACTGTTTTTCGGAATTCATGGTCAGGCCTAGCGGAAGATTTAAGCAAGAGAATACTGTCACTTGGCCTGCAGAAACAAGCTCCGAAGCCAAATAGATCCCAAATGACGTCGATACGCCGGCAGCAAATAATTGATTGCCGGCAATGATTCTACTTGCGCCACATGGCTCATCTATCCTTTGGTTTTTACCATAAAGTGGCTACTCAATTTTATGACTCCAATGTCGTCTCAGCCGCTGCTTGTGCAATTTCGATAGGAAACGCTTTGGTCATCATCTTCTCTACAACGGTATCCATTTTTCTTTCTGAATCCGATGTCAAATATGATTTATTTAAAATGATATTCTCGAATTTTAAGAAGTGTTTAGGGTTTGGCAGCTTCGCCGATGGGGATGTTGTATAATAAGCTTTGATAACAAACCGGCTGCTAGGTTGTAGGTTCCAGTAGTCATCTAGGTTTTTAACGCTAGAAGGGAACCAGAAGCGCACCCAGTGTTTGCGCCAGTATTCATTTTTTGTAGTTTTCTTTTTGATCGGAGCAAAATCTTTTAGTATCAGAAGGACTAGCGGGATTTCATATTCTTTCAGATGATGATAACCCCAGATTTTCCGATCGTCTGCGAGGTTTAGCAGTTCAATAAAATCCTCGACTTTCGCGTAACCAATGTAGTCGCGAAATTGGTGCCAGTGCAGCTGCCAGTGAGAGAAAAAGGAAGCCCTGAGTGCAGCAGCGCTCGCAGGGTCATAGGAGGTGGGAGTAAGTACTTCATATTTTGCACGGCCTCCCTCCTTGATGGGGCAGGGATATTCTTCGACACCGAACACAGGATTGTGGCTGAAGATCTTTGTGATTCTGCTTGTCCCAGACTCTCCCTTGATGTGGAGCTCTTCCCCGCAAACTGGGCATTTTGCCGGAGGGCGTACGTTTGGTTGGTTGGCGCTATTCAACAGAGAGCCATATGCTACGCGATAGCCATCGACTGTGATTGGCTTTCCAGTATTAGAATCCAGAGCTTGATGCATGTCTCTACCTCATCAAAAGATGAGATAGTGGCAATTGGCCATGAAAAACTCAAGCAGTTCCCGGATGACCAGATGAGGGCTTAGCCTCTGAACGCCGGATTGTCCCGCGAATCAAGCCGAGCCGCTCCATGATACAATCCCAACTGGTAGTAATGCCCCGCGATCGACGCACAGCTAACGAGGCAGCCGGCAGAGGTCTCTTCGGGAATGACTCCGATGAATATACGTCTGCGCGATTTTTTCACATGTTGTTGCTGGCGGTAGACACGGTAAAACTTCGACTGATTGAAGGGAGAAACGGCAGCTTCTACCTCCCAGTCACAGTATTCCCGTAGAACGGCATTAATCTGATCTTCGTTTAGGATTGTATTTTCAGCCATGTCGCATGCTCCTTTTTTAGTATTTTGCTAAGGGAGCAAATGGCATGTAAACATTTTTCAAACTGTTTGCAGAAGATCTGGAATTTACCGTCAGCAAGGCAGGTTTTTTACGAAGGGTAGGCGGTCAGTCTATTGCTCACGCTTTTAGAACATTCCCGTGTGAAAGGAATGTTCGTTTTTCCTACGTCTGGGCTAGATCAACTACCTAAATTGCCGCAAGTCGGGCTCGGAGATCAAGTAGTTTATTGGAGGCTTCTGATAGCTGAAGCTCTGAAGGTGGAGGGATTATATCTTAGGTTCCAAGCCTTGCGGTGTCACATAGCTACGACCCTTTTTTAGCACCCGCTTATGCTCTGGGATGAACCGCGCGACTCTTTCGACCCCTACACCTGGAGTGATATGAATTGTCTCATTTACATTAGGGGATAGCTCCTCCATACAGTCCAAAATTCTTTCGGATAACTGCGAGTCTGGAGTGTTGGAAATTTCCTGCGCAAGTGCGCGGAGAGCATCGAGGTCTTCAGGATTTTTTAGATCGTAGTCTTTCCCGAGCGTCGATTTTGCTGCCAAAGCGAGTAGTGCCAGATTCTGTTTTTCTTCGTGATTCATGATCACCTCCGAGGGGCTGACGGCGGAGGCAGAGCAACTACTGCAGGCAAACGATGCTGTGCTTCCGGGAATCCGCATTGAGCTTTGCTGAGGGCGAGATCGAAAGTCACGCTTCACTCCAAGAGACTATCACCGGATCGGGTGATTCGTATTTATCGGCCCTGATTAGCGAGTTAGGCAACTCTGACTGGGTTAAACAAGCCTTCAGTTTTGTCCCCAAGGAAGAGGGACAATGCCCATTTTGCCAGCAGCCACTACCTGCCCGGTTTTATGATGAAGTCAGGAAGGTATTCGATAAAATGTATGAGCAACGAATTGGGCAACTCGCTTCATTGAAAGGCCGATACGAAGCTGGTGCAGCCCGCCTGCAGTCCCAGTATCAGTCGGACTGAATACCAGTTGCCTGCATTCCAAGCGCTCATTGCGAGCCTGGAGGCGAAATTGCTTCTAAACATTCAGAGCCTGTCAGCCAAAGTGGCAAGCCCATCTGTCCCGATTATGCTCACATCAACGGCCGATATCCTGGCCGACCTCAATGCGCTGGTTAGGGTGGAACAAGGCATAATTGAGGAAATCAACTTCAAAGTAAGGGACAAGAAACCCATTTGGCATCAAAACACGCTTCTGGAGCTGCTTTCGTTCGAGCTGCGATGCACTGATAGCGTCAGCCAAGAAGGTTCATAACGACCACGCATTGCAGCGGGAAGAAAAGCGCAATGCCATCGAAGCCATCCGCGTAAAGGCACAGGAACAGAAGGACATCACCACCGACAGTAAATCGAAAATCACCAACATTGATCAGTCTATCGACAGCATTAACGCGTCCCTCAACATGCTTGGCCTTAAAGAATTACAGTTGTGAGGGAGGAGGGCGAACTGCCTCGGTACCGACTCCAGCGACCAGATCAGCAGGCAGGTGTTTTCAAGACGCTCAGTGAGGAGGAGGACAAAACCCTGATCTCGTTCTTTTACTTTCTAGAAGTTTGTAATGGCGAACTTGACGGCACGGGAAGCAAGCTCAAAAGCAATCGCATCATCGTCATCGACGACCCGATATCGAGCTGTCCCATAACTACATCTATGACATTGCTTCGATGATTTATCGGCGCGTACTCAATCCAAAGGATCGCTTCAAGCAGGTGTTAATTCTCACCCACAACCTGTTTTTCTATCACGAAATGCCCAAGCACCTGAGAAAGGCAACGAGTTTTCTCTCTTCAGGATATGCATTTGCCTTTGCCTTTGCCAAGCATTGGACTTCACGATTTGGCTTGTCATCAGATGCCTTTTTCTTTATTTCATGATCTAGCAGGCACCCTGTGTATGGATGAAAAATCGCCTGGAATGTGCTTGGAGGTATGTGCTAAAAAATGGTAATGAGGGCGATGCTGAGCTTTCCTATTTGTGAGAAGTAAAGTCGGCAACTTAGAAATCAATCTGAGTAAGTGATTTCTGGCTGATGACGAAAGACGCAGTAGAGAAAGTATAGTGTGGAACATAGTTTTGGCTATCAACATAAGCCTCAAAACGAATACTTGATGTCGGTTATTCGCTTCAATTGATAACGGATGATTGAGCCTTCACCAACGTGCTAGTGTTGCTCTTGAAAACAGCACATATTTAAGCTATGGCAGATGACAGTCTTTGTCGCAATAGTTTCAATTGTTCGGATTTATCAAAATGCGTGGTTTTGATTCAAAGGTCAGAATAGAGATTGAAATTTAACTATAATATTTCAACCTCCTTTCGAGAGTGTAGGGGGATAAGCTGTGAGTGCTTATTGAAACTCGATATATTCTGCCACACCGGTCGTTGTCCTCAATCGACCGTTTCCCCAAGGCAATAGTACTCGCGCCACGTTGAGGCTACACTAATAAGCAGTTCGACTGGCATTGCGGCTGGAAAGTACCCTATGAATTTTGGTTCACCATGTTTTGCAGGGTCGGTCTCAACATGATAAACCCTAAAACAATGCTCCATCTCTTCTTGATCCTCGGTGCATACTTGAATCATCCAGTCGCAATGATCACTCAGTTTATCATTGTACTGCATGATGTAATCAAGGCATTTGTAGTTCATGATCAACTCCTATTTTTATTATGTTTTGATTATAGAGATGGAGTATGGATGCTTGCAACCCCATTTTTTTAGATTTGTCGGAATATAACTAGGAAATCGGAATATGCAAAATGGAATTTATAAAAAGTGTTTCAACATGTGCTTGCCTTGTCATTCGCAGTAATCAAAACAAATGTTCGAGGCGTCTTTCGATCCAATTCTCAGCTGCGTGCTTTAACACAATGAGATATTGAAATGTTCGATCCAAAATTGTTACGCGGCAACACTCCGGAAGTGGCAGATCGCTTGGCCTCCCGTGGTTTTGTATTGGATGTTGCGCGCATCAGCGCGCTGGAAGAACAGCGCAAGACCGTTCAGACGCGTACCGAAGCATTGCAGGCTGAACGCAATGTGCGCTCCAAATCCATCGGTCAGGCTAAGCAGCGGGGCGAAGACATCGCACCATTGATAGCTGATGTGGCGCGCATGGGTGGCGAATTGACTACCGGCAAGTCCGAGCTAGACGCGATCCAAACCGAACTGGATTCCATTCTGTTGAGCATTCCGAATCTGCCGCACAAATCTATACCGGTCGGGAAAGACGTAGATGGTAACTTAGAGGTGCGTCGCTGGGGCACTCACCCATGTTTGATTTCGAGATCAAAGACCATGTCATGCTTGGTGAGGTCAATAGAGGTCTGAACATTGACACTGCGTAAAAGCTTTCCGGTGCCCGATTTTCAATGTTGCGCGGGCCGGTCGCCCGTCTGCACCGTGCCTTGGCGCAGTTCATGATCAACCTACACGTCACCGAGCACGGCTACGAAGAAGCCTACACGCCATATTTGGTTCAGGATCCGGCTCTGCTCGGCACCGGACAGTTGCCGAAGTTTGAAGGAGACTTGTTCAAGATCAGTCGTGGACGCGAAGCCGATCTGTACCTGATTCCGACTGCAGAAGTCTCTCTGACCAATATCGTGGCCGGTGAAATCATTGATTCAAAACTGCTGCCGATCAAATGGGTTGCTCACACGCCGTGCTTTTGTAGCGAAGCCGGCGCATCGGGTCTTGGCGCTAGAAGCATGATCCGCCAGCACCAGTTCGACAAGGTCGAGATGATTCAAATCGTCGAACCATCCACATCGATGGAAGCGCTGGAGATCCTGACAGCCAACGCCGAAAAAGTCCTGCGACTGTTAAAACTGCCATACCGC
Source organism: Pseudomonas sp. RIT-PI-q (assembly GCF_001297125.1). GTDB lineage: Bacteria > Pseudomonadota > Gammaproteobacteria > Pseudomonadales > Pseudomonadaceae > Aquipseudomonas. Next base: position 121,879 of record NZ_LHPC01000034.1, read on the forward strand.
ACCTTGGTGCTTTGCACCGGTGATATGGGCTTCAGCGCGACCAAGACTTACGATCTGGAAGTATGGATTCCAAGCCAGAATTAGTACCGGGAGATCAGCTCTTGTTCCAACTGCGGTGACTTCCAGTCCCGCCGCATGCAAACGTGTTGGCGCAATCCGAAAACCGGCACGCCGGAGCTGGTACACACCCTTAATGGTTCTGGCTTGGCAGTGGGGCGCACTCTGGTGGCGGTGCTGGAGAACTATCAGCAAGCCGACGGTTCGATCCTTGGTCCGCAGGTACTCAAGCCCTACATGGGCATCGACATTATTCGATGAAGGCCAAGGACCTCCCTTTGGGAGATGCAGAGGTAACGAGGTGGAAGCTGGGCGCCAGTGAATGTGGCTTGAAGCTGGCCACGTAAGTTGAACAGGCAGCTGACTGCTGAAGCAGCAAGGCAGGATTTCTTCGCATACCTGAGTGGCAAGAACGCCTCCAAAACAGAAGAACGCTGCATGAAGGGAGGAGAAATCTGCCTACACACCTGATCCAGTGTGTGCTCAGGGCAGGCGGAGTCGCTTGCCCTGGCGTCGGGCGAACCTGGTCAGGCTAGACCTTGAACTTCATTTTGATTGCATCAGCAACTATAGGAGAAACGGTATCGTCACCAGGTTAGCGGTTCAAGATAGTGCCGACATTGACCTCCTTGTACCCACACTGGTAAAGCGTTCCACTGTGATGTAGTGGCCACAAAGCGTCCTCAGCCGTAAATATATAGGCGCGCATAGGTATCCATTAGTCCGTCAAGCTCCAGCCATCTTCTTCTGTGCAGTTTTGATGCTCAGCAGAATCCGCATAATCCACATATTTTCCTATTTTGATAAACGGAAGCTGAGGATGAGGCCTTATTTGTTTCATAAATTCACTCCTTCTTTGACAGTACCCATTTTTAGTCTGCTGAGTGAGCATGTGGTGAATCAAGCCTTAGCGTTCGTTTCTACCAAGGGGGGGCACAGCAACTGCTTTCCTTGAATATGCCCGAGACACTGCATATGTCACTGCACATACCAATGCGTGAAATCGACTAAAGACCTAACCCTGGAGGTCATCCGGGCGAAGTACTACATCAATAACGATAGATCTAGGTTCTGGGGGTTACTGGTCACCTTTTTTGTTTGGGCGTTGTTGGGAATTACTTCTGTACGAAATATTCACAAAATAATCGATTTAGCTTTAGCAAAAAAACTGAGCGAGTGCTTGCGGAAAGTAGGTATCAAGAAAGAATGCAATATCAATTTTGAGGACATGGTACGGGCCGGGTGCCCACCACTCAAGATCATCGCGACCAATACAGCCACAGAGAGCTTTGAGCTTTTCTGTGCTGAGCGGAGACCTGACGTCGCGGTAGCGGTTGCTGTCGCAGCGTCGATCTGCCTCCCAATCACCTTCAAGCCAAAGAGGCCGAAATTCACCCGAAAAACACCTTTCAATGACCTAGCGATGACGGGGATATTTCTTGAGGGAGAGCTCGTATCGAATCTTCCAGCCTGGGCCTTGGATGAGGAGAGGTTGCTGTACCCAGGAGTCCCCAAGGATTACCTTAAGCTTGTCACCACCGTCGCTGGTAAACAGCAAATTCTGGTTCGCAGCCCTTACTGGTACGGTGGTCAATGGTTCAAGTGAAGTGCACACACGGACGCCAAACAAAATTCTGACTGTCGCACCGAATACCAAGGCAACGTTGCTTGATTTTGATCTGCCAGCGAACGATGTTTATGAAGAGGTCGCTAATGCCCGAAACAGGGTTAGACAAGAGCTCTCCATCGCTCTTGGAGGGCCGTTAGTCCTGTACGCGGCTGTGCGTGGCCTGAATGGAAAGCTGCAAAGCGTGTTCTCGCTTGTCCTAGGCTCACTTTTTCGTGGACTCCCGAGGTGTATACCCGAAATAAAAAACGCAGAGGCTCGGATAAGGCTATGCGCTCCAGGACGTCAACAACCTCAAGCGAACGGCCTGGCTCACTGGGCGCCTTTTAGAAAACTAGGGGGCCAGTAGTCGCAGCGCTTACTTAGCTAGTCTCGACAGACTGGGTCGCAAGCTAACTGTTGTCGCCTGGTTACCGCTACCGCAGGTGGTGCGCCCTGCAATCCACAATAGTGATCGAATCGCCGCTCTTAAAATCAGTGACAACTGAAGTCGACCAGAAGTACGTGACTACTACAGACAATCCCTGGCCGCGAGCGTTGCTTGTCTTATATCGAACAGGTGATTCCTTGTACACAACTAAGGGTCAAGTTAATGCAGTTATACAACGGGTCTAACGACAAACAAAGACGTCTCAATATTAGGTTGTCGGGCTTATTGAGTTCGTATGCATACAGCTATATTCGATTTCTCCGATAAGAGAGGCGAAGGCGCGACATCTGATATCCAAGCTACTCGCGGCTTTATGGCTATATCTAGAACGGCAACCTATGCAGAGCGTAACAACCTTACTGCTTTGTGGCTACTTCCTAAAGCCCCACCCACTCACACCAATTTTGTTTGACGTGATTAGCGGGTTCTAGCTGGCAGAACGTGTGATGAATACGTCACTCTCAGCGCGCCGCCTTCTATCAAAAACCGGAGGCAAAATGAGTCCTTGAGGTGCGGCAGGGGGCAAAAAACAATGTCATAAAGACTTGCATCTCAATCGGTGCCGAGGCGCGGCCGGTGCACGGTATAGCCGGAGCGGTGACTGTCCTTAAAAAACGGGTTGAAAATGAGGGGGATAGGGCGCGAATCTACTTGCGGTTAAGTTACGTTAATAAAAAACATCTCATTATGATAATTTGAACGCCGCATGAAGAGTAATTATCAACAGCGTCGTGTTGAGGGCTCTATTTGGTGGTTTGTTTTTTGTGGTATGCATTTATTTTTCGTAACTGATTCGGTGCGACAAAATACCGCATATGAAATAAATAATTTGCTCGTTTATGTTGATTGAATGTGTTTTTATTTGGTAACAATTCATCGAGTTGGAAGGCTAGTCTCCAATGCGATGAATTATAATTCAATTAGATTTGAATGTTTCGGTTTGATCTAAAAATTTGCCAGTACTTGGCGGGCTTAAGTGTTGGCGATCGAAACTCAACTGCATTGCACAAGCTGCTCTAGAGGTCGTGAGATGAGTAAAAACAGGTACCCCAGATTACTAGGCTTATTGCCGCTGCTCGGCACGTTGTTGCTGGGAGGCTGTAATATGACCTTGTTTGATCCTACGGGCCAGGTGGGCCTGGATGAACGAAACCTGATCATCACTGCAACGCTGCTGATGCTGTTGGTCGTCGTGCCGGTCATCGTCCTGACTTTCCTGTTCGCGTGGAAATATCGCGCGTCGAACACGAACGCCATCTATACGCCAAAGTGGTCGCACTCCGTCAAGATTGAAATCGCAGTATGGACCATTCCTGTACTGATCATCACCGTCCTGGGTTACATCACCTACGTGTCGACCCACGCGCTGGATCCGTACCGTCCGCTCGAATCCAACGTCAAGCCGATCACCATTGAAGTGGTCGCGATGGACTGGAAATGGCTGTTCATCTACCCGGAACAAGGTATCGCTACGGTCAACAAGATCGTGTTCCCGGCTAACACTCCAATCAACTTCAGAGTCACTTCCGACACCGTGATGAATTCGTTCTTCATTCCGGGTCTGGGCGGCCAGATTTACGCCATGGCCGGTATGCAGACGAAGCTGCACCTGATGGCCAACCGCAACGCTGAAATGGACGGGATCTCCGCCAACTACAGCGGCGCTGGTTTCACCGGCATGAAGTTCAAAGCAATCTCTACTTCTCAGGCGGACTTCGATGCCTGGATCAGTGATGTCAAGAAGGCACCTAAACAGCTTGAACAAGCTGAATACGCAGCCCTTTCCAAGCCAAGCCAGAACAACCCAGTCGAGCTCTACTCCTCGGTCACGCCAAACCTGTTCCAGATCATCGTCGACAAGTACGAAGGCATGAAACCGGGTCCGAAAGTGAACCACGAGAAGAAAGAGAAGGAAGTGGTCGCCACGCAAGGGATGGACATGAACGCGCATTCAGCTGCCGAGGCAGAGGAGTAAACGATGTTTGGTAAATTAAGTTGGGAAGCGGTTCCGTTCCATGAGCCGATCGTGATGATTACCATCGCCATGATCGCGCTCGGTGGTCTGGCGGTGTTCGCTGCAATCACCTACTTCAAGAAGTGGACCTACCTGTGGAGCGAGTGGCTGACTTCGGTCGACCACAAGAAAATCGGCGTCATGTACGTCATTGTCGCCATGGTCATGCTACTGCGTGGTTTTGCGGACGCCATTATGATGCGTACCCAGCTGGCCATGGCCACCGAGGGGTCTCCTGGCTACCTGCCGCCTGAACACTATGACCAGATTTTCACCGCTCACGGTGTGATCATGATCATCTTCATGGCGATGCCTTTCTTTACCGGCCTGATGAACCTTGTCTTGCCGCTGCAGATTGGTGCGCGTGACGTTGCGTTCCCGCTCGTGAACTCCTTGAGCTTCTGGCTGCTGGTATCCGGTGTTGTGCTGGTGAACGTGTCTCTGGGCGTCGGCGAATTTGCCCGTACCGGTTGGGTTGCGTATCCGCCGCTGTCGGAACTGGGCTACAGCCCGGGCGTGGGTGTGGACTACTACATCTGGGCGCTACAGCTATCGGGTCTGGGGACGACGCTGACGGGGATCAACTTCCTGGTCACCGTGCTGAAAATGCGTACCCCGGGCATGAAACTGATGGACATGCCGATCTTCACTTGGACCTGCACCTGGGCCAACGTTTTGATCGTCGCTTCTTTCCCGATCCTGACCGCTACACTGGCACTGCTGTCGCTTGATCGTTACCTGGATTTCCACATTTTCACCAATGAGCTTGGTGGCAATCCGATGATGTACGTCAACCTGTTCTGGGCGTGGGGTCACCCAGAGGTGTACATATTGGTGCTACCGGCCTTTGGCGTTTTCTCGGAAGTGATCTCCACATTTACTGGTAAACACCTGTTCGGCCATCGCTCGATGATTTACGCCAGCTTCGGGATCACGGTATTAGGCTTCATGGTTTGGCTGCACCACTTCTTCACGATGGGGTCGGGTGCCAACGTCAACGCCTTCTTCGGTCTGGCGACGATGCTGATTTCGATCCCGACGGGGGTGAAGCTATTCAACTGGCTGTTCACCATCTACCAGGGCCGTCTGCGTTTCACCAGCCAGGTTCTGTGGACCCTGGGCTTCATGGTGACCTTCGCCATCGGCGGCATGACCGGCGTACTGTTGGCCATTCCGGGTGCTGACTTCGTTCTGCACAACAGCTTGTTCGTGATCGCTCACTTCCATAACGTGATCATCGGCGGCGCCGTGTTCGGCTACATCGCTGGTTTCACCTTCTACTTCCCGAAAGCGTTCGGCTTCAAGCTGCATGAAGGTTGGGGCAAAGCTGCATTCTGGTTCTGGATCACCGGCTTTTTCGGCGCGTTCATGCCGCTATACGCCTTGGGCTTCATGGGCATGACCCGTCGTTTGAACGCCACCACCAACCCTGAGTGGACGCCATATCTGCACGTTGCATTGTTCGGCGCGATCCTGATCGCCTGCGGTATCGCCTGCCAGTTGATTCAGCTCTATGTCAGCGTGCGTGATCGCAAGCACAACATGTGCGAATCCGGCGACCCATGGAATGCTCGCACCCTGGAATGGTCGACCTCGTCACCACCTCCGGTCTACAACTTTGCCGTGCTGCCTAAGGCTGGCTGCATCGACCCGTTCACTGAAGCCAAGGAAGACGGTACTGCGTACCAGACTCCGGTCAAGTACGAGCCGATCCACATGCCAAACAACACCGCCACCGGCCTGGTCATGGGTGCTCTGTTGACCGTGTTCGGTTTCGCGATGATCTGGCAGATCTGGTGGATGGCCATCTTCGGTCTCGCTGGCACCGTGATTTACTTTGTGATCCACGCTGCCCGTGATGACCAAGGCTACATGGTGCCGGTCGATGTGATCGAACGCACCGAAGCCGAGCAGCGCAAACGTCTGGTAGCCGCAGGGAAAATCCCGGCTGGTGCCACCCGTGTTGAAACCTCGTCGGAACAGGCTTAAACCATGTCGAACTTAGTGACCAATGCTGGACACACCCATGTCGATGGACATGGGCACGATGACCATCTCCACGACTCGGGCGAGATGACCGTATTCGGTTTCTGGCTCTACCTGATGACCGACTGCATTCTGTTTGCGTCGATCTTCGCGGTGTACGCGGTACTGGTTAACAACGTAGCGGGTGGCCCGTCGGGCCACGACATCTTTGAGCTGCCCTATGTGCTGGGCGAAACCGCCTGCCTATTGCTCAGCTCGATCACCTATGGCTTCGCCATGCTGGCGTTGTTCAAGGGCAAAAAGAAAGCGGTGTTGGGCTGGTTGGCCATCACTTTCCTGCTCGGCCTGGGCTTCATCGGCATGGAGATCAACGAGTTCCACAAGCTGATCTCCGAGGGCTACGGCCCTAGCCGCAGCGGCTTCCTGTCCGGGTTCTTCACCCTGGTCAGCACTCACGGTCTGCACGTGACCAGTGGCCTGATCTGGATGGCGATCATGATGTATCAGGTCAACAAGCACGGCCTGACGTCGACCAACAAAACCCGTTTGAGCTGCCTGAGCCTGTTCTGGCACTTCCTGGACGTGGTGTGGATCTGCGTATTCACCGTTGTTTACCTGATGGGGACTCTGTAATGGCTAATGCACACTCCCATGACGGCCACGGCCACGACGATAGCCACGGCAGCGTCAAGTCCTACGTCATCGGCTTCATCCTGTCGGTGATCCTGACGATCATTCCTTTCGGCCTGGTGATGTACCCATCGCTGCCGAAAGCCATGACGCTGTGGATCGTACTGGCCTTCGCCGTGATCCAGGTGCTGGTGCACCTGGTGTACTTCCTCCACCTGGACCGTTCGACTACCCAGCGTGACAACGTGATCGCGTTTGTTTTCTCCGCATTGGTAATCGTCCTGCTGGTTGGCCTGTCGCTGTGGATCATGTTCAGCATCCACACCGCCATGATGGCGCACTGAGGAAAGTCCGGATGTCCTTTAAGCACTTTATCCAAATCACCAAACCGGGGATCATTTTCGGTAACGTGCTTTCTGTGGCGGGCGGATTTTTCCTGGCCTCGAAAGGGCATGTCGATCTGGCCATATTACTGGCCGCCATGATCGGCACGTCCCTAGTCGTCGCCTCCGGTTGCGTGTTCAACAACTGCATCGACCGCGACATCGACCTGAAGATGGAACGCACCAAGAACCGGGTTCTGGTTCAGGGCTTGATCTCCCTGAAACTGGCCCTGGTCTATGCGACCGTCCTGGGTGTTGCCGGCGTTGTGTTGTTGTACACGGTGGCTAACCCGCTGGCTGCGCTGTTCGCGGTGATCGGTTTCGTCATCTACGTCGGCTTCTACAGTCTGTACTTCAAGCGCAAGTCGGTTCACGGCACGCTGGTGGGCAGTCTGTCGGGCGCCATGCCGCCGGTGATTGGCTACGTCGCGGTGACTAATAGCTTCGACATGGCCGCATTGACGTTGCTGGTGATGTTCAGCCTGTGGCAGATGCCGCACTCCTACGCCATTGCGATCTTCCGCTTCAACGATTATCTGGCTGCATCGATACCGGTGTTGCCAGTAAAACGCGGAATCCAAGTGGCCAAGAAGCATATCCTGCTCTACATCCTGGCCTTCCTCGTGGCGACCTTGATGCTGACCTTCAGTGGCTACACCGGCATGAGCTACCTCGCCGTCGCCGCAGCCATGGGCATGTACTGGTTGTACATGGCCTGGAGCGGTTACAAGGCAGTGGATGACACGGTCTGGGCACGCAAGTTGTTCGTGTTCTCGATCTTCACCATTACCGCGTTAAGCGTGATGATGTCCCTGGATTTCCAGGCAGCCAAAGAGTTTCTGGTCACTTGCGCAGTCGTTTGATGTGCTGAATTTGAACACAAAAGCTTCGTTGATCTTAGGCGCGTCGATTTTTTGGCCGTTGAATTGGAAATCGTCTCTGGGTGCTACTTGTACCCTTGAACATGAATATGGCCAAACATCGTGCCACCGTACATTTCAATATGGAGCGCCATGGCGCTGGCACAGAGCCTAGGGTTTCAAGCTAGTCGGTGCGTTGATCATCATTCTACTTATCCTTGGGTATTCGGCATGGGCGTACTACGCGTTCTGTGGAAAAACGAGTCTTGGTAGCACGCGATCAATGACGGTGAAACGCTGACTTACTCGTTCATCGAAGCACTGCAAGCGAGCGATCCTGGATAGGCGTGCGCTTTATCGGCGGCGTGCTCATCCTAAGCGGCATGACTGATGTCATACAACGAGTGGCGTCCGGCGCGTCGCAGATGTGGCGATGGCCGAGCGGGGGATCGAAGATCGACATAGCCTGAAGAGAATAGGGTCAGGGTGTGCGTGAGGAGCAGGCCGCAATGTCCTTTGCGAATGAATGCTCCTCGGACGTTGATTGAAATCCCGTAAGCCAGTGCTTTTTTATAGAAGCCTACGAATTCACCCATCGAATAATCAAGATGGCGGGCTGATGTTTTGGCAAATCCGTAGAGGCTGAGCGGGCGCAAATCGATGCTGCTGACCCTCGCGCTACATATTCATCGATGATCGCTTCAGCCTGTTCCAGACGTCCTTGACGTCAAAGCCGTGAGAGCTGACACCGGGTCATGACCCAGTTTTGCCCCACTCAATTAATCCCATCAACGGTGCGCTCATAAGCGTCTTTAGTGGGAGTGGGGCGGTTGGCGTTATGAAGAAACGCAGGGCCATCCAGAGATGTTGAAAACAGGATATTGTACCGCTCAGCGAAATCTAGGATGACGTCTGATAGGTGGTGCAACGTCGTAGTAATGACGTACTGAATGCTACGCTTCTCAACTTTATTTTCGCCTCTACCGCTTCGACGATTTGTTTGATTCAGTTAAAAGCCAGTAAAAGCTCAGCACCTTGAAACTCGACAGTCAGCACCTTTGAAGGTGCGTAAAAATCGCCTACAACTTTGGCCCAAAATACGCTTCTGAGAAGTTGGCGGTATTGCTAGCCACACCCTCAAGAATTTCTCCCTCCAGATACTCATGGTAGATCCCCGCAGGGGCGCTAGAGACAACCCACGTGTAGGTTTCAACCTGCCAACACGGAAAATTTAAACGGGCCTGCAAAGTTCAGTTCAGGTCAGCGCAGATACATTTTGTCAGTCCGAACCATATTGATGGTGAGCGTGTCTCCAAAAATTCCGTTCGTCTCGAGTACAACCTTGTCCTTGGACGTGCTGCGAATGTCATAACGCTGGGATTGTGCCAGTTCGAACTGGGGGCCGGGATCCGCTTCAGTCATAGCGGCAGGCATATTGAATGCCCGCGCGGGGACTGTTTGTGTGCCTAGTGTGGTGCTTGCAAGCGGGGCTTTAAAGTGAAGCAGCTTAATTACAAGCTCCTCGTCAGTTGCTTGCCATTCGCCGTTTCCGTCGTAGTGATAAACAGCTTTAAACGGCGTACCTGGTGTCGTGCTGACTGCCTCCATCGTACCTGAAACTCGGTATGCCTTATTCGCGAAGTACTGGATAGTCCCTTTGAACTTGAGGATGCACCCGCGATCAGGGTAGGAGAATTCCTCGTACCAATTTCCCAACAAGGCAAGGTTAACGCCATCCTGAGATCTTATGGGGAAAATGTATGGTAGAACTGGCCCAGCTATTGTCGCAATGTTAGTGGCCCAGAAGATCATCGGTGTCAGGAACACCACCACGACAATCCATGTTTTCTCGTATTGCTTGAGCCAATTCATTTGAAATTCATTCCCTGAGTCGAGGTGAGAGGTGAGAGGTGCCAATCGCTGAGGAGGGAGATGAATTAGGTGCGATGCAGCACGATTACGCCAATGAAGGCTACAGACGTGCACAACGACTATCAGTCTTTCTGGCAGGATGAGGCTTTTCCCAATTGTAAGGGGACAGTTGTCGATGTGCATGGGAAATCCTGTTAAAGCCAAGGATGGCCAAGGACGCCAGATGCGTTCACAACTTCGTTGAACCATCTCAGAGTTTCGACGTGCAGATCCGGTGCACGGAGTTTTCATAAAATAAGATCTACGTAGATCGGATAAGTCCAAATCCGAAATGTAGAATCAAGCGTTCAGGGATAATCGATAAGGTAAAACCACAGTGGATGTTCGTCAGATTGAGCGTGCAAATACCAAAGCTTTCTACACATTGTTGGTGGATAAGCTGGGGGTAAACGCCTGGGTCAGGAGAAGGGGCGCTTTGGTGGAGCGTATCCGGGCGAGGGAGTCGAATATTGATCTGAAGAGGCCGATCGAGGCCCAGCTTTTCGTACCGCCGGAGGACGACATTGACTGGTATATCTTGGTGGCTGAGTTGGCTTATGACTCCCCATACAGCGACTGTGCCTACAGCAGTGATCGAATCTATCCCTACGCCAACACCATCGGTGCCTTTGCAAAACAGCTTCGGGAAATCCCAAATGTGAACAGGGTTCTGAACAAGATGCTGGCTAACAATACGAAACCTGAGACGCAGATTTTCGAGCTGTTGACGGCATCGTTTTATCTAAAAAACGGGTACGAAGTTTCCTTCATCCCGGAGAACAGCATTGCTTGGCCGGACGGGAAAACTAAAAAGTCACCGGATCTACTCGTCAAGGACGGTGACATGCAGATGTACGTTGAGTGCAAACGAGCGGACAAGCAGACACAGTACTCACAGAGTGAGGAGGAGGCCTGGAGCGGCCTATGGAGTCAGTTGAGCCGGCACATGCTTGAGGTTGCGCCTTGGTGCATCGTCGATCTGACCTTTCATGACCAGGTTTCTGATGCGACAGTGGATGAGGTGGTCAGGGTGGTGAATCTCGCTATCGAGAGTGGGTCTGACAAGGTTCGGGAAGGCTCCATCAGCGCTGAGATTCGCGATATCGATCGGGCGCACCTCGAGCGTCATTACCGTAGCAACGCTGTCAGGGCGAACAGCCCCCAGCATGAGCTGCTGTTATTTGGTGACATGGATAGCAATGAGAAACGCAGCATCGCGACGATCGCTGGAAATATCGTCCGGCCGGGCACCTCGGACGTCTTTCTCAATATTTTTGTGGAGGAAGTTGCCAATTGCGTGGCCGCTCAATGGCGATGTGAGCACGCGATTTCGCTTGAGCGGCGCTCACGTCATTTCAAGGGGCTTGCCAAAAATGGGATCTCCCAGATACCTCCAGATAAACGTGGGGTCGTACATGTCTGGTACGAGACGGTTGAGGGGATCGACGTTGAGGAATTACGACGGAACAAGAACATCGACAGCCTTTCATTGTTCGATGCTTCCGAGACGATGGTGGAGGGTGTCCTGATTCACGGGGTGAACTATTACCCGTTTGAGAATCGCTACGAATGGGCGGAGACGGTACAGAGCTTCGCTCGCGTGCCGCACCTGATGAACCTCTACCGTCACTCCTTGATGCTGTCTGCAGATGAAACACAAGAGGTTGAGGACGTCACCCATTGGGAACAGGACAAGGCTGCGAAAGGTAACCAGTAATTCCGGGCAGAGCGGACGGTGCCAGAAAGCACCGTCCTGTGTGAGGCTATGGTTCCGTTGTCAGGTCACTGATCGTCTACATCATCGAGATCATCGGATTCGTCATTGGAGTTGTCATCGGCGTCGACATCCACTTCCCCGGTACCTCCGCAGGCCGTGCAATCTTCAACTTCAACGGTCTGATCGCCGTAGCAAGTGTGGCATTGGGCGTACGGCTTTTCATCTGCCAGGTCGTAACCCGTGCCCCCGCAGTCTGGGCATTCAATTTCGATAGGGCCGCCACGGCCGTGGCATACGTTGCAAATTGCAGTAGTCATTGTTTGAACCTCATGATTTTTGAGCGTGAGCCGGAGCTTGCGTGCGGGTTCGAAGGAGAACCCGCCGGCAACAAATTCCGCGCAAATTGGTGTGTGCTTCATCGCTGGACTGACCCTAATTACAGCGTCAGTGCTGTGCTGCTGGTCTGTAGTTCGATAGGGCAAGATTGGCCATGTATTGGCAGTAGGCTTCAGCTTTGGGGTAACGGGAGATTTTGTCGCGGAGTGCGAAGAACTCTTCATTGCCCTGGTTTTGAAGTTCCGGGAGCCAAGGCGCCAAGATGGATAATGCGCAATCGGCAAACTCTTTAAAGCCACGACCTTTGGCATACACCACCAAGTCAATGATCTGCTGAGTCAGCCGCAGGATTTTCCCTGAATCCTCTGTCCGGCGCAGCACGTCGATCTTCACCGAGATGTAGGTTTCGAAGAGTGCAGCTTCCGATTCCGATGTGATGAAGACCGGAGGAAAGTTAGGGGACGTCAGAAACTGGACAAAGACTTTGTCGATGACCTTATCGGCGCGCACCAGGCTGAGCCTATTTGGTGTCAGTACGTGGTGGTACATCTGGGCCACTTGAAGGCCGGCATAGATGATCCCGCTTTCCCATAGCAGCTCCAGGATCTTGACCGCCCGGATCGTCTTCGAGAACTCTTCGGTTTTGGCCAGGCGGCTAGCTGCGATGCCGAGGTTTTCGCGCATTTGGTGCCACGCCATTGTGTTCCAGATAGCCGGGGTCATCGATTCTCTGTCGGCTACTTTCAGCATCGCGAGTGCTTCATACACTACTGTCTTGGGGAGCAGCAGATCTTCATTCCAGCAGGCTGATTCCAATGGGCGAGCATGGCGCGCGAACCAGTCAGGCAACTCTCCTGCGGCTTTAGCTTGTAGGGCGCGATGAATGGTTTGCGTGAGCTCATCTGGCGTACAGGCGGTGGGTTGCCACATGTCGATGAAGTCAGTGCAGAGCTCGTGAAGGGAAGGGGGTGTAACCATGCCGAGACCCGAAGAGTTTTTACTGATGAATGCGCACAACAGGGAGGCTTGATGTGCCAGGCGCTGATCGAGCTCGGTGCCTCCCAGGTGTTCGTCAACCGTAAGGGGTTGCTTGTGAAGTTCGCTGAAACGCTCGCAGCCAAGCGTGGCAGCCATGATGGTTTTGGTTGCGGCCAGCGCACTTTTGCCAGCGATGCCTTTGGCCTTGCGCTGTTCATGCTCGGCTTCGCTGAGCTTATGCTCGAATTCAGTGAGGAAACAGAACTGCTGATAGCCCGCGTGCAGGAGGGCACGCAGTCGTTTTTCGGCGCGGGTGATCAAATCGTTTGTGTACAGACGTGGGGTGACATTGGTCTTTTGCATGGTAAACCTCAAAAAATGATCGATAGGTCAGATGGGCCGCAATCGCAGCTGATTTCATCTGGCTCGGAATCGATCGATTCCTGTTGAGGTTAGAGCCGTTACCTGGGCGCATCCTAAGCCAGGTGAGCCGGTCAAATCAACCATGAAATTGGGTGAATAGCGTTCCATTGTTTGTCCCCAGGAGCGTCCATGAATCGTAGGCTGCCACCAAGATCCGGCATCTGTCGAAAGCTCAACAGGAACCTTGAGCGTTTGAGAGATGACTCAAACTCAATTTGAAAAAGCTTCGTCAGATAATGGCAAGTTCGGACTGGTGGTGGCGGGTATCGTCGTAGCTACGCTGGAAAACCTGAGCTGACGGCGAGGTTTGTCACTAGGCCATGTCGCTGTAAATTCTCGGAAGAAAATCAGCCTATAACTGCTGCGGCCTACCACCCCATACGAAGTCGTCGGTACCAAGGTGGTGAGAGCTATATTTGACGCTAAGCGAGATCCGCGAGCGAGAACCTCTGTCTCGGCGGCCCACTTGGTGGCGTAGATATTGACGAACCTCCAAGGTGATTTTTCAACTACTTCCCAGCCGAGGACTGATCCAGGGTTATCCGGGTCGACCGGTAGGCTATTCCTAAGACTTCTGATTGGCATGGCCGCTCCCGGGAGTAGATGTAGGCAGAACGCTACTCCTTAACTTTGACGGACGTTAGTGGAGATTCGTACAGGTGCAGATAGTCATAAAATCTGTACTAAAAATCAATATTTGGATTCGAATTCTTAACAAGCAACCGATCAACTACTGGCGATACGCGCGGCTTCACGAGGACGTTCGAGTGTTGCTTCATTTACGATAAATACGTTGAGATTGTTCAGGTAGAAAATATCTTTCTTGTCCGTTCGAGTCTCAGTTGGATGAAAACGCTCGAACGCCCAGACAATGACCCCTCCGTTTGTCCGATAGAACTCGCGCCCCCCGACTATTTCAGTCGTTCTACTAGGGCGGACGAACCGCTTAGCCGCTTAGCCGCCGTGAAGTCACGTTGACCACCCATATCTGCGTTGGGTGGAAAGGTGTCTATTTCGTGGCTTTTCGGAGCAGCAAAAGCGGATGGGACGGCACCAAAGCGCTGGCCCATCTCCTTCGCTCATTGAAAAAAATAGGCGGTAGGCAGGGTAGTTTTCTCAATTGTATCCGTTTGTCACAGCGGCAATACTGGCCGAAGCGTTAGAAATTACGCTCGGTTATCTCCGAAATATCAGAAATATAATAATTCCCAAAAGAGTTTCCAGATATGAAAAAGAGAATAGTGGTGGCTGATCAGAGCCGCGAATATGTAATTGCTAATATAAGAAAAAAACATCTCTCTTTGTGGTTCGCCGCCGTGAATATCGTGATTTTTATTACTTTCATCGGCATCTTCAACTTTGGACAAAGCTTACTAGCAACCTTGATTTCTCCTGGTGTCACCTGGGGTGTCATTGTCGAGCCTTCGTTAATTGTGCTGGCCCTAATAATGAGTCTGGTTTACTACATCTGTGTAGAGCGTCTGGAACGCGATCTTAAAGAGGGCTCGCTCTAATGAATATTATTTCCAGTGGAAATGGGCCTGCGTTGTTCTGTTTTGTCGGATTTTTACTTGTCACTATTGGCATCACTGTGTTTGCGTCCAGAGGCCCAAAGTCGGCAACCCAGTACTTTAATGCTGGAGGGAAGATTGGCGCAGGACAAAATGCTTTCGCGATGGCGGGTGAATTTTTAAGTGCGGCTGCGTTATTGGGAATGACCGGTGCATTAGCGCTCAAAGGTTTTGATGCCATTTTGTATAGTGTTTGTGTAGTGGCAAGCTGGCCATTAATTCTATTTTTGTTGGCAGAGCCTATCAAACGGCTTGGAACTTTTACGCTTACTGACGTCATAGCTTGGCGTTTGGCGAAGCAGCCTGTAAGAATTGCCGTTGGTTTGGCGAGTATACCGATCGTTTTGATTTACCTGATCACGCAGTTAGTTGCGGCGGGCGGGTTAGTTGATTTGATTTTCGGAATTCCATACCTGCCGGCTGTAACGTGCGTTGGCACGCTGATGCTGAGCTATGTACTCTTTGGGGGCATGTTAGCAACCACATGGGTACAGATTATTAAGGCTATCCTATTACTAGGTGGTGCTATCGTTCTGACTGTCATGCTTTTAGCAAAGTTTGACTTCAATTTATTCGCAATGTTTCGAGCTGTTTCTGACGCTTACGGTGTAGAAACACTTGCTCCGCATACCACCTTTGGGTTAGCACGCTGGGACACGATTTCGCTCTGTTTCGCGATGACGGTGGGCGCTCTTGGCATGCCGCAGATCCTCACAAAATTTCTCACCGTACGCTCGACTGCCCAGGCAAGACGATCAGCCTTGTATTGCACCGGTCTTGTTGGGGTATTTCACATTCTAGTTCTGTTGCTCGGCTTTGGATGCCTGGCTCTTGTTGGTCGGTCGGCGATCGGTGACGCTGGAGGCGCGGGTAATATGGCGGTTCCGTTGATGAGTCGTCTCCTGGGTGGGAACGCGTTCTTCGGATTTATCTGCGCCATCGCATTTGCCACGACCTTAGCGGTTGTCGCGGGTCTACTGCTTTCTGCCGCTACGACCTTCGCACACGATATCTGGGGCGGTGTTATCCGTCGCGGTCGTAACACTAACGAGGCGCGGGTCGCACGAATTGCAGCTACAGCGATTTCAGCTACGGCAGTTGTATTAGCGCTTGCATTTCAACATCAAAACGTTGCGTTCATGGTGGGTTTAAGTTACTCAATCGCGGCCTCTGCTAACTTTCCAGTGCTGATGTTGGCGCTATTTTGGCGGAAGCTAACAACGATGGGGGCGGTGTGCTCCATCTTGATTGGGGCGGGTGTTTCGGTATTGCTAATTATTCTTTCTCCTACCGTTCAGATCGACATTTTACATCGCTCTCCGGAGGAATTCGCACAATTGTGGTGGTGCTTCCCATTGAAAAACCCAGGCTTGTTTTCCATACCGTTGTCATTTGCCGTGGGTATCGCAGTTTCGCTTTTTCGTCCAGAAGCCGAAGCTCATAAGAAATTTACTGAGATGCAACAAGCTTTAGCTTTAAAGCCAGAGGCTGATTCAGGTGAGACAGTCAAAACAGCTGAAACAAATTACGCGGCTACGTCAGTACAAGTCCACTAATCGGAGGATATCAAATGTCAGATTATAAACCGCCGCGAGTCAATCGAGTTAAAAACACTGACGGCCGAGCTCTTTTAGTTGCGGGTGTAACGGTTCAAGTCTCATCACCGGAGGTGGTGGAGATGTGCGGTGCGGCAGGCTACGATTTCGTCTGGATAGATGCCGAGCATGGGTCGTTTGAACTTGAAACAGCGGTACAGATGTTTCGTGCCGCAGACGTATTTGGCATGACTCCACTTTTCCGCGTCCCGAGCCACGATCCGAGTTTGATCATGCGGGCACTGGATGCGGGCGCGATGGGAGTGATTGTACCTAATGTGTCGACTCGACAGCAGGCTCAGGCAGTGGTGAGTGCCGCGCGGTACAAGTGGGGTGG
Source organism: Pseudomonas sp. RIT-PI-q (assembly GCF_001297125.1). GTDB lineage: Bacteria > Pseudomonadota > Gammaproteobacteria > Pseudomonadales > Pseudomonadaceae > Aquipseudomonas. The sequence goes on from NZ_LHPC01000034.1 coordinate 138,734, forward strand.
CAACGCTGGCACACGTGGCGCGTGCCCGGGAACGCGCGCCACCAACTATCAAACATCCGATTGGAGTGGCTTTGCGAATTGGTCAAACGCTAATGTCACGGTATGGGCGCTAATAGAAACTATTGCTGGCGTTAACAATATCGACGAGATTCTTGAGGTGGAGGGGATCGACGCGATAGCGCTTGGCCCATTTGATTTGGCTCACGAAATGGGCTTCCCGGGCCAGGTTCAGCATCCTGAGGTCACCGCTGCGCTAGGGCGAGTTGTCGAAAAGGCGCAACAGAAGGGTGTAGACGTGGTCGCCTCTCTGTTTTCGGAATCGGCATCTGGCATGGCAGCTGAACGAGCACACTGGTTTGCGCAAGGCGTGCGCATTTTCAGTGTCGGTAGTGACCGTGGGTTGGTTGCACGAGCGTTCCGTGAGCGGGCTGCTGCTGCCCGGGATGTCTCGCTTTAGCCGTCTAGAAAGATAAACTGTCCATTCGCTGTAGGCCTACATGGAGCGTGGAGGCGCTCTATTGTCGGCCGTCAATCGTAAAGTCATCTGCGCTTCGGCGTGATGAACGGTTCGCTAGGCATTAGCGTGGATAACAAAGTCCGTAATACACTGATACATGCCTGTTCGAGTCTGATGCCATGCGCTACCTCGTTCCTTCCATCCATTGCCTCACCGCTTTCGAAGCGGTCGCTCGTTTGAGAAGCTTGACCAAAGCCTCCGAAGAGTTACATGTGTCGACCAGTGCTGTGGGTCATAGGCTTCGGCAATTGCAGGACGGAATCGGATTCAAGCTTTTCACTGGGCCAAGTGGGGAGTACACGATGAGCGCCCGGGGAAGCGAATACCTGGAGGTCGTCAAATCGTCTCTGGCATCGCTGAATCACTACCCGATTTCGGCTTCGCGAAGTTCTAGCACTAATACACTTCGGATAGCATCTCCCCCAAGCTTCGCTCGACAGATACTAGTGTCGCGACTTCCCGAGTTTCTCCGAACCCATCCAAAATTGAACGTAGCGTTGCAGCTTTCGGTTCCTATCGTTGGCCTAAAGGCCGATGATGCCGATGTTGAAATTCGCTTTGGAGATGGTATTTACGAAGGTTTGGAGACCTTCTTGTTGTCCCACGAATCAGTCTTCCCTGTGTGTAGTCCTGCTTACCTTGCGCGTCATGGGAAACTTGAGAATCCGCTGGATTTAGCCCATGCGGTTCTATTGCGTAGTGCTCTGGAACCCTGGCGACCATGGCTAAGTGCGGCTGGGCTTGATTGGCCAGAACCCAAGGCTGATGTTGATTATGTTGATATGGGGCTGTTACTAGAAGCTTCCATAAATGGACAGGGTATAGCGCTTGCACGACAGAAAATGGTAGAGCAATACCTTGCTGCCGGGACGTTAGTTCGGCTTTTTGATCTGAGCGCACCATCCACCTATGGTTTTTATTTGACGGCGTCGTCAGCCAGTGTCAAGCGTCAGGAGGTTTTTGATTTTATTGTTTGGCTACAAGAAGTGATGAAATAGTTAGTCGCGTTGTTTAACGCTGCGATGGCGATGGCGATGGCGATGGCGATGGCGATGGCGATGGCGATTTAGCGAAAGAAGCGCCCCTAGTTTCTTCGACGCCTCCTAGCCTTGCAATGAGGCCCATAAGGAGGTGCCATGAGCAACCAGAGTTGCCTCGGATAACTCAAAATCCAGGCGGTCAGCCAAGCGACCGAAAAGCAGCTTCCTGTCCGCAGGCGGCTGCGCGATTGGGTGTGTCGCGCACAGGCTCTATGCGTGGATTAAGCGCGGCACCAAGCCCCCGGGATCAACAAGTTCAGGAGGACGATCAGAGTGCATTGTCATGCCCCTGGCATCTCAAGAGTGTGAAGTCTAAGCGCAAGAACTTGAGACAAATCTCTTCTATACGCGATAAGTTGTTAACCGTCAGGTCACAACGTCGACAAATTGGCAAATTCCCAGTTTTTTTGGCCTTCAGGTTAAGGACTGAGAAATGCCGCAATGCCCGCTCAGCAGAGGGGGGGGTGAGTGCAGCCAAGCCCGCGACGATCTGTTCACCAACCCGACGGGCGCTCAATAACGCGAAGGCCGTGGTCGCCATTCTGGATGACGATTCTGAGGGCAGTAATGAGGACAGTAATGAGCGGCGACATTGAGATTGATCGGTAGAATCTAAAGGGCAACGTTGGAATTGACGGTGACGGGTATCGTCGCAGCTAATCCCGAAAACCTACCTGACGGTGAAGTTTGTCACTGGGGCATGTGGCTTTAAATTGTCGTAAGAAAACCTGCCTATTTTTGCTGAAAAGCATCACCCCAGACGAAGTCGTCGGTACCAAGGCGGTGAGAGCCAAACTTGACGCTAAAGCGTGCTCCGCGAGCGACAGCTTCGGCTTCAGCGGCATCCTCAGAGGCGTAAATATTGACGAACCTCCAGGGTGATTTCTGAACTACTCCCCAGCCTAGGACTGATCCGGGATTATCCGGGTCGGGCGGAAGATTATACCTAAGGCTTCTGACTGGCCGCTCCCTGGCTTTGATAAAGACCGAACGTACTCTTAACATTGCCCCGCGTTAGGTGGAAATTTGTACAGGATCAGGTGGCGATAGTATCTGTTCTGCATTTCAGGATTTTGACTCAGAACTCTCACGTAACTGTTCCATCGTCGTCCTTTGCGAAAGCGTTGCAATCAGCCCGCTCGTCCTTTGCTGCGAGTCAGTGGTGAACAACCAGGCTGTCGTGTTGTGATCGGATCTGCCTATAGCGCTGCGACGGGTACCTTGTGCGGATCAGGCCGGTATGGGGCTTGGCCTACCGACAATTGGTCTGAGTCAGTAACCGGCGTCCACGGAGATTTTTATTGGAGTGCCTACGGCAGTTGAAACCGCGTTGAGTTTGATCTCCAATTCCTCTGTCAGGCCCTCAAAGAAACGCTCTCCTTCAGAGGATTCGAAGTCAGCTGTTACCGTAAAGCTGATGTGGGGCGATACAAACGGGGCTGACACGATCCGGCTCAACACGCCGCTTGCGACAAGGTCGGCAAGCTGAACGCTCAACAGGTAACCCAATCCTTTGGAGTGATACTGAGGCCGAATGAACACCGCCAATAGGGAAAGGTCGAGGTCATATGGCTCATCTTTATTGGGGGCGTCCAGGTCAGAGATTGTGAGATCCTGGTCTCCGTGGCCGCTTAAACGGTAACGGCATAGCCCTGCCAATTGACCATTTATCCAGAGTTCTAAATTCTCGGTGTTCAGGAAATATTTACTGTTCAGCGGAGCACCGGCTTCGCGGATTTCCTCCACAAGAGGGGATTTTTGAGCGTCGGTTGCGATACCCATTGAAAAGTAGGTTGCCCATTCCTCAGTGCCGCTGTATGAGCAATGCATTTGAACAGAGAGATACTGCCGTCGATGTCCAATGAATCCGTCTTGAGGCAACATAGAGTCCTCTTCTGATTGGTCATTCGCGTCATCTACCACGTCCATGTATTGCTCGTTCATAAATGCTCCGATCTAGGTGTGTATGAATGGTTTGAAGATGGGTGAGGGCTTGCTATCAGCGTCTAAAGCTAATGCAGAGTCATCCGCTGGCTGAAAACTCCAGGTTATTGCTTCATCACATAGCTTTACCATTCTCTTCCCTCTGCGAGTTTCTCCTTGATTTCCGGCACAAGAAACGCGAGGAAGAGGTTGTAGCTTCGATCTTGACGGTATGCTTCGTCATGATCGTGAAAGGCGTCTCGGATTATCTTCGTTCTTTTTCCCCACGTTCCTTTCGTGTCTTGTTCCGTTAGCAAATCGTCGCGATTGAAGGCTTTTAGTGTCCAACCAAATGCGAGCAGAAAGGCCTTGTAGGACTCAAACGCGGTGTTCGTCACATTGATCAGGCGCTGAAGGCGGTACCCAACAGGCCAGCCATACTTGGCACTCAGGACGATCGATACGGCGCCGTGAAATTTTCCATGGCGGAATGATTTGGGTAGGGGGATGTGTGGTGCAGCGATGCTCATGCGATTTTGAAGTGAATGCCAAGCGACATCGGCCTCAAGGCAATCACTCGTGCCGAGCGTCAACCAGAAGTTGTAAAAGTCGAGGCGCAGGTGCTTCAGATCCAACGTGGCCTCGAGCGTGGTGCGATACGCCTGATAGTCAAAAAAAAATACCTGTTGAGCGTCGGTATCAACAATCAATTGGTCGAGAAATATCTCCTCCATCACCCACTCATTTACGACCGTTCTTCCTCGTAGGTGAGGGATCGCATGCCAGCAATCCAAGGCCATACGCTTGGCTTCGCGTGAGCGCTCAAGTGTTGCTTCATTGACGATAAATACGTTGAGGTTGTTCAGGAAAAAAATATCTTCCTCGGCCGTTCGAGTCTCAGTGGGATCAAAATGTTCGAACACCCAGATGATGGCTCCTCCATTGGCTCGATAAAATTCTCGCCGCCCGACTATTTCGGTCAGGAAAGTGGTGGATAGCTGTACCTCAAACGCGAGTCGTTGGCCCGCTCGTTCAACCTGGACATCCGGCTTGCGCCACTTCGCTCGCTCCGCAGTTGGCATACTTCGCCATACCTTCTCGACTTGAGGTTCGGAGCATTGAGCGTCGGCTACCAAGCTGTCTCGAATAATGCCTTTGAGGCGTAGGTGCGCGGAGCTTTCCTTTGCCGCGTTGTACTTCATGCTGTTGATCTGCTCGGCGCTGAAAGAGCCCCGGGTTGAAATGGGACAATCGCGTTTGCCTTCTTCGTCTGGATGATGACGAAAGTGGAAGCGACGTTGTTGTGTGCGCACCAGCATGACTGCGCCACTGCAAATTTGGCACACGAGCCAAGGTCGCTCGGCATCGCGATTGTATCTAGCAGCCATTTCACCTCTGTCCTGAATAACTGCCGCCAACTCGCGGCTCAGGAATATCTCCAGGTCAAGTGTCTCGCCGCTATCTAGGTCGAGGATGTTGCAAAGGAGCATTTGTTCGGTGGGTTTGGCGACTTCATGCGTATACAAATCGCAGACTCCTTTCATGCTCTTCTTTGGAGGTCAGAGCGACATCGCATCTCAAGGTAAATTGGTACCCGTGGGGAAACGATCGAGTATTTTTCATGCGTCGACGTATCAGTGAGCGTACTTTTCCTGGAGAGTCGTAAGCCTGATTGCATCACGCTCGGTAAATGCGCCGGCGTCAAATAGCGGCTTACCATCAGCACCATCAAGTCGCTCGACGGTTACGGTGAAAATTGCATCCTTTGGAGCTTCCACATTGCCCCAGTCTGAAAACTGGTTGGGTGCGAGGCTCCACGATTGAGTCTCACCGGGCTCCAGGCCACCACTTATTGAATAGTTGAACGATTCGACAAGCCAAGGCACAGAGCGCCCGGGGGAGGCGATGGTGCCTTTAAGGTACGCTCTCGCCACGGCGCTGCCAGTCCCGTTGTTCACGGTGATTTCTATGATTGGCTGATTGCCAAGACCGTAGGCTTGAGCCTTTTGGTAGAAGCGAGATTTCGACACCTCAAAATGAGCTAATTGAGTTTTTGCAGCTTCGGATTTTTTCTGTTTTTCGGCTAGCTCCTGAATATCTGTCAACGCTTGCTGGCGCTCGCGCTCTGCACGCGCTGCGCGAACTCGACTCGCTTCATCAGAAATCTGCTGGGCAGTCTTCCCATTGAGAGCGGTAAGCATGTCTGAAGACACGTCTTCAGCATTTTTCTTACCCTGTAAAACCTGGGAAATATCGAGGCCCTGCAAGGCGAGCACCATTACGTCGGAGACAAATTGCTTGCGCTTTTCCTCAGGCAGGCTAGCGGCAATCTTTGCTGCCGAGTCCTTGAAAGCTTGTTGCGAACTGCCATCGAGCTTTGGCTCACCACAGCCAGCCAGCATGCCTGCCATCAGTGCAACATACAAAAATCTGCGCATCTGCGTTCCCTCTCAGAAAATTAGGTGCAGCATATCAAAGTGATGTCGAAATGCGATCAGCTCAGCGCACTCGGCAAACACCAAACACCAATCAGCCTTTCGACAGAGCTTTACCTGATGACTATCATTTTAGTCAGCCAAGGCCAAGCGGGCTTTGCTGCGCATGGAGATTCAAGTGCCAAATCCGGAGAAGGTCAGAACGTTGTCGGTACGGTTGCTGCGCGAGGATTGCGCGGCGGGCACCTCAATAAAACCGGAATACGCTCCAGAGGGGCGACGCAACACGCTCAGGCAGGGCGAGTGGCCTGGCGTTGAGGGCGCGGAGCTCTACATTGGACAGATCTACTCAAGCACGCCTTCGTGGGTCTCGTTTGTCGAAGAGCAGGCCGGTGCACAGTCCGATCGTCTTCTAGCCAGCGGGGCGGGAGCGGTGGTGTTTTTGCCTGTCGGCGCCAGAACCATGGCGATTTGCTTCGGGCACATCCATCTGGCGTTGCAGGACGATGCGTTTGAGCGTCAGTTCGGGTTGAAGGTTACGCTCAACTCGGTGCCGCGCGATGGGCTGCGCACGCTTGATCTTGCGACCCCCGATGCCGTTACTTTCCAGAAGCGCGTGCAAGCCAGCAAAGACAGTGACCTGCAAGAATTTGGGGTCGACATGCTTCGTGATCTGGCTCGTGTGGCAGGTGGCACTCCAACGGACACTCAGTTCGCCAGATTTTTAGCCGGTCGTGACAGCCTTTCTATCACCTGCAAGGTGGGTTCGGATGATTTGCTGGAGAAATGCGAGCAGATTCTTGCGGTGTACGAGTCGAATGACTACAAGCAGCGATTCGCCTGGATCGACAATATGCAGGTTGTTCGGGATAAGGCGACGCTCGAGCAGCTGGATCTTAAACTGTTCAATGCACTGGGGGCGCTTCGTCATGGCAGGGAGAGTGCCTTGCATATGGCACCGCCAGAAGTAGTTAACTATGAAGAAGGCAATTTGCTCCACTACAACGGGTTCGGCAGTGGGGGTACAGATTTTCATAGTCTCTCAATCGAAGATTATGTGTCGGAGCTCAATCGTTGCGGCTTCGATGGCACGATTGATGAGATACACGAAAAACACTATGTTAGGACGAAGGTCGCTTCCTCGGACACGTTCAAGGAGCATTGGAAGGTGTACCAATGCTTTACGTTTGAAACGACCTTAGGGGCCGGCGATAGCCGCAATAGCTATGTTCTTTTCTCTGGAGGCTGGTACTGCATCCAGCGGGACTTCAAGCGGCAGGTCGAAGAACGCTTCGCGCAGATTCCGAAGGTCAATATCATTGGCCCGACGGAGTGCCAGAATGAACGGGAGCTCATCGCTAAGCTCATCGAGACTCGCCCGGATCTGCTTTGCCTAGATCAGGTGAAAATCAATCCACGCGGGGTTCGGTATGCGAACATCGAACCCTGTGATTTTTTCTCTGATGCCAAGCAATTCATCCACCTCAAAGATGGGCATTCATCTGGGCCGATCAGCCACCTTTGGGCGCAAGGGGTTGTGAGCGCAGAGGCGCTGGTGAGTGACCCGGACTTCCGAAAAAAGCTGCGTGATGTCGTTAAAGAGCGACGTCGTAGTGTTCTTGCTCTGTTGCCGGTCGTTGATGCTCGTGTCAGACGGTCGGAGTACACGGTTGTCTTCGGGATCATGAGAAAGCCTTACAGAAATGGCGACCTCGATTTGCCATTTTTCAGCAAGGTGAGCCTGCAGGCTGCAGTCGATCGGATTGATCAACTCGACATTCCTGTAGCTCTGGAGATTATCGCTAAGCCAGCGAGTGATCGGGCCGGGGAGGAAGACATGGGGGGAGCCGAGGCGGTCGATCTCTGCGATGACGAATGAGCGCGTTTGAACGACCGAGTACATAGCAAGATGGTCGATGCCAAGGGTGTCGCAGTGCGAATGTATGAAACGGCACCTAGCCGGAAGCGGGGTGCCGTTGTTAGGTTAACTAAACGCCATCCAGACGTCGCCCGCAGGCATCATCCTCGATGAAAATGCTGAGACCGGAATGAAGTCATTTAAGCTAGCTCAGGTTTAAATCCGGGAATGGGATTTCGCATCAGTGTTCCAACGCCGAATGCCCCCAGAAGAGCAAGTAAACCTGCGACCCACAACAGCCGACTGAACCCTCCAACGAATGCATCCCTGGCAAGCGGTTCAACCACAGAGCGCGCCTGCTCAGGTACCTGACTCAGGGCCGCAGTCATGTCACCAGCGACGACTCTCGATGCGATGTTTTCGGATTGCTCGACCAAGTCAAAAGGTGATGCTGCGAGGGAGACCTGAAGCAGTTGGTTTGTTTGGGTGCCGAGGAGGGCGCCATACACTCCGATGGCCAGCATTATTGCAGTGAAACGCATGGTGGTACTCATCCCCGATGCCATGCCCGTGCGCTCACGAGGTACGCAGGCCATGATGTTTTTCTGCGAGTCACCATTGAGCAGCCCTGCGCCAGCGCCGGTTACTGCAGTTGCTAGCGCGAAGGGGAGATAGGTGCCGCTATGTAAGGCCCAGGCGCTGAACAAGTTGCCAGCACCAACGAGAGTCAGCCCCATGGCCATCATATTGGCCGGGGTGAAGCGCCCCGCCAACCTTGCGCCGATTCGCGGGAGTATCAGCATGGTGATTGCAAAGGGCAACATACCCAATCCCGCAAAAATGGCACTGAAGCCCAAGCCATTCTGTAAGTAAAACGGCAGCCACGTCATCATCACCTGGGCGCATCCGGCGTAAGCAAACATTCCCAGCAACGCCCCAATAAAGCGAGGGTGCCTGAACAATTGCAGGTCTATCATCGGCCGCTGTTGCACGCGTTCGATTACCACGAACAATCCCAATAGCAGTGCTCCACCACCCAAACGTGCATAGGTGATTGGGTTACTCCAGCCGATACGGTTGGCTTCGATCAATCCCCAAATCAAGAACAGCAAACTGGCGCTAAAAGCCAAGCTACCCCAAGGATCGAGACGTGCCGATTTTGCATCGCGCGACTCTGGTATGGCGACCCAGACCCAATACATCAAAAATACACCGACTGGCAGATTGAGATAGAAGATCCAGCGCCAGCCGATGTACTGGGTGATGATGCCACCTAGGGTTGGAGCGGCGGTCATCGCCAACCCCAAGCAACTGCCCCAGAATGCCCAGGCTTTCGTACGCTCCGCTTCGTCGTGAAATGTATGACCGATTGAGGCGAGGGCGGAGGTGAGCAGGAACGCGGCACCGACGCCTTTGATTGCACGCGCGATGTCCAACATCAAAATGGTCGGTGCAATACCGCATCCGACTGAGGCGAGAATAAAAATACCCAAGCCCCACATCAACATCTTCTGACGACCAAAGCGGTCGGCCAGACTGCCGGCTGGCAGCAGCAATGCTGCAAACCCCAGCATGTAAGCGCTCACCACCCATTCAATGTCGGTAAAACTCGCCCCGAGGTCTCGCGCAATGCTGGGCAAGGAAACGGCGACAATGTTGGTGTCAAGCACGATCAGTGAACAGACGGCCGAAGCCGTTAGCAAGGTCATGCGTGGACTCGCGCTGGGTTTGACTGGCATGGTGACAGTTCTCTACTGTGACGAAAGTTTTAGCTTATCCCTGAATCGCAGCCGCTTCGTTAGGTGCGCCTCATCACTTCATTACCTTTGAGCTAATCCCCACATGGAAATCCGCCATTTCCGGTACTTTCTCGCTGTCGCCCGCCATCGCAACTTCACCAGGGCAGCGGAGCAGTTGGGCATAGCGCCTCCGACTCTGACGCGGCAGATTCAAGATATGGAAGCGGAGTTAGGTGCGCGCCTGTTTCTACGACAAGCCCGAGATGTGAGCCTGACCGAGGTTGGCTCGGCACTGCTAATCGAGGCCGAGTCCACCGTGCGCCAATTCGAGTCCGCTCAACGCAGTGCTCGACGCGCCAGCCGAGGCGATATTGGTCACATAGAGCTCGGTTATGTTGCCTCGGCGGTTTATTCAGGGTTGCTGCAAAAGCAGGTGCAGGAGTTTATTAGTGATCACCCTGATGTCAGTCTTAACGTGCGAGAAAACCCGATGGCAAGTCTGCCGATGATGATCATCGAGGGGCGTTTTGATCTGGGTTACATACGCTGCCCAATGACTTTGCCTGAAGGCATCGAAGCGCTTCGCTTGAGTACCGACAGTTTCGTTTTGGCGCTTCCGGACGACTCATGGCTTAACCGTCTACCGGATATAGCCTGCATGCATTTGCAGAACGAAAATTTCATACTGCCTGAACAAGTAGTCGGTACCTTACAGGTGGCTAGCCAAGGTGGTTTTGTGCCAAAACTTGGAGGGCGACCGGGTGGCTTGGTGGCGGTGCTGGCCTTGGTTTCTCTCGGGCAGGGCGTGGCGGTCGTGCCCGAATCGATTGTCGGCAGCGTGAGTTTGCCGAACGTCGCGTATCGACGACTTAAGGATTGCGACGCATCGTCGTGGCTAGCGTTGATTCATCGGCGATTCGAAAAGTCCCCGGCCGTAGTTCGCTACATCGAACACTTGAAAAATGGCTGATCCTTCTGTCGCCGATCGCGTCAAAAGTGTGCGGAAAGAAATGCTCCACAAAGAGCATCCAGCATCCATCATTTACGCGATGATGTGATACCCAAGCAGATCGCACGAACGGGGTTCCCGTACATTCTCCGCAAAGGTGACTTCACGGTACGCCCTCCGAAAAACGATCACCTGAAATTGCATGATCATTGAGTTCCGGATTGGTCAGCCGTTGGAATTGGCAGCTTGATAGCTGCGTAAATTAGGGCATGCTGCCTCATCATAAAAGGGACTTTGGTCATGAGCGAATGGGAAGAGTTTTGCGAATCTAGGGGTTTTTCCATTGGCGAGGAAGACTACGACAAAGCCATCGACAGTCTGGAGGGGAGGTCGAGCCAGCGCACTCTGCGTGAGCCAGCTCCTTGTGACCTGAGCCAGGAAGAAGTATCTGTTTTGCTGGCACGCGACTCTCATGGAGTACCCACGAAAGCTGATGTGGAACTCATGGTATGGACGGGTCAGTCAGCAGACTATCTCAGTGGTACCTTGGATGGAGTTCTGCCAGGTGCAGATGACAGCCTCGTCGTTCGTTTCCGTGATGACAGTAGTGAGTCCTTTGCGTCTCTGGACATGGTGATTGAGGATCTGCGTGTTACCTCGCTACCACTCCAGTCTGAGTGCCAGCTTTTGATATGGGATGCGAAAGCCCATTGTGTAGCTAGTTGGCAAGGACTGGTCAGAGAGTCTTTCATAGCACAGCGCACAGATAGTTTTCCCTCAACACAGGCGGCCCAGAATCTACTCCATTTACTGGATCGCGCGAAGGGCGCCGATCACGCTCTCAAGCCACTACTGATCGCGGCATCTGAGGTCGAACGGGCGAAGGCGGGCCTAATTGTTGAGTTCCTGGAGGGTAGTTCCCTGTCTCTTGAAACCCTCCATGAAAGCTTTCTCGTATACGTAACGAGTAAGGGAGTACCCGTAAGTGTGTCGCTTGGAGCGATTGAGCATTTCGTGCAAGAGCTACACACCCGCAACGGAAGCTATAAATTCATAAATGGCGCGGTTCGCACGGTTAATGGGCCCGCACGCCTTACAGCCGGGGCCATCCATCTGGCTAAATCTTCAAACAGATATGCAACCTATTACCTTCGAGCTGAGCATGGAACGATCTATCAGCCCGTGTTCCGGAAGATTCCCGACTCCGACATCAATGAGCACGACCCAAGCAGTGTCTTCGTCACCGATGGTTCTCATCCGCTTGAGCTAAATGGCACCCATAGTCCAGATCGGTTCGTCACGAACCTGCTGTATTTCGAGCGCTACGAAAATAAGCTCGAGTTGTGATTAATAGGCAACGTAGCCATTCGAAAACGCCGTTGCCTTTGAAAGTCACGCACATCTCAGTCCTCGGGAGTAACTCGCGATCGTAGAAGTATCATCGCGACAGTAGAATCATATTGACATCATGCGACTAAGCTTCCCAAAATCGGGCCTTTATTTGGCCCGCAGGGATTCGCCCCCCAAATGTTCAAACGTCTCCTCGACTCGGTTGCCCAGGCTGCCGATCACGTGAAGGAAAGCGTGTCCGACGCCTTCGATTCCACTAAAGAAGCTGTATCAAATGCGACCGACAGGGTTGTCGATGTAGTTTCCGAGGCTTACGACGCCACCGTTACTTCGGTGTCCGAGACTTCCGAAAAAGCTGCAACAGTTGCCTCGGATGCATACGACGCTACAAAAGAAGCTGTTTCGAATGCGACCGACAGAGTTGTCGACGTTGTCTCTGATGCTTACGACGCCACGGTCACCACTGTGTCCGAGACTTCGGAAAAAGCTTTGACCGTTGTCTCTGACGCTTATGACGCCACCCACAGTTCCGTTTCCAGCGCAGCAGATGTCGTGGCGGACGCGATCGCTGACACCTATGGTTCGGCGCGAGATGCGTTGAGCAGCAGTTACGACGCGTCCAAGGATTATGTCGATAACTTTGGACAATCCATGACTGAATTCTGGGCATCCCGCAAAAATCGCGAAGATGCAAAGGTCAAGGAGGCTGAGTCTCGGGGTGAGGCCAAGGCGAAGGCGCTGTATTTGGAGCGCGAAAACAGATTTGAGTCGGCACTTGAAAAAGCTACCTCCCGAATCACGGACAACGACAGCTACTTCCGGATGCTCATTGCTATGCAAGCTGTGGCACAAGCGTGTGCAGCCTGCGATGGCCAGGTTAGCCGGGATGAGCAAGAACAGATCGACGAGCTATTGCTAGGCATGGGGGCCAAATGGCTTCCTCCTCAAGTTCGTAGCGCTCTGGATGCTCAGATCGCCCAGCCACCCTCGCTGAAAGAAGCGTTCGTAATTGCTCAGGCGATCGGCGCCGATGCTCAAGACCTCTTTCAGGAAATCATTCGTTTTGTGATTCACCTGGATGATGAAATTACCGATGCGGAGACGCAGTTTTTGTCCCATTGGGTTCAACTTCGCGCCAGCGCCTAAGGAGAGTGACATGACGGATCGAATTGATCGTTTCAAGGCGCGACGCCAGTTGCAGGCACAGCTACGTGACCAGCCTGTACTCGTTGCCCTTCCAACACCTGCTGACGCTTTAGCCATGCTGCAACAACCAATCGACACCCAGCGAGTCGACTTGGTATTCAGTGCGCTTTCAGTAGATCTGGATACGAAGGTTAGTGATGCGCAGGTTGATGCAGCACTGCAGGATTTTACCAAGTCGCTCAACACAGAGCGCTTTGATCAGTTGATTCGGGACAGTCGCCGCGAGGTGCTCCAGGCAGTAGTGGTTCCGTTTGGCCTAGGTAAGGTTCTGTCTGCCTATGACAAGGTGGGTGGCAACGTAGATACCATCCACAATGCCCGCAAAGAGATTTACGCAACCGACGAGGCGCGGGACAACTACGCGAAGGTTCCACCGATTAGTAAGGCTCTTCGGAGTACATTTGATCGCGACTCGCGTTACACCGATAAGAACCGTGTAGACACTACTAATCAGGCAGCGGCGGATCTTAAAGACACCTACACAGGTAAGACCTTTGGGCCAAAACAACTCGACAAACGCAACCTTGATCATACGATTTCAGCGGCTGAGATTCACCGGGATCGAGGTCGAGATCTCGCAGGCCTTGAAGCCATACCTCTAGCGAACAGCACCTCTAATTTGAACCCTACGAAGGAGCGCTTCAACCAATCAAAAGGCGATCAGAAGGTAGAAGTTCTGGTTAAGCGCCTGCAGAAAGAAAGCCCTGCTCGACGAGAGCGGATAGCCGAACTTCAATCCAAACCCGAGTCAGAGCGGACAATCAAAGAGCGGAACGAGCTCAAGCTCAGTCTGGAGAAGCAAACCATTGCTGACCATCCAGAGCTGATCCTGGCCAAAGACAAGGCCGCTCGTACCGAGTACGAAGCAAAACTTCACGACGCCTATTACAAGAGTGAAAAATTCAAAAAGAATGTGATTGATACCAGCGTGAAGGAAGGCGGAAAAATGGCCTTCCAGCAAGCGTTCGGCCTCATGCTAGTTGAGTTTTTCGCAGCCACTTTTGACGAGCTTCAGGATTCCTATCGCAATGGTGCTGCGCATGATCGCTGGTGGCCAGAACTGCGTTCACGTATGGAGCGTGTGGCGTCGCGAGTGGGTAGCAAATGGAAGGAAGCTCTAGCGGCCGGAGGGGCGGGATTCGTCGCCGGCGTACTATCGAATCTGATCACCGTTTTTCTGAATACCCTCATGACAACCAGTAAGCGGGTCATTCGCATGTTCCGTGAAGGTTTCATGTCACTGCTGCGTGCACTCAAAACACTTGCGATGCCGCCGAAAGGAATGACCTTCAGAGAAGGGGCTCATGAAGCGTTAAAGGTTATTTGTGCCGGCGCAGTGGTCATTGGTGGCGTTGCACTGGAGGAGTTCATTGAGAAGTTTATATTGACCATCCCAGGGCTAGGGCTTATTGGCTCTGTCGTTTCTGCGGTCATCATCGGCGCGTTGACTGGTATCACGAGCGTCTTCGTCGTGTACCTGATCGACCGGCTGGATCCTCTTGGCGTTAATCGCAGTCACGAATTGAAAGCTCTGCACAAGCATTTGGATGTGGAATTGGAAGCGGTCATGGGCCGTAACGACAGCTTGCTGCTCAGTCTTGAGTCTACGCTTGAGTGTTAGGTTTCGGACTTTGCTCAGCCCCGAGCCGAAGACCGAGATTTGAAAGTGAAATCCGCCGAAGTCACCTTGCGTGACTTAGGCGGGCAGTCATTGGTATCGACTGTGGCCAACATGTTTCATGACCATGCCTTAGAGAAAATGGCATTCGTTGCGTTGAGATTACTCGTACAACTGCAGCCAGAAACAAAGGGGCGGGGCCTGCTTATTCCCAATAATTGGGATGGCTACCGAGACTAAATATTTTTGTTCAGACACCAGGCTACGACGACGATCACAGTTGACCCCGTCAATACTGGCGTGACCAGAAAGCAAACAGAGGCGCCAGCGGCGACTCAGGAATCCCGAAAGTGCCTGGTCGGCTTCCAATGTATTCCAATGCGGCAGGGTTCAGAGATCGATTGCCCAAACTGTAGGGTTCGGTGTTACGAGTCCAGAGTCCTCCATGCTGTATAGGCAGTATCCTCCTAGATCACCCCAGCCGGCTCCGTAGCTGTTTTTGATGATCCAGTAACCCCCATCATTGTCGTAGCCAACGATAGTCATGGCATGGAGGGCTGGTACATTTTTAGATGTGATTCTGTAGACATTATGGCCATAACGTTCTCTGAAGTCTGAGTACGTCGTCATTTGGCAAATCACAGGGCCTCTCAAAACGATTTCCTGCTTAACCTCCTCGATCGTTGCAAAGCTGAACACTACTGGAAACAGTGGAATGTCCAGAGAAGAGGTATTTAATTTGCGATGCGGTGTAGGCCGCTTCGGCGACTGTTGCTCTGGCCGATCGCTCTAGTGAGCGCCTTATAATCTTGTGAAGTTCGGGTCGAACGGCCCGGAAGGGGATAGGGGATGCTCACCATCTTTATGCGGTCAAGACGGACTCAAGCGTTTCGCTTACTAGTCACGGGGAAATTGGGGCGGATTATTTTTCTACTCCAAACAACCGCTTTTGGCCGATTTTTGCCCGTCACGATAAGCAAAAAACGCCCATTGCAGTTAATCCAGCTGAGGCGATGAGTTGGATGGTGTGTACCAGTGAACTCTGGAAGTGACATTAACGTATTTTGCTTCTGAGGCGTGAAGGGGGTGTCGAATGTGCCCAGTGCTATCGAAACCCAATCGGAACATTCGCCTTGAGAGCGAGACCAGAACAAAGTCGAACCACACAGCGCGCAGAACTCGCGTAACACCGATTCTGAAGAAGAATACGCAGTGATGTGGCCAGCGCCGTTGAGTATCCGTAGTGCGCCACGAGGCACGCTACCATAAGAAGCGAATGCTGCACCGTGGCCTTTGCGGCATTGATTACAGTGACAATGACTCACTGCTTTTGGCGTAGTCAGTAGCTCATAACATATTGCTGTTCAAAGGCGGCTTCTCTGGTAGATCTCTGTGCGTTCGTCCATCGTAAATCCACAAAAGGGGGGGCATGGTTGTCGCCGTTTTTAGCGTCGCGCAGACAGCTGTTGCGGCGCCAAAAATGCATCGTGGAAATAGTTACGAAACGCCTGCATCGCCGGGCTGAATTCGCGCTCGCGATGCCACGCCAGTCCGACACTCATCGGCGTCACCTTGTCAATGACTGTCAGGGTTTCGATGCGTTTTCCTTCCAGTGACCAGGGGCGGTGCACCAAGTCCGAGAGAATTGCCACGCCGCTGCCATTGGCGACCATGCTGCGTACCGCTTCGACTGAACTGGTGCGCACCCGCACGTTTGGCTGCTGTCGCGCGTGTTCCCAATAGCGCATCGCACTTTGTTCGGCTTCGTCGACGGTCAGCAGAATGTAGGGTTCCTTCGCCACGTCGGCGAGGCTGACCGCCGAACGTTCACACAGGGGATGGTGGCTGGGCAGCCACAGCCGGCGCTCAGAGTTGAATAGAATTTCCGAGACGATGTCCGGGTGAGTGAGGTTCGCGGTGAGAACAACGGCCATGTCGAAGCGACCTTCCAGCAGGCCTTCTTCGATGGCAGTCCGTTCTTGTTCGTGGACTTCGATGGCCACGTCCGGATGCCAATGCTCAAGCCGTTGCAGATGGTGCGGCAGGAAGTAGCCGATCACCGTGTAACTCGCCGCCAAACGTAACAGGCCGCTGGCGCGTACATCCGGCAACGGGCTGTTCAACGCGTCATCGACGCTGCGCAAAATCACGTATGCCCGATTGAGAAAGTGCCGCCCGGCATCGGTCAGGCTCATGCCCTGTGCCGAGCGCTGGAACAACAGCGTGCCCAGTATCCCCTCCAGCTCCTTGATCGCGGTGGTCACTGCCGACTGGGAAATATTCAAATGAATGGCGGCTTGGGAAATCTGCCCGATCTCGGCGGTGGCGACGAAATAGCGGACTTGGCGCAAGGTCAGTGACATGGATTCTCCAGACGACGAGGTTTTCTGATTTCAGGAGGTATCTGTTTTTCAGAAGATGGCCTATCTGTTAATAGATCTTCCCAAGGGGTTGGCTGGAATTTAACGTGGCCTGCATGAAGTCACAAGCGTCAGGAGCAAGCGTCATGCAGGCAGTAGATTTCAACTCGGACATGGGCGAAGGCTTCGGTCCATGGACCATCGGCGATGGTGTCGACAATGAACTGATGGGCTTCATCAGTTCGGCCAACATCGCGACCGGTTTTCATGCCGGCGACCCCGGCACCATGCGCCGCACGGTCGAACGGGCGAAAAGCCTGGGCGTGGCTATCGGCGCGCATCCAGGGTTTCGCGATCTGGTCGGGTTCGGCCGCCGGCACATCAATGCCCCGGCCCAGGAACTGGTCGACGATATGCTTTACCAATTGGGTGCCTTACGCGAAATCGCCCGGGTTCAAGGCGTGGCACTGCAACACATCAAACCCCACGGCGCGCTGTACATGCACCTGGCCCGCGATGAGGAAGCCGCGCGTTTGCTGGTGGAAAACCTTCAGCGCCTGGAGCCCGAGTTGCTGCTCTATTGCATGCCCAACTCGGTGATCTGGCGGGTTGCCACGGAACTCGGCCAACCGGTGATCCGCGAGTTCTATGCAGACCGCGAATACGACCTCAGCGGCTCCATCGTCTTCACCCGCAACGTGCGGGCTTACGACCCGGCCCACATCGCCGAGCGAGTGCTGCGTGCTTGCCAACAAGGCTTGGTGCGCACCGTCGAGGGCGAAGACCTGGCGATTGAATTCGATTCCATCTGTTTGCACAGCGACACGCCGGGAGCCCTGGCGTTGGTCGAAGCCACGCGTCATGCACTTGATGGCGCGGGCATAGAAGTCCGAGCACCGCGCTGAGACCGAACGAAAACACCTGGGACACAACCGCCAGGGTTTGGCACCGATTCACTTTTTGCCTGCCTTTCTACAACTATTCCAAGAGGAACAGACATGGCCGAACACACTGTAATCACCCCGTTGCCGGGGACCTTCTACCGCAAAGCTACCCCGGAATCGGCAAACTTCGTCGAGGTCGGCGCGCAGGTCAGCGCCGACACGGTGATTGGCCTGATCGAGGTCATGAAGCAGTTCTCCGAACTGACCGCCGGAACGGCCGGTCGCCTCAGTGCCTTTTTGGTAGAAGACGGTGATCCGGTGGAGCCAGGTCAAGTCGTCGCAACACTCGACGGCGAGTGAGGGCGCGATCATGACTCAAACCATTCATAAGCTGCTGGTCGCCAACCGTGGCGAAATTGCCGTGCGGATTATCCGCGCCGCCAAAGAACTGGGCATTCCAACCGTTGCTGCGTGCAGTGAGGCGGACGTCGATTCCCAAGCCGCGCGCATGGCCGATGAGATCCACATTCTTGGCCCGGCCCGCGCCGATAAAAGTTATTTGAACGTCGAAGCGTTACTTGGCGCTCTGAAAGCCACGGGCGCCAACGCCGTGCATCCCGGTTACGGCTTTCTGTCAGAGAACGCCGATTTCGCCGAAGCGGTGGTGGCTGCCGGGGCCATTTTCGTCGGCCCAAGCGCGCAGACCATCCGGCGCATGGGCGATAAAGCCGAAGCACGGCGTACCGCACAAGCCGCTGGCGTGCCGGTGGTGCCAGGTTCGCCGGGTGAACTGTTCGACGTCGAGTCAGCACTCAAGGCTGCTGAGTCCGTGGGTTACCCATTGTTGATCAAAGCGTCGGCCGGTGGGGGTGGGCGCGGCATTCGTCTGGCGGAAAACGCCGAGCAACTGAGCGAAGAATTTCCCCGCTCCCAGCGCGAAGCCCAAGCGGCGTTTGGCAATGGCGCGGTGTATCTGGAGCGGTTTATCAGCCGGGCCCGGCACATTGAAGTGCAGGTATTGGGCGACGGTCAGCACGCCGTGCATTTGTTTGAGCGCGAGTGCTCGCTGCAACGTCGGCGGCAGAAAATCTTCGAAGAAGCGCCGTCGCCAGTCCTCAACCAACAGCAACGGGAAACCCTTTGCGAAAGCGCTGTGCGCCTCACCGAATCGTTGGGCTACAAGGGCGCCGGCACGCTGGAATACCTGTATGACGACGTCACTGGCGAGTTCTTCTTTATCGAGATGAATACGCGGATTCAGGTCGAGCACCCGGTCAGCGAACTGATCACCGGTATCGATCTGGTTCAGGCCATGTTGCGCATCGCTGGCGGCGAGCCGCTGGGTTTCCGGCAAAGTGACATCCGACTCAACGGCGCCGCCCTGCAAATGCGCTTGAACGCTGAAGACCCGGCGCGGGATTTCTTCCCGAGTCCAGGCCTGGTCGAGGAACTGATCTGGCCGAACGGCGAGGGCATTCGCGTCGATACGCATCTGTATCAAGGCTACCGTGTGCCGCCGTACTATGACTCGCTGCTGGCCAAACTGATTGTTCATGGTGCCGATCGCGCCGAAGCGCTGGCCCGCGCGAAAATGGCGGTAGCGAACACCACGCTCACCGGCATGGCCAACACCTTGGCGTTGCACGCTGAATTGCTCGAGCAACCGTGGCTGCACAGCGCCGATTTTCACACCGGCACCCTGGAAACCTGGCTGGCCGAGCGCAGCAGCGGAGGTGAAGCATGAGTACGCCCATCCGTTACAGCTTTGGCGCCGATGAGCATTTGTTTGCCGAAGTCAGCGACAGCATGTCTCTGGACGCGTTTTTCAAAGGTCTGGCCGTCACCCGCGCTGTGGAACGGCTGGCGCTGGATGGCGTGCTCGATATCTGCCTGGCCAACGCGTCATTCCAGATTCGTTTCGACCCGGATCGCATCGCCCCTCACACCTTGCTCGAAGCGGTGAAAATCGCCGAGGCCGGAGCCGTCGCCGAGCGCACGTTGCAGACGCGGATTATCGAGATTCCGGTGCTCTACAACGATCCCTGGACTCACGAAACCCTGATGCGCTTTCGCGATCGCCATCAAGACCCGAGCGCGACGGATCTGGAATACGCTGCCCGCATCAACGGTCTTGCTGACGTCGATGCCTTCATCGCGGCCCACAGCGGCGCGCCGTGGTTTGTCTCGATGGTCGGCTTCGTTGCCGGGCTGCCCTTCATGTTCCAGATGGTCGAGCGTGAGCGTCAGTTGCAGGTGCCCAAGTACCTGCGCCCGCGCACCGATACACCGAAATTGACCCTCGGCCACGGCGGTTGCTTTGGTTGCATTTACTCGGTGCGCGGCGCTGGCGGTTATCAGATGTTTGGCGTCACCCCCGCGCCGATCTATGACCCGCAACAGCACCTCGCGTACCTGAAAGAACACATGGTGTTTTTCCGTCCCGGCGACATCGTGCAGTTCAAACCGATGGATCGTGAAGCCTACGATCACGCGGTGGCCGAAGTGGAAGCTGGTCGCTTTGACCTGCGAATTCGGCCGGTGGAATTTTCGCTGGACGCGTTCCTCGCCGACCCCGTTGGCTATCCCAAGTCGCTGCAGGAGGTGTTGGCATGATCAAGGTTCTCAAACCCGGCCTCGCCACTTCGGTACAAGACTTGGGCCGCGAAGGGTATTACCACTTGGGTATTCCGCCGTCCGGCGCGCTTGATCAATACGCCTTGAGCGCGGCCAACCAATTGGTCGGCAACCCGGCAGGTTTGGCTGCGCTGGAATGTACGCTGCTTGGGCCTGAGTTGGAGTTTCAGCAGGATGCATTGGTGGCGGTCAGCGGCGCACACATGACGGCACGGATCGATGGCGTGGAAATGCACCATGACACCGCGTTCACCGTGAAGGCCGGCCAAGTGCTGCGCTTTGACTTTCCCAAGGCTGGGGCCCGTACTTATGTTGCAGTGGCCGGCGGCATAGATGTGCCGGTGGTGCTCGGCAGTCGCTCCACCTATGCGCTGGGCGCTCTCGGCGGTTTTCAGGGGCGACGGCTGATTGCGGGCGACGAATTGCCGGTGGGCATTGCCAGAGGCAAGAGCCGCGCCGGGGCTAGTTTGCCCATGGCATTACGGCAATCATTGGGTGGCGAAATCACCCTTCGGGTGGTGCCCGGTTTGTACTACCACCGCTTGACCGAATCGGCGGCGAAGAGCTTTTTCGCCGAGCCATGGACGGTCGGTTCGGAAGCCGACCGCATCGGCTATCGCTTTAAGGGCGGCAGTGCGCTGAGCTTTCAACCCCGGGAGCAGCCGTTCGGCGCCGGTTCTGATCCGTCGAACATTGTCGACAGTTGCTACCCGATCGGCTCGATCCAGGTGCCCGCCGGACTTGAACCCATCGTCCTACATCGTGATGCGGTGTCCGGCGGCGGCTACGCCATGATTGGCACGGTGATCAGCGCCGACCTCGATTTGATCGGCCAGATGCAACCCAACCAGAAGGCCCGCTTTGTCGCGGTAACCCTCGAAGAGGCGCTGGAAGCGCGACGTTCCTATAAGAAAAAACTCAGCTGCCTGAGCAAGCTGTTCCCTTCCTGATTCTGCTCGCCGTCTAGCGCGGGCCATGCCAAACGGTACGCCAACGCCGCATTTCGGTGCGGTGACGGCTGCTCGCGCTTCAACCTTTGACTGGTTTTGGAGTTGACGCATATGGCTGCTTTATCGCAATCGAATCAAACCGGGCAAGACCCGGCGCATCAGCCTGTTCCCACCGAAGCGCGCATGGGTCGACTGTCCCTGACCATGGCCTGGTGGGCGGTGTGCAGTGCGATGTTTTACATCGTGGTGGGTGCTTCATTGGCGTTGTCGTTCGGTGCCCGCAATGCGCTGATCGGCATGCTCCTGTCGGTGATCAGTTACGGACTGGTCAACAGCGTGCTCAGCCGCTTTGCGATTCGCAGCGGTTTGTCGGTAGCGTTGTTTTCACGGCTGTTGTTCGGCAGCACCGGGGCTTGCCTAGCGACGTTGATTTTCTTCTCGACCGCGATCTATTATGCGGTGTTCGAAGGTTCGGTGATCGCCGTCGCGCTCAATCACCTGTACCCGGAACTGATCTATCCGCTGGCGGCATTGGCGGTGGTGCTCTACAGCGTGCCTATGATCCTGGGCAGCGTGCAGCACTGGCTGGACAAGCTCAACGGCGTGTTGCTGCCGGTGTACCTGGGTGGTTTGCTGGTGGCGGTGGGGCTATCGATCAGCCGTTATGGCTACCAGCCGCAATGGCTGGATTTCGGCCCAGCAACGCCTAGTGCATTCGGCTGGTGGGATTGTTTTGTCGCCTACATGGGCGTCTGGGTGTTGATGCTGTTCACCTTCGACTACGCGCGTTTCGGCAAGCCTGAAGACGCCGAGTACCACGGTCGCTGGAACTTCGGCATGCCGTTCTACGCGGTGACATTTCTGCTCAACGGCGCGTCGGGGATTTACCTAGTCAGCAGCATTCCCCACGAAGGCGCGCTGAACGAAGTCTCGGTGGTGATGGCGATTTTGCAGTTAATGGGGCTGTGGGGACTGCTGTTTGTCTGGGCCACGCAAACTCGGATCAACACCGCCAACTATTACTTGGCGACACTGAACATGCAGGCGTTCTTTGGTCGATTTGGCCTTCGCGGTTCGTACCTGATGTGGGCAGTGGCGGTAGGGGTGATCGTCTACGGCATGATGCTCGCTGACGTGTTTGCCTACATCCTCAAGGCGTTGGCCTATCAGGGGATTTTCGTGGTGGCCTGGGTGGGCGTGGCGTTGGCGCAGATTGTCTACGGACGCAGTGACGTTGCAGCGCTCGAACGCGTGGTCGCGTTTAACCCGGTGGGCTTGACGGCCTGGTTTGGCGCTACCGCATTGGGGCTTGCATTGATGTTCTCCGGCGGCGGCCTGAGCAGCTTTTCCGCGCCATCTACCGTGATAATTGCATTTGCCTTGCAAGCAGGCTTATCCCATCGAAGCCGGTTGCGGTTGCGGTTGCGGTTACGGTTGGCAGAGTAGAGCTTTGCAGTCACTCATCCCGTACCCTGCTCAAACAAGGTAACGCGGGCAATAGGAAGCTCATTACGAATTCGCTGATGGGTTTCCAATGACTGCTTTTGGCAGATTTCTGCCTCTGAAGGTGCGCTGTTAGGGAGTAGGTCTACGTTCGATCGTAATTCCTCCATGACGGAGGTCAACGTAGTAGGCGCGTGTTAATCCCGTTCAAGCTAACGGGAGTCGAAGGACTGCACCTCCAGGATAGTACCAGCTCTATGAACTACTCCACACAGGCGGTAGTGAGGCTGCCCCGGCTCACAAGGCCCTGCCAGCTGCGAATTCACGCACAGCCAGGTGCCTTGGATGTTCAGCATTCAATGCTGAGCAAACAGCATCAGCCTCTGTCCTAACCTTGTAGACACCGTGCTTGCTAGCCGAGCCGCCCTCTACAAGGTCGACGACCCTGTACCGCTTGCTGCCATCATCCAGTGTGGTGGTTTCAATCACTCTAAATCTTGCGTGCATGGTTGCTTTCCGCGCATGACATTGGTGACCTACAACTACTGGCAAAACAAGATGATTTCAAGAACGAGACGGGGTTGAGCTAAGACAATTTATGACAGCGTTCAAAATCGTTCTGACAGATTTTATTGTTGAGATAGGACGTATAAGGGGAGGGGTACGCAAGATCCTTTGCCTAGGGGTACTAAAAAATCTCGTCATTGTTTTTCTCGGGAGTCGCTTGACGGTTATTCCGAATGGCAAAAATCTATAGACCTTGACCAACCAAGTCGGCGACATGATTTCCACATTGGAGCTTCGCCACATCAGCGAATGTGGCTGTCAACCCTCTCTTGTACCTGCACCGTCAACACCGATGGCTCACTGATGATCAAGGTGTTTGAGGCCAAATCTGGTCGTGTTGAAATTTTTGGTCACGGCAATCTCTACAGCAGATTTGAACCCCAGTTGACCCATCGCGAATCTGGTTGGCGAGCTACGCAGTGAGATGGCGTCTAGAAATACTTCATTCGCGAGCAGGGGACACCGTTGAGTGCGCATCAGCATCTACGCTGCTAAACGGAGGTCGAGGTTACGTGCGGGAGTTAACCATCGGACGCCGACTCCCTCACCTTTACCTGGTGCGACCAGTATTCCCACGTTGTACAAGGCGGTGGTCGGGGCAACTACCCTGAAAAAAGCCGATAATGGCAGTTCAACATCAAGCTTGGAGCATCCGATGTATTTACACTCGAAACGCCCCCATCTGAACTTTGGTGCGGGCTTCATCATGACTCAGCTGAATCGCGAGGGTGCCAGTTTTGATGTCACGGAATATCGGTGCGACGATCCATCGGAGGTTTTTGACCTCAAATTAGACTGCGATATTTTGGGTGTTCCGAGGGCATTGGCACCAGCCTTGGTAGCGTTGAGTATGGGATTCTCACAAGCGTCGGTCACAAAGTTTATGAGCCAGGCCGAAGTCCAGCTTGAGGATATCGATGCACTACAAATCTGGGATGACCCTGATTGGCTTATGCGAACCCCGAACGGGTCATACCTGACGGCTTTTGATCTGACGGTGCTCTTGGTTAAGGCGATGGCCGCCTGCCCAATCCGAGCCTACGTCATGGAAAAATCCTTACGATCCATCCCATTCAAGCGCACAACGATTGCCGCTCTGCTACACACTGAGAATCCAGAGCTTTGGACGAGCACTCGACTGGGTAGCAACCGACAAACCTTACTCCCGTCGTTACCTGCCAATGTGAGCGCCCCTTACAGCTTTTCGAGTGTCAATGACATTCCGAACAGCAATTGGGCTGACTTCCTGACCCGATCGGGGGTTCTGAGTCTGGATTACACGAGGAAAGTCTACGGGTTGGACTGGTTCTATGAAGCCTTGTTGCTTGAGCTGGCAAAAGCGGGGGCGGATCAGCCAAGCGCCATCCTGAGTCATCTTGAGTACCTTACTGAAGAGCAACAGGACTGCTTCATCACAGGGCTACTCAATACTGTTTTCCTTGATGAAAATGAGAACACTCCCAAGGTTCAGGCTTCAGAACTGCTTGCTTACGATGCAGAAAAACCAGCACTTTTAGTCACCCTCAAGGGGATCATGTCTGAGCTGATTCAGGATGAATGGGAGTGCCCAGTGCTCCTTGCCATCAACTATCTGCCTGAGGCCTACATTAACGACCCTGAGCTAATTGCGCACGACCCATTATTTAGCGCAATTCACGAATCGGACAGTCTACTCAAGCGGTTCTGCGATGAGTTGATGGAAATCCGGCCACAGGCATTTTGCCTACCTGACTTCGTGGCTATGTCTAAGCTGGCAAGTCTGGGGCGGTTTGCGTATGACATGACAGGAATCGATACACAGAAAGTCTTCGCCCATGTTACCGAAGGAGCCTTGTACTTCCTCGGGTCGCAGTGTGACTATTTCTGCGATTCAACCTCAAGAAAGGCGGGTGTTGACTCGCTGGTAATCGAAGGGATCAGGGATTTTACGTACTTCTTTAGAACCCAGGAAAATAAGGAGTTCGATCTGCACTTGGATTTTTCCGAGCTTACGGAGTATGAGCTGTTGATCTTGCGAATGGCTGATGTACACCACCGAAAAATGCCAACCCTCTCAGACTTTACGCGCGAGTCGTTGGAGCGATTCTGGGCTGCTTGAGGCACGTCAATTTCCTCCAATAGCGCATCCATAGACTGCGTCTGGGGGCGCTGTGGCGAGGCGCCCAACCACGGTTGGGCGCCATTTGACTCAACCAGTGTGGTGACTCTCGGCCAGGCCGTAGACGGATGTGTCGATGCCTTCGAAGCGCGCTTTTAACTGCAGCGCCAGATACAGCGAATAATGCCGTGACTGATGCAGGTTGCCACCGTGGAACCAGAGGTTTTCCTGCTGTGTTGGCTTCCACATGTTCCGCAGTTCGCCCTCGTACGGGCCAGGATCATTAGTGGTTCCAGAACCCAAGCCCCAGCAGCGGCCGACCTTGTCAGCTACTTCCTGGGAAATCAGCTTCGCCGCCCAACCATTCATTGACCCATAGCCCGTGGCGTAGACAATCAGATCTGCCGGTAGTCGGCTGCCATCGTTGAGAACGACGGTATCTGCTTCGATGCGATCGACACCCAGGCCAGGCGCACTCTTGAGCTTGATCGTGCCGTTAGCGATCAGTTCGGAGG
Organism: Pseudomonas sp. RIT-PI-q; assembly: GCF_001297125.1. Taxonomy (GTDB): domain Bacteria; phylum Pseudomonadota; class Gammaproteobacteria; order Pseudomonadales; family Pseudomonadaceae; genus Aquipseudomonas. Next base: position 164,820 of record NZ_LHPC01000034.1, read on the forward strand.
CGCCGACGTCGATGTAGTAACCAGAACCACGGCGTACGTATTTCATGAAAAGGCCAGACTCGTCGTCACCAAAATCGAGCATGAAGCCGGCTTTGGCCAAGCGCTCATAGAAGTCTTCGTCACGTTCCTTGATCGCGTCAAAGATGGGTTGATGAAAGCTTGGCATGACCTTGTAGGGGATCGAGGCGAACAGCATGTCGGCCTTATCCGTGGTCAAGCCCGTCTCCAGGGCGTCTTCAGAGTAGAGCCCGCCGAAGACGAGATCCATTAAACTGTCTGAACGTACGATGTGGGTGCTCGAGCGTTGCACCATGGTCACCTCGGCGCCGTTCTCCACCAAGTCGGCGCAGATATCGTGAGCCGAATTGTTCGCACCGATGACCACCGCGCGCTTGCCGCTCCAGGCGTCTCCGCCGGGATGGCGGCTGGAATGATGCTGCTGGCCATTAAAAACCTCGGCACCCGGATAACTAGGAATATTGGGTACGCCAGACATGCCGGTGGCGAGGATCAACTGGGTAGGCTGTAACGTCACATGCTCGCCATTGCGCTGAACTTCAACCTTCCACGTGCCACTTTGCTCGTCAAAGCTGGCGCTCACGCATTCTGTACGCGGCCAATAATTGAGCTCCATGACTTTGGTGTACATTTCCAGCCAGTCGCCAATCTGGTCTTTTGGGGTGAACACTGGCCAGTGATCGGGGAAGGGCAGATAAGGCATGTGGTCGTACCAGACAGGGTCGTGCAGGCACAGCGACTTGTAGCGACCGCGCCACTGATCGCCAGGACGCTCGGCTTTGTCGACGATTAGAGTTGGCACGCCCATTCGCTTGAGCCGCGCAGCGAGCCCTAGCCCACCCTGGCCGCCGCCCACGATCAGGCAGTAAGGTTGGGTGGTGATACCTAGCGAAGCTTCTTCATCACGACGACGTTCTAGCCAGTTGCGTTTGTCGGCATGGGCGTGACCATGATTGGCACCCATTGGTCGACGGCGGCCCCTGGGTTCTTCAAAGCCTTTAAGTTCGCGCATGGTCGTCAGCAGCGTCCAGCACAGGCCCTCCTTTAGACGCACGTAGCCTTTACCTCGCGCCGCATTGGTTTCCAGGCTGATCCAACCTTCGAGCACACCGTTATTCAGTGTCGCCTCACCTTCCAGCTTCCATCGCTCAGGACGAGTTTGGTCGAGGCGTGTTTCGAGCATGTCGCGGATGGCGGGCTTGCCTTCCAAGGTCACTAAGTTCCAGCTGAAAAGTAGCAGGTCACGCCAGTGACACTCTTCGGCAAACAATTCCAACGCGCCGTCTAAATCAGGTTGGACGAGACGCTCGCTGAGGTTTTCGACCCAAGCCGCGAGCTGAGCAGTTGGCGTGTGCAGAGGTGTTTCAACAGCGATATTCATGGGGCTTCTCCGATCTTGTTGTTTTTGTACAACTTGCCCCAGAGCAAGGCTCGGGCCACCTTCGCGAAAGCCCCATTGCAGAGCTGCTGCTGCAGTAGTGGTCAAGGTTGGATTTGGAGATGTGTCACGATTATGGAAATGGTGGATGACAGAGTGTCACTCGGGACATAGAGCGCTCTTCGCAGTCTTTTCATATAAGCTGCGAGCAGCCCCGTGTCCTAACCGTACGGAGAACAAGAACAATGAAGCCGGCTTTTATCAACGCCCATGCACAACAAGTGCTACAAGCCGTGCAGGGCACCTCTGCCAGCCACGGCCATACGACTGACCTGGCTATCACACGGTCTTGGCGCCGTTGCTTGGATCAGTATCAGCTCGATCCCGCCAGTCGCCGCGCAACGAATGTGGTTGAGCACCCACGTTTACAGGATCACCGCGCCCCCCTGGAACACATCATCTCCGTGGCGCATTGGCAGATGACCAGCTTGCACCGACAACTGGGGTGTGACGGCCATGTGGTGCTACTCACCGATGCTCGCGGTGTGGCGATTGACAGTGTGTTCAACGACTCCGAACGAGTCGAGTGCCAGCGTTCCGGACTGTGGCTCGGTTCGGTATGGAGCGAGGATTGTGAGGGTACCAATGGTGTCGGCACGTGCCTGGTCGAGCGACAGCATGTCACCATCCGTCGTGATCAACATTTCCATGGCAAACACGCCGGCTTAACCTGTTCGGCCAGCCCGATATTTGATGCGGGCGGAGAGTTGCTCGCCGTTCTTAACCTCTCTTCTGTGCGCGAGGAACAAAGTCTCCAGCAGCACTTCAAAGCCATGGCGTTGACCAACCTGACAGCCAATTTGATCGAGAGCTGTTATTTCCTGGGACATGATCCGCAGCGGTACTTGCTGCGCTTCCACCCGGAGGCCGGCTTCGTTGGGCTGTTGGGCGAAGGTCTGCTCAGTTTTGACGAGAGCGCCTGTATCTGTTCAGTCAATCATGCTGCCCTGGATCTGCTGGGCCTCAGCCGTGACCAGGTGGTTGGGCAATCTCTGACGATGCTGCTGGAAACACCTCTCGATCTAGTGATGAGTCAGGCCAGCTCACAGCCCAGTGTCTGCTGGCCAATGCGGCTGGTGGACGGCCGCAAGTTCTACGGACAGTTGCGAGAACCCCTACGCCAGGTGCCTTTAGTCGCTCCTGTAATCCCCCAAATTAACGACGTGCACGTGTGTCTGGAAGACCCGCGCCTGCAACGCGGCTTTGCTCGCGCATTGCGTGTGTTGGAGCGTGACGTGCCGGTGTTTTTACAGGGCGAAACCGGTACCGGCAAAGAAGCCTTTGCTGCGGCGCTGCACCGCGCCAGCTCCAGAGTCAGCAAGCCGTTTGTGGCGATCAATTGCGCGGCCATTCCAGAAACGCTGATCGAGAGCGAGCTGTTCGGCTATCGCGGTGGCAGCTTCACTGGTGCGCGCAAGGACGGAATGATCGGTAAGCTGGAGCAGGCCAATGGCGGCATTCTATTTCTCGATGAAATCGCCGATATGCCACTGGCGTTACAGACTCGCCTGCTACGCGTGTTGGAGGAACGCCAGGTGATGCCGCTAGGCGGCGAGACGGCACGTCCGCTCGATATTCGCCTTATCAGTGCCAGCCACCAGGATCTGCACACCTGTGTGGCCGAAGGGCGTTTTCGCGAAGATTTGTTTTATCGCATTGCTGGGTTCGCCGTGCAGCTCCCGCCGTTGCGTGAGCGTTCAGACAAGGGCCGTTTGCTCGACCTATTGCTGCGCGAGGAGGCAGCGGGGGCCCGAGTTCGGCTGGAGGCGGGCGTCAGAGAGCGCTTGCTGGCGCAGCCTTGGCCGGGCAATGTCCGGCAGCTGCGTACGTGCCTGCGCACACTGGTAGCGTTGGCATTGGAGGGGCGTGTCACCCTGGACGATTTGGCGGAGTTACTGCCGGCAGTGCCAGCTACAGTTGCGCTGGCCGAAAATCCGCTGGGCGTATCCGAGCGGCAGACACTGCTCACATTGATTGAGGAGGAACACTGGCATATCGCCCATGTTGCCGCTCGCCTAGGGATCAGCCGGAATACGCTCTATCGCAAACTGCGTCATCACGGTATTTCACGACCCGGTTGAACGCAGAATGACATCGTCGCTTTTCCTGCCTCTATGGGCTTGAACTCAAGCGATAGAGGTGGAGCAGGATAGGTCGCTAATATCAGCCATGTGTTCGTGCTCGACATGACGCCAGCTCCGTATGCCACATATGTGGCCTGCCCCTCTGTAGCTTTTGCAGTATCAAATGTTTATCTGACATGCATCCTGCCCCATCATTTGATGGATTTATGAAGTGCCGCTTCGGCTTCCGATACTAGGAGTATTCATCGGCAGGGTAAGAACCTGGAATGAGAGGGCATCAGTGATAGGCTCTCAGACCGAATTATGCGCGGCGATATTGCAATATTGTCCTTTGAAGTACAGCAATGGTTGCGTAGCAGCAGTTTCTTGCAGGTTTAACGCTTTCACTTCGCCAATCACGATCAAATGATCGCCGGCGGAGTGTTCGGCGTGAATTTCGCAATCAAGCCAGTGCAGGCTACCGACAATGATCGGATTACCCAGCGGCGACTCCTGCCATTCGACTCCATGCCACTTGTCCGTGCCTCGCCGAGCGAACTGGTTTGAAATTTTGATCTGCTCACCTGACAGGATATTGACTACAAATCGACCTGCCTGGCGAATTTTGGGATAGCTGGCCGAAGTGGACATTACGCTGAACGACACCAGCGGCGGGTTCATCGACACGCTATAGAACGACTGACAAGTGAAGCCAATCGGCTCTCCATCAATGTGTGATGTGATCACCGTGATCCCGGATGCGTAGTGCCCGAGCGCTTCGCGAAAGCTCAATGGCTCGATAGCATTACTAGGGAATGACATAGTAGATCCTAAATTTGGGGCGTAGCTCAAAATGCCAAGGAAGGTTGAGGCAGGTTATTTTCAATCAACCGCTTCAATCCCCCCCGTACACCTCTTCCTGCTTTAGCACAGCACTAGATCGAGAGTTCTCTTCGGACAATTTCTGCGCCTGCACTTAAAGCACTCAGCTTGCCTCTTGCTACTCCACGAGATAGGGGGGCCATGCCACAGTTGGTGCAAGGATAGAGCTTGTCGGCATCTACGAACTGAAGTGCTTTTCGTAGAGTGTTGGCTACCTCCTCTGGTGTTTCAATAGTATTGGATGCCACATCAATGGCGCCTACCATCACTTTTTTACCTCGAATAAGCTCGATGAGATCCATCGGAACATGAGAGTTGTGACATTCCAGTGAGATTATATCGATACTGGATTTTTGCAGCTTAGGGAACGCTTCTTCATATTGCCGCCACTCTGACCCCAGAGTTTTTTTCCAATCAGTATTGGCTTTAATGCCATAACCGTAGCAAATGTGTACAGCCGTCTCACATTTAAGACCTTCAATTGCCCTTTCTAAGGTGGCGACTCCCCAATCATTTACCTCATCGAAGAAAACGTTAAAGGCGGGCTCATCAAATTGGATAATATCAACGCCAGCAGCCTCCAATTCTCTGGCTTCCTGATTAAGGATTACGGCAAATTCCCAAGCCAGTTTTTCTCGACTTTTATAATGGTTGTCATAAAGCGTATCAATCATGGTCATGGGGCCTGGCAACGCCCACTTTATGGGTTGCTTTGTTTGCTGACGCAAAAACTTGGCATCTTCAACAAAGACCGGCTTTTGGCGAGTAACAGCACCCACGACCGTCGGTACGCTGGCATCATAGCGATTACGAATTCTTACCGTTTCACGCTTCTCAAAATCTACGCCGCTAAGGTGCTCAATAAACGTAGTGACGAAATGTTGGCGCGTTTGTTCACCATCACTGACAATATCAATACCGGCCTGTTGTTGCTCTTGCAATGACAAACGCAGAGCATCTTGCTTGCCCTCAATCAATGCCTCATCTTGCAATTTCCACGGTGACCAAAGCGTCTCAGGTTCTGCAAGCCAGGATGGTTTAGGCAAGCTACCAGCCGTTGAGGTGGGTAACAATTTTTTCATAATAGATGACCTGGTTTTTTAATGAGTCAAAGGGCGTAACTGGCAGACCACTGCTCCAGAATAGCTTGGTATGGTTTGATAAAGTGCTCTTTTACAAACTGGCCCTGCTCAATAGCTAGCCGGTTACGCTCTTCTCGATCATAAACAATTCGAGTTAATGAGTAATCGTGGTGCTTCAAACTTGGCTGAAAGGATTTTCCTGCTGCAGAATTCGCATTGTAAATCTCAGGGCGATAAATTTTTTGGAAGGTGTCCATCGTACTGATGGTGCTGATTAGCTCAAGATTTGTATAGTCACCAAGCAAATCGCCGGTAAAATAAAAAGCCAAAGGTGCAACGCTGTTTTGAGGCATGAAATAGCGAACGTTTAACCCCATTTTTTTGAAATATTCATCAGTTGAGGAATATTCATCTTGCTGGTATTCGATGCCCAGGACTGGATGCTGGTTTTCAGTTCGTTGATAAGTCTTGCTGCTCGAAATACTGAGGCATATAACTGGCGGCTTATCAAAGTTATCTTTGTAGGTTTTGGAATTTATGAAGCACTTAAATAGCTTTCCGTGCAGCTCTCCAAAATTATCTGGAGTGCTAAATTCGGGTTGATTCTTGTTGTGCTCCAACAACAGCACACTAAAATCATAATCTCTCACGTAAGAGGAAAAATTATTCCCTACAATGCCATCAAAGCGCTCGTTTGTTTTTCGATCAACAATATTCGTTTTCAATATTTCAATCAGGGGGATGGCGTTGTCACTGATTTCAACATTAATATTCATCTCGACAGAAATGATTTCAAGTTCGACAGTATAACGATCGCTTTTAGGATTGTCCCAGTGGGCCAAGGCATTGAAACGATTGTCAATCATTTTTAAGGTGTTGCGCAAATTCTCTTGGCGGCTCTTTCCTCGAGCCAAATTAGCAAAGTTAGTGGTGATGCGCGTATTTTCGGAGGGGTGATAATTTTCGTCGAAAGATATGCTCTTAATGGTAAATGCAAATTCATCAATCATTGTAATCTGGCATCCTAAATTCTGAGATAAAACCTGAGTTTATTTTTTGCCTCGTAGGCGCGCCCAGTTTTTCTGGGTTTCCACTCAGTAGTTTTTAACAATCTCTATATTAAGACGCATTTTAGGCTGGGCAATTGATTGAGTGAAACAGAATTGATTTCATTAAAATCTTTAGTCAAATTCATGATGTGGAGACGGTCAATTGCAGACGTCCCTATCCCGCAGTGGTTCACTGAATCGCCCTGGCTTTCGCGAAGGCCGCTTCATTTTAGAGCGACTAACAATCCCCAATGAATTGCGGTCAGTCATCGCTATGGGATGGTCTATGGCCCCACATCTAGAATTCAGCTCAGTCCTGTTGACTCGACTTGATCCTTGCTGCTGAAAACTCGTCGGTTGCGTAGAGGTGGTCGTCCATGGAGAACGAGCGCACGTCTGTGCGTAGAGCAAAGCCAGGGCTGTTTAACACCGCAGAAAGCGGCCGTCGCGTGGCATTGAGAGCTGTCTTTGAAGTAGCCATTTTCCAGTTCGAAGACGATGTTGCCACTGGAGCTGGATGAGCGTGGCGATTCGTGCCGTTGGTTCGAAGCATTCTCTGGCTATGATGGGGCGAGGCGGGAAGCGAAGGCCGTTGTTGATGTTATTGGCGGGCTGGAGAAGGGCTTTCTTATGGAAGATTTGAAAGGGGGATGTTGGGCTGCGGTGCTAAAGCTATCGCTCCTTGGGGCTTTAGCCCGGCTCGAAAGCGCGCTAGACGAATCTGTCCCTAACTGACTTTCCTTGAGTGCTTCTGGGAAGCGCATTACGACCGCCTCAGCTCATCTGGGCGTTAACAACTGTACGCTTTCCCAGGTCTCAGTCAGCTCGTCTGTTCGATCCGCAATTTGAGGTTTTTTCGAGAGGACTAGGCAGCGCGTACTGCCGACAAATTCTTCTATCAAATAAAGCGCGTCACCCACATCAAGCTCCAGCTCTTGCAATGCCTCATCTGGAATTCGAATCGCACCATCACCATCCCATTCTTCGATGATGATTTTCATAGGTTGCTTTCTCACGTGTGGTCTCCACTGGTTCTTTTCTGCATGCTGTTAATTACCGATGGACTCACGATGGCATTTTTTAAAGATCCGGATAGTCGTCAAGCCTAAGGCTAGGAGCACCTGCTTGCGGCTCATGCTTGGGCGTATGTACCACTCCAGCTTCAGCATCGGCACGCATCTGATCGAGCTCTTTATGAAATGCCTTGTCCTGTACCGTAGGCTTGCTCGTGTACGGTTTGCGCTCTGGTTCAGGCTTGGCTGCATACGTCGTAACCGCGTCAGGGTTGTGCTGTAGTTTTTCTTGGACTTGCGATTCCAGCATCGCTCGGAGCGCATCTTTGTCGGGGCGGTTAAGCAATTTGTTACTCCAGGTTGGTGAGCAGCGATTGGCCCATTGGCTGGGAGGTGTGAATAGGGCACCCCAGTCTACACACCAACCGCCTACGGTAAATAACGATACTCAGTATGAAAATAGCAAATTCAGGACGCAAGTCTCAGCCTAATGTCGGGCTTTGGCCAAGGTTTCGCGAGATCGGTTTTCAACAAGCAACAACTATTTGCAGTTACCTGCCTTTCGATATCCAGCCGCCTGGGCCTCAGTTTCTGAGGTGAAGGAGACCTGATTTTTTTCAGACACCTGACCATAACCAGGGCACCCCATTGAAAGGTGATACACCTGGCTCTTGCGGTTCCCAATAATCAAGCTTAAGCCGGATGCGTTCGCAAGGGTGTGTTGGGTTGCTATTGGCGCAGGAGAATTAACAGGAATCGCGCTAACGACCCCATCACCAACGGCTCTGTATCCTTGCGACCATTGACGTTCGCCAGTTACGAATGGATTGGAGTGCCCCATGATTTCTGCAATGCGTCGATCGCGCTCTTTCTCCCAGGACGAAACCGGGTATTGCTTATCCCAGGCCATCAGCAGTTGTTGCTGTTGACGAGACATGCTGAGGTTGTATCTGTCGAACATGTAAAAGGTTGTCCTGGCGACTAACCCTTTGACCTCATCACGTGGTTCGGCAGCTCGTTGATCAAAATCAACCCGGGTCTTGCATTGACCATATTGAGGCGCTACCCCGGAGGCAATGCCGTAGTTGAAATTACTACGGTCGCCGTTCACTTCCCCTACTGATGGGTAGAGGTTGAACAGATCGGCCTCCATTGCTCGGAAAACGGGATCATCATCCACGCAGTGCTCTCGACCGCCATTTTTCCAGCATTGACGCTGGTTGCCGAATGTCCAGGCGGGAACGATGTGTTCCCACTCAGTCCGCTCCGCACGATTCTCTTGCTTTCTGGCCTTAAGGCCGCATGACTCAGCGTCGATACGGCCACCTGATTTACCCACCCACGTCCATTTGCAGCCGCAATACAACTCGCCCATGGAGCTGTTCGCCTGGTCGAGGTAGATTTTCTGCTTGGCTATGACCTTGGCTTCCGAAAAGGTCGATGGAGGACTTGAAAAGGCGGGGTTAATTACAGAGAGGGTCAGCGCGACTACGGACAACAGCTTTTTCATTGGAAAACATTAGCAATCTAGGGAGGAGTGCATTGTACGCACGACGGCCACACACCGACCGCAGTATTTCTAAGGTGAGCGAGGCGAGTTCGGACATCAACTGACGGGCTTTGAACAACGAAACCGCCTTTGGAAAATTTAGCTACTGCTTGCCAGCTGACCGGGAGCAGCTAAGCTTGATGGGGCGTATAGCGTAGCGGTGGCCTATATCGCGAGCGGCACAACGATTTCGCCGCGTTCCACCTATGGGGTAACTCTCCCATGGAAGAAAATCTGCACCAGAGGGCGGAGCGTTTCATAGCGCTTCGTGCCCATCATCCTGCGTGGTTGCTGTTGGCGTCGCGATACGCTCCTTTGGTTCTTGGCAGCTTACGAACGCTTTTCGAACCCGGCCATGACGGTATAGAGCTGGACGATGCTCTGCATTCGCTGGCCGACACCTTGGCCAACTACGCAGATGAAGAGCTGTATCAAGTCGAGGCAGGTACTGAGCTTCAGCAGGCAAACCGAGAGCTCGGAGAGTGGATCAAGCGTCGGCTCATCGTCGAGCGCAATGGGCGACTGTACGCGACCGATGCTTTGGAATCGGCGATCCGGTTTACCGAGTCGCTCGATAACCGAGTCATGACCTCGACGGCTTCACGACTGTCAGTCGTTCAGCGTGAAATCGAAAATCTCGAAACGCATCTTAACTCTGACCCGAAAAGCAGGGCACTCAGCCTGAAGCGGCGTATTCGCGAGCTGCAGATCGAACTCGACCAGGCTAAAGCAGGGCATATCCCAATTTTTGACGAGGAAAAAGCGATTGAAGGGATCCGAGAAGTCTATGCGCTAGCCATTAGTCTGCGGGCGGACTTCAGGCGTGTTGAAGACTCCTGGAGCAATGCCGACCGGTTGCTTCGGCAATCGATCATTAGTGAGCAATGCCACAGAGGAGAGATAGTCGACAATCTCCTTGATGGTCAGGATGCTCTGCTGAATACGCCGGAGGGACGGGTATTTGACAGTTTCCAGCAACAGTTGAGGGCGCCCATAGAGCTCGACAGGATGAGGACTCGCCTGCGAAATATCATGCACCACCCAGCCGTCCCCTTAGCGCTGCTACGGCCACAGCAAAACGAACTGTTACGCTTGGTGCCGCGATTGCTACAGGAGTCAGAGGCCGTGTTGCGGGCGAGGGCTCGAAGCGAACGCGACGTCAAAGGTTTCTTGAAAACCGGGCTCATTGCTGAACATCACCGTGTTGGTCACTTGCTGAATGAATTCTTGAGCTTGGCAGTGAACATTAACTGGCAGCGCCAAGCAGTCAGGCGACTGCCAGTACCCATTCCTGCCGTCGGCATGGCGTTAGCAAAGGTGCCCGCAATTGAGCGCCTTCGATTCAAGGGTATCGCTGACGAGAGCGCACCTGATCTTGATCTGAGTCGACATGCGACAGCTTTGGATCAGATAGAGGAAGAGTTTTGGCAGTCGTTCGATGGCTTGGATCGCGAAGCCTTCGTGACGGAGACACTGCGAATTTTGGAAGAGCAAGGGCGGCCCCTTTCTTTGGCTGAGCTAGGGGCTTTGCTTCCTCCAACGCATGACCTGGAGTGTTTCACGTTGTGGATCACGATGGCCCGGGAGGCCGGCATCGCCATCAATGACAAGGAAATCGAAGCGTTTGATTTGGCGGATGCAGAGGATTGTCGGTGGCGGTTCCATCTGCCTTTCACCCAACTTGAGTCGCAGAAGCTGCGCGATATCAAATGGGAGCTTTGATCATGCCGAGCGTTTTTGATGAATTGACAGGTACACCCATTATCCAGGAAGGGCTCAATGAAGACAGCGAGCAAGAATCAGATTCGGAGGAGTCTCAAATAGAGCCTTTCGAAGCACAAGACGATGACTTACGTACCACTCGCGTTGTACGAGAGGCTGTCCAGCAATTATACAAAAATGGAGATATTGAGGAGTCGGAGGATCCGCGTCTCTACAGGGCCGCCGTTGCGAATGCAGAGCTGATTGAGCGGATCCTGGAGCCCTTTGATCTCAACGTGCGTTTTGACGAAATCAGGGGCTTGGCATTTGTCGTCGTACGGCAGCAACCAGACGATACCGCAGATGGCTGGACACATCCCTTAGTCCGCCGACATACGTTCAGCCTCGAACAAACTCTGCTGATCGCGCTGCTACGCCAGCATCTCATCGCTATCGAAATGGAAAGCGGTGTAGGAGCCGGCATCGCTCAAATGACCGTTGATGACGTCATCACGCAGCTCCATGCCTATCTAGGCGATCCGGGCAGCGACCTCAAAGACCGAGCGCGTGCAGTCAACCTTCTTGAGCAATTGAAAAACCATCATCTCGTAACGACGATTGACGGCAGTGACCGCTTCACCATTCGCCCGTTAATTGCTCATGTCGCGAACCCTGAGAATCTCTCTGCATTGATCCAATGGCTGGAAACCTACGGTGTGAGCCTGGATCGTTTGACCCCAGCAGGTGACGACGGGGAGGATCTATCATGAAAAGTGCGACTGGCAGTTACGTGTTGACCGCAATGGAGCTGTACAACTGGGGCAGCTATAACGGCTTGCACCACGCCCCAATTGATCCTGCAGGGACATCGCTGATCGGAACAACTGGCAGCGGAAAAACGACGCTCATCGATGCCTTCATGACGCTCATCTGTGCCAACCCGCGCTATAACCTGGCGTCGACGGGAGGCGTTGAGAGCGATAGGGATTTGGTGTCTTACGTGCGCGGTGCATCAGGGCCAGGAGAGAGCAGGGGCCCTAAGCAGCAAAGTGCTCGCCCAGGACGAACCATTTCTGGGATCTGTGCGACTTTTCGCCGTGGAGACGAAATGGTTCGTTTGGCCGCGCTCTTCTCGTTCGAGGGCACAAGCTCAGCTGCTACAGAGATGGAAAAGTGCTGGATACTCACACATCATCCTGAGCAGACCTTGGAGTCCTGTCTCCTCGCTTATCACGATGAAGGTAAACGCGGCTTAGGTCGAATCGAGAAGAATGTTCAAAACTTTTGGCTACACGGAACTCGAAAGGAATACCTGGCTCGGGTGCGGGCTTTGTTTCAAGTCGGCGACAACGCGTTCTCGCTGCTGAACCGCGCTGCGGGCATCAAGCAATTAACCGATATTGATTCAATTTTCCGCGAGCTGGTATTGGATGACCGCTCTGCGTTCGGCCGTGCGGCGGAAGTGGTTAAGAGTTTCGAAGATTTGAGTGAGATTCACCAGGAGCTTGAGATCGCACGTGCGCAGCAGAAATCACTGAAGCCGATTGCGGAATGTTGGGAGGCCTTCAAGAAACAGGCAGAGAGCCTTCAGGAGCTGAAGGCGGTCGAAGCGATAGCCCCGGTCTGGTTCGCAGAACAGTCCCATCAACTCTGGTTGGCCGAAAAAAGCAGGCTGGACGTTGCAGCTGAGGATTCGGCGTTGCTTCTGAAGCAACTCGCAGATCAGCGAATTGAGTGGAAACAGCAGTGTGATATGCATCTCCAAGCCTATCTTCAGAAAGGTGGTGCCAGCATTGATCAACTGCGCAAACGGGTTGAGGAGTGGGAAAACGTTCGGGAAACCAGAGTCAATTACTCCGCACAATACCAGCGCCTTGTGCGGAAACTAGGTCTGCCAGAGGAGCTGTCCTCCGACGCTCTGACTTTGAACAAGGCGCATGCAGCCAAGCAGGGTGTTGCCCTGGCAAATGAAATGAAAGGGCAGCGTAGCGAGACTTTCCAGCGTGGGATTGTCGAGTCGGACGTTCGCACCCAGCTTCTGACCTTGAATCAGGAAATCGATGAGATAAAACGCCGGCCTGGGTCGAATATACCAGGCGAGTATCATCAGTTTCGCGGCCAACTGGCGGCATACCTTGAGGTGAATGAAGCAGAGCTTCCATTTGTGGCAGAGCTTGTACAGGTCAAACCTGACGAACACATATGGCGGGGCGCTATCGAGCGAGCAATTGGTTGGCACCGCCTTCGTGTCTTGGTTTCACCCGAGAAGGTTAGGGCTGCTTTGCAATGGATTAACTCTCGTGACAATCACCTGCACGTGAGAGTTCTCGAAGTTGCCCTTGACGTCGAGCCGCGTAGATTTTTCGAAGATGGTTATGCCCGCAAGCTCGAGTTCAAATCACACCCTTTTCGCAAGGCCGTGGAATCATTGATCGCTGACAATGATCGCCATTGTGTTGCTGATCCGGCTGTTCTGCTCTCAACTCCTCATGCAATGACCAAAGAGGGGCTGATGTCAGGGAAGCCGCACTTGTACGAGAAGCGGGATCAAAGTCTGCTCAACGCTCACTGGTTCACCGGGTTTGATAACCAAGACCGTTTGGCGTATCTGAGCCAAGAGGTTGCCACCGTCGACCTGAAGCTTGCTGCTGCCGTGAATGCGGTACGCGCAGCTCAAGATCGTTTAGGAAGTCTTGAGGACGCTAATACTGCTTGCCTGCTGCTCAGGGACGTCGAGTTCAACCTCATCGATCTTCCTGGTGCGGATAATCAACTCATTGACCTGAAGGGGCAGCTTGATTACCTGACACGCCCGGACACTGACGTTGCTTTGGCGAAAAGGCTTCTGGATGAGGCTATGGCCAAGAGAGATGCGGTCGAAGATGCGCATGTGAACGCGAATGTCACTTACGCGCTGTGTGTAAAAGGGCGTGACAACGCAGCCGTGATGGTCGAGAAAACGTTCAGTCGCGCCGAGCTTGGGATGACGAATGCAGAGCGCTCCGCTGCCAACAAGTACCTTCGCAGGCTCGATACCCATGAGCTGCAGGATCTTAATGACATTGAGCGGCAAAGCTACGAAACCCTCAGTAAACGCATTAATAACAATAACGATCAGCTTGTTGAGCTACAGAGTGATCTGGTCAGAAAAATGTCCGATGCCAAAAGCCGGGATACTGGGGCATTAGCAGACGTGGGACGCGACCTGATCGATGTACCTGCTTACATCGAACGTTTGAGGGTGCTCACTGAAGAAGCCCTGCCACAAAAGGTCGAGCGTTTTCTCACCTACCTCAATCGCTCATCTGACGACGGTGTCACCCAACTGCTCAGCTACATCGACCAGGAAGTGTTACTTATCGAGGAACGTATAGACGAGCTGAACAGCACGTTACGTCGGGTTGAGTTCCAGTCCGGTAAGTACCTTCGCTTGGTTACCAGCAAGGTCGTACACGAAAGCCTGCGTTCCCTGCATGCCTCGCAGCGCAAGCTGACTTCTGCCCGGTTCGTTAATGACACCGGTGAGACTCATTATCGAGCGTTGAAGAGCTTGATAGAGGTGCTAAAAGAGGCGTGTGAGAAAAGCCGGAACGTCTCGGCAAGGGCAATGCTAGACCCCAGATTCCGGTTGGCTTTTTCAGTGTTTGTAGTCGACTCGGCCAGTGGCATGGCCACAGAAGGGAGGAAAGGCTCCCAAGGCGACAGCGGTGGTGAAAAGGAAATTGTCGCTTCGTACGTCCTGACTGCGTCCTTGGGTTATGCGTTGTGTCCTACCGGTGAAAGCCGACCCCTGTTCGGTACCATCGTGTTGGACGAAGCGTTCTCGAAGAGCTCACCAAGTGTTGCGGCGCGGATCATAGCGGCCCTTAAGGAGTTCGGGCTTCATGCGATCTTCATTACCCCAAACAAAGAGTTGCGCCTGTTGCGGCTCCATACCCGCTCTGCGATTGTTGTACACAAGAAAGACGGTCTATCAACGATGGTATCCATGAGCTGGGAGGCTCTCGAAAATTACTACAGGGCCCGTAAGGGGAAAGGTGATACAGCTGTGGACAGCACCCCCAGCGAGCCGCAGTAAGCAACTATGAAATCGCCGGAGGAGCTGCGCCAGAAGCTAGCCCGCCAATGGGATCTGCCAAGCGTACGTCTCAATCAGCTACTCAATCCTTTGGCGTGGCCCATGGTGCTGAATATTGGCAAGCCTTCAGCCCAGTGCTTCAACTCACATACCTCAAAGGTTCAAAGACATGTTGAAGCTTGGCGTGAGGTGAAAGTCGGAACGATTGAATGGGCTGACATTGCGTATCGCTGCGGCGCCGAAACGGTCAGCGTCCCTATGAAGTGGTGCCTGCGCAACCCATCCGAGTGGGTTGCAGCGGCATCCCGTCGTTCGGTAAGCGACGAGTATGCTGCGCTGGGATACCTGGTAGAGCGAGTACCTGCTCATTTTCGACAGTTGCTGATCTCGCGGCGTAATCTCTGGAGGGACAAGCCAAAAGAAGAAGTCATTCAGGCCGCAGTATTGGCATCGCAATTGTCTCCAGGATGTGCGCAGGGACTACCGCTCAGGTTGCTGTCCGGATACGGCGTAGACACTAAATTCTTTGAGCGCAACGAATTGCTCTTAAGAAAGATGCTCGACGTCATGTTCGAGGGGGAAGCATCAGTGCAGGGACTCTGTGGTTTTTTGGATGCGTACGACGATACGAGCCATTGGGTGCTGGTTACACCACTCGAATCAGGTCTCTTGCCATTCAATCGACAGCAGGTCACGACCTCCGAGCTCGCTCAAGTTGCGCTGCCTGGGACGCGCCTCTTAATCGTGGAGAATCAAAAATGTCTTCATCAACTGCTTGAGCTACCTGAGACCATTGCGGTTTTAGGGTGTGGGCTAGATTTGGAGTGGCTGTGTTCTGGTCAGCTACGTGACAAGTCAGTTGCTTATTGGGGAGACATAGATACCTGGGGGCTAAGGATGCTCGCTCGTGCGCGAGTGAAGCATGGAAAAGTGACCTCATTGCTGATGTCCGAAGACGTGTATGACGCGCACAAGTCCAGGTCAGCTGTCAGGGAGCCCGTACGGGCCCAAGACACGCCGCCAGCTGGCTTAACGTCAGCTGAGGCTGCATTGTTTGTGCGGCTAGTGGCGAGTCGCAAGGGCCGGCTGGAGCAAGAATTCATACCTCGACAGGAAGTACGGGCGGTATTGGAGCGATGGGTATCGTCTCAAGGAGAAGCAAAGCTCTGATAAGTAGGATGCAGTGGCAAGGAAGGAGGTCGTGCCAAAGTGCACGGCGACGTGGTCGACGTGGGCGGAGGGGGCATGGGTGTGTTGCGCGAGTTTACTTGTCTCCGGCGGCAGCAGTCATAGCCCATGAGCTAGGATCATCTACTCATCAATCATTTACCAAAGTGCTTACCATGGAAGACACACCAAAGGCTCAAGAATCAGCCGATGATTTGTCCGAAGATGTCGTTACAAGAGCTTCGCTTTACGAACAGGCTTGGTCGATTCCTATGACCAAAATTGGCGAGCGATATGGCGTCTCTTCAAGCTACCTGGCCAGAGTTTTCACCAGCTTGAACATTCCTCGCCCCCCGGTGGGATATTGGGCTCAAGTCGCAGCGGGAAAAGGTAAAGCTCGCCCACCTTTGCCTGAGTCGCGGCCCGGAGATTTGACTGCCTGGAGTCGAAATGGCGCGCCTATTCAGATTTCCAGATCTTTGCCTAAGGAAGGTCAGAAAACGAGCCGAAAGGCGTCTTTAGCGCCGACTACTCTGCCTCGCAGACACCCACTTTTACTGGGAATTGAGGAGCACTTTAAGAAGGTTCGGGAAAGCGAAAACGGATATCTACGGCCTACAAAGCGTTCAATGGCAGATTTAATTGTGAGCCATACAGGGATCGCCCATGCGGTCAGCTTTGCAAACCAGTTGTATTTGGCTCTGATGAAAGAAGGGCTTGCGGTAGCGCTGAGCGATCCAGCCAAACACATGAATCGTGAATCCGTAGACCATAGAGAGAAGGCCTCAACGAGGTACATACACCCCTCACTTTGGCAGCCACAACGTCCCACGGTGGTTTACATTGGTAGCATCGTTTTTGGTTTGTCCATTCGAGATCAGTGAGTACGTCGAAGTCAAACGTCTGGATAAGGGGTACGTTCGGCTACGTTCGCTTCCTGCCAGTCAACGTCGTTCTCCCTATCACGATGGATGGATAATGAGTGAGGACATGCCAAGCGGTCGCCTTTGCCTTCAGGTTTATTCCCCTTACTACCGAGCGGAGTGGATTCACCGGTGGAGCGAGGACAAGCCTGGCGACTTGGTCAGCAAAATCCCCAGCATCGTAAAACTCTTGATCGGTGAAGCTCCCGGGCTCGCCAAAAAAGTTGAAGCTGAGCGAGAGAGGGCGGAGCTCGAATGGCAGAATCACCAGTTGCAGATGGCTGAATGGAAAAGAAAAGAAGAGGAGAAACGTCGACTCAAGGTGATCCAGGATAGCCGTGATCAGTTAGAGGCTGTGATTCAGACTTGGGCAAAGGTAAACAGCATTCAGGCATTCTTTGACGACATTGAGCGATCCGCACAAAGGGTGGGTGATGAGGAACGGAAGATGATCATGGAGCGGTTGGCTTATGCGAAGGAGTTGATCGGAGATTTGGACGTGTTAAAGCACTTCAATGCCTGGGCGCCGCCTGTACTTTAAGCCAACCCGACTGTGTTGCCGACGTAGAGCCGCGTCATGCATAAATCTTCACCTGCAACGACTTTTAGGTGACTTTCTCACGTGTGATCTCCATTGATTCTGGGGCAGCATGAGTTGCCCGAATCTTAACGGCCCTGCAGCAAGCTAATATCGAAATCGCTCTGCATACGCTTGACCGTTCCGATAATTATGGCTGCGAATCCTTCGTGGCTTCTGTCTTGTAGGCACACCCAAGCGTCCGGGTTGTTGGCCCAGTACGATGGGACGGGATGGGAAGTGAAAACCTTGGAGTCAAATGTCCACCATGGCCACCAAACGGTAGTGCGTCCAGGGTGATCGCATAGCTTGTCCATCGCTCGTTTGATTCTGCCGGAGTCGATCTTCTTGGTGTCCGCTTCGCTAAAGGCACAGATACCGAAATAAAGCTCTTCATGGTTTCGTTTGTTGAACGCCCAGCTAGGCCCACATCGGTCATCTGGATTTAAACGAGCTCCAATCTTCGAGTGAGCAACACCATTGATCAACTCCTCGTCAAAAACCAACTCGGCGCCCAATACGTTGAGTTCGCCACGCAAGTGATCAGCAAAGTCCCGCCATAGCTGGCGCTTGACCTCGTGCAGATGCTGAGAGATATAAAAAGCTCCCCTTAGGTTTTTTTCATTTCGCAGCATCAACTCGGTAAGTTCTTGACCGTTGTTCAACTGCACTTCTCCATTGATTTGTTCACGAATGAATTGCGCGACTGTCTCAACAAACAGGCGCACGGATGCTGCACGGGTGAGCAACGCGCATTCGTCCAGCCATCCAACTAGCCGGAAAAAATCCAAACTTACAATTCGATCGGCTAGGTGAGCGGGCGCGTGCTTGGGCAGGCTATGCTCGGATATTTCTCCGTTAGAGAGATAAATCAGCGTCCAGCGTCCGTCCAGGTGCTGTCCATTCAGATATGTTGCGTAGTCATAGACCTGTTTCTTCTGATCATTCGCCCAAGGCTTGTTTTCAATGGCTAGACCGCCTGTGCGAAACCTTAGGTAGAGATCCAGGCGTCTATTGCTT
The DNA here is from genome assembly GCF_001297125.1 of Pseudomonas sp. RIT-PI-q. GTDB lineage: Bacteria > Pseudomonadota > Gammaproteobacteria > Pseudomonadales > Pseudomonadaceae > Aquipseudomonas. The sequence goes on from NZ_LHPC01000034.1 coordinate 183,380, forward strand.
GGTAACCTGAACTCGGTGTGGCTGGTTAAATGATCCGCCGCGGTTGGCTGAAAGCTGGACTCTGGAAGTAAGGCGAGAAACTTGGCTAGGTATAAATCGCCCTGTCCATGTCGGCCTACCGGATCGAGCAGGAGGCTGAGATATGCAGAAAGCGCATTTTCGTCACGTTGAAGAAAGTCTATTAGTCGAAAGTCCGGTGCTAGCAGTGCTTGGTACTTTTGCTTCGCTTTGAGATCCAGGTCGTACCAGATCTGAAATTCGATCAACAAGTCCTCAATGACGGATGCTTCCATTCTGGCCTCATGCGTATGACGGGGTGGGGTAGCTTCGAGCAAATGCTTTTCGCGAAGCCAGAACGCTTTACGAAACAGTGGCTATCAGGTGTCGGTGCCTAGTCGTCTCCACATTTTTAAGGCTCACAATTTACTTGACCAACGTCTGACTTTTCGCGAAAACGATGGCGGTGGAGATATCCAGCGATATGGAAGAAAACGATTTCATCAGCAAGGATTCCGGCAACGCCCAGTCCCATTTCTCACGCAGCATGTTCTCCACATTGGCAAGAATCGATTCGAGATCGCTTGCGTCCAAGTGGCCTACTTTCGCGAGTGCCTCGTGTGTCCGGTTGATTCCAGCGTCGATTTCAATGGCGAGGCCTGAGTTATCACAGGAAAGGCCGACATGATTGAGTAGCAGACGTAGGGCATCGTTGGCGTAATCACCTAACCAGCTGATCAGGTAGCATTTACCACCCGACTCGATGATGTAGCGTTCACCAAGGCTCAACGCGGTAAATGTCTTTCGAGCCTCTTCGAGTAGTTCTTGGGCGCCGCGATCAATAAACGGGCAGGGGGTGGTGTCTGCGAGGACTGCCCGCATTTCTGCGCGAACGTTGTCATGTACCATCGCACCCAAGCCATCGAACTGAGGAGGGGCACCTCCGCGCGCGGCCGCAACAATGATGACCTTGGCTTGAAGGTCAACATCACGTACCTGCCACCTACGCCCACCAAAGATGATGCGTTGATCCTTGGTGAGTGGTCGGCTTACAGGTACTGATCCCAGCGCTTTACCATCACACACAAGGCGGAATTCTTCGTCGCTGGTGAATGCACTGTAAAACTCGTAGTGATTGATCAGGCGCTCTCCAACCGTCCCGGGAAGCAATAATCCAGAACTGTCCTGCACAATGAGTTCATGCTCACCCAGGGACTTAAGCAGCTTCACGAAGTCTGATTTCTCGACGTTTGGAAATGCCCCCTCAGCGATCAAGTTTTTCCAGAGATCTGCAGCTGATGCACCTCCACACTGGGCAATGATCGAAAGGCTTTGCTGAACGAGAGTGGACGCATGAATGCCCTGAGCCCTCGGTGGTTCGAACCATCCCCTAACGAGAAGGCGAACCATGGCAATGGTCTGCACCAGGCCTTGTCGTAATTGATCAGAAAGGCTCGACGCATCCGTGAGTGGTGACTCTTTGCAGTAAACGCGCAAAGTCGCATTTTCGCCTGGGCGCCTACCCGAGCGACCTAATCGCTGGCGCAGACTCGCCACCGAGGGTGGGGCTCCAATCTGCGCCACCGTCTTGATGCTGCCGATGTCGATCCCGAGTTCAAGGGTTGTGGTGCAAATCGCAGAGGCTGCCTGGTTTCCTGTCTTGAGGGCTTGCTCGGCTTGCTCACGTAAATCCTTCGAAAGGCTGCCGTGATGAGGCCAGAACTCGTTGGGTACGCCGTCTTGTTCACAGCGCCGGCGCAGTTGGTCTGCATACCATTCAACCTGTTGCCGGCTGTTTGGGAAAATCAGATTATTGCTACCGCGTAACACCTTGTAGAGGTGGTCAGCGATCGCGAAGTCAGGGCTTGCTTTGTTTTCCGTTTCGTCTTCATCGCCTTCCTCATCAGAGGAAGGGACGGGAATCTTTTTGAGCTCGCTCATGGGCGGTTGGATGTAACCGCGAACTTGTACCTGAAGTGTCTGGTTTGAGTTTTTCGACTCAATCACTGTCACCCTGTCGGCATCCCCAGGTCGCAGAAAATCTGACGCTAATCTCATGTCGCCCAGCGTCGCCGACAGCCCGACCCGAGGGAGTCGATGGCCGGCGACAAGCTCCACTCGATGCATGAGGGACTGAAGCTGCTTGCCACGTTCGCTACCAATGAATGCGTGAAGCTCGTCTACGACGATGTAGCGAAGGTTTTGGAACACCCCGGCAACACTGGAGCCTCTGTTGACGAACAGCGCCTCAAGGGACTCTGGGGTGATCAGCAGCACCCCCTCCGATGACTTCAGGAAGCGATGTTTTTTGCTCGATGAAATATCCCCATGCCAACCTACTACGGGAATCTCAAGTTGCTCACAAAGACGGCTTAATCTGTCCCATTGGTCATTGATCAAGGCCTTGAGAGGACTGATGTAAAGCACCGACCCAGGCGGGTCATTGCGATTGAGCAAATGGGTGAGAATGGGTAGGAATGCTGCCTCAGTTTTACCCGCCGCTGTAGCTGCCGCAATGATGACGTCCTGGTCGGCATCTATCAGTACGGGGACAGCCCATTCCTGGGCGTCGCGCAAGGACGTCCAGCCTTCAGCCCAAATCCATCGTTGGATTCGGGACTCAAGCTGATCGAAGCCCGATGATTCAGAGTGTGAAGGTGGCAAGTTCGTCGTCCGCGTCGACTTTCGTGTCCTCTTCGCCGCCCAAATCCTTCGTCACCTCGATAGCTCCAAGCAGGGTGCGCCAGTCTGCACCGGGATTTTGTTCCAGGATGGCCAGCAGGTTGATGAAAGCGGTAATCGTGGTGCGCGGCGTGCGGAAATAGGCCTCACCCAAGCGTTGGTTGCAGTGCGCCATGAACAGTGGAAGTGCTTCGTCTGGCAGAAGATATTTTTCTGCGTCACCGCCGGCGTAGACGTGACGTAGCTTCTGAAGCAATACATAGAAGTCTTCTGGGGTGAGGCTGGTCAGGCGGATGACAGGCCCGGAGAGATCCACCAGCCCGGTCTTGGCGAAGGAGTTCTCAGCCAGTCGCGATTGTAGGGCAGGGTAGCTGAAGAGTCCTCGGCGGGTGTCCATCAAGAACTCTGGAGTGCCACCCAAGACAAAACCAAGTCCCTCGGAGGATCCTTGTAAGGAGTCATTGAGAATGCGCAGGATCTGTTCGTAGTTGGCGTTACGAGCTTGCGTGTTCGCCAGCTTGTACAGGTTTACTAGCTCGTCGAGGCAGATCATCAGCCCTCCGAACCCAGCGAGTTTGACGAATCGCGATAGCAATTTCAGCTGATCGTAGACACTGGCATCATCAATGATGGTTCTTACGCCTAACGCTGCGCGAGCATCGGTCTTGGTGGTGAACTCGCCACGCAACCAACGAATGGCGTCAGCCTTGAGTTGCTCGTTGCCTTCTTCGAAGCCTCGGCAATATGCTGCGATCACCTCGGCGAAATCGTACCCGTTGACCATCTCGGTCAGTTCACTCAGATGTGCACGGATGACAGTCTCACTGTCAGTGCCGACTGCCTTGGCTTCGGATTTGGCTTGCGAGATGAATTTTTCGACGATGCCTTGAAGGGCCCCGCCGTCGGGCTTTGTGCGCGTCGACATGTTTTTGGCAAGTTCGGCGTAAAGCGAGCGTGCCTGTCCTCCAGTGGCATGCAGCCTGCGATCAGGGTTCAGGTCAGCGTGCATGGTCACGAGTTTGCGCTCCATGGCTATGGCTCGTACCAAGTTCAGAAAGAACGTTTTGCCGGCACCGTATTCGCCAATCACCACTCGAAATGCCGACCCACTTTCAACCAGACGGTTGACGTCTTTGATCAGTGCATCGAGTTCACCCACTCGGCCGACCTGAATCAAGTGTTGGCCGATGCGAGGAACGACGCCGGCGCGCAGCGATTGGATGACCGCGTCGCGATCCTTGGCTCTGATAGTGCTCATAGGGCTAACTCTTCCAGAATGTCTTTATTGATCTCGATGGGATCATCACCTTCGGTGACGGGCATGTCGAAGCGCTCAAAAGCCATGTCGTTGATTTGCTCTAACGCACCGTCGAGCATCAACTCCATGTCGCTCGCGGCGGCTTCAAGTTCCAAGCGACTCCACTCTGGTCGTGAGACCAACAGACGTAGAAACGCTGAGTGTTCCAAATCTAGTCCCGCAACGTCGGCGCTCGGCTGTGAAGCCAATTCGGCAATTTCGACGTGTTGCTCAGGTTCCTCGACTTGATCATCAGTGAACACCTGAGCAAGGAGGGCGGATACCGCAGCTGTTTCTCGTTGCAGCTCGGCAATTCGCTCGTGATTGAGCACGAACCCCTGCGTAGCTGAGGTCGATATAGGTGTGCCAGGGGAGGATTGAGGGGCGCGGGTTAACGGATTGACGTTAGCAATACTTGCTCCGGATGCGGCACCGTGAAGGTCGCTGTAAAGCAGCTGGCTGTCCAGTTGCAACACCTTATAAACGCGCTCAAGGAGTTTTACCTCTGAGGGGCTGACGGTGCCATCGGCTTGTGCCAAGTGAGCCAGGAAGCAGGCAATCGTACGCTTTGCTTCGATTGTTAATGGATCGAGTTTTTTCTTCAGGCTTGCGAGTGTAGGTGGCTGCTGGATCTGGATACGCAAATGCGCCTTGAGACGTTTGCGATGGGCAACGCTCAAGTGACTCCACGAGTCAATGTGTTGGGCTAGCAGTGTGACTTCCTCATGGGAGGTATCACCATCGGCGGATGCGACTGCACTTGCCAGGTCAAGAGTGACTGATGCAGCGTTATAAGCCGCAGAGGCTCGCAATGAACCGTCTTCCGGCTGGGTTACGAACAGCGCGATTCGGTCTTCAGCTTTTGGAGTTCTGCTACCCGCGAGCACGTCAGGTTCCATGCCGATATTAAGGGATTCCAATGCGCGGGCGAGTGCAAGAACCTTTTCACGAGACAACGCCCCGGCACTTTTGAAACGACCCGCGAGCTCACCAAAGCTCATGACGATCAGATCGTCGCCGATCCTGGTTTGGAGCTCGTCCAATTCTGTTCGAGCTGTCGCTGGCCAGAGGGCGACGGGAAGCTGCAGCAGTCCCTCAAGGGCTTCTGCGCTTTCGGGGTTTCGGCCCAAATACCGACTATAGGGTTCAAGCTCGCTGGTGCATTGCTCAACGATCAGTTGCAGGTTTTTACGTGTTCCTGAAGTTGCCATGACATCAGGAAGATCACCCAGATTAAGCGCAGGCGCCATCAACACTGCGGAAGCCGGACGATAGCTGGTCTTTAGCCGGGTTTTATTTTGCGCCAGCATAAGACCAGAGGGGTGGACGCTCTGATATTTGAGCTTGAACAGCGTCGAGAAAACTTCTCTGCAGCGAGTCACCGGGGTGCGTTTACTGATGTTGGGATCTGCCATTGCCCACGCCAGCGCCCAATTTGCATCGACTGGTCGCTTATTGGCGGCATGCTGTCCCAAACCAATGCGCAGTGGCAGAGGCATTTCGTAGCTATAAACCGAAAAAGCCGAAACGTCGGGTGGTGGCCCGAGGTAGAGGTTCGGATCAAGCGTGGCGTTGCTCAGATAACCCAGGAAACCTTCCGCGTATCCCCTGAACGACCGATTTTCTCCATAAACACTCAACAGGCGTTGGACTTCTTTGACGATTAAAGGAATCTCAGCAAGCACCTGTCGATCCTGCACTGCATCCGCGAGGGCTCGGCGCTCAAGGCCGTAGAAGAACAAAAAAACATACCCAGTGTCTGCCAATGGATCATTGCGGCCACCCTCCAACCATTGAAGGTATGCGCGCCGGGCTTCTGGCGAGATGGAATGAAAACTCGGCCAGTAGGACATCAACCGCTCTTCGATATCGACTGAGGCCTTGGAGATCCGCAGTTTGGGATTGATCAGGGAGGGCTCTGGCGTGTCGTGCCTACCCAGTACGCTGCCTACGTAGAACATACCGCCAGGAAGAGAAAAACCGGAAACATTGACGGATTCGCCTGCGGGCACCCAGCGAGCATCAGATTTCTGAGAGCTTTCACTTGGTATTTTGAAAGAGGGGGTGGGGGGCGAACCGAGTTGAACGGTATAGAAATCGGAGTTTTGGTCAGCACCCATATGATTAGTCGAAACCTCATGGACGGAGAAAGTCAGGTGTGTATTTTTTACTCCCTGCTGCCGTGTCGCCTCTGAAGCGGACATTAGAATTTGTTCGCTCTGGCGCTTTGCGCGTCGAGCCAACAGCCACATGATTGCGCCGACGCAAGCAATTAAGCCTACGATGAACCGAGCCTTTCTGGGCACTGATGCGATTGCAACGAAAGCCAGTGCAAAAACAATCAGAGTGCCGATGCCGCTGAATTTTTTTTTTGCCTTCGTCCTTGCCATGAGTCGATTCAACCTTGAAAAGTGGGGGCTGGCGCAGTGACAGTATCCGACAATTACATTGTGAGAGCCATGGGCCGCGCGAGCCCTCTTGTCGAAAAACTCATCAATCTATAGGGGGCCAAGGTGGTGAACACTTTGAAGCCCCCACGAACCATTGCTAGTTCGCGTGCGTGGATGAATGAATGGGCAATGAAGGTTTTTCAGCCTTTTCGTGCGTCTGGCTGACCTTCAATCAGCCTTGTCAACAAAAATATATTTTCAATTGCCCCCTTGAAAAAAATTTCACGCGACGGATCTTTATATTTGAGGACAACAGAAAAGCAACGATCTCGGAACCCCTGCGTTTCTCGGATTTGTTCGGTAAAACGGGGTTGGTTTTGCGTTAGATGTTGCTGCTGTTGTGCTTCTGCTTTTCCTGCGAGCTGATGGGTGGCGCACAAGTCATGCCGGCCGATTTGGCCAGGCAAAATCGTTACCCTTTGCGGCGTAAGCCGCTGCTTTCAGGTTTGATTTCAAACAACGGCGCATTTTTTCGAAAAAAATATACCTGGTGTAAAAACACATTTTTGGGGGGGGCGGAGCAGGCGAGCCGGGAGGGTGTTCGCGAGCAAACACTGCCAACAAAGATTTCGCTTGAGCAGCAAGAAGGCTGGTAACTGGGAAGATGGCCCACTGCACAAAGCCTGAGAGCCCTGAGAGAGTGATCTTTCGTGCAGGAGGGGGCTCGTCGAACTCGAGCCTCACGCCGGTCGCTGAGAATCCACGCGCAAGGCATCACTGGCAGTAGTTCATCCTTCAGCCAACCTAAGTAAACGTATCAGCGGCCGTTTGAAATTCCCGTTTTATTTGTAGTCATTTTATTACCCATTAAGTAGGTGCGGTGACTAAGCTCAAACCATCGCCTAGCATGCATCAGTATGCATTCCACGCCACACACTATGAAGGAAACAGTCCATGTCTCGTCTGGCCGAATTTCGCAAGCTTGAACAACAGCTAACCGCGCAGCTCGCAGAGCTTGAATCCATGAAAAGTGATTCGGGTTTGAAGAAAGAAATTGAGTTTGAAAGCAAGCTGCGTGCGCTGCTGGGTGAATATAGCTACAGCCTGAGAGACGTAGTGAACCTGCTTGACCCACAGGTTGGTCGTCGCGCCTCAGGTACACAACCCAAGCCGATCACGCGTAAGGCGCGGCAGGTTAAGGTCTTCAAAAACCCTAACACCGGCGAAATTGTCCAAACCAAAGGCGGCAACCACAAGACGCTGAAAGAATGGAAAGCCACTTACGGTGCGGACACCGTGGAATCCTGGCTCGCTAAGTGACGTTAGCTTGCGTACAAATTAAGGGCCATTGCGGCCCTTTTGCTGTGATGCGCGCAAGCATGGAGTTGGGTAAGCGTCCGGGCCACGCACCATTCTGACCCCCCGCGTCCAGGTCTCGTAATAAAAAACCGTGGCGAGGAAAAGCTCACGTGCGCTGAGAGCCCCGATATTTTCTACACGTATCAGGTATAGGGGTATTTTTGCCTTTCCTGATGCCATGCAGTTCAGGCGGCTTGTTTCTGTCGTTAGCGCCGTCCAATCGCGGTTCTTGAAGACTGTGGGCAAAAAAGGAGAGCGTAGGGAGGGCAGGTCGATCACGAGGATGATCGTAGGGAAAATGATGAGAGTTCTTTCATTATATCTGTGGCGTAAGTTTTAGATAATGCACAATGACCTACAACAAGTCGATCAATGATTTTAACTCGTCTGACTCTGAGTATCCTAGGCTGTCCCTTAGAAATAACGTTAGAGCGGGAATAACCTTTATCTTGCGCTCGCCGTCCTCACCATTTGCTACAAAAGCAAGGCAATATTTTTTTGATTTTCCTATGTTTTCTTTGACTCTTCTTGCATTTTCAAAAATGAAATTTCCCTCTGCGATTATTATTCCGTGGCTTGGCACTATGGTAGGTTCCATGGAGAACGCTAGCGCGCGAAAATTATCTTTCGAAAAGTTTTTAGAATCTACGTATGTGTCTTCAAGCTTTTTTTTGAACTTGCAATCTGAATCGAATTCATCCGGGATGATCCAGAGTACCTTGGCTAGAACGGAGGGTGTATTGCCTGAATTGGTCAAGAGGAGTTTGATTTTGACACTCATGTCGGATATCTGATCCTCTCCCTCCATCTTTGTATTGTTCATGCTGGGGTCTATGTCAGTTATCACCACTCGTAGATTTGATTCGGCACGGATGTATGAGTAGTAAAATGTAGCCCCGGCGAAGAGAAACGAAGCTATTGCAATGCATGAGGCCATCGTGGCGTTGTTCAAGAAGGTGGAAATTTTTTCAAACATATATTTTCACCTCCCACTGGTGTGGGCGTGGGCGCTGGCGTTGGCATGGGGGGCCGCATGCGACAAAGCTTAGCCCTTGGTGACTCTTTTGCCAGAGATCACTTAGTACTCTGAGGTACCCACCGCACCACCTAAGCGCGCTATGCCTTGCTTGATGTGCCCCGCGTTTTCGCCAATCCTTAGAAGGGCACCACGAGCGTTGTCGCAAGCCTCTGATGACCCGCGCTCCTCTTCCAGCAAGACAAGCTCCATCAACGCTGCTTCGATTGCGAGTTGGTTTTCATACATTCTTGCCAGAATGTCAGGAAGGGAATATTGCTCGGGCATGTTCCGACTCCGTTCGAAAGGAGACTAAAGCGTAGCAGTGAAGCAGCAGGTCAGCTGGGTATTAGCTCAGAGCAGTCCTGCGCGATCGAGGCACCCTCGACGAGGGTGAACCTGCAAAGCTCCCCGCCATGCCCTTAACGAACCCACAGCAGCAGACCGCCAAGGATAACCAAGGCTGCGCCCATCACCCGTTCGATTCGGCATTTAAAGCGAAGAAAATAGTTTGCGACCCCCTGGTTGGAGAAGCAAAACGCCAAGCTGCAATGCCACAGGGCTGACAGCAGGAAGCATAGTGCGGCCACCACGCCATAGAACCAGATTGGTGCATGGGCAGGCATGACAAGCCCAAAGATACTGCAAAAGAAAACGATGGATTTCGGATTGGTCATGCTGATCAGGTAGGCCCGGCACATCGCGGCCTGCCAAGACATCGCAGTGGGTTCTTCCATCAGTAAAGGCTTGGCCGCACCGCCGATCATCTTCGTCCCTATCCAGATCAAATAGAGTGCACCAACAAGCTGCAGGCTAAGGTGCAGCCATTGGAAGTGATTGACCAGTAACCCAATGCCTGCCATCGCCAGGAGAGCCCAGGTCAACGATGCCGTTGCAACCCTAAACCTGCGAACAATCCCGCCGAGCGTGAGACGGACATGCTCGTCTTCGTCACGATGATGAAATTGGGGCCCGGGCTGATAAGCGACATCATGTAAACGCTGACCAAAATGATCAGTGACTGCGTGTAGTCCATTCTAGCTTCCTGATAGGCATGCGTGCGGGCAAGGCGGGGAGCCCGAACTGGCGCTGCTGAGGCGCGGGTAAGTATGGGAGATGAACGTCATTTTGTGAAAGGCACTCATGCGAAAGCGTTTGCCTCTTACTAGAGATGAACGGAGAAAACGGATCAAATATCGCTACAAACTGAGCATTTTAATACAGCTATGGATGGACTATCGTCCCGAGCAACTCATTGATTGCCTCGTCATCCTAGGGGAGCGGGCAACGCAGAATGATTAATATTATACGGTTTTCTGGGGCTGAATTTAATGAACTGGAAAGACCAGATACAAGAGCACTACCGTAAGAAGGAAATTAAAGAGCAAGGTTATACACGAGATCAGATTGATAGTTTTTACGCGGATGCTGTGCTGCCTGCATTTGAAGAAATAAAAAAATTACTCTCGCAATTTGTAAGCAATGTAAGTATCAAGAAGTATACTTATAAGGCCACTTTTCGATTTGAAGAAAGTGAAATGTATAAGTCTGTTTTTCGAGTAGAAGTTTCATTGCGGGGGAGTGGTGTCGCCTTTCCATTCCAACTAAATGATACCTACGTTTTTGGTGCGCGCGTAAAAGCTGATCGGCTGGATGCACTGGACAAAGATTTCATTATCTTTCAATTTATAGAGTTTTTTAAAATTAGAGAACGGCATATCGCTGATTTAAAGTTGGCCAAGCAATAATCTCTGGGTATAGGTTGCGCGGAAAAATAAAGCTTATACTTGATATTAATAGCTATGAGTCTTCAGGATTAAGGTCTGGAGTGTTCAATAAACTTCGGTGAGGCCGGTTTGAGGCGTGAAACTACCTATCCTGGCAGACCTGCGAACTTTACTCAGGCAGCAATTGTCGCGCTGTGCCACCTCGAATAGCTCACCAGCAATTCTTATTTCATTAAATCAATCAAGCATTGAGGAGACAGATGTCCACATCCGAATTTGAGCCAGGATCCCTAGAGCAATCATTAGCGCAGGTTTCACCGACTGTGGAACCATTGATTGAACCCATGGCTCATCTCTCTCCAGCGCAGATTGAAGAGATCTATAAACGATATTTTTCGGGGGAAAGGACAGGAGATCTCATACGGGAGTTTGATATCAAAACAAACCTAAGCTCTCTGCTTAAGCTGTTTCCTCTGGTTTCTCGCGCTGATCTGACATGCCCTTATTGCTCATCTCCAGCGACACAGCGCAGACGAGCAAAGTTGGGCCAGATTCCTCTTCCAGCGTGCACGGGATGTGCGCATGTCTATGAAACTTTCGATGGACGATGCGGATGCGAGGGTTGCAGACACGCTTTTATCAATAAATCCAATGGCGAGGGTCTAAAAGGTCGGATCCCCTATGCAGATCTTACAATTCGAGAAAAAATAATTCTCCTTTCTGCACTCACGATGGAAAACGATCTGGGGCGAACAAGTTTTTCTATCTATCAGCTTCAGAAACATGATCCAAAGTTCGCACCTACACCTGCTTTTCATGCGCATTGCCAAAATGAACTCTTTGCTCGGAAAATAATTCTTATATCTGAGGAAACGACTCACAGTAGCCTGGAGTTGTGCAGGATGCATGAGTTTACTGATTTTCTTCTCTGGCGTCCTAACGTCTCAGCCAGTGACGAAACGGGTAAGCCCCTTGAAATTGATTTATTGCGAATATGTCTTTGGAACGAGTTTTCCGAGATCAAAACTGATTACGGTGCTGCGTTGATCGAGCTGATGTATGAGTTGGCTATCGAAGAACTCATGGAATATCTTGCTCATATGGTCAGTTTGTCCAGTGTCAATTTCAAGGCATGGGCTGCAGCTCGTTCTGCTTTGAAATCCCTGTTGCCGTCGAAATCCATCAGTGAGATTTTCGGTTTCATTTGGGGGGCTGTGAAAGGCGCTGAAAAAGCGATAGGTCGCAAAAATATCAATGGCGCCGCACATGCGGGAAATCTAATCCCTTCAAACATTATTCAGGCCGCTGAAGCGTTCGAAGCTCGTCCACCGAAACAAGGGCATCGAGAGTTTTTCAGACTTAGCCACATAAAGCCAAGTCAGATATCAAATACAATATACAAATTGATTTTAGGCGATAAGGACGGCGCTTTTAAAATTCCCCTGCCGCGATATATCAGTGAAGTTATGCGGCCGACCCTTGAAGGGATCACTACGGCTAAAGCTGCGAAAGCTTTTTTCGAGCAATGATCACTCTGCGTTGATCTCCAGGATTCAAGATGGCGGGGCATGAATTCTCCAGTCAGTCATCGCCAGCGACAGAGTACATCTTCAACTGTGCACTGAGTGCAGGTCATCAATAGATCCGCTATAGAGTATTCGCTAGCTATGGCTGATCTGCATGAAAAAAATCAACCCATACAAGCGCTATCAAAACTGACCCAGCGACAAGCTCTATGTCTGAGGGGCAAGGCATGAGGGTGTTGATCGGTATTCAACTGATAAGATGAGGTGAGCGTGTACCAGCGGCAGCTGTGTGAAGGTGAGGTGAGAGAGAGCATTGCTTCTGAAATCAGCTATCCAGTGGGCGATTCCAATACCGCTGGACGGTAGTTTTCGCAACACCTAACGCCTTCATGGTTTCGGCTCGAGAATGACCTTGGGCCTTCATCTGCTGGACAGAGCGCCAAACCTCAACGGCTTGCGTGATCCGAGGGTGGGGGGAGAGTTCCTCCTGCTCACTGAGACGATCATCAAAAAGAGCCAAAGCTTCCAGATCCGCGCTGGCTTTTTCCATCACATCTCTAGAGGTGCTGCCCGATTGTGCTGCATGAACAAGTGTGATGAAGGCAACGGGATGGATACCCAGCGTACCGCACAGGTCGTCGAGTAAATCGAGCGTCGGGGAGGTCTTCCCGTTCTCAATATGGCTGACGTGAGATTGCGCGACTGCACCTGAAAAATCGTGCTGCGTCAGGCCGCGTTTTTTTCGAAGCAGCCTGAGTATCGTGGCCAAAGCATTACGCACGGACATTTTCCGAATCGTTAAAACGAATGGATATGCCGCGATCGAGAGGATCTACTCAAATCTAGATATTGATATGAGAGGATCAAAGGTCGCATACTTGGTCTCGTTTGGAAGAGGTGATCGGTAGGATCATCAATATAGATCTAAATCGAGGGTGGCGAGCTGAGCGATTCTTGAGAGGCGGTTTTCTAGGGAATGTCGTTTGGACAGAACAACCGCTCCAGGCAAACCTGCCAACGGTATAGCTGTGCGTGAGGTTGTTACGGTGGTTTCAGATTCAGATTTACTAGGCGATCTTTTTTACGGTTTTGCTCGGCCTTTGCATGGTTCGTGGCTCAACGATGATGAGTTAATTCGACTAAGTCGGGAGGTCTTTCCGAGTAAGCCTTACTGCATTGTAAGAAATTGGATGCTGTTGGATGTGATTCTCAGTGAGCCCCTGCGTAAAGAGCTAAAAGCCAGAGGACAGCAGCCCGTAGTGCTTTATGCCCAGTCTGTAATCAGCCATAGCAGTGGCACGAAGGCGCCGGGACAAAGCGTTTGTACATCGTTCCAGGATTTTTTCGATGACGGTTTTTTCGAAAGCGACGAAACGCTTTATATCCTCGCTGGCCGTGGTTCTCGCAAACACACCAACCTGCGCGCAATTGCGGCTCTAAGAGCCAGCGTTAAGGCAGCTTGATGCTCGGCTCTTGCCTGCAGCGAAGTGCGTCAGAACGAAATTTTCGTGAGGCGAGTCCTACCTTTTCACCCACCTTTCTCAACGAAATGGCCTCGTGATGAAAGTTAAAATCTACTCGGATTTACACCTCGAGTTTGCGTCATTCGATCCTGTGTCGACTGATGCTGACCTGGTCATCCTTGCGGGCGATATTCACATAAAAGGTCGAGGCGTAGAGTGGGCCAACAAGACGTTCGACTGCCCTGTGCTGTACGTATGCGGGAATCACGAGTTCTATAAGGGGCATTTGGAACTCACGCTAATCAATATGAAAGACGGCGCCTTACCCCACGTTCATGTGCTGAACAACGAGGCGTTTTTGTTCAATCAGACGCGATTTCTGTGTGCCACTGCCTGGACAGATTATTCGCTGGACGGTGATGTAATCGCCGCAAAAAAGGAGGCTTGGTCGTGCATGAATGACTTTGTAGTCATCCGAACTGGAGGTGATTTTCGACGCTTGAGACCTGATGATCTGGCGTACGAATCAAGAAAAACGTATGCATGGCTGTCGGAGAAACTGGACGTGCCGTTTGAGGGTAGGACGGTAGTTGTCACTCACCATGCGCCAACGCCTTCAGCGCTATCGGAAAGGCTGGGCGGGTATCTAAATGCGGCTTATGCGAACGATTGGTCTGATCTGATGAGGAAGGCAGACGTATGGGTGTATGGCCATACCCATTTAGCGAATGATTACATTGAAAATGGCTGTCGATTGATCTCGAACCCAAGAGGTTATCCAGGGGAAGAGACTGGTTTCAACGCCGACTTTATCGTTGAGATTTGAGGGTTTAACCATTCGATATCGAATGGCGCACAGTCATCCTCGCAAACCTGGTGGATGGCTTTGCGTTCGCTTTCATCCTTTGAATCTGAATACTGATATTTGGGGGGAGGGATGTATTGGATCAAGACGTTTGGCGCCGACATGTTAGCCTTCAGGCTGCATAAGTTACCTACCGTTATCTTGCGTGCGCGTGCCGCGATCGCTGATCCGGACATCGTGGGTTACCTGCTGTGCGCATTGGAGCGACCTCCACGAATGACTGGGCCTTTGCTTTGTGACTCCGTGAGAAACTTCCCTGAGGGGTTACCCATTCATACTCCCTCCATTGCTCATCGATACCGTGTCGAGTATTACGACATCGTGGTGACAATTGATGGCGGCTCATACGTCGTCGCCCATTGGTTGCATGAGAACGGTGCCTTAGATCGATTCGATCGAGTCCACTGAGATCGTTTTTAGATGACGTGTTTTGATCACAAAAGACGCTTGCGAGAGCCCGCTCTATCCTATCTTGAAGGGCTTAAAAAGCTTGTCAGGTGCGATGTATAGCTTTCCGCGTGTCCGTGAGAAAGCAACGTAAAGCTTGTTTCTTGTCTGCGGATTGAGCGCGTCAAGGGAGAGTTTTTCGTAACTCTTCCAGTGGGTGGCGCCCAGTATCACGCACACGTCGTTGTAGTGGTCTAGCCCCTTGCTCGCCCCCCAATTGTTAGAGACACAGCCGTACTTGTAATGCTCTTGGTAGAACAGCTTTACGACGTTTAAATCCGCGTGCAGAGCGTTAGCCTCCGCCTGGGTGGAAAGCGGGATGATGGCGGTCTCATAGGTGTGCTGTGAGTGCATATCAATTTGCAGGTGTGTACGGATGAAGTCGCATATGGTCTGCCCACACCGCCAGCTCCGGCTCAATGTTTCCTTGTCGACGGTGACGCCTGCTTTTCGAAAGTGTTTTTCGTATTTGCTGATGTCGTTGTGCAGTGAGCTGTTCACGTTTCCATCACGACTGGTGTCAAAGGTGTGTTGGTAGAAATCACCGACGAACAGCATTTCGACCTTGGCCTTCGACAATGCCATCAGCAGGTTGAAGTCATGACCCGCAAGGTCTTGAACCTCATCGACGTAAAACTCATCGTAGAAGCGCTCCATACGCGCTATGACGTCAGGGATCGCCTCGGCAACCTCAATCAATTTAGCGAGTCGATTGTGATAGAGGTAGCCGTTTGGATTGATGTAGTAGTCCATATCGTCCCGCTTGAGTCTCAACGTATGGGCGGGGGGTATACGAAAGCTCATTCCTTCAGTCTCAAGGTGCACTTGTAGCTGAGGGCGATAGCAGAAGCTGTGAAGGAATGTGAAAAAGCTCAGGAGGTTGATGTTCTTCGGGACGTGACCGAACCGCTTGATAATGCTGTCGCGCAGATGGCGATAGTTGTTCTCCGTGTATGTCACTATCAACGCACGTTTTTCGAGGCTCAGGCGCTTCACCAGCAGGGTCGTTTTTCCTGACCCTGCGACAGCGAACATTACTCGTTTATCCATTGGATGGCCTCGACGATATAGGCCGGAACAGTGAGGTCGCCAGGCTTGCCCTTGAGCAGCTCAAATGCTGCCTCGGCCTTGTTGGCCAGCATGTACTCCAAGGGTGAAAGAGTTTTTCGTCTTGGCCCGAAAACGGTCTTGCAAGTTTCCACGTTGTCGTTGTGAAGCCCAATTTCGAAGGTGGAGCGGTCATTGTCCGGGTCAGCAAAGACTTTGGCATTGAACGACACGAAGTCGACGTAGTTTTCCACGCAGTTCTTCTGAAAATTCTTATCGTTGTCCCGTATCGCTGCGACCCGAATTCCCAGCAGGTTTGCGAGCTCCATGTATCGTTTGAAACTGGTACCACCGATGGAGATTATGTGAACGTCGTCGGCCTCTGGCAGACGCCCTTGTGTGCATTGCCTGTAGAACTCCTCGACCAGAATGAATTCGGCATCACCTTCAACCAGGATCACCTTCTTCGAAAGCGCGAACTCCAAAACATTGTTGTCTGGCGCTTTCATGAAGAACTCAGCGGTCTCCTCGGACAGCTCCTTAAGGGAGCCAGCAACTGCATTTGGGCCGATCAGAAGGGCGTGCCGAAGATCAAGCCTTGAGCAGATATGGCTGCTATGGGTGGCAATGAAAAGCTGTGTGCTCTTGTTCTGCGCCAGCTTGGCGACGAGTGCTTTCATGGACGAATGGCTGAGGTGGTTTTCAGGTTCCTCCAGGAGCAATACATCCAGACCTCCCTGTTTATGCTTGCTCAGGGCGAATTCAGTTTTAATGAAGCACTGTCTTCCCTTGCCATGATTCTCAAGCGGTATGTCGTCTTCGGTGATGATCAAGTCAGTTTCTAGATTCGATCGGGTGTTGCTGCGTACGTCGAATTGGTAGGCCGGCAGGTTAGCGTTGAGATCGGCCAGGTGTTGGCCTGTAAACGCTTGCTTTCCTTGTCGATACAAGTTTTCAAGTTTGTAGCGATTTTCTACCGGCGCGTTGAAAGCGTATACGGCTCTGGTGTATTCACGGGAGGCGTAGTCGCCATCGATTCGTGAGCTGTCCAGCATCAGGTGCTTGAAAGGGCGATTGAAAGCCGCATAAGGCCTGCCGGCGAACGTCTCAAATCGCACCGCGTAGTATTCGAAAGGGAAATTCGGATGAGCGTCTGCCAAGATGGCTTGTACTGCTTCGCCGTATTCACCCATGACCGCCACGATCATGCGCAGACCGTCAGTCTTGCGTTGATGGGCATTGTTGGTTCCATACAAGTTTTCATCATCACCTTCCTCGACGAAAACGTCGACTACCAGCTCGGGTAGTTTATCGAGGCTTTTGTCGCCTGCAAGGAAGTTGTCCACCGCTTCCTTGTTGAGCAGTGTTTCTACCCCTAGAGCTTCGATGCGGTTGCGACTTCCACCGAGGGCGAGATCTAAGGCAAGCAAAACGCTGCTTTTTCCCGCCTCGTTACCGCCAATCAGCACATTCTTCCAAGACTCAAAATCGAGGGTGAGACTTTTGAATTTTTTGAAGTTTTGAATGACCACTTTCCTGATGGTGTGCATGTCGCGCCCTGAGTTGGAAAATTCAAAAATGAGGGGGAGCACCTCAGTTGTAGCTGACCGGTATGATCGCGTACGCCTAGGCTGAGTGTTCTCAATGGAAACTAGCTTGGCCAAATGGCTGCGTCTAGCAGTTTCGGATGCTCGTCGAGCAGGTACAGTAGATGGCAATGACAGCAATTTTTAGGCATCTCACATCGACTTGAAAGGGGGCTGGGTGTGCGAGCTCTTACGAAGAGCAGTGAACAGTATTCGATCTGTGCGAGGGGATTTCTGCAAAATTAAACCTGCGATGCACGGTGAACTCACCTGCCTCGCTGGCTGACTTGGGCTTTCAGGAGCCTTTGAAGTTTTCGAGCTCACTGAAGAGGTTATCCCCAAGATCTTCGTCACTATTTGCTCACACAAGCTTCTGGTTTTCATTATTCTCGCCCGGTCGGATCTATAATAAATAGATCCATCATAGAGCCCGTCGATCAACCGGTTAGTAATAGTGATTGGACGTCCCGTCCCGCCGCACATAGCCTGCATTCAACAATTCCGTTGACCACGAATATTCATTCGAGGCGCGCGGTGTAGATGAGGATGCAATGTCGGAGCGAGTCTTGATAGATGGGTTCGACAGGCGCGTGGACTATTTAAGGATATCGGTCACCGATCGCTGCGATTTCCGTTGTGTGTATTGCATGGCCGAAGACATGCAGTTCCTTCCCCGGCAACGGGTACTGACCCTGGAAGAGCTGTACCAACTGGCTGAACGCTTCGTCGCGCTGGGCACCCGCAAGATTCGCCTGACTGGGGGAGAGCCGTTGATCCGCCCAGGCGTGGTGCAGTTGTGCCAGAAAATCGCAGCCCTGAGTGGTCTGCGAGAACTGTGTATGACCACCAACGGCTCACAGCTGACCAAACTGGCCGCTCCGCTGTTTGAGGCGGGGGTTAGTCGCCTCAATATCAGCCTTGATTGCTTGAACCCGCAACGCTTTCGCGAGCTGACCCGCACCGGCGATCTTGAGCAGGTGATCAAAGGCATCGACGCAGCCAACAAGGCAGGCTTTCGCAATACCAAGCTCAACTGCGTAGTGATGAAGGGGCGCAACGATCACGAGATTAACGACCTGGTGAGCTTCGCTATTGATCGGCAATTGGACATCTCGTTTATCGAAGAAATGCCCTTGGGCGCAATCGATGAACACAGCCGCGCGGAGTCGTTTTATTCCAGCGCCCAGGTACGAGAACGGATTGCGGAACGCTACACTCTGATCGAGTCAACCGAGTCGACCCAGGGCCCTTCGCGCTATTGGCGTTTGGCCGAAGCACCGCAGATCCGCCTTGGATTCATTTCACCCCACAGCCACAACTTCTGCGGCACCTGCAATCGGGTTCGACTGACCGTGGAAGGTCGTCTGATTCTGTGTTTGGGTAATGAGCATTCCGTCGATCTCAAAGCTGTATTACGCAGCCAACCCGGACACCCCGAACACTTGGAGAACGCCATTATCGATGCGATGAAACTAAAGCCTTATCGGCACAATTTTGACGTGAGCGATGACATTCAGGTTGTACGCTTCATGAACATGACAGGCGGCTGAAGACCATGATTGTCAGATCCAAACCCAATTTGATCGGAATTCTGACTTCGCTTAAGGGCTCAATCGCCAAAACAATTGCCTGGCGCGCCCTGATGGTCACGCTACTTGCTTCGGTCATTGTGCTCGTCGAAATGTCCCACCCGAGTTATTTTTCTAAGGTCAGCGCTACACCGTTCACCTTGCTGGGTTTGTCGCTCTCGATCTTCATGAGCTTTCGCAACAATGCCTGTTATGACCGCTGGTATGAAGCGCGCAAAGCGTGGGGTGACTTGCTAACAGAGATTCGCTGCATGACCCGCGAAACCCAGGTCATCAAGGATGAGGATGAGCGCCATAGCATCCTTAGCAACCTGTGCGGGTTCGCCCACGCCCTCAACGCCAAACTGCGTAAAGAAAATGAACTGGCAGCCAGCGGCGCCTGGCTCAACCCGTTGCCTAAGGACAACGCCGGCGACCTCTGTGGCGGGATTCTCATGCAGGTTGGCCAACAGTGTTCGACACTCGCCGAATCGGGCGCCATCAATGAATGGCGCTATACGCTGATGGCGAATCATTTGACAGGCATGACCCATATCCAGGCGACCTGTGAGCGTATTAAAAACACTCCGCTGCCGTTCCCATATACCTTGTTGTTGCATCGCACGATCTACCTGTTCTGCATCCTGTTGCCGTTCGCTATGGCCCAACCGCTAGGCTGGCTGACACCGATTTTCACCGCCATTGTCAGCTATACCTTTTTCGGTCTGGACGCGATTGCCGATGAACTGGAAGACCCATTTGGCCGCGATGAACACCAGCTACCTACGGATGCGCTCGTGCGAATCATCGAGCGTGATGTTTTAGCGGCCCAAGGTGCGACACATCTGCCACCACTCCTGGAGCCGGTAGATTTTGTTTTGAATTAAACGGCGACCAACCCGAGTTCTTTTCGGATCAATCTTAGAACGCGTGGCTTGCCGGTGAAAGCATCAGGTCATTCAGCATCGAATTAGGATGTGCCGGCTTCTTCGCGAGCAGTTACGCCCCGCTGAGGAGCTGCTCGCATGCTATTTTGTGCTCGAGAATTAAGGAAAATAAATGGAAGGATTTGAATTGCGATCACTGGCTCGCTTCGAGCGTTTGCTGAAAACGGCAACGCTGATCGCTGAAACCAATCCGCGTGGATTGGTTGATCTGGTGCGCGCCATTCTGCGTCCACTTCAATCTGAATGTCTGCTTGGTGTGGCAGAGCGCGGACAAGATGCTATGTCCACCATTGAGCCTGGAAAATTCTTCGGCGAAGCTATACGCGATCGAATGTTCACCCCAGATGGCATGAGTCTGCGTGGCACTAGATTGGAGGGCAAAGCATTTAGTGTGAAGCTGTCGCGTGATGCCGTGCTTCCTTGGGCTTGGGATGTTGGCCGTTATGTTAATGCTTTGGCGACCATCGGCTCGAGCAAAGCGGTAGACAATGGAAACCCGTGGAGTCAGGTGGATCAGGGGCCTTGGTGCCAAGACGAAAACCATCAGATAGAACTTTGGTTGCCGTGGGGCATCGGTTTTGTGAATGGAGGCAATCACTCCATCACCGCTGGAATACTAGGCGGGGAGGGTGAAGTTACCCCTGATTACGTTTTCGACATGAGTTTTTTGTTTGACGACCTTCGCTGTGATGGACGCTACTATCTGGAGAATGTCACGGGTGAAAGGGTGGAACCCGTCAAGGATGTACGTAGGGCGGCAGTCTTCGAGATTGGTAGAATGATGCGGGATATCAATTTCCCGGCGTTCAGGTCTGAACGTGAGCAGGCCCAGCCTTACAATCACCCCCACAAGTGGAGATGATTAGCAAATACGAATCTCAGAAGAAGCATGGATGATGAAGCGTTTTATTTGGCCATCACCTTCTTGCGAATAAGGTCGAACAGCTCAGCCTGATAAATTGCATCGTGCAGGGCGTCGTGATCCCCGGCGTTCTTTGGATGAACGACCTTTGCAATCTCACTTGAGCGAGTCATTTTCCAGGAGCAATCAGAAGCACCCAAGTACATCGACTTGATATCCAGCGCGGCGATGCCGAATGGATTCTCTTGCAGGAATTGATGGAAGTAGTAATTGACGAACCCCCAGTCGAAAGACGCGTTGAGCCCTACGAACACGACCGTTTCACCTTCGCCCGTCAACGAATCAACCCAAGCTTTAAACTGGGTCATCGCCTTTACCGGCTCAAGTCCCTCTTCGCGTAGCTTCTCTAAGGATAAGCCGGTGACCTCCATTGCTGCGGGGACAAACTCATCGGAAATGGGTTTCAGGTAGCAAGAAAACTGTTGGGAGGGGGCAGATACGACGCAGGCGCCTATAGACAGCATGCTGTATTTGCCAGGAATCGGGCCTGACGCCTCCACGTCGACCGAAACGAAAATTTCTTTATCGATTTTCATACACTCTCCAATTGAACTAAGGCTTTCGTAGATAGCAGACAGCGCATGAGTCAGAAACGCTCAATAGGAAAACGGTGAGCAGAGACCTCCACTCACCGCCCTGCGAGACTAAACCAGCGGTTGCGATGTCATTTATCTTCCATGACGGGAGACGGCCGCATCGCCAGCAGTGACTCTGTTAAATCCCTGAAGCTCAGCGCACGATCAGGGAAAGCCTTAGCCATTGCAGCAGGATAGAGACGGGTTCGAATGTCGGAGTATGTCCAGGCCGGTTGACCATTGCGCTCCCCAGTGGCAGCAGCAAGCTCAGTGAGCTGCTTATCCGAAAGGCCCAATCCCGCAAGATCCATGTTGAAAAGTGTTTTACGCTCGGCGGCATCGGGGCGGGTGAACTCCTCCACAATTGCTGCACGCCGGCGCAAGGCAGGATCCAGAACAGAGAGCCGGTTGGTGCAGAGGATGACCACGACTCGGCCGCCGTACTTGCGAAGCTCATCCACCCCTTGGATCAGGGTATTCACAGCCACTTTGTCTTCGTGGTGACTTTGACTTTGCGAACGGGAAGCTGCGATCGAATCCCCCTCATCGATGATCAGGATTGCGCGACGATTTTTTCCGGCAGCCGCTGTCACTTCTTCCCACGCCTGGGTCAGCAATGTACCCATTTCACCGACCTTGCCGGAGCCGCGAACACGGTTGCTCAGCTTGAACAGGACGGAGTCTTCGGTGCGCGATTCACGAACGATGCGGTTAGCAATGCACTCTGCTGTCGCCGTCTTGCCTGTACCCACATCACCATGAAAAATCACGAGCGGATACTGATCGCCGACGAGGTTGCAGATCGGCAAAACGGTGTTGTGATGAGTGTTGCTCCACTCCGACAGTTGGCCTTGGTTCAGCAGTAAACGGAGTTGATTGTGGATGCGTTCATATCGACCCTCAAAGCCCAGCAAGACCTGCTCGCGCTCGGTCAGCTGGCGTTGAGGCAGGTCGATCGCTGCATCGAATACGCTGTCTTTGCTCATGGGTTGTAGTCCTTGCGCTGCATACCGTAACCGTTACTGGAGTATTCACGACCACCGCTCTGATTCAGGGTGGGGTGACTGATATCGTCGTTGGATGGAGACCACGAAGCTTTCATTTTGCCAGCCATCTTCTCTCGCGCCGTTTGGTCGTAGGCCTTTTGAGGCGTGAGTACGATGCGAAGGTGAGCTCCCTCGATTTTTGGCCACCGTGCATTGCCCGGGCGATCATTGGCTAGCGACCCTGACTCATTGACATAAAACCGCGTTGCCTTCTGCTCGATGCCGTTGCTGATGAGGGTCAGATCGACGCAGTCCAGGTAGCCATGCTTGGCTAACAGCTCGATGTCATGGGCCCACTCCAGGGCGCGAGCTTCGGTTTCGGCGCCGCTGCTGGAAGCGATCATTACAAGGTCGGCAGTGAGGCGCCGCACGACTGCCTCGACGTCCGTGGTGGTGTAGGTTGAGGTTTGCGTGACGGTCTGGCTCATGCTGCATCCTCCACCTTGAAGGAACGGCCAAACAACTCCTTCCAGATCTCGAAGTCGTCCTCAACAGACGCGAAATGCGCGGTCTCCCAAGACTCCTCCGCGAGCCGTACGATTTCCTTGCGCTCGTCCTCAGTAATGCGGCTTGCCACGTTGTTCGTGTCGCAGACTGGGTCAAGGATCACAACAGGATCTGTGAAAGCGGATACCTTTCCGTTCTCCGCAAACGTGATGACTTCCTTCAGCCCGGACTCGACGATATACAGCAGGAAATCGCGAAACCGTTTTTCCAGCGAACCCTCTTTCCCATTCACCTCCAGCACATGGGCCATGATCAGTTCGATGTGGAAGGACTTGAGCGGGCACTCGACCTTGGTACGCCAACGTTTGGCCAGGCGCACCAAGGTGCGGAAGTCGGGATCGATATTCTTGCGATCCTTCACGAAATTGACCTGGCACGGTGCGCAGGTCTCGGTTTTCGAGCCGTCAAAACGGTCGAACTGCCAGCCGTAATTGGGTTTATCTGGGTTCTCAATGACTGGCACGATGTCGACGTCCAAACCGGTACCCACGAAGGTCACGGTCGCAGCCTTGCGCTGAATCTTGAAGTCCTCGACCGCCTTGGTCGGATACAGCTTGATCAGGGCCTCGTGGATCTTTTCACTCAGGCTTGAGAAGGATTCTTCGTCCACCTTTTTACCGCTGATGTAGAACACTACATCGACATCAACAGAATCCTCTGACGTCTTGCGAAGGATCGTATGCTTGGCGAAAGAACCAGCCTTCACCACGCGCTTGATGCTGATCTTGTCCTGCTCCTTCAGCTTTTCACGCAAAGCGGCGATGAGACGGTTGACCTGAGCGTTGTAAGTTTCACGTTTATCCTTCGGCAGCCGCAGAACGTTGCTGTCGTAATACCTGACCTGCGTATTGGTAAGTGGCATCTGCCGCTCCCCCTAGAAATAGTTGAGATAAATGCAACAGCCTTCTTACCAGCAGCTAAACCCGTGCCGACGGATAGAGGGCGAACAATTCGTACCCCCTGGTACGCATCATTCAACGGATCCTTCCGCACTCCTTACAAGGCACCGCAACGGGTGACAGGGTGAAATTGCGCCAAACAGCTGGCTAGCGTATTATTAATATACGCATAGTTTTTATATGTAGTCTAGTTTTTATACGCTATCGAGGTTCGACATGACAAACGACTCCAAACCCACGGACGACCAACCCGCTAGCAAGGGACGGCAGGGAGCACGTTGGGGGCAGGAGCGCCGCTTGGAATTCATCGACTATCGGTTGCGGTGGGATGGGCAAATCAACCGCAGCAGTCTCACTGACTTCTTCGGTATTTCGGTGCCGCAGGCTTCGCTGGATCTGACCGAGTACGCGCAGCTGGCTCCTGGCAACTTGGAATACGACATGCGAGCGCGGGTGTACCGGGCGACAGGTTCATTCCATTCAGTCTTTGAGGCCAGCTCGTTGGAGCGCTATCTCGAAGACCTTTTACGCGTCGCCGTTCAACCAGAAGTACCGTACGGAAGTTTCCTGGGATGGCATTCTCCCGTCGCTGGCGTTCCGAGGCTTGGGCGTCGGCTTGATGCAAACATTGTGGGAGAGATACTGCGAGCCATTCGCGAGTGCGGATCAGTTGAAGTCACCTATCAATCCATGAGTGATCCCGAAGGCGGTGAGCGCAAACTGACCCCTCATGCCTTGGTGCACGACGGCTATCGTTGGCACGTGAGAGCGTACTGCCACAAACGCGAGGATTTCAGGGACTTCTCTTTATCGCGTATTAGAAACGCTCAAAATGCTGGCCCAGATCAAGAGCGTAGCTCTATGGATATTGCATGGAACAGAACGGTCGAGGTCGTCATCATCGCCCACCCGGATCTGCGTCCCGCTCAGCGTCGTCTCATTGAAAGTGACTACGCAATGATGAATGGAGAGATACACGTGGCGTGCCGGCAGGCGTTGCTGCATTACATGCTTTTCCAGCTGAATCTGACAGATGCTCAGGCTGGGCAACGGCCCGAGGCCTTGCAGCTAGCGTTAAAAAATCGGGATGAGATTCTTTCCCTGCTTCAGCCATAACGGTTCCACATCAGCCACCACCCACCACCCACCACCCACCATTCACCACTCAGCAACTGGAATTGTCACGATGGCAAATCTCGAAAATGAATTCATTCTGATTGCAGGCAGCATCTACAAAAAGACAGAAAAGGCCTTCGTTGATCGAGCGCACAACTTCACTCGCGCACTAACCAAGAGCATCCTGGATGCTGAGGGTGGATTGGTTGTCTACCTTGCTGGAGAGCCTCTCAATGAAAGCGGAGACCCGCTGACCTTCGACTGGACAGTTGTGTATGAGGCCGAAAAACTGTCGGCAAACTACGTACCGGCTCGCCAGCTGAAGATCATCACCTCTGATCTTGCTATGCGAGAGAAAATGACCGAGGAGAAACGAAAGCTGATCCGCCGCCTTGGGGCGCTGAAGTTTGCGGAAATCATCTATGTGGAGGATGACCTCATCACCGGTGGCAACATTGGGGATGAGCAAGTAGAAGTCGCCACCGCCATGATCGCTCTGGGTGGGGGTAAGGGCGTCTCAGATCGCGCACGCAAGATGTCCAAAAGAAAGCTTCCTATTCTGCCGTTTGATCTGCAGTTAGGCGGTTTCAGCGACGACGGCCAAGGTGCCCTTGGCTTGCGTGGAAACTTTCTGAGGGATCCTCTATCAATGTTCCCCGTCACAGGTGAGCAGGTGAAAAGAGAGCTGGATGTCCTGTCGCTGCAGGAACCCATATTTGGGTTGAACGAACTGGCGGAGCGGTCTGTCAGTCTCTTCCAGGCGGAGCGGGAGGCCGAGCAGGCTTCGCGTACGCCTGATGTGTTGATCCTCACAGCACTATCCGTTGAACTCGCTGCCGCCAGACTCGCATTCGGCATTCAGGATGGAACCCCGCACCGTCGCTCCGCAAACAGCATTCACTTCTGGACTACGGTCGTTGAAAAGCCGGGTGGCCCTGTTTCTTGTGCTGTCGCTTCACTCGGCAGCGCCGGTAATGTGAACGCCGCATCAATCACCACCCAGCTCCTGTCAGAGTTGAAGCCAAAAATGGTGTTGATGATGGGCATCGCGGCCGGCATGCGGACAAAGACGGTGTTGGGGGAGGTCGTTATTTCTGAGCGCGTTGTCTACTACGAAGGTGCTGCCGCACTGGCGGATGGCGTTTTAGCTGCACGCCCGGAGATGCAAAAGCCCGGGATGTCCATACAACAGGATCTCAGCACCTACTTCTCGGGAGGGTTATTGTCCGAGCGCCTTCAGGAGCGAGCGACGACTCTCGGATTTACCATGCCGGTCGAGTCTCCTGCCGGCGAAGTAGCTTCCAAGCTTAAAGTTTCACCCGCGACGATTGCATCCGGCGAGAAGCTCATTCGTGACCCTGAACTATTTGCTAGCCTCAGGTCGCAACATGACAAGGTCTGCGTTGCTGAGATGGAAGCCTATGGCGTGGTCGATGCCTGCGAAAAGCAAAATGTGCCCGCCTTGGTCATCCGTGGCATCAGCGACTTTGGAGACAGCTCCAAAGACAACACCTTTCACAAAGTGGCTTCGGAGGCCGCTGCCATCGTTGCCATTGACTACATAACTCATGGGTGGAGTCGCACGTAAAACGAGATAGAAAATTTGCTCTGCACCGCTGACGCCGTAAGCGCCCTGATGATCCACCAGGGCGTGATCGATGCAATTGAATACGCGTAGCAGTCCGTCTCACATGTTCAATCTTGGGTGGGCAAAACCCAGCCTTTCATCTCAGTTCAAAATAAGCTGACCTTTCTCATTTTTTCCCCCTGTCCGTTGAACTATACTCGGCCGCTTTCTTAATTTGAGCCGCAAGATATCCCGCGATACACAGCTGCTCTAGCAGCCAGAACGCCTTCTCAACATTGAGCAAGAATACCCGCCATCAAGACCAGGGCATGGATGTTTACGGTCATCATTCACGCAACGTTTTATGTTTGGTCAACGACTAGTTTCCTGCAGAGATTGTCAGGCTAAGCGACGCTCGTACCTTGTCGTGTCATTGCGCTTAAGACAATAGCCATCGGTTGCGCAATGGGTCTTCCCCCACGCAAAAGCTAGCCCAAGCCGCCGCCTGGAATCTCAGTGGGAGGCGTGACCAACAGACAACTACCTCCAGCTCTATCGTTGACGCTCTGGCGGTAAGCGATACCCGCTCAACGGGCTAAAAGCCAATTTGCCATATCGTTCATTCGTTCTTTCATACGTCGCACCTTGCGCTGCGAGTTCTTTTTTACGTCTGGAGTTTTATCGATGCCTTTGTCCAAATCCCTGCCCACTGCATTGCTGAGCCTGGCCCTTGCTTGCCCGGCCGTTGTAGAGGCCCAGAGTATGGAGCTGGGGCTGGTGCTGATCGGCGCTGAGGATCAGAGCGGTGAAGACGCGTCGATCGAAGATGCTGAGGCCCGGCTTGGCCAGGTACCTGGCGGTACCAATGTGGTTGATATGCGTCGTCCCCTACAGGGCCGTGTAGCCAGCAACCAGGATGTGCTGGCCTATCAGCCGGGCATCTATGCCCAGTCTGCGGGGAATGAAGGTGTGAAGATTTCGATCCGAGGCTCAGGGATCAACCGTGCGCCGGGCGCGCATGCTTCGGGGCTTTACGCCATGCTCGACGGTCTGCCTCTGACTGGCCCTGGCGGCACGCCCTACGAATTGCTAGAACCGCTGTGGCTCGACCACGTGGAAGTGCTGCGCGGCGCCAACGGTTTCGACAGGGGCGGCCTGGCGTTGGGCGGGGCGATTGATTACATCAGCCACACGGGATACGACGCACCCAAGTTGCAGGTGCGTTACGGGATGGGCAGCCACGGTTATCAGCAGCGTCAGGTGAGCTCTGGACAGGTGCTGGGCAACTTCGACTATTACGTGGCCACGACCGACGCACAATCCGATGGCTATCAGGATCACACAGCCAGCGAAAGCCAAGGCGTCATCGCTAACTTCGGTTATCGCTTTAATCCGAATCTGGAAACACGCTTTTACATACGCTACCGCCAGACCGACAACGAATTCGCTGGGCGGGTAACCAAGGACTCCATCGAGCATCATCCACGAGCGGCCAACCCCGCATACGTATCGCGAGACGACAGTCGTAAACAGCCAGGCAGCACGTTTGTCGGCAACAAGACCACTTACTACATCGATGATGATTCGAGCATCCAGACGGGCCTTGTCTATCACGACTACCCCATGGACTTACGTGAGGGGCACAACCGTCTGAAGGTTGCGTACACCGATGTCAGTGGCACATTTGACTACAAGCGTCGCGACACCGTTTGGGGCCTGGAAAGCCAGAGCACCATCGGCCTTCGTGTGACCAAGCATCTTCCGAACGATGGCGCCAGCGAGCTCGTGCGCATCCCTACCGGTAACACTGCCGGCTACACGCCCGGCACACACATGCGCAACTTCACGTACCAGGGTTCGGACACTGTCCTGCATGTGGGCAATGATCTGGAGATCGCCGATGACCTGTGGCTGACGACTGGCATCGCCGCCATTTACACCCGTCGTGAAAATGCCGTGACCTATCCAGAGGGAGGTGGAAAGACTAGCCTCAGCGACTGGGACTACGCTCCTCGACTGGCCCTGCGTTATCAAGTGAATCCTGAACTGCAACTGTTCGGCAGCGTCAGCCGCTCGGTCGAGGCACCACACCCCTGGTCTCTGAGCTATAGCTCCCACATTCGATTCCCGGCCGGCAGTGGCGCAGCCACAGGCTCTCAGAGTGATCCGATCAAGCTGCAAAACCAGACAGCCACCACTCTTGAAATCGGCGGACGTGGGGAAAGCGCGATAGGGCACTGGAGCCTGGCCTGGTATTTCGCCCAGGTACGCCACGAATTGCTGTCGGTGTTGCCGGATGCCAACGCCATCACGCCGTATGAACTCAACGCCAGCCCGACCGTCCACCAAGGGGTGGAAGCCAGCTTGGAAACCAACCTATGGTCGCCGGCCAACGGCGGTCAATTGAGCTTGCGCCAAAGCTATACCTTCAGTGACTTCCATTACCGCGATGACGACCACTTCGGCGACAACCGCCTGCCGGGTCTGCCAATGCACTACTACCAAGGCGAACTGCGTTATGACTGGTCTCAGGGTTTCTTCGCTGCGTTCAACACGCAGTTAGTGTCCAAGGTGGCAGTCGATTACGCCAACAGCTACTACGCCTATCCTTACGCGTTGTTCGGCGCAACGTTGGGCTACAACGCGCCCAAGGGTGACTGGCAGACGTGGCTCGACATGCGCAACCTGACCAACAAGCACTATGCCGCCACCGTCACGCCGGGTTACGACGACAAGGGATTGGACGCGGCACGCTCTACGCCAGGGGAGGGAATAGCGATGTATGTCGGCGTGTCGTGGAGTCTGCTCTGAGTCCTTGGCGTATAGCCAAAAGAGGTTTCGTTGATGCGGCGTTACTAATGCTCTCTCACGCATCAACACAGTAACGTTGTTCCAGCTCCTTCATGGCAGTTCGTCATGTTGGTTTGTCGTTGAATTTATAGTTTGGTGGGCCGCGTAGATGGGCATTGAAGTTTTGATTAAGAGTGAATTGACACGACGCGAAGCTTTTTTGAACGCGAAAGGGTCGCTTCGGGAAAGAGATGCAATGTCTATGCAGGGGATCGCGATGCCCACGCTGCCTCCAATGCCGGAAGGGGCCTTGGAGATTCCTGGTGAGTTTATAACCGCAGCCGTTTCAGCAAAAATTTACCGAATGATCGGCAGTGCATACGGGACGCGGGCAGCTCAAAGAGCCCTTGCTGAGCAACCAGTGACGGCTGCAGGTATCGAGGAGGCTAGAGAATACGTTTCGTCGCTAATGGATGTTGACCTCTCCACAGTAATGGTCGAAGTCGTACCAAATTCAAAATGGGGGGATTCAGGCGCTGAGGGAATTCACTTCAAAGCAGGTCTCGACCAGCATCTGATTGTGATGCCGTCATACGTTGCCTCTGCGATAGAGGTCTTGGTTCATGAATTTGGGCATGCGGCTCATGCCATCAAGCAACGACAGAATGGGGAATACCCATTTTTCTTTACCGCCGACAGCACAGTGGAATTGATATCCCATTATTGTCAGTACCATTACATCGTAGAAAGGCTTTCACGGGATCACCTACTGATTGCATTAGGACAACTGACCACGGCGAGTTACGCGTTATCCATTCAAGCTTCTGGCACCAAAGATTTCGATCACTATGAAGCCTCCGGAGCAGCAGCCGAGCCATTGCGCAGCATGTCGATTGATATGTTGCAAAGCACTCACGCGGCATTTTGCGAAAATCAAGCGTATTACTTCAGCGAGGTTTTTCGAGGAATTTCCTTGATGCTCGCCTTGCTGTTGCTCGACGAGAACGAGGGGATGAGACGCTATGCTAGTCTTGACCGTGTGGATAGACGTCTTCAAGACAAACTCTCCGATGCCTTTGCGGGCAAGGATGCCTTGATGTCTTTTTCAAAAATAAACGAACGGATAGAGGAACTGCTCGAGCGTTGTTCCTAACGTTTAATCGTTGTTTGATGGACAGCTTTCTACGATTGATAGCACGCACAGATGTTTTCCCCGTGGTTCTCGTGCGGCTGATTAGCGGCGGGAATTGCAGTAAATCTTGGTACGCTGTTCTACAAGCGGCAGCAACAAATCGTCGCTCGGGGTCGGTGGAGATTTTTATCGAGTGGACGCGCCGAGGTGATTGATCAGTGCCTCTTGGAGGGTGCCACTCGGGTCATCGTTCATCCGCATAAAACACTCACAGTGTCGCGGCGAGATTACGTGATCATTTGTTCAATTAAACTCAATTTTGCCAAGCCTTCCTGTGTTCCATCACGTGCTGGATTTCACGCTCCCATAGCCTTAGAAAACGACGCCAATCGCTGGCATAACCGCCCTCACGTAGACGAGTCGAACCCACGGTCGCTGCTCCAAATCGCATCCTCCAGGGTTCGGGAACGTGCTGGTCAAGTACGATCACAAATGGATAACCATCGCTTCCTTCAAACGGAGTTACTGGCACATGTTCGCGCAGCTCCTCAATCGTCATTGCACAGGCCTCGCCAATCGGATGCTCTCGATCTTGAACATCGATGTCTTTGAGCACAACCAGTTGTGCTTGAGCTGCTTCAGCGCCGGGTCGTAAGTTCTCCAGGCACCATAGGGCTTCCCGTCGTGCGCGCTCGCGATGCCAGAGGCTTTCGAGGCGAGTATCCATCAGTGTTCCGGTCACGTTAGGTTTTTTCCATTGATCATCTTTAGAAGCTGCATAGTTTGCGCGGAACATATCAACGCAAACGGATTACTCACTTGCATTGACACAGAAGATCGCGGCATTTCCAAGCGTGTTTTCATCTGCTGATCGACAAGGAACGAGGCCCACGAAACAGCCCCGTGAAAATATATTTTCATGACTCCCCTTGAAAAAAATTTGACGCGACGGATCTTTATATTTGAGGGCAACAGAAAAGCAGCGATCTCGAAGACCCTCCTTTTTGCGATCCCGTTTGAGAAGCGATGTAGGTTTTACCGTGGCTGTTGCATTTGTTTTGCGCTTTTTCTTGCGAATTATCTGGATGAACGCCGACGTAAGGCGGCCCATGGGGCATGGGAAAGTCGCTCACCTTTGTGGCTGAAAGCCACTGCTTTCCGGTTTGATATCAAAAACCTGTTCACCAGTTTTTGAAGAAATACCCGTTCCGGACAATATCTGGATAGGACTGAAAGCACACGATCGCTGGAGTAGGAATGCACAATGAGCTGCTAGAAACACAGGTCTGGCGATTGGTGCAGCAGTCAAGTGACGCCAAAACGTTTGAAGGCTTGGTTCAGTTGGCAGTGGACAGCTTCATCAGATCCCCTGGACTCGACCCGCTAGTGCGATTGCATGAGTCAGATATCGGACTGTCAGGGATCCAGGTTTTGCGTGATGCGCTGTGTCGCCGAGATTTTCATATCAAATTGACGGCTGATGTTTCCGGCCTCGTAGCGCTGAGGCGCCGCCTCAAAGACCATATTCGTTTTGAGTTGCAGCGGTATCTCATTGAACACGGCAAGGCGAATGACGAGATGCAGGCCGATCAGCTTGATAGAGATTTAGGGCTGTAACGCGTACAGCACGTTTTTGGCCATTGCGCGCGATCCAACCAGTCATTGAAATTCAAATTCGTGATCTCATGCTTTTCGCTTGAAATTGATGAGCGATGAGCTGCAATGCTCAAAGTTTATCCTGAGCATAGGAGTGGGCAGCGCTGCAGCGCCTTAATGCGACAAACATGGCATGAATATGCCATGTAACGCCCGTTGGTTCTGTCCACAGATCCTGCGATGTATAAAACGGATCAAGAATAGGGTGCACCTGAGTATTTTAATGTCTCTGTAGGTCGAATATCGTGGGTAGATGTCTTGAAATCGCTTGACCAAAGGCGCAAGCAGCGTCGAGTGATTGAAGCTCGACGCAAAATTACGTAGAGCTAGGGCTGATTTTAATGAGTTGGGAAAGAGAGTTGCAAGAGCATTATCGTAAGAAGGGCATGATTGAGCAGGGTTATGAACGGGATGAGATTGACCGCTTTTATTCAAACGTTGTACTGCCAGCTTTTGAGGATATCAAAACGATCCTCTCGCAGTTTGTAAATTCGGTGCACATAAAGCGGTACGCATACAAAGCAAATTTACGATTCAACGAAAAAGAGATCAGAAAATCCGTTTTTCGGGTAGAGGTTTCTCTCAAAGGAAACGAAGTGGTTTTTCCGTTTGAACTAAATGACATGTATGCATTCGGTTCGCGCGTACCCGTTGATCGACTTGATGCGTTGGATAAGGGATTTATTATTTTTAATTTCATGGAGTTTTTTAAGCTTCGGGAACAAAAGATAGTCGAGCATCGCTTGGCGAATCGCGAAATCCCTAAAAATTATTGGAAGGTAAAAAGTAAAACGTCTTATGGTGCTGATTTATAAGGTGGGCGCCGTTGGCTTGTTGCATGCATGAAAGGATTTGTAATCTTGATTAAAGAATTTTTTGTATAGTAACTTACGTCCATCGCCTAATCATTGTGGCAATCCTAGATGCATATCTCACCCAAATATAGATGTGCGGTTTTGGATGCGTCAATTGATCATGGTGATGGACGTGCGGCATCAGTCTCTCACCTAAGGGGGGGCGCAAAATGAGCTCATTTGTTTGGCAGAGACTCATAGGGACTTATGAGTTCTTCTGGATTGAAGCTTTTCTTTGGCCATGGGGCATTGAGGGTCAAGTCAAACTCTAGATGGTTTAACTTTAATAGGTTGGCAATGCACTTATCAGGTGGCGTGGCATATTTTGGCCATTGGTTAAAGAGTTTGCGTGCAATTGCAAGTGCTTGTTGCTCAGTTTGGCCGATATAGATTTAACAGATTTTAGGTAGTCCGTAAGTGAATCTTGTAGGAAGGCATAATTTCTCCAAATACAGTCACTTGGCATGAAAACTTTGAAGGCTCCTCCCAGAACCGTTTCATTGTTTGATCGAAAGGAGCCATCAAGTGATTGGCTTTTCCTTTTAACAAGAGCTCAGTTGGGCGGAACAAACGGAAAATTATTCAATTTTCGTCTCGCGCCGATGAAAATTATCGCAAGGTCTAAGGTGTTTTTCTATCAAAATCGTAGACTTATGTCTTCCTGCGCTGTTCATCTTCACGAAATTCAAAAAACCGGATCAGTTTCTAGCAGGAACTGCACCTTTTGTTGGTTTTTAGCAGGTGGTAGCATTTGCGTACTCGGAGTACCCACAATTCAAACGGATGTACTAAAACCGATTTGACGCCTAAAACATAAAGGCCGGAGAGACGTCTTTGTTGCTACCAAAGGTGCCGAAAAGACATGTTTTATAGGTAGAAAACCTATCTAAGATCCTAGCCGTGTATCGGATTTAGCTCTGCACAACATAATAACGCGCACATAAAGCGTGTCACTGAGAAACAACCGTTAAAATGAATCATAAGTTTATTTTCTAAACGTGTTCGATTCTTCTTTCTCGGTGAGGCTAGTGGGTGTTGAGGAAAGATTATGCAAGTTGGTCGGCGACAATTTTTCAAAATTTGCACCGTCGGGGTCGCGACAGCGGCGGCGGCTTCTTTAGGGTTTGCTTCGGGTGTGGCATTAGCCACCGAGTCCAGGCAATACAAGTTACTTCGAGCTAAAGAAACTCGAAATAACTGTACATATTGCTCGGTCGGATGTGGGCTATTGATGTACAGCCTCGGTGACGGCGCAAAAAATGCCAAAGCACGTATTTTCCACATCGAAGGTGATCCTGATCATCCCGTAAGCCGTGGTTCTCTGTGCCCTAAAGGCGCAGGCCTCATCGATTACATCCACAGCGAGCAACGTCTACAATACCCTGAATATCGAGCTCCCGGTTCGGATCAGTGGCAGCGAATCAGTTGGGAACACGCCATTGAGCGCATCGCGCGTTTAATGAAGGATGATCGTGACGCCAACTTCATTGAACGCAATGCGAAAGGCACCTTGGTCAACCGCTGGTTGACCACCGGAATGCTGTGCTCTTCTGCAGCCAGTAGCGAAACAGGTTCTCTCGATCAACGCTTCACTCGTGCCTTGGGAATGCTGGGCACTGACAGCCAGGCG
This sequence comes from Pseudomonas sp. RIT-PI-q, assembly GCF_001297125.1. Classification (GTDB taxonomy): domain Bacteria; phylum Pseudomonadota; class Gammaproteobacteria; order Pseudomonadales; family Pseudomonadaceae; genus Aquipseudomonas. Next base: position 217,990 of record NZ_LHPC01000034.1, read on the forward strand.
CGGGTGTGTCATGCGCCAACGGTGGCGGCTCTCGGGCCTACGTTCGGTCGAGGTGCGATGTCCAACAACTGGGTGGACATCAAAAACGCCAACGTTGTCCTCATCATGGGAGGGAATCCTGCCGAAGCCCATCCGGTTGGTTTCAAGTGGGTGATTGAAGCTAAAATCCACAATGGTGCCAAAGTCATCGTGGTCGATCCCCGTTTCAATCGTAGTGCTGCCGTTGCAGACATCTACTCGCCGATTCGTGCGGGCTCCGACGTGACCTTCCTGATGGGGGTAGTCAATTATCTCATCACCCACGACAAGATTCAGCACGAATATGTACGAGCCTATACGAACGCCAGCCTAATCGTGAAGGAAAGCTACTCCTTTGATGATGGGTTGTTCAGTGGTTACGACGCGACGAAACACGCCTACGACCGCAGCTCCTGGACGTATGAGCTGGATGAACACGGCTTTGCTAAACGCGATTTGACGTTGAGCCATCCGCGTTGCGTGTGGAATCTGCTCAAGAAGCATGTCAGCCGTTATACGCCCGAAATGGTGACTAACGTTTGCGGCACACCGACTGCCGATTTCCTTAAAATCGCCGAAATTCTCGGCGAAACAAGCGCTCCCAATAAAACCGCCACCTTCCTCTATGCTCTCGGCTGGACGCACCACACAAACGGTGCGCAGATGATTCGTGGGTCGGGCATGATCCAAATGTTACTAGGTAATATTGGTATGGCAGGGGGCGGAGTCAACGCATTGCGTGGCCATGCAAATATTCAGGGCTACACCGACTTAGGGCTGCTTTCACTGCGTCTACCTGGGTACATGAATCTGCCGTCGGACACACAGACAGATATCCATACGTACCTTAAAGAAATCACGCCCGCTGCGCAGTTGCCTGACCAGGTCAATTACTACAAGAACATGCCAAAGTTCTTTGTAAGCCTAATGAAAAGTCTTTGGGGCGATCACGCAACCAAAGAAAACGACTGGGGCTTTGATTGGCTGCCGAAGTGGGATGAAAGCTATGACGTTCTCAACTTCAGCAACCGCATGTTCGAAGGCAAGGTCAATGGTTACATCGCTCAAGGCTTCAACCCCATCGCCGCCTTCCCGGACAAAAACAAAGCCAGCGCCGCGTTAGCCAAATTGAAGTTCTTGGTGATTATCGATCCTCTGGCGACCGAGACCTCGAGCTTCTGGAAGAACCACGGAGAGTTTAACGACGTCGACACCGCGTCAATCCAAACAGAAGTGTTCCGTCTCCCATCGTCTTGTTTTGCTGAAGAGAATGGGTCGATCGTCAATTCTGGACGATGGTTGCAATGGCACTGGGCGGGCGCCGCTCCTCCAGGCGAGGCTTGGCAAGACGGGCGGATTCTCGGTGAATTGTTCATGAAAATCCGCGAACTCTATGAGAAAGAAGGTGGGGCAAACCCAACACCTGTTCTCAACATGGCGTGGAACTATAGTGATCCATTGGAGCCGCAGCCGGAAGAGGTGGCTAAGGAGTTCAATGGCTATGCGTTGGCAGACCTCCACGACGAGCACGGCAACCTGACTCGTCGTAAGGGGCAATTGTTAGACGATTTTTCCCAGCTTAAGGACGACGGTACGACTGCGTGTTTCAACTGGGTGTTTTGCGGTTCCTGGACGGAACAGGGCAACCAAATGGCGCGCCGAGATAACACCGATACTGGTTTAGGCTGTACCCCTGGCTGGGCTTGGTCATGGCCGCAGAATCGACGGATTCTCTACAACCGTGCTTCCGCAGATCCTCAAGGAAAACCTTGGGATCCCAAGCGCAAGGTAATCAGTTGGGACGGTGAGCGCTGGAGTGGTATTGACGTACCTGATTACCCTATCCACGAGCCACCCGGCGGCAACGTCAATCCGTTCATCATGCTTCCGGAAGGGCTTGGACGCTTGTTTTCCTGCGCTGAGATGAATGACGGGCCGTTTCCAGAGCATTACGAACCTATTGAAAGTCCCTTGGTGAGTAATCCATTGCACCCTAACGTTACGTATAGCCCGACCGCACGGTTGTACGAAAGCGACCGAATTCGGATGGGTACACGTGATGAATTTCCTTATGTGGCGACGACCTATTCGATCACCGAGCTTTTCCGTCATTGGACTAAGCACTCGCGCATTAACGCGATCGTCCAGCCCGAACAGTTCATCGAAATCGGTGAAAAGCTGGCCGCCGAAAAAGGCATCGTTCAAGGAGACACAGTAAAGTTGACAACCAAGCGTGGCTACATCAAAGCCAAGGCCGTTGTTACTAAGCGCATTCGGCGTTTGGCCATCAACGGACAAGAAGTCGACACCATCGGTATACCTTGCCATTGGGGCTATGAAGGCTCTACACGCAAAGGTTTCCTCGCGAATACGCTAACTCCAGGCATCGGTGAGTCCAACACACATACGCCTGAGTACAAAGCGTTTCTTGTCAACATAGAGAAGGTCTAGCGGAGCGCCATCATGTCCATGCAATCTCAAGACATCATTTGGCGCTCGGGCACCAGCTCCTTGACGCCCGCTCCACGTGTACGTGACCACAAAGCTGAAGTAGCCAAACTTATTGATGTCAGCACCTGTATCGGCTGCAAAGCCTGTCAGGTGGCGTGTAATGAATGGAATGACCTGCGTGACGAGGTAGGTCACAACGTAGGCGTGTACGACAACCCGGCAGATCTCAGTCCTGATACCTGGACGCTTATGCGATTCGATGAGGTCGAGACTGAAGATGACAAGCTGGAGTGGCTAATCCGCAAGGATGGCTGCATGCATTGTGCAGAGCCTGGATGCCTTACCGCCTGCCCGCAGCCCGGGGCGATCATTCAATACGCTAACGGTATCGTCGACTTCGTGTCTGACCAGTGTATTGGTTGTGGGTACTGTGTCGCGGGATGTCCTTTTGATGTTCCGAGGATCAGTAAAAAGGACAACAAGGCTTACAAATGCACTCTGTGCGCAGACCGTATTGCGGTCGGTCAGGAACCGGCCTGTGTAAAAACATGCCCTACCGGTGCCATCAGCTTTGGCAGCAAAGAGGACATGCTTCACCTGGCTAACGAACGGGTGGTGGAACTCCAAGGCCGTGGTTTCGCCGGAGCTGGCGTGTATGACCCTCAAGGGGTGGGTGGTACGCACGTTATGTATGTACTGCAGCATGCTGACAAACCCAACCTCTATCACAAACTGCCCACTGATCCACGCATCAGTAAGGCTGTCTATGGCTGGAAGAGCTGGATGAAGCCGGTTGCAGCAGCAGCGTTCTTCGCCACGTTGGCGGGAACGATTTTCCACTATGTCGGAGTGGGGCCTTTGACCACTGACGACGAAGAGGACGATGGGTCATCAAAAGTAGTGAAGGTATCGGGGAGCAACGCACCCGTAGTGGTTGAAGTAGAAGCAACGTCAGGGGCCACGGCGTCTGGAGTGGTGGAGGTAACGCCAGTGGCGACGATTAAAGCGCCTGTAGTTGTAGAAGTAGCGGCGACGTCAGTGGTCAAAGCACCCGTAGTAGTGGAAGTAAAGGCTCAGTCGGCGGTCAAGGCACCTGTAGTGAAAGTAGAGCCAGAGCCAAACAATGATGAGGAGGAGTCGGTGTGAAAAAGCGTGACGCGATTTTACGTACCCATTTTGCCGATAGGATCTGTCACTGGTTTATGGTGATTTGCTTCCTCCTTGTAGCGCTTTCGGGGCTGTCGTGGTTTTTTCCCACCATGAACTGGCTTAACGGTGTGCTGGGTACGCCCCAGATGGCTCGTATCCTTCATCCCATCTTAGGAATTGTAGTCTTCCTGGCATTGATGTTTTTGTTCGTGCGATTGGTGAAATATAACCTGCCAGAACGGGAAGACCTTATCTGGATCGCCAACATCAAGAGTGTGCTGCAGGGTAAGCACATGAAAGGCCTGCAGATTGGCAAGTATAACGCCGGGCAAAAGCTACTGTTTTGGGGGATTATGTCGCTGATTTCACTCCTTTTGATCAGTGGCCTTGTGGTCTGGCGGGCCTATTTTGCGGAGTACTTTCCGATCCCGGTGATTCGTATTGGTCTGTTGCTCCATTCTTTTGCGGGTATCTGCCTCATCCTGCTAATTATGGGTCATGCGTACATGGGCTTTTGGGTTAAGGGCTCTATTGATAGCATGATTACTGGGTATGTCAGCAAACTCTGGGCAAAGACTCACCATGATCGTTGGTATAAGAAGGTAACGACAAAACAAACCAAGACCACAGGTGAAAAATGAACAGCATTCAAATAACACCTGTCGAAGAGCGGACATCTGGAATTTCAGAAATTCCTGCGGTGATATTGCCAAGTTTGGACAGCATTTATAAGTCTCGTGCGGTGCGTTTACGGCAGCTTGCTGTTGATCACCTAATGGCTGAGTACTTGGAGTTCATTGCCCAAGTCGTGGAGTCGCAACAGTCTCTACATGAAGACTCACCGCTGACCGATGAGCTCATTGCGATGCTGGGTGAAAATGTTGGTACCGGCCGTGCTCCGCTGAGTAATGACATTTTTGTGACAAATCGACATTGGCAGCATCTGCTGACGCAATTGATCGACAAGCTGTATGCAGACGCGAGCATCGCTATCCGTAATACCTTTGATCAGTTGCGCGATTATGACGAAGACAAATTAGCAACGATTGCGCGATCACTTCTAGCTGGGACTTTTGGAGAAATCGACAGTGGCCAATCCTTGTTCATCTGGGCAGCGTTGTCGGTGTATTTCAGGCAGCTTGCCTCCAATTTGCCTGCAGGCGGCAAAGCAAGCTTGGGTGAAGAGCGCCAACTTTGTCCGGTCTGTGCGAGTACACCAGTTGGAAGTGTCATAATGATCGGTGCCCAATCTGGATTGCGTTATTTGCAGTGCGGATTGTGTGAAAGTCAGTGGCATATGGTCAGGATTAAATGCACCAACTGCGAAGAAACCGGTCGGATTGATTATTGGTCGGTCGCTGAAACTAAGGTAGCCATTAAGGCTGAAAGCTGTGGTGATTGCAGTACCTATCTGAAGGTCGTATACCCCGAATACGATCAGGATTTGGATCTTGTTGCGGATGACATCGCATCGCTGACGATGGATGCGGAAATGGAACGTGAAGGATTCGCGCGAAGTGGCATTAGTCCATTCCTTTTTCCGGGTAACGCGTGAACATCAAAGTCTGAATACATAAATAGAGGGGAAGCTCGTCAGGGTAGTAGCTGATGTAGCTGATCCTCTAGGTGGGATAGCGATTACGAATCCATAGTTTTTTGAATGACCTTATTGAGTGGGCAGAATACTGACGCGCATCCACCGTGATGGTGATTTAACATCAATCGCTATATACTAAATTATATGGCGATGTTGAAGGCGCTTTTTTTTTGAGAGGCATTTGGAATTACGCCACGGGCTTTATCACAGCTGGGGTGTTGGAGATTAGGGGCGCCACATTAAAGGAGCCGATGTGCTACCCGCACTTACCGAGTTTGCGGGCATACGCATACTCACAGCGCTGCATCTGTCAGTGCGCATGTATGGTACTCAACGCTTCACAAAAAAGAGGGCAGTCCATGATTTATCGTCTATCTCGCTTGGTAGTTGCACTGTTAGCCAGCACCACGATGTTAAGCGCAATGGCAGATGAGGTTCAGGTTGCTGTTGCGGTCAACTTCACTGCACCCATTCAAGCGATAGCTACCGATTTTGAAAAAGATACTGGACATAAGTTGGTGGCTTCTTTCGGTGCGACCGGTCAGTTCTATACCCAGATCAAGAACGGTGCACCATTTGATGTGTTCCTTTCGGCAGACGACACCACACCTGAAAAACTTGAAAAAGAAGGTGATACGGTAAAGGGTACGCGTTTTACTTACGCTGTCGGCACCCTGGCCCTATGGTCGGTTAAAGAAGGGTACGTCGATGCTAAGGGCGAGGTGTTAATGAAAAATCAATACCAGCATCTGGCTATCGCCAATCCTAAAGCTGCTCTGTATGGTTTGGCTGCTACTCAGGTATTGGTTAAGCAGGGTCTAACCGATAACGTCAAAGACAAGATCGTTGAAGGGCAGAACATTACTCAAGCCTATCAATTTGTGTCCCCCGGAAATGCGGAACTGGGCTTCGTTGCCTTATCGCAAATCTACAAGTACGGTAAAGTTACCAGCGGTTCGGCGTGGATTGTGCCGGCAGAGATGCATGAGCCGATCAAACAAGACGCCGTTATATTAAATAGGGAGAAAAATAACGTTGTCGCAAAGGCGTTGGTCGCCTATTTGAAGGGCCCAACATCTGCCCCTTTCATCCGGTCTTACGGATATCAGCTTTAAGTGTAGATAGTTGCCTTAAAACCGGCATCGCTGAATCTTTGGTAGGTGTCGTTTAACGATATTCGCTAACCCAGGTCGTAGTCACATTAGAAAATATCTTGATGTAATAATATGGAAGTGATTCATGACGTTGAAATGGCTCTCTTTTGTTCTGTCGTGCAGTTGAATGACGACGGTTCTACTTATTATTAATGAGGCTGGTCTGAATTCTAAGTTCAGGTTCAAATAGTAAGGTATCTAGATCCAAAATCTGATGCGGAGCTATGCTCCGGTATTCGATTCATCTCATGTAAACCGAGATTTATATTTAATGGGGCTGTGGTGCTCTGGCGAATAACTAACAAAAACTAAAAATTGGAGCATTACTGATGTACAAATCCACTTTGGCCCTTGCAATTGCTACAGGCGTGCTCGCGCAACAGGTCAATGCCGCTGGTTTTATCGATGACAGTAAAGCCACCTTGGGGTTGCGTAACTTCTATATCAATACGGACAATCGTGATCATGCTGCCAGTACGGCTTCCGGCGTTCAAAGTAAGAACGAAGAATGGGGTCAAGGCTTCGATCTGCGTTTCATCTCTGGTTATACCCAAGGCACGGTAGGCTTTGGTATTGATGCGATCGGCTTGCTAGGCGTGAAGCTGGACTCGGGCGGCGGCACCAACGGCGCCACTCCAACGTCTTACGGTGGCACTGTATTCCCAACCAAATCCAATGGCGAGGCGGTTGATAACTTCTCTAGCTTGGGGCTCACTGCCAAAGCCAAGATCTACCAGACCGAATTGAAACTGGGTACCTTGCAACCTAAGAACCCGGTTATCGTGACCAACGATGGTCGTCTGCTGCCACAAACCTGGCAGGGTGGCCAGGTTACTTCCGGCGACATCAAAGACCTGACACTGGTTGGCGGTCAGATTGAAGCGGTTAAAGGCCGTAACTCCAGCAACAACGAACAACTGTCGATTGGTGGAGCCAACAGTCCAACCGTTAGCGGGCGTGACAGCAACAAGTTCATTTATGCAGGTGGTGACTACAAAATCACCAAAGACCTGACTGCCCAGTACTACTACGGCAACCTGGAAGATTTCTACAAGCAACACTTTCTGGGGTTCGTTCACAACTGGGCAATCGGCCTGGGTGTCCTGAAGTCTGACCTACGTTACTTCAACAGCTCCGATGACGGCGCCAATAGCAATACCCCGGCGTATTACAGCTCCGGCAATGACACCGGATTCGCTAACGGTCGCACCAAGGTCGACAACAACCTTTACAGCGGCCTGTTTCTTTACACCGTCGCTGGTCACACCTTCGGTGGCGGTTACCAGGTTAGTAATGGCACCAGTGACTTCCCGTGGCTGAACCAGGGCGACGGCGCGTCAAACTACACCATCACTGACATGCAACTCCAGAAATTCAGTCGTGCTGGCGAACGCACTTGGCAGGCGCGCTACTCGTATGACTTCGCCAAAGTCGGGCTGCCGGGTCTGACCGCAGGCGTGGTCTACCTGAGTGGCGACAACATCGACACCGTCGGAGCCAATGGCCGTGAAAACGGCTCGGGCCGCTCAGAGTGGGAGCGTGATCTGACAGTTGGATATGTCGTTCAGTCAGGCGCGCTCAAAAACGTTGGCTTCCTGTGGAAAAACGCTACTTGGCGTAACGATATTCCGGCTCAGCGCGATCAGGATGAAAATCGTTTGATTCTCAGCTACTCAATCCCTCTGTTGTAACTTCAGTAATGTTTGCTGCCTGCGAGATTGCTAGGCAGCAAATAAGTCTGCACGCTTTGCTTTGTCACTGGTTTTTCGATCTAAGGAGCCGAGTGACGATAAATATGATATTTTTTTTATTTAAAACTGGCCCATTGATGGCCATTTTTGTTGATGAATACACAATATTTGTGTTTGTTTTCGATGTTCTAGAACCCAAAAATTCACTTCAGAAACATCATAAAAATTTGTGTGCTCATGGTTTGTCAAACTCGGTGTTGTCAGTAAACATACATATTAGTAGCGTGTTGAATGATAAGAAATGGATGCAGCTTTTGTGACAAGAGGATTCACGGATGGACGCGAGGGGCAATAATGGCTAGTTTGTTATTTAAATTTTAGAAGTGCGGTAGGCTGTCAAGGTTGTCTTGCACCAGGGCATTTGCATCGGTAGATATGAACAGATCGTCAATCACATGAATCATGGCACCATATCTCCACTGGTCTTTGTCCCAGAAAATAGTCTGGAAGGTGGTTCGACCTATTGTAATCAAATTTGCTACAAACTCTCGATCGGTTGTGAGTCTTTTCGAACTTCCGTTTTTTATAACCTGAACTTGCTGGATGTGACCGGTTGCTTTGTCTTTGCGAATTCCTGAAACGTAAAAGTCAGTCATGGTAGATCCTTGATGTTTATTTGCCCCTCGCATTGCCATGTTCATGCGGTGGCATTTTGAAGTCAAATACATTCAGCGTGAATTTTATTCCTAACTGCAGGCGATGTTCCTTGTGTTCTCCTTGTCAGCCAAGAAATAAATTGACACATAACTCGCAGTCTTAAACTGATATGCTTTTTTATTTTCTTTCTGATTTCTATCATTTTTATTTTCAAATCAAAGCCGCAGTCAGCGACGGTGGCTGCGTGATGGTTCGAACGCTGATGTATCGGCAGAATGATTTTAGCCAATTTTGGTGAAGTGGTTCGGTCGACAGTGGGCTGTCGTCGATCAAAAGTATGGCTCGGCCAGATCAGGATCTTCCTCGTGATCTCTTGAGCAGTGATCTTGACCGAGGGATTCACTTGATCCTCGTGGTCAGGTGACAGATGGGCAACTCCAGTCTCCCGGTTCATGTTGATTGTGAGACGCTCCGCCAAGGACGACAGGATCTCTTCGCGTAGTGCTTTATCTCTTTCTTGAAAACTTATTTCCCGACTCCGCTGGGTTAACTGTAGCTATTGTGGAGTGGCACTCAAAGAAAGCAATATGTTGTTAATTCTCTGCTTTTATTGAATTTAAATAAATTTGATATTCTTTGAGTCGAGACAGTCGAAGCGGGAGGCATCAACCTGCTCAGAGCTAACGGCTCATGGCCCGGGGAGTTGCATGTGAGGGGCGGCTGCTGAGCGATAACCTATTACTTGGCTTTCCCCTTGGGAATGATCGGTGTAAATCAGGGGTCGCATTACTTCACCTTGGGCAACCATGGCGGACTGGCCGTTTAGAGCTTATGGCTATGCTTTTGCTTATCGTCACTCTAGCATTGGCCTTTGACGGCTTGTCTCGTGCACTGTATCGGCGGAGGGGAGTACAGATTTACGATCATCCAGGTTAAATCTTCTGCTCCTGAACTTTGTTCTTGTCATGCATCGAAAGCCCTTCAGACTGTACAACAACGTGGTTCAGATGTCCGGAGCAAATGGCGCTCCGGGACATCAAGAGGCGAATTGACTATTTTTCCCACTCCGCTTTGGGGATCAGCAATCCGTGGTTGCCGTTATAGGTCGCACGCTCGGACTGCTTCCAGCCGTTTAACAGCGAATCATCGAGTCGATAAACTTCGACGCCCAGAGGGCGGCAGACCTTTAGTGGATCTTGCGCATCGGGGCCCCACATCGGCAATGACAAGTCGCCTCCCGGGCAGGTGGAAAGGGCGCATAACAGATCGATTTCAGCAAAGAATTCCAGGTAGTCCCCTTTTTTCGCTGGGCATGCTTTCATGAAGTACATGTCATCATGATTAAGACCGGTGCATTGGAAGATGTTCAGTACATCATGCACGTCGAACTCGGTCAGGCCATGGGGCAGCACGGCGCGGGTTAGGTTGGAGTGGCAATGATGATGGAAATCCTCCCCGGAGAGCATCTTGTTCACATACGGATCACATCGAGTGCCCAGTAAGTCGTGCAAACGACCTCCATGTTCGTCGACGCCGTAGCCAGCCAAACTGTCGTCAGTGATAGTGACCATTGGGCGCAAGAAGGGTAGGTTTGACCAAAGGCGGTCATAGGTGGTGACGTGTGCGCCTTGCAGCTGACGGGTACGAGCTGCCCACATGCGCTCACGAGGATCGTTGGCGCTCCAGACATTGAAGTCGCCGACTTGCGGGCCAACCGGCGTGGTTACACGGAATACATGACCTGCAGGCACCTTCCACGCACGACCAGTTCGTATCGGCACTTCAAATTGCTCGATCAACGTGCGCCCTTCTTTCGATTCACGCACACGATCGTAAAATGGTTTGTTCACCAGCAATGCGGCGCCTTTGTTGACTTGATAGGCCGCTGGATAATCCTTGTACATAGTGGATCCTCTGTTTTCAGTGTTTGGGTATGCCGTTCATAATCTCGAGCAGGATCATTTCTGAGTCGTTTAGATAGGCGGCCATGGCTTCTTCGGCTTCTTTTTTGTGTCCGTCAACCAATAGGTCATGGATATGTCGGTCGCGTTCGAGCCATGGCTTCTGGAAGGTTTCTTCGCTGGGCGCATTGGAGAAAACCAACCGCATCTGAGCTGCAACATGTGTGAAGAATTCATCGAGTAGCGGGCTGCGCAATAGACCCACGATATGTTGATGGAAGCGCAGGCTGTGGGTGCCAAAGGATTGCCAATTTTCCCGGTCTTGGGCCAGTTGCGCGGCCTCGATGGCATCGAGCATCAAGTCCGATTGCTCATCGCGCAGCGGTTTACTTGCGCAAATCGCTTGAAGTTCGAAGAGGCGGCGAACCTTGAAGATATCGCGCACTTCATCGACACCCAATCTGCGTACCATCACGCCTTTGTTACGAACGTAGCTGGTAAGTCCTTCTCGCCCCAGCTGATGCAGTGCCTCGCGCACGGTGTTGCGTGATGCGTTGTAGGTATTGACCAGCTCTCCTTCCACCAGAGGCATACCCGGCAACAGACGCCCGCCGATGATATCCTCGCGTAATTCGACGGCGACCTGATCTGCCAGCGACAAGCTTTGTTCCTTGGGGTAATTCACGGTAGCGCTTCCTCGACTCAGGCTAGTTGTACGTCTTTGAGGAACTTGGTCATGCGCTCACTTCGCTGTTCCAGCATTTCACGCGGAGCAGCGTTCTGAATAATCTCGCCACCTTCCATAAACACCACACGGTCGGAGAGTTTGAAAGCGAAATTCATTTCATGGGTGACGATCACCATCGTCATTCCCTCACGAGCCAACTCTTCAATTACTGCCAGCACATCACCAACCAGTTCCGGATCGAGGGCTGATGTTGGCTCGTCGAACAACATGACTGATGGTCGCATCGCCAAAGCCCGCGCAATCGCGACACGTTGCTGCTGTCCGCCAGAAAGCTGATGTGGATATTTCCCCGCGTGTTCCAGCATTCCCACCTTGCGTAGCAGGGCCAGACTCAGCAAGCGCATTTCATCGTTGCCGCCATGACCGTGATAGACGGGCGCCAGCATCACGTTCTCTAGCGCGGTCTTGTGTGGGAATAAATTGAAACCTTGGAAGACCATTCCCACATGCACGATGCCTTGCATATGCGTCTTATTACTCAGGGCGCCGTGCGGTTCTTTGGTGCCACGAAGGAACGGATGGCCTTGAAGGGTAATTTCGCCGTGATCCAGTTTTTCCAGGCCATTCATGGTTCGGATCAAGGTGGTTTTCCCTGAACCCGACGGGCCAATAATCGATACCACTTCACCCCAACGCACATTCAGCTCAACGCCTTTGAGTACTTCCAGCTCACCATAGGATTTGCGTACGCCTCGTGCTTGCAAGGCGAACTCGCTTGTTTCTGTTTGGCGAGCAGTGCGGTGCGTCGGTACCTGTGCAAGGTCGGCAGGGCCCACACGCTTGGGTTTGCGCCGTGTCACGTCCAGGTGGTTCTCGAGCAGGCGTAGCAGGCGACTGAACACCGTAACGATGAATACGTAGTAGAACGCCACTGCGAACATGGTCTCCATCACAAGGAAATTCTGGGTATAGAGCTGTTGACCGACCAGAAGAATTTCGGAGAGGGAAATGACGGAGACAAGGGAGGTCAGTTTAACGATGGTGATGTATTCATTTGCCAAAGTTGGCAACGCGACCCTGAGTGCTTGGGGTACTACAATCAGTCGCTGAATACCGCGATATCCAACCCCCAAGGCTTTACCTGCTTCGAGTTGGCCCTTGGCTACTGCTAGCAAGCCGCCCCGATGGATTTCTGCGATGTATGCCGCCTCACTTAATACTAAGGCGATTAGGCCAGCAGAGTAGGGGTTGGCGAGTAGAGCGCTGGTTGAAGGGAACACCTGAGGCAAGTTGTAAACGAATATCAGCAGAACAAGCAGCGGGAGACTACGGAAAAACCAGATGTATAGGCCGGCGGCATCCCGCAAAAAACGACGCTGTGATTGTCGCGCAAGGGCGAGGAAAAATCCCAAGACGATACCCAGCAGCCAGGTTTCCAGACTTAGCTCAACCACAGTCGCCACTGCATGCCAGAAATCGCCGTTCCACAACAGGCTCAAGGTGTATTGCCAATCGAATTGCATGTGCTTACTCCGCGTTACTATGATTTTTCCGCAGACTGGTTGGGAGCGAGGAGAGCCGCTGCCGGATATGCTCCGGCGAGGGGTTTTAGTTTGTGGAGGCGCCCAAAGCAGCGCTGACTTCCTCTGCATTTGGTTCCGCAAGGTTGTAGCGTTCGAGTAACTTCGCGTAGCTTCCGTTTGCCCTGATTTGGCCAAGTGCTGTTGTTAATTCCTCCATTAATGGCTGGTTACCTTTGCGTACCGCTAGTCCGATGACTACTGGATATATCAGCTCGTTCGAGCTGATTACGGTCTTCCCTTGGAGTTTTTGAACGGTGATCTTGGCTACCGCAGGATCTTCCATCTGAACGTCGACTGCTTGAGCTAGTAACGCCTGCGCGACCTCAGGAGAGGTCGGGAATTCGCGAGACTGAATTGCGGGCTTACCCGCAGCTAAGCAATGTTCAGCGGAAACCTTATTGAGTTTAGGAACCCACGAAGCGCCTTTAATCGAGCCTACGCGTTTACCACACAGATCTTCTGGTCGCTGAGGTCGGAAGTCGCTCGCTGTTAACACCATCAGCGACGAGCCGGTCTTTAAATAGCTGAGAAAATCGACCTGTTTTGCGCGCTCGGCAGTGACATATAACGCCGAAGCGACCAGGTCGAACCGTTGGGCATTGACACCCAATATCAGATTTGCAAAGCGAGTGTCCAAAAAGCGCGGTTTCAGCCCCAATTGTGTACCGATTAATTGCATGAACTCAGGGTCGAAACCGCTAGGTTCTTTGTGCTCAAAATAGGTGTAGGGAGGGTAGGTCAAGTCGGAGCCAATTGAGAGTTCTCCCGGCTTTAGGGTTCCGGTGACCTCAGCGGCAGACAGAAATGGTGCAACGCAAGTCAATGCGATGGTCAGCGCAAGATTTGGCTTGATGTTGTTGCCCTTCAGACCTTTTTGCATGTTCGTTTCCTCGGTAGATGAAGGTAGCTAGCTATTTATTATTGTTCAACAATTCCAAAATAATTAGCATGCGGATTTCGTGCCAATAAATAAAATAATGACCTATTTGAGCTGTTTTATTTGAGAAAGTGCTTTTATTGGATAACCAGGCGCCAGAAAATATCAGAGTCGTTACTGAGCGTTACGTGGATGTGTAAAAAAGTGTCGCGAGTACGGGCTTCAGGAATCAAAACCACACACTGCAATCGCAAGCAGACGGTGGATTTAGGGAATCGCTCGCACAAACGGGCCGGCCTTCTTCACGTCGGATGACCTGGAAGATGAACAGATCAAAACGACATCGCATTTCACGCTAATCGACTACGTAGCGCTGACTAATGAGGCGTATGTGCACTGCTGCAACGATCAGCAGGTGATATTTGCGTCATACCAGGAGATTGGACTCAAAGACACCCCGTTAGGAAAGGGGCGCAAGGGCAGTACGGAATCAGGTTATCTAGTACTTTCAATCGAAGAGCGCGCTGACGGATAGAAGATTATTCTGGTCAGCAGTCTCTTGAGCCACCCGGCGAGCATCTGCACTTCCCAGATTCGGCTATTGGCTTCGATACAAATTCATCGGCTCTGCCAGCTGCGACACTTGTTCAATACCAATAGGCGTTACTCTACGTCTCTTCGACTAAGCCTATGGCGCGAACTTTTATGTTGCACAAAAGACTGATACGTCGTCTGGATCTGATTACTTAACAATTGTTCCTGGCCGTCCACGAGGAAGGGACGCTGGCCCGTGGCTCTGCCCGTGAGGCAATTGCGATGTCAGCGGCAAGCAAGCGTCTGATGGAACTTGAGGAGATGTTGGGTTTCAAACTGCTCGTGCGTCACGCCAAAGGCATTACGTTGACACCTGCCGGTGAGACGCTGTTGTATCACGCGCGGAAGATGCTGTTCAGCGTTGAGAAAATGGGGCTCGAGCTCGGTGAGCACAGCCACGGTATACGTGGTTATGTGCGGATGTTGGCCAATCTCTCGGCGATCACTCAGTTCTTACCCGAAGATCTGAGAGCATTTTCCGAGCATCACCCTGAGGTCAAGACCGACCTGGAAGAGCGCCCCTGCAATGGGGTGATTCAGGGGGTGCTGGATGGGGTGGCTGATCTTGGCATCTACTCCAGTGACTGCGATATCAAAGGTCTGCACAGTGTGCCTTATCGACGTGACAAACTGGTGGTGCTCATGCGCCCGTATCATCCGTTAGCCGTTGCGCACGAACTGACGTTTGCCAATACGCTGGACAGCGATTACGTTGGTCTGCACGCTGCCAGCTCTATCAATATACGCACCCATACAGCAGCTCGTAAGGCGGGCAAGGTACTGCGTTTGCGGATTAATGTGCCTGGGTTTGATGCCATGTGCCGGATGGTTCAGGCCAATATGGGTATCGGTGTTCTGCCGCAGCAAGCCTTTGAGTTGTTCGGTCGGGCGCTGGGGTTGCATGCGGTACCGCTTAGTGACGATTGGTCGGAACGCATGTTGATTTTGGTAGTACGGGATGAGATGGCCCTCTCGCCGGTGAGCCAGTTGTTGTTCGAATGCTTGCGAGGGCCTTCCTTACCGATTCGCTAACTGTCCTGCAAGCTTGAGATTTGCAGAAGTTTCGCCATTGTCCCTTCGCGTTTCGCGAATGCTCCTTGCCAACTGACGGTTGGATTTCGGCGGAGTTCGTCCTCTAGTCTTGGATCATATTCCAAGAACAAGAGGTACCCCGCGATGACTGCCCCGTTAAGTGCAATCAAAGTGATCGAGATCGGCACGCTGATCGCCGCGCCGTTCGCCGCACGTATGCTTGCTGAGTTCGGCGCCGAAGTGATCAAGATCGAAGCCATGGGCCAGGGTGATCCTCTGCGCAAATGGCGCAAGCTGCACGAAGGCACCTCGTTGTGGTGGTACCTGCAATCGCGCAACAAGAAGTCGCTGGCGCTGAATCTCAAATCCCCCGAAGGCATCGAACTGATCAAGCAACTGGCGACCAGTGCTGACGTGCTGATCGAAAACTTGCGCCCCGGAGCACTGGAAAAACTCGGGTTGGGCTGGGACGTGTTGCACGCCCTAAATCCCAACCTGACGCTGGTACGGATTTCCGGTTACGGCCAGACCGGCCCCTACCGTGATCGTCCCGGGTTCGGCGCCATCGGCGAGGCCATGGGCGGGATTCGCTACACCACCGGCACCCCCGGGTTACCACCATCGCGAGTCGGTGTCAGCCTCGGCGATTCCCTCGCGTCGCTGCACGCGGTGATCGGTGCCTTGATGTCGTTGTTGCGGGTCAAGACCGGGCAGGGCGGCGGGCAAATCGTCGATGTGTCGCTGGCCGAAAGCGTCTTCAACGTCATGGAAAGCCTGGTGCCGGAATACGACATGCTCGGCCATGTCCGTGAGCGCAGCGGTGGTGCGTTGCCGGGCATCGCCCCGTCCAATACCTATCTGACGGCCGACGGCGCCTACGTGGTAATTGCCGGCAACAGCGACCCGATCTACAAGCGCTTGATGGAGGTCATCGGCGGGCGCGATCTCGCGGATGCGCCGGAGTTTGCTCGCAATGATGGTCGCGCCGCCAAGAGTAATGTGCTTGACGCCGCGATCACTCATTGGACGAGCAGTCTTCCGATTGATGAGGTGTTGTCTGCGTTGGAAGTAGCCGAAGTGCCTGCTGGTCGCATCTACTCCGTGGCCGACATCGTTGCCGATCCACACTATCAGGCGCGCAACATGCTGCTCAATGCCGAGCTGCCGGATGGCGCCACGGTGAAGATGCCTGGCATCGTGCCGAAACTCTCGGAAACCCCGGGTGGCGTGAACTGGTCGGGGCCGAGTCTGGGCCAGCACACCGACGGGATTCTCGCCGGGCTGGGTCTGACGGACTCCGATATCGAACGCCTGAAAACTGAAGGTGTGGTGCAATGATCACTGACTTTTCCCAGACTCTGATCGTCCAGGAAGTCTCGCCGCGCGACGGTTTGCAAATTGAGCCAACCTGGGTCGAAACCGTCGACAAGATTGCCCTGATCGATCAGCTGTCGCTGGCCGGATTCAGCCGTATCGAAGCCGGTTCATTCGTGTCGCCCAAGGCTATTCCGGCATTGCGCGATGGCGAGTCAATGTTCAAGGGCATCACCCGCCAACCGGGGGTGATCTACGTCGCGTTGATCCCCAATCTCAAGGG
Source organism: Pseudomonas sp. RIT-PI-q (assembly GCF_001297125.1). Taxonomy (GTDB): domain Bacteria; phylum Pseudomonadota; class Gammaproteobacteria; order Pseudomonadales; family Pseudomonadaceae; genus Aquipseudomonas. The sequence continues at coordinate 234,979 of NZ_LHPC01000034.1, forward strand.
CGCGCAACGGGCGTTGGCGACGCGGGCCGATGAGCTGAACCTGGTGATGTCCGCCAGCCAGACCCACAACCTGGCCAACATGCGCATGCGCTGCGAAGATTCATTGGCGGCGTTCGGCGAAATCGTGCACTACGTGGGCGACACTGATGTGCGAATGAACGGCAGCATCGCCACGACCTTCGGTTGTCCGTTCGAAGGCAAGATCAATGAGGATCGAGTACTGCAGATCGTCGAGTCCTATCAGGAGCTTGGGATAAACGGCATTACCCTTGCCGACACAACGGGTATGGCCAATCCGCGTCAGGTCGAACAGTTGGTGCGCAGAGTACTGCAGCAGGTTTCTCCGGCTGATTTTGACCCTGCATTTTCACAACACTCGTGGACTAGGTTTGTGCAATGTTATGGCTGCCTATGAGGCCGGCGCCCGTCGCTTCGACGCAGCCATCGTCGGTCTTGGGGGGTGCCCATTTGCGCCTGGTGCCTCGGGCAATATCTGCACCGAAGATCTGGTCAACTTATGTGATGAAGTCGGTATTCACACCGGCATCGATTTGCCGTTGTTGCTGCGATTGTCACGAAGGTTGCCGGCGCTGTTGGGCCATGAGATGCCCGGTCAATTAGTCAAGGCTGGGCGCAATAGTGATCTGCATCCGGTCCCGGAATCCATCACTGCTTCGTAATCCCACCCAGACAAAAAAATAATCGGACTGCAATGAAAAGTCCGCTGGAGAACACCATGAGTCTTAACGTACTGGAGGCGGGTGCGAGCCCGTCCGTCAGCTTCGACGCCGAAAAAAAACTGGTCAGCAAAGTCGCTTGGCGACTGATGCCGCTGATCATGGTCTGCTACCTGTTCGCTTTTTTTGACCGCATCAACATCAGCTTCGCCAAATTTCAGCTACAGACTGATCTCAGTCTGAGTGACACTGCTTACGGTCTCGGCGCCGGGTTGTTTGTCGTGGGGTATGTGCTGTTTGAAGTTCCGAGCAACATGATGCTCTACAAGGTGGGCGCCCGACGTTGGATCGCCCGGATCATGATGTCCTGGGGGACTGCCACCGCTGCTATGGTATTCGTCAACAGTGAATGGCAGTTCTACGCTCTACGTTTTGTGATCGGTGCGATGGAGGCGGGTTTTGCTCCTGGCGTACTGTATTACCTGACGCTTTGGTTCCCGCAGCACTATCGCGGACGCATCACCTCAATGCTATTTCTGGCTTCAGCGTTTGCTGGCTTGGTGGGGGCGCCGATCTCCGGTTTGGTGCTGGAACATCTGGATGGTGTCATGCAGATGCGTGGCTGGCACTGGTTGTTCTTGCTGGGGGGAGGGCCGTGCATCGTACTCGGCTTGATGGTTCTGGCCTTGCTTAAAGATCGTATTGAGGATGCACACTGGTTGACCCCAGGGGAGAAAGCCCTGCTCGCCAGTCGTGTGGCTCAGCGTGAGCCGCACAAGGGCGGGGGTTCGTTGCTCACTGCCTTGCGTATCCCTGGGTTTTTGACGCTGGGCCTTATTTACTTTCTGATCCAGGTTGCGTCCTATGGCTTGAACTTCTGGGCACCACAATTGATCCGCAGTGCGGGTACTCAGAGTCCAGTGATGATCGGTTTGCTGACGGCAATTCCTTACATTTTCGGCGCCATCAGTATGGTAGTTATCGGACGGGTGTCGGACGCCACTGGCGAGCGACGCAAGTTTGTAGCGGCTTTAGTCGCGCTAGGCGCGGTAGGGTTTTTCTGTGCTGGGATTTTTGCGAACCAGACGACCTTCCTCATTGTCGCCCTTAGCTTGCTGGGAACTGGGATTGTCGCTTGCATTCCGATGTTCTGGACGCTACCGCCTAAATTGCTAGCTGGTGCCGGTGCGGGCGCCGCTGGCGGGATCGCTGTGATCAATACCCTCGGGCAGTTTGGCGGCATCGTAAGTCCGGTTATGGTTGGACGGATCAAAGACCTGACTGGTAGCACCACGCCTGCGTTGTACGTTATCGGCGTCACTACGCTAATTGCAGTCGCCCTGCTGTTGTGGGGCTTGCCGCAGAAGCTGCGAACCCTCGATAAGAATTAGTCGGTATGAACAGCGAATGGGCCGGATAGTACTGAGTTATAACAGTGTCGCACGGCGATTCACAATTGTGCATCGCAAGCAACGTACGGGCAGCACCCTGGAGATGCTAATTAGCACTTCAGGGTCTGGAGGGGTGCTCTAGAAACGTTCGTGAAGCAACACTCGCCTTAACTTGAACCGTATAGCCCCCCACGAAACACGCTTTTTCTTTCCCTGAATCATCGAATATTAAATGCTTCCTATCGGCTCGATTGGCAGATTGCATCGCCGCCGTCCAACCAAGGCATAACGAGGATTGACCGGAACTTGGTAACTGGTTTTCAGTAAAATACGCAGGTGTTCCACCGAGTCGTACTGAAAATCGGCTGCAGAGAAAGCGTCGCCATTTCTTGGCTAAAACGGCAGCTCTTCACTCGCGCAATGCATGTTGAGGAACGGGCCGGCAGCGATCTAAAACTCTTCGGTAACGAAACAATCAGTGCTCTAGCCCCCACGTTAATGATGCTGCTGGTACCGGCACTGGTTCGCAACCCTCCAGCATTAATCCTGGATGAGTCTAAGTGCCCTGGACGTGGGCGAGCTTGGGCTGCTGTCACTCATGAGTAGATTCTGTCGTGAGGGTAGGGCAGTGATCATCGCGACCGATGACGGAATCCTTCCAGAAATTGATGGTTGATCCTGATCGACATCGGACAACTGCTTACGGCCATCCCGACGCATTAGATTTTTGCCAGTAAGAAACCGTCTGATCTTTACGCAATGGATCTGCAGGTGTCGCAAAATGCTGGTTGGTACCGATGCTGGTATGGATGAAGTGGGCTACTAGAGTTCGTCCGGGATTTGACGTAGGGCGCTACATTTTTATGCGGGCTGCAGGGTATAACGCTGCACGTTATCATACCTGCTCGTATTCGGTTGCCAAATCAAATCAAATCAAATCAAATCAAATCGATTAGATCGCAGCGCTTGGGATGGGGGCGAAGGACATAGGGCGCAAGGGGATAAACATCTTTGATGAGCAAGCAGAGGAGGTCGGGTACTCGATCTATTGACCCCATCTCTGCTCACGTCATTGACTCAGTTTTTCGTGAAATTCACGGCCTTCAACGCATCGGTGTTCACATGCAACTGGAAAACGTCAGGTCGCGAGTAGTGACCGGCGACATCGAAGTCCATTTGGCCTCTCACTAGATCAGATAGGTCGAGATCGGCATAGATTTCAGTTTCGCAATCATAGACCGGAGGCGCCAGTAGCTCACCGTTTGGAGAAACGATCATGCTGCCTCCATGCATGAGGTAATCGTCGCCCCGGGCATCGAGTTGCAGCTGTGATTGGAACTCTTCTGGGAAGTCACTTACCTTGATGGCTTGGCAAGCGGATAAGACAAAGACTCTCCCTTCGATCGCGATATGCACCATCGAGCTTGGCCAGGATGGCCTGTCGTCAGCAGTGGGAGCACAGTAAATCTGAACACCTTGGGCATACATCGTATGCCGCAATGCTGGCATATAGTTTTCCCAGCAGATGACAGTGCCCAGGATGCCGTGCTCAGTGGGCACCGCGTTCAACGTCGATCCATCACCAAAGCCCCAAACCGTACGTTCTAAACCGGTGGGCATCAATTTACGCCGGTAGCCGGCGATGCCTATTCCAGGAACGAGCGTCACAGCGGTGCAGTAAAGCGTGCGACCAAGCTGCTCAATAATTCCCATCACTGTGGTGACCTGAGTATCGTTGACGGCCTCAATCAAGGCCTGCATTTCTTGGCCATCTAGTTTGATAGCTCCGTCGAAGTAAACCTTGTAAAGCTCCTTACCGCTAGCACTGCGGTTACCAATCAGGTTTCCAAAGCTTTGCCCTTTCGGATATCCCCCGATAAACGCTTCAGGAAACACTGCCAATTTACCACCCTGTAAACTCACACGTTTCAGGATCTCGCAGGCTTTTTCAGTAGTCGCCAGCGGATTGAAAAGAATAGACGCGGCTTGGACAACAGCTACACGAATCATATACAGCTCCTAGTATTTGTTGATGTCTGTGTCTTTTGTTTCAGGAAGCAGCTTCCAAAGCGCCAGGAAGCATGCGAATGAGATAATCGCCAAATACCAAGCAGGGACATTTGGATTACCGGTTTGGCGAATTAGCGCCGCTGCGATAAATGGGCCAGGGCCTGCCAGTGTTGCCAATGCCAGGTTGTGACCAAGAGCTGCGCCGGTAGATCGAATGGAGGCTGGGAAAACTTCGACCAACAGTACGACATCGATTACCGCCGTAACGGCGACAAGGATCCCCAGCACCGTCAACCCTACAAAAATAGCAATCAGATTTCCGGTATTCAGCAACAGGAAGATCGGGTAGGCGAGGACGGTCAATAACGCCGCCGCTCCGAGAACGAGGCATCTACGTCCGTACGCGTCACTGATGCGTCCGACAATCGGATTGGCGATGCAATAACAAACCAGTGCAGCGCTGCATAACCATAAGGCTGTGCTTTTCGGAAGCCCGACTGTAGTGGTCAGATGGTTGTTTGCATAGGTTACGAAGTAATAGAGCGATACACCGAACAAAGCGGACATGGAAAAGGCGGTGAAGAAAGCTTTTCGTCTGATCGATGCAGAAGGGGGTTGATAGTTACCGGATGCACGCTTCGCAGCCAACTCCTCATAAACGGGTGTGTCACCAAGTCTTCTACGAATGAATAATGCAATACCAGTCATGATGATGGAAGCGACAAATGGAATTCTCCAACCCCACGTCGACACTTCAATTTCTGTTAAGTTTGTAGAAATCAATGCGGCAGTAAAAGTACCGAATAGGAAAGCGAGCCCCGCTGTGCCGGTAATAATACTGGCTGCCGTAGCACGTCTGTTCGCAGGAGCGCTCTCTACAATGTAAATACCGGCACTTGACCATTCACCGCCAACCATCATTCCCTGGATAAACCTCATCGTTACCAAAAGTATTGGTGCCGCTGCGCCAATCGCGCTGTAAGACGGCAACAGACCGATGATCGTGGTGCAAATACCCATTCCGAAAACGGTGATTACAAGGACCGCTTTACGCCCAAACTTATCTCCAATTGGCCCTAAAATAATTGCACCCAGTGGTCTGGAGGCAAACCCCACGGCAAATACAGCCAATGACGAGAGGAGGGAGACGCCAGGTGCGTTTGAGGGGAAGAAAAGGGATCCAATCACCGCAGCGAAATAACCATAAATCGCGAAATCGAACCATTCCATGAAATTGCCGATCCCCACCGCGACAGCCCTTTTCCGGTGGTCTATTTGTTTTGGGCTGGTATCGATTTTGCCTGATACAATCGTTTGATGTGTGCCGTCCACGTGAACCTCCTGATGCTTCTTGTCGTTTTTTTCCAGACTAGGAACGGCAAGGGGTTCAGCGCAAACGATGAATTGAAATGACCAAAATTAGCGTACGTAATATCTCTCGGCTCGATCTGAACCTTCTCGTGACTTTTCATTGCCTTATGAATGAAAGAAGTGCCACCCGAGCCTCGGCAATACTTCACGTGACTCAAGGCGCGGTAAGCTCTGCTCTACGCAGATTAAGAGATCATTTCGAAGATGAGTTATTCATTCGCTCGTCTTCTGGCATGGTGCCAACTCGTCGAGCATTGGAGATTGCGCCCCATGTGACGGAGGCGCTGTCGTCCATTTCGAGCATTTTGAGTTTAGAACCGGAATTCTCCCCTCTGGAGTCGAACTACATCTTTAATATAGGTTTGTCTGATGACATAGAGTCGTACATCGCACCTATTTTAGTAAAAAAAATAAGCACCGATAATCTGAATATCAGTTTTGCGTTCCATCAGTCTAATAGCTGTTTATGGAAAAAATCGTTGGAAGACAAGAATATGGATCTTGTTATTTGCAGCGAGCCGAAAGACATTAGTTCAAGTTATTCAACTTCTGTGCTGTTTTCCTCATCGTACGCATGTCTGTATCGTAATCGGGACAGTCCATTTAGTCAGGTGCTGACTCTGGATGAGTATTTTTGCGCGAAACATGTAAGGGTTTCCTTTGATGGGAGGCGTGGCTTCATGGACGATTTATTTGAGGCAGTCGGACACAAACGGCATGTTGTGGCTTCATTCACTCATTTCACCGGCGCGCTATCCACTCTGATGAATGTGGATGTGATTGCGACCATCCCGGCTTTTGCGGCCACAACCTATGCACAAATGATGGATCTAAATACGGCGCCGGTTCCGGTTCCCGTGCCATCCTTCAGATGTTTTATGGTTTGGGATATCGCCAAACACAGCAAACCACATCACTTGTGGTTACGGCACTTTGTCGCAGAGGCTGTGAGGGGATTTCCGGTCAAGGGCTAGGAACGATCACCAACTGGACAGGTTAACTTGGATGGAGGCGTTTTCATGGTCAGCCAGGTTTTTCTGTTTGAGGCAAATAGTGGAGGTGGGTATGCGTGTATGGCGCGACCTCTTATTCCGCCTTCTTACCGCCAGCCCATGGCCCTTTTCCCCTCGGGAACCGATCTTCCTCATCTCCATATTCGATCATGCCCTAAGAACCAACGTTGACTGCTTATTGATCTGAAAAATCTGAATCTGGATAGCTTCTGAATAGCTTTTAAGGGACAGAATCTCAATCTGGACGACCTACGAGTCCCGCTATAAGTACCCATCAATTCAGTATCATGCTAGCAGCGCTCATACTGATTCAGCGCCTATCAAAATTTTGGCTCGCGAAAACGGGCCTGGTGCCGTCTTCCGAGATAAAGGGGCAGGGCGCAGGGCTGCGACACGCCACTTCAAACAGGCCGATTCGGATCCTCCCTACCGGTATTCTATATACTCTTCCGTAGTACCTTCGGATACTCCCCACCAGTACCGGTGTAAGCTTCTCGCTTAACTCCGAGCGAGGAGCATCTGGATGCCACATACACCTGAAGAGAAAAAACGTGTACTGGCTTGGGTTCGCCGTGTTAGACGCCAGTTGGATGCGCTTGAAACATCCCTTGAAGAGGGTGCCGATTGCGCTCCAGTGCTGCAGCAGATCGCGGCGTTACGAGGTGCGATAAACGGCCTGATGGCCGGGGTACTGGAGAGCCACCTAAGGGAAGACTTCACGAGCTTAGTTGATACGACTGAAGCCCAGCGATCTTCGATTGACGAGGTCATTTCCTTGGTGCGCACGTACCTGAAATAAACCACCTCCGCGTCGTCGCGATGACAGCCTTGGTCACATGAATACATTCTTTGAAGAGAGTCATATGAAATCTCGCGCTGCAGTCGCATTCGAGGCAGGTAAGCCCTTGCGCCTCGGGAAATTGACGTTGCGCCGCCTCGAGCCGGTGAAGTAATCACTGACACGGGTGTCTGTCTCACCGATGCGTTCACCCTATATAACTAAATTAAATAGATGTGCTATATCATAATGGTTTGGTAAGGGAGCCTTAGAGCCCCCCTACGTAAGAGCTGTGCTGGCGGCGATACTGTCCAGGCCCAACGCCGGCAAATCGCTTAAAGGCGCGATTGAATGCAGCCTCCGAACGGTAGCCAACACAATCGCAAATTTCCCCGATGCTCATACGAGTCCGGCTTAGCCATTGGCCAGCCTGAATCATACGTACCCGCATGAGCAGATCACCCGGCGTTGTACCTGCGATAGAGGGAAAAAGCCGTACAAAAGTCGCGCGCGACATTTGGCAGTGGTTTGCCAGCTCTTCAAGCGTCCAAGGTTTTCCTGGATCCGTCAGAATGCCATGCAGGGCTTGGCTTAATCTTGGATCGGCAAGAAGCGCAAACATGCCAGGCATAACATGCGCTTGTTCAAGCCATGCGCGTAAAAGCAGGAGGAGAAGCGCCGACGCAAGATGTGAAACTACGGCACTGGCTCCGGGTAGTGCTTCGTTCGTTTCATCCCTCAGTAGGCTAACAAGGGCTTGAAGGCGAAGGAATTCATGACGCCCAGCAGTACTAATATGAATCACATCTGGTAGCGCATCGACCAGTGCTTTTGAACCTGGGGCTTCAAAGTGAAATTGACCACATAGAATTTCAGTGAGTGGGCCAACCCCGGTGTTTTCGGCATGTGTAACTATTGCTTCCTTATACACTGGATGCATAGGTGAATTCTCGACCGCATCCATGGTGTAAAGGCGGTGAGCATGACCATGCGGGAAAACTAGTACATCACCTGCACGTAATGTGATCGATTCGCGTCCTTCGATATCAACCAATGCTTCTCCTTCTACTACTAAATGGTAAGGGGCAACAAACGGTTTTTCCGCTTTATGAATCATTTTCCATGGAGCGTTGAATCGACAGCGAGTGTCTAGCTCTGTCCTGACTGGGTGAAGTAGGAGGAGCCGACTGAGAGCGTCATGAGCAAGCAATGGAGTTCCCATTTGATTGGCCGTGTGAAGTGTTCCAAAACCGAGCGCTGTCTGGTTTCGTAGGTACAAAACGACAACGCTCACTTGCCCATGCTAGGTCTAACCTCGGCTAGCATGGGCATTTATGGGTGATTATGCTTGCGATTCGTTTTTTGCATTCATGCCTTTAACGCCGCCGACGTCCAAAGTGTTAATAGGTTCTTCTTGCTCCGACGAATTCCGGATATGCGGCGTCTCCTTGCTATGAACCGTGAGACTGAACAAATCTGGACGCGAATAATGGCCAACAGCATCCATCATACGTTTACGACTTACGATATGAGAGAAATCCAAATCTGCAATCAGAATGCCCTCGCCATTGCTAATAGGGGGCGCGATATGCTTACCGTCGGGCCCGATGATGGCGGTCATGCAGCCACCACTGATTACCTCCAGCATTTGCGGATCGGTTGTAATGCTCTCCCTCTGTTCCGTGGACAACCAAGCCGTTGCATTAATGACAAAACAGCCGCTCTCTAAAGCGTGGTTACGAAGCTGCGCTTCAGTTTGATCGCTGAATGTCTGGCCAAACATTGAGCCAATGTAGCTAGAGATATGAATTTCTTCATGCTGGGCAATCAGCGAGAAACGAGCCAGCGGATTGTAATGCTCCCAACAAATCAGAGTACCTAATCGGCCGACAGTGCTGTCGACAACCTTAATGCTTGTTCCATCACCTTCCCCCCAGATCATCCGTTCGTGAAAGGCGAGTGAGATCTTTCGGTGCTTTAGAATAAGTGAGCCATCGTTGTCAAAAATCAGCTGGCTGTTATATAGGGTACCGTTATCACGTTCGGTTACACCCACTGAGACAATGATGTGATGATGGCGGGCCGCTTCGCTTAAAGCATCAACGGTAGGACTTGGGAAGCAGACCGCGTTCTCATACAGCCGACTGTGTTCCGCACCGATTGCTGCTGGTGGACGGACAACCGAAAAATAAGGATAATAAGGAATGAAGGACTCTGGAAATACTATTAATTGCGCTCCCTTGCTAGCGGCATCGGCAATAGCATTCAGAACATGCTGGACTGTTCCATCAATTGTCTTTAGGTCGGGCGCCATTTGAACGGCGGCGACGCGAACTGTTTTGGAACTCGATGAAGTCTGTTTCATTTTAACCGCCTTTAGGTGTGTGTTTCTAATAGTGTTATAGACTGAAAATTCTACCTACCTGGGCGCCATAACGCGCGGTAAGCTTAATGAATTGAGATCGAGTATTGCGTATGCACTTTAGGCTTGTTGGTTGATCCGTCCCATGTCTTAGAGGTTCAATTTATAGCTTCTGCGGATCAATTGTGACCGGCGTCGGATATTTTCTTAAAAAAGAGCAAATCTGAAACGTAAACAAAAGCTTATCAGAGCATTTATGTCTTCTTTCTGGTGTCCTACGATATCGCCTATTTACCTCATGTTTGGTGTGTCTGATACAGAGATGGATAGATATCATATTTCATTGGAGGTGGAGTACCGTCTTGCTATTCTGATGAGGGGCAGGGCGAAGCATTATTTCATTCATGGACTTTTCGGGATGTCGGAAAATTGGTTATATCAACTGCGCTATTTCTCTTCAAGCTCTAGCGTAATATGCATTACTTTGCCCTGAGGCGGTTTGTCGAAGGGAAACAATCTTTACTTCTCGCAATATCGAGATGTTGTTTGTCGCTGACTGATCATTTGATTAAAGTATCGTGTCGCTGTGTCGCTGTGTCGCTTGAAGAGCGAAGCTCGTGTAGCTATGGCTACAACTGCGCATCAGCCTAAGCGTATCGCACATTTGGTGGTGATGAATGCTAGTGTTTATCTTTTAAAAAAATCGAGATGTTAGAGTTAAGTTGTTTGAGATGTTGTCAAATGAAGAGGTATCTGTGCTCGAGCACTTATTGAGCTTATGGGGGTAGAGGTAAATAGCAGCGCGACGCGAAGTTTTCTGGCGTCCGGCAATACTATGGATGCTGAACACATCAAGCATCCATTTGTGGCGATGATCGACATGGATCTGCGTCTGGGTTTGTTAATATTCGTGCGAGAACCCATCGTTAAGCGGCACGTAGATAGTTATATTTCATCGTAGTGTATGGGCGTTATTAACAACTAAATACCATCGTCAACTCATGTGTCCGTCCCTTTTTTGGACGTTTACCCTATAAGGAGGATCCCGTTATTTTTAATACAAAGATCGAGCGTTTTTGTCACCATGAGGAAACATATATTGTAAATGACGCACTTATCGAGGCACCCGTTAGTTAATCAAAAACAACGCATGCTTTTTGATGTCTGATTAGCGTAGCGGGTACCCTCAGCCATAACATTTATTCTTTATACAATTGTGCGGGTACGACGCCGGTCTTCCATTAACAGACTCGAAATTTGTTGCAAGGCGTGGGCAAGATCAGATTGACTCGCAGCTCCCCCCATTGAAATCCTGACTCCATTTTCAGGATTCTCTTCGGCACTAAAAGCATCAGAAGTGGCTACAATAATGCCGCGTTGCTCCAAGGTATCCGCAAACACTTGGCGGTTCCAGTTTGATGGGAGCGCTAACCAAGTATGTAATCCGCTCGGATGAGAGCAGGCGTTTTTGGGAAGTATTGATCGAGCAAGCGTCTGTCTCGCACGAGCTTCGCCCTGAACTTCTAACACGATCTGCCGTGCAACTCCCGTCCGAATCCAATGCTCAGTTAAGCCATATAAAAGTGGCGAGCCTCCCATGCCAGAGGATCTGAGGCTTTCCAGGAATGAATTGTTTTCTTCACCCACTGGCATCAAAACAAATGATGTGCGCAATGTCGGCCATAGACATTTTGACAATGAGGCCATGTAGTATGTTCTCGCTCCCTTCGTAAATGTCACGAGAGGAGGCGGTGCGTCATTCAATAAGAACCAATAAGGGTCATCCTCAATGAGCGTCATTTTGAGCTTGAGAAGCGTATTAGCGATGTCCGACCTTCGTTTCTCCGGCATGGTACGAGTTGTTGGATTTTGAAGGGTAGGATTCAAATAAATGACTTTGGCGTTTGTAGTGCGATGCATTTCTTCAATGGATTCAGGCGTCGCTCCGTGCTCATCCACCTTAACTGTTACCGCATTAAGACCCAGTTTACGTGTTGCCAAAAGGAAGCCGGGATACGTAAGAGGCTCGCAGAGTACGCTTTCTCCCTTTTGAGATGTTGATTGTAACGCAGCATAGATTGCTGCTTGGGTGCCGGCGGACATCACGAGGTTGCCATTTGCAAGATCTCCTATTGCCGGTCGAAGCCAAGCTTGTCCTGCCTGTATCGCGGAGAGGTTTGAGTCACCCGTGTCATAGGCAGAAAGACGTCGATCACCTTGGCGTTTAAAAACCTCTTCCATGGCTGCAAGCGCAAGGTTTGCGATGCTCCTTTCGGAGGGTTGAGCTGGAATGTTCATGCTCAGGTCAATTCGTACTTCCCCCGCTGTTTCTTCTGTGCTGGTTACAAATGAGCCCCGACCGCTAAACGACGCGATCAGACCGCGATCGCGAGCCTCGCCGTAGGCGCGAGTGACCGTCGTCAAATCTACCCCTAGTGCGGTGGCCAGAATTCGCTGGGGTGGAACCTGATCTCCATGGGAAAGCTCGCCGGTACGTATGGCATCTCCGATGAGATCGGCAATCTGCACATACCTGGGCCCGGCGCCTGCTACTAGCGGCTTGACCCAACGGCATTGCAAACGGTCGTTCGGCTGTTGTTCTGACATTCCCACAATCTCCATTGTAAATACCATACGGTCTTGTTTATATTATGCCTACATTCGTAACTAAAATCCATACAAGTAATGACTGTATGGATATTGAAGTGTTTCGAGAGACGCTCATCAGGTTCGGGCGTCTTTATCGACTCAGTCAAGCTTTGGAGGTAGGAAATGGAGACGTACGTATTGATTTCAGCGAACCGGCTACGAGATGGTGTCGTGGTCTGGCTCGATCAGAATCATCAATGGGTGGAGGAATTACAGAGAGCCTGTGGATTCGACTCCAGCCGTCTGGAATCAGCCCAAGCGGCAGCAAGTCTGGCCGAGATGCTCAATCAGGTTGTCTCGTCGACGGAACACGCTGCCACCCTAGTCAACGGGTCGCCGATACCTTCGGACTTTCGCGAATTGATGCGTTCCCGAGGGCCATCAATCCGAAAGGACTTGGGTAAACAAGCCGGTGAGGAAAAGCTTCATCTTCGCGATGCACGGCCAGTTGTGCCCGTTGTCGAGGGTCGGGCAGGCATCTATCAATATGATGCCTCTGAGCGGGAGTTTTTGAAGAGTCGAGCTGCTCAGTTTGGGTTGCAAGTAGATCGACGTTTTACTGGTGAGCTCACTGAGGAAGAGTTCAAGGTCTTCCGTTTGATGAATGGTGTATACCTGCAATTGCATGGCTACATGCTCAGAATCGCTATTCCGTACGGAACGCTCAGCGCCATTCAGCTGCGGCAGCTTGCTTACATTGCTCGTAATTTTGATAAGGGTTACGGTCATTTAACAACCCGGCAAAATCTGCAGTTCAATTGGCCACATCTCTCGGATACACCTGAAATTTTGTCAATTTTGGCTGATGCGGATCTTCACTGCATACAGACAAGTGGCAATTGCATACGCAACGTAACGACAGACCATTTCGCCGGTGCAGCTGCTGATGAGGTAATAGATCCACGTGTCCACGCCGAGATCTTGAGGCAATGGTCGACTGAGCATCCCGAATTCACCTACCTCCCTCGCAAATTCAAGATTGCTATTACGGGTAGTACAGTGGATCGCGCCGCCGCCCGGTTTCATGACATCGGTATTCTCGCCAAGAGAAATGAGGCGGGGGAAGTCGGATTTCAGATCTACGCTGGCGGTGGGCTAGGAAGGACGCCGATTGTCGGAACAATGGTGCGTGAATGGCTACCGGAGCGCGAGCTTTTGCGTTTTGTTGAGGCCATCCTTCGCGTTTATAACGCCTTGGGTCGCAGGGACAATATTTACAAAGCTCGCATTAAAATTCTTGTCAAAGAGCTTAAACCAGGCAAGTTCATAGAGATGATTGAGGAAGAATTTGAAAAGCTTCCTAAGACTCGACAATACTTGAATCCTGAAATCGTTGAGGCAATTCGTAGCAGGTTTGTAGTTCCACAATTTGCAGTTCTCCCTTCAACCTCAAAGCTATTTGACATAAGGCTTGCTCAATCTTATTCGTTTCGACACTGGGTTGAAGCCAACACCCATGCGCACAAAATGCCTGGCTATCTGAGCGTGGTTATATCGCTTAAACCGCCCGGAGGTATTCCAGGGGATATCAGTGCGCAAGAGATGGAGACTATCTCGGTACTGGCGGAGCGGTACTCGCTCAACGAAATTCGGGTATCGCATGAGCAGAACGTAGTATTGCCACATGTTCAACTTGATGACCTCTATCCTCTTTGGGAAAAGCTGTATGAAGGCCTGCTCGCCACGCCAAACATCAACCTTATTTCTGATTCGATTGCCTGCCCGGGTTTGGACTACTGCAGCTTGGCATTAGCCCGCTCCGTGCCCATCGCGCAAAATATCGCATCGCGTTTCGACGAAGCAAAGCAGCGAGAAATCGGAGAGCTCAAGCTGAATGTCTCCGGTTGTATCAATGCCTGTGCACATCACCATGTTGCACATATTGGCATTCTGGGTCTGGAGAAGGGTGGAAAAGAGTATTACCAGATTACCTTAGGTGGCAGTGCGGATGAAAATGCTGCGGTTGGTAAGATTTTAGGGCCATCTGTGCCCTATGAGGATGTTCCATCGGTTGTCGAAACATTGGTAGATATCTACTTATCTAAACGGGAAGAGAGCGAACGTTTGATCGATACCTATCGACGCATAGGGATTGATCCATTCAAGGAGGCTCTCCGTGATTTTAATTGATAAGACAGGTATGCCTGTAGAAGACCAATGGATTTATTGGAATGAAGAGCAACATCCAGTGGATCCGCAACGGACAGTGGTTCGTCTAGATCAGTGGGAGGTGTTTTCATCACACGCGGGGGCGATGCCAGGTGGTCTGTGGCTCAGCGGTGGTGAAGATAATTCTGCGGTGTATGGTCTACTGGATCAGATTTCGCTTGTTGTTATCGAATTCCCAAAAACTAGGGACGGTCGGGGTTTTACGCTTGCTCGACTACTGCGCGAGAGACATAACTTCCCGAAAGATATACGAGCATCGGGTTCTCTGCTTCCTGATCAATTTTCTGCACTGATTAAATGTGGTTTTTCTGGATTACTGGTTTCTGACAGCGTTCCAATTCAAAGGTGGAAGGACGCAGCCAATACTCTTGAGTTGCGTCAGTATCATTCCAACACGCTGCTGGATCGCCTATTTCGAGGAGGCCAGATTTAGCTATGTTCACTTTAACAGCCTTGGAACTTGCAAGGATTCAATTTGGATTCACGGTATCGTTTCACATTATTTTTCCGGCCATCACGATAGGACTTGCTAGCTATCTTGCAGTCCTTGAAGGTTTATGGCTTCGTAAAAAGGAACAGGTATACATCGACCTTTATCAATTTTGGTCAAAAATCTTTGCCGTTAATTTCGCCATGGGTGTGGTGTCCGGATTAGTCATGGCTTATGAGTTCGGCACGAATTGGAGTGGTTATTCTAAATTCGCTGGGAGCGTTACAGGCCCCTTGTTGACCTATGAAGTACTCACTGCTTTCTTCCTTGAGGCAGGTTTTTTGGGGGTGATGCTCTTTGGTCGGAGCAAGGTGGGTGTTGGCCTGCATTACTTCGCCACGATCATGGTAGCGATCGGAACCTTAATATCAGCCACCTGGATTATCGCTTCCAACAGCTGGATGCAAACGCCGCAAGGCTATGAAATTGTGAATGGCGTGGTGATACCAGTCGACTGGATTGAGGTCATTTTCAATCCATCGTTTCCCTATCGACTGGCGCACATGGTCATTTCTGCAATGCTAGCTACCGCATTGTTTGTCGGCGCTTCCGGTGCCTGGCACCTACTTAGAGGAAATCGAACACCTACAGTTAAAAAGATGTTTTCAATGGCCATGTGGATGCTGCTTTTCACTGCTCCATTGCAAGTGCTCGTTGGTGATGCTCATGGGCTGAACACTCTAAAACATCAGCCAGCGAAAATTGCAGCTATTGAGGGGCATTGGGAAAACGAACCAGGTGCAGGCGTTCCACTGGTGCTTTTCGGTATTCCAGATATGGAAAACGAAACGACACACCATGCGGTTGAGTTACCCCACATCGCCAGTCTCATTCTCACACATGAGTGGAACGGGACAATTCCAGCGCTCAAGGATTTTCCACCTGAAGACCGTCCGAACGCTGCCATATTGTTCTGGACGTTCCGAGTGATGGTATGCCTGGGCATGTTGATGACTGTCTTTGCCCTCTGGTCTGTATGCACGCGATGGAGAGGTCAATTGTACGAATCTCGTGCACTTGCTCGATTCGCCTTGTTGATGGGGCCTAGTGGTCTGGTTGCCATGCTGGCTGGATGGTACACGACAGAAATAGGACGGCAACCCTGGGTCGTATATGGCCTCATGCGTACGAAGGATGCTGTTTCTAACCATTCGACGATGACTATGTCAGTCACACTAGGCGTACTGACGGTGATGTATACCTGCGTCTTCGGAATTGGTATCGCCTACATGTTCAGATTGATTAGACAGGGGCCTATCGAACACGACACTCCACCTGATGGAGACGCATTGGATCAACGTCCTGCCAGACCGCTATCGGCAGTCAGAGAGTCTCTTAAATCCAGTGTTAAATCTCACTAACGGAGGGAGCGAAAATGGGCATTGATCTTCCTCTTGTTTGGGTAATGATTATTGGGCTCAGCGTCATGATGTACGTGATCATGGACGGCTTCGACCTCGGCATTGGCATCCTCTTTCCGTTCATCAAGAATCGGGAACATCGTGACACCATGGTCAATACCGTTGCGCCGGTTTGGGATGGGAATGAGACATGGCTTGTGCTCGGAGGTGCCGGGTTGATGGCTGCATTTCCAAAGGCATACGCAATCCTGCTAAGCGCTTTCTATGTGCCTTTGCTATTGATGTTGGCAGGCTTGATCTGGCGCGGGGTGTCATTCGAGTTCCGTTTCAAAGCAAATGAAGAGCACAAGCCCTTTTGGGACAAGGCGTTCATGACGGGCTCCGTTGTAGCTGCCTTCTTCCAGGGAGTGGTTCTTGGAGCGTTCATCAATGGTGTGGACGTATCTGAGGACACGAATGTAGCTGAAAGCGTCATGTCCTGGCTGACACCATTCTCCATATTTACCGGGTTCGGGGTAGTAATTGGTTACGCGTTATTAGGGTCTACGTGGTTAATCTTGAAAACTGAAGGTCGGCTACAAAGGACGATGATACGCATCACTCGACCTATCATGTTTTCAGTAGTGGGCTTGTTCGTGATTGTTTCAATCTGGACGCCGCTTACTCATCCAGCCATTGCATCACGGTGGTTTAGCTTACCCAACCTTTGGTTTTTCTTACCGGTTCCGATTCTGGTATTGGCATCCACATACTTTATTGTGAAAACTCTAAAAGACGACCCTAAAACAGGGCCATTCATATGGTCTCTCGTTTTGATGTTCCTTGGCTATTCTGGGTTCGCCATTAGTGTATGGCCAAATATCGTACCGCCGAACATTTCAATTTGGAGTGCAGCAGCTCCGCCACAGAGCCTGGGCTTCACGCTCGTCGGTGCGTTGGTGATCATTCCCTTGATCCTTGGTTACTCGGCATGGGCGTATTACGTATTCCGAGGCAAAGTTAGGCCTGGCGACGCATATCACTAAAGATCATCACCTTCATCCAATTTTAGTTGCCACCATCAATTCTTAAAGACATACCACGGTTTTTGAGATTTGGTGCAACAGGTGGCAATGTTTCAGGAGTCCTATCAAATGGTATTAGCAGCAAGGAACTATAATTTCAGTGCAGGGCCAGCCGCGATGCCAGAGCCTGTTCTTAAACAAATTAAGAACGAGTTACTGAATTGGAAAGGGACGGGCGCTTCGGTAATGGAGGTCAGTCATCGCTCCGAGGTATTTGTTCAAATGGCCCGTGATGCTGAGCAAAATTTAAGGGACTTGCTAGGTATACCTTGGAATTACAAAGTGCTGTTCCTTCAAGGTGGCGGTACTTTGCAGTTTTCACAGATTCCGATGAATTTGATGGAGGATTCGGGGGTTTGTGATTATATTGATACAGGCTACTGGTCTCAAAAAGCCTTGGCAGCTGCCAGTCGATATGGAGACGTAAATATCGCGGCGTCCGCATTGCTGAGTGACTACAAAGCAATTCCGCGTGAACAGGACTGGAAGGTTTCGACTAATTCGTCGTACTTGCACTACACGTCCAATGAAACGATTGACGGACTTGAGTTTAAATGGATTCCGGAACTAGACAATGATATTCCGCTGGTAGGTGATTTTTCGGCAAATATTCTGTCTGGGCCACTTGATGTCTCTAAGTTCGGTCTGATCTATGCAGGGGCCCAAAAGAACATAGGGCCTAGTGGTATGACGCTGGTTATTGTGCGCGAAGATTTGCTCGGGCGAGCACATGCCCTTTGCCCTGATATACTAAATTACCAAGTACTGGCTAAACATGATTCAATGTTCAATACACCCAGTACATTTGCCTGGTATGCGGCCGGCTTGGTATTTCAGTGGCTTAAGTCGCTGGGCGGTCTTGAAGCTATGCAGACGAGAAACATACGAAAGAAGCGCATCCTCTATGAGCTAATCGACAGCAGTGACTTCTATGTTAATGACGTGGCTAGAGAAGATCGTTCGTCGATGAACATTCCTTTTCGTATTGCCGACGAAAAACTTGAATCGCTGTTTCTTGTCGGCGCTACGGAGCGAGGATTGCTCGGACTTAAAGGTCATCGAGCCAAAGGCGGTATGAGAGCATCGCTTTATAACGCGGTAAGCGAAGAAGCTGTTCGGTCCTTGGCCATGTATATGACCGAATTCAGGCAGCGGTTTGGCTAAAAGCTAATGACGAGTCAGGTCGGCGATAAAAGCTGCCGGCCTCCTGTTTCAGGCGGTTTCTGATTGGAAATCGTGCATTTATATCAAGCGCTAAAATATCTTAGCGCATGGGAGCATTCTAATGGCTGTTCCAGTTTCCAGATCGCTTTATGAACAAGTTATGGTGCCTAACTATGCGCCAGCCCAAGTTATTCCTGTGCAAGGGCAGGGGGCGCGTATTTGGGATCAGGATGGCAACGAGTACATCGACTTCGCCGGGGGGATTGCTGTCAATGCATTGGGACACTGCCATCCAGCGTTAGTTCAAACGCTGTCTGAGCAATCTCAGCGGCTGTGGCATATCTCTAACGTGTTCACCAATGAACCGGCCATTCGCCTTGCGGCCTCTCTAACAAAGGCAACTTTCGCTGACCGGGTGTTTTTTGCAAACTCTGGTTTAGAGGCTAACGAAGCTGCTTTCAAATTAGCTCGGCGGTATGGAACGATTACTGGCGGTGAAGGGAAGTACGAAATTATTTCTGCACTTGAGAGCTTTCACGGTAGGAGCCTGTTCACTGTAAGCGTGGCGGGTCAGCCAAAGTATTCACAAGGATTTGGCCCGGCTATCGCAGGGATTCGGCACGTACCATTCAACGATATTGAAGCTCTTGAACGGACAATTTCCAGTAAAACCTGTGCGGTGGTGCTTGAACCTATTCTTGGGGAAAGCGGTGTCCTGCCGGCGACCTATGCCTACCTCCAACGGGCACGTGAACTTTGCGATGAGCATGGTGCGTTGCTTATTTTTGATGAAGTTCAAACTGGCATGGGGCGTCTTGGCAAGCTCTTCGCGTATCAATACTTCGGAGTCGTTCCAGATGTATTGACCGCTGCGAAAGCTATCGGTTGCGGCTTTCCTCTAGCTGCAATGCTTACGACGAACGAAGTGGCCCAGCATCTAGGTGTAGGAACCCATGGCAGTACGTTCGGTGGTAACCCACTGGCCTGTGCTGTTGGCGAAGCAGCATTGCACTTGATTAACAGTTCGCAGGTTCTTGAAGGGGTCTCAGCGCGTCACGCTTATTTGGTCAAGGCTCTGAGTGAAGTCGGAGCGCGCTACGGCATATTCGAGGAGATAAGAGGGATCGGGCTTCTACTCGGGTGTGTGCTCACACCCGCCTGGAAAGGAAAGGCGCGTTACATCATGACTAAATGCCTCGAGCAAGGTGTGATGGTGCTACAAGCAGGGCCAGACGTGATTCGCCTCGCGCCTAGTCTGATTATCGAGAACGTTGAAATGGATGCTGGGTTAGCAAAACTCGAAGTCACATTCAACCAATTATCTATGGAGCAACTGGTTGCTTCATTGCAATCAGCGGAGTAATGAAATGGCAGATAATAATTTGAATATTCGTGGGAGCATGGTCGCCCTTATTACTCCTATGTTCCCCGATGGCGCAATCGATTGGTTGACCTTTAGAGAGCTTATTAACTGGCATATCGAAGAGGGGACAGATGCTCTGGTTATTACCGGTTCGACTGGTGAAACCCCTACTATCGCGTTGGAAGACCATATAGAACTGATTCGAGTAGCTGTCGACATCGCAACGGATCGTATACCCATCATCGGCGGAACGGGCGCTAATTCTACAAGTGAAGCGATTGAACTCACGCATGCCGCGAGAGACGCCGGTGTGGACGCTTGTTTATCCGTAGTACCTTACTACAACAGACCTACCCAAATGGGCATTTACGAGCATTTCCGGGCAGTTGCAGAATGCTGTGAACTTCCTATGATTGTCTACGACGTCCCCAGTCGAACAAATGCCCGTATGAGCGTTGACACTATCGTGTCACTCGCTCAACTAGATAACGTGATCGGATTAAAAGACGCGACCGGGGATATCGCTCGAGTCAATGAACTCTTACATAAAGTGCCACCAAGTTTCTCTCTCTATAGTGGAGACGATGCGACAGCAGCGGCATTCATACTTATGGGCGGGCACGGTAATATTTCCGTTACCGCCAATATTTTACCTCGTCTAATGCACGAGCTATGCGCATTAGCACTAAGAGGGGAAGTTGCCCTTGTACAACTGCTGAGCCAACGTTTAGCCTCGCTCAATCAAGCTCTTTTTATTGAATCGAATCCGATTCCGATCAAGTGGGCGATGGTTCGGATGGGAATAATTCATGAAGGGCTTCGCCTTCCGCTTACACAGTTGTCGCCTGAATATGTGAAGGTTGTTGAGTCAGCAATGATCGAAGCAGGAATACCGCTTTCTAACAATAGCGCGGGTGTGAAATCCGGTTTCAGGCCATATGGCGTGTAGCTTCGGGAGTTTTCGCTGAATCAACGCTCACACTCTAAACCAGTTGCGACATAGCGCCCTTATTGTAGGAGAAATCAATGGCTATTCGATCACAGTTGTTTGAAGGGGGCTCCCTGGAAGCTACCGCGAAGGATGTGTTTGCGTTTCCGCATGCACGCGCAACAATGCTACAAGGAGTAACGGTAAACATAGCCTTTATCGGGAATGAAACATTTTACGATCGGTTAAATGCCATTGATTCGCTTCTCACGCTAGGTGCTCGTCCAAGGCCAATTATTTCCGCGAGGCGAATCGCGTCACGTGAAGAGCTTGGCTCCATCCTTTCGCGATCTACAGAAGAGAGAGGGGTGCGAGAGGTGTTCCTCGTCGGTGGTGACCCTTCTACCCCGAAGGGGCCGTTCATCGATTCAATGGATATTATCAATGGAAATTTCCTTAATCCTAAAGCCATACAAACAGTAGGTATCACAGGCTATCCAGAAGGCCACCCACACATAGAAGATGAAGTGCTGTGGACTTATCTAAAGTTAAAAGTCAATACCTTGTTGGCACTGGGTTTCAAAGTAGAAATAACTACACAACTTTCATTCGATATCAATACGGTAGTAACCTGGATTGAGCAAGTGCGGAGCGAAGGAATACACGTTCCCATTCGAGTTGGTATCCCCAGTCCTACGAGTATAGAAGGGATTATTAATTTTGCTAGAATATGTCGCGTGCGCACTTCAGTTAATCTGCTTCAACGTTTCGGATGGCAATTAACTTCTATCCTTTCACGAGTTGGGCCTGATCGGTTCTTGGATTCGTTGTTTTTAGAAACTCAGCGTAGAGATTTGGGGGAAATTCGGTTGCATATGTTTCCACTGGGGAATTTATTCAAGGCGTTGACTTGGTTTCAGAAGTACGGGTGTGGAACGTAAATGTGCTTGGGGTGGAGTAGCTACTTACTGTATGAGGTTCAACCGGAATTGAATGCCAGTCCAGTTTGAAGTTTAGTTTTCCGTAGGATTTGGAAATCCCGTGCACGTATGTAATCCAGATGAAGGAGTATCGTGGTCTCATCGATTATGGATTGCATGTTGATTAACCGGAATTAATAGTAAATGAACAGTTCAATCAGTTCTGCGGCTCTACGAGTGGGGATTTGCGTATCCACTCTCTCTATATTCATTATTGATACCTTAACGTCTTTGAATATGGCTGTCGCGGTATTGTATGTTTTGGTCATATTGATTGCTATGAATAGTTTTTGTGCGTATGGATTGTGCATGGTGTCGTTAGCCTGCGCCGGTCTTACACTCGCGGCTTATTTTATATCACACTGCGATGAATTGCTTACTAGCGCGCTTGCGCGTTGCCTGGTGAGTCTTATCGCCATTGCCATCACTGCTTGGTTGGCTGCAAAAAGTCAAAAAGCTAATGACAGATTGCAGGAGCAATTAAGACTCTTAGCCCATACTCACGATGCGATAATGGTCTGCTCAATGGATAGCACGATTAGAACATGGAATGTGGGTGCTCAAAACCTATATGGTTGGACGAAGGAGGAGGCGATTGGTAAAAAATGCTGGGAATTATTGAAAAGCCAATCAAGTATATCGATCATGGAAATAAGGGCTGAGTTATTGCGGGAAGGTAGCTGGGAAGGTGAGTTAACCCAATCGACACGGAATGGAAAAACAGTAATTATTTCCACCCGGTGGTTGCTCTCACGGGATGGTCACGGATTTCCCAGGTCGATACTAGCGAGCAACAATGATATTACTGATGCTCGTATAGCCGAAGAAGCGCTTCATCGTTCACAGGTAACCCTGGCCCATATTAGTCGAGTTACAACTGTAGGGGAGTTGATGGCGTCTATAGCCCATGAGGTCAATCAACCATTAACTGCCATTGCGACTAATGCGGAAGCGGCTCGACGATGGCTTGGACGTTCAAGTCCTGATTTGGATGAGGCGCGCGCGGCGATTGAGAGGACGGCGAGTGACGCCAAGAGAGCCAGTGAAATTATTCAACGCATACGAGCGATGACTCGTAAAACTGAGCCTAAATATGAGTCGTTAGACTTAGGGCGGGTGATGGCGGAAACATTGACTTTGCTCGATCGCGAGATACAGCAACATAAGATTAAGGTGTTTTGTCATTTGGGTCATAGACGCTCGCCGGTTCTGGGCGATCAAATTCAGCTGCAGCAGGTTTTGATTAATCTTATTATGAACAGTATCCAAGCAATCAGTTTAAGCACGAATTCTCTGCGTAACCTGTACCTTACCATTAGAGAAGAGGCTGGACAGTCGATTGTTGAAGTTCGCGATAGTGGCGAAGGAGTAGATGCTGGGCATCTAGATGTTCTGTTTGAAGCATTCTTTACAACTAAAGTTGACGGGATGGGGATGGGGCTTTCAATATGTCGTTCGATTATCGAATCTCATAGTGGAAGAATCTGGGCTAAAAGTAACGCTGGAGAGGGTGCTGTTTTCTCGTTCTCTCTGCCGTGTGCATTGGAGCTTATCAAATGAACGAATCATGTGTTTTTATTATTGATGATGATCAAGCCATCTGCGATTCCATTAGTGGGCTGCTACGTTCTGTCGATTTGCAAGTTAACACCTTTTCATCACCCAGTGAATTTATGGACTACCCACGACCGAACATTCCTTGCTGCCTGCTCCTGGATGTGCGGCTTAAAGGAACAAATGGATTAGATTTTCAGGCTAAAATGTTAGAGCTGAATCTTAATTTACCTGTCATTGTTATGACAGGACATGGTGATATTGCCATGAGCGTGAAAGCAATGAAGGCAGGTGCCTGTGATTTTTTAACAAAACCTTTTCGTGAGCAAGATTTAATAGATTCGGTAATGGATGCGTTAGCCCATGACACAGCCCGTCGTGTGAAAAATAAAGCATCCAGTGAGATGCGCAGCCGGTTCGAAACGCTAACGCCTCGTGAACAAGAGGTTATGGGAATGGCCACCGCTGGCTTAATGAATAAACATATCGCGAGCGAGCTCGATTTAAGCGAGGTAACGGTAAAAATATACAGGGCTAGCGCGATGAAAAAAATGCGTGCTAAGTCTTTCGCTGAGCTGGTAAAGATTGCAGAAGCTTTATCTATCTAATAGGCGTAAAAAGGCATACCAGTGTATAATTTATAATTCTATCTGTTGGGTATAGTATAAAGAACGAAGAATACGTCTTGGTGACATAAATTGTCCATACCTCTTGTTTTTATTGTTGACGATGATATCTCGGTGAGAACTTCACTCGAAGGGTTGATTCGTGCTTTAGGATATTTGGTGGAATCATTTTCCGCTCCCAAAGACTTCCTTGAGTCGGCGTCCATTCGTGATAGTGTTTGTCTAATATTGGATGTTCAGATGCCAGGCTTGTCCGGGCTAGATGTTCAGCGGCGCTTGGTTGAGCAAGGGATATATCTACCGATAATTTTTATCACTGCATTTCCCGATCCATCGGTTCGCGCCAAAGCGATTTCGGCCGGAGCGCTGGCGTTGTTGAGTAAGCCATTTGATGTGTTGAGGATGGTCGATTTAATTGAAGGTGTGGTTTCGGGGCTCGGTTGCGATTTGGTAAACGAAGGTATTAGCACCTAATACCTTTATGTTAGTTCGGTCATCCTTTAGTTTGGGGAGACCCGAAGGCGTTGCTGTTCTATCTTTCTATATTGTTTTACTCCGTGGCATTATGCCATCGGAATGT
The DNA here is from genome assembly GCF_001297125.1 of Pseudomonas sp. RIT-PI-q. Lineage (GTDB taxonomy): Bacteria > Pseudomonadota > Gammaproteobacteria > Pseudomonadales > Pseudomonadaceae > Aquipseudomonas. The sequence continues at coordinate 259,509 of NZ_LHPC01000034.1, forward strand.
GAAATTCATGGCGAGAAGGAAGCGGTAGTGATTTTAAGAAGACTTACAATAGGCACACGAGCGTCCATTTGCTTTGGTCTTATTACGATGATTTTATTGTTGGTAGGGCTGTTTAGTATGTCTCGTATAGCTGAGTTAAATAGAGTCACTCAGCATATCAATGGATATATATTATCGGGTGTCACCACGCTACAATCCGTAACCAGTCAGGTCGCAGGAATTCGTATTGAAAGTATTCGTATTCGGGCCAGCAACGATCCTCAAGTCCAAGCGCGTAGCGAAACCATGATGAAAGGACTCAGACAAAAACTGAGTGCTGACTTAGTGTCCTATAGTTCTCGCAACCTTGGCTCAGAAGAGCATGTCTTGGCCTCAGAACTTGAAAATAATCTCGTCGTTTTCCTGCGCAACCTAGATCTAGTGTTACAAGTCATCACTTCTGGCAAGACAGTTCTGTATGAATCCGATCCGCTGAGCAAGACGTTGGCGGATGCAGGCCGAACAGTGGATAAGGATCTTCTAGCACTGATTGATTATAACCAGCGCTCGGCCAGTGATGCGGCCAAGAATGTGCAGGAGCTTTACGATCGTACAGTCATTATTGCTGGACTGGCGATTGGTGGTGCGATCCTGCTAACCATTTTGCTGGCTTGGTCATTAACTCGAAGTATTGTTAAACCTATTCAGCAGGTTTTACGTGTTGCGCAATCAATATCTGACGGGAAATTAAATGAGGCAAGGATATCGTCTAATGATAGGGATGAGCCAGCCGCTTTGCTAAAAACCATGTATGACATGCAAGAAAGCTTGCGATCGACAATCAGTAATATCAGTGATTCGGCAAGTCAATTGGCATCAGCCTCAGAAGAAATGAGCAGTGTCATGGAGGACAGTACCTCTGGACTTCAGCAACAACGCAACGAAATTGAGCAAGCGGCTACGGCTATCACGCAATTGAGTAGCGCTGTAGACGAGGTTGCTAGTAATGCCGTTTTGACATCTAATCTTTCTCGTGAATCGGATATAGAGATGCGTAATGGGCATCAACAAGTTTCAGAAATGGTCATATTAATCCAAGCTTTAGTTAAAGAGATGTCTAGCGCGTCTGGTCAAGCTGATATGTTGTCTGAACAAGCACGTGGCATCGGGAAGGTGCTAGAGGTTATTCATAATGTTGCTGAGCAAACCAATCTTTTAGCGTTGAATGCTGCCATTGAAGCAGCGAGGGCAGGGCAAGCAGGTCGCGGGTTTGCCGTTGTGGCAGATGAAGTGCGTTCCTTGGCGATGCGTACTCAAAGTTCAACACAGGAAATTGAATCTATCATTATGGGGATTCAAAAGGGTACGGCAGTCACTGTGACGGCTTTAAAATTAAGCGTTGAGCAGTCTCAACAGACACTCGAGCGCGCACATATCGTTGATAGCGCCTTAGAGAGAATTACGTTCGCTGTATCTCAAATCAATGAGCGTAATTTGGTTATTGCTAGCGCTTCTGAACAACAAGCGCTCGTTGCCCGAGAAGTGGATCGAAGCCTGGTGAATATTCATGACTTATCAACCCAATCGGCGGCGGGAGCAACACAAACCTCCAGTGCGAGCGTTGAGCTATCGCGGCTTGCTGCCAGTTTGAATGGAATGGTCAAGCGGTTCTCATTGTGAAACTGAATTGTGAATGACTTAAATTTGTATAGCTCAAACACGCTATTTCGTTGCGGCGGCAATGAAAAAAAAAATATACTCCGAACCTACCGTTGGAGGGTATTCGGCTGTGGTTTGCTGCTGCTACTGACGGTACTTTTGGTGTTAGCGTATCGGCAGGCTGAGCGTCAAGCCGAGTCGGATATTGGCAATTTAAGCCTTGTCTTAGAGGCCCGCCTCGATTCTGGGCTTCTACAGCCGTTGCACGGCAGCCTTCGCCGTATAGCGATGGCCGTGCAAAAAGGCTCTTTTCATACTCATGGGTTTGATGTAGCGATTGCTGAATCGTTGCGTGAGCAAACGCAAACCGTTCCTGCTGGTGTAGATTTCGAGATTGTTGATACTAAAGGAGCGTTAATTCTTAGCTCGAAGGGCTCCGAGGTGGAGCCTTCTTTCGATCAGTTACGATATTGGTCAATTCTCAGTGGGACACGTGAAGATAAATTAAAAAACCTGACAACTGATATGCTGATAGAGCAGGACAGGGGGCACCATCTATTACGGGTCGCTATGCGGTTGTTTGATGGTCAGCATCAATACAAGGGGTGGGTGACCGCATCATTCCCGCTAAGTGTCGTTCTTGAATTGTTCAACAAGGTTGATGTTGGGCCAGCGGGATCAATTGCTATTCGCCGTATAGATCAACCCGAAATAGTTCTTCGCCACCCACCACTCTTAGACCCTTATACATTGTTAACGCCTGATTATTTAGGTGAGCAGTTGGCATCCGGAATACGCGAAGGCACTTTACATATGCGTTCGAACATTGACGGTGTGGAGCGCCTTTACGGGTTCAAGCGTATTGGTGATTACCCGTTGGCTCTCTCTATCGGTCTTGCGTGCCGAGACTATTTGAACGAGTGGTATTTGATGGCGCTTGTTTCGGCCGGTCTAGGAATAGTACTTTTTTTAATAATCCTCGGTTTTGATAGGCGCCTCCACGCACTCTTACAACACGAAGCTGATGCCGCGAAAGAGTTGAGAGGTGCTGATGAAAGAATTCGGCATCTGCTTGATGCGGTTGGTCATGCTATTTTAAAGATTGACCTAGACGGACGATGTATTTTTGGAAATGTCGCTTGTCGAAAACTTTTTAATGTTCATCGTGATTTGCCATTAAAAAACATCCCAGTAGATGAATATTTTCGCATGCCACCAGGCAATGCACATACATTCTTGAAAAACAAAATTCTGTCTGCTGTAAAAGAAGGCCAAGAGCTTCAGTGTATTGAAAACATTAGTGTGGGCGGTACGCACGAGATTCTGTGCCTAGATGTTCGCGCTTATCCGAGTGTGAACAATGGGGTGTTGGTTGGTGCGGTTGTAACATTGCTAGATATAACAGAGCATCAAAAAGCTGTTCGGTGTATTTCATTCATGGCTTATCATGATGCGCTTACTGAATTACCGAATCGAAGACATATCCATGAACATGTAGAGCGAGAGATAAAGCGGAGCGCATCATGTGCGGCATCGTTTTCATTATTGTACCTTGATATTGATAACTTCAAAACGATAAATGATTCGCTTGGGCATGTTGCGGGTGATGCTGTACTTTGTATGCTCGCAAAACGCCTTAACGACTTTTGCGGCGTTGACACTGTTGCACGTTTAGGGGGAGATGAATTTCTGATAGTGGTTTCTTCAGAGTTTTCGCCAGCGCTCAATGTGTTTTTGTCAAAGCTGTGTGCGGAGGTTGCGAAACCATGGCTGGTAGAAGGAGGCGCTATTGAGCTTGGCTCATACATCGGCGTTGCAAAATACCCGGATCATGGGAGTAACTTTAATGACCTGCTGAAAGCGGCTGATATTGCACTTAATCAAGCGAAAAAGAATGGTCGTAATCGTCACCTTATGTACACCCATGAGATGGGTGGGATTGCTGTGAAACGTTTACAGTTACAGATGGAGTTGCGAAATGCGTTGCAAGCAGAAGAGTTTGAAGTTTTTTACCAGCCCCAAATAGATCTTGCTACAGGGAATGTCATTGGGGCAGAGGCATTGATTCGTTGGCGTCATCCTCAGCGAGGCATAGTCTCTCCTGGTGAATTTATTCCAGAAGCGGAGGCGAGCGGTTTGATCTTGCCCATTGGGAGCTGGGTACTGCGCACCGTCTGCAATCAAGCTGTTAAGTGGCAGGACGCAGGGGTCTTACGATGCGTTGTAGCAGTGAACTGTTCGGCCTTACAGTTTAAACACGGAAGTCTTGTGAGTGATGTAGCGCAGGCCTTGTCTGAGTCAGGCTTAAACCCCGATCTTCTAGAGTTAGAGATAACCGAATCTATCCTGATCGAAGATTCAGAACGGATGATAGCTACTATCCATGAGCTTAAAGCTATGGGTGTAAAACTGTCGATTGATGATTTTGGTACTGGCTATTCCAGTATGTCCTATCTTAAGAATTTGTCGGTAGATAATCTAAAAATTGACAAGTCATTTATACGAAATATTGTCGAAAGTCCTGATGATAGAGTAATCGTCCAGGCAATGATTACCCTGGCACACAACTTGAAACTTGATGTTGTTGCAGAAGGTGTTGAAACAGAATCTGTTTTAAGAATTCTCATAGAACAAGGGTGCGATTCGGTTCAGGGATTTTTCTTTTCAAAACCACTTGCTGCAATAGATTTTGAATTATTTATTTTGTCGACAGCAACGTGTTCTAAATTAGATTTGTGTAGGCAGCAAAAAAACTTGATAGCGTTTGATATTTGATTTTCTAAGCGGAGTTTGCAAGTCATTGCGTGCTTGCGGTTTGATGCTGTTTTTATGTATCGAATTACAAGGAATTGTTGATTGTAGATTTATTACATTGCGATCACCTTGTTATCGTCCGGTACGCAAGGTGTATTTTAAACCGCCTTCGTCTTGCGAAATATAATATTTTTAGTGTTCTATTTTTATCTGTGTTGCATTTTTTAGTAGCATCTGATCCTTACTGTCGTCTCTTGAACGTTCTACGATCGCGGTAAGGTTATTCTGTTTTAAGATTAGCCCCACGATAGTGCAGTAATGCTCGCACAACTATAAGAATATGAGGCTATCAGATGATCGTTCCCCTTGAAGGTTTCGATCCTGTTGAAAAGGCTATAAAAAAGCACGCGAATAAGCTTGGTGCGCTGCTGCCGATTCTGCACGATATTCAAGATGCTCTCCACCACGTACCACAGACAGCCATCGCCAGGGTAGCACTAGCTTTGAACCTTTCTAAAGCAGAGGTTCACGGTGTGGTCACCTACTACCATCACTTTCGAAGCACCGCTCCCAACGGCCGGGTTGTTCAAGTATGTCGAGCCGAGGCTTGCCAAGCGATGTGAGGTAATGCCCTTTCCGATCATATAAACAAGACGGCACAGGCAAGCGCTGATCTGTGCATCGAGCCGGTCTATTGCTTGGGACTTTGTGCATCAGCACCTGCGCTTACGTTGGACGGTCAACCCTATGGCAGACTTACGCCCCACGTTTTCGACCAGCTAATCGCTGGATTGGAGGCTCGATCGTGAGCGCTGTTACGGTCTACATCCCTAAAGATTCTGCATCCATCGCCACTGGAGCAGACAGGGTTGCCTCCCAACTGCTGGATGAGTGCAGGCAGCGTGCTCTTTCGGTTTGCGTGGTGCGTAATGGTTCCAAGGGGCTTTTCTGGTTGGAGCCTCTTATTGAGGTGAATACGCCATTAGGACGTATCGCCTACGGGCCTGTTTCACCTCAGGATGTTACCGGATTACTCGATTCAGGGATGTTGAACGGTCTTGAACATCCTTTGCGCTTAGGTATCACCGAAGAGATTCCCTACCTCGCTAAGCAAGAACGCCTTACCTTTGGACGTATGTGGTTGGCAGACCCACTATCGATTGATGACTACCGAAGGCTGGAAGGTTTTGTGGGATTGCAAGCAGCCTCGAAGCTTGCCTCCAGTACCATCATTGAATCAGTCACTCAATCAGGACTGCGTGGGCGCGGAGGCGCTGCTTTTCCTGCGGGTATCAAATGGAAAACTGTCCAACAAGCTCCCAGCACGCTCAAATACATCGTTTGTAATGCCGATAAAGGGGACTCCGGAACATTCTCAGATCGTATGGTGATGGAGGGTGATCCGTTCATGCTGATTGAAGGTATGACGATCGCGGCACTTGCTGTTGGTGCTACCGAGGGATACGTATACATCCGGTCTGAATACCCTCACGCGATCGCTACCATGAGCGCAGCCATTTCATTGGCTAAGGAAGCAGGCTTTTTGGGCAACAATATTCTTAGCACGGCGCGCTCCTTTAATCTCTACGTACGAAAAGCCGCTGGTGCCTATGTCTGTGGCGAGGAAACTGCGCTGCTCGAAAGCCTCGAAGGTAAGCGCGGCGTTGTACGAGCAAAACCTCCACTCCCTGCAATAAATGGGCTGTTTGGAATGCCCACTGTCATTAACAACGTCATCACGTTTGCAAGTGTTCCCATCATTTTGGCCCGTGGTGCGCAGTTTTACCAAAACTACGGCGTAGGACGTTCGCGGGGCACGCTTCCGCTTCAATTGGCTGGAAACGTCAAACACGGAGGCCTCATAGAAAAAGCGTTTGGTATTAGTTTACGAGAGCTGATCTTTGAGTTCGGGGGAGGAACACATTCCGGCAGGCCGGTAAAGGCAGTCCAGGTAGGAGGGCCCCTAGGTGCGTATGTACCTGAATCTCAATGGGACGTACCGCTGGATTTCGAGTCGTACGCGAGCATGGGGGCCGTTTTGGGGCATGGAGGAATAGTCGTCCACGATGACTCAGCCGATATGGCAAAGCTTGCCCGCTATGCCATGGAATTTTGTGCGCTTGAGTCGTGCGGGAAATGCACCCCTTGCCGTATAGGGTCGACTCGCGGCGTTGAAGTCATCGACAGGATTCTCGCATCGGACACGCAAGGTTCAGCCGCGCCACAGATCGATGTGCTGCGCTATCTCTGCGACACCATGGTCAATGGATCGCTTTGCGCAATGGGGGGAATGACTCCCTATCCCGTTCTCTCCGCGTTGAACTATTATCCCGCCGATTTTGGCGTCACTCACGCAACAGACTCGATCGAAGGCTAATACTTCGACTTCCTGGAGGAAGCCAAATGCTCGACCATCTTAAGCATTTCGACTACGGCACCCCTCGGCGTGAATCCGAGCAGCAAGTATCTCTTCTAATCGACGGTGTTGAAGTCAGTGTTGCGCAAGGTACATCTGTGATGCGCGCTGCAGGCAAGGCTGGATTTCAGTTACCGAAGCTGTGCGCAACAGACAGTTTGGAGCCTTTTGGATCTTGTCGGCTGTACCTGGTCGAGATTGAAGGGCGTCGAGGCTATCTAGCATCGTGCACAACGCCCGTTGAGCCAGGGATGAAGGTGCGTACGCAGTCCCCGAAGCTTGCAGGATCTGCGTCGAAACGTTATGGAGCTTTATATCTCGGATCACCCGCTCGACTGTCTGACCTGTCCAGCGAACGGTAACTGTGAATTGCAGGACATGGCAGGTGTGACCGGGCTACGTGCTGTCCGGTATGGGGTAGGGGGACAGCTAGGCGGCAAGCATCATCTGAATGCTCCCAAAGACGAATCGAACCCCTATTTCACCTTCGACCCGAGTAAATGCATTGTTTGTAATCACTGCGTGCGGGCTTGTGAGGAAACCCAAGGAACCTTTGCGCTAACGATCAGCGGGAGGGGATTCGAGTCTCGTGTTACTGCAGGTATGAATGAATCGTTTCTTGAGTCCGATTGCGTTAGTTGCGGGGCCTGCGTGCAGGCATGTCCTACAGCCACGCTCCAGGAAAATACTATCATCGCGGTCGGCCAGCCTGAACACAGTGTGATTACAACATGTGCGTATTGTGGTGTTGGTTGTGGGTTCAAGGCCGAGATGAAGGGCGATCAGGTCGTGCGGATGGTGCCATGGAAAGATGGAAAGGCGAACGAAGGCCATTCCTGCGTCAAAGGTAGGTTTGCTTGGGGGTATGCAACGCATAAGGATCGGATCACCAAACCTATGATTCGGGAAAAAATCACCGATCCTTGGCGTGTGGTTAGCTGGGACGAAGCGATTGCGTATGCGGCCAGTGAGTTTAAGCGCATTCAGGGAAAATACGGCCGCTCCTCGGTCGGTGGCATCACCTCATCAAGATGTACAAATGAAGAAACGTACCTTGTACAAAAGCTGGTTCGAGGCGCATTCGGCAACAACAACGTCGACACCTGCGCCCGGGTATGCCACTCCCCAACCGGTTATGGCTTAGGGCAAGCGTTTGGGACGTCGGCCGGAACGCAGACCTTCAAGTCTGTCGAAAAGGCAGATGTAATTCTCGTTATTGGCGCTAGTCCTACCGATGCGCATCCGGTGTTTGGTTCGCGCATGAAAAAGCGCCTTCGTCAGGGGGCAAAACTTATCGTGATCGATCCCAGAGCCATTGACCTGGTCAAGTCACCACATGTTCATGCCGAACATCACCTCAAGTTACGTCCAGGCACCAATGTCGCTCTTTTAACCTCAATGGCGCATGTCATTGTGACAGAGCAGTTGCACGATGAGGCCTACGTAACGGAGCGCTGCGACGAGCAAAGCTTTGCGGATTGGCTGACATTCGTGTGCCGGCCTGAAAACTCTCCAGAGGCGATGGAACTGATCTGCTGCGTACCCGCAGAAAGCATTCGTGGGGCCGCTCGTTTGTATGCAACAGGAAAGTCTAATGGGACTGCCGATGATATCGCCCTGAATCGACCCAACTCGGCGATCTATTACGGATTAGGCGTCACCGAGCACGCTCAGGGGGCCACCGCTGTGATGGGCATCGCGAATCTAGCTATGGTCACTGGCAACATTGGTCGCGAAGGCGTTGGGGTCAATCCGTTGCGCGGACAAAACAACGTACAGGGTTCTTGTGACATGGGCTCCTTTCCGCATGAGCTGCCTGGTTATCGCCATGTTCCGACAGTTCGGTTCGCGGGGAATTCGAAGCCGCTTGGGGAGTTAGCCTGGATCCTGAGCCAGGTTTACGCTTGCCAAACATGTTTGATTGCGCCGTGGAAGGGAGCTTCAAGGGGCTGTACTGCGAAGGTGAGGACGTCGTCCAATCTGACCCAGACACGGAGCATGTAGCAGAGGCACTCATAGCGATGGAGTGTATCGTCGTGCAGGATATTTTCCTCAATGAAACGCCCCAGTACGCTCATGTTTTCTTGCCAGGATCATCATTTCTCGAGAAAGATGGGACATTCACCAACGCGGAGCGTCGACTCTCTCGGGTGACACAGGTGATGTCTCCACTCGGAGGGTATGCTGACTGGGAGGTCACAGCGAAGCTATCCACTGCCTTGGGTTTCCCCATGCATTACAACCACGCAAGCGAGATCATGGATGAAATTGCATCGCTGACTCCGACGTTTCAAGGTGTGTCGTTTGAGAAAATAGAGCGCTTGGGAAGCGTGCAATGGCCATGCAACGAAGACACCCCAGAAGCCGGCATTGGTTGGTACCATGCACGTGGATGGTTTTGCCCGGGGCAAAGGGCGTTTCCTGATCACCAAATATGTACCGAGTGATGAAAAGGTAACTCGTCAATTTCCGCTGTTATTCACCACCGGCCGCATCCCTTCCCAGTACAACGTGGGAGCTCAGACTCGTCGTACGGCAAACAATGCCTGGCATGCAGAGGATCGATTAGAAATTCACCCGGTTGATGCTGAAGATCGTGGCATCCGGGATGATGACTGGGTAGGCATTGAAAGTCGCGCAGGATCGACGGTGCTTAGGGCGCTAATTACCGAACGCATGCAACCTGGCGTGGTATACACGACGTTTCATTTCCCGGAGTCGGGGGCCAACGTCATCACGACTGATAGCTCGGACTGGGCTACGAACTGCCCTGAATACAAAGTGACAGCTGTACAAGTGATGCCAGTAGCTCAGCCCTCAGAATGGCAGGAAGAGTACTCTCGTTTTAGGAGGATCCAGCAATACCTCTTAATGGAGAAGTCATGGATAACCTTGGATTCCAATAAATAGAGGCAGAGCAGTAACGTGCAGAGCGGAGAAACAAGATGAGTCGCCAGAATCTCGTAACGATGGCCAACCGTATCGGTGATTTCTTCGAGGCGATGCCTGACCGGGATCGTGCATTAGAGGATATCGTCGATCACATCCGTAGATTTTGGGATCCACGAATGCGGCGAGAAATGTTGGAGCAACTGGACAAAGAGGGTGGTGCAGGATTGAAAGATGTTGTTCTGATTGCACTGACCCGCCATCGAGCTCTACTTTTTTAGGTTTTTCTGTCGTAGATACAAGCAGCGAGAATCTTGGAGCCTATAGCGTTCTTCAGGGCATTTCCTCCGTCCCTATAGTCGCCGATTCTCTAGAGAGAGCCGGCGGCTTTTGAATTCTTCCCTAATACGCTTCAACCAATGCCAAATGGCGACAATTCCTAAACGATTGCTCGGTAGGTGGGTTGAGATTGGTCGAGTATCGCGCGTAATTTCCACAGTGCCTCCGTGAGTACCGATCGATCTTCTGCGTTCCCTAGAGATATGCGGACGGACTCTTTCGGTTCTCCCCCTGGATCGGACGCAAAACTCGACGCGGGTAACAGCTTGATGTTCTGCCGTTCCGCCTGGTTCGCGAAATCGAGGGCCTGCCAAGACATTGGCAGCGTTAACCAGATATGTGAACCCTGTGGAGGAGCTTTGAAAGACAGGCCGCTGAAAGCTTGATCCGCTAGGTGAAGACGCTCAAGGTTTTCGTCCCGAATAGCATGTGCCATTTGCTCCAACTGCCCGTTGTGAATCCATTGCGATGCCAGTTCAGCGAGCAACGGCGATACCATCATCGTCATCGCCTGCATCGTCGTCGCGATATGGTGTGCGCCGTCGACATCGGGGGCAACCAAATACGCCAGGCGTAATGCAGGTGTTGCACATTTCGATAAGGTAGCGATATACCAAGTCAACTCCGGTGCGAAATCAGCCAGCGGCCTCTTGGTTTCTGCAGCAGTCTCGTAGTAAGGGTCATCTTCTATCAGAGATATGCTGTACTTTCTGGCGATGGCGGCTAATTGTTCGCGACGCGCCTCGGTAAGGGTGGCTGTAGTCGGGTTGTCAATGTTGGGAACGACATAAAGCGCTGCAATATCACGCTCGTTGCACGCTTGTTCGAACGACTCGGGAAGTAATCCTTCCTCATCCATTACGATAGGTACCAACTGCAAATCGAGTTGCCTGGCGATGGTATGAATACCCGGATAACAGAATTGCCCAACCGCCAGATACCTAGATTTTCTGCATAGCAAATGACACAGCGCATAAAGAGCGCTCTGCGCCCCAGACGTGAGAATAACCTGCTCAACCTCAATAGACGCCAGTCTCCTGCTTAACCACGCAGCCCCCGCTTCGCGATGGCGCAAATTGCCACCGGTTTCTTGATAATTAAAGCTCGAAGCCTTGCCACCGCCTACAAATGCGCGACTGATTTCACGTGCGATAAGCATGTTGATGTCGTGCCCTATAGGGCGTGGTGGACTGTTTTTGCTCAGATCAATAACTTCAGCTTTCCGAGTATCCGGCCCCGGTGCAAAGCCCGCGTCGGCGATACACGTGCCGCTCCCCGTTCGGGTTTCAATTATTCCCTCATCACGAGCTTTTCCATAAGCCTTGGTTACCGTTGTCAGGTCGACCCCAAGCGCTGCGGCTAAAGCGCGTTGGGGAGGCATTGGGTCTCCCGGCTGAAGTAGACCGGCGGCGATGTCCGCAACGATCGCCTCGTAAATTCCTAAGTATTTGTATGGCGCAGAGGGCTCTGCCCACGCAACCCATTGCTTGCTCTGAGAAAGGGAAGGCCGTTTGCTAGACATAAATCACCCGGAATTGTATGGCAATGGAGGTATTGTATGGTTTTGCGAAGTCTTGAACAACGTACGCAGGGTACAAAATACGTAGAGCGGTGGGATTTTGTAGGTTTTTATTAAAAAATAAATGCATACGCTAAGAATATTTCGGTCTTAAGTGTATGGTAATGTGTATGCTATATTTCTTCATCGTTAACAAAGCGTATGGGGATACAAATGATGTTGCGTTCAGTGGTGTTGGGTCTGTCGTTGTTCTTGTCTGTTTCGTCGGTCGTCCAGGCGGAAGACCTTCTAGAAGCAGTTAAAACCGGAAAGGTTGTCAGGGTTGGTTATGCGGAGCAGGAACCTTTTATTGTGAGCGGCCCGAACGGGCAGTTAGCAGGCTACGAAGCAGACCTGCTTAAAGCGGTATTGGCCAGGTTTGGGATTAGCCAAATTCAAGCTGTACCTACGCAATTTGGGGCCTTGATTCCGGGTCTTCAGGCCCGTCGGTTCGACGTCATTGCATCTGATCTCTACATCCGTCCAGATCGCTGCAAGCTGGTGGCATTCTCGGAGCCGACCCATATCGTGAATGATGGAATTGTTGTTCGGGCTGGGAACCCCAAAGGGATTCATAGCTACGCCGACATCGTCAAAAACTCTACGGTAAAAGTGGGATATCTCACCGGTGGTGGGCCGATCGCGGATCACGCCTTGGCGGCCGGAGTAAAGCCGGAGCAACTGCTGACCCTACCTGATGTGGCCTCGCTGTTTGCCGCTGTAAAAGTCGGGCGTATCGATGTTTTCCTCAACCCAGGGTTGACCGTCGCCGCCACATTAAAAACAGCTAATGATCCTGCGCTCGAGCGAGGCCTTCCTTTTGCTCAGGCAGTAGTCGACGGTAAGGCTACGGTTGGTGTCGGCAGCTTTGCATTCCGTCGCCAAGATCAGGCATTCGTTGACGAGTTCAACAAACATCTCGAAGAAGTGCTGCGTTCTGGCGAAGCCGCGAGCATCGGCCAGTCCTATGGGTTTTCAGCTGAAGACATCCCTGATGGGTATCTGAAACTCTCAAGCCTTTGTGCCGGCTGATGGAAACATGCGCTTCTTCGGAAGCGCTTTGTTTGTACGGGAAAAAACAGATGGCAATTGTATGGAATTACCGAATCGAAATGTTGAACGGGCTGTGGTGGACAGTAAAACTCGCCGCGACGTCTGCCGTTTTGGCATTTGCACTGGCATTCGTAGCAGGAGTGGCTCGTTCAAGTCATAGCCTTTGGTTCAATGTGCCGGCAACGATTTATGTCGAGTTCTTCCGTGGCACTTCCGCTCTGGCTCAACTGTTCTGGCTTTTTTATGTATTGCCCTTTTTGGGAGTCGATTTATCTGCCTTCCAATGTGGAGTGATCGGACTCGGGCTGTGTTTCAGCGCCTATGGAGCAGAGGTGGTGCGCATATGTATCGAGTCAGTTCCTCGCGGTCAGCTAGAAGCTGCTGCTGCGCTCAATTTGAGCCGATTCCAGATCTTACGAATGGTAGTAATGCCCGAAGCTCTGATCATGATGATGCCGTTATTGAGCAACCTGTTGATTGAGCTAATCAAGGCGACGTCTCTGGTATCGCTCATCACCATTCCAGATCTCACGTTCCAAGCCAAATCAGTCATTTCCAAAACCTATCAATCAGGAGCCGTGCTGCTCGTGACGCTGCTGATTTACCTGCTGATTTCGTTGGTGGTTTCTTCTTCGATGCGCAAGTTGGAAACACATCTCTCGCGTGGGCGAAGCGTGAGTAATGGCCTATGACGCTTGATTTCTCCTGGGCATTCGCTGCTCAGATCACCCCCGTACTACTCAGGGGGGCTGGAGTGGCTTTTGTTTCGGCTATTGGCGGTTTCCTCGTTGCTCTGGTGGTGGGCGCCGTTCTAGCAACTCTTGAGCGATCGCAGCGAGTGTGGTGCTCATTCATTGGTCGTTGGCTCATGGAGCTTTTACGGTCGACGCCACTATTGATCCAGGTTTACTTCCTGTTTTTCGTATTACCTGGTCTCGGAGTGGTGCTTGAGCCAGTGATGACCGGAGTCGTGGCTTTAGGGCTTTATCACGGCGCCTATGTTGCCGAAGCCTACCGAGCTGTACTTGCCAGCCTGCCAGCTGGGCAATGGGACGCCGTAGATAGTTTGAGATTCTCGCGTTACCAGGCGTATCGCCACTTGATCATTCCGCAGATGGTGTTGCCGCTAACGCCCGCGCTAGGAAACACCTTTATTACCATGCTCAAGGACACCCCAATTCTCGCTGCTGTTTCTGTACCGGAATTGATGTTTATCGCCAATGAAGTGGGGGCGCAAAGCTTTCGGTACGTTGAACCCATCACGCTCGCAGCGTTGGCTTATTTGGTTATGAGCGGCATCGCATCTGTGATTGTCCTCCTGCTTCGTCATTGGATAAAAGGCCGTTACACATGAGCGAAATGATTTCTTTTGAAAAAGTAAGCAAGCGTTTCGGCGAGACGATTGTGCTCGATGATTTCTGCTTCTCCCTGAATCGTGGGGACAAGGTAGCCATCATCGGCCCGAGTGGGTCGGGAAAGTCGACACTGCTGCGAATCATCATGGCATTGGAAGGCATCGACAGCGGCAAAGTGACGTTGAATGGTGAAGCTCTTTGGCATGCTTGCGACGGAAAAAATCTTATCTTGCCCACTGACAAGCATCTTCGGCGCATGCGTGCGTTGGTGGGCATGGTGTTCCAGAATTTTTATTTATTTCCCAATTTGACAGCGCTGGAAAATGTCGCCGCAGCTCCTCAGCTTGTTCTTGGATTATCTCAAGATGAGGCTCAAACACGCGCGCGTGCACTGCTCAAGCAAGTAGGGATGAGCAATAAGCTATCCAACTACCCGGCGACCTTATCTGGTGGTCAACAGCAGCGTGTGGCGATAGCCAGAGCGATGGCTATGGAGCCGAAAATAATGCTGTTTGACGAGGTGACCTCCGCGCTGGATCCGGAGCGAGTGGGTGAAGTGTTGGAGGTGATGCGCGCACTGGCGGATGAGAGAGAACTCACCATCGTCGTTGTCACGCACCAGATGGGCGTTGCCAGAGCGATCGCCGACCGAATCTGTTTCATGGAGAACGGAAAGATTCTGGAGCAGGGCTCTCCAGGGATGATGCTCGACGCCCCTCAGAATAACCGCACACGCACCTTCCTGCGCGCGGTGCATTTGGGATAACGCTGCACCCACCTCTCAGCTATGGAGTGGATATGTCTTTCAGTGAACACATTGGCGAGCAGCTGTCGCGGATGGCTCGATTCGGCGATGAAAAAGGTGCCGCCGTTATTAGGCAAGTGAGTTCGACAGCTCTTGCGCAAGCGCAAAGTTGGGACGGATGGGCGGCCTCACACATCGCTGCGCCGCTTTGTGGCCTAAGTGTGGGCGTAAAAGCGTGTTTCGATGTTCAAGGTTGGGTGACCAACGCTGGATCGAGGGTGCTTCAAGATCAGCCTCCAGCCATTTCCGACGCGGCTCTGGTTATGGCATTGAAGCGACACGGTGCGATCGTGACGGCGCAAACCAACATGACTGAGTTTGCGCTCGGAGCATTGGGGCTGAATCCTCATTTTGGAACACCGATGACGCCTCTAGACCCTTCGGGAAAACGCATCGCCGGAGGATCTACTTCAGGTGGTGCGGTTGCGGTGGCATTAGGGCTCGTCGATGTGGCGTTAGGAAGCGATACGAGCGGGTCTGTCAGAATCCCAGCAGCGTTTTGTGGTGTCGTTGGCTTTAAGCCCAGCCGTCGACGTTACAGCGACGAAGGCATGATTTTTCTTTCCCCCTCTTTTGATGTTCCGGGCTTTATTGCTCGTGACGCTGAGACATTGCTGAGAATTGATCATGCATTGGTGCCCGCTGAAGCTCCCAATACTCAAAGAGTTGATTTGCATGGGCGCAGGTTTCTGATACCTGGTCGTTTTGCAATGGAACATGCCGATGCTGCAGTGAGTGAATGTTTTAACGCGGCGCTCGCTATTCTTGAAAGTCATGGTGCGCATTTGGTCAACATCGATTGGCCTGAGCTTGCACATTACGGGGAGGTAGCGGTTGACGGGGGCATCATCATCGCTGAGGCATTTGCCTTGCACCGATCAAATCTAAAAGATCGAGCTCATTTGTATGATCCGCGAGTGGGGCCACGAATTGCTTCAGGTGAGCACGTCATGGCCAGTACCTACTTGGATGCGAAGAAGGCATTGGTTCAATATACCGCTGGTTATCATGAACGATTAGGTAGTTTTGATGCACTGTTGATGCCCACAGTTCCTATTGTACCGCCGACCATTGACGAGCTGGATGACGATTATTCTTATTACAAAACAAACAGGCTGTCATTTCGGTTAACGGAGGTCGCTAACAGAATTGATGCCCCGAGTATCAGCCTGCCGGTAAATCGTGTTCAGCCTATTGGCATTTCAATAACAGGACATTCTGGTCGCGACCGAGAGTTGTTGTATTTGTCGATAGCGATTCAAGCCGCGCTGAAAACAACCATATGAAAAAGGAAATATTCATGATCGTCCGTACCTTAGAAGAGCTTATCCAAACACCTAACCACGTTGTGACCGAGGACTGGCGAAGCACGCGACTAGTTGTGAAGTCAGATGGTCTCGGTTATTCAGTGCACCATACGGTTGTTCCAAAGGGCCATTCGGTGCACTGTCATTATAAAAATCATTTTGAGACCAATTACTGTATTGCTGGGGAGGGTGAGGTGCTCAACGTGGAGAATGGTAAGACTTTCGCCATTCGTGCGGGCACTGTCTATGCCTTGGATCAGCATGATAAACATGTGGTTAGAGCAACCAAGCAAGATTTGCATCTTGTCTGTGTATTTAATCCTCCGATCCAAGGTGAGGAAACGCACAATGCCGATGGCGGTTATGACATTCGTTAATGTTGGTATTAGGAGGTAGCAGCCGTTGTTAAATTATACAGATTATTTTAGTGCCACTTATATGGCTGCTCGAAGCAAGTTTCGGCAAGCTGTATCTGGAGTAAATGGAAAAATCGCCCATTATGTACACCCTGACGCGTTGGGTGCCTTGGGTGAGGTACTAACGATCGACGTAGCCCATGTAGGAAACCCTCAAGGCTCAAAACAGTTAGTGATGATCAGCGGGACGCATGGACTGGAAGGGTTCGCCGGATCAGCACTCCAAGTGGGTTGGTTGTATTATCTAGCCAAAGCATCATTGGCCTCTGATGTGGGAGTGTTGCTCATCCATGGGCTTAATCCTTATGGGTTTTCCCATGGATCAAGAACCAATGCGGGTGGAGTCGATCTCAACCGAAATTTTATTGACCACAGCGACCCTCCGCGAAGCAACGGTCACTACGAAGAGCTCCATCCCTATTTTTCGCCTAGCCGCTGGGATGCTGTTTCAAGATCAGAATGTGAAGCTGCGACAACTGCCTTTCGTACGAAACACGGAGAAGATGCGTATTTTGACGCATTCGCTTGCGGCCAGTATCTCTTCCCGGATGGAGTTTGTTATGGCGGGACTGAGGCGACATGGGAAAATCTCAGACTTCAGGAGATTTTAACGTCATTCATTGGGCATGCGGAAAAGGTCGCGGTCATCGATTGGCACACTGGAATCGGCGTGCATGGCAGACCTTTCCATTTGGTGTTCAGTGAGCGCGACAGTGAGGCTAGAAAACAAACTTCAAATTGGTGGGGGGATCAAAACGTAAATGGCGCTCTTCCTAATAATCGGGTGCAGCCTAATTATAAAGGTTTGGTTTTTCGAGGAGTGGAGAAATTCTTACCCAATAGCACCGTAGCCGGTGGGGTTGTTGAACTAGGTACTAGAGGCCCGATTGCTGCAGACCAGGCCATACGGCAAGATCTTTGGTTGCGTAGCTACGGTCAACACTTATCCGAAGACACCAGATCACAGCTACATACAGACCTGCTTGACTCTCTGAACCCGGTCTCCTATCTATGGCGAGAACTTGTTTTAAAAAATGGACTTCCTATCATAAAAGCGACCACCGATGGTCTTACAAACTGGTAATCGAAGCACACATTGAGGAATAAAAAGATGGGCGTGTCTTATATGCTGGATCACCTGGTAATCGCGGTCTCCGACCTGTCGCAAGCAATTGATGACTATAAATTATTGGGGTTCAACGTGGTTATTGGCGGGAAGCATATGCATGCCCCGACACAAAATGCGTTGATTTATTTTTCCGATGGTACTTATTTGGAACTCATTGAGTGGACAGATCCTGCTCCGGGCGAAAAATGGTATGAGCGATTGACTACCCAGGGAGAAGGGCTTGTCGATTTTGCCCTGGTGCCGTCACAAATAACGCGCGCAATTACCAACGCACGTGCGGGTAAAGTTCTATATCGGGGCCCAATCGGTGGTTCCAGAATAAAGCCCACTGGTGAGCATCTTCTTTGGCAGCTTGGATGGCCAAATTCCAATGCTCTTCCGTTTCTCTGTGGTGATATCACACCGAGATCTTTGCGCGTGCCAGAGGGAGAGGTTCGTAAGCATCAAAATAATGCGTCGGGAATTTCGTCAGTTGCCATACGTGTCAATGATCTGGGTAAGTCTGCTAAAGACTATCGCGCACTTTTAGGTAGTCACTTTGATGGCGTAATACGTGTGACCGCTTCATTGGATGCAGCTGGCTTGGAAGTGCTAAGTCTTCACATGGGGAGTACACAACTACACTTGGTTTCACCTTCAGCGCAAAGCGCAACCGCACCAGCGCGTGCAATGCGTAAGGAGTTAGAGTTAAAAGGAGAGGGCGCCTATTGTATTCATATAAGTGGTGTCAGTAACACCATTTCACTGCGCGATGTTTCCGAGTTGACTCATGGTGTCCCAATAATATTTTCCGATACCCGGCTCACCTTGATTCAACAAATTATTAATTTTTGATCTTGATTTAGCAATCCGTGCGTTAAGCTCGTCTATATTTCTGCGCAATCGTAGGAAAAATGCGGTTATCAGAATAGATGATTTCAGGTGAGCTTATCTGCCGGACATCGCGGGTAAAATGACGGTCTGACGTTTATTCATGCATGAGGGTCTTTGAACAGGGGGCGCCCATCAATCGCAAACTCTCGAGATCCAATATATTCACTCGATTACCTCGACCACTTATAAGGCCTTGCCGGCGCCAGCTTGCCAGCACACGACTGAGTGTTTCGCCTCGCATGCCTAGGTTTGCAGCCAACTGACCTATTTTTAGCGGGAGTTCCAGATCGCTCTTATTCTGTAATGTATGCAACCTCAATACGTATTCAGCAAGCCGGTGTGCGCAATCTGTGGTAGCTAGCGAATAACTCTTGATGAGGCTTTGCCGCAGCATTTCGCTGGTATAACGCAGGCAAGTCAGCGATAGAGGGCCATCCTGTTGACAGGCATCATTCAAAGCTTTGCGCGATATCCAGTAACCTTTTACTGAGGTAGTCGCCTTAGCGCTTGCTGGATAACAACCATGTTCCATAAACATGACTGGTAATGCTACCAAGCTGCCTGCAACAAAATTATTGCGGAAATACTCATCACCCTGTTCGGTGTAGCACACCAAACAAATTTCACCGTTTTCAATCAAGAGGCAGCGTGTAGCGGGTTCGCCCTCATCGTAAATGCGTGCACCGCGTTCAAACGAGCATGGCGATGCATTTGCCGCTAAAAATTGGATTGACGTCGCGTTGGCTGACCCAAGAATTGGATGAAGCGCTATCAATTCAGGAAGAGGTCGTTGGTCGTTTCTGATTTTAGTCATTTTATCCAGTCCAATGCGCCCTGATAATGCAAACGATAATACATATCGTTAAGCTCGAGCGTGCCTGCATGCGGTTTTTTATTTTCGGAATTGCACTTTCATTGAGCCTACCCATTTTGGCCGACTCGGTGCGAGCAACCATAACGATGGCCGGCCCACCTTCGGTGGTGAGTTTTCCACTCTTTCGCATGATTGAGGAGCACGCACTCAAGGCGCAAGCGATCGACGTGCGTTTTCAACTTTGGCAGAACGGGGAACAGCTGCGCGCATTGCTTGTCAGCGAGCATATCGACTTTACTGCTGCTCCAAGTCATTTACCCGCCAACCTCTACAACCGAGGTTTCCCTGTTCGCTTGTTGACGATATCAGCATGGGGCGTGCATTGGCTCGTTAGTAGAGACCCAAATGTCCATAACTTTGAGGACTTAAGAGGCAAAGAGCTTGTGGTACCGCTACGTCATGACATGCCCGGAATTCTGATCGATCGGTTACTCGCCGCTCATGGGTGGGTAGCGGGGCGTGATTTGGTCATCCAATCTGCGCGGGACTTTCCTTCGGCGGTCAATCAACTACTTTCAGGGCAAGCCGAAAACGCGTTGCTGGTAGAACCATCCGTTTCGATCTTGCTCGCGCGCAATGCAGAACAGCCAGGTGCGGCCCCACTTTATCGAGTGCAAAGCCTGCAAGCATTCTGGGCTACCAGTTTTCCCGAGCAACCCCAATTGCCGCAGGCGGGATTGATGGCAACAGGAAAGATTATACAGGATAGCGCGTTGCTCTTGGTCGTTGCTCAGGCGTACCAACGAGCCAGTGTGTGGTGCCAGGATCAACGCCATGAATGTGCTGAACTGGCGCATCGATATTTACCGCATCTATCCGTTGCGGCGCTGGAGGAATCTATCAAATACAGTCCGTTGGATGCTCGTCAGGCGGTCGATGTACAGCAACAGCTGGAGGCATTTTATAAGTTGTTATTCGTACAGACCCCCGAGCTGATCGGTGGACGGATTCCAGAAGCGGGACTTTACGCGCGATGAAACGAACCTCGAGAGGGTGGTCGATTTTCGGCGCCGCGTTAGTGCTAGTCGGATGGTGGCTTTTGGCGTTTAACTCCAGTTCATTGCTGGCGGCGACGCCTGCCGTTGCGGTGGAGCGCTTGTGGCAGCTGCTGCAGGATTCCCATTGGCGTGACCAGTTGCGCTTAAGCCTAGTGCGCATGTTACTGAGCATTGGCTGCGCTACGTTGTTAGGGCTTGTTTTGGGTCTCATAGCAGGGCTCGATTCGAGAGTCCGGGGTGTGCTCGAACCGTTGCGATGGCTCCTGATGGCCACGCCTCCAGTGATTGTCGTGGTATTGGCCATGATGTGGTTCGGCATGGGCAGCACCATGGTCGTATTCATGACGATCGTCGTGTTAACGCCAGGTGTTTACGTCAATACGGTACGGGGCATGGCGTTGCAGGATCCTCAGTTGCTGGCAATGGCTAATGTCTTTCGTTTCGGACTCTGGTTGCGATTGCGCCATCTCTATCTTCCGGCTCTGGCGGGGCCACTTTGTGCTGCGTTTTTAATTGCTGGATCTACAGGGATTCGCATTGTGGTCATGGCAGAAGTTCTCGGCGCGCAAGAAGGCATCGGCTTTGCGTTGGCCAACGCACAGAGTGCATTCGACAGCGGCACTCTGTATGCCTGGGTGTTGGTGGTTCTGCTGTTGGTTGCACTCATCGAATTTGCTCTGTTGCAGCCTTTACAACGGTGCCTCACGGCTTGGAATCAGGTGACGCATGATTGAAGCGAATGAAGTTTGCGTCCGTTATGGCCAATCCCTGGTGCTGACAGGTCTGTCGCTGAAACTGCAGGCCAGAGATCGGGTAGGCATTGTGGGGGGCAGTGGAGCAGGCAAAAGCACACTCCTGCGTATGGCTGCTGGATTACAGCAACCCGATAGTGGCACTTGGACAAACAGTTTTAAACGCACTTCGCTCGCTTTTCAGCAACCAACGCTGCTGCCTTGGCGCAATGCGTTGGATAACTTGGTGATACCGCTACTCGCTTGCGGCCTAGAGCCTATGCGGGCACGGCAGCAAGCATATCAATGGCTGGAGCGTGTGGGGCTTAAAGACAGCGCCGCTTGCTGGCCCTCGCAGTTGTCCGGCGGCATGGCTCAGCGTTTGGGGTTTGCTCGAGCGCTCGCCGTTGAACCGGACTTGCTGCTACTTGATGAGCCTTTCAGCGCCTTAGATCCGCAACTGCGCAAGTCGCTCGCAGACTTATGTCGCCAATGGGTGGAGCACAGCGGTGCTGCTTTATTGGTCGTTACTCATCACCCTCAGGAACTGGCTCCGCTGGTTGAGCGGCGCTTCATGTTGGCCGATGGACAGGCTCAATGGCAGGACGCCTTTGGCGATCCACTGACGCAGTTCCCGCCCTGATCCAGGACACGGGTAACACCTCCCTATCTCATCGTTCTGAGAGAGCAGCATGACCATCAACATTTCCCGTGCGACCACCCTGGTCGCTGCGTTTGGCTTTGCTTTGCCGTTTGGTTACACAACCGCTGGCGACAATGTGCTTAATTTGCCAGTCATTGACATCAGTGGTCGTTCAGAAAGTTTTGATTCATTGGCTCCAAGCGCAGAACAGGAAGCCTCGCGATTGGCGTCTGTTCCAGGTGGCACAAACCTCGCTCAACCCACGCGCGAAACCCGTCTCGGAAGCCTTCGTGACGCGCTTGGTTATCAACCGGGCATCGTCATTCAAGACTTCTCCGCAGGGATTGATCAGCCGAGATTCAACATCCGTGGTTCGGGTATCCAAAGCAATCCCATTAGTCGAGGCGTGCTACTGCTGGAAGATGATCTGCCTGTCAACGACGCGGATGGTTCTTTCATTATCGGTCTGCTTGAGCCGCGCAATAGCGCCTGGGTCAGTGCCCTACGTGGAGGTAACGCGTTGAACCCTGCGGCTTCGGCGCTAGGGGGTGAAGTCAATTTTCGCACACTGACAGGACGAGATGAAAACGGCTCTTTGCGTTTTGAAAGCGGTAGCTTCGGCAGGCTAGGGTGGCAGACCGCGTTGGGTGGCGCGGGCGAAAGTCTTGACGGGCGTATCAGCATGACGGCTGACGACTACGATGGCTTTCGTCACCATTCGCAATCGCAGCGGCGGACTTTGAGCAGTAACGTCGGTCTGAGACTGGATAACGGGTTTGAAAACCGTACTTACCTATCTTGGGCTGATCTGTCTTTCGACATACCTTTTGTGGTGCCGGGGAGTCGTATTGATAGAGACCCAGACGGCGTAATGGGCGATGGCAATACCCCTCAGGATAATCAGCTGAATGTGTATGCTCGCGATCCTAACCGACACATCGAACGCACACGTCTGGCTAACCGTAGCAGTTGGTTGCAGGGGGAGGCTCGCCACACTGTGGGTGTCTATTACCAGAACACTAACGACGCCTTCAAAAACCTTCTTATTGATACACCCAGCCAAACCGACACTGTCGGCGCACAGTGGCGCGTTGAGGGCAGCCTGGGCGACCTCGACTACGGTCTCGGGGCAGGTTTCGATCATAGCGATATAGATCGTTCTTTCTACGCAGTCTCTCCCACAAATGGATCACGACTGAAGAGGTTCGGCGACTATGACCTGCAGGCTCGCAATCTATTTTCCAATCTCGATCTAACCTGGAACCTCGATGCTGAATGGTCACTGCTCGCTGGGCTGAGATATACAGACAGTCAGCGTGACGCGAACGAAAAGACCCCAGGTAAATCCTTGAATCAACAATGGGATTGGTTCGCCCCGAAAGTCGGTGTGAACTGGCGGCCGAATGAAAAAATACGTTGGTACGCAACAGTGAGTACTCAACGTGAAGTGCCGACCTTTTGGGAAATCGTCACCAGCGATGTGAATGCTGCGAACCCGAATATCACCAGTACCGATGTGCTCAAGCTTCGGGCACAAAAGGCACAGACTTTTGAGATAGGCGTTCAGGGGGCTATTCACCCGATGTTGAACTGGGACATCACTGTTTATCGATCTGAAATTCGTGATGAGCTCATCGCAACGACCGATGCTTCCGGCATTCGAACCGGCACCTATAACTATGCCGATCGTACTCGGCATCAAGGGGTGGAGCTGGGGTTGCATGGCAGCGACGACCATTACAGCTATCGACTGGCCTGGACGTATAGCAACTTTCGTTTTGTCGATGGCGCTCTTGAAGGCAATCGAATCGCGGGCGTACCGCGAAATCTTATCAACGCTGAACTGATGCGTCGTTTAGGTCGATGGCAAGTCGGTGGGAATGTCTATTGGCTTCCTGACGGGTCGCCGATCGATCACGTCAATACACCAGGCCTGGAGCAAAAAAACTACGCCCTATTTGGTCTCAAAGCGATTTATGAGGTCTGCGCGAACTGGAGCTTCAACGTGCAAGGCGACAACCTGACTGACCGGCGTTACGAGAGTTCCTACGTCACGCGATACCAAGCAACCGCTGCACAACCCTCGTTCACCGCAGGCAATGGCCGCAGTTTTTCGGCGGGCTTCTCATACCGTTTCTAAGTCTTAAAAGGGAGTCATGTATGGGTCTCACAATGACCGAAGTTTCAGAACCCAATTGGCAACGCCCAAATGGTTTGTCGTTAGCACAGTGGATGAACAACCGACTGGCGTTGCGCGCTACTCGGCACCAGGATTGGGAAACTTTCGCAGGACAGGCAGAGAAGCAACCCAAGCATGCCCGCGCGCAGATTCGCTATATCACCCCAGGCAATCATCCAGGCAGCGTCGCGCCTGGAAGCTTCATGCTCGTCAACATCCTGATGCCACCAGGTCATGGAAGTCCATCCCACAGACATGACGACGCGGAGGAGGTGTTTTTTGTTCTCCGAGGCAACGTAAAAATCGTCGTCAGAAGTGGCGATGAGCATTACGAGCAAGTGCTAGGGCCAGGAGATCTGCTGTCAGTGCCACCAGGTCTCTACCGCCAAGAAATAAATGTCGGCCAGGAGGAAGCCGTCATGTGCGTGGTACTCGGCACCGCCCAACCTCTGCCACCCATTATGGAAATCAGTAAGGAGTAGCATATGTCACCACAGCCACAATTCACCTTATACGGCGCCGGCAGTTCTGCTGTGATGAAAGTCGTGTTGATGCTTGAAGAATTGCATCTGTCTTACCGTTTCGAACACGTGAAAATCTTTCGCGGCGAACAATTTAGTCCTGCGTTTCAGGCGCTGAATCCCAATGGTCGGGTGCCGGTATTGGTCGATCATGGAACGAACCGTACGGTATTTGAGTCCGGTGCCATTCTGATTTACTTGGCGGAGGAGTTCGGAGAATTTTTGCCAGATAAGGGGGAGGAGCGGTATGAAGTACTCCAGTGGCTCATGCTTGAGGTCAGCGGAATAGGGCCGACCTTCGGTCAGCATTTGCACTTCACACGTTTTGAACCGAATGTTTCGGATTACGCCAGAGAGCGCTACACCAGCCAAGCCATTCGCCTCATGGATGTTGTTGAACAGCGTCTCCAGGAACGTAAGTATCTCTGTGATGAACAATACTCGATTGCAGACATGGCAGCGTTTGCCTGGCTCGGGCGGCTCGAGGTCTTCAAGCTTCCACATGAGGGGCGCAAGAATATCGTTCGCTGGTGTAAGGATATTGCGGCAAGGCCTGCTACTGAGCGTATGGAGCAGCTTGCGCGCCAGATACGGGACGAAGCAACGGCTAACCGCAGTCAAGCCGGTGAGGACGATATGGATCGGTTGTTTGGCCGAGGAGAATTTTTGCGGCGCAGCTGATTCACGACGATTGAATTTCCTTCACCGATTCCATTAAGTGCGAGATTTTTCCGGAAATTCTAGCAACGTACATGTGTTGGAAACTGATTTAAAACCCCAGCGTAATCGTTGGGGTATGACCATACTCACTTACTGCCTATGCGTGGAGCGGTGCAAAAGGGGGGGGCATAAACATAAACTAGTTTGGATCTACGCTATAGCGCAAATGGAGTGCTATCGGTTAAACAAATGTTCAAGCGCACCTTTAGAGACAAGGGGGGGGAGGGGAGGAGAGTCGCTGAGATACACAGTTCGGGGGAGGGGACTCAGGCTCTTTAGCAGAGCATCAGCATGCGGTCGATTAGCGCACTCTGCTCGTCAGATTTTGATTTCAATCATTTATCTGTTAAATTTCACGCACTCTTCAACCTACTCCTAATGTCACTTCATGAGGTTTTCATGTCTAAACTCGCGGAATTTCGTCAGCTTGAACGTCACCTTGCAGAACAGTTACAGGCGCTTGAGGCTTTGAAAGGTGATGCTCGTCTCAAGAAAGAAATCGAGTTTGAGTCGAAGCTTCGTGATCTGCTGGCCAAGCATGGGTATAGCTTGAAGGACGTCATTAACATTCTTGATCCACAAGCCGGTCGGCATACTCATGCCTCGTCACCTAAAGCAGGGAGTCGTCGGCCACGCCAAGTAAAAGTTTATAAGCACCCGAACACCGGCGAAATAATTGAAACAAAAGGCGGCAACCATCGCGGATTGAAAGAGTGGAAAGCAGAATTTGGCGCTGAAACCGTTGAGTCATGGTTGAGTAAATGATTCAGTCTTGAGTGACTAAAAAGAGCCCTGAGGGGCTCTTTTTTATTGACATCAAAAATCAAGCAGCCGCTGTTTTGCCTTAGTAGATTTTTACTACGAATCCCAAAGCACGGAGCGCTTTGCTGGTGCGACCATTTCGCGGCGGTGCAATCTCTGGCCTGGCCCAACCTGCCACTTCAGCAATTGAGTTCAATCCATAGCGGGGGATGGTATAGTTACTGTCGCGCCCTGCGTGGTAAATCCGTTGCCAAATATCCGACGAGGTGCCGCCATACAGGACATAGTGCAATAGTTTACGGACATCCCATCCCTGCTATTGCGTTCGCGCATAATGAGCGGCGCAAAGAGCTTTAGACGGCCCTCCTTATCCATTGATACCTGCTCGGGATGACCTAAACTGACAACGGTACTTTGATGATATGATCTATTGTGGCGTGCGTTTTGCTGCATAAAATTTCGAACTCCTGCTCTGTCAGGTGCAGAATTTTGTCTTCAGCCAGTAACTCTCGAACCTTAGGCGCGTGTTGGTAAAACGCATCATCTTCATGCGAGGGAGCATACTTGAGCGACTTCCACCATTGCATAGCCGCTTTCAAGGCTATACTTTTTGAGTTTTTGTTTCGCTGGAAGTATTCCTCGTAGGGCTTGCTGAGACTATCCCCGACTTTGTTATAATAATAGGCGTGAAGGAACTGATCCACCTGCCATCCCGTGGGAACACTCTCATCCACCCAGCTGGGACGAAACTCCGATAGCTGTTCCTCAATACTTCGCAGGATGGCCATAGTACTAAGCCACTCTGCTCTAAAAATCTCTTTCTTTCGTTCGAAGCCACTTTTTTTCTCGGAAAAGCTGGAGCCGTGCCACTCGTCATGCTCTCGTATTTTTTTGGCGTCGTCGTAAACGTTTTTGTTCAACTCATTCATTCGTACCATTTCGGCGATGTAATCGCTTGAAATAGGAATGCTGACCTTCAATTCGCTTAAATACTCGAAAAAATCATCCAGTTCGGTATCCATACCATTGGCAATCAGTTCATCGTCGGTAAGAAATATGCCTACCTCGATGTTAGTCATCCAACCGTTGTCGGTATGATTTGCCGAGCCAATATAAGCGCCATTACCTTTCCATCAAATGACCTTCGGATGGAAACAATCGGGTATGAAGCGTGTGGTGACGTTTTCTTTTTGGTATTTAAGTAGTCGTCTCAGTAGGTCAATCGAGACCGGGACTGTGTGATCGTATCGCATCCACAAATTGAGTTGAATTTTGTTAGCAACGGTATGACCCAGCAGGTCGTGTGCAATGTTTGATGCGCTTGAGCCGTATGCTATGGCAGCGAAAGCGCATTCCACCTCTCCAGGGTGCGGAATTGTTAGCAGAATATCCCTGAGGTGGACTCCGTTGATGCGGTTGGCAATCAGCTTCAATTGTGCATCCCTTCAAAAAGTTGGTTCCCACCCGCCTTTAAGCTTGTCTGTGGAGCAAGGCGATTAATGATAAACAATGTCGGTAAGCACTTTAACAGCTTCTTCCGACCCGTAACAAACCGAGTAGTTGTCGCAGTTAGTACAAACAGGTTCCGGGCACGGGTGAAGCTCCATCCGCTCACACACTCGATGATAAAAAAACTTTTTCCATTTCATTTGGTCGACATTGGCCTCAAAGACGGGGCGAAAGTAATTTTTCAAAAGAAAGCTTACATCGTCGCGACCGGACAAGCCCATGTCATGCCAAAGGTGGTTGCCACCAAAGCAGCCACAGGCCAATGCATACGCGAGCCATATTGTTTCTGGTGCATTACTGCTGCAATCAGCCAACAGCATATTGACTAACTCCTGAAACTCGCAAGGCAGTACCGTATCGTTGGCCACTATTAAAGGGTTGTGGTTTGGCCCCCAGGCACTCGGAAAGCAATGATCCAGCATGCTCCAGTATTCTTCCTCGGCCAGACCAAGCCATTGTGCAAATCGTGGCAGCTTGCCGGTGTTGGCAGCGTCCAGGACACCCGCAATTGCTCGGTAGCTTGGATTATTCGAGTGAGCCGTGTCTGATTTCAGCAAAAGTGAGTAGTTCATGCGCGAGAGTCCGAATAAATACAGCCGTTGCGTAATTCCAGAACGTGATCACTCAGCGCGGCAACATCGTCTGGGTCGTGGGTAATGATCAGCATTGACAGGTCGAGTCTGGCTTGAAGTGCATTTAATTCGGCGCGCATCCTACCCCGAAGCGCCGGATCCAGTGCAGCGAAAGGTTCATCCAGTAACAGTATGTCTGGCTCCACCACCAATGCTCGAGCCAATGCAACACGCTGTTTTTGACCGCCGGATATTTCTGATGGAAAGTTTGTTGCGACGTGATCCAGTTCAAAAGCCATCATCCACTTTTGGACTTGCGGATGGAGTGCCTTGCGTGATGGATTGAGCCACCCGCGCTTAAGGCCAAAGGCAATGTTCTGCGCAACGGTTAAATGCGGGAATAGGGCGTAATCCTGAAACAAATAAGCGACTTTGCGTTGCTGAATAGGCGTATCGATATCCAGACTTCGATCAAGCAGTATTCGGTCATTCACGAGAATGCGCCCGGCGTCCGGTCGTAACAACCCGGCAATCGCTTGAAGTGTCAGGCTCTTGCCTGCACCCGAGGGCCCAAACAAGGCAACGCGCTTGCTTTCTGAGTGAAACGACACATCCAGCATGAAGCTGCGATTAGTGGCCTGCAGGTTTGTAGTAACGGCGACCTCCATGCTCATGATTTACCTCGTCGCATGCCGTACCTTCCCTGGCGCCAGTTTGCTGGCCAACAGCAGCACAACAATGCAAGTAAGGGAGGTGACCACAACCAAAAAAATGGAGGTCTGTTCATCCCCTGCCTGCACCGCGTCAAAAATCGCTACCGACAGAGTCTGCGTGCGCCCCGGCAAATTCCCAGCGATCATCAGCGTAGCCCCAAATTCACCAAGGGCTCTGGCAAAAGCCAGTAGCACGCCTGCCGTTATACCGTTGACCGCTAGAGGTAGGCTCACTCGAAAGAAAACACCAGCTTCGGAGACGCCTAAAACGCGTGCTGCATTTTCAAGTTGCGGGTTGACGTTCTCTAATGCCGCTCGCGCCGAGCGCAGCACCAACGGAAAAGCCACTACCGTTGAGGCGATCACTGCACCCTGCCAAGTAAACACCAACTCCACACCCCAACCCTCCAACCAGGCACCTACCATGCCGCGCTTGCCGATCAGAACGAGTAGGTAATAGCCAAGTACGGTCGGCGGCAACACCAGTGGCAGCGTCAGAATAGAATCGACGAACTCCGCCGCTGGCGACTTCCACTGCGTTAGCAGCTTCGCTACGGCGACGCCCAGCACAAGATTAATCGCGGTAGACCAGAGCGCCACTTTCAGAGACAAGGCCAGCGGTAGCCACATAGCATTCATTTACAGTGCTCAAGGTTTCAGAAAGCCATTTTTAGCAAGTATTACTTGGCCCTCAGGGGAGAGCACATAAGCCGTAAAGCGCGCGGCCTCTGCCGGTTGTTTCGAGCTTGTCGTAATAGCGAGTGGAAACGTGATGGGTGTCTGAGAGGCTACGCGTAGTGCAATCCGCACCTTGTCCGGCATCAGTGCTGCATCGCTGGCAAAAACAAAGCCGGCATCCACTTCTCCGCGCGCTACATAGTCAAGCGTCTGGCGCACGTTTTGGGCGAATACGGCCTTCTTCGATACGGCATCCCATTGCCCAGCTGCCTCTAACGCAGCTTTGGCATAACGACCCAGCGGAACTGAGGCAGGATTGCCATAGGCGACCCGTTTAACTGATGCATCCACCAGGTCTGACAACGACACAATGGGCAGTTTGCTATCGATCGGCACGATCAAAACCATTTGATTGGCCGCGAAATCCTGGCGTGTGTTTGGTTGGACAACCTTCTCTGTCACTGCTTTGTCCATGGCAACTTGATCTGCAGATGCGATCACATCCGCAGGCGCCCCCTGAATGACCTGCTGCACCAGTACATCTGCAGCGCCAAAGTTAAGAATTATTTTAGTTTCAGGATGGCGCGCTTCGTATGCAGTAGCTAGCGACTTGAAACCGTTAGTTAAACTACTAGCGGCAGAAACGACGAGCTCACCGGCATGCGCGGACGGGAGAACAACTGCAAGTACGAGCGCACCAGCTACACGGATGCTGGCGAATTGGAGTCGCGAAAAATACATAAAGATTTCCATAATAGGGGGCGGTGGTTAAACCGGTATATAGATCCGTATATAACCATGAAGCGATCGCGCTGTAACGGATCAAGAAGTAAGTAATCCTGATGCTTGTTATTTTTTAGGAATTGTGGGTTGGCTCGCTATTGGCCCTGATTTCATAACGATTCTATTTATAAAATGGGTAAAATTGTTTGGGGGCAGATGGTTTAAAGTCCTATTAAGCAAATGCTGACTTTAAAGCGTTTCGACTATTCTCCGATTCAGATCGCAGATTACCAATCCTGTGAGAATAATGAGCGATCTTGAAATAGATCGAGCGGTTTTTAATGTAGTTATCGAAGTAGCGGGCAAGTTAAATATTAATCAAAAGATGATCTTCCTGCACCTAAAAGTGGCAGTAATCATCATTCTCCACCGTAGTCGACAACGTCAGGTTATACAGTGGGGGACTGAGGTCTAGTGGCCGGCTTTCGAGCATAGTCAACTCATCACAGGATTTTCAGCATTGAACAAAAGCAAAAAGAAACCTCGAAAGGCGACGTGAAGGCGCGCCGTTGTGCGGCGCTCGGTGGCGTAGGTTTTTAGGCGTGTACAACGTACCCATGAGCGATCTCACAACCTGAGCAGCAACGAAAATGTACGCATCAGAGGCTGACTGATATAGAGGCGAAACCGCGTCTGCTTTGAGGTCAAACGGTTTGAATCGTGCTCTCCCATGCGTCTGCAGATAAGCTCGTTCGGCCCGCAGAGCTATGCCTGAGTATGGTTTTGGCGTTTTTTGGAACCACAAACGAATCAGTACAATAGCAATGCTGCACCTTGTTTTTGCCAATTCTGACTGAGATCATTTGGCCATTACTTAATCTCATAAATTTCAAGTCCGCGCCAACGCCCAGGCTTGCTTAATCTTAGGAATTGGCACGAGTGACTGAGCAGCTCAGGGATGAACAATGGTCATTGATTCACGATCTTGTGGCATCTGATATCGTCGTGGCCAGCACATCAGTTGCGCAGCTGCTAGGTCTCGAACCGATCCTTGGAAACGGGGATACCTTGATCGAAGGTCGTTTGAATATTCCTGAATATCAACGTCCTTATCGCTGGCGCACAAAGCACCTGAAGCATCTATTGAATGACCTGGAAGAGTATTTTTCCCAGACTCTGCATGAGAATGCTTCGGGCCATGATTTCTACTTGGGCAGCGTCATTCTGCATCAGACCCGCATGCCAGGCAGGCGCAAGGATCAACTAAATGTCATTGATGGTCAGCAACGTTTGATCAGCATGGCGTTGTTCGCTTATCTGTTGGGTGAACGACGCTTGGCCAATGGCATATCACTGTCCTCACCCGAGTCTCAGGCGCGAGCCCACAAGAATCTTGAATGGCTCAAGCAGCAATCCCTGCCAGCGATTGATTTCTCCCGGGTTAATATCACGCTGGTCGTGACACGCAGAGAGGATGATGCCTACCGTTTTTTTGAAACACAGAATACGGGTGGCGTAAGGCTAGATGGTGCTGCGATTCTCAAAGCACACCATTTACGCATGGTGCCGAGAGACGAACAGGATACCTATGCAAGGCGTTGGGAGTCATGGGGTGAACTGAGCCACGTGTTGGACGCAGTGATGAAGTCGCGTCATTGGCAAACCCTTCATTGGCGGCATTTGTCCTCCCATCGACTGCCTGTTCCGGTTCGAGAGGAAATCGTCTCGGAGTTTGCAGAGCGCACTGGGCGTGGAGAGGATATAGCCTACCGCACGGTCAATATCAGTCATTCTTTGGGACAGCAGATCCAGCACATGGCTAGCCAGGGATATGCGATGCGCCAGCCGATAAATGGCGGTGCAAATGCCATCCACTACCTCGATTACTTTCAGCAGCTGCGCAACAGTGTGCTGCTCAGTCGCAATGACAGCAGCCTGGTGTCATTTCATCGGTTCTACGACTCCTTGGTGATTAAGGCTAATGGCAGCGAATTTTTACGCAGGCTGTTTGACTGTGCAGTGTTGCTGTATGTCAGTCAGTTTGGCCATCGGCAGCTATTGGAAGCCGGGTATTGGCTATTCCGGGTTGTTTTTGCCCCCCGCCTGATTAACGAAAAAGCAGTGCGTGAAAGCTCGGCACAGAGCTTTGTCAAAGATCATCCGATGCTCGATTGGATTGCTGCAAGCTACACCCATGAGGTGCTAATGGAGACGCTAAAGAATTTCAAATATCCGATCGCCAACCGTCTTGATGCCAACAGTGTGAAGTACAAGTTTGTACGCACCGTGCAGGCCTATTTTTCTATGTCGCCAGTCGAACCAGGCGACGCGTTGAGTGACACTTTTGACGACGAGCTCAAGGGTGCCATCCGTTGCCAGCTTAAAGCGCTTCCAATGAGTCAGGCAGCCATACGATGAATACCAGAGTCCACTCGTTCGTTCAGACTCCGTCCCAGCTCTGTGCCGATGATGTTTCCCTGATCATCCCGAGCTATCAGCGTCCCTATGTGTGGCCGAGCGAGGATGTGACAGCTCTGCTGGATCAGATCATTGCGGCCTATGAGGCGGGTGCCCCTCATTACTATATCGGTACGATATTGACCTCTGTCGTAGCTCCCCCATCTTCTGAGGGGAGCAGTACCACCTATGAAGTGATTGATGGCCAGCAGCGTATGACGACGCTGATGCTTCTGGCGCTCGCACTCAATGCTGTTGTGCCGGGTAATCCACTCGCAGCGTTTGTCATAGTCGAAACCCGCCCCCGGCTAGTCTTCGCCATCCGCGAAGAAGTCCAGCGATTGCTCGGAAGTTGGGCAGGGCTTGAGGTCGACGCCACACCAAGGGGCTCGACGAAAACCGAGAAAGCTTACTTCGAGCACCTGGTCGCTGCCCGCAAGGCGCTCTCCGACCGTCTGAGCGTCTTGCAGGGCGTACAGGGGGAGCGAGGTGAGCGGTTTTTGTCGGGGCTCGCCGCATACATCTTCGCTCGGGTGAAGTGGGTCAACAATGTCATGCCCAAGGGGATGGATCTGAATCGGCTGTTTTCAACAATGAATAACAGCGGCGTTCAGTTGGAGCAGAGCGATATTCTGAAGTCACGCCTTTTGAGAAAAATTGAAAAGAACAAATCACGCTACGACGCTATCTGGCAAGCGTGCGAAAATATGGACGATTACTTCGAACGCAATTTGCGTCGAGTTTTTCCAGGTGCCAGCTGGAAAACCCTGAAAGCCGATGATTTGGCAAAGCATAACGCCACGTTCTTTCCGCTTGATCACGCCGCGCCTCAGGCCGAAATGGGTATGACTATTGCTCAAATCGCCAAGCTTGAACGGCAGGAGTCTGCTGAGGTGAAAAAGCCTACAAAGCCGATTCGGTACTGTCGCCCAATCGTCAGTTTCAGTTTGTTGCTGATGCACACTTATCGGATTTACCTGCATCAGTGGGAAGAAGACGACGTCGAAATTCGGCTGCATGACAGTCGACTGAACGAGTACTTTGAAGACTTCGTGACTTACCTCGATGAGCGCAAGGCCAAGAAATTCATTGAATGCTTGTGGCAGGTGCGTTTTCAGTTTGACCGCTGGGTTGTCAAGTGGTTGCCGGAACAGGACAGCACAAACTGGCATCTACGCCTGACTACTTTACTGCGCGGTAAAACCAAAGAAGGGTATCGACTTGTCCGTTCCTCCCTTGAAAGCAGTGAACTGAGCCAATTACAAAGTGTGCGTAATTTTACAGGTGAACGCAGTGCCCAGTACTGGTTAACCCCTTTTCTCGGTGCACTGATAGCGGGTAAAGCTAGCTCGATAGGGCAGGTACAGATGCTGTTGGAGCGAATTGACAACCAGCTGTCGCTCTCTGAGGACAGTCAGAAGATTGCCAGCTTCAAGCTGTTGTCTGAAACGCGTCCCGCCATGCGCTCTATCACGGCCGTGCTGGCAGAATTGAAAGTGCCTCAAGGTACACGCTTTGAACATTACTGGTTTCAGAAGCTTGAATACATCCTGTGGCGTGAACGAAGCCGCTTCAATTTTTATGACTTAAAGAAGCTGGCGGCCTACCGGGTGACCTCAAAAAACTCTGTTGAGCACGTTCACCCTCGCAAGGAAGAATTTGGACGGCGCCTGGATTCCAAGCATTTGGACAGCTTCGGCAATCTGGTGCTGTTAAGCCCAGGCGAAAACTCGTCATACAGCAACCAGAGTGTGGGGAAAAAACGCGAGCATTTTCGCGAAAAGGATCGATATGACTCTTTGAAGCTCGCGCATATTTTCAACGCCAAGGCGAATCGCGAGTGGGATGGCGCAGCCATAGAGCAGCATCAGGAACAAATGTTGCGTTTGATCGCGAGCCACTATGGCCAGTGAACGGCTACGCCCTTGAGGCAGCGTCACAAAGCGCCTGTTTGAGTGCGTGATTGAGATCGGGATAAGGCAATGGCGCAATTTAGCCGCTGCATTGAACGAAGCCTTTAACCCCCAGCAAGGGATATGAACATATCCCTTGCTACCAAAGGCACCATTCGCAGTTGATGACGGTGCTTCAACCACATCAAACGACACCACAAGCTCATCGGCTGTCGAAATGCAGCCTTGTAACAGCGGAGAAATCAGCCTCTTCGATCACTAGCTGTCGCAGCAAACGGACAACACTGCGTTCGTCATCCCGACGCCAATCGAAGCAGTAAGACATGTCGGGTAGAGGCAGCGCACTCCTTAGCTCAACAAGATGGCCACCCTCAATCAATGGCTGCATGTAATTGCGGGGGAAAGTACTGATACCCACCCCAGCGACCGTTAGTTCGATCAATGCCAACAAGCTGTTGCAGGTCAGGGCACGAGGCAATTCGATTTGTTGCGCTGAGGCCCAATAATTGGTCAGCCCAGTTAAGCGGGAGTCAGAAGATAGACTGATAATGGGGTGCTGGAGAAAGTGTTCAGCCGTTAACTGTGTGCCAGCTGCGAGCAGTGAAGGTGCCGCCATCCAAGAATATTTCAATTCGCAAATTTGTTCGTAGGCCAATAAGTGTGAAGTGGGAGGGCCCGGAATGATGGCAAAATCCAATTCGCCGCGTACCAGCCGCTTTTCACAGCGAGAAGTTAAGTCAACAGTTGGCTCAAGAATCAAGTCAGGATACAACATGCGTACCCGACCAACGAACTTAGGAAACCAGGTGGCGGCAATCAGTTCGCTCACACCAAAGCGACAAACGCCGCGAAGGTTTTCTTTGTTTTGCAGGCTTTCACGAATTCTGGTTTCCAGTTCAAGCATCGCGCCCGCGTGTTCTAGCAGGCGGTCACCAGCGTCGGTTAATACCGCGCGCTGGCCTGTACGATCGAACAACTGCTTGTCAATATCTGCCTCAAGCTCAGCAATGCGCTTGGACAGGGACGAGGGCGTAACATGGAGGCGTAGAGCCGCAATAGAAAAGCTCCCCAGTGTTGCAGCCCAATAAAAGGCCTCAAGCTGTTTAAGAGTCATGGGCCGGCAGCCTAAAAAAATGACATGCAACGAACCCTGATGTTACCGCTTTACCTTGCAACTTGATGCATTAAATGATTTTCGAGACTAACAGCGCCATCGGCATCGACAAGCTCCATCAACTCACCTGCACTGGCATACATTCCGCTGGGAAAATCACCAGTAAGATCATTCCCACTCAGCAACCGCATATCAATTGCAGCGTTAGCCATGGCTTTTACTGATGCTGCGGCTAGCATTTGTGGCAGGGTGATGCGGCGCACGCCCAGCGAGCGGAGTTTGGCCACCGATTCTGTCAACGACGAATCATCTAGCCGCCAGTATGCGCCAATGCTGATCGATACCGGCACGTCACCGGCCGCATCGACCGCGTATCCGACATCGTCCATCGAATGTAGCCCCATTGGCAGTATTACGTCCGCCCCCGCAGCCACATAGGACTTAATTCGCTCAACCATCTGAGTTTGGCCCAGAGCAGTATGAGCATCCGTGCGCACAATAATGACGAAATCTGCATCTTTGCGAGCCGCGCATGCAGCTTCAACCTTACGTACCATTTCCGCTACAGAGACCACTTCCCCTCGTATTTTTGCGTCCCAACGCCGTGGCACCACTTGGTCTTCTAGATTGACACCGGCCAACCCCGCTTCCTCAAACGATCGGATCGTGTGATAGACGTTATTCGGATTACCGTACCCGGCATCAGCGTCAGCAGTTACAGGAATTTTGATTAGACGCGCCAACCGACGGCAGTGATCCACATTTTCAGTCAAGCTCAAGATACCGAGATCAGGTAAGCCCAGCAGCGATTGCGACAACACCGCACCGCTGGTGCATGCGCTGGCGAAACCTGCAGCTTCAATGATTCGTGCGCTATAGGCATCGTGGACGCCAGGGGCCACGATGAAATCTGTACCGCTTAACAAACTACGTAACTGTGCCGCTTTGCTCATTAATGTGCACTCCCCTAACAGGTGCTGGTAACTTTGAAGTTGGTAATCCACTTGTTTTTGGAATGAATAACAAGAAAATTATTACGCCGAATAACAGCATGAGGCCCACGATGAAAAAACCGCCATATAAACTACCGGTCATGGCGTTGGCTTTGGCAACAATCAACGGGCCCGCCGCGCCGCCAAACTGACCTAGAGCGCTGACTAATGCTATCCCGAATGGTGCAATGCGCTTATCAAGGTAGGAGGGCGGAATCGTCCAGAAAAGACTTAGCACGCCGTAGCCACCGATAGTCCCTAGCCCAAGAAATATCGCAGTCAACGCCACGCTGTGCGAGGTGAATGCGATCATTGAGTAAGCGAAGGCAGATAAGGCACCGCAACCGAAGATATGCCAACGACGCTCTTGTAGCCTGTCCGAGCTTTGACCAACCACAAAAATTCCGACAGCCACACCAATCGATATGGCACAACTGATCCAACCGACTTCACTCACCGAGGCCTGACTGACATTGCGCAAAAGTGTTGGCAGCCACACTTGATTGGTATTGAAACTGGTCACCGTAAAATAAATGAGTGCCAGTAAATAAATGCGTGGGTCGCGCAATACTTCTCGAAATGAAGCAGGTGAGGTCGACGAAGCTGTGCGCTCACTTTCGAGGTCTCGCGCGATGATTTGCTTTTGCTCATTCGTCAGCCACTTTGCGGCCGCCGGCGTATCGGTCAACAAGATTAATGCGAGTACCCCAATAATGATGGCGGGCGGCCCCTCGGAGATAAATAGCCATTGCCACCCACGCAGGCCACTAAGGCCATCGAGATTCTGCATGATCCATCCCGATAAGGGGCCGCCAAAAATACCCGATATAGGAATTGCCATCATGAACAGGGCCATTGCCCGACCCCTGTACCGACTGGGTAACCAATAGCTCAGGTAAAGCACAATACCTGGGAAAAAACCTGCCTCAGCAGCTCCAAGCAAAAAGCGTAGGACGTATAACCAGTTTTCATTTCTTGAAAACGCCATGCAAATGGTGATTACCCCCCACAAAACCATAATGCGACAAAGCGTTTTACGTGCCCCGATGCGAGACAGTAATAGGTTGCTAGGGACTTCAAATGCCACATATCCAATGAAGAATATGGATGCTGCGATGCCGAATACAGTTTCGTTCAAGTTTAGATCGTGCATAAATTGCAGTTTTGCGAAACCTATATTTACTCGCTCCAAATAGTTGATGATGTAGCAAAGAAAAATAAAAGGAATAATTTTCCACATTACTTTTTTGTAGATCGTGTCTGTGACGTTCATCCGTTATCCTTATTTTTGTAACCATCGGACAAGCCAAAATCAGGATGCTGCTGCAGTGCCCTAAACGCCCACAGTAAGGGGGCTTTATCCGCACAGGAAAAGTGAATAATTTTCGTGGTGCATATGTCGAAAATGGAATGACGCGCTACCTCGTATCGCATAAACAGGTCGGATACCGCGACCCTGTAGGTGAGATAAGCTGGGAGGCTAGGCGTTCCTGCCCGTCACAAATTCCGTGATCAGCTGTTGGTGTAATTATTGGTGGCTTGAATAGTCAATCTCAACAACGCTTCTGTCACTTCAGGGCGATTACTAGCGCGCGTCGCGTAGGCACCATGCCGGTACCGGTTCTTAAAAAGCTGATCGTGAAACGGCTCGCGCAGGCGCTTTAGTGGCGAGGTGACCGCTCCCTCAGTGGCATGAAGACCAAGGGCGTGCGCCCATCACGCTGCGCTCAGTCATCAAGCATTGAAAGATAATCAATAGGTTAAGGTCGATCAGACTGATATTAGTGATGCTAATCATGTATATCTCTATTATTCGTTTGAAAAATTATTCATGTGATTCTTAATCTTGAGTGCGGCATGACAAAAACAAACAAGGTGTTCAGCATGATGCAGACAATAGCGTTTTCGGAAAAAACTGATAACAAGGTGTTATCAAGCGAAGCTGCTGAACTGTGCAAAAGGCCTTTTGCCGTGAGCATCAGCAATTTCATTGAGTGGTTCTATTTTGCTATCTATGGCTACTTTGCAGTGGTCATTGGTCATATTTTTTTCCTCCACTGCTGCTGGCGTATCGCTATTATCGTCGTTGGCAGTCTTCGCTGTAGCCTTTTTATTCCAACCGTTAGGCTCCGTCGTGTTGAGACCAATCGGCAATACAATGGGCCGGCTAGCGATTCTGATCATTACAGTTTTCGGAATGGGCATTACAACAACCTTTATCGGTTTGTTGCCTGATTACGCGACCATCGGCATCGTTACCCCGATACTTCTAGTGGCATTACGATTTTTGCAGCGCATGATGGTGGGTGGCGAATGGTCAAGCGCTAGCAACGCAGACATAGGAAAAATCATGACAAAAGCAGCAGTTGTTCAAGCCTCATCGATTGCGTTCGAACCACAACAGAGCGTCGAAAAAGCAGTTCGCCTAATTCGCGAAGCTTCAGACGCAAGCGCTGAGTTGGCGGTATTCCCTGAGGCATTCATCGGAGGTTATCCAAAGGATGTTGCGTTCGGAACGGTTGTAGGACACCTTGATGCTACCGCCCGTGCACACTTTCAGCGTTATGTGGAAGGCGCGGTTACTTTGAATGACCCGGAACTGGTTCGACTCAGCGAAGCGGGACTAGATCATGCACGGAAGAAGGGGGAAAGTGTTGACCGGGCCAGCGTATGACGAGGATACAATCCTCTAAGCTGACATTGACTTGTCAGTGGGACGAGCCGGTAATCTCGGCCTTGATGTTTGTGGGCACTACTCCCGGCCTGAGGTATTTCAACTTAATGTGAATACTGCACCGATGAGTCCTGTAGCTTTCAGCGACAATTAATAACGCACTAATACTCCAATTATTAGCGCTGGCTTTCCTAAGCTGGCGGAGGGTTTTCCATGAAAGTAAGTTATGTAGAATGGCCTAATGGACTGATGCCGAACTCCCCAGAGTTCAATGCTATCAAGGAGCAAGTCCATTTAGCGTCTCCGGATATTCTGATCACTAACGAGATGCCGTTTGGGAGGTGGGTCTCATCTTTCCCAGCATTCGATATTGACCTGGCCATTGAATCGGTAGCGTTGCATGAGAAAGGACTTGTTGCACTGACCTCTTTGAATGTCCCACTGATCATATCATCGCGTCCGGTGCGCAGCGGTGACCGTCTGGCCAATGAAGCATTTGCCTTGCAAGGCGATCACTACACGTTCCTGCATCACAAGCATTTTTTTCCGGCCCACGTCGGCTGGTATGAAGCCGAATGGTTCAATACAGGTATCGCTGGGTTTGAGTTGGCACAGCTGAGCGGGATTTCAATTGGCGTGCTGCTATGTACCGAGCTGATGTTCAATGAACATGCTCGGGCCTATGGTCGAGCTGGCGCGGATCTTATCATCGTTCCTCGGGCATCCGGCCCACAGGTCGATCGCTGGAAGATCGCCTGTTCGATGGCAGCCTACGTATCAGGTAGTTATGTCGTAACCTCAAACCATAGCGGCGAGGTGCCAGGCAATAACATATTTGGCGGAGTAGGTTTTGCGTTCGCCCCCGGCGGTGAGCAGATTGGACAAACCAGCGTTGAGCAAACGTTGATGAGCTTCGATCTGGATCGCAATCTTTCTGCCGCACACAAAAAACTTTACCCCTGCTACGTCAGCGAAACGATACGCGGTAGTTAATCGATACTGGTCAATTCGGACTCGACAACTAGATGATCGATAATCATTTGAGATGTCGGGGCCGA
Organism: Pseudomonas sp. RIT-PI-q; assembly: GCF_001297125.1. Lineage (GTDB taxonomy): Bacteria > Pseudomonadota > Gammaproteobacteria > Pseudomonadales > Pseudomonadaceae > Aquipseudomonas. The sequence goes on from NZ_LHPC01000034.1 coordinate 299,872, forward strand.
AACTGGCGTTTTCAGATCAGCAAATTACTATTTTAAAAGCAGAAGTTAATCATATCCACTGCAGAGGTTTTTCCAATGCTGCTTACATGCATTAGGTAAGATCTCTAATTTTCCAGGCTTGGAAATCGATAGAAACGGCGTGAACCGCGACTTAAGGAAATACCCTGGTCACTTATAAACAAATGAGTCTTCATGATTCGTCGCTTTTTCTGAACTACGTACAGCCATCAGGTCGGCCATCACTCAGCTATGACGGCTCGTTTGCTTTCCAGCACACCAAGATGCGTGCTGATTCTATCCGACGTATTCGTGAAGCCGCGCTGATGGATCCCTGTGCACATCTCCTCGGAGCAAGCTCGCGCTTCGGCCACGATTTAATGGTTCGCATACAGATGAAGACTTTCGATGAGTGTGCACAATAGCTAATGAGGGGATAGGTTTAGACGTATTGACCTTAAGCATAGCGGCTGGATACAAACCCCGGTACTCGTATCACACGTTCATGATTGAAGATGAATGGCCCGCTGCTATCTGTGTGTGACCTATCGAGACTGGCTTGAACTCACGCCCGCAATGCAGAGCTTATTGACGCAGATGGGGTAAGCCGCTGTTAGAGAGTCCTTTATATTTGATTAAGAATTCCTAATTGGACAAGTATCCTTAGTGTAAATGCATTTAATAGATCATGTATGTTTGAGCGCTTGCCGGTGACCGTTCGGCGTAGTGAGCTAGCCACCACATATGTGTCGACCGCTTTGAATTTTAACTTGCTCGAATAAGATTTACGCATATCCAAACACCTAAAATTTGGGCGCCATCATAGCGCCCGATTGAAGTATCCAAAATCATTAGTCCTGTCAATGTGGCGTCTAGAGACCCCGTCGCTCATCTGCTGCCGACAATATTGAAACAGTACTCCCGCCTGTGATCTGCGCTTGGTTTTCAATATGGTATAGGGCATCCGGCAAAGGAAGATTCTGACCCGGGTACGGAGTGGGAGTAGGATTCCAAAGAATGCTGTAGGAGTCGAAGTCAGGCCAAAAATTGTCGTAGTAACGAAAATCCATGACTCTCGCCAACTCACGTTCACTTTCTCCAATGACGTCCCACACGTATTCAAAGCGATCCTTGAGAGTCGTCAGTGCAAGCAGTCGGCTTGCTTGATCAGGCAATAGCCTCGCCACACGCTCGAGCGCTTCCTGGTCATACCCAGTGTTCAAAAGCCCATCAGACCCGTCAACCAGGCGCTGAGCATAGTCAAATATACCCAAGAGCCAGCCGATACATTGGAATTGAGAAATCCGGGCCGATCTGGACTCCTCACTGGCACTAAAAATTTCAACGGAAACTACAGTTTCTTTTTCAAGATGGCTCACACTGATGCGATAGGACACGGTATTTCCTTTTTTTTGGTGTTTTTATCATCGACTATGATAATGGTGTACGAATTAATTTCTATTTTCAAGCAAAAAAATCGTTGCCAATTTGGCAACTAACGAAGGACTCATTGTGTGGTGTCCTTATATAGGTGTAACAAAATTACTGTTGTCCGACGTTGGCCGAGATATTGAATCACTCAGACACTTAGTTCATCGGTTCATCGGTTCATTGGTTCATTGGTTCATTGGTTCATTGGTTCATTGGTTAATGTCCTGCAGTACTGATCTTGGTATTCATGCCATTTGTTTACAGCGGAGCGTCTGATTGTTAAAATCACCGTGTTTTTTTCTCTGCATTGAAACTGTCGCGACAGCGGATAATTTAGAGTCCCAAACACATATGCTGACGTCAGACGTGTTGTCGCCAACTGAAAGCATATTTGTATTGATAGACAGCTGAATATCGATTGCAGATGAGTGCTTCATTATGATCTTTTTTTACGAGACCATAATGACTCCATATCTTGTTTCCAGGTTCGAAATGGCAAAGTGCTTTGGCTCGTGAGTGCTTCGAAAATGTACCAAACCATTCTCGGTATAACGCCCGCCACCGATTGATCAACATGGCAATGTGCGAGGCAAAACGTGTTATTCGTTTTTCGTGCCGGAGCTAACAGGAAACGTCAACGTATCGCCGGGTCTGGTAATGCTTAGGATCCTCGCATGCAGCAGATTGACTTAGAAACTAAATTTAACGCTCTATGTAATATAATTTTTTTCAAGACAGGTCGAGTGGGGAAGCAACAACGAGACCATCGGGCTTTAAACATTCCAATCGATTAGTATTTTCTATGGCCTAAAAGGTGGTGTATATGGCATACGGCCATGTTTATTTAGCTGTAAGCTATAGTAATGAAGCAAAACGAACACTGACCTAGGTGCTCTCTCACTAGAAAAATCAACGATGGTCACGATTGATCACGCCATTGTTGAGACTCGACGTTTGGGTGTAAATCAAATCATGCGCTTAGTTATTTTTCACTTAAATATATTGGCTGATAGATAGTAGCACATGAGTGAATTTTTTTCGTTTCGTAGGTTTTTTACTTGAATTGCTTAGGTTTTGGTAAGTGTTTATTTGTTTCAATACTGTTTTTTGAGGGTGTGAAATATCAAGGGTGAGTGTAGATGTCAGCGTAGATTATATTCTTCATCTATAAAGCATCAGTATTGTTATTATTTTTTTTAGGGATCTCACGTATGCTCGATATAGGGCTTCTCATTTATCCGGAGTTTCAGGTGCTTGGATTGTCGATGTGCTCAGCTTTCGAGTTAGCGAACATCGTAATGGGTGATAAAATCTATAATATTAGTCTTCTGTCAGAGCGCGGTGGCCTAGTGAAGACCTCGGTTGGTTTCTGTGTCGATACGATATCATTGGATCATCGTCTTTTCGATACATTGATTGTCATGGGTGATAATAGTGCTACACCGATGACTCCAGGACTAGTTGCTTATATACGTGAATCAAACTCGGTAACACGTCGCATAGGTGCGATATGCACAGGTGCTTATGTACTCGCGGAAGCAGGATTATTAGATGGACGGCGAGCGACCACGCATTGGTTTAGAGCACGCGAATTTCAACGATCTTATCCAAAAGTGAAAGTCGAAGAGGATTGCATATTCATCAATGATGGAAAAATGTGGACGTCGGCAGGAATGAGCGCGTGTATAGATTTGGCCTTGGCGTTAGTAGAGGCTGACCTCGGTGGGGACGTTGCACGCCAAGTTGCGAAGCGCATGGTCTTATACCATCGTCGCGCTGGCGGGCAGTCACAGTTTTCAGTGATGTTAAGTCTGCAGCCTAGGACAGATCGAATTCAGGATGTCTTAACGTATGCCAAGCAAAATTTGCAGTCTGATCTATCAGTAAATGAGTTAGCGAATGCAGCGAATCTAAGCCCTCGTCAATTCAGTCGTGTGTTTCAGGACGAGACTGGACAATCACCCGCCAAAGCAATTGAAAATCTTAGAGTGGAGTCGGCTCGGTTAATGATAGAAGCAGGCCATTATTCGATTGACAGGGTGGCCGCTGATACTGGGTTTGGCGGCCGAGAGCGAATGCGGCGTGCATTTCTCAGGGCGTTCGGCCAACCACCTCAAATAATTCAGCGTGCTGAACGAGGTTGACGATACAAAAAATTAGTCAGCCTATTTTTTGCGAAATTACTGTTGGATGCGTTCAGGTTAAATAAATATTAGATTTGCTGTGTTTTCAGTTCTTATTCGTAAAATTAGTATTTTGAAAATTAACAGCCCATAACAAAATCACGATGTCGCTTTCAAGGGAGTGACTTATTTATTATCAACTATCGAGCGTGCATTCATCATGGAAGCATCACGCAGCACTGTGCGTTACCTATTTGTAATATTGGCTTTGGCAATCCTCGCTGCGTGCGAGAAAACCCAGCGTCCTATTATAACTACCGCAGCTGTCAAAGTTACCGTATCAACCGTTCTGGAACAACCAGTTAACGAATGGGACGAATTTACTGCTCATTTGGAAGCACCGGAAACAGTCGACGTTCGCCCACGAGTGTCAGGTCAAATCGACAAGGTTGCATTTGTTGACGGTGCATTAATAGAAAAAGGGGAGTTGCTGTTTCAGATTGACCCTAGAAGTTTTGAGTACGAGGTTCTTCGCCTTGAAGCCAAACTTCAACAGGTACGTGCTACAGCGTCTAGGACAAAGAGTGAAGCCCTGCGAGGTGCGCGGCTGCTGACCAGCAACGCTATTTCGTCTGAGTTGTCGGAGTCACGTAATACAGCGTCTAAAGAGGCGCAAGCCGTGGTGGATTCTGTAACGGCGCAGTTGAATCTGGCGCGACTAAATCTAAGTTTTACTCGCGTGGTAGCTCCCATTTCAGGTCGAGTAAGCCGTGCAGAAATAACTGCTGGAAATATTGTTACATCCAATACAAGTACCCTGACGCATGTGGTGTCCATCGATAAGATGTATGCTTATTTTGACGCAGACGAGCGCGTATTTCTCAAATATAACCAACTGGCACTTTATGGTCAGCGAGGTCAGAACACTCCCGTGTACATGGGGTTATCAAACGAAGATGGTGAGAGGCATTTAGGGAGGATGAACTTCGTTGATAATCATGTTAATCCTAAAACAGGTACTATTCGTGGTCGCGCAGTATTTGATAACCGTGAGGGTTTATATACAGCAGGTCTTTATGCGCGATTGCGATTGGTCGGTAGTAACATTTACTCTGCATTATTAATAAAAGATGAAGCAGTCGGTACCGATTTAGGAAAAAAATTCGTGCTTGTTGTAGACAAAAATAATTATGCGGTTTATCGCACCGTGGAACTAGGTCCCATGTTGGAAGGGTTGCGCATTGTTCGTGATGGATTGCGAAAAGATGATCGTATCGTGGTGAGTGGATTACAGCGAGTTCGCCCTGGCGCGCAGGTTGATGCCACTGAGACGCCGATGGCCAGCGAGGAGACGTTGGCAGCTCTGGCTAATCAACGAAATCTTTTAGAGGCGAGTAATCCAGCGAAAAAGAATACAGCAACCGAAAAAATGGCCAATCTTAGTCCAGCGCGGGACTGATGGAGTATTGCGATGCAGTTTTCAAAATTTTTTATCAAGCGCCCCATCTTCGCCGCCGTATTGTCAATGATGATTTTGATTGCCGGCGCAATCTCGTTATTTCAGTTGCCAATCAGCGAGTATCCGGATGTGGTACCGCCCACCGTGGTGGTGAGGGCAAGCTATCCAGGCGCTAACCCCAAAGTCATTGGCGAAACTGTAGCTGCTCCACTTGAACAGGCGATCACCGGTGTCGAAAACATGCTTTATATGTCTTCACAATCCACAGCTGATGGAAACCTGACGCTGACCATCACCTTTACCCTGGGTACAGACCTTGATAACGCGCAGGTGCAAGTTCAAAACCGGGTAACGCGGACTGAACCAAAACTTCCTGAGGAAGTTTCCCGTATCGGGATTACCGTCGACAAAGCGTCACCTGAGTTGACATTGTTGGTACACTTGACTTCTCCTAGTCATCGTTACGACATGCTTTATTTATCCAATTACGCCACGCTCAATATCAAGGATGAGCTCGTTCGCCTTAATGGTATAGGTGATGTAAAGATCTGGGGTTTGGGCGAATATTCGTTACGCGTCTGGTTGGACCCAGACAAAACCTCATCGCGCAACCTGACCGCTACTGACGTCGTCAACGCCATTCGTGATCAAAACAGGCAAGTGGCTGCGGGTCAACTTGGAGCGTCACCTGCGCCAAGCGGTACGAGCTTCCAAGTGTCAATTAACTCGAAAGGGCGACTAGTTTCCGAAGAGGAATTTGAGAACATCATCATTCGCTCCGGAGCGAATGGCGAAATCACACGATTGAAAGATATTGCTAGAGTAGAGCTCGGCTCCAACCAATATGCATTGCGTGCACGTTTGCACAACGAGCCCGCTGTGGCAATGCCTATCTTTCAGCGGCCCGGCTCCAATGCCATTAATGTATCAAACTCGGTTCGGGCCAAGATGGAGGAACTCAAGCAAAATTTCCCAGAAGGGATGGACTACAGCATTGTATATGACCCAACCGTGTTTGTGCGCAGCTCTATCGAAGCGGTGGTTCACACGCTGGTCGAAGCGTTAATTCTGGTCGTGCTGGTCGTCATTCTGTTTCTGCAAACTTGGCGCGCATCGATCATCCCGCTGGTAGCGGTGCCGATATCATTGATCGGTACTTTTGCGGTCATGCACTTGTTTGGCTTTTCGCTTAATGCGCTCTCGCTATTCGGCCTCGTACTTGCCATTGGCATCGTGGTTGACGACGCTATCGTCGTAGTGGAGAACGTCGAGCGAAACATTAATCTGGGGTTGCAGCCGCTCGATGCTACAGAGAAGGCTATGGGGGAGGTGACGCGACCAATCATTGCCACCGCATTGGTCCTTTGCGCGGTGTTTATACCGGCAGCCTTTATTTCGGGACTGACGGGACAGTTTTATAAACAGTTTGCACTGACTATTGCTATTTCCACCATCATCTCGGCATTTAACTCACTGACTTTATCACCCGCGCTGGCTGCCTTGCTGTTGAAAGCGCATGGAGAACCTAAAGACCGTTTTTCCAGATTGCTTGATGTGCTGCTGGGTGGTTGGCTGTTCAACCCCTTCAACCGCGTTTTCAATTGGGCGAGCCAGAGATATGTTGACACTATCGTCCACGTGATACGCCGCAGTGGTATCGCCTTACTAATATATGCTGGACTGATTGTACTAACCTGGGGCGGTTTTTCCATGACGCCGACTGGGTTCGTGCCCACGCAAGACAAGCAATATCTGGTGACATTTGCGCAGTTGCCTGATGGTGCGAGTCTCAATCGCACTGACAGCGTCATCATGCGAATGGGCGACATTGCTTTGACGCAACCAGGTACTCAAAATGCTGTTGCATTTCCTGGTTTATCGATCAATGGTTTCACCAACAATCCGAATAATGGCGTTGTGTTTATCAAGCTCAAACCTTTCGATGAGCGTACTGATCCGAGCCGGTCTGCTGTGGCGATCGCCTCGGCTCTAAATGGCAAATTTGCTGAAATCCAGGATGCATATATAGCCGTATTCCCGCCACCGCCCGTCATGGGGCTTGGGACCATCGGTGGCTTTCGCCTGCAAATTGAAGACCGTGGCAATCTGGGGTACGAAGCGTTGTATAAAGAAACTCAGAACATTATCGCCAAGAGTCGCAATGTCCCTGAGTTGGCCGGATTATTTACCAGCTATACCGTGAATGTACCGCAAGTCGACGCAGCAGTTGATCGCGAGAAAGCCAAGACTCATGGCGTAGATATCAAGGACATTTTCGATACGCTACAGATATATCTTGGCTCGTTGTATGCCAACGACTTCAATCGCTTCGGTCGAACGTACCAAGTCAAAGTTCAGGGGGACCAGAGATTTCGGCAGAATCCTGATCAGATAGGTCAGTTGAAAGTACGCAACAATCAGGACGAGATGATTCCATTGGCAACCTTCGTGAAGGTTAGCAATACATCTGGGCCAGATCGTGTGATGCATTTCAACGGTTTCCTTACTGCTGAAATCAATGGCAAGCCAGGGCCTGGCTTCAGCTCGGGACAGGCACAAGCAGCAATTGAAAAGTTATTGAAAGATGAGCTGCCCAACGGCCTGTCTTACGAGTGGACAGACCTGACTTTTCAACAGATTCTTGCAGGTAACACTGCTGTGTTCGTGTTCTCGCTGTGCGTTTTGCTAGCGTTCCTAGTACTGGCTGCCCAGTACGAAAGTTGGAGTCTTCCAATGGCCGTTATCCTGATCGTACCGATGACATTGTTGTCAGCCATTGCCGGGGTAATCATAGCGGGCAGCGACAACAATATTTTCACCCAAATCGGACTGATTGTGTTGGTGGGACTCGCTTGTAAAAATGCGATTCTCATTGTTGAGTTCGCCAAGGACAAGCAACTCGAAGGCCTGGAACCGTTAGCTGCGGTGCTTGAGGCCTGTCGTATGCGCTTGCGCCCTATTTTGATGACTTCGTTTGCCTTCATCATGGGCGTTATCCCTTTGGTGACTTCGACCGGTGCAGGCTCTGAAATGCGTCACGCGATGGGCGTAACGGTGTTTTCTGGGATGTTAGGGGTAACGTTTTTTGGGCTATTACTTACCCCTGTGTTTTTTGTAATTATCCGTCGTTATGTTGAGCGCCGCGCCCTTCGCAAAACACTAAAAGCGAAGACATTGGTGACGGAGGTGCAACGATGAGCGTTGTAAAAACTTTTTGCGTTGCTGTGGTCCTCATCTCCGGACTTCCTGCACTGCGGCGGTTTTCAATGTAGTTGTCGCGTCAACCGTCTAACTATGCCGTAATTTCTTGATCTGTTGCTCTCGATCCATTCAGTAGCACGGTGCCTATCGGCTCCCAGTTACGTGTCTGGCCTAACCACCGTTCCGGTTTTGCTCCTTGGCTCGTTCGTGCAGCTCATGTCGCCGGGCCAAGACCTGATGATCCAGCCCGATGCTGCTTAGTCGTCGTGACGAACCGGATACGGCTATGCCGGAACTCGTTGTTGTACGAGCGCATGAAATCCCTTAACCAAGCGTGTTCGGCGTTTAAGCTGGCAAAGCCATCCAGCGGCTATAGCGGGCAGTATTTCAGCGTTCTAAACAGCGACTCCGAATAGGGATTGTCGTTGCACACACGCGGCCGGCCCCGCGAGGGCGTGATGCCCAGGTCGTACATCTTGCTCAGCAGCGTTACCGATTTCATCGGAGCTCCTTTGTCTGAGTGCAGCACCAGCGGTTCGTGTAAATACAGCTCTGCGATCACTCTACGTTGCAGCAGTGCGGCGGCTTTCTCCCAGCTTTCTGCGTCGTCGACCTTCCTGGCCACCGCCTTGCGGCTGAAAACATCCTCAATCAGAAAGAGGTAGTAATACTTGCAGCGTATCGGCGACGGCAGATACGTGATGTCCATGACCACACTTGACTGGGCGCTTTGGCCGCATGCGTCGTCGGTGCTACGTACCTTCTGGGTCGCCGGCTGCGGCCTCGATGTTGCTGTTGGCCTGCCGCACGCAGAACACGTTAAAACGTCGACTCCGACGCCAGATAGCACGCTTGATCGGCCAGTCGTGGCACGATCTGGAACGGCGGCAAGTGGGCGTACTCCGGTGGGTTACACAGCCTCACAACGGTCAGACGCTTGACTTCGCTCGGTGCATTTCGCGGTGTTCGCCGTGTAGCAGTCGTTCGGGCATCGGCCAGGATAACCTCTGTTTCAGTCCACCGTCGCAATGTCCGCAGCGATAGACCAATTTCCCGGCAGGCTCTGATTTATTTAGCGCCTGCCGCGACCGCGCTTCCCCCCCAGTAGTCGTTGAGCTTTTTTCGCAATACCAACAGTGCGGCTGTTTCAGCGAGCACCTTGTCTTAACGGCGCAGTTCGCGCTCAAGTGCCTCGATGCGTTTCTTGTCTTTGCGAGCTTGCACGCGGTCTTCTTTTTGCCGGGCTTTGTCTGCCTTCTGACGGTTGATGCAAGCTTGTCGCTAGGTCGTGATTTGCTCGGGATAAAGGGCTTTGCGTCGGCGGTATTCATCTAAGTCGATTTCGGATAAACCGGCGGCGTCAAGCACGACAGCAAATTTGGTTTCGGCGGAGGCCAACGACGTATTTTCGGGCACTGCATTTCTTTTAGAACGGAGCTGTTTGCGCCAGTTGGACAAAGACATTTCGCTGACCCCTACTCGCCGGGAAACCTTGGCCATCGACAGGCAGCGGGGGGGGGAGCAGCATCTTGAGTAATGCGACTCTGCGTTCAGGGTGAATAGTACGGCACGACCAGTCTCTTTCCGCCCCCGATATGTTTTTTTTAGGAGAAATCGGAGAGGCGACAACTATCCTGACACCGGGGGGCACACGATTTACGTTACCTCTGTGGATCAGCAACCCAACGAACATTTTGCTCGTCGCTCAGCGAAATGGACTTGACGTCGACAGATAAACTAACTAACGTTAGTTATTAAATCAGCAAGAGGGGTAGGAAATGATCCACGTCAACGTAAATAATCGTCAATTCAGCGATACAGATTGGGCAGGAATTCGTACAGCACCACTATGGGACGCCGATGGCGACGGTGCATATTTCGTCGAATTCAAAGCTGGTGCCGTGTTTCCACCCCATGACCATGCAGGTGTGGAGCAATTCCTTCTCATCTCCGGCCGTATCCGATTTAATGAGGTAGAGATGGAGCCTGGCGACTTTTTGAAGGCCGGCCCAGGTGATGAGCACATGGCATACGCAATCGAAGATACGCTTGCCCTTGTCTCTTTCCGAGGTGAAGTGTTGTTTAAGGAATAAAGGGGGCTGATCTTGCAAAAAAAACAATCCCGAAAAGAAACGTTGACCGAGCTTGCCATCGATGTGATGCAGGCTCAGGGTACATCGGGAATGGGGTTACGAGGCTTGGCCGAAATTGCCAATATAAAAGCGGCGAGCCTCTATAACCATTTCTCATCTAAAGATGATCTGGTTTATCACGCGATGAATCTTTACGCCGTGCAGCGAGAAGCAGAGTTGAAAGTTTTCGAGCACCAAACGACCGGTGGTGCGCGTATATACAGTTACTTGAGTCTTTTTGAGCAGTGCTTGAGGTATGACGGCCGTCTTTGTCTCTGTCTTATGCTAATGGTTGAGCGTAGCTCTCTGTCTGAGAAAGTAATGGATCCGGTGGGATTGTTTGTTGATCAGCACACGGCCTGGTTGGCAGTTGCGTGGAATCAAGGGCGTTCCGATCATAGTATTAAGTCCGAAATTGCAGGTGAAGTAGTGTCGCCGGTTATATTCGGTGCTTTGGAGGGAATTACGGCATTTGCTTTACTACAGCCAGATCCGGAAGCAGTGTTTCGTGCTCAGGCGATTGTCTTGCTTTCAGCATTGGGTGTTCAGACAGATGCTGTTGATAAATGAAACACTTTAGTCTAAGAAGCAAAATAGTATATTGAGTAATAGTCAACGGTAGGATCTATTAATTTAATAGCTATCAACTGGTGTCAAAACCTTCGGTTAATAATTGGTTTATATGTGCGCACTAGAGGATTATAAACGTTTTTTACCTCGTAGCGGCTATTCGGCAAAAGAGCGTTAAAACACATAGAGTTGCAAGATGAGGATGCTTGAAGAAATACCAAGGCCGCTCGGCCGTAGTGAGTAACCTGACTATGGGCGAGCGGCTTAATTTTGGATGGAATAGACTTCGGTTTTAAATTAGAAGTAATACCCGACATCAACGAATAGTTGGTTCTCCCAATGATCAGTACCACCGGCCCCTAAGCTTTGTGTGTAGTTGCTACCGCCAACGTACGGGTCATTTTTACTAAACAGCAGTTCTGTAGCAACCCAAAATTTACTAATGGAAAATGAAGTACCCAAAATCATCCGTTCGGAGGTATTAAAATCGTTGTTGGATTTGTCGAAGGCGCTATAGTTAGTATATAGTTTAACTCCGCTGATTTGGTCGAAAAGATACGTGCCGGAGATGTCGTAACTCAGGTCCGCGACATATAGATTGCCACGACTTGCGACATTGTAAGTACCGTCATAACCGCCAAGAGTTACCAGTTCGTCGGAGCCAGGGTTACGAGGTGACATCTGTTGTCTTGCAGCTTGCAATTGCAGGCCCCAAGGACCATTTTTGCCGACGTAGTGAACAGCAACCGCATTTCGTCGGCCATTATTGTCAGTATCATTGTTTTCTAGAGTGGAAGCTAGTCCAGAAACCCCTATTTCTGATTTCCAGGGGCCCAAATCCAATGTTTTTGCAACCCTTAACGCTATAGTGTTGCGCTCGCTGTTGTCGCTTCCATTGGCAACATAGCTGTCAGCTTTGGACGGGACGCTGGAGTAGGTGCGTCCATTACTGGTTCCTTTACCTTGCCAGGCCGGACGAATATAATATCCAGCTTGAAAATTCCAGTCACCTGATTGCTGGATGTATTTTGCACCCATTTCTGCCAAATCCTCCAACCCAATGACATTGCCCAGCGTTTCGTAGAATGTGTTCCCAAAAAAAGGCTGTAGTCCAAATGGAACTTTATTTAGACCCACTTGGATTTGTTGATCGGGATTGAATCTGTAACCGATCCAAGCTGTTTCGGCAAAAGAAATGTCACCTGCGCGGTCAGTGTATCGATATGGATAAGCACCTCCGTAGAAAAAGTATTTGGCCGAGCCAATCCAAGTATCAGAATTATACTTCGCCGTTAAGAATACAGTATCAAAGTTAAGCTCTGAGATGTCGCGGTCAGGATCCACGTCAATGCGGGCACGAATAGCACCTCCTAGATCAAGGTTGTCGGTGACCTGAACTGCCATAACTGGTGCGGTAAATGCTCCGAGCACAGGAATTAGTACGATGGAACGCATAGTACGACTAGTATTTTGCATGAATCTACTTCCTAATTATTTTTTTTGTTGGCAGCAGAAAGCTTCACCATAGATGCGGTGCGGCATGGGTAAACTGTCTAATGGTAACTTAGCTTTATTAAATTAACCTCATATTGGCTATGTGTGTTAATGATGGGTGGCGCGCACAGCCAGCACTATATTGCATACATCTACTCCCGAGTTGTGGTTTTGTTAATAGTAGGAGGCATCGCTACGGTAAAATCGTGGCTTGAGTGATCACTCAATGAACACAAGCTAATGAAGTTACTGATAGTGTGTAGTATCTTGTGGTACTGCCCGTAATTTCAAAACTAAAAGGGTCTAAATATTTTACGAAAATTTAGCGCTATATAGTTTATGTTGTTTATTTGATTTTGAGGGTTTAAGGGAGTACCGATCGTGCAACGAACGCAGGAAAATCTTTGCCCGATATATCATGGGCGGCACAACGCGGATCTCAACGATCGTAAACTTAAGGTGAGCTAAGAGAGAACTAACAGCTAATGCAGTCATATGGTTGTAACCTTTGAAAATTATTATTTTTCAGCGTCGATTGGCTGAAGCTCTTATGTAGCAGAAAATAAATCAACGCACCAAATTTGCATACTTCTTAATATTCAATGGGCCGTTCTATTAAATAGAAAGCTATCAGATTTAATAGGTGCGCCGGTAAAACCAGCGACTAACTGACGAAATTTCGACACAACAATCTCGTGGTTATGCGCCATTTAATGAGGGAAACGAGATGTGGCGGATATCGGTATTTCTTTGTGGGACGATTGTGCTAACACCAACCTAATATTTTTGACCTAGAGCTAGAGCTGCAGCCAGAAAAAGCACTTTGTTTAAGCTCAGCGCCTTTCGCAAGCTAGAGGCTCGGTAAAGCCGAATCCTCGTCGGGTACTAGCTAATATATAAGTTAGCTTTGGTGGTATGGCGTGGGGCTGTGACTCATCGAACAACATGACGTGTCCTTCGGTCTATGCGCGAAGTGAATACCATGCATGAAATTCAACACTATTCGCTGTAGTTTTGCCCGGGTGGAGTAGGGATGGGCATCCAGGAACCATATGGAGATTAAACCCGTATTCAAAACAGCGCTCAGCTAGGCTTCGGGTTTTTTGACAAAATCGATTAAGTAGTTTGTCGATATTTTTGCTGAGAGTAATTGTGAGCGTAGTGATTTCAGCGGACACTTTAGATCGCTGTTTTTGAAATTTTCGGCCGATGCATTATCATTCAAGGATGCGAAATTATGGTATTCACTTGACATAATTGCACGCTGGAGCTCAGTTGAGGTTAATACTTAGATTCGGCCAATGGTAAGCTTATCTGTGCGCAAAAATGGTGCCGACTGATAGATAAGGTGCCATTTTTTATAATAGCCTAGAAGGCTCGAGCGCCGGTGGCCTATAACAGTATCTATAGAACTTGTATATCTAATCTGTTGTGTAAGATCACTACATACCTTTAGACAGATATAGATATCGTGGTTCAATGGAAAGCTGATTACCAGACGGGAAGTTGTAGCCACGAATTTGGGGGGGAAGCTATGACTATTCTTGATCGGTGATTAGGTATTTACCAGCCACGTAAACTTGTCCTGTAATTTTGTAGCGGTCGATCAAAACGGTTTTACGAGTTAGTCGGATTAAGAATAGTTAGACCGAGAAAATAAAGCCACCATTGTATGCCCAGACTCAGATATCTAAAGATTTTGAAAGCTGCTTCGCCAGCCTGGATTGCATTACCTAATTGGGTGTGGCGTTCCGTTGACTGGCGAAGTGAAAAAGACCAGAAGGGCCTATGCAATTTATTTGACGCGATGGTATCTACTATCCGTCAGCTTGGATTACGTAATAGAAATTGCCTCAGTACAATGGGTTGTTTTATTTATGATCATGCGTTCATTTCGATTCTGTTAATCTCTGTATTATTCGAACAGTTGGGATTAATGCTTAAACATTACATGCCGAACTGTTGTGTAATCCTCAAGTCCATACATCGACATATCCTGGCCATAACCGGAAAGCTTCTGTCCGCCGTGAGGCATTTCGCTAACAAGCATGAAATGTGTGTTCACCCAGGTGCAGCCGTATTGCAAGCGAGATGACAGACGATGTGCACGTCCAACATCCGATGTCCAGACCGAAGAAGCCAGACCATAATCCGAATCGTTAGCCCAGTCTAAAACTTGACGTTCATTACTGAATTTTGTAACCGACACGACAGGTCCGAACACTTCACGTTGGACAATCTCATCATCCTGTAGCGCGCCAGCCAAGACAGTCGGTTGAAAAAAATAACCGTTACCATCACCTATTTTGCCACCTGTAATCAAACGAATATGGGGTAGTGCCACTGCTCGATGAACGAAACCAGCGACGCGATCGCGATGCTGTGCAGTAATCAAAGGACCCATTTCAGTTGCCGGATCGTCCTGCAGCCCATATTTGATGCTGCTAACAGCATTTCCGAGCTTTTCCACGAATTCATCGTAGATACCTTCCTGTGCGTAAATGCGACAAGCAGCGGTACAATCTTGGCCAGCATTATAGAAACCAAAACTACGCACCCCCTCTACAGCAGCATCAATATCGGCATCGTTAAAGATGATCATAGGAGCTTTGCCACCCAACTCCATATGCATACGTTTCACACCGTCGGCTGTGCTTGAAATAATGTTTGCGCCAGTGGCGACCGATCCCGTTAGTGACACCATCCGCACTTTTGGATGAGTTACTAAAGGGTTACCGACAGTTGGACCTCGGCCGAAAACCAAGTTAAGCACGCCTGCAGGTAAAATATCAGATGCCAACTCAGCTAAACGCAGAGCAGTGAGAGGCGTTTGTTCTGATGGTTTTAGTACTACAGTGTTACCAGCGGCCAAGGCTGGGGCGACTTTCCAAGCGACCATCATCAAGGGATAGTTCCACGGCGCTATAGAAGCGATCACTCCAACAGGGTCACGACGAATCATTGAAGTGTGGCCTGGAAGATATTCTCCTGCAGCTGAACCATTCATGCATCGTGTAGCTCCGGCGAAGAAGCGAAAAACATCCGCAATTGCGGGGATTTCGTCATTTAACGCCGAGCTATATGGCTTTCCGCAATTAATCGACTCCAATTTAGCTAGCTCCTCACCATGGGCTTCAATGGCATCGGCAAGCTTAAGTAGGAGCAGTGAACGTTCTTTTGGTGAGGTCTGCGACCAGCTCTCAAATGCTTCGTCTGCGGCGCGTACAGCAGCATCAACTTGAGCTTCGCCAGCTTCATTGATTTCTACAAGTACGCGCCCTAAAGCCGGATTAAATATAGTTTGTGCTGCTCCTTCACCGATGACCAACTGACCGTTAATCAAAAGTTTAGTTTGCATAATTTTGTCCTCTTTAACAAATAGTCTTCCAGCGAAGTGGGATTTAGCTAAACGGATTTGTTTCTAGCACGGCTAAGAACTGAACTCAATTTAAAGGCCCATAATGAACATCAGAGCGATATGAGCTAGTATGAATCACATGATCTATAATGCTCTTGCAATCAAGATCCTGCGCCTAGTTCGTAATATTCATGGATTCATTCTATTAAACAGATAGCCTGCGCCCCGCGCCAAGGGTTTGTTCGCGAGCGACACCCAGAAATAGGTCAATCAAAGCTGAGCGTGCACTTCCCCTACGCCATGCCAAGCCTACATCGAGGGTCTGAGTTAAATCCGACAACGAGCGTGCCTCGATAATGTCTCCCTCTAATGACCATGGACGATAGGTCATATCAGGTTGAATTGCCATTCCCAGGCCCGCTGCGACTAGGTTTCGCACAGCTTCGGTCGAAGCCGTACGCAGCGTCACGCGTGGCTGCAACTGAGCATTTGCCCAAATTCGCTTTGCGTTAACCTCCATCTCATCTATAAAGAGCTGTATTAAGGGTTCGCCTGCCACATCGGCCATATAAATACTATCCCGCTCCAGCAGTGGGTGTAACGGGGGAAGCCATAGCCTGTAAGGCGACTGAGTCAAAATTTCTGTTTGAAGGGCCTGTCGATCTTCGAGGTTGGACAAGATAAGAACACCAACATCTATTTCTCCGCTTACAAGGAGGTGTTCGATGTAGGGCCTTTCATCCTCCATTACTCTGATACGTACGTTAGGGAAGGCGCGCTGAAAGCGAGTCAAAAGATCCGCGAGGTAGTAGCCTGCTACGAGATTGCTAACTCCGACTATCAACTGGCCTTCGACCTGATCGGTACTTTTTTGCAGGCTGCGTTTGGCGTTATCTACAGTTGCTAGAATGAGGTGCGCTTGACGCAGAAATTGGTGGCCCTGGTGGGTCAGTGTCATACCCTTAGCGTGACGATTAAATAGATTCACTCCGATTTCGCGCTCTAGCTTTTGCACCGCAAGCGTAAGTGTCGACTGAGATATGTACACCGCTTGAGCAGCTGCTGAAATAGACCCTGTTTCTGCAACGGCGACGAAGTGACGTATTTGGCGTAAGCTCATCATATGATTTACCCCTAACGAGCCTGGCTGGTCAGTATTTAGCCTAATGCTACTTTTCCGCTCCGGCGGTCGATTCCAGAATGATTTGAGCGGAATTTTTAGTGCATAATATAGGGCCCGTTAACAAGCCTGGGCGGCTGACGGAGTCAATATATTAGATTTTCCAAAAAAACCTGATAGACGAAAATTCGTATTTATAGTAATAAAGCTTCTATGATTTTAAATATAATTAAAAAATGAATTGTATCTTATTAAGATTTTGGTACGTGCGGTCGTCGTTCATTGGCAAAAATGATGCTGCGTTTTCCGTTTCCGTGCAGGTGTTCGACTAAGCTAAAATTTATTTAACCGCATCATAGTTAGTTATTTATTTATCTGGTTGATTGTACATTTGTGGATTGAATCAAGTTGCTCCGAAGTTTCACAATTGCTTTCTGTAGCCGTTTAAACTCATTCTGCGAAAGACCACTAGCGTCAATTAACCCCATTTCGTTGCGACATTCACGTAGCTTTCGACCGCTTTTAGTAAGACTTATTCGCACTTGTCGTTCGTCTTCGGGATCACGTTGCCTAAGTAAATATCCCATCGCTTCTAATTTCTTAAGGATAGGCGTTAGCGTATTGGACTCCAAAAACAGCTTTTCACCTAGCGCACCTACGGTCAGGTTTTCGTCCTCCCATAACGCAACGATAGTGATGTATTGCGTATAGGTTAAACCAAGTTGTTTTAGCAATGGCCTGAAAGCCTTGCCGAAGGCAAGATTCGTCGAATAAACCGCAAAACATAAAAAATTTGAAAGCTTCATATTTGAGGTTTTGGCTTGTTCGGCAAATTTCATCTTTAGCCTCTGTTTTCGAATCCCAATGTCTCTAAAGAGCAATATAATTTCATTATAATCGTAATGATATTGGCGCATTTTTTCGTATGGTTACTTGGCCTCTGGGGAGTTTTCACTTACTTCCGTAATGAACTGGGAGCGATATATTAGTATTTCGGGGAGGACGGCGGCCGGCCTGACTTGACCTGTGAGAACCAGCCGCGCGGCCCGTTACGCGGTGTGGATGTTCAGGGCCACATCAATGTTCCCGTGAACCGCTTTTGAATACGGGCACATTTTATCGGCAGCATGGACGATGGTGTCGGCGACTTCTTGTGTTACCCCCGGAACCTTGACGTCGATTCGAGCCTGCAGGTAGAACTCAGCCCCTGCCATTCCCAGATCCACCTCGATATCAACGGCCAAACCGGGTTCAAGTTGGACATTAATGTCTCGGGCAACGATACCGATTGCGGTGATGAAGCAAGCTGACCATGCGCCTGCGAGCATTTGCTCGGAGGTTGGGTGGCGCACGATAGCCGGGTATACATGCTTCAATTTGTCGCCGTTACCAGGCCAAGAGAGCTCGATGTCAAGGGTGCCATCGTGACCATGTGAAGGACTGCCAGTGCCGCTGAACTTCGTATGTGTTTTGCCGGTAAACAGGACTTTTTGAATTTTACTCATGAGAAGGGCCTCAAATTAATATAGTTATTTTTGTAATCGCGCGCGCTTCAATCGCATGCGATGTCGAGTATCTTGGCGCAGATAAAAAACGATGTCAAGAGGGACTGTGCTGGAAGGGTGCGATGCGCAGTATTGAGGGCTTGGGACGCCAGACAAAGTCAAACGCCATCTAGAGAAATTTAGTGATTTCCGATAAAAGACGTTTTTCTAGGAGCTAGCGACTGAAATCGCGCGTAGGTAGTGAGAGGCGTGTCTACAGCTAAAAATTGTATTTTTCTATAGGAGATTCTCCCTATCACCAACAGAGAATTTCCTTAGGGCCTGTTACATGTCAGCGACGGGCGAGATTACATTCATCGTATCAATAGTTTTTACAGAAAGATTTTGAGAATATTAAAGCATTAAATGCTTGGCAGTGAGAGTTGAACTAAATGCAACTCGCATGTAGGTTGTTTAGTTTAGTGCAGAACTAATCAATGAGGGTGCTTGCGATAGGGTTAGGCTCACAACGCTACCTGATGAACTTTGTAAAATTTGGAACGATTATTCGCCGCGAATGTATTTTTGTAAGTGGTCTATTAAATCTTGTTGTTCGGCAATTATACCTTTTACTAAGTCGCCAATTGAAACTAAACCCACAATTTGTTCGTCTTCTATCACTGGCAGATGTCGTAGATGGCCTGCAGTCATTAATTGCATGCAACGTTGATTACTCTCTTTTGGTCCAACTGTAACTACTTTACGCGTCATGATCGCGCTGACTGGTGTCGCAGCGGAAAAGCGACCACACAGATCTACCTTCCTTGTGTAGTCGCGCTCACTGACAATACCAACCAAACGCCCCCCATCTAGCACAATTAGCGCTCCGACGTTTTTTTCTGACATTATTCGAAGCGCTTCAAATACGCTGGTCTGGGGATTGATTGAATAGACAGCATTAGAGCTCTTTTCCGCGAGGGTTTGTGAAACAGTTTTTAAAGTTTTCATTGTATTATTCATCCATTTTTATCAGATGTGTCAGAACTGGAGTTTATTGATAGTAAGAAGTAGGCCGATATGTTTGAGCTTTGAAGTAAAGCTCTTGTATGACATGAGAAATTTGTATTGCGCAAAAAAAATCGAAGATGTAAAGGTAACAAGCAACTGATGAGATACCCGCAGCGGGAATCAGAGAAGACGCATAAATGTTTAACGTAGGAACTGAAGTTCCGTTTTTTATTATCTCGATTATGTTAGTCATTTATTAGGATTTTTTCTCAAAAAGTTCCGCCGGATTGAGTTATTAAATCGGTTGGGCGCTGAGTTTGACCTAACAGAATAGGTGGCACGTGGCGTTAAGTGATGAGGTTGTTCAGTATTACACTCAATATTGCCAAGCAAGGCTTTCGAGTAGGGGTATACGCTGTCCGCAGCATTGACGATCGCTACAGCAACGTCGTGAGGTACGCCAGTGGCTTTCACATTTATTCGGGCCTGGATGCAGTGGTCGAGGTCTGTTATGCCAAAATCGACTTCTAGGTCAATCATCAATCCGGTCTGCATTTCGTCTGTAAAAAGGACTTTGGGAGTTTTGCTCATTTGCAGATCCTAAAAGTTGAACTTTTTGTATTTATGATCGCGCACGCCTAGATCGTGTGCGAGTAATATTATAGTCGTATATAAAAATAACAATGTCAAGAGAGCGTGAATTAGCAAACGATTGGCGTGCGAGGTAACCACTAGATACGAAACCCAGATCCAATAATTCGTTTAACAAATCCACAAATAGGTAAGTCCTCTCTGAGGACAAGGGGCACTAAAGTAGAGCAGGTCACAAGCTATTGATTCAGATCTATTTAGATGAGTGCTGTGGGGCGCGAAGGGAAGGGCTTTACGGGTCCTACGGCGTAGCGGAACCGAGGGCCACGTGTTATTCGGCAGGGCAAATTTCGATACCAGAGCTCTCATTCGTTAGCTGGCTATTATATTCCTAAGGAATCTCCGAACAAGTCTTCAACTGTGCTGAAATACGCCTGACAACCTGATCCGAGCTGCCCATGAGCCAGATGAGCTTTTCCGATTTCGAATACGCCGGAAAACGTAAGCAGACACGCCGCGAACGCATCCTCGCCGAGATGGATCAGGTCGTGCCCTGGACAGGCCTGCTGGGGCTGATCGAGCCGTTCTACCCCAAGGCAGGCGGTGGCCGTAAACCGTATCCGCTGGAAACCATGCTGCGCATCCATCTGTTGCAGAACTGGTTCTCCCTGAGCGATCCGGCCATGGAAGAAGCGCTCTACGAAATCACGCCCATGCGTCAGTTCGCACGCCTGACGTTGAGCGCGCCGATCCCGGAAGACACTACGATCATGAACTTCCGGCGCTTGCTGGAGAAGCATCAACTCGCACCTGCGATCCTCGCGGTCATCAACGGTTATTTACAAGAAAAAGGCCTGTCGCTGCGTCAAGGCACTATCGTCGATGCCACCATTATTCATGCCCCCAGTTCCACCAAGAACGAGGAAGGCAAGCGCGATCCCGAGATGCATCAGACCAAGAAAGGTAATCAGTATTTCTTCGGGATGAAGGCCCATATTGGCGCCGATGCGGAGTCGGGATTGGTTCATCACGTCCATGGCACCGCCGCCAATGTGGCCGATGTCACACAGGTCGCCGAGCTACTGCATGGCGAAGAAAACGGGTGTATGCGGACGCTGGATGCACCGGTGTCGAGAAGCGTGAAGAGCATGAAAATCGTGAAGTGATCTGGCAAATCGCAGCGCGCCGCAGCACCTATTCCAAGTTGAATAAACGCAGCCTGCTGTACAAAGCCAAGCGCAAGATCGAGTACTGCAAAGCTCAGACACGGGCCAAGGTTGAGCATCCGTTTCGGGTGATCAAGCGGCAGTTCGGTTACGTTAAAGTGCGCTTTCGTGGACTGATGAAAAACACAGCTCAGTTGACCACGCTGTTCGCCCTGTCAAACCTGTGGATGGCTCGAAAACAGCTGGATGGGTATGGGCGAGTTGCGTTCTTAACACGGAAGACCAGGCGAAATAGCCCTCAATACACGAAGCATCGGTCGTTTTTTAGCAAATAGCGGTGCGCCCCGAGGAAATTTCGACTTGCTGCCGCCGTGCGGCAAGTTGATCGGAGCATCCCTAAAGCTTTGATGGATATCAATGCATTGAAAACTACACTGAAATCTCCATTTAGTTACTCATCCTCACCTTCAGGTAGAGGAGGGCGGGCCGTGCCGGGTATGTTCTCGATTGCAGACGGCGTGCTAAAAATTTGCTCGATCGACTGCACGTTTGTAAATATAATTCAATCTCGCGCTACCGATACGATCGCAAGCAATGTATATTTAGCATTTTCGATACCAGCTTGCTTAGACGAGGATCATCATGAAAACTATTGAAAAAAACGCTTATCACGACTTGAAACTCTCAGAGTTTCTATGTTTTGCGGTATATTCTACGAACTTAGCCTTCGGTAAAGCATACGCGCCTTTACTAAAACAACTTGGGCTTACTTATACTCAATATATTACCATTGTTGCATTGTGGGAGGAAGATAATCAGACGGTTAGTAGTTTAGGTGAGAAGTTGTTTCTTGAATCCAACACGCTCACCCCAATATTAAAAAAGCTTGAGGCCATGAGCTACCTGAAGAGACAGCGTGATCCTGCCGACGAGCGCCTAGTAAGAGTTAGACTGTCGGAAAGCGGGCGACAGCTTCGCGAGCGTCGTTCAGAAACTGGTCTTATTGGAGCTACAGGCCTGGCGTTGGATGAATTCAAGGGATTACAGGAACAAATAGTGGAGCTTCGTACTAGTCTAATACGGTCTATGACAATTTGAATCGCTTTGTTATTTACGTGGCGAATATGGTAACCATTGCTCGTTAGTAAATTAAGGAGCAATCAGTATTTAAAGTTCAACAATAAAAAAACGTCGACAAGCACATGGCCTACCGACGCTCAAAAAACTACTCAATGTGCTTGAATCGGAGCTCAGCTAAAATGTTCCGATCGAATTAGCAAAGTAATACGTCTGGTAGAATCAAAAATCTTGAGTGGTTGGACGCAGTACAATCTCGTTAATGTCAACATCAGCCGGTTGCTCGATAGCATAAGCGATGGCCCTTGCTACTGAGTCAGCAGGAATTGCGAGTTTGTAAAACTCTCCAACGACCTCAGCGCTCTCTTTGTGTGCTGTGCCGTATTTCAATTCGGAGTCTACAGCGCCTGGTTCGATAGTAGTCGTTCGAATTTTACCCCCTACCTCATGACGTAGTCCGTCGGAAATTGCACGGACAGCGTATTTTGTGCCGCTGTATACCGTGCCACCAGGACTGAAGACTTTGATACCCGCAACGGAAGAAATGTTGATGAAGTGGCCGCTGCCTTGTCTTTCGAACAAAGGGAGAGCTGCGGCTATTCCATACAAAACGCCCTTAACATTGATATCGATCATTCGATCCCATTCGTCTACCAATAGCTCTCTAATGGGGGCGATTGCCATTAAACCGGCATTATTTATCATGACATCTACACGGCCAAATTCCTTTACGGCGCCCTCGACCAGGTTCACTAAGTCTTCACGGCGAGTAACGTCAACATGGAAAGCAATGGCTTTACCGCCTGCAGCTTTTATCTCTTTTACAATGGTATCCATTCGATCTTGGCGCCGAGCGCCGAGCACAACGTGAGCGCCAAGCGATGCCAGATGGCGAGCGGTAGCCTCTCCTAGTCCACTACTTGCCCCGGTGATGACTACGATTTTACCTTTTATGTCATTGCTCATGATTTGTACTCTGATGAGTTAAAAACGGGATGTTGGCCCCAGTATGCGATTAATCTTCACAACGGAAAATGGAAGAGATAGGATTTAAGAATTCCATTTTCTGGAATTTGGAGTCTTAGCCGTCCATGCTCAATCAAATGCAAATGATTCGTCTTTTTTTAGTGGCCGCAGAGTCAAGCACATTCCGCGAGGCTGCGATTCGCCTAGGTACATCTCCACAAACTGTAACTAGAGCAATTAAGGAGTTGGAGCAAAAAATCGGGGAGACGTTGTTTCATCGAAGTACTCGGCAGGTTCATCTTACTGCGTTCGGTGCAGAGTTCGCCGTCAAAGCACAAGAGACTCTTTTTAGTTTCGATCAATTGTTTCTCGCTCATACTAATCGAGATAAAAATAGTATCGTTGGTCGCGTTGGCATAACTGCACCTCGCGCAATTGGTAAACTTTATTTGGTACGGTTTTTAAAGCCTCTCTTAAAGCAAAATCCTGGATTACGCATTGACCTGTCTCTTGATGATCAGATTACAGACGTTATTGCTTCAAAAATAGATATCGGAGTTCGTATTGGCGAAGTGCGAAACAGGGGATATGTCGCCCGATCAACTGGGCATGTTCCTTTGCATGTTGTTGCTTCGCCAGTGCTCATTAAGTCCACCAACGTACCAATCAGCGTCGAAAGATTAAAAAATTTACCGCTCTCTGTATTGATTGATATAAACAATGGTCGTCCTTGGCCTTGGCTCTTTGCAGGTGAGCAGGCCTATTTTCCTCCTTTCCCGGCTTGTAGTTGCGATGATCCAGAAACAGAGTTAGAAATAATATTGGCTGGCTTGGCATTTGGTCAAGTACCGAGTTACTTGGCGCAGCGTTATCTTGCTGACGGCCGTCTCATCGAAGTCTTGCGTGAAAGCGCCCCTCAACCCTACGAAGTAATTATCTATCGAACGCAGGCAGGATCAGTCGCCCCAAGGATTAAGCTCGTTTACGACTATTTACATAGCTGTTTTTCAAACCCTGATATTTTTCCTCAGAGTAAACAATAATTAAGAGCGGGATGATCGCTTTCGAATTGCTATGAGTATAATAATAGAAGAATTGCTAGCATCTTATTTCTAATGGACTGAGTTTTTGTTAGGTGTGGTTTTTTTGAAGGGTGGGCGGGTCGTGAAACTGACAATGTTGACATCGGAAATGATCACTTCCATAATCGAGTGATCAAGCTCTCTGATCTCCAACATCCGTCGACACTCTAGTCACGAGGCCGCCCGCGCGGATGAAGCGCTTAATCGTGCAATTTCTGTATTTTGCGCGTATGAATTCAGCGGAGCATCAATTATTGATCGCTCTGTTGGCAGGAATTGACAGTAGGTAGCATCTATAAGACGTTTGGCGACAAACGTGGATTTTTCTAGGTGGATTAAATCGGCAGGTGTTACTGCGTATGCTACGATGCGCGCTAATGTTAGTGCTGAAAGCGCTGGCATGGACAAATTACGAGCCGCATTGCTGTTCTATTTTGGCTTGTCTAGCAGTCTAGAAGATCCAAAAGGATGTCTCATCGTTAGTGCAACAGCAGATCTTGCAACATTCGACCAGGTTTTTTATCGTATAAAAGGCTCCTTCAAGCAACGCGAGCTTTCATTGTTAATCTAATTAGCATTGGGAAGAAAGATGGATCTATACCTGCACTGATTGATGATCCGGCTGCGGCTCGTTTCCTCATTAGTTTCATCTAGGCGCTTCTAGTATTAGGCTAAATTTGGGAGTCAGGTGCTGAATTTGTGGCAGCCTTCAATGTTGCTTTGAAAGTATTTAATCAACCTTTTTCTATTTAGTAAATGAACATTTACTTTTAATTATAGGGTAATATTATGTCGAGTCACCAAAAATTGCTAAATATTCAAGAGGCGGATCGAGGGTTGCCTTCTTGGGTGATTTTTTTCCTGTCTGTGGCATGTGGGCTTATTGCTGCTAATGTTTATTATGCGCAGCCGCTGATCGGACTCATTAGCGTTGACCTTGGGTTATCAATGCAGTCGGCTGGCCTTATAGTGACACTGACTCAGCTAGGATACGTTGCAGGGTTAATTTTGCTTGTTCCACTAGCCGACATATTTGAAAATCGCCGACTCTCTCTGGTAGTCATTGGTATATCTGTAGTGGCTCTATTTGCTGCAGCAATAGCAACACAGGTTTATACATTTTTAATAGCGTCGATTTTCATTGGTCTTGGTTCCGTAGCGGTTCCGATTCTTGTTCCTCACGCGGCGCACCTAGTGCCCGAAGCTGTTCGTGGCAGAACTGTAGGCAGTCTCATGAGTGGCATGATGTTAGGAATTATGCTCGCTAGGCCGCTTTCTAGTTTTATGGCTGACAATGGTTCTTGGCATGTAGTGTTTTCTTGCATGGCTGTAGTAATGGTATTATTGATTGTTGTATTGCGTTTAGTGATGCCAAGGCGTCAACCTAACGGAAGTCTCAGTTATAGCGGTTTGTTGTGCTCTATGCTTACGCTTGCGCGTACAACACCAATTTTGCGGCGGCGTGCTCTTTATCAGTTTTTTCAGTTTGGGGCATTTACATTATTTTGGACAGTTGTGCCTTTATTACTGACTGGTCCGGTTTTCAATTTGACACAAACCGGAGTTGCACTTTTTTCTGTCGCTGGTGTAGCGGGTGTTATTGCTGCTCCTATTGCGGGTAGGCTTGCAGATAAAGGTTTGACTCGACCAGCAACTGGATTTGGGTTGATAGCAGTTGTCTTTGCTTTCCTTATCACCCACATCGCGGAGCCTGGTTCAACCTTGTCGTTGACATTGTTGGTTGTGGCGGCCATTTTACTTGATTTTGGAACAACAGCGACACTCGTCATGGGTTTGCGTACTATCTTTACACTTGGCGGAGAAGTTCGTGGAAGGGTTAACGGTGTTTATCTAATCATTTGGTACTGTGGTGGAGCTATAGGTTCAGCAGTCGGTGGATGGGCCTACGCTCAAGGTGGTTGGGCGTTGGCGTCGTGGATTGGATTGTTATTTCCGATTATTGGTTTGCTGTACTACGCTACTGAAATATGGCAACGAAAAAATTCATAAACAGCTATTTCAAATGTATGTCATATTTTAGGTGCTTGAATTAGCGCGATTTTTAAACGCTGTTAAATCCAGGGTGCACCGTCAATATTTATTCATAAGAAGTTCGTTGCCTGCGTATGTTTCATAAATTTTTAAGAACTGCGTAGGCGGAAGCGATAAATGAGTATGTGCATGCTGATTGTTACACTTGGCTTGTAATAAGTTGCGTAATTTTGAAGGGGTGTTAGTCGAAATTGTATACAATTCATTCACGCCCAAAAGTTAATGCTCGATGAATCTACGACGATTGCCTATGTCTTGTACGGAGGCGACCAGTGCATTGATTGCAGCGTTGGATTTGTCCGAGAATGCATAAAATCTTGCGGTCGCAAGCTTTGGTAATCCATCCGCTTTCCCAAGCTCCTTCAGCCCGTTTCGTAACTGGCTGCGTGCAATGGGGGTGACTGCAAAACCTGCCAGGGCAGCGGAAATACAGCCTGCCATACTGCTGCTTTCGAAAGCTAGGCGCCAAGGTCGTTCAGCTGCCGACAATGCGCGGATTGCAGCCTCTCTATAGACACAAGGCTCTGGAAAAACAGCTAAAGGCAACGGGGCGCCTTTGTCCAGATCCATACTAGAGTTGTAAGCCCAAATCAATTGTTCTTCCCATAATAATTCGCCCGCGTCATCTACTTTGCTGCATTGTTTCCCGAAGACCACATCTAGCTTGCCTAGCTGTTTTTGTAGCAACAGTTCGGATGTGATTCCGACCTTCAGTTCAATGGACGTTCGTGGGTGACTGCGACTGAATGATTGCAGTATTGTTGCCAGCCAAGTTCCGGCGAAATCTTCGGATGAGCCGACACGTACCCTGCCTTGAATGGATGATCCGCGCAGTTTTGCACGAATTTCCTTTTCCATACTCAAAATGTTGCGAGCGTAGGTGTAGAGCATATCGCCCTCTGAGGTCATTGAAAGCCTACGCGTAGTACGTGTAAGAAGTTTTACTCCTACATCGTCTTCCAAGCGTTTGATGTGCCCGCTTACTGCGGATGCAGTCAATGCGAGCAGTTCTGCGGCCGAGGCGAAACTGTTGGAGTCGACCACGGTGAGGAATGATCGTAGCAATGAAATGTCGAGAGAGGCGGTAAGGGCAATGGACGGCTTTTTTGCGCTCACAGTGATTCCTTATAATTCTTTGGGAATAGACGTGTATTCATCATGAATCATCTTGTTTCATAGCGATACTCTTTTCTTCAGTTACCAAACTGAACATAGGAGTCGTCATGAATTATTCGTTTGTTTCCACGCCCTTATTGAAAATCGGTTATTTGGAGTGGAATCGTAATGCAAGCAAGGTTGCAGTACTTGTCCATGGATGGCCTGACAGCCCTGAAACATGGCTACGCACAGCCGGGGAACTGGCAGCAGAAGGCTATCGGGTGTTGGCACCGGCACTGCGTGGATTCGCACCAACAACCTTCCGTCGTGCATCTACTCCTCGCAGTGGCGCGTTGTCTACGCTGGGGATGGATTTACTAGGTTTCATCGACGCGATGGAACTCGACCAGCCCGTGCTCGTTGGGCATGACTGGGGAGCCCGGGCTGTGGCCAACGCGTGTGGGCTTAGAGATGGCGTCGCCAGCGCTCTTG
This sequence comes from Pseudomonas sp. RIT-PI-q, assembly GCF_001297125.1. Taxonomy (GTDB): domain Bacteria; phylum Pseudomonadota; class Gammaproteobacteria; order Pseudomonadales; family Pseudomonadaceae; genus Aquipseudomonas. The sequence continues at coordinate 327,773 of NZ_LHPC01000034.1, forward strand.
TCATGCTCTCGGTTGGTTACGGTACTAACGACCCTAATCAAGTAATTACCATGCAGCAGGCTCGCAACTATTGGTACCACTGGTTTATGGCAACCCCCCGGGGCCGCCAAATCGTTGAAAGCGATCGTAGTACATTTGCACGGATGATGTGGGATACCTGGTCTCCAGCAGGATGGTACAAAGAAGAAGACTTTGAAACTGCTTGCGAAGCCTTTAAAACCCCAGACTGGGCGGAAGTTGTTCTGCATTCCTATCGACATCGTTGGGGGTTTGTCGACGGAGATTTAGCGTCGAATCTAGCTGACACTCAACTCACGCCTGTTCCGACGTTGTCTGTTCCCACGTTGGTTTTGCACGGCGAGGCAGATTCGTGTAACCATCCCGACAGCTCGAAAGGGAAAGAAAGTTTTTTTTCTGGTCATTATGAGCGGGTGGTAGTTAATGGTGTCGGTCACTTTCCTCAGCGTGAAGCTCCGGAATTAGTGGCATTCGAAATCTTAAGATTCTTAAAAGCAGACTCTGTCACCAAGCGTTAATCAAGATTTTTTGACTTGAAATTTTATAATGTTGTACGTAGAAATCAAAAAATATCGTGAACGGGCGCAGTATTAAGGCGTATTATAAAGCTCGTAAATCACGTTCACGTCAATCCCGGTACTCGTTGGTTTTGCATACGCAATCCCAGCGAGGCCGGTTTTTTTTGCTTCTTTGCTATGCTAAATTAATATCGAGCGCTCTAGGTTCGTGGTTTTTTTAAAACTGTAGATATATTAAATTATCGCTCGGATATAATTTTGCCATCTTGATTCTTGATATTTAATGGTCTCCTGTTGCGTTATTTTTAGTGAGCGCTGTATACAATTTCTGCTATGTGGTCATCAGTGCGCTTCACCTATCTCTTTTATAGAACGGCTCGTTCGTTATTAAGAATTTGCATGAGTTGAGTTGTCGGGCTTAATGTTGATTTTTCAGGGAGGTATTGTGTAATGCTCCTAAAGCGTTGGGTGTGATGGCCATTGTAGCCTTAGCATAATGCCTGTAATTATTAAATTAAACAGCTACCACTGTATGAACTTAACAATAATAATTCACGGAGGTCACAAATTTAGGTTGTAAATGTCGTGGTAAACGGCAATTTTTTTGGCGCGTTGTGCGATGTGAAAAGTTACGCTTGAGTGGTTATTTTTAACTCCTCTAAACCCCCGAATCAGAAAAAATAGATTAAATCCCGTAAAACACCTCAACTTCGGATCGATCTAGATGGAAAATATAATAAAAGCTCAAAAAGTCCTGGATTCGTCGCTCAAAAACGACGCTCGTACCACGCTGGATCAGGTCAAAGGGCTGATAGCTGCTTTGGATCAACGCTGGGGGGAAATTAATAAAGTAGCGGAAGTAATCCGGCAGATCGCGAGGAATACCAATTTGGTTGCGCTCAACGCTGCTATTGAAGCAGCTCGCGCCGGCGAGCATGGACGAGGGTTTGCGGTAGTCGCCGATGAGGTTCGTCGTTTATCCAGTCAGTCTGCGGAGGCTACTAGTCACATAGGTAAAGCTGTTGACGCTATCAAAAAGGAAAGTGAACAGGCGATGCTCGGAGTGCAACAAGCTGAATTGGTCAGCATGGTGGAGCAAGCTAAGGTGCTGCTTGCTCACGAGGCTCAGCATATGCAAAGCAAATTTACTGCAATGGTCATTACGTTGTATGGGCTGAAGCAGTTTATCGTCGGAATGAAGGCGAACGGTTTTGGTCCAGCTAGGGAGCAGGTCGATGCGGTGATGCAGCAGTATTTAACTGTCAATACTGATCTGCTTGCGATGGCCTGTGCATGTGAGCCTAATGCGCTGGATGAGCGCGACGCGGAATTTTCGGGGCTTGCAGGGTATGATGCTTCAGGTCGGCTGATGGCTTATTGGAATCGGGGGGGTGGTAGCACGCAACGCGAATGCTTAGTTGGCTACGAAGATGATTGGTATCAACTCCCTAAGCGTAAAGGGCAAGATGTTTTCATGGAGCCCTATGAGTACACGGTTGCCGGAAAGAGTATGTTGATAACTTCGTTTATGTCGCCGATGTATTTAGATAAGAAATTTCTTGGCATACTTGGGGCTGATTGTTCACTACGTCAGCTCCAAGAAAAATTAGCTGAAAATAAGCCCCTAGGGTACGGTTATTACTCTCTTTTGTCGAATCAGGCAGTGTATGTGACGCACCCTAATCCTGATCGGGTTGGGAGTAAAGCGAATGACTTGGCTGAAGACATACGCTCATCCATTCGTGCAGGCGTTCCGCTTTGTCGCCAACATGCAAATGGGCAGTTATGGCTGCTTCACCCTATTTTTGTTGGTGGTTGTGATGCACCCTGGTCGCTTTTAATGCATCTGCCTGCGCGTTAAATCATTATAGTAAGACTAAATTTACCCTTCAGCATTATTTGTTTATTTATCTAATAAATGTGGAAGGGTATGCTACGTCCATGTATTCATGCTTCTGTAAATGAAATTTTAATTGGGGCATGGATATTTGAGGCGCATCGCCTATCCAAATGGGGCAGCGATTTCCGACCAGATTATTTGTACGCCTCTCGATTCATCCGTGAGTACCATCGTGATCAGCCGATCTGGCCAATCGGGTGCTTCACAGTGACTGGCAAACCTGATGTGCTTGCTGAAATTCGGGATCATTTCAAAGAAAACCTTGTTCACCTTCAAGGGATACATCGGTACACACGAACGTAAAAATCTTCATTTTCAAGTTCTGCACGGCAGCAAAGCTGAAAAGCCAATGCGAACCCAACAACTACTCAAGAATAGCTTGACCAGTCGTGAGGGTGGTGCCGTGATCTTCGTGTCCAGCCGAAAGGGAGCGGAGGAGCTTTCTGAGTTTCTGGTCGGGCAGGGCTGGGCATGGAAGCACTTTCGTGCGGGGCTGCTTCCTGCAGAAAAGTCCGATATACATAACAACTTCATCAATGGGGTATGGCGCGTCATCGTCGCCACAGACGTCTTTGGTATGGGCGTCGATAAGCAGGACATCCGCCTGGTGATTCAGCGACTGCCTGAAAAAGATTTGTCTGCGCAAGCGCGGCGTGCTGAAGCTTACCCAAGAAACAATCGCCTTTGCGTTGGACGATAGGGTTAACCAGGGGGCTGTCGGTCTCTTCATGAATCGGCGGACAGCGTTAAGTCTTGAGACGGCAGCCGTGTTTGCCCGTTAACCCGTTAGCCCAAGTTGCCGGTATCTGAATTCAGTCCAATCCTTGCAGACCAGATAAAAACGAAGAGTTTTTCACTAAGCCCATCTTAGGATTGCGGCTCGGTAAAAGACGCAGTGTCGAGTATTTCTTCAGCATACATTTCCTCTCCCGCCGAGGATTAGTTTGACTGCACCAAAAACGATAAAGACGCTTTTACCCCTGATAATAAAACTAGAGCTATTGCCCGCGACCGCCATGTAAATTCATGCGCTGAGGTAATAGGTGCGCTTGCATTCAAGAACGCATGGTTGCGAATGACGGGGGCGAATCAAAAAAGCCTCTAACTAGTCATGGCCTCCGACCATAGCATGTGGCTGACGATTAGCGACCACGACGCCTTTTGGTGGACGAGTCGCAAGTCGAAACGGCGGTGGTCATATCTACGTTATGGCCAGTGCCGACAAAGGAATGAGCGTAAAGCGACTAGTCAAGGCACCTTCAAGTGGATGGATAATTCGGAGCGACCAGGAGGATAAAGTCGGTTCCCAGATCAGGAGTTGCCTGCCAGCGAGGTCAGCGAACACCGGATTGTTGCCTTGTGGTGTGGCGGGGCGGGGCGGGGCGGGGATTTGTGGCACTCCTTCGTTTTGGAAACAACGTAACTCACCCCTCTCTGAGTGTTTATTTCAGGGCCTTCAATGTGACGTTCAAAAGTCATCTATCAGTCCTGCCCACTGATATTCGACAAGAGACTCAATGTCCAACGCTGCAAGAAGTAGCGCAGTAGCGCCGGTTTCGTCAGTGATCGGGTCGTGGCAAGGTCAAAAATCAAAAGACAAGGAGTTACTGAGATGCGGCGGTCTGATCTTCACGACGTTGCCCGGTGACAAGCCTTTGTAAGTAGGGTCGCCGATGGGTAATTTAAATTAACTATTGCTGTTGCTGCCTCGTTGTCTCCATTTGCATACTAGGGTTACTGCAAAAAGGGACAAAATATGAAAGCTAACGAGCTTCGTGAAATGAATTCATTTTTGAGGAAAAACTGCGGGTGGGAGGTAGAAACTGGCATTGTGAGCGCAGATGTCTCTGAGTTTTTAAGGGTATACCGCTTGGTGAAAGTAGGTAGAAAAACAGTGTCCAGAGTCCTGATAGGTGCCATGCCTCAAGGAACGCCGCTGGGGTCTCTCGCTTGTAGTGCGTCGCTGTGTAAGCATTATTACCAGCTGGGTTTACAGGAATCAGTGCGGTTAAAATGAGTGGCTACCAGAAAGTCGAATAAAAAACCATCATCTCAAGGTGTGGGGGAACGGCTGTTGATTTTGTGTCGTTGAGATATCAAGCTCTCTCTTTCCAAAGAGGGAACTCCGATGCGCTACGCGGTACACCCATTCAATAAAGCTGCCATTTCTCCATTGATATATGAAGCCGAATTTGGCAAGCGAATAGATGAAAATGGAAATAAGCGCAAGCGTGTTGATGCTCTTTGTCCTGCGTGTGATAAAGGGCTTCACCTAGTCGGAGATTTAGACCCCAAGGTTGATACAATTTTCAGTCATTATCCCAGTTCTGGTTTCTGCCCTATTAAAGAGTCGGGGAAGCACAAATACCGTATTTTACCTGAGGCGGACGCAGACCCGGATCGCGCCCGTCAGCTTAAAAAGGCATTTTTTGATAACTGGAGGTTTCATTGGAACCGCTTTCGGCAGTATGTAGGCCATGCCGATATTGAGGATTTCATCGCGCTTATTGAGTATGCCGATAAGAGAAATGTGTGGCATTATCGTCATTTGGAAGAGCATGAAGTCATCATAGTTTTTCTGGTAATCAAAGACTTCAAGCCGGTACTTACCCATGAAGGAAAGGTCTTACGTAAGCATTGGGTTCGCTTTTGGTTTGACTCTGCCGTTCGCAGTCTTGATGATTTTTGGCATCTGACTGAGGCCAATAAGGTGATGCTGAAGGCTTCTTACAAAGTGCCGGAAGGGGAGAAGTTGAGTCCAGACTACCTTACGAATTTTCAAGTGGTAGAAGTGGATTTAACTTATCTTAGTGATCCCGACGAAGGTGGGGGTACGGTACCTAATTATATTGAACTAAAAATGAAAAAAACCGTTAAAAAACATATGAAAAAAATGCAACTTTCTGCCTGAAAAATATTTAAAGGGGGCTCTGCTCTTTCTCAGTTTTATGCTTGGGTGCCTTCCCTTGGGTGCTTTTGGCAACCTTTTCCCATGCAGGGTAATCCACACACCTGCATGGGTTTTTTTTTGAAAAAACAGTCTGTCGGTGCTTTTAGACGTCCAGTCGTCATAGCTTTCCTCCATGAGTCCGGGGGTTCAAATCGACGACGCGTCAACATTTTCAATCCGATTATCTGATCTGTATTTTAAGTTTATTTTCAATCTGATCTGGCAGTTTTTCGTTAATCTGCTCGTGTGGTCGAAGCTAAAAAACTAGTTGGTGTCATTTTTTTTTAGAACCCTAGCGCGCCCTTTGCAGGGCTGAGTATTTGGCGATGAGCGGAGGCTTTTGGCTACTTGCTTATGAGCACCGATAAAGTCATCATTTCGCCACTTTAGTGGCAGTTTGATGTCGACGCGCTTTTGGGGTCGAGCGTCTCGAACCAAATCTAGTCAGTGAACGTGCTTAATGAATGTTGAGCCGTAAGCATCCAGACAAAACCAAAGATCGTTTAAAAACAATAAGTTATGGAAATTTTGATGTCGGTTTGGAAGAGTATTCTCACGGGTTTCAGCGCGCTATTTTCAACTCAGGATTCGGAGCATAGCGAACCACTGCTTCCGAAAATCGACCCTGAAAAGCTCAAAAAAGAGCTCAGAATTTTGGAGATCGCCCAATCCCATGGTGCTGCGGGCATTCCCGCCTCCAATGACACTCAAATGACGGATGTGGAACACCAGATTCGAGGCACCCTCGGCAAAAAGCGCGAGGCCACGGTTAAATATGGCCAGCAGGTCATCACCCAAATTCAGCATCGCATGGACTCGATCGACATCACCCGTGAAATAAATCGCACCATTCAGCAAGGTGAAGAGTTTGAGCGTACCGCTGACCAGATTCTCTCGGCGCACGATGGACGCCGAAAAGAAGCTGAACGTGAAGCGAAGTCGAAGAAAGTGCTACTTGACGCGTTTCGCACTGCAAACGAGCTACCAGATACTCCAGCCGAAAGGATCAACTCGGACGGTAAACTTTTCAAGAAAGCGATGTTGGCTGCGTGCTGTGTAGCGGAAGGATTTGTTAACGCCAACTTTTTCGCCTCTGGTATGGCGGGCGGTTTGGTCGATGGGTTCTTTTTGGCCTTCACGTTGTCGCTAGCCAACATCCTCGTGTGTTTCGCGGCTGGCCGTCTTTACACGAATAAGAACCACGTCAAAGCCAATCGGGCAGTGTTCGGCTATCTTTCAGGTCTAATCGGATTGTGCTTCACCTTCGTGCTAGCCGTCGGCGTCGCCTATTGCCGGTACACCCTACCTCTACTTGAAGACGGTACGCAGAGTCCAATTGCGCTTATCACGCAAAGCTTCCGAGCCCACATCATCCCATTTCAAGATTTTGAATCTTGTGCCCTGTTTACAGTGACGATCATCTGCGGCATCTTCGCGATGTACGAGGGTTACATCTTTACCGATCGTTATCCAGGCTATGCCAAAGTCTATTGCGCTTACGCTGAGTCGCACCGCCGGTACGTCGCTCTCGTCGCCAGCCTTCGAAAAAGCCTCGAAGATCAAAAAGCTCGAACTCTACAGCTCATAGATGAAAACGTTAAAAAAGCGGAAGGGGACGTCAAGGTCTTCAGATACAACATGGGTCAAAAGTCGATCATCAAGAAGAAGGTGACTGAGACATTGGTGATGGCGGACGAGACGTTGAAGGCATTGACTCAGTGTTACCGATATGAAAACCGGTTAAAGCGTCCTCAGGGTTCTCCTAGGCCGGACTATTTTGATCAGCCTATCGAATTTCCCGATCTGGAAATGCCGGACTTCGCCATCGATCACGACGAGGCGCGCCTGCTTGTACAGGAAAGGCTGTTGAGCGACATGATCGAAAAAATCGAGCCCATTCGCGCGCGCGTCCAGTCGTCTTTCACCTCGAAATTTGATCAGCTGCAACCTCTGCAGAGCTCGATGTAAGGAAACCCAATGTCACTCTACGAAGAAGAGCGCAGTAACGGGAAGCGCCTGGGGGCCTTTCTCTTGTTCGCCCTGGCTGTAGGCGCGGCGGGTTGGTTCGGCTATGCCGCCTATACCAAAGAAACCGTTGATAGGACCACGCTGTGTCCGAGCAAAGGGGCTCGTGGGCAGTACGTGGTGCTAATCGACAACACCTCACCGTTCCCCTTCACACAAAAAGCCGCATTGTCACAACGCCTTAAAAATATGGTGTTGAACGAAATACCTGAAGGCTACCTGCTGACAGTCTTTCTACTGGGCGAGGACTACAAGGTCAACGGAAGTCCGATTTTCGAGAAATGCAATCCCGGCCAGTGGGGCGAGGATAAGAAGTACACATCCTCGAAAAAATTCGTCACGCATGATTTCAATGAAAAGTTTGCCAATCCTCTTGACGCTGTCGTGCACAAGATTTCGCTTGAAGAACGAAGTAAAAACTCACCCATCTTCGAAATCCTTCAATTGGCCGGCATCAACGGTTTTCAGCACGGGAATGTTCAGGGAGACAAAAAATTGATTGTCTACTCCGACATGATGGCCAATATGTCCCAGTTCAGCATGTATAAAGGTGTTTTGCCCACATACGCTGAATTCAGCAAAACACCCTACGGTCACCTTTCCGTCGCACCGGCTCTTGGGGGCGCGACCGTAACGATCAACCTGCTCGCTGCCGACCAGAAAACAGTTCCTTATCGCAAACTCACTCAATTCTGGGCTGAGTATTTCGAAGCCAATGGAGCTTCGCTCCAAACGGTCGAACCTATGGAGGGACTCTAAATGGGTTCGCAGCTATTCAAGAAGGTCAAGACCTACTTCATTATCGCAGTGGCGCTCAAGATTGTATTGGCATCAGCGAGCCTGATAGCGGCCGATCCTTTCTTGCTTGGATTCGTGCTGCCGTTATTGGTAATGCTTGCGTATTGGGCTATCGGTTTCCGCGTCCGAGATAAATGGAACACACAGCTCACTCTCGCCAAATTTGCGGACTCTGTGTACTACCTGGGTTTCCTGTTCACCGTAGGCAGCATCATCATTTGCCTGCTCGATATCAATTCGATTGGTGACAGCCTCAACGGCATGGCCGTACGGTTCGGCGCGGCCATGGTAAGCACTGCGATTGGCATGCTTGCAAGGGTACTGCACACCGGCTTCAAGGTGGACACTAACGATGCGGTGAAAAGTGTCGAAGAGCGCGCGATTCATTCGGCTGAAAACCTGTCCATCGCTTTTGATGCTGCCAGTCAGCAGCTTGAAGTTTTCAGGGATCAAGTCATGGCTGCTTCCAAAGAAGCGGTACAGAACGTACATGAACAGATCACTGCCATTTCCAAGCACAGCATCGATACGATGGATGCGTTTTTTGCCAACGCAACCACGAAAAGTAATGAGGCTTTTGAGCGCATCCTCACACAAGCCACCGACGCGAGCACGGACTTGCTCAGTACCATCAACGGGCTTGCGGACAAAAGTGAGCTAACACTCACCCGCATGGAAAATCACGCCCTCGATTTCGGCCAAAAAGCGCAGGAGCGGCTCGAGCACACTCTATTCCCGGACGATCTGTTTGCACAAAAGCTCAAGCCGGCTATTGATGCACTGTCCGGTACGACTGATAACCTCAACGAAGGCGTCTCAACACTGGCTTTGGACGTCAAGACGTCTGCACGCATGGTGGGCACCGCAATTCGTAGTTTGAACACCAAAACTCAGTCGATTGAGCAAACCGTCGATGCAGTAGGCTCAATTGTACAGAGTCAGGATCGTCTGGTTGAGGCGATGAAATCGCAGAGCCAAGAAGTGATGGAGCGGTTGGAGCGTACCCAGAAAGAGTTCCTGGACTCGCTGGATGATCAGCGCGAAGAGTTCATGGAGGATATGAAGGCCAATCAACAAGTGACCGCTAGGATCATCGAGAAGCTTGACGAGTTGAGTACCCTGGTTCGAGACAATAGTACGTTGGAGCGTATCACTCAGGAGGTCACCGGCACGCTGAATAACATCAACGAATCGTGCATCAAAAGTAATGAAGTCTTCGCTGACAGTTTGCGCTCGACACTGATGCCACTGGTAGAGGCGGTTGTGGCCAGTAATGATGTGCATAAGACGCTAGCTGCCAGCGTTGAATCGAGCAGCCGCAGCTTCGAGACAAATCATTCTCAATTGCTGGATGAGCTGATGGGCAAGATTGACCTCATCAGCAAGCCTGAGATGCAAACGCTGGCCGTTAGTGACGTAGGATCAGCGCCATCACTCGAATCAATTGCTGATGCGACGCTGGCTCGTGAAAGTGTGCCTGCAATTGATGTGAGAACTGCCTGATGAGCTCCAAGAATGATCAGGTATTTCAACTGTCGCTAACGGAAATCTGGATCATCCTATGTTTCATCCTGTTGCTCCTCATGGGTTACAAGGTGTGGGAGCTCACCCATAGAAACAAAGAGATGGAGGATAAGATTGCTACCTTCCAGGACTTTGATGAGCGTGAGCGCGCAATCAAGTCGGCGAGCGATGAGCTCAAGACCCGAATGGCCGCCCTTGGCGTAAAAAATCCAGACGACATCATTTCAAAACTCGTTGATGCTTCCAAGGCAAAAGATGAGGCTGGACGTCTCAAAGTACTTCTCACTCAGAAAGATGAGCAGCTCACTGCGCTAGCTGCAATCGATAAAGCTCTGCAGAGCGCAGGCAGTACGAACAAGGGTGAGGACGCCAAGCGCCTGATCCTCGAAACGATGATGTCCTATGACCAACTCAAAAAGCTGGTAGTCGATCCCGACGAAGCCAAGGACGCCCAACCGACAGACGTCATCAAGCGTTTTGGCGCTCTTAAAGCGACCGAAGAGCTGTTGAAAGCCGCATTAGGGCAAAAAGGCATCCCAACGTCGGAACAAGTTTCAGAAATCGTCAAGAACGCTGAAGCGTATGCTCAAGCTGAGAAGCAAGGCACGAATCCAACTACGCTGCAGAAAACCAACAGTGATTTGAAAGGACAGGTTCAGTTTCTGCAGAACAGGCTAAATAAGGGGAAGGGGGGAGATCTTCCACCTTGTTGGGCGAATGAACTGGGTAAGCCAGAGATGTTCCTCACTGTGTATCTGAAAGAGGATTCAGTGACCTTCGAACCCGCCTGGCCGGCAACGCGAAAGGCTGATGCCGAAGCGCTTCCAAATTTTTCCGCGTTGATGGCAAACACCACTCGGTCATATGAGGATTTTCTTCGAGCAGCACGTCCCATCTCCATTTTAGGCAACCAGCGAGAATGTAAATATTACGTGCGGTTGGAGAGCCAGATACAGGGCGCGGTGTTGTCAGATCGGCGGCGATTAATGATCGAAACGCTGTTCTACAAGGTTGAAGTCCGACGCTAGGCCCACATCGGCGTGTGGCCAGGCCACTGACCCGTTTTTCTTGCTGGTTTTGCAAAGGCCAAACGCAGTCCTTAAGATTTATGATCTCGGCCCAAGTCTGTTAACTAAGCTTGGCTAAGCATTTTTAGTATGGAGCTGCGTTATCGATTGATTTGTTACCACTGAGTTGACGCCAGTCGGCTCAGGCTCAAGCGCTAGTTAACGCGATGAAAGATTAAGATTTTTCGACGCGTTTACGCACCCTCCATGACCTCAGGGATGAACTCTTTTTGATCAGAAAATACGCCACCCTTTTCCTGGCAGCCTGTGTGATCTCCGCTCCTGCCTACAGTGCCTCCAAGTTTGGTATAGAGGAGCTGGTCAGCTCGCTCGGAGAACCTGCCATGTGGAGGGCTCTAGGCACCATCAAACCAGGTACGGAAGATGGAGTGCCCCACGATATTTACCGCAACAGCGCTGTGATTGCTGCCGTGGTTCAAAGCACTGGAGTGGACGTTCCATTTGTTAAGCTGACCAACGATCCGTCAGCAGCCGCCAAAGCATTTGTTGACTACATAACTCGAGTTGAGCAGGACAAGCGCTTCAGCGCATCTGATGAGTCCTGTGGCATCGGTGTTAGTCATCTTTACGCGATCATCTTTGGGCAGCTGTTAACCAACAGAGGCCCACAATGGGTCAAGCCAGGCATCACCGGCGAAGAAGCTCAAGCGATGAGCAAAAACGCACTTGATTGTACTCGAATGACTCAGAGCACACTCGCCAAACTGTGTGATGGATGGAAATTTCGAAAACTCAATTCGGCGTTCAATGCAGTCATCAAAAGAGCGGACGGTGAGATGCCCTACCTGTTGGGTGGCCCGCTGCGAAAGAACCAGGCTGCTGACAATAAGCGCAAACAAGCTTCCGATGCGGTAGCGGAGCGCAGCAAGCAGGATGACGAGGCCCGTCTACGAGGGGTGGAAATGGTAGGCGCCTTGAAGGGGGTTTTGCCTGCAGTTGTCCAAGACCCTTTCGCTCCCTGTATCAGCATTGCAAACGACTCCGGGACAATTTTAAAAGATCAATGCATAGGCCACGTCATGGACTCGGTCAGGCAGGAACACGATCTTTTATTCAAAGCAGCGTTGCAGGGCATTTCGCCTGATCGTGCAGAGGCGCTCAAGGAGCAAGAGGGGGCTCTGAGCAATGCCGATTACAGAGAGTGCTATCAACCGGAGCAGTATCGGCTTGCAAAAGACGACGGTAGTGGCCCAAGAACCAATGAAGCCGCTAAAGAAGTGTTCGCTCGTTGCCATCTCGTGCGACTGAAGCTGCGTGATTCTGCGATACGGACATCACCACCATTGACCGATGTTCAGTTAGCCACGCAGAAGCTTAATCATGCGAATGACATAGGGCGCAACTTCCACCGATTGGACGCCATGCCAGCCGACACCAAGCAGGAATATCTCACCTCGCTGAATGAGTCATCTGCACTCGGAAACATGAGGGCTAAATTGCTCATGGCGCAGATCAAGTCTCAGAATCTTGAGGATATTCAATCCCTGGTTGAGGCCGAGCACCTGCTGAATCAAATAGACAAAGCCCAGGCCTCCACGCCTGAAAGCACTACGGTGCGCGAAAATATCTCTTATCCTTTGCATGCCTGGCGATTAGCCAATAGCCCGGAGCAGAAACGCAAGGATCTGCGTTCTTCGTTCGGCACGGGCTCTGATGATGCACAACGGGCCGCGCTCGCCATGGATCAAATGTCTAGAAATGGTGGCAGGTGCGATACGTTGGTGGTGCAAGCCTTCAATTATGCGATGGATAGCCGCTTGCCAGAGAACGTGAAAATAACGGTGATCACCGGAACGCTTCTGGAAAGCGCCGCCCGGATCTCATGCATTCGTTGAGTCATCGTCCTTGGCTTGCGAGCCGTACGGGTACTGGCAGACAGCTCTTTCACTGTAAGCATCTCTTCCCCGTGCGGCGCATCGAGGTTCACTATGCTACGACCCGATTTTTCGGGTTCACGTTCACTGGGGTGGGCTCCTGATCGCGCCCAAGAGTTCCCTCGTCTTTTCAAAAGGGATCGGAGGAGCGTTTGTGCAGATTACCAAACCTCACTCTTACCTCCTGTCGAGCATCCAGCAATCCATTGTCCAGTAAGGGAATACGTATGCGCCCATTTGAAGGTTTGCTTAGCACCTCTTTGGTAACACCGTCTCACGACATGGATCTGAACAAGCTTACTGCTGATCAAACTGATACTTTCATACGAGCCACCAAATTAATAAGCACAGCGTACCGCAAAAAAAACCTGCTTATTACATATAGAGGTGATGGTTACGCAAATCTTGCTTCTGCTCTTAATGTGCCGACGGACGAACAGGGTCTCGTTTACCAGCAAGTTTTCTATTTTGGTAACAAAGCGAAGCATTATTTAGAGCGACAAGACCAACTCTCCCGCCGCCCACACCTCACTTCAATTGAGGATGTGAACGATGCGACCTTTGATTTTGTATTCGATAAGATCGCTGAAATTTCTCGGAACGCTGACATCGATCGCGAACGGTTTTGGCGACAAAATATTGGTTTTTATCAGTTTTTTACTCGGCCTTCCAATAAAGAGTACTTTGTCACAAAGGTGAAAAACGAGCCTCAAGTGGTCAAGGCGATGGTGCGCGATTACTACCTTTTCCTACTGCACACTGCCGGTAGACGAGGGGTGACGAAAGAATCTTTTTTGGTGTCAACCTCAGTTTCGTGGGAGGCGGCGGCCAAATTCAACAATAAAAATGATGCTCGTAAAGTCATTTATTTTTACTTTATTCCAACCCCATTTGATAAATATTGTGTCACCGCAAATGTAGAAGACGACCTTTATCCTGTTATACGAAATTTAGGGTTGCCAAGCTACACAAGGGGGAGTGGTCTTTTTTATTGGCAACGTGAGGTAGCGGTTCGTGGCGGATTGTTGCCACATTTTATACTGGGCATTCATAGAGTCGATCTCGATCAATTTGTGGTGAATCCGCACCTTCTGAACATGTCACGTGAAAAACTGCCTTTTATCATTGAGCGTGGCATTGAAGTTAATCAAAACGACTTTGATGAGCGAATTAAAGAAACGAGTTATCAACGATTTTCAAGCTTGGAAGGAGAGCAGTTTTATGGGTTTGAAATCGACGAATGATGCGGCGAAAACTGAAGTCATCATCTGAAGAGCGAGACCTGTAGCACGTCGTTTGCGTGGCTAGCCCAGCATGCTTGTAACCTTCTTCTTCGCGCCGCCTTGTTGAAAGGCCTCGCTCCGAGAAATTTCCTTAACACTGTTCCATAGAATGAGTCCATTCAGCTTTATGTTCAGGGTTTCTGAGCTGACCGTTCAACGTAATTTTGCTGGATGTACCCCTTGAATCGGTGGGAGAGGACGACCCTACCCCTTTTTTAATGCTGATATGAAGCGAGGCTCAACGGGTCTCGATGGGGGGCTACGAAACGCAGCTATCCAATCTGCACCGCATAAATGAGAGTTGCCTGAACCTGTTTTGTTTGTGCCCGGATTTCTAAAGTGCACCAAACGCCAAACCAGATGGTGTGGCGACACTTTGCAATCGTGGACGCATTGACCATGAACACAACAACTATCGGACACGCCTACAACTACAAGGTCGTGCGCCAATTCATCGTGGCGACCGTATTCTGGGGCGTCGTGGGAATGGCTATGGGCGTGTGGATCGCCTCGCAACTGGTGTGGCCCGAGATGAACCTCGATCTGCCTTGGACAACGTTCGGCCGCTTACGCCCGCTCCACACCAGCCTCGTCATTTTCGGGTTCGCCGGCAGCGCGCAATTTGCCGCCAGTTACTATGCAGTGCAACGCACCTGTCAGGTACGACTGTACTCGGACAAGCTGGCCGCATTCACTTTCTGGGCCTGGCAGTCGGTGATTGTGATCATGCTGATCACTCTGCCTCTTGGCTACACCACCACCAAGGAATATGCCGAGATCGAGTTCTCCGGTGCGGTGTGGATGGCTGTGGTTTGGGTGGCTTACGGCATCGTCTTTTTCACCACCGTTGTACAGCGCAAGACCAAGCACATTTACGTCGGTAACTGGTTCTTCGGTGCCTTCATTGTGGTGATCGCAATGCTACACGTGGTCAACCATGTGGCGATTCCGGTGGACTGGTTCAAATCCTATCCGGTGTATTCGGGGGCCACCGACGCCATGGTTCAGTGGTGGTACGGGCACAACGCCGTGGGCTTTTTCCTGACCACCGGTTTCCTTGGAATGATGTATTACTTCATTCCGAAGCAGGCGATGCGTCCGGTGTATTCCTATCGCCTGTCGATCGTGCATTTCTGGGCACTGATTACCCTGTACATGTGGGCTGGCCCTCACCATTTGCACTACACCGCGCTGCCAGACTGGGCGCAATCACTGGGTATGGCCATGTCGCTGATCCTGCTGGCGCCGAGCTGGGGTGGGATGATCAATGGCATGATGACGCTGTCAGGCGCCTGGCATAAGTTACGCACTGACCCTATCTTGCGCTTTCTCGTGTTGTCCCTGGCTTTCTATGGGATGTCGACGTTCGAGGGGCCGATGATGGCCATCAAGACGGTGAACGCACTGTCACACTACACCGATTGGACTATCGGTCACGTGCATGCCGGAGCGCTCGGTTGGGTGGCGATGATTTCTTTTGGCGCGGTTTACCACATGGTGCCGAAAGTTTTTGGTCGGGAGCAGATGTACAGCATCGCCCTGATCAACCTGCATTTCTGGTTGGCGACCATCGGCACCGTGTTGTACATCGCCGCGTTGTGGGTCAACGGCATCACCCAGGGTTTGATGTGGCGCGCAATCAACGAAGACGGCACGCTGACTTACTCGTTCACCGAGGCCTTGCAGGCAAGCCATCCGGGGTGGGTAGTGCGGTTTGTGGGCGGAGTGTTCTTCCTTAGCGGGATGCTGCTGATGGCCTACAACGTTTGGCGCACGGTGCGTGTTGCCGATGTGACAATGGCCGAGCGTGAGGCGCAAATTGCCTGATGATCGAGATCGCACTGGATATTCTCGGCGTCGTTATTCTTTGGCTTAGCGTTGAGTACTGCCTTAAGGGTTCCACGTCGGAAAGTCTCGACGAGGCAAGCTTGATCCCCTTCGCAGACGATCCGGAGGTCGCAAGGCGAGTAGAGGCTGCCACTGGAAAGTCCGTAAACGCGGTGGCGCCAGAAGAACCCAAGCCGGGGTGGATAAATTTGGATATGTGAGAAAGGGCTGCCGAGGCCAACACTCGGCTAGCCCGAATTCGGCCGGCCGCGTCGCAGTCATGCAGGCCGTCCTGGTGCCTCGAATGTTCCTGACACGGACGTTGACCATGTTGCGAGAACTGGAGCTGGAGAGGAAAAAGTTAGCTCTTGATACCAGGTATTTTATGCGCAGGTACTAACATGATGTTGACTCAACAAATGGGCGCTACCGTCTGAAACGACAGGACTTGCACAGGCACTTTACTGTTTTGAAAAGGTGAATGGCGTTGGAGCGTTCATCCAGCGTGCTGCCATTTTAGCAAGGGTAGTTTGCAGTTCACGCTGTTGGTGGGGGAGTGGGGAAGTCGGTACCTTGTTCGAAGGAACGCTGGGATTGCCGGCATTCACTCGTCAGCAGCTAGACACCTCAATTCTCGCGGAGTCCACATGAGTAAAGATAAGCCGTAGGCATTCAGGCCGATTCGGCGGAGCGCGCCGACTTGGATCGTTTGTTCGATACGGTCATGGCATAAAAGGGACATATCGATGGGCTTTTCGCCACTGCTGGCGGTGGTTCGATGCTGCCGCTTGGCGCAATCACCGACGAACAGTCTGATGACACCTTCGACTGCAACGCGAAGGGTGTTCTCTTCGCCGTGCAAAAAGCGCTTCCTCTGCTCGCCAAAGGCGCATCAGTAATCGTCAAAGGCTCAACCACAACCATTTCGGGCACTCCGAACTTTAGCGTCTACAATACCTCCAAGGCGGCTGTGCGTAACCTTGTGCGCAGTTGGATTCTCGACATCAAGGATCGTGGTGTCCGCTTCAATACCATCAACCCGGGCCCCATCCGCACTCCTGGTCTGGTTGACCTGGTTGACCTGGCTGGCCCTGATGCAGCCCAGCAGCAAGGTTTGTCGATTACCTTGCCAGCACCGTCCCTATGGGGCGTGTAGGCGAGCCGGAACAATAGCTCGCGTGCTCGGTACTTTCGCCGGCGAGCGGGCATGTTCGCGTGATGTCCGTGGCGCTTTTTTGGTCACATCTCTATTGATGGCTGCGGCGGTGTTCCTGGCGGCAACTATGGGCACTCATGCCTACTTGGCGCCGCTCTCCGTGACGCTTTGGGGATTGGCGTTTGGGGTTGTGCCAATGTGCGTGCAAATCTGGCTCTATAAGCAGCGCCAACACGCTTTGAATCAGGGGCAGCCGTAATGGTCACGATATTCCAGCTGGCCCTCGCGAGCGGGGCGTACATCGGTGGCGTGATCGTTGACCAAAGCGGGGGATCACTTTCTATGTGGGAGGGGCGCTATCTCTCTTGTGCAGCGTGATAATCCTCTTCGCAAGCCGCGAAAACTTGGTGGCACCCGCATAGTGCATTCAATACATCGTGATCAAGTAAATGCGCCATGGAGCTCGCAGCGAATGATTGGTGATGCATCCTCTGATACCTTATTGCCCCCCAACAGTGTCCAAACCCGATCAGTAAGAAAGGAATGAAATGAGCAAAATTGCGCCTGGTAAAGTATTTGGTAAATGGAAGCTGTTGGAGAAAATTGGTGAAGGCGGCAATGGACAGGTATGGAAGGCCAGTGCGGGGGAGGGGGAGCCTCATGCGTTGAAAATTTTGATTCAAACCAAAGACGAGTCGTACAAGCGGTTTTGCCGAGAAATTGAAATCTTGCAAAAGCTTGAGCATACAGCCGGGATTGTCCCGCTTCTCGATAGCTTCATTCCACCAGACCCGCAACTAGAGCGACCTTGGTATGTCATGCCGCTCGCAAAGCCTTACCTGGATGATATTGCCCGTAAACGTCCTTACGAGATTGCATCCGACTTTGAATCGCTTGCATCTACACTCCAGGGTCTGCATGTCATAGACATTTCCCATCGAGACATCAAGCCAGCCAATTTTCTGATTTATGAAGGGCGCGTTTGTTTATCCGATTTTGGTCTCGTGAAATTTCCCGAGGCAGAAGGAATTACACCACCGCGTAGGGATGTCGGTGCGAAATACACAATGGCTCCAGAAATGAGGAGATTCGCAAAAGATTCCGATGGGAAGCCTGCGGACATCTATTCCTTAGCTAAGTCATTGTGGATGACCTTAACAGGCGAGATTTTTGGGTTTGAAGGTCAATATGATCCTAAATCCAAGGTCGTGGGGCTTTCCAACTATCTGTCGTCTTATTATTTGACGCCGCTCGATGATCTATTGATCCGGTGCACCGACCATCACCCTGGTAACAGACCGTCAGCCGATCACTTCTTGGGAGCGCTACAGGAGTGGGTTCGGATTAATAACGATTCTGATGGTCGAAACTTCAACGAGTGGCGCGAGGTGTCCGAAAAAATATTTCCACTCGGCCAGCCTTCGATGGCCCAATGGTTAGACAAGCGACAAATATGCAATATCTTGAAAATTACAGCTGCCAGCAAAGGCCTTAATTACATGTTTTACCCCACATTAGGCGGTATGACGTTACTTGACGCAGATTTGGCACCTGAACTGGGTATGATCCAGCTGAAAGTGAGCGAAAAAGCATACGAAATATGCTGCCCTGAGCGCCTATTGTTCGAGTCTTATCCTGGGAAACCTGAGTGGAATTACTTTAGGCTTGAGCTTAAAAAAGTAAACTCGGTGATGAAGGAAGCTCTCGTTCTCGAGTCGCATGAAGAAATCACGGAAGTCGAACCCGGCGTATACGCTTCGCTTGATGCTTGGTTTGAAAATGAATTCAACGACGAGCCATTAACGGATGCTGCAAGGCGCGTTACTAGGCATTCAGGTGGTAGTTTTGTGATTTTCAGTACTTCATCCCCCTATAATCGAGACCCCTCAACAGACGATGGGCGACATAATACGATGTCGACGGAAGAATTCAGAACGTATATTCATGATAATGCTGAGTCGTTCTGAAAAAGCCTTCAGATCCTTCTATAAAATGTGATGTTCCTGACAGGACATTATTGGGGGCTAACGCCGAAATAGGCGGGATGATCTGGGCTTCCACCCAATCGCCAACGTTGGCCCAGTCCTTGTCTGTGACTCAGCCCAGTCCCCGTATAGGCAAGGCATTTGTTTCCTGAACACGTCTACTCGGTGTCTCCAGGAGCAAAGGGGGGGACTGTTCATTTTCATAGCGCGTGGTCATGAAGTCTTAAACAAAAATTCGCGACTGCTCGGTACGTGCTTCTTGGAGGTGTTGTTTTTTCACAGCAGAAAAACAGAAGAGGTTAGTGAAACGCCAAGCACTGTCGCCAGCGTTGCTTACACAGCGCTGGTGTTGAGATTTAAAGGTCAGTCACTCGTATTGAATGCGCCCAAAAAGATCGTACATTAGATCACCTTCCAACGTTTCAAATGGCAGGTCAACGTAATGGTTGGGATGCCGCAGTTTGGCTTTGCCGTCATGAGGCGCATTTTTGGTGTGCCCTTTCACCAACTCTCCGCTCTCTTTGATGTAGGGTAATACGACGATCCGTCCATGGTTTGTCGAAACAATTGTCCCTTTTTCCCAGAGGGTATAACCTTCTTTCCCACTGCCAGACTGCGCCAGTTGTTTTACTGTCCAGCCGACAGTGTTTCCTTCTTCATACCAAAATACAAAACCACCACAGACGACAATACGTTGCCCGCGCCGCAGGGCGTCGTCGAGCATCATCTTGAATCCTGTTTCCTGAAGTAGCTGGTTCGCTCTTGGCAGCAAAGCCGCTCTGATCGCAGCTTTTGTTCGCCCCCAGTGTTCAGAGCCGTCCAGCTCAAAGCCCCTGGAGGTTTTCTCCCTGGAGCAGTGGATCGCGGTCTTCTGAGTGTGCGCGTCCCTGACAGTCCAATCGTTGTCACCCGCTCTCTTTAGGGTGATACCGTACCGCGAAATTCTTGCGCGCCGGACATAGGGGTAACGTTTTAGAATATCAAACAGCGGTTCGCGCAAGGCCTCTAAATCTGCTGCCAATATCAGATCCTCCGCTTTTGGACGAGGTGCACTGGCATGGCGTCGCATCGCTTCTGCCTGCATCCAACGTTCCTCTTTCATCAAGCGTTCTTCGCTCGTGATTGCTTTTTCGACCTTTAACCGTAGGGAAAGCCGCTCTGCAGCAGATAGGGCCAAGGTGTCCACGATTCCAATGAGTTGGGCGTTGGTAGAACGGCACTCATTCAATGCGTCGTCCAGATTTCTATAGACAATCGGGCCAAACTCGATCGATTCACGCAAAAACCAATCAAGTAATCCGTCGCGCTTCAGTTGTAACTCGAAAATATTCCATACATCGTCACGTTCAATCGACCGTTGGGGCCAGCAAGCCAACGACGGGAGTGGTACCCAAGATTTTTTTAATGTCTTCATTGTCATGCTTTCTGATGATAAATTGAGATTCAAACATCTTAATCTTAAGGTTCTGCATAAATCCATCGTTCTTTTTTACCATTGCTAGCTTCCCCATGGCGAGGATATTGTTCATCTCATCACCCTAAATGAATGATTAATGTGCCCAATGCTGGAGCGTATTCAAATCAAACATTGAGTTCCAGCTGTAAAATGGTAATTGGTTCACTATAGGCTATTTTAATTACGCATAAAGCAGTGTTGATCTTTTTGGGGGGAGGGTGTCTCTTGGTAAACGAGACACGTCAAAAACAGTAAGACTGAATCAATTCAGTTGTGCCGACTGGATGAACCATCCGCTATGCTGCAGTTTTCCTTCGTTCATGATAGGAACTCGTTGGGAAAACCAGCATCGAGTCGGAATGGTTAAGTCCGCCGAACTTTTTCTAATCGCTGATCGATCCCCGGGTATTTTGGATAAATCTGAATCGCCCCTAGTTTCGTAGACACCTCCAAGCCTTAAAATGAGGCCCATTAGGAGGTGCCATGAGCAACCAGCGTTATCCCGAAGAATTCAAAATCCAGGCGGTCAAGCAAGTGACCGAAAAGCAGCTGCCTGTCTCGGAGGTGGCTGCACGATTGGGCGTGTCCGTGCACAGCCTCAATGCCTGGGTTAAGCGCTACACCAAGCCCCAGGAACAGCGCGTTGAGGAGGATGATCAGAGCGCAGAGGTTCGTCGTCTACGTGCCGAGCTGAAACGGGTGACGGAGGAGCGAGACATCTTAAAAAAGGCCGCCGCGTACTTTGCCAAGGAGTGCGGCTGAAGTACGCCTTTATTAAGCAGCAAGCGGGTCACTACGCGATTCGACGGCTTTGCCTGACGCTCAAGGTTCATCCCAGCGGCTACTACGCGTGGCTATCAGAACCAAAATCTGCGCGAGCCAAGGACGATCAGCGACTGCTTGGATTGATCAAACACTCCTGGCTGGAAAGCGGTGGCGTTTATGGCTATCGCAAGATCCATGATGATCTGCGAGAGGTTGGTAAGAGCTGTGGCCGCCACCGGGTGGCTAGGTTGATGCGCCTTGAAGGTTTACGTTCTCAGACTGGGTATCGACGGAGGACGGGAAAATATGGCGGTAAACCAGCCGTTGCCTCACCGAACTTACTGAAGCGCCAATTCGATGTCAGAGAACCCAACAAAGTTTGGGTCACAGACATTACCTACATCCGAACATATGAAGGCTGGCTGTATTTGGCCGTGGTGCTCGATCTGTTTTCACGCCAGATCATTGGTTGGTCAATGAAGTCGCATATGACCAGCGACGTAGCCATTGATGCACTGCTGATGGCGGTTTGGAGACGTAAGCCGAAGCAAGAGGTGATGATCCACTCGGATCAAGGCAGTCAGTACAGCAGCTCAGACTGGCGAAGCTTCTTGAAAGCTAACAACCTGGTGGCCAGCAGGAGTCGTCGAAGTAACTGCCACGACAACGCTGTGGCGGAGAGCTTTTTCCAGTTACTAAAGCGGGAGCGGATCAAGCGTAAAATCTACACTACACGCCAGGATGCTCGGGATGATGTGTTCGATTGCATCGAGATGTTTTACAACCCAAAACCACGTCACAGTTTCAACAATCAGCTATCACCAGTAGAGTTTGAAAAGCGTTACGCAGCGAGCCTGGAGAGTGTCTAGAGAACCCGGGGCGATTCAATGAGCATTAGGGTCATAAAAATAACTTACGTCCAGAAATGCATGGAGAGGAAAAGTGGGGAACACTGAATCGGCGCGTAGATTGAGGAAAAAACAAGAAACCGCTCATTATTATAGCAATGAGATTATAGGTTAAATGGTGGGTGGCAGACGTTGCTTTGGATGTAGTTATGAACGAATTTCTAAGGCTTAAGTTAGCAGTACAAGCTGTTTCTAACTTGGTTAGAAGTTACCAATAATATTTAATTAAATAAAAAGCTGCTTTATTATTCCAAATATGAATATATTAGTACTTATTTCATATTGAAATATGTTATCCTTTGCCTTAAATTTAATTACAAGTGATTCGATTGTATCGTACAGCGATACGCTTGAGGTGTCGTATGATCCTTAAAGTAACTCACCGTTTGGTTTGCCAATGGCTCAGCATGGTTCATTGCATGGTGATGGTCGTATTTCACCCTCTACAGAGGCTGGATGCACCAATCATTGGCGCAATGGTGGCAGCATGAAAATGTGATTAACCAAACCTGGCGTATCCTTCGCAGAAGGACAGAAATACTGTATCTGCGGAAGCAAATCATGATTTCATTCAGGTTCGAGTGGCGGTATAGACCTGTCACATAGCCAATTGAAGGACATTTTGGATGATTTTGCCTGAAGACTCTCCGCTGTTTATTACTGCCTTATCAAAGGGATTGTCAATTCTGATGGTGTTCCGTGCCGGCCGTTCAAGTTTGACGCTTCGAGAAATTGCTGAAGCGTCGGGCCTTAATAAGAGCACAGTACAGAGATCAATTTTTACTTTAGAAGCGCTCGGATATATAGGTAGAGAGTCCGGAACCAGGCGATATAGATTGGCGCCAAAATCTTTGGACCTTGGAGCGGGGTATCTGCAGTCAAGTGATTTGATTGAACGCGCAAACCCATATCTCCACGAGTTGAACCGCAGCGTAGAGGAAAGTTGTAACTTATTGGAGCCTTGTGGGTTGGATATGATATATGTCGCCCGATTTCCAAGTCATAAGCAAATTCCTATGCATATACAGATTGGCCATCATTTACCAATGTATTGCACAGCGGCTGGGCGCGCGTATTTATCTGCATTGCCAAAAGCTGAATCGGATGCAATTCTGGATGAGTCTGTATTGAATAAATATACGGTGAATACAGTTATAGATATTGCTAGATTAAAAGATATCGTTGCAGAGGCTAAGTCGTTGGGCTATTCCTCCTCAGATGCTGAGTACTATGCGGGGGATATTGGTCTGGCTGCCTCGGTAGTTAATTCGGATGGTTACCCGCTGGGAGCTGTAAATATATCTATTCCATATACACGTTGGAATATTGACAGCGCAAAAGAAGAGTTGGCACCAAAAGTGCTAAATGCAGCGCGTGCAATTAGTAGTGCTAGTAGAAATCTTAGACAAATGATTACCTTTAGTTAAATACGCTAGCCAAGATTTTAACGAGTTAAGTGGCAGGGCATGATTTCGGCCTGATAGTCAAAGTCCAGGGCTCAAGTGCATGTTTAATTGATATTTCTCTAAGATTGGGTCTATTCATAATATCTGGATGGGTTCATAGGCTGCTTTTTTCTCATCGACGGTGAATGTATGAGGAAAGACTATTGAAGTGTATTTTTAAAGTGTTTGGACTTTATTCTTGTACGGAGGCTGGGCGAAATGAGTGATTTGCATTACATTTCTGCGAACGATGCACTGGCAGCTTTTAAAAAAGGGAATTATCACCTGTAGAATTACTAAAAGATGTAATCGAAAGAGCTGGAAAGTCAGCCGATAATTAACGCTTTTTATGAGACGTTCTATGAAAAATCTCGTGAGCAGGCCTTATTGGCAGAACGGCGTTATGCAAAGAATTCTTCTGTAGCCCAAAGAGCTTTGGAGGGATTGCCTACGGCAGCAAAGGGGGGAGAGCCGGTAACTGGACACTTATGGACGCTTGGATCCCGCCTACTTAAGGACAGGCGTGCACATTTTACATCTCCATGGATGAGAAGACTTGAAGAGGCAGGTGCCATAATTCACGCGCGCACATCATCGCCTGAGTTTGCAATGTCTTATTTTTGTCACTCAAAACTAGATGGAATAACTCGAAATCCGTGGAACCTAGAGTTCACCCCAGGGGGATCATCTGGAGGATCGGGAGCAGCACTTGCTGCGGGGACCACAATTTTGGCAACAGGCAGTGACGTGGCCGGTTCCATACGGGTTCCAGCATCTTTTTGTGGCGTCGTGGGCTTTATGGCCGTGTACCCATGTGGAGTCCGTTCAATCTTGATACTTATTGTCATGTTGGACCAATGGCGAAAACAGTGAGCGATGCCCTGTTAATGCAGAATGTTGCCTCGGGTCCTCACTCAGACGATGCAGTGACTATTCGACCAAAATATGTTTTACCGGAACAGTTTGAGAGCATTGCGGGCTTAAAAAAAGCACTCTCGATCGACTTCGGTGAAGAGTGGTCCGTAGACGATGAAATCAGAGCTAATACATTGGTAGTAGCGGATGCGTTACGCTCTGCTGGGCTATAGTTGATGAGGTTGACTTCCGTATATCACGGAATAAAGTAATCCGTGCGTCATCAATACATTTCACACCAATGATGGAATGGGTTAAAGAATTCACTGCTTGCAATGAGAGAGAAGCTAGCCCCTATATCTTGCATGCTGCTGATCTGATTTTAAGTAGAGCGCGAGGCGCGACTGCTTTGGAAGAGCATGAACTGGAAGCTGAAATATCCAAATGTATTAATGATGTTCTAGAGTCCTATGACGCAATAATCTGTCCAACAGTAGTCAGCAGAGGCTTTGCTGCGGGCGATGATTATATTGATCACGGGATAGAGGTCGGCGGCGAGTCGCTTGAGTTTTATTGGGACTCAGCAATGACTATTCCTTTCAATATCATGTCTAGATGCCCGGTTTTGAACGTGCCTAGCGGGTTTGCAAGGAATGGTATTCCCACAGGGATGCAGATAGTTGGCCGAACTTCCGATGATGCTACGCCATTTAAGATTGGTGCAGCCTACGAAAAATTAAAGCCTTGGTTTGATATTGCCAATCGACGCCCCTTAATTTAATTTCTGGAGGTGAATGTTGAAATTTGTAAAAGATATTGTTGAAGCAAAACTTGGTGTGTGTAGTATGCATGTTCCCGCATATCCTGATGGAGCAGTGAGCTAAGGGCGGGATGGTCGTGAATGGAGAAGTTTTGGAGATGAACAGGAGGGTTGATTCTACGGAGGCGTTTGGACGGGGAAACCCGGTGACGCAAAAATAAGTACCCTTCCTTTTTATGAGTTTTGCTGCATCTGTCCTGGTGGAGTTCGGTTTACGGACAATGAGGGAGGTACGCGTAACTACGGAGCTGGGCAAGGGTTTTTACTCCCCAGAGGTTTCGCCGGTGCGTGGGAAATATTGGAGCCTACAGAATTGGTCTATGTAGCATTAGGCCCGTTCGAATAGCAATATTCATAGTTTGAATGCCAATAATCACCACTGTTCGTTAATCTTCGCTGGTCGTCAAAAATAATAATGTCAGTAAAAGAGGACTTGTTTATGAGGTTTGTAAAAACACTCCAGCTTAGCAAGCTATTCGCATGCGCAATTTCGTTAATCGTTGCAGCGGCTCAAGCACAAGATTTTACAGTTGTATCTACCGGTGGAGAGTTGCAGAAGGCGCAGCGGGTCGCGTACTTTAAACCTTTCGAGGCGAGTACGGGGATAAGGGTTGTTGAAGATGTTTATAATGTCGATCTTGGCAAAATAAAAGCAATGGTTGATTCCGGTCACTCGAACTGGGATGTTGTTGAGATGGATGGAAATACAATGGTCCGTAGCTGAGAGGACGGATTGATAACAAAGATTGATTGGTCGAAAATCCCATCCAAGCAGGATCTATTACCCGCCGCTGCAAATGAATGTGGTGTAGGGACTTTGGCGTAGGCTGCGGGTATCGCTTACAACGCTGACAAATTGAAAACTCCCCCATCATCGTGGGCGGATTTCTGGGATTTGGAGAAATTTCCTGGAAAAAGGGCATTGCGCAAAAGCCCTGTTCACACACTCCAAATCGCTCTTATGGCGGACGGTGTACCAAAGGATAAAGTTTATGCGCTATTGAAAACCCCCCAGGGTGTCGATCGGGCGTTTGCAAAACTCGATAAAGTAAAGTCGAGTATCCAATGGCGGGAGTCTGGTGCTCAACCTCAGCAGTGGTTGGCAGCCGGCGACGTAGTGCTTACTAGTGCTTTTGGCTGACGGATTCGAGAGGCTCGTCGCGAAGGCGTCAATATGGGATATGTTTGGAACCAAAATCTCTATGATCTTGACCATTGGGTTATTGTTCGTGGTGCTCAAAATCTCGAAGATTGCTATAAGTTCCTAGAGTTTGTCAGTTACGACAAACACTAAGCGGATTTTTCGCGATTAATTTCTTATGGTCCAACAAATATTAAAGCTGTTCGGGCTCTGACTCCTGATGAGCGTTCGTACATGCCCACCGATCCAGCCCATATGGATGAGGGACTCGCAACTGATAATGAGTTTTGGCTTAATTATGGAGAAGAACTGGAAGCGCGCTTTTATGCTTGGGCTTCACGTTAGTAGGGTATACCGTATTGTTTTAATGGATTTGGTTTCTAGGCGACCAACTATTCGGGGGTGTTGAGGTATAAGATAGGGTCGTTAATTATAACAAGGGTGTAAGCGGCGCGGCGGTGAACGCCGCGTTTTCCAATCGGTAAAGAGTGAGAGTTTCCACAGAAAACGTTTGAAGGGGAATTTAACGTAAGAGAGATCTCTTCCTTTGGTTATAATTTCTTGCTGTAATGAAAAGCTCCACCCGCTTTCAACTCAATCGTTTTATTGACAGTGTGCAGATTCGTATTGGGTAGGCAGTGCACTATCAATTGCAGAGGATTGATCCTTTATGATTTTTGAAAGAGTACTTATTAGGGATCATAGGATGATCGCTGATTAATGTGCTTGCACAATGCACTTTCTAGAGAGAATGACTTCCAACAATTCTGCGTGTTATCTCCTTTTATGTGCCAATGCTAATTAGAAAAAAACCGTACGGCTTAGCCAAAGTTGGCGATATCTCGCAGTTTGATCAAAGAGATTACTCCGTGCTTGCATTAAGTACTTCGAATGAGGTCCCGAAGCTATTGCAGTGTGGAAAGCCTTTTGCCTTTGAGACTACAGATCAACTAACTGATGCGCAGTGGCCCCTTGGATAACCTTAGAAGTTTGGAAGTAGTCACAATTGACGATTCCCAAGCGTCATCCCCGAGTAATAGCCAAGTTAAGTTTGAAAGCCTCCAGATGTGCCCTGGATTCATAAACATAGCGCATCTCCTCTAGTGGCGTAGGGGCGACTCGGTACCACCGTTTACCGGATGCTCCGCAACCAGACGAGATATTGCTTCTCGTAGCGGGCCTACCTCAGTTTGTATTGGGGTCTTCAGTCCCCCGATGACGAGCTTATCGCCGGGTGCGAAGAAGGCTTGGACGATGTCTCGTTTCAGGCGTGCGTACCCGCCTAGTCGGGTTAGCGCAGCGTCGGGAAATTCATCGTTTTCTCCGGTTCGCACAAGGGGCTCAAGAGTCATTTCTATCGTTTCGATCAGGGGACCAAAAAGCAACAACACCGATATTTATTAAAAATGTAGACATTAATCAGTTATGAAGATATTTTTGCTTCGTCGCTCTCCAAAAATCTGGGAATGCCTCTACCTTCACGAAGCCAGGACGCACACCATGTATGCCTTTACGCCTATTCCCGCTCCAGTGATGCAACCACCGGCATTAATTGTTGGTTGCTCGATCAAGCCTGCTCAGCAGTCGGATCGGATGGTAGAGCTGACTTTCCCAAAATCGATTGTTGAGGAATTTCTACAGGCCGTCTCGCAATGGCCTGTCCAATCGCTAGAGTACAAATCATTCCTCCGGTTTCAGTTTGGCAAAATTCTTGGCGAGATCTGTGCTGATACTCTGCGCCCGGTACTAGTTAACACGCTGATGAACCGAGCAACGGGCGCGTTTCTGATCAAGCCAGAGGGGCTCTCGGATGTTACCCACGCAGAGGACGTGGTGAAGTTTTCAACTGCGATAGCGCATTTGTTAGGACGCTCCAATTTTCATGCCATGAGCGGCGTGTTTTACGCTCGGTTTGTTGTGGAAAATAACGACGTGTCAGATAGTTATCTCTGTCAGCCCCATCGAGTAATGGAGTTGCATAACGACGGTACATTTGTAAATCAAATCACCGACTACGTGCTCATGATGAAAATAGATGAGCAGAACATGAGGGAGGAAACTCAATGATCCTTCATTTGGATGATTGGGCTGATTTAGATGACTTCTACAAGCATCCATCGGCTCGACGAGCCTTGCGTTGGACTGCACCGCCGAGCAAAAAAGTTAAAGAACGTGTATTTCATTCGATTTTGATACGGATAGTCATGGGCGCCCAACTTCCGCCACCCCGATCGGTAAGTTTGTTGTTGAAAAGGTCAGTCAGCAATTGCAGGAGGCTTTTTTGCCTGTTGCAAAAAAATAACGTAAACCACTCAGCCAATACTTACAGTGTGGTGTATTAGGCTAAGATAATAAAAGTTTGCATTAAGTCGCGTAGTTTTAGTTGAAATTTTAGACTGGGGGATATATAGGCAATACAAATGCATCTTTAATGCAACGCCGTGTTGAGGCAATACCGAGAGGCGTGGGCCAGATTCATCCAGTTTTCGCGGAGCGTACCGAAAATTCGACGATTTGGGATGTAGATGGACGCGAGTTTCTTGATTTCGCGGGTGGTATCGCTGTTTTAAATACAGGCCATCTTCACCCTAAGGTTATGTCTGCGGTACAAAATCAGTTGGCTAAGCTAACACATATCTGTTTTCACGTATTTGCATACGAGCCCTATGTTAAGTTGTGTGAGCGATTGAATAAATTAGTGCCTGGTGACTTTGCTAAAAAAACCATGCTTGTAACCACAGGGGCTGAAGCGGTGGAAAACGCCGTGAAAATTGCCAGAGCGCACACTGGGCGCGCAGGTGTGATTGCCTTTACTGGTGGGTATCATGGCCGTACGATGATGACTCTTTCTTTGACGGGGAAGGTCGCACCCTACTCTTTAGGAATGGGATTGATGCCCGGGCATGTGTACCGGGCACTGTATCCTAGTGAGATCTATGAAGTTACTGTGGACGATGCGATTAACAGTATCGAGCGCATCTTCAAAAATAACGCCGCTCCCCAGGATATCGCGGCAATTATTATCGAGCCTGTTCAAGGCGAAGGTCATAGAGCAAAGTTCGCTGAGTATATTAAACTTGGCAAGCGATGTAAGCCGCGCGGTTAGTGAAGTAGAAATGCTGGCGTTGAACAGTCAGCAGATTGGCGGAGTACTGGAAGTCATAAAAAGTATTGCAGAGCAAACAAATTTGCTAGCGCTCAATGCGGCAATTGAAGCCGCACGGGCGGGCGAAAGTGGACGGGGATTTGCGGTAGTGGCGGATGAAGTGCGTAATTTGGCACGACGAACGCAAGAATCGGTAAAACAGATTCGCGTGGTGATTGAGCAAATTCAGCAAGGTACCCAGGGTGTGGTGGCAACGATGCAATGCAGCCATTTAAAGGCTCAAGAAAGCTCGACTCAAATACAGCAGGCTTCGGAGTCTCTGGTTCGGATCAGTAATGCTGTTTCTATCATCATGGGCATGAATATTCACATTGCCAGCGCGGCTGAGGAACAGAGTGCTGTAGCGGAGGAAGTTAACAAAAATATCGCGGCAATCAAAGATGTTACAGAAATGTTGAGCCAGCAAGCTAGCCAATCTGATAATATAAGCGTGGAACTAAACATACTGTCCAGCCGTCAGTTGCAGTTAATAGATCATTTCAGGGTTTGAACAATACTAGTTTGTAATTTGGATAGACGGCCGGCGCTCAACCTAGGAGAGCTAGCTGGCCTTTTTTGGGAGCATTCTGGTGATAAGGTCAGATTACTGGCCTCCCGGAAGACATCATCAATCACATCGGCCACCATTTGTTTCATTAGTACGGGGGTCCAATACGCTGTGTCTAGAACTGAGTGCAGAAGTAGGGAGTCGGTGAACATCGTCAGTCGATCTGCGAGCACGCGGGACCGCTCACTGGAAAAGCCCAGCGCGCTAAGCCAAACGATGTGTTTGTCTCGCACGTAGGGATAGACCTTTTGATGGACGGTTTTTAGTCCAGGAGATTCGTGGCTTAGAGCCCAAAATGCGATCCATACCGATAACTGACGACGTCGTGGTTCGTCTAGCGGTAGGAATACTTCAAAGGACCGCAATACACGCTCACGGTCTCCTGTTTCCGGCCAGTCGATAGCACTCCGTTCTTCTTCCCACGTTGCTTCAACGGCGGCTTGGACCATAGCTGCTCTGTTAGGGAAGTGATGAGTAATCAATCCGATGGTTGCGCCGGCTTTCGCGGCCACATTACGCATGCTCAGATGGGTCACCCCTTGATCAGCTAGCACATCACATACGGCGGTAATGATGCGACGGATTGGGTCAGTGTTGTCCTGGTTCATTAGATCATTTCCTTCTCAAGACCCTGTCGCTTGAATTTAAAAAGCATATTGTGACTTCGTAAATAGAAAAATTTAGGTTAAATCAATAAGTTGATATCGGCGCACTATATTGGTGCGCCAGCACATTTGAAGACATTTAAGCACGCTTCGTTATGGCATAACAACTGTTATTGACACGGAAGATAACGACTGTTATGTTCGTCTCACCTAGCCAACCTGCCAGCCGTGCAGCTAGGAAAATAAAAATTACATGAGGCTAAAAAAATGCCAAGCGTCAGCAATACCTCACATTGCGTGATTATCGGTGTTACATCTCTAAGTGGTGTCTCGACAACTTTAAGAGTGTCCGGTCCAGTTGACGGTGAGCGAAAATTAATGGCGTCGATCCCGCACCTTCTCCAGGCGAACCAATACTCCATCTGCACGTAATTGTCAGTTGGTCTGTGGATGTTGGGTCATGTTCTTACCTCAGCTTCCGTCGAGGTTTGTGCATTCGCGATGCTCGCCTAATTAGTTTCGACAAACCGCCTTTCATTGGTTTGTTTTTTCAGCCTGCCGCGAAAAGTCTGTGCATGTTTTACTGCACATGTTCACGGTTAAGCTAATGGAGTTGAATGATGTCCGACGCAATTAGTGTTGCTCATAAAAAATTAAGTTGGTTCGACGGGTTTGCCTTCTCGCTTGGCAATCCTATCGGTATTTTCGTGACCATGAATTACGCCATTGGCACCCTAGGGTCGCTCAGTGTGGCGGTTCTGTTTTTCATTGTTAGTTTGGTAGCTTACGCCCAGAATAAACTTTATACAGAAATGGCATTTATGTTTCCAGGGCGAAGTGGTGGTATTGCTACTTTCGCAAACGAAGCTTGGGGAAAATATTGTAGTCCAATAGGTGCTATTGCAGCATTGGGGTACTGGTTGGCTTGGACAGCAGCTGTTTCGGTGTTCGCGCTTACATTTGGTCAGCTGATACAGGCGCAGTTCTACCCTGAGATTCAGTGGACCATTTCATTGGGGGTAGCAGATATTGGTCTTAGTCATGTGCTAGGTGCGGTTGCTTTGGCTTTTATCTCGCTTGTAAACTGTATTAGCACAAAGTATGCAGCAAATTTGAATAAGGTGATTGGTGCGGTCGCATTGGCTTTGATTGCGGCTATCACCATCGTTCCATTTGTTACCGGATCCTACGATTTTACACTGGCGACCAACAAGATTAATTTTGGAGATTCGGTTTGGGGTGGGATGCGCTTGAGCCTAGCCATGATGTTCGTGTTTGCTTGGAGTGCTTACGGAACAGAGATTTGCGCCACATTTGCGAATGAGTACAAAAGCCCCTTTAGAGATACAGTCAAGGCGTTACGTGCTTCAGGCCTTTTTATGCTAGTCGCCGTTATTGTAATGCCTATAGGGTTGGGTGCATCCGTTGGGGACACGGTCATTGCTGCGAACCCAACCGGTGTATTTGCTATAGCCTTGCAGAAACTAATTGGGCCGGCAGCTGCTGTAGTGGCTGTTATCCTAGCGGCGTCCATGCTGATTTTAATGAACTCTTGCATGGCTGATTCAGGTCAGGCGCTATATGGACTGGCGAAAGAGCGTTTGACCATTAAGCAGTTTGATCACTTAAATAAATTTGGCTTGCCTGCTCGTTGCATTATGGCAGGGCTGGTCATCAATATGATCGTGCTGTTTTTTGTGGGTAACATTTTGGGGATTATTTTTGCCTCTAATATTAGTTATATCCTGACTGTAACATTGGTTCTTTTCGGTTTTGTCTTGCTGCGTAAGGATCGTCCAAATTGGCCGCGACCTTTTAAGTTGGGTTCGCATTGGATTTTTATTGCTGTCGTTTTAGGGGTGTTCAACCTTACTCTTCTAGTTGTTGGCGGCCTAAGCCCTGAAATTGCCGGTTATGGTGGTACCAAAGAACAAGTAGTAGCACTATGTGTTCTTGGGGCAGTTTTGCTGTCTTATTTCTATCGACGTATTATACAAGATGGAAATTTTAAGTGGCGGGAAGCTGCTCAAGTCATAGGGTCGTAACGCTTGTAAATTCATGTATTACAGCAAAAAGTTTGGAGGAAGTAATGTCTAACAATTTGAAATTTTACATTGATGGTGCGTGGGTCGATCCGATTCAAGCGCAACCACTTGATGTGATCAATCCTGCAACAGAAGAAGCCTATACGCAGATTTCACTTGGCCAGGCTGCGGATGTTGAAAAAGCAATTAGTGCGGCTAAGCGAGCTTTCGTCACTTATTCCAGAACCTCAAAAGCCGACCGGCTTCAATTGCTCAAGCGAGTGTTGGAGGAGTACAACGCCCGTTATGACGACATTGCGCAAGCAATCACTCAGGAAATGGGGGCTCCATTGAGCTTCTCTCAAGGGGCGCAAGCGTATACCGGCCGTGCACACCTCGAATCTGCTATCGAAGCATTGGAAAATTTCATCGCGGATGAATATCGCGGCTCGACGATGGTTACTCATGAGCCAATCGGTGTGTGTGCATTGATCACGCCTTGGAACTGGCCGATGAATCAAGTTGTCACCAAGGTGGCACCAGCTTTGGCAGCTGGTTGTACGGTAGTGCTCAAACCAAGTGAGATCGCCCCGATCAGCAGTGTAATTTTTGCTGAAGTAATACATGCAGCAGGCGTTCCAGCTGGCGTTTTCAATATGGTTAATGGCAGCGGGCCGGACGTAGGGCAAGTCATGGCGGCTCACTCTGATGTGGACATGGTTTCATTCACCGGTTCCACACGCGCTGGTATTATTGTGGCAAAAGTGGCTGCCGATACCGTCAAGCGAGTTGCGCAAGAGTTGGGCGGCAAATCAGCAAATATCATTCTGGAAGACGCGGACTTTCCTACGGCAGTGAGTAAGGGGGTCGCTGCTTGCTTTGCAAACTCAGGTCAGTCCTGTGACGCACCTACGCGAATGCTAGTTCCAGCGGCGCGCATGGAAGAAGCTTTGGCAATTGCTCGGGAAGCAGCCCGTGAAGTCATCATGGGCGATCCGTTAAACGCTACGACGACTCATGGACCAGTCATTAGCAAAACTCAGTTTGATAAAATTCAGTCGCTGATTGGCTCAGGAATCGAAGAAGGCGCAACGCTTGTGGCCGGTGGTCTCGACCGTCCTGATGATTTGCCGCGAGGTTATTATGTGCAGCCGACTATCTTCGGCAATGTTACCCCGACTATGACGATTGCGCGTGAAGAGATCTTCGGTCCGGTACTTTCAATCATTGGTTATGAGTCGGAAACGCAAGCGGTAGAAATTGCTAACGCCAGCGTTTATGGGTTAGCAGCCTATGTGCAATCTAGCGACCAGGCGCATGCACGAGCCGTTGCATTGAAGTTGCGTGCAGGCTCTGTCTACATCAATTATCCAGATTGGGATACCCGGGCACCATTCGGTGGTTATAAACAATCCGGAAATGGTCGCGAATACGCTGATTTCGGGCTGCGTGATTTTCTGGAAATCAAAGGTGTTGTCGGCTGGGGAAGTTAAGCGTAAAAAATCTTTTCAGTTCGGTGAAGCGCTCGGTCGGTGATTTACCTAGAACTAAGCGACCTTTGTACATTATCAAACAGCTCAAGGGTGTGATGGTCCTGTTCTGGAGGATAATGAGGTCGCTGCTTTATTAGTCTAATTACAAAAAAATGTATTTGCTGTCGCCATTTTTAATGGTGAAGCTTTGTCATACCTAATTTGCACTAAAGAAAAATGAGAGCAAGATGAAAAATTCTATAAAAATAAGTCTTCTTGGTTTGTTGGCGCCTTGGACGGTGACGAACGCGGTAGAGATAAATAAGGACTTTAGCGTCGCACTCGATGCAGGGGTCTACAGTCAATATTGGTCGCGCGGTATGTCTCAAAGCCAAGGTAATCCTGCGGTTCAGGGGTCTGCGACTTTGGTGCACTCTAGTGGTTTGTATGCAGGCGTTTGGAGTTCAAGTGTCGACTTCGGGTACGACAACAGAACTCGACAAGAAATCGATTGGTACGCCGGTTATGTTTGGACAATCACGGACGCCATTAATCTGGATATGGCGTATTTGAAGTATGAATATCCGAATGAGAATTCTTTTAACTATAGTGAGTACTACGCAAAACTATCGGCGCATGGGTTTAATGTTGGTGGTTACTATTCAGGTGATTTGGGGGGCAATCAAAGTATGCTTTACAGCTTTGTTGGCTATGACACCACTTTACCTGGTCGAGTAGGATTGGCGCTTCGGTACGGACTTGTCGATTACAAAGATCCAGTATTTATTGCTGGCGATGGAAATACGCGTGATCATTACAATGAGTGGCAAATTACATTGAATAAAGAGGTTTTTGGCTTGAATTGGTCGGTTGCCTATGTTGATTCCAATTTGTCATCTTCTGAATGCTATAACTATACTGGCTTCGACGATAATTGCTCAGCATCATTTGTTGTTGGTGTGGATAAGAAGTTTTAAATTACTTCGTGTGCAGTAGCTCCCGTATTGTCAATATACCTGGCGTGAAGGGGCCATACTAATACTGCAAGTCTCTGGCTTGCTGGGTGAGGATAGTAAGATGAGTGATCTTCATTATATTTCTGCAACAGATGCATTGGCCGCGTTTAAGGCGCGTACGCTATCTCCAGTGGAATTAATGGATGCAGTTATTGCTCGGGCAGCAGAGGTTGAGCCCACTATTAATGCATTCTACGAGACTCATTACGAGGAGGCTCGCGAGTCCGCTAAGGCTGCTGAGGTGCGATACGCCAAAAACAGCAATGAGTTGCCGCTACCGCTTGATGGGTTGCCTACGGCGGTAAAAGGCGAGGAGCCGGTATCAAACCAAGGCTGGACGCTTGGTTCCCTATACATGAAGGATGAAGTCGCGCAGTTTACTGCTCCCTGGATCGAGCGGCTCCAGGGCGCAGGGGCCATCGTGCACGCACGCACAACGCTGCCTGAGTTCGCCATGTCCTACTTCTGTCATTCTAAAATTGACGGTGTTACTCGTAACCCATGGAATACGGATTACACACCTGGAGGTTCATCCGGAGGTGCTGGTGCGTCGTTGGCTGCGGGCACGACTACCTTGGCTACAGGCAGCGATGTGGCAGGTTCAATCCGAGTTCCCGCCTCTTTCTGTGGATTGGTAGGTTTTAAACCGCCTTATGGTCGAGTCCCAATGTGGGCTCCATTTAACCTTGATGTTTACTGCCATGTCGGACCTATGACTCGGACTGTTGCGGACGCCGTTTTGATGCAGAACATCGCAGCGGGCCCGCATGTCGCAGACGCCGTAAGTCTGCGTCCAAAGTATGTGCTGCCGGAACACCTTGAGGATGTTCGGGGGCTGCGCTTGGCCGTTTCAATCGATTTTGGTGGTTCTTGGCCAGTTGATGAAGAGATCCGTAAAAACACGCTCGCCGCCGCTGCCGCTCTTCGATCGGCGGGTGCCATCGTCGAAGAAGTGGATCTGGTGATTGAACGAGAGGATGTCAAGCGTGCGTCAGCGATTCATTTTGCCCCATTCATGTCTTGGGTTCAGGAGCATTCAGCTGGTCGTGAGTCCGACGCAAGTGAGTATCTTCTGCATGCAGCGCAAGTGCTGATTGGGCGGGCAAAAGGAGCCACCGCACTGGAGGGTACAGAGCTGGAAGCGAAGATTTCGGGGACTATCAATCAGGTGCTTGAGCGATACGACGCGTTGCTTTGTCCAACACTCGGCTCCCGAGGTTTTATCGCTGGGGACGACTATATCGATCATGGTGTTGAGGTTAATGGTGAGGTGGTGGATTTCTACTGGGATTCATCGTTGACCATTCCATTTAACATTATGTCACGTTGTCCGGTCTTGAACGTGCCTACTGGATTAGCACGCAATGGTGTACCGACTGGAATGCAAATTGTTGGTCGAACCTATGATGACGTTACTACGTTTCGTATCGGTGCAGCGCTTGAGCGAATTAACCCATGGTTTGACGTTGCTGCTCGACGCCCAAAGATCTGATTGAAGCATTCAATTGTATGAGTCAGCCTCAACATCTGCAGGAGTAATCATGAGTAAATCCGTCAGTGACATTACCGTTATTGGAATTGGTGCCGGTAGTAGGCACGCTCCCGAATACCCGGAAGGTGGTGCAAGTAAAGGTTGGACAGAGATCGAGTACCGAAACTTTGGTGATGAGGCTGAAGGTCGTTTTTACGGAGGTGTTTGGTTTGGGAAGCCAGGTTGGGTGGCGCTCGACGATTTCCCTTTTGATGAGTTTTGCTATGTCCGTAAAGGGGTAGTTCGTTTCACGGACTCATGTGGGGAATCGCGAGATTTTGCTACCGACGATGCATTCTTTCTGCCGCGCGGTTTCACCGGACGCTGGGAAGTCATCGAAGCAACAGAGCTCGCATACGTAGCTTTAGGTCCTTTCTAACGCTGACATCATCCAGTGTCACACGACAGCCTGCATCTCGCGGTCTGTCGTGATTTGCCTTGGCACATCTTCGTTTATTACTGCGTGCCTGGCTCATCCGCATACGTCTCGTGTCTCCCTCCTTTGGCGGTCGGCTCCACGCACGCGACCGCTCAGCGGAAGCAGCAAAAATAAATAAAAAGCGCAAGATAACACTTGTTATCTCCATGGAATCGCATAGACTTTATTCATAGCCGCTAAAAAAATATCGCATAGCGATACGGAGAACAATAAAGTGTACGATCCGTTTGTTCACGCTAGCCCAGGCATGGGTGAACCCCATACCCCGTCATACTGGGTTGATACCGCAGGGCTGCCGCCCGAAGATGATAGTGCTGTGTCCGGAAACCTTTCTGCCGACGTGGTCATTATCGGTGGAGGCTATACGGGCTTGAGCAGTGCCTTGCATTTGGCTCTAGAACACGGGGTTAAGGCGGTGGTTCTTGAAGCGAATCAGAGCGCATGGGGTTGCAGCGGTCGTAATGGAAGCTTTTCTCGTATCAGCGGTGGACGAGTTCCTCTTTCAAAGTTAATAGAGCTGCATGGTGAAGATGTTGCCAGACAATATTTTCAAGAGATGAAAAATGGACTGGACACCGTTCGCGGATTAATTCGTGATGGTGCGATTGCTTGCGATGTTCAGCCTGATGGTGTGTATAAGGTTGCTAGTAAGCCTGAGCACGTACACGCGCTTAAGCGAGAGATTGCACTTTATAATGATGTGATTGGCTATCCTGCTAAATACGTAGCAGAAAATGATGTCAGGCGCGTGCATTCTGGTGCAGAAGCGTTTGGTGCAATGCACATGCCCGATGGATTTGCCATGCATCCATTGAAACTGGCTTGGGCTCTGCACCGAATGGCACGTTCGTCGGGCGCGGTTATTCACACAAGTTCCCCGGTCATTGATTGGACCAGTAGTTCAGCTGGGCATAAGCTGGTCACGCCTCGGGGTGTCGTGACCGCCCGTAAAGTGATTGTTGCAACCAATGGCTATACTTCTCGTGAGTTGCATCCGAAAACAGCTGGTCGAGTATTACCCATTCATTCGCAAATTATTGTTACTCGGCCTATGAGCGCGCAGGAGAAACAGGATAGCTTGCCGGGAACTGACTGTATGTTCGATACCCGTAATCTTCTTTTTTATTATCGCCGATTGCCGGATGATCGTATTTTGTTTGGTGGACGTAGTGCCATCCATGGTCGTGATGCGGAAAATCCGAAGCACCGAGAATCGTTGCACGCCGCATTGTGTCGTAAATTTCCGGCGCTGAATGGTATTCAGGTTGATTACAACTGGGGCGGTTGGGTCGCAGTCGGAAAGAGCTCATTGCCTTTTATTTATAAAGTTCCAGATGTGAAGAATGTTTTCTCTGCAGGAGGCTATGCAGGTAGCGGAGTTTCTTTCTCGATCCAGGCCGGAAAACGTCTTGCTCAAATGGTTTGTGGTGGGGGAAACCCAACTGCGGTAGATTTTTTGCACCAGGTTCCTCAACGCTTTCCATTTCAGCACTTTCTCAGGGTTGGACAGCGAGTGGCTTACTCGTGGTACCGATACAAAGATGCGAGACAATAGTTCTATTGATAGTGTTCTGGTGCAAGGATCTAATAATAAATGTTTGGAATTGCTATAGACATATAGTAGTTCGTCGCGCGTTAAATGTTTCTTAGTTTCGAGTCAACTGTCTAACTACAAAAACACAGGAGTTGAAAATGAAACCGATTATCAAAAATGTAGCGATGCTCACTGCGAGTTTTTCGATGTTGGGCGGCATGCACGTCCAGGCCGCTGAAAGCATCACTTTTGCTGGCTGGGGCGGTGCTTTACAAGATGCTGAGCGAGAGGCTTATTTGAAACCTGCCGCCAAGGCTCTCGGCATCACCATAAAAGAAGACAATATGGATGGTCTTGCCGCCGTAAGGGCTCAGGTCATGTCCGGAAAACCCAAATGGGACGTGGTTGAGCTTGGGTCAAACGAATGTGTAATGGCCGAGCGGGAAGGCCTTACTGAACCATTGGACTATCAAATCATCAGCCGCGACGGAGTCGCCGATAATTTGCGTGGCAAAAACTGGATTGCTAGCAATGCGTACTCTACGGTTCTCGCATGGTATACAGACTCAACCACCAAGACACCGAAAAACTGGAAGGAGTTTTTTGATCCCACAATCAAAGCGCAACGTGCCTTGTATCGCCAGCCCTTTACCACACTGGAGCTTGCCTTGATGGCAGATGGAGTAGGTCCCAAGGATCTCTACCCACTTGATGTCGAGCGTGCCTTCAAAGTGATGGAGCGGATTAAGCCCCAGGTTGCCAATTGGTGGCGTAGTGGTAGTGATTCTGCGCAGCTACTACGCAGTCGTGAGGTCGATGCTTTGTCGATCTGGGCATCACGAATTGATGAGCTAAAAAAATCTGGAGCCCCAGTCGATTACACCTATGACCAGGCATTGCTTGATTTTGACTGTGTTGTGGTCCCGAAAGGAGCTCCAAACAAAGCACTGGCCATGAAATTGATTGCGCAAATCATGTCCCCTGAGAGTCAAGCGAAGCTGGTGACGTTCATACCGAACCCACCGATCAATAGCAAAGCGTACGATACCGGAATCATCTCTCCCGAAATGGCCGCGACCTTGCCTACGTCGCCTGCCAATGTCGGAAAAGTCGCTTTTTTTGACCCCATCTGGTGGCAAGCCAATCAAGCTGAATTGCAACGTCGTTTTGATTTGTTCATCCAGAATTAAAGCGGCATCAATTTGATTTGAATGAGACGGCCTAGCCGTCTCCTGGTTAATGATGATGGCAGGAACAGAGCTCGACGGCTCTGTGCTGCAGGTACTTTTATGTCTAATTCCAGATGTTCGTCGATGTCTATAGATATCGAAAATCTCAACAAATCCTACGGTAGTTTTGCTGCGTTGGATAATGTTAGTTTAGAAATAAAAAGCGGTGAGTTCCTTTCGTTATTAGGTGCCTCCGGATCCGGAAAAACTACCCTACTTATGGCGCTGGCTGGATTCGTACGACCTGACTCAGGGAGTATTCGTTTTGGTGGACGCGAAGTAGTGTTTCAACCGCCGCACAAGCGTGATGTCGGAATGATGTTCCAGAACTACGCGCTATTTCCGCATTTTAATGTGTACCAGAATGTCGCCTACCCGCTGAAGTTGCGCGGTTTTAGCCGCGAGCAAATACGTAAGCGTGTCGAAGAAGTGTTGGCATTGGTAGAGCTCGATCACTTAATTGAGCGCCGGATTGACGAAATGTCGGGAGGGCAGCGTCAGCGTATCGCGCTGGCACGTGCCATCGTATTTGAACCGAAAATTCTACTGATGGACGAACCGCTTTCCGCTTTGGATAAGCGTCTACGTGAAACCATGCAACTCGAACTGCGCCGTTTGCATGAGCGATTGGGCATGACCGTCGTGTACGTGACCCATGATCAGCGCGAAGCGCTGACTATGTCTGATCGAATTGCCGTAATGAGTAAGGGGAAAATTCAGCAAATCGATAGCCCTGTGAATCTGTACGAGCGCCCGGCCAGTCGATTTATCGCTGAATTTGTCGGTGAATCTTCATGTCTGCCAGTGACTTTGCGTGATGGTCATGCCTGGTTTCAGGATGCTCCACTGCGAAGTGCTGTGGCGGTGAACGGGAACGGCAGCAACACTGCCTGTCTTGTGGTACGTCCGGAGAAACTGCAGTTCGTGTCCGGTCACTCAGAAGGATTCAACCTTTTGCACGGTCGCGTCGTAGACGTGATTTTCCAAGGCGAAACGCAACTGGTACAGGTCGACTTAGGCGAAGGTGCCCAAGTTTCAATTCGACTGCCATCTCGTCGATCTGAATCTGCTCACCTACCTGTTAAGGGCGAGGTAGTCGTTCTCGGCCTTCATCCGCAAGACACGCTGGTGCTCGGGGAGGCCCGATGAGCGCGATAATCACTATGTCGAATGCCGTCGAGCTACGCAAAGCAGAGCGCCGGCATGGTTGGTTTCTGTTTGGTGCCTGCACTCCGGCGTTGTTTCTTGTACTTGTGACTTTTGTGCTGCCAATAGGTTGGTTGTTTTGGCTTTCGTTATTCAATGCTAATGATCAGCTTACGGTTGAGAACTACACTCGGTTGCTAGAGCCAATCTATGTCTTGACTTTTTTTCAGACGTTTAAGATTAGCATAATCGTCACTGGATGCTGCGTATTGATTGGTTATCCGTACGCCTACTTCATTTCACAAGTGGAAGGGAAACTCGCAAATTTGGCGATGGCCTTATTGATGGTTTCTCTTTGGACATCCTTGCTTGTACGTTCTTATGCGTGGTTGGTGATTCTTCAGCGACGCGGGATCGTGAATGACTTGTTAATAGCTCTGGGGGTCATTGATTCGCCGTTAGCGTTGGCTAACAACATGACAGGTACCGTGATCGGGATGGTTCACATCATGCTGCCTTATATGATCCTGCCTTTGTACGCATCCATGAAGAGTATCAGTCCGCTGTTCTCCCAGGCAGCAGCTTCATTTGGCGCATCGCCAGCGCGTGCATTCCGTGACGTATTTCTACCATTGTCGCTACCGGGACTTGCAGCTGGTGCCACTCTCGTATTTGTCATTAGTTTGGGATTTTACGTGACGCCTGCACTCTTAGGCGGTGGCAAAGTGCAAATGATTTCTATGCGTATTGAAAGCGATGTAGCGATGTATTCGAACTGGGGGGCTGCGTCTTCGTTAGGTGTGGTGTTGCTGGTTACAACCCTACTTATTCTTTTCATTGCTAAGAAAGTCGCTGATTTGCGCCGGCGTAGTGAGTG
Organism: Pseudomonas sp. RIT-PI-q; assembly: GCF_001297125.1. GTDB lineage: Bacteria > Pseudomonadota > Gammaproteobacteria > Pseudomonadales > Pseudomonadaceae > Aquipseudomonas. The sequence goes on from NZ_LHPC01000034.1 coordinate 369,695, forward strand.
ATTTCATGAAGACTAATTTAGCTATAATATTCATCAGCTTGGCAAGCCGATCCTGGTTGTATTTGTTGGTGCTGTTGACCATGGTGTTTCTCATCGCCCCAACTTTGGTGGTAATGCCAATGGCGTTATCCGATGCGCGCTATCTAACATTTCCTCCGAAATCAATCAGCTTGGAGCCACTGTTTAGTTACGTTCATTCGGTGGAGTGGCAGAGCGCCACAAAGGTATCGCTTATTACCGCCACGCTTACAATGGTGTTGGCCACGTCAATGGGAACTGCGGCCGCCTATTCGTTGCACACAAGCTCAAAGCGCCTTAGCGGTCTCATTCGTGGGCTATTGATGGCACCAATGATCGTACCCACCATCTTTACCGCCATCGGACTGTTTTTCGTCTACGCCCGATACGACTTGAATAACACTATCCCGGGGTTGGTTTTTGCTCATACATTGATTGCATTGCCGTATGTGCTGATCAACGTAAGTGCCGGTTTGCGAACTTATGACGTCACTCAGGAACAGGCAGCCTGCGTACTTGGGGCCAGTCGGCTGCGCGCGTTTTTTGAGATCACATTGCCGCAAATTCGCTTTTCCGTGATTGCAGCGGCGATGTTTGCCTTCGCTGTTTCACTGGACGAAGCGGTCATTTCATTGTTCATCAGTGGTGGCGATAGTGCCACCTTAACTAAGCGCATGTTTAGTTCACTGCGTTCGGAAATTGACCCTTTGATTGCAGTGGTTGCCACTTTGATGACGGTGCTGTCGATCATCATGTTGGTTATCAGTTTTACCGCGCAGCGGAGCTCTAAACGAGGAAAGGTATGAACAACAACAATGGCCGACGCTTGCCTCACGCCAATCGGCAGACGGTGAAGTTTTACTGGAACGGCCGTCTGGTGGAAGGACGGGCGGGAGATAGTGTCGCGGTCGCCCTGTTGGCAAGTGGCGTTAAAACCTTAGCGTGGACGCGAAAATCACATCGTCCGATGGGCTATTCGGGAAGCTATGTGACCGGTGTGCTGGCTCGGGTGAATGATGTGCCAAACGTGCGTCTGGATCTCTTGCCTGTGAGAGAGAATCTAAGAATCGAAATGCAGAATTGTTGGCCAAGCCCGCAGTTTGATTTGTTGAAGCTGACACGCCTGCTTCCCTCCAATTGGGTCGAAGGCGGATTTGAACACACCAACATGGTGCCTAGTGGTACGAGGCTTTATCAGCGCTGGGAAGCATTGTTGGCATTTTTGGCGGGAGTGGCCAAGCCAGCGGTTTCGCGCACCGAGACTTTGGTACCACAAGGGCGACGATTCGTTGTAGACACGCTGATTGTTGGTGGCGGGCCTGTGGGTTGCGCAGCCGCAAACGAAGCTGTGGCCGCTGGTAAAACGGCACTCATTGTCAGTCGCGGAGAGCGCTTAGGGCGTTACGCGAGAGCACGTGGAAAAGCTCTGCCGTCCTTGGACAAACGCGTAGAAACATTGGTTGGAATTGAGGTTTTCGGCGCCTATCGTTCCGGAGGCATTCTTTTAGGTGCACCAAACGATCCTACCAAAGGTGCCGTAGTCCTAGAAGCCAAAGAGGTATTGTTGGCAACGGGTCAGCGGTCTTGCCCACCAGTTGTACCAGGAATGTGGCTACCCGGCACCATGGATGCGCGAGCAGCGTTGTTGATGGCAAAAGATCAAGCGGTTGCCCCAGGACTACGGGTGGTCGTTACCGGATCCGGAGAGCAAACATCGGTTGCCCAGATGCTCCGTCAGTTGGGTGTTAATGTCGTAGCCGTAGAACCTGTCGAAAGCCTGCGTCGCGTATTGGGCCATAACAGCGTAAGTGGTGCACTTTTTGATCGTCGCATTGATTGTGATTCGATCGTATATGCGGGACCTTGGGTCAGCGACGGTAGCCTTGCGTTCCAGAGTGGCGCTGAAGGACTGTTGCAACTTCGTGATCAAGGAACGAGTCGGTTTCGATACATAGGTAGTGCAGCTGACGCGGACCAACTTTTACCGATAGCTCCTCTGTCACGTCATGCGGCCCTATTGTGCCCTTGTTTCGATGTTTCGACGCATGAAGTCGATGCACTACTGAAACAAGGTATTACTGATCTTGAAGTAATCAAGCGATTGACATCCTGCGGGATGGGGCCATGTCAGGGTCAACCTTGCTGGGATCTTCTGCGGGCTTTTGTCAGCGCCCGAACCGGCCTGCCGCTTTCCCAACTGGCTAAACCAAGTCAGCGCCCACCGAGGCGTGCAATCAGTGTTTCCCAGGCTGTGGGCCTGGAAGAAGTAGTGGAGCCTTTGCAATGATACAGTCCAAACCCCTTCCGAAAGATGCAGAGGTTGTCATCGTAGGTGGAGGCATTCAGGGGCTTTCAATCGCGTTTAATCTCGCTGATATGGGCATGCGTAACATCCTGGTCTTAGACGCTGGCTATTGGCAAGGTGGGGCTTCTGGGCGCAATGGAACCCTGGTACGTGGAGCGTTCAGTTCTCCGGAGTGGACACGTTTTTTTGCGCATTCGAGCAAGCTCTGGATAGGACTATCTAAGCGATTGGGCCAGAACGTGATGTATTCGCAGCGTGGCTACACCCAGATCGCGGAACAGAACTCTACCGCTCAAATGCTTCAACGCACAATGGAGGTTCATAAGGACTGCGGGATCAACTCCAGCATCTTGACGGATGCGGAACTTCGCCGTGTGCTTCCAGCTCTGGCTCATGAACGGGTCAGTGCCGCGTTACATTTACCGGACAGCGGTTGCGCCCCACATCACGCGGCGATGTATGCCTACCATAAAGCTTGCGAAGAGCGGGGAGTGGATATTCGCTACCGTTCCGAAGTCACTTCAATCGACAACAGTGGTGGGAAAATTTCGGGGGTATGCGTCGGTGAGTCACGTGTGAACACCCAGATCGTGGTTCTTGCTGGTGGGGCGGAATCTAATTCTTTGGCGCAATTGGCGGGCGTGCCGTTGGATGGTTACCCCATGCGCCTTGAAGCCATGGCCTTGGAGCCGACGAGACCCCTTATCGGGCCTGCCGTGGCATTGTTGGATCGGCTTTGCTACATGCACCAAACTCCTCGGGGTGAAGTGGTTGGTGGTGCAGAGGTTGCTGAGCGGCCACAAAATACCCTCAATGCCGATGTACCTGTTATGGCCGCGACTGCAAAAGCTTATCTGGAAATGTTCCCGCAGTTGGGAGAAGCGCGAATTTTACGTCAGTGGGCAGGGCTGGTTCACATCTCGAAAGATTTTGGACCACTGATGGGTGCCCATCACCAAATGCCAGGCTTATTCATCAGTGCTGGTTGGTGTTACGGCTATGCAGGAGGCCCGGCCGCAGGCGAACTGATGGCCAAGCTCATTTTCAAAGGTGAGTTGGACGACCGTATTAAACCTTTTGCAGTTGATCGTTTCGAGCGAAATAAGCCCGTGGTCGAACCCGGAATTGTTTTACGGCATTTCGATTAGACTTTACTAGCTGAGATGAGTGGAAAGCTAAAGTTTAGTCATGAGTTCGTTGCTATCGCGCTCGGAAACGCAATCTTAAAGGAAACGCACAGATGACATCGCCTGAAGATTCGCCATTGTTCATTACCGCCTTGTCTAAAGGATTGGCCATTGTTTCCGTGTTTCGCGCGGGAAGCCAAAGTATGAGCTTAGGTGCAATTGTTGAGGCAACGGGTTTCAATAAGAGTACTATTCAGCGATCCGTTTTCACGTTAGAAGCCTTAGGGTATCTGTTCAAGGAGCCTGATACAAAACGGTTTAGGTTAACTCCTAAATCACTTGATCTCGGGGCTGGTTATTTACAGTCAAGCGATCTGATTGAGCGAGCAAATCCTTACCTCCACGAGCTGAATCGAAGTGTCGAAGAAAGCTGTAATTTATTAGAGCGTTCGGGCTTGGATATGATTTATGTGGCTCGATTCCCTAGTCACAAACAGATCCCGCTACACATCCAGTTGGGACAGCACCTACCCATTTTTTGCACGGCTGCTGGGAGAGCTTATTTATGTGCTCTGCCAGAGAGTGAGGGTGAGGCAATTCTGGTGGCTTCGAATCGTGTGTCGTATACAGCAGGAACGGTGATAGACATTGATCAAATTCGACAGCTTGTGGCGGAGGCTCGTCAGGATGGTTATGCGCATTCCAACGAAGAGTTCTATGCCGGTGATATTGGCGTTGCCGCACCCGTTGTCAATGTAAATGGTTATCCATTAGGTGCGGTAAATATTTCTGTGCCGTTTAGTCGCTGGACGTTTGAGCAAGCCCGTAGTGAATTAGCGCCGAAGGTTATGAACACCGCACGTGCCATTTCTAGAGCCGCAGGGAGCCTTCGTTCGATGGGATAATCGGACAGCGGCTTATCTAGCCGTAACTTAGTGTTAACGAATCGACTGCGTTTTATCGCGTCACTGGATGTACTCGCCTTGAAATTTGCTGGCCATTTCGGCTGGCTCAGCAAACATTAATAGAAACTCAGGAGTAAGAATTATGACTATCACCCGTATTCAACCTAACCCAGGTCGCCTTAGCCATGCACTGGTACACAATGGAATCGTTTACGTCACAGGGCAAGTCCCTGAAGATAGAACACAAGATGTAAACGGTCAGACCAAACAACTACTGGCCAGGATTGATGAGTTACTTGAAGCCGCTGGCTCAGATAAATCCAACATTTTGTTTGCCCAGATTTGGCTAAAACACGCAGTGAAAGACTTTTCTGAGATGAATGCTGCCTGGAGCGAATGGATTCCACATAACGCTTTGCCTGCAAGGGCAACTGTTGAATCCAATCTTGCAGCTGAAGACATCTTGGTTGAAATCGCATTGCAAGCAGCAGTTAAAGGCTAATCCGTCGCACCTTTTCTGGGAGTGAGCTCCCACTTTATCTATGGATACAAACGGAGATCCTCATGAAAACGATCCCTCACCTGATTCACGGAATGGCTGTCGAAGACAGTGATCGTAGTGCTGATGTGTTCAACCCGTCTACCGGTGAAGTCATTCGCAAGGTGGGGCTAGGCACCCGCGACACAGTACAGCGCGCTATTGAATCGGCAAAAAGCGCGTTTCCCACATGGCGTAACACACCGCCAGCGAAGCGCGCTCAGGTAATGTTCCGGTTCAAACAACTGTTAGAACAAAATGAAGCGAAGATCGCCGAACTGATTAGTCAGGAACATGGCAAAACGCTAGAGGATGCAGCCGGCGAACTGAAGCGTGGTATTGAGAACGTTGAGTTTGCTTGTGCTGCGCCTGAGATTTTGAAAGGTGAGTTCAGTCGCAACGCCGGACCAAACATTGACGCTTGGAGCGACTTTCAACCCTTGGGTATCGTTGCCGGCATCACGCCTTTCAATTTTCCTGCGATGGTTCCACTCTGGATGTATCCCCTTGCCATCGTTTGTGGCAACTGCTTCATACTCAAGCCATCAGAGCGTGACCCGAGTTCGACACTGTTGATCGCGGAGCTGTTGAATCAAGCCGGTCTTCCTAAGGGTGTTATGAACGTTGTGCATGGTGACAAGGTTGTCGTCGATGCGTTAATTGAAGCACCTGAAGTCAAAGCTTTGAGCTTCGTTGGTTCCACACCGATTGCAGAATACATCTACAGCGAAGGTGCTAAGCGCGGTAAGCGTATTCAAGCACTTGGTGGTGCGAAGAACCATGCCGTATTGATGCCTGATGCTGATTTGGATAATGCAGTGAACGCATTGATGGGCGCAGCTTTCGGGTCTTGTGGTGAGCGTTGCATGGCTATTTCTGTCGCGGTTTGTGTGGGCGGCCAAATTGCCGACGCGCTGGTTCGAAAACTAGCCCCTCAAATTAAAGCGTTGAAAATTGGAGCGGGGACAACGGCGGGACTTGAGATGGGCCCACTGGTGACCTCGGCCGCGCGTGAAAAAGTTGTGGGTTATGTGAATGATGGCGTGGTCGCTGGGGCGGAGTTGGTAGTAGATGGGCGCGGACTCCAAGTTTTCGGTAATGAAAACGGCTTCTTTTTGGGTGGCTGTCTATTCGATCGGGTAACGCCGGACATGCGAATTTACAAAGAAGAGATTTTTGGACCGGTACTTTGCATTGTTCGAGTTGGCAGCCTGGAAGAGGCGATGCAACTGATCAACGACCACGAATACGGAAATGGTACGTGCATCTTCACCCGCGATGGTGAGTCAGCTCGCCTGTTCTGTGACGAGATTGAGGTGGGAATGGTAGGGGTGAACGTGCCACTTCCGGTGCCAGTGAGTTATCACAGTTTTGGTGGCTGGAAACGCTCACTGTTTGGTGATTTGCACGCCTATGGTCCCGATGGTGTGCGTTTCTATACCAAACGCAAAGCCATCACTCAGCGTTGGCCGCAACGCGCGAGTCATGAGGCCGCGCAATTCGCTTTTCCAAGCAACGGCTAAAACCCAACGGAGCGTTTGAAGCTCACGCTGAAACGTGAATCACGCTTCAGCTCTTTTAGATGACGCAATATGGATCGAGCCCGGCTGATACCTAGGTTCGGTCCTTTGCTGGATTGAACTGCGAGATAGTCTCATGCCATTAAAAAATCAATCACTCTTCAGGCAGCAAGCTTTTGTAGACGGGCTGTGGATCGACGCTGACAACGGCAATGTTATTAGTGTTAACAATCCTGCCACTGGCGACATTATTGGTACCGTCCCAAAAATGGGCGCTGCCGAAACACGTCGAGCTATAGAAGCGGCAAATCGCGCTTTGCCAGCTTGGCGCGCCCTTACTGCGAAAGACAGAGCGGTCAAGCTACGGAAATGGTTTGAGCTTTTGATGGCCAATCAAGAGACGCTTGCTCGTTTAATGACGATGGAGCAAGGCAAACCTCTCGCCGAATCTAGAGGCGAAATTGCCTATGCTGCCTCCTTTATTGAATGGTTTGCCGAGGAAGGTAAACGCATTTATGGCGACACGATACCAGAGCACCAGTCTGACAAACGTTTATTGGTGATCAAGCAGGCGATCGGTGTGACTGCCGCTATTACACCGTGGAATTTTCCAGCCGCGATGATCACTCGTAAAGCGGGGCCAGCTCTTGCAGCTGGTTGTACCATGGTTATCAAACCTGCCTCACAAACCCCATTCTCAGCGCTGGCCATGGTCGCATTAGCGGAAGAGGCCGGTATCCCGCCAGGGGTACTCAGTGTTGTTACAGGAAGTGCAGGTGAAGTAGGTGGCGAACTGACCAGCAACCCACTGGTGCGTAAATTGTCTTTCACCGGCTCGACTGAGGTTGGACGAAAGCTAATGGCTGAATGCGCAAATGATATAAAACGGGTATCGTTGGAATTGGGTGGTAATGCACCATTTATCGTTTTTGAAGATGCAGATTTGGACACAGCGGTGGAAGGTGCTTTGGCATCAAAATACCGTAACGCGGGTCAAACCTGTGTATGTGCCAACCGGCTTTACATTCAAAGCACCGTTTATGAAGTGTTTGCCGCGAAACTAAAAATTGCGGTGGAAAAACTAAAAATCGGAAACGGTTTAGATGACGGCGTGACCACTGGGCCGCTGATTGATGAAAAGGCCGTAGCAAAAATCGAAGAGCATATTCACGATGCTTTATCGTTAGGCGCGACCATTATTTGCGGCGGTAATAGCTTGGGAGGTAATTTTTTCGAGCCGACCATTCTCGTTGATGTGCCATCCACTGCAAAAGTTGCCAAAGAAGAGACTTTCGGCCCTCTGGCACCTCTGTTCAGGTTCGAAACTGAGGAGGATGTGATTGCTCAAGCAAACGACACTGAATTCGGATTGGCCGCGTATTTCTACACTCGTGACATAGGACGAGTGTTTCGGGTAGGAGAATCTTTGGAATATGGAATTGTCGGTATCAATACCGGAATTATCTCGACTGAAGTAGCTCCTTTTGGTGGCATAAAAGCTTCGGGGATTGGGCGAGAAGGCTCCAAATATGGCATCGAAGACTACTTGGAAATTAAATATCTCTGTCTCGGGGGGATTTAGATCCAATTAATTAATCTTGTGCATTGAAGTTCTCAATGAATGGCGCGCTTCCGCTTGCTATTCTATCACGAGGTTTTGGTGAATGAAGAATAATAGTAATAGCAATGACGCACCGGCAGTGGATAATAATTATTTGACGCCCGAGTCTGTGGGGACGCTATCAGTACGTGAAATACAACTCGCGATTGAGAATCAAGCGTTTACCACGGCACAATTAGTTGGTGCTTTCCTTGCTAGAATAGGGAGATACAACTCGACGTATAATGCGGTGATAGAGCTTAACCCCGATGCATTAGTAGAGGCTCATCGAATAGATGCGCGTCGTGCTTTGGGAGAACCACTTGGGCCGCTGGCTGGAATTCCCATCGTAATCAAGGACACAATTGATTGTGCAGGATTACCGACGACGGGTGGATGGAGATTCCTAAGTTCCAAAACGAACGGAGTTAGTCTAATTCCGAACCTCGACGCTCCGGTAGTGGCTCGATTGCGTGAGGCAGGTGCAATTATTCTAGGGAAGACCAATGTCTCTCTTTTGAGTTTGAGTGGCACTAACACAAACGATAGTTGGGCTGGTCCAACCTATAATGCGCATAGCCTCCAGCGAGCACCAGGTGCTAGCAGTGCAGGGAGTGCCACTGCCATTGCATGTGGATTCGCTGTATTCAGCCTTGGTGAAGAAACGGGGGGCTCAATCCAAAATCCCGCCGCAGCTCAAGGGCTAGTCAGCATAAAACCTAGCTTTGCGCTTATTCCAAATATTGGAGTGCTGCCGTTAGCGAGTAGTACTCGTGACGTCGTAGGGCCGATCAGTAAAACAATTGAGGATGCCGCCATCGCGCTGAATACCTTGGCCGGGTATACCGCAGATGATCCAAAAACTGTCGCGTCTATCGGTAACGTTCCACGAGAAGGCTATACCAGTAAACTATGTAAGGATCGGTTGCGAGGAAGACGTATCGGGCTGTTTGGACCAGGGTGGAGAAATGTTACTTTAACGGCTGAAACTCAAATCCTGTATGCGAGAGCGGTTGAAGAACTAGAGGCGTTAGGGGCTATTGTCATACACGATCCGTTTGCAAGGTCAGGCTTTTCCGAGGTGGCCAAACCGTCCAAGTTGGACGGACTGAACGGGTATGACGCTCGTGGTGAAGAATCAGTTGCTCATGATCTAGAGAACTATTTTAATCGTCTGGGTTCAACGGCGCCAATTCGATCATTGAAAGATCTGATCGATGTCACAGGGCAGGATCCGTTTGCCGACGGGGGGTATTTGGCCTATCACCATGAACTTGACGGTTTTACTGAGTCACTAGCAGATGTTACGAAAGCACCTAATTTAACGAGTTTTTTGCACGCTCGTGAGCTTTACATTTCAATATTTAATGAGGTTATGAGCCAGCATCAATTGGATGCTCTCGTATTTCCGCAAATGAGACGTGAAACTCCGTTGCTTTTTAGTTCTGAAGTGATATTGGAAACTACGGTATCTGAAATTGATATTGGCGGATTTCCAGGAATTACCGTTCCGGCCGGGTTTTATCCATCAGGTTCACCATTTGCTTTGATATTTGTCGGTCGTTTATGGGACGAAGCCAATTTGCTTGGCCTTGCTTACAGTTACGAGCAGGCAACCCTTTGGTGCAAACAGCCAAAATTAGCCGTCCGCCCAAAAATCAATGAGTATTTGTCGGCTGGATTTCATTGAGCAAATTTTTAAAACTAACTATCGGCTCATAGTAAGATATGAAAATCAATGAACAGACAATGCCTCAATTTGAGTTGAGGTTTCAAGAGGAACGCCGAGCTCTATTACGGGCACGCGTGCGTATATCGTTGCTGAGAGCTGATTGTATACAGCAGATGTTAATTAATGCAGCTGAATAAAGATTAGCCGATATCACTAAATAACGGGGTCGCAGAATTACGCGGCTTGGGAGTTATGATTTTCGTAGACCTTGGTTCAAGGAATGAGTTGTCTGGCTCGAAACTTACTCTGGAAAAAGTGTTGTTTGCAAAACGCAACAGAATAATTTGTCATTGTTTTCATGTTCTACTCGTGATAACGAGCTGATTTTCTTAATTCCTTTAAAGGCCAGCAAGCAACAAGTTAACAAAAGCTTGGCTATTGTAAAGGCGGTGTGTTCTTGAGGTTTTAAAATAATGCTCTTGAGGATATTTGAATGAAGAAACTTGCATTATCCCCCTCAGGGAAATATATAAAGTATCATCTCCATCCATACACTGACGCCCGTTTGCATGAGCAAATGGGTTCAATGATCATTGAACGAGGCGAAGGGGTATATGTCTATGATGATCAAGGAAAACAATACTTTGAGGCGATGTCAGGTTTATGGTCTGTGGCGCTAGGCTTCAGTAACGAGCGGCTAATTAAAGCTGCTGAAATGCAGTTACGCAAGCTCCCTTTCTATCATACATTTAGTCACAAATCTAATTTGCCAAGTATTGAGTTGGCTGAAAAGCTTACTCAGTTGTCACCGGTACCAATGAGCAAGGTATTTTTCACGAACTCCGGGTCCGAAGCCAACGATACGGTTGTTAGGATGCTTTGGTACCGAAATAACTCGTTAGGTCTGCCCTCAAAAAAGAAAATTATCAGTCGCAAAAATGCATATCATGGCATAACTGCGGTCAGTTCAAGCCTGACAGGCTTGCCGGCCAATCATGGCGGGTTCGATGTGCCATTCCCTAGTTTTCTACATGTCAGTTGTCCGCATCATTACAGATCTGCCCTTCCTGGCGAGAGCGAAGAGCAATTTGCTGACCGTCTAGCAAATGAACTGGAAGCACTGATTCAACAAGAAGGTGCTGAAAATATAGCCGCTTTTTATGGTGAACCCCTAATGGGAGCTGGTGGGGTTATTGTCCAGCCACGTACCTACTGGCAGAAAATACAAGCAGTCTGTCGCCGATATGATGTAATTATTGTTGCTGATGAGGTTATCTGCGGATTTGGTCGTACGGGAAATATGTTTGGGTGTCAGACGTTTGATATTGTTCCCGATGTAATCGTTGTCTCAAAGCAATTGTCTTCCTCATACCAACCCATTGCTGCCATTTTAGATAGTGTTGGTTCTTTGGGGCGATATTTGGCGGATCGCGCGCCACACCATGAGATGATCACGCGTGCTATGGGTGATTCGATCGCATTCTGTCCACCGTTAATTTCTACGGATAATGAAATTCAAATTTTTGTCGACCGCTTTCGCCTAGCGTTGGAAGACACTGAGCGCTGGGCGGGACTGGATTATAACAAAAGCCTTTGGCATCAATGGGAGGGCTTTAGACCTTTTCCTTGATGCAAGTTTTACCTGCAGAAAAGTGTTCATTCCGTATTCATTGTTTATGATCACGCATGCTGATCAAGGAGATGTTCTGATGGGAAAAAATATCACTATTTTAGGCGCAGGGCTTATGGGAGCTGCTTTTGCTAAGCTTTATCTGGAGCAGGGCTATCAAGTAACTGTGTGGAATCGCACTGCAGGTAAATGTGATTTGCTAACTGAAAAAGGAGCAAATGAGGTGCGCTCGTTATCAGAGGCCCTTGCACAAAGTTCCACTGTCTTAGTTTTGTTGCTTGATTACACCTCTTTAAAAAGCGCGATTACTACAAGCGATATATCAATCGCCGGTAAAGATTTCATCAACTTAATGACAGGAACCCCTGCTGAAGCCCGGGCTATGAGTGAGTATATTGCCCTCAATAAAGGTAATTATTTGGATGGTTCAATTGAGGGCTATCCAGGGGATATTGGAAAAAGCGAAACATTGGTTTTTTACTCCGGTACCGAGGCGCTTTGGGATAAACATCAAGACACTCTGATGAAAGCCGGTGGAAAGTCACGTTGGGTGGGGGAGCCGATTGGGGCAGCTAACATTCTGGATGCCGCAATGGCTGGTGGTTTTGGCGTTACATGTGTTGGGGCATTTCTCGAATCAGTTGAGTTTGCTCGAAAGGCTGGCGTAGGTGTAGAAGAGCTAGGGGCTTCAGTCGACTATTTCCTTGCATCCGTGAAAAACGAAATAGAAAGCATTGTTTCAAGTCTCATCACTAAAAACTTTTACACCGAGCAAGCAACGCTATCGGTATACGTCTCTGCGTTGAAAGCCTGGCAAAAAACCATGCAGGAAGCTGGGCATAGCGCAGGGCTTGTTTCAGCGAATTTGCTTGCGATGGAGAGGGGCGTAGCGAATGGTCATGGTAGTCTTGGAGTTGCGGCCACGTATTCTCCCCCAGCACAAAATGCAACGACCTAACAACGTAGGGCCAAGGACAGTGCGTTCGCCGAATTATGAATAGGGTGCTTTCATCATGATTTTTTCGATGATTGGGATTGGACTCAGTAGATGTTTGCGCATCATGGAGCTTGCTTTGGGTGCATCACGCTCCAAAATCGAATCGATCAATAACGAGTGTTCTTGTCGTTTTGAGGCTAAAGCTTCAGGGGACAGCACGGTAGTTCTAAGCCATAGATGGCGGTAACGTTCCGCCTGATCAGCGAGCGTAGCGCGCGCCTGCATCAGATGGGTGGAACCGCATCCGGAAGCGATGGCGGTATGAAAAGCCTTATGCCGTGCATCCCAGACATCCATCATCTGGTCCTGAGTATTGACCTCCATGACCTTTGATAACGTGTGAGCTCGTGCCAAGATCATCGCCTCCCAGGTATCGTCCCCGCGCTCGATCGCTAGCATTAGGATCATCGCTTCTAGATTAGCGCGCGCGTCATAAACATCCCTCATTTCCTCCAAGGACATGGATGCAACACGAAAGCCCCGCTGATTTGTAGCTACCACAAGGCGCTGCGTTACCAAGGGGGAGAGGGCCTCCCGCAAAGGGCCAACGCCCAGGGCGTAACGTTCCTTTAAGGAATTCATTAGAAGCTTTTCCCCTGGCTTGAAAACGCCATGAAGGATATCCCGCTTGAGCATCTCATAACCATTAGTCGTGGTATTGCTCGGAGAGTCCGATAAGTCCATGGAGAAACTCGTCAATTTTGATAATCCAATCATCATACCGAATCAGAGCATCAACGATAAGGGAATGCGCAGTGCCATGACCGGCCATTGCCGGCTTGCTGAATCAACATCGATACAGCCAATGCCGTCTCGGCGGACGTCTGCTGAGCGAGCCAATACACATCACCGAGCCCAACGACGTTAGTTTTCTCTTGTTCAACATCCAGATTGGCGCGTGCGTTGCGATAGCCTGCTTAGGTCAAACCTGTACCAAAGTGATATGAATTTTTCCGTCACAATTCCCTTGAGTGAGCGTTCTGGCAAAGGTTGTTCCAGAAAAAGGGATCATTCCAACTGGCTAAACATCCATGCCTGTCGCAAAAAGACTGACAACTGTGAACTCAGGGGGCGCCATAAATCGTTGTTCTATGTCGGTTAATGGACATGTCTGCGTCATGAAATATCGAAATTTGACGTTCCGAAATGAAGATAACACTTGTTATTGACTTCAAAAAATAACGAGTGTTATCATCCGATGATGGTTCATAAGCGTGATATAGAATTTTCAAGAACTGAGTATCTGGCTGGTCCTATTTGTATGTATCGAGTGATCTACCCTCGCAAGCGGGATGACGCTTTGGGCGCATACTATATAACTGAGTGGCAGTTATTGTATTTGGTTATAAGGAGAGTTGACTGTAACAACATTTTAGTTATCAAGCATCGTCGAATTGGGTGACCTTTGATTTTACACATAGCAAGGAGAATAATATGGGTGGCAGTAGTCTTTCGACCAACCAAGATAACAATGAAAACTCTAGCGATTTTGAGGTTGCCGCGCGTGATTTGCCAAGCCGCTATTTAGTTCAGCCTGAAGACGTACTATTTGCTAAGGAGTTCCTCGTAACTCCGGTCGGTTATCACAGTCCAGGTTTACAGCGCTTGCTGAACGTGATGCGCGGAGGTCGTCTTATTGGAAAATATGTACTCGTCGTCTTGGAACCTCATAAAAAATGGGCGCTAGGACAGTTATCAGGAGTGCGTGGGCAGGCCGTCACTCTTGTCGAAGGGGTTGAATATACTCACTGGCTTGACGCAGAGCGTGATGTATTTTTACGGAGGTGGCATGAGCTGACAGGTAAGGAACTGTCAAGCGATATTGCATCCGAATTCCTTCCTAAGACCAATACAACAAAATAACAAAAAGGGCTTGGCATGAAAATTACAGCGTACTCCGAGACTCTTAGTTTTTTCCCGGGTGATAACGTCGATATTAAAGTCAGCGCAGAGGGTGGGGCGACTTATTGTGCTGAACTTAGACGAATTATACAGGGCGACATCAATCCTAAAGGGCCAGGTTATAAAGACGAACTTGTTCAGCTGCCGTTAGGGGGGCCATTCAAAGCACGGATGCAGCAAATTCTTACGGGGTCATATGGTGTGGTTCCACATGCGGGCCATTTGGCCACTACAGACTCATTTACTGTGGCAGGTCTTATTTGGCCGACATTACCTGGTGAAAACGATCAAACAATTATTTCGATTGGTAATGTACAAAACGGATGCACTTTATATTTGAATGAAGCAGGTGCCGCTACTTTTACGATCTCCAATAAGGGGATCAGTATTACCGCACAATCTCCTGTGTTGTGTCGCGCACGATCTTGGTATCTTATTGTAGGTGTTTACAATCGAATTTCGCAAACGGTTGAGGTGATACAGCATGCACTTAATCAATTTCCCGGGATTAACGATTCTGGGCGTGACAAAGCGCAGTGTGACAAAGGGGCAGTAATTAAATCCTCCGATCCTGTTTCGTTTGGTGCAAGCTTCACTGAGGGTAAGGCTGCAAATTTCTTTAATGGCAAAATAGAAAACCCTAAAGTCTATCATGCTGCAGAAGAGTTTGTAGAGGTGCTGAACTCTTACAGTGAAAACGCAGAATATCCAAAGAGTCTAGCGGCCAATTGGGATTTTTCTCGGCTAATTGAAACGAATAGGTTTGTCGAAACCAGATCAAACTTATTGAATGGTTGTTTCATCAATCTGCCATCGCGGGCGGTTTCAGGGTTCAGATGGGATGGGAAATCGCATTGCTGGAATGAATGTCCAGATCATTATGCTGCTGTACATTTTCATGATGACGATCTATACGATGCAGGTTGGGAAACCGACATCTCATTCAAAATCCCAGATAGCCTAAAAAGTGGGGTCTTCGCTGTACGGCTTTTCTCGCCACTCGACTCGTCACAAGAGTTTTTTGTGGTTATTTTTGTGAAAGCAAAAAAAGTGGGAGGACAAAAAAACAAACTGGTGTTTATCGCTCCTACAGCAAGCTACACCGCTTACGCTAATCATCGATTTGGTTTGGACTATTCGGAAACGGAAATAGCGGCTGGGCAACTTGTTCAAATTGACAAACACCATCAATATCTTCAGAAACATGTTGAGCTTGGGTTGTCATTGTATGATTTACATCGAGATGGGTCAGTTGTTTTTTACTCGTCTCGTCTTCGCCCGGTCTTAGATTTTCAACCAAAAGTTCAAGGATACATGGGCGGGACAGGATCAAATGTTTGGCAATTCAACGCTGATACACACATTCTAGGTTTTCTTGAGCATTGCGATATATCGTATGATGTAATCACTGATGAAGATTTGGAGCGGGAGGGCGTCGCCGCTCTATCGGGTTATCAGGCTATTATAACTGGGTCTCATCCGGAATATACTAGTACTAATATGCTTGATGCATATAAGCAGTTCCTTGGCGATGGAGGTCGCATTTTCTACTCCGGAGGCAATGGTTTTTACTGGCGAATTGCTTACAGCCCCAATTTCCCTGGTGCTATCGAGTGTCGCCGTGCTGAATCCGGCATTCGGGGAGGTGAGCCAGGTGTCGGTAACTATTGGCATCAGTTCACCGGTGAACTAGGCGGCCTTTGGCGCCGACTTGGACGTGCTCCCCAAGAGCTTTTCGGTGTTGGTATGACTGCCCAAGGATTTGATTTGGGCTCCCCCTATATTAAAACCGCAGATGGCGAAGAGCCACGTGCGCGTTTTATCTACGAAGGGGTGGAGGACACCGTATTAGGCAATTTTGGGCTCCATGGAAATGGTGCAGCAGGGCTCGAAATAGACCGAGCTGATTTCACGTTGGGGACACCACCTCATGCACTAATCGTAGGCTCTTCTGTAAAACATACAGATCTATTTTTGGTTCCTCCAGAAGAGTCATATGATCCGCTCCCAATTTGCACAGGAACACAATCGCATCTGATTCGTGCCGATATGACTTTTTTTGAAACTTCCGCAGGTGGTGCCGTATTCTCTACAGGGTCTATTTCTTGGGCAGCATCAATGGCATGGAATGGTTACGAAAACAATATTTCGATCATTACTGAAAACGTAATCCGTAGATTCATTGATCCTCAAAAATTTACCATGGATCATAGCAATAAAAATATCAATGAAACTGATAACTTAATTTGATTGGCCTAGAGCTTCTGGCTGAGCTCAGCCAGAAGCTTTACTGTTTTTTTTAATTATTAAAGCAGCTTCCGTAAATACATCATTTATCATGTCGCTAACTGTATTTTTCATGAGTTCCGGCGTCCAATACTCTGTGTCCAAAACAGAGTGTAATAGGAGGGAGTCCGTGAACATGGTCAACCTATCGGCCAACACTAACGCGCGTTCATTCGAGAAACCTAATGTCTTCAACCAAATGAAATGTTTGTCTCGTACATATGGATAAACTTTACGATGCACGGATTGTAATTCTGGAGACTCCTGACTTAATGCCCAGAACGCTATCCAGACCGACAATTGTCGCCGTCTAACCTCATCAAGTGGAAGAAATACGTCAAAAGACCTGATGATCTTTTCTTTATCGCCTGTTTCAGGCCATTCAACCGAACTGCATTCATCCTCCCAGGTCTTTTCGACTGCTGCCTTGACCATCGCCGCCCGATTCGGGAAATGATGAGTAATAAGGCCAATTGTTGCACCGGCTTTAGCGGCAACCTTACGCAGACTAAGGTTAGTCACACCTTCGTCTGCTAGGACATCACAAACCGCTGTCACAATACGTCGGATAGGGTCATTTAGGTCCTGATTCATCGAAAAATCCCCTTCGAAAAAATAGGGCAAGCCTACAACAGAAAGAGGATGTTGAACATGGACAGACACCGGGGGGGAATTTGGTTGCCACAGATGCTGCAGGCTCATGGCGTAGAAGTGAGCATGATTGGATGGGTTGCGGCGATCCTTATTTCTTCGCAACCATCGGTCTCCTAATTTGGGCAAAACATGTTGATCGAACCGGCAAGGGAATCTTAAATCTGACATTGGCGATGCTCCTTGCAGGATTAGCGCTAATGTTTGCCTTGCAGATGAACGCGTTGGCTCCAGCTTTGGCTGCTATCACCTTGGCATTGGTAGGAACGATTGCAGGAAATACAATTTTTTATACCCTTCCCGGCAAGTTCCTTCGTGGCCAGGCGGCAGCTGGCGGAATTGCTTTGATCAACTCTATCGGTGCGTTTGGTGGTTTCGTCGGCCCCTACCTAATGGGGTTCCTTAAGGACTACACCGGCTCCTTTACCGCAGGGTTGATGGTGATGGGGTGCATCATGTTTGTGGCCGCTTCTATGGTGGCGTCGTTGCGGCTATTTTTGCGCGAACAGTGACGTGCTGGCCGCATTGCAACCCAGAAGGTATCTTACGCACACTAAATTTGTCTTCGGATGATCATGGCGGCGTCAGTCGTCTGGTCGGTCGCAAGAATTGACTCGACGTTTTGTGGCTATGAGCACCGAATCTGATACGAGCTTTCCTGACCAGTCCCATAACGCGGAAGGTGGCGTCGCTGCTGTAGATCGCGCCTTTTCGATTCTCGCTGCCTTTCAGATTGACCAGGAAAGCTTGACGTTAGCCGAGCTTGCAAGACGTACCGGGCTTTATAAAAGTACGATCCTGCGATTGATTGCTTCATTAGAAAAAGCCGGCTTTGTACGACGCTTGGCCGATGGCAGTTACTCGATCGGGCCTGAACCTCTTCGTTTGTCTCAGTTGTATCAAGCCTCTTTCCGACTCCGAGATGTTATTCATCCATTGCTGGAAGCCATTACGGAGGAAAGCGGGGAGACGTCGTCTTTTTACGTGCTCGAAAATGGAAGTCGGGTCGTGTTGTTTAGGGTCGAACCTAAGCGCGCAGTGCGAGTTTCCGTTTTGGAGGGCTCTCGGTTTCCACTTCATTCCGGAGCTTCGGGCAAAATTCTTCTGGCTTTTTCCCGACAGGTGGACTCTACTTTGGTGGGGTTGCGCGAGCGCTTCTGGGCGAGTTCTTTTGGTGAGAGAGATCCGGAAACCACTGCTGTATCGGTTCCAGTTTTTTCGATTGGCCAAGAGCTCAAGGGGGCTCTAACCCTTTCAGGGCCATCTGACCGTCTGTTGCGCGAGCATATTCAGCATGCCGCCTCAATTCTGTTACGTAACGCCGTTATCGCGACAAGTGCTCTGGGCAGAAACAATGTTGAGCTGCGAGAGGCGCTAAAAAAACTCAATCCATGAGCCATCATGCGTAACAGCCGATTTGAGATTGATTTTCACAGTTTGCTTATTGCATCTGTAATGCTGGCATTGAATTCCTGATGATTTCCGAAATGATCGGAACTGGAGTCATCAAATGCTCCCTCATCAAGGTGCTCGCTTTGGCCGCATCGCGGGCCAGGATGGCATCAACGAGTATTGCATGCTCTGCCCTTTTTTGACGCAGAGCCTCTGCAGAAAAAACGGTACTTTTCAACCACAAATGCCTATACCGCTCGGCCTGGTCTAATAGCTGTGATCTCAGTTGCAAGAGGTGCTTCGATCCGCACCCTGAGGCTATCGCGCTGTGAAACGCCTTATGACGGGCATCCCATATTTCAAGCATCTGCTCCTGGGTTCTGAGCTCCATGACCTTTGATAGCGTGTGAGTGCGTGCAAGTATCAGTGCTTCCCATGAGTCGTCTCCTCGCTGAATCGCCAAGCTGAGATCATCGCTTCAAGGTTGGCGCGTGCATCGTAAATATCTCGCATTTCCTCCAAAGACATTGAGGCTACCCGATAGCCTTTTTGATTTATCGCTATGACTAGATGCTCGGCGACGAGTTGAGACAATGCCTCTCTGATATAGGTTGTCCGTTCCTTCCTCTTCCATACTTCGGTGTCTGGAAGTCAGTGTTGATCTAAGGAAGGAACATGCACCTGTGGGCTACGAATAGGCCTCTCAAGCACGTGATGATTACCCCCTCACTTTCGAGCCCACAGGTGCGCTTGCGCCCTTAACGAATACTCAGGGAAAGCCCGACACGGCTCTCTATATCGCTTTCGCTGGACGCAAGCATGCATGTCCCTGCATGTACTTAGCGCCTGTGGAGGTTGTCGATGCAAACGCTCCTGTCTCAGAAATTCACTGCTTATGTCGGAATAGATTGGGCAGATACCAAGCACGACGTGTGCTTGCAGGTCGCGGGGGAAACCCGGCAGCAT
>NZ_LHPC01000080.1 GCF_001297125.1 Pseudomonas sp. RIT-PI-q
CGAGTGACTGTGCATGTGCTACAAGGGGTGTTGATGGGAGGTCAGGCAATTCAGAATCGCCCTACTTTTTTAGAGAAACTTCCTTCAAAAAATCGGGATGCTGGGCTATAGACAAGTCATGTGTTGTGGCGGATGGCCTCTTCGCGGGCAAGCCTCGCTCCTCAAGGTTTTGCGCAACTCTTGTAGGAGCGAGGCTTGCCCGCGAAGGGGCCATCAAACCCAACAACTTTCTCCCCGCAAACAAAAAACGGCCCGCCTCCAAATGGAGCGGGCCGTTTTCATGTTCGGCGAAAGGTCAGAGCCTCAGCTCATCCCGATCACTTGTTCAGGCGGAAATCTGCCTCGGCAGCGGCAAAACGCTGCAGCATGCCGTGAGTCGGCGCGCCCAGTTTGCTGACGATGTAGATGGCCAGGCTGGCGAAGATGAAGCCCGGGATAATTTCGTACAGACCCAGCAGCTCGAAGTGTTTCCACACAATCACGGTGATCGCGCCAACCAGAATACCGGCCAGTGCACCGTTGCGGGTCATGTCTTTCCAGATCACCGAGATCAGCACGACCGGGCCGAACGCAGCACCGAAACCAGCCCAGGCGTAGCTGACCAGACCCAATACACGGTTTTCCGGGTTAGCGGCCAACGCGATGGCGATCAGGGCAACCAGCAACACCATGGCGCGGCCAACCCAGACCAGCTCAACCTGGGAAGCGCTTTTACGCAGGAAGGTTTTGTAGAAGTCTTCGGTCAGGGCACTCGAACACACCAGCAACTGGCAGCTCAGGGTGCTCATGACAGCCGCGAGAATGGCCGACAGCAGTACACCGGCAATCCACGGGTTGAAGAGGATTTTTGCCAGTTCGATAAACACACGTTCGTGGTTTTCAGAAACCGGCATGGCCACGGCAGGGTTCGCCGAGAAGTAAGCGATACCGAAGAAGCCTACCGCCACGGTGCCGCCCAGGCACAGGATCATCCAGGTCATGGAGATGCGACGCGCGTTAGCGATCGACTTGACCGAATCCGCCGCCATGAAACGCGCGAGGATGTGCGGTTGGCCGAAGTAGCCCAGGCCCCAGCCCATCAACGAAATCACGCCGATGAAGGTGGTGTTTTTCAGCATGTCGAAGTTGCTTGGATCTTGAGCTTCGATGGCCAGGAACGTGGTGTCGATGCCGCCAGTGGCCAGCAGCACGATGATCGGCGTCAGCAGCAGGGCGAAGATCATCAGCGTGGCTTGTACAGTGTCAGTCCAGCTCACTGCCAGGAAACCACCGACGAAGGTGTAGGCAATCGTCGCCGCCGCACCGGCCCACAGCGCCGTCTCGTAGGACATGCCGAAAGTGCTTTCAAACAGACGGGCGCCAGCGACGATGCCGGACGCGCAGTAGATGGTGAAGAACACCAGGATCACCACCGCAGAGATGATCCGCAGCAGGCCGCTTTTATCTTCAAAACGGCTGGAGAAGTAATCCGGCAGGGTCAGCGCATCGCCGTTGTGCTCGGTCTGCACCCGCAGACGGCCGGCGACGAACAGCCAGTTCAGGTAAGCACCGACGATCAGGCCGATGGCGATCCAGCTTTCCGACAGGCCGGACATGTAGATAGCGCCCGGCAGGCCC
The DNA here is from genome assembly GCF_001297125.1 of Pseudomonas sp. RIT-PI-q. GTDB lineage: Bacteria > Pseudomonadota > Gammaproteobacteria > Pseudomonadales > Pseudomonadaceae > Aquipseudomonas. Next base: position 1,618 of record NZ_LHPC01000080.1, read on the forward strand.
ATCAACAACCAGCCACTCATGTCGGAGGCACCGGCAGACAGTGCGGTCACGACGCTGCCCAGGCTACGACCGCCCAGAATGTAGTCAGAAAGGTTGTTGGTGGAGCGATAGGCCATGAAGCCGATCAGCACCATTGCTGCGATGTAGATCACGAACGTGATCAGGGTTGGATTGCTTACGCTCATTAAGTGACGCCCTGGCTTTGTTTTTATGTAGCGGCGGAATGTGAAACCGCTCGCAAACGATGAAGTTTGATAGACGATTCGCAATCCCGCGCATTTATGACTGATGTTTCCCCAGGAAAGCCATCAGCCGGTGCACCAGACTTTTTAGCCGGTTGCACCTTGGGGCGCGAATCCTATTCAACAACCCAAATCAGGTGCAACCTGTTTCTTGAGAATTAGTTGCACCTAGTGTGTTTTCCACAAAAAAGCGCCGTTTTTGCTCCCTTTTAGCGCAGTCCGGATGTGTTTCCCAAACTAAAAGCACCAAGCAGGAGCGGTACGTTCGTACCGGAATTTAATTCCTGACGAGCTGCGTATTATTCCGACAAAAAAAGGGTTGCACCCGGTTGCACCTCGGCGGTTGCACGGCTAATCTTGCCGCCAGCCGATGCCACGCCGTCGTGGCCAACATGAGGATAAAAACATGGCTACCACCACCCTTGGGGTCAAACTTGACGACCCGACCCGCGAGCGCCTCAAGGCCGCCGCGACCTCGATTGATCGCACGCCGCACTGGCTGATCAAGCAGGCAATTTTCAATTACCTGGAAAAACTCGAGGGTGGTGCAACCCTGACCGAGCTGAGCGGGTTAATCAGCAAAGACGCTGACGACGCCGGTGAAGTCCACACCGACCACGCGCACCAGTGCTTCCTTGAGTTCGCCGAAAGCATCCTGCCGCAATCGGTGCTGCGCGCCTCGATCACCGCCGCCTACCGTCGCCCGGAACCCGAAGTGGTGCCGATGCTGATCGAGCAGGCTCGCCTGCCCGCGTCGATGGCTGAAGCCACCAACAAGCTCGCGTCCTCGATTGCCGAAAAACTGCGCAATCAGAAAAGCGCCGGCGGCCGTGCCGGAATTGTTCAGGGCCTGTTGCAGGAATTTTCCCTGTCGTCCCAGGAAGGCGTAGCGCTGATGTGCCTGGCCGAAGCGCTGCTGCGCATTCCGGACAAAGGCACGCGTGATGCGCTGATCCGCGACAAAATCAGCACCGGCAACTGGCACCCGCACTTGGGCAACAGCCCGTCGCTGTTCGTCAACGCCGCGACGTGGGGCTTGTTGCTGACCGGTAAATTGGTCGCCACCCACAACGAAGCCGGCTTGACCTCGTCCCTGAGCCGTATCATCGGCAAGAGCGGCGAGCCGATGATCCGCAAGGGCGTCGACATGGCCATGCGCCTGATGGGCGAGCAGTTCGTCACCGGCGAAACCATCGCCGAAGCCTTGGCCAATGCGAGCAAGTTCGAAGCCAAGGGCTTCCGCTATTCCTACGACATGCTGGGTGAAGCCGCACTCACCGAGCACGACGCCCAGAAGTACCTGGCTTCGTACGAACAAGCCATCCACTCGATCGGCAAAGCGTCACACGGTCGTGGGATTTATGAAGGTCCGGGCATTTCCATCAAGCTGTCGGCACTGCACCCGCGTTACAGCCGTGCGCAGTACGAGCGTGTGATGGACGAGCTGTACCCGCGCCTGCTGTCGCTGACCCTGCTGGCCAAGCAATACGACATCGGCCTGAACATCGACGCCGAAGAAGCCGACCGCCTCGAACTGTCGCTGGATCTGCTCGAGCGCCTGTGCTTCGAGCCGCAACTGACCGGCTGGAACGGCATCGGTTTCGTGATCCAGGCGTATCAGAAGCGTTGCCCGTACGTGATCGACTACGTGATCGACCTGGCTCGCCGCAGCCGTCATCGCCTGATGATCCGCCTGGTAAAAGGCGCGTACTGGGACAGCGAAATCAAGCGCGCCCAGGTCGAAGGCCTGGAAGGCTACCCGGTCTACACCCGCAAGGTGTACACCGACGTTTCCTACATCGCTTGCGCACGCAAACTGCTGTCGGTGCCGGAAGTCATCTACCCGCAATTCGCCACGCACAACGCCCACACCCTGTCGGCCATTTACCATATTGCCGGTCAGAACTATTACCCCGGCCAGTACGAGTTCCAGTGCCTGCACGGCATGGGCGAACCGCTGTACGAACAGGTTGTAGGCAAAGTTTCCGAAGGCAAACTGAACCGTCCGTGCCGCGTGTACGCACCGGTCGGCACGCACGAAACGCTGTTGGCGTACCTCGTACGTCGCCTGCTGGAAAACGGCGCGAACACTTCGTTCGTCAACCGTATCGCCGACCAGTCTATTTCGATCCAGGAGCTGGTGGCCGATCCAGTGGCCAGCATCGAGCAGATGGCGACGCTGGAAGGCGGCTTCGGCCTGCCGCACCCGCGTATTCCGCTGCCGCGTGATCTTTATGGTGCCGAGCGCGCCAACTCCAGCGGCATCGACATGGCCAACGAACATCGTTTGGCATCCTTGTCCTGCGCCCTGCTGGCCACCGCTCACAACCACTGGAAAGCCGCGCCGATGCTCGGTTGCGCCTCCAGCACTGAAACCCCTGCGCCGGTCTTGAACCCGTCGGATCTGCGCGACGTGGTCGGCCATGTGCAGGAAGCCACCGTCGAAGATGTCGACAACGCGATCCAGTGCGCCCTGAATGCTGCACCGATCTGGCAGGCTACCCCGCCCGCCGAACGCGCCGCGATTCTGGAACGTGCCGCCGATTTGATGGAAGGCGAGATCCAGCCGCTGATGGGCCTGTTGGCTCGCGAAGCCGGCAAGACCTTCGCCAACGCCATCGCCGAAGTGCGTGAAGCCGTGGACTTCCTGCGTTATTACGCGGTGCAGGCGCGCAACGATTTCACCAACGACGCCCACCGCCCATTGGGCCCGGTGGTCTGCATCAGCCCGTGGAACTTCCCGCTGGCGATTTTCAGTGGTCAAGTTGCTGCGGCACTGGCCGCCGGTAACCCGGTACTGGCCAAGCCTGCGGAGCAAACTCCGTTGGTGGCGGCTCAAGCCGTACGCTTGCTGCTCGAAGCCGGGATTCCCGAAGGCGTGCTGCAACTGCTGCCGGGCCGTGGCGAAACCGTGGGTGCTCGCCTGGTCGGTGACGATCGGGTCAAAGGCGTGATGTTCACCGGTTCGACCGAAGTCGCTCGCTTGCTGCAACGCAACGTCGCCGGTCGCCTCGATGCACAAGGTCGCCCGATTCCGCTGATCGCTGAAACTGGCGGCCAGAACGCGATGATCGTCGACTCCTCGGCACTCACCGAGCAAGTGGTGATCGACGTAGTCTCGTCGGCCTTCGACAGCGCCGGTCAACGTTGCTCGGCATTGCGTGTGCTGTGCTTGCAGGAAGATTCCGCTGACCGTGTCATCGAAATGCTCAAGGGCGCCATGGCTGAATGCCGTCTCGGCAACCCTGAGCGTCTGTCCGTGGACATCGGCCCGGTGATCGACGCCGAAGCCAAGGCTGGCATCGAGAAGCACATCCAGGCCATGCGCGACAAAGGTCGCAGCGTGTACCAGGTGGCGATTGCCAACACTGAAGAAGTCAAACGCGGCACTTTCGTGATGCCGACGCTGATCGAACTGGAAAGCTTCGACGAGCTGCAACGGGAGATTTTCGGTCCGGTGCTGCACGTGGTTCGCTACAAGCGCAAAGACATCGACCAGTTGATCGGCCAGATCAATGCTTCCGGTTATGGCCTGACGCTGGGCGTGCACACGCGCATCGACGAAACCATCGCCAAGGTGATCGACAACGTCAACGCCGGTAACGTCTACGTCAACCGCAACATTGTCGGTGCTGTGGTTGGTGTGCAGCCGTTCGGTGGTGAAGGTTTGTCGGGTACGGGTCCGAAAGCCGGTGGTCCGTTGTACCTGTATCGCCTGCTGTCGACACGCCCTACCGATGCAATCGAACAATCCTTCGCTCGCGGTGATGCCATCGCAGCACCGGACGTTCGTCTGCGTGACGCCATGAGCAAACCGCTGACCGCGCTGAAAGCCTGGGCCGACAGCAACAAGTTCGCCGACCTGAGCACCCTGTGCGTACAGTTCGCGGCGCAATCGCAAAGCGGGATCACCCGTGTACTCGCTGGCCCGACGGGCGAGCGCAACAGCTACGCCATCCTGCCGCGCGAACACGTGCTGTGCCTGGCGGACGTCGAAGGCGATCTGCTGACGCAACTGGCTGCGGTACTGGCGGTAGGTGGTTCGGCGGTGTGGCCGGAAGCTGACGTGAGCAAGGCCTTGTTCGCACGCTTGCCGAAGGACATTCAGGCGAAGATCAAGCTGGTATCCGACTGGAACAAGGACGAAGTGCTGTTTGATGCGGTTCTGCATCACGGCCATTCCGATCAGCTGCGTGCGGTTTGCCAGCAAGTGGCCAAGCGTGCCGGGGCGATTGTCGGGGTTCATGGTTTGTCGCAGGGTGAAACCAACATTGCGCTGGAGCGTTTGGTGATCGAGCGGGCGCTGAGCGTTAACACCGCTGCGGCGGGTGGTAATGCGAGCCTTATGACAATCGGTTAAACCGCAACAAGACTAGGCATTCGCAATGGCTGCCTGGTTTGCAATATTCCTGTGGGAGCGGGCTTGCCCGCGATAGCGATCTATCAGTCACCGTTGATGTTGACTGGTCTGACGCCATCGCGGGCAAGCCCGCTCCCACAATTGTTTGTGTCGTTCGCTAAGTCGCTGCGCTGCTCCACCATCACGCTCATCAATCATCCTGTTCAGCCTCTATTCGCACGCCTAGACTCGGTCCATTCCAAAAAAAGGTAGGCCGCCATGTCCGAGACGTTGCTCAGTTCCCGCAATCTGGCTTTCGAGCTGTATGAAGTCCTCGACGCCGAAGGCCTGACCCAGCGTGAGCGTTTCGCCGAGCACAACCGCGAAACCTTCGATGCCGCCATCGGCACCGCCCGCAGCATTGCCGAAAAGTTTTTCGCCCCGCACAACCGCAAGGGCGACGAGAACGAGCCGCGCTATGAGGACGGTCAGGCGATTCTGATTCCGGAGGTGAAACCGGCGGTGGATGCGTTCCTCGAAGCCGGTTTCCTCAACGCCGCGCGCAGTTTCGACGCCGGCGGCATGCAACTTCCTACATTGCTGTCCCAGGCCTGTTTTGCACACTTTCAATCGGCCAACGCGGCCTCCACCTCGTACCCGTTCCTGACCATGGGCGCGGCGAACCTGATCGAAAGTTTCGGCACCGATGAGCAGAAGCAGCGCTTTCTGCAACCGATGATCGATGGCCGCTTCTTCGGCACCATGGCCCTGACCGAACCGCATGCCGGTTCGTCGCTGTCGGATATTCGTACCCGCGCCGAGCCAGCGTCTGACGGCACCTATCGACTCAAGGGCAACAAGATCTTCATTTCCGGCGGCGATCACCCGTTGTCGGAAAACATCGTGCACATGGTCCTGGCCAAACTGCCGGATGCACCGGCCGGGGTTAAAGGCATTTCGCTGTTCATCGTGCCGAAATTTCTGGTCAACGATGACGGCAGCCTCGGCCAGCGCAACGACGTGCTGCTGGCTGGGTTGTTCCACAAGATGGGCTGGCGCGGCACCACCTCCACCGCGCTGAACTTCGGCGATAACGGCGAGTGCGTCGGCTATCTGGTGGGCAAGCCGCACCATGGCTTGAGCTACATGTTCCAAATGATGAACGAGGCGCGGATCGGCGTCGGCATGGGCGCAGTGATGCTCGGTTATGCCGGTTACCTGTACTCCCTGGAATACGCTCGCGAACGTCCGCAGGGCCGCGTGCCGGACAGCAAGGACCCGAACACCGCGCCGGTGGCGATCATTCAGCATGCTGACGTCAAGCGCATGCTGCTGACGCAGAAAGCCTACGTCGAAGGTTCGTTCGACCTTGGGCTGTACGCGGCACGACTGTTCGACGACACCACCACTCTTGAAACCGAAGCCGAGCGCAAACAGGCCCACGAACTGCTGGACTTGCTGACGCCGATCGTCAAATCCTGGCCGTCGGAGTTCTGCCTGAAGGCCAACGAACTGGCGATCCAGATTCTCGGTGGCCACGGTTACACCCGCGAGTATCCGGTGGAGCAGTATTACCGCGACAACCGTTTGAACCCGATTCACGAAGGCACCCACGGCATTCAGTCGCTGGATTTGCTGGGCCGCAAACTGGCGCAGAACGGTGGTGCAGGGCTCAAGCAATTGATCCGCTTGATTGCCGATACTGCCGAGCGGGCGCAAGCCTATGAATCGCTGACCGCGTTGCGTGAGCCATTGGAAAAACTGGTCGCGCGCCTGCAAAGCGTGACCATCGGCCTGCTGACCGATTTGGCGCAAGGCAAGGTCAACAGCAGCCTGGCGAACTCGGCGCTGTACCTGAAAGTGTTCGGGCACACGGTGATTGGCTGGCGCTGGCTGGAGCAGGCGATTCGCGCGGAGGAAGGGTTGGCCAAAGGCAATGCGGCGGATGCGAGCTTCTATAAAGGCAAGCTGCAAGCGGCGCGGTATTTCCTGACTTGGGAAGTGCCGGGTTGCCACCATGAATTGGCGATACTTGAGGCTCGGGATGATGTTTGCCTGGGGATGCAGGATGAGTGGTTTTGATCAAAGCCTTGTGGCGTAGCTGAAATCCATTCGCGGGCAAGCCCGCTCCCACAGGGATCTCTGTTGTTCACACATCATGTGTTCAATACACAAATCCTGTGGGAGCGGGCTTGCCCGCGAAGGCGTCAGCACTAGCAACACATCTTTCAGCTCAACTTGAACCCACCCATCTGCCGCGCCAAATCATCCGCCAACCGCTGCAACGTCTGACAGTCCTCACGGCAAGCCCTGACCTCCCCCGCCGTCGCCCGGGCCAGATCGGAAATCCCCTGCACGTTGCGGTTGATCTCCTCGGTCACCGCCGACTGCTCTTCCGTCGCCGTTGCCACCTGGTGATTCATGTCGCTGATCCGTTCAACCTGCCCGGTAATCGCCGTCAACGACGCCCCGGTGCGCTGGCTCGACTCAACCCCCGTACCCGTTGCCGCTTGCCCGGTGTGCATCGACGACACCGCATTCTCGGCGCCTTGCTTGAGGCTGCCGATCATCTCCTGAATCTCGTCGGTGGACGACTGCGTGCGCCGCGCTAATGTCCGCACTTCATCCGCCACCACTGCAAACCCGCGACCCATGTCCCCGGCCCGCGCCGCTCCGACGGCGGCGTTCAGTGCCAGCAAATTGGTCTGCTCGGATATCCCGCGAATCACCGCCAGCACCTGATCGATGGACGCGACCTGGTTGGCCAACTCGCCTACCGCGCTGGCGGCGAGGCCGATTTCGTCGGACATGCTTTCTATATGGCGGATCGAGCCACCGACCACTTCCCGTGCCTGCATCGCTTCATCGCGGGCATTTTGCGAAGCGACCGCGGCGTTGCCGGCGTTCTGGGCGATTTCCTGCACGGTCAGGCCCATTTCGTGGACGGCGGTGGCGACCATGTCGGTCATTTCCTGCTGACGACCGGAGCGCTCGGCGGTGTTGTCCACCACCTTCGCCACCTGGCCGACCGCCGTGCGCAAGCGTTCGCTGGTGGTCAGCACTTCGCCGATCATCTCGCGCTGACTGTCGAGAAACCGATTAAAGCCACGCGCCAGGTCACCGAGCTCATCGGCGCGGCTGGAATCCAGCCGGTGGGTCAAATCTCCCCCGCCGCTACCAATGGCTACCAGTGCCGCTGTTACCTGGCGGATGGGTCGCACCAAGCCACGAGCCAACAGCACCACCAGCAACAGGCACACCAGCGCCACCGCCAGACCAATGCCGCTGCTCATCCACATCGCGCGACGGGCTTCGGCGTAGATCTGCGACTGCGGCACTTCCGCCACTAACGTCCAGCCCAGGTCCCGCAGTGGCAGGCTCAGCGCCAGATAATCTTCGCCATCGCGCACAAAGCTGCTGTCAGTGGCAACTTTTTGACCCATGACCGCTTGCGCCGCCGGGGTGCCAATCCGCTCGGCCAAGGGGCGTTTGCCGCTGAATTGCGCCTCGGGGTGAACCTGGATCACACCGTCGGAACGCACGAGATAGACCGTGCCGCGCTCACCGAAGTTGAAGTTGTGAATCAGCGCCGACAGCTCCTTCATGCTCAGCCCGAGCCCGGCAACGCCCACGACTTTGCCGGCCTGCTCAACCTTGAGGTCGATGAACAGCGCCAATTCTCCGGTCGCGGTGTCATTGTCGATATTGAGGGTGCGCGGCTGGTGGCTGTCGAGAAACGCGTAGAACCAGGCGTCTTTGGGGTTGGAGCGGCTAAGCGTTCGGTCCAGACCCTTTTCCGTGAAGTAGTGATTGGACGCGGTGCCGACGATCAGCGCGGTAAAGGCTTTGTGCTCGGCGCGGATGCCTTCCAGGTACTGCACGAAGGTCTCGGTCCGGGCAGGGTTTTCGCCCCCGGCCAACCAGCCGCGCACCATGCTATTGCTGGCGATGTCCTTGGCGGCGGTGAGGGGTTGAACGAGGATTCGCTCGATGTCGTTGCGCATCGCTTCGATGCTCGACGGCAATGCCTGTTCGACCAGATAGCGCTGGGCGAGACGGTTGACCACGAGGGTATAAATGCCAACCACGATCAGGATGCTGACCAGCAGGGCGGTGCCCATGCTCAAGATCAACTGCCATTGAATACTGCGTCGCCAGAACTGCATGGAGCACCCCCAAAGAATAAGAGGCTGAAACACTGCAACAGCCGTGCCGATTGTATACAACGCAAACGACAATTTATTCTTTGGTTGTGCGCAAAGCCGATCAGGCCTGATTGATCGTCTTGGAGATCACTTCAACCGTGGCGCTGACTTGCTCTTGGTAACGGTCGAGTTCCTGCTGATGCTGCTTTTTCATTTCGATCTGCTGAGAGCACAGGTTCATCGCGGCCAAAACCAGCAGTCGGTCACCGATCAGCGTCGGGTACTTCTTTTTGGTGTCGGCCAATGCGGCTTTCAACATTAACGCGGCGTCCAACAGGGTTTGTTCTTCCCCGGCCGGCGCCTTGATCGAATAGTCCTCCCCCAGGATCGAGACGACTTTTACCCCTGCGGCGCCGTAACTCATGCGCTGACTGGGCCAGCGCTGACGCGCTCAACCAGGGCCTGGATGCGTGCGGCGGTGGCGCCTTGTTTCTCTTCCTGTTCCATCAGGCTCAGTTGCAGGCTTTCGTTTTCATCCTTGGCCTGGGCCAATTCTGCGCTCAGGGTTTGGTTGGTGCCGAGCAGGGTCTGGTTTTGTTGCACCAGGTCGCTGACCAGCTGTTCCAATTGGCTTAGGGATGCTTCCAACATTTTGATATTCCAGGCATTTTCAAAGGGCGCGTACGATAAAGAAAAGTCACCACGGATGCCAGGGTTATACGGGCGCAAGGCCTTGATTTTCCTGACGGGTGACCTCCCTCGCGAACTTTAAAGACTGTGATTGGCGAATCTGGTTCCTGCACTTCGTCGCCACAGTTCAAAAGCAGCACGTCCGCCACTGTAGGAGCGAGCTTGCTCGCGATGAACTTGAAAGCGCCACGTTGATTCAGAAAGCACGCGTTATCGTTCGACTCCATCGCGAGCAAGCTCGCTCCTACAGAGGGTGGCGTTATGCGACAAAAACGCGCAGGGGCTCAAGACTTTAGTCGCAGGACCGATAAGTCACGCATACGTCAGTCCCCGCGCCGCGCCGTGCGCACTTTTCGGTAAACACCATGTCCCTTCGTAATATGAACATCGCGCCGCGTGCGTTCCTCGGCTTCGCCATGATTGGCGGACTGATGCTGATCCTGGGTGTGTTTGCCTTGAACCAGATGAGCAAGATTCGCGGCGCCGCCGAGGACATCACCCTCAGCAGCGTGCCAAGCATCAAGAGCCTCGACGAGTTCACCCAGCTCACCCTGCGCCTGCGCGTGCTGTCCTACCGTTTGCTGGTGAACCGCGAGCCGGACGTCCAGCAAAAAACCATGGACCTGCTGGAAACCCGCAACCAGCAGATTCGCGCAGCCCAAACAACCTACGAAAAACTGATCAGCAACCCGCAGGAACGCGCGGCCTACGATCAATACGTGCAGTTGCTGGGGCAATATCGCCAGATCGAAGACCGGATGAAGACGCTGTCGCGCAACAACCAGATCGATGAACTGCGCACCCTGCTCAACACCGACTTGCTGACCAACTCCGAAGCCGTCAACACCGTGCTCAATCGTTTGCTGGAGATCAACACTCAGCAAACCGTCGACACCAACCAGCAGGCTGCCGATCAGTACGCCTCGGCGTTCAATCTGGTGGTGACGCTGCTGGTGATTGCCACCGGGCTGACCTTGCTGTTCGCCTGGTTGCTGACCAACAGCATCACCAAACCCATCGCCAACGCCCTGAGCGCTGCCGAAGAAATTGCCGAAGGCAACCTGACGCGCCCGATCACTGTGGACGGGCAGGATGAAGCCGGTCGACTGCTGGCGGCCATGTCGAAGATGCAGGACAAGTTGCGCGATACCCTGCAACGGATTTCCGGCTCGGCCACGCAGCTGGCGTCGGCCGCAGAAGAACTGAACAGCGTCACCGACGAAAGCGCCCGTGGCCTGACCCAGCAAAACAACGAAATCGAACAGGCCGCAACGGCGGTCAACGAAATGACCAGCGCTGTGGAAGAAGTTGCGCGCAATGCCGTCAGCACCTCCGAAGCCTCGAAGAATGCCACCACCTCCGCCGGTGACGGCCGCGACCTGGTGCAGGAAACTGTCAGCGCCATCGAACGCATGAGTGCCGACGTGCAGAGCACCGCGACCCTGATCGGCGACCTGGCCAATGAGTCGCGGGATATCGGCAAAGTGCTGGACGTGATTCGCGGCCTGGCCGACCAGACCAACCTGCTGGCGTTGAACGCCGCCATTGAAGCCGCCCGTGCCGGTGAAGCTGGTCGTGGTTTTGCGGTGGTCGCGGACGAAGTGCGTGCACTGGCTCACCGTACGCAGCAGTCGACCAGCGAGATCGAGCGCATGATTGGCAGCATCCAGAGCGGCACCGAACACGCGGTGGATTCGATGCGCAATAGCACCGAGCGCGCCGAATCGACCCTGAACATTGCTCGCGGCGCGGGGATGTCGCTGGACACCATTAACAGTGCCATCGTCGAAATCAACGAGCGCAACCTGGTGATCGCCAGCGCGGCGGAAGAGCAGGCGCAAGTGGCCCGTGAAGTGGACCGCAACCTGGTGAACATTCGCGATTTGTCGGTGCAATCGGCGACGGGGGCCAGCCAGACCAGTGCGGCGAGCAACGAGCTGTCGCGGTTGGCGCTGGACCTGAACAACATGGTTGGACGGTTTAGTCTCTAAACGAAGATCACATCATTGCCGAAAAGATCGCAGCCTCGTTTCACTCGACAGCTCCTACAGGTTTACGCAGATCCTTTGTAGGAGCTGTCGAGTGAAACGAGGCTGCGATCTTTTGATCTGAAAAAGCTTTTTGACAGCATCACATTTCAACAGGTTAGAATCGCTGGCACGCAGACTGCATGGTCAGTTTGTGCCCGCCTTTAGCTTTCTGGAGTACTGCCTTTGAATGCGACGACCATCAACAGCCTGTTCTTGATCGGCGCGTTGCTGGTAGGTGCGAGCATTCTGGTGAGCTCACTTTCGTCGCGCCTCGGCATCCCGATTCTGGTGATCATCCTGGCAGTCGGCATGGCCGCCGGCGTCGACGGCGGCGGCATTATCTTCGATAACTACCCAACGGCTTATCTGGTCGGCAACCTCGCGTTGGCGGTGATTCTGCTCGACGGTGGCTTGCGAACCCGGGTGGCAAGTTTTCGCGTGGCGTTATGGCCGGCGCTGTCGCTGGCCACGGTTGGAGTGCTGATAACTACAGCACTGACCGGCCTGGTGGCCGCCTGGCTGTTCAATCTGAACATCATCCAAGGCCTGCTGATCGGCGCCATTGTCGGCTCCACCGACGCCGCGGCGGTGTTCTCGCTGCTGGGCGGCAAAGGTTTGAACGAACGGGTCACCGCCAGCCTTGAGATCGAATCCGGCAGTAACGATCCGATGGCGGTGTTCCTCACCGTGACCCTGATCGACATGCTCGCCAGCGGCCAGACCGGCCTACACTGGAGCCTACTCGGGCACTTCGTGCGTGAATTCGGTATCGGTGCCGTCATCGGTCTGGGCGGCGGTTGGGTCATGTTGCAACTGGTCAACCGCATCAATCTGGCCAACGGCCTCTATCCGATTCTGGTGATTGCCGGCGGCCTGCTGGTGTTCGCCCTGACCAACGCCCTGCACGGCAGCGGCTTCCTCGCGGTGTACTTGTGTGGTCTGGTCATCGGCAACCGCCCGGTGCGCAGTCGCCACGGCATTTTGCACATGCTCGACGGCATGGCCTGGCTGGCGCAGATCGGGATGTTCCTGGTGCTGGGGCTGCTGGTCACGCCCCATGACTTGCTGCCGATTGCCCTGCCGGCACTGGGCCTGGCGCTGTGGATGATTCTGTTTGCCCGGCCGCTGTCGGTAGTGGTCGGCCTGCTGCCGTTCAAGGCGTTCCATGGGCGTGAGAAAGCGTTCATTTCCTGGGTCGGTCTACGCGGCGCGGTCCCGATCATTCTGGCAGTGTTCCCGCTGATGGCCGGCCTGCCCAACGCCCAGCTCTACTTCAACCTCGCCTTCTTTATCGTGTTGGTGTCGCTGCTGGTCCAGGGCACGAGCCTGCCGTGGGTCGCCAAATTGCTCAAGGTGACCGTCCCGCCGGAGCCGGCGCCGATCTCCCGCGCCGCCCTGGAAGTCCACGTCACCAGCGAGTGGGAGCTGTTCGTTTATCGCCTCGGTGCTGAAAAATGGTGCATCGGCTCGCCCCTTCGCGAACTGAAAATGCCCGAAGGCACACGCATCGCGGCGCTGTTTCGTGGCCAGCAACTGCTCCATCCGTCGGGTAGTACCGTGCTCGAAGTCGACGATTTGCTCTGCGTGATCGGCCATGAGCACAACCTTTCGGCCCTTGGAAAACTCTTCAGCCAGGCACCGCAACGCGGCCTCGACCTGCGCTTCTTCGGCGACTTCGTACTCGAAGGAGACGCCCAGCTGGCCGCGGTTGCGGCGCTGTACGGGTTGAAAGTCGAAGGCATCGATCCGGACATGACCCTGGCGCACTTCATCGCCCACAAAGTCGGCGGTGCTCCCGTGGTCGGTGACCAGGTGGAGTGGAACAACACCATCTGGACGGTCGCGGTCATGGAGGGGAACAAGATCGGCAAAGTGGGCGTCAGATTCCCCGAAGGAAGTCGCCCCGGTCCGGGCTTGTTCCTCTAAACTCCATTCTTCGTCTCGTTTTCGATCGGTCTCTATGTCAACCCTGCGCACCTTTTTCGTCACGGCCCTGCTGGGCTTGAGCCTCTCCATCGGCACGTTGCAAGCGGCCGAACCGCCGTCCAGCGAAGCCGTGCAGGCGAGCCTGGACAAAATCGCCGAACGCAAACTGCCGGAAGCCGATCAAAAAGCCCTGCAGAGCATCCTGCAAAGCACGCTGACACAGCTCAATAACCAGCGTGATTACGAGCAGAAGCTGGTGGCGCTCAAGCAGCAGCTGGCCACCGCGCCCAAGCAGAATATCGAGAACCAGCGCGAACTGGCCCGTCTCAAGGCCACCAATGTGGTGCCGGTCGCGCAACGCTATTCCAAAGAGTCGATTCAGCAGCTGGAACAGATGCTGACCGAGCGTTCGACCCAGCAAAGCGATCTGCAAAAAGCCCTGGCCGAGGCCAACAGCCTGGTCATTACTGCCCAGACCCGCCCCGAGCGCGCCCAGGCGGAAATTTCTGCCAGCCAGACGCGCATCCAGCAGATCAATAACATCCTCAAGGCCGGCAAGGACGCCGGCAAGACCCTGACCCCGGAGCAACGCGACCAGCTCAATGCCGAGCTCGCGGCCCTGAATGCACTGATCCCGCTGCGTCGCCAGGAACTGGCCGGCAACAGCCAGTTGCAGGACCTGGGCAACAGCCAGCATGACTTGCTCTCGGAGAAATCCGATCGTCTGGACAAGGAAATCCAGGAGCTGCAAAACCTGATCAACCAGAAGCGCCTGGCCCAATCCCAGGAGACGGTGACGCAGCAGTCCATCGAAGCGCAGAAGTCAGGCGGCAGCGCGCTGCTGGCCACTGAAAGCGCGGCCAACCTGAAGCTCTCGGACTACTTGCTCAAAAGCACTGACCGCCTCAACGAAGTCACCCAGCAAAACCTGCAGACCAAGCAGCAGCTGGACAACGTGACCCAGAGCGATTCGGCCCTGGACGAACAAATCAACGTGCTCAAGGGCAGCCTGCTGCTCTCCAAGATCCTCTATAAACAGAAGCAGGCGCTGCCGCGTCTCAAGCTCGACCGCGACCTCGCCGACCAGATCGCCGACATTCGCCTGTATCAGTTCGAAGTCAGCCAGCAACGGGAACTGCTCAGCAACCCGGCGACTTACGTCGACAACCTGCTGTCGACCCAAGCGCCGGAACAGGTCACCCCACAGCTGCGCAAAAGCCTGCTGGAACTGGCCAACACGCGCGCCGACCTGCTAGAGCGCTTGAACCGCGAACTGAGCGCGGTGCTCAACGAATCGATCACCCTGCAACTCAATCAGAAACAACTGCTCAGCACCGCGCAAAGCCTGCGGGCGACCCTCGACGAGCAAATGTTCTGGATTCCCAGCAATAAGCCGCTGGACCTGGAATGGATGCACGCCGTGCCCGAGCGCCTGCAACGTCAGGTCACCACCCTGCCATGGGCTTCAAGCCTCAGCGAACTGTCTGACGGCCTGACCCAGCGACCGTTGCTGTTCCTGCCGCTGGCGCTGCTGATCGGCGCCCTGTTGTGGCGGCGCAAGAGTCTTTATGCGCGACTGAACAAGGTTCACCAGGACATCGGCCACTTCAAGCGTGACAGCCAGTGGCATACGCCTCAGGCGATCCTGATCAATATCCTGCTGGCCATGCCGGTTTCGCTGGGCCTGGCCCTGTGTGGCCTGGCCTTGCAGATTGACGCTCGCGGCCAGAACGCCAACATGGGCGCGGCGCTGTTGCAAATGGCCCAGGCCTGGCTGGTGTTCTATACCGCCTACCGAATCCTCGCGCCGGGCGGCGTGGCCGAATTACACTTCCGTTGGGAAAAACCCCAGGTCGAATTCCTCCAGGGCTGGGTCCGTCGGCTCGGGCTGGTGGTGATGGCCCTGGTTGCTGTCGTGGCCGTCGCCGAACTGCAACCGGCGGCGCTGGCCGATGACGTGCTAGGCATGCCGGTGGTGCTGACCTGCTATGCGTTGATGACCTGGCTGCTCAGCCGCCTGCTGATCAGTAGCCCGACTCACGAGAACGCTTCGCTGTTCCGCAAGGCCGTGGCCATCCTGTTCACCGCCCTGCCGGTCGCGTTGTTCGTGGCAGTGTGCTTCGGCTACTACTACACCGCGCTGAAACTCAGTGACCGATTGATCAACACCCTGTACCTGCTGATGTTCTGGCTGGTGATTGAAGCCACGTTCGTACGCGGTCTCAGCGTTGCAGCGCGACGCCTGGCCTACCAGCGCGCCCTGGCCAAACGCCAGGCGGCGAAAGAGGCCGGCGATGGCGAGGCGGTGATCGAAGAACCGACCCTGGACATCGAGAAGGTCAACGAACAATCCTTGCGCCTGATCCGTCTGGCCCTGCTCGGCGGGTTCATGGCGGCGCTGTACTGGGTATGGTCCGATCTGATCTCGGTGTTTTCGTACCTGGACAATGTCACCCTCTACGAATACACCAGCGGGACCGGTGCCAACATGAGCATGGTGCCGATCAGCATCGGCGACTTGCTCGGCGCGCTGATTATTATTGGCATCACCTTCGCCCTCGCACGCAACTTGCCGGGCCTGCTGGAAGTGTTTGTGCTGTCAAAGCTGAACCTGGCACAGGGCAGCGCCTATGCCACCACCACGTTGCTGTCCTACGTGATCGCCGGCGTCGGTTTTGTCTCGACCCTGTCGACCCTCGGCGTGAGCTGGGACAAGTTGCAATGGCTGGTCGCGGCGCTATCGGTAGGCCTCGGGTTCGGGATGCAGGAGATCTTTGCGAACTTCATCTCCGGGATCATGATCCTGTTCGAACGTCCGGTGCGGATCGGCGACACCATCACCATCGGTAACCTGTCGGGCACGGTGAGCAAGATCCGTATCCGCGCCACCACCATTACCGACTTCGACCGCAAGGACATCATTGTCCCGAACAAGACGTTCATCACCGGGCAACTGATCAACTGGTCCCTGACCGACACCATCACCCGAGTGACCCTCAAGCTCGGCGTCGATTACGGTTCGGACCTGGACCTGGTGAAAGAGCTGCTGCTGAAGGCCGCTCGGGAAAACCCACGCGTCCTGAAGGATCCGGAACCTCACGTGTATTTCCTGAACTTCGGCGAAAGCACCCTCGACCACGAGTTGCGCATGCACGTGCGCGACCTCGGTGACCGTAACCCGGTGCTCGATGAGGTCAACCGCTTCATCAATCGCGAATTCAAGAAGCACCACATCAACATCTCGTTCCGGCAGATGGAGGTTTACCTCAAGAACATCCAGGGCCAGGAATACAAAATGGTGCCCATCGATCCTGAAGCCAAAACCATCGTGCCGAAGGTGGAGGGTCCAGCACCTCAAGAGCCGCCCGCCGCCAAGCTCGACTAACCGGCTTATCCCTAGCAGAATGCTCGGACATTCTGCTGGAGATGGCCGTTGAAAGCCCTCGACGAACTGACCTTCGATAATCGCTTCGCCCGCCTCGGCGATACGTTTTCCACCCATGTGCTGCCCGAGCCCATCGACAACCCGCGCCTGGTGGTGGCCAGCCCCGCCGCCATGGCGCTGCTCGACCTCGACCCGGCCGTGGCCGACACCCCGGCGTTCGCCGAGTTGTTCAGCGGCCATAAGCTCTGGGCCGACGCCGTCCCCAGGGCGATGGTCTATTCCGGTCAGCAGTTCGGTTCCTACAACCCACAGCTGGGCGATGGCCGCGGCCTGTTGCTGGGCGAGGTCTACAACGAAGCCGGCGAGCATTGGGACCTGCACCTCAAGGGCGCCGGCCAGACGCCCTTTTCGCGCATGGGCGATGGCCGGGCGGTGTTGCGCTCCTCGATCCGCGAATTTCTCGCCTCCGAAGCGCTGTATGCCCTGAACATCCCCACCACTCGGGCACTGTGTGTGATCGGCTCCGACACCCCGGTGTGGCGCGAGAAGCAGGAACGCGCGGCGATGGTCCTGCGCATGGCGCCGAGCCATGTTCGCTTCGGCCATTTCGAATATTTCTACTACACCAAACGCCCCGAGAAGCAGAAAGAACTCGGTGAGCACGTGCTGGCCATGCACTTCCCGGAATGCCTGGAACAACCGGAACCGTATTTGGCGATGTTCCGCGAAATCGTCGAGCGCAATGCCGAGCTGATCTCCAAGTGGCAGGCCTATGGCTTCTGCCACGGCGTGATGAACACCGACAACATGTCGATCCTCGGCATCACCTTCGACTATGGCCCGTTCGCCTTCCTCGACGACTTCGACGCCCACTTCATCTGCAACCACTCCGACGACCAGGGCCGCTACTCGTTCAGCAACCAGGTGCCGATCGGCCAGTGGAACCTCAGCGCCCTGGCCCAGGCCCTGACGCCGTTCATCAGCGTCGAAGCCCTGCGCGAAACCCTCGGCTTGTACTTCCCGCTGTACCAGGCCCATTACCTCGACCTGATGCGCCGCCGCCTCGGCCTCACCACCGCCGAAGATGACGACCAGAAACTCCTGGAGCACCTGTTGCAACTGATGCAAAACAGCGGCGTCGACTACAGCCTGTTCTTCCGCCGCCTGGGCGACGAATCACCAGAACTGGCCGTCGCCCGCTTGCGCGATGATTTCGTCGACATCAAGGGCTTCGATGCGTGGGGTGAACTCTACGTGGCTCGGGTTGCTCGTGATGGCGAGATTGATCAAGAACAACGCCGCAAACGGATGCACGCGGTCAATCCGCTGTACATCCTGCGCAACTACCTGGCGCAGAAGGCCATCGATGCGGCGGAAAGCGGCGACTATTCAGAAGTTCGCCGACTGCATGCGGTGCTGAGCAATCCGTTTGAGCAGCAGCCGGGGATGGAAAGTTATGCCGAGCGGCCACCGGAGTGGGGCAAGCATTTGGAGATCAGTTGTTCTTCGTGAGCCTGATCAGCGGACCTGCCGCAGTGCCGTCGTCCTTCTCAACCTGGATATGTCGTGACATTCCGCGATTGAAAAAGTGCGCAGATGTCTCCACATAGGAGTCATCTGCGTCTTTTTGGAACCGAGCGAATGACCGAGCCACTCCTCATCCCCTGCCCCCACTGCAACGGCCTCAACCGTATCCCCGCCGAGCGCCTCAACGACCATCCAAAATGCGGCCGCTGCAAGGCCGAGGTCCTGTTGAGCAAGCCTTTCGAACTGAAGCAAGGCGATTACGCCAGCCAGATCAAGGGTGATCTGCCATTGCTGGTGGACGTGTGGGCGGAGTGGTGTGGGCCGTGCAAGTCGTTTGCGCCGGTGTTCGAGCAGGCGGCGGGGCAACTGGCGGGCAAGTGTCGGCTGGCCAAGCTGGACAGCGAGGCGAACCAGCAGTTGTCGGCCCAATTGGGGATTCGTTCGATTCCGAGTTTGATTCTGTTCAAGAACGGCCGGGAAGTGGCGCGCCAGAGCGGGGCCTTCCCGTTACCGCAGTTGATGAGCTGGCTGCGCAGCCAAGGGATTTGATAACGGCCTGAAAGATCGCAGCCTTCGGCAGCTCCTACAGGGGAATTGTGTACACCCCAGTCAATGTAGGAGCTGCCGAAGGCTGCGATCTTTTGATTTTCAGGCGTTTTCGAGGAGTTTGTGCAGGTCGACGAATTGCTGGGTCAGCTTGTGCCGCGGATCAAGGTGAATCAGCGGCATGTTGGCCTGGTGAGATTCACGCATCCGCACCGAGCTGCCGAGGTACACCGGCAGCACCGGCAGGCCTTCAGCGATCAGTTCGTCGAGGATCTGCTGGGGCAGGCTGGCACGGGCCTGGAACTGGTTGACCACGATGCCTTCAACTTCCAGCCCTTCGTTATGGTCGTCCTTCAATTCTTCGATTTCCGCCAGCAGACTGTAGAGCGCTTGACGCGAAAAGCTGTCGCAATCGAAGGGGATCAGCACGCGATCAGCGGCAATCAACGCGGAAACCGCATAAAAGTTCAGCGCTGGCGGCGTATCGAGGTAAATCCGGTCGTAGTCTTCGGCCAGCTCGTCGAGCAATTTGCGCAGCTTGTTGATCTTGTGTTTCGCCTCAAGCTTGGGCTGCAAGTCAGCCAGCTCCGCCGTGGCGGTAATCACATGGAGGTTATCGAACGGAGTTTCGTAGATATCAACCTGGTTTTTCTTCGCGAAAGGCCCGGAAGACAAGGTCTGCTTGAAAAAGTCGGCGATGCCCATGGGAATGTCATTCCCGGTGAGCCCCGTCAGGTACTGAGTGGAGTTGGCCTGGGCATCGAGATCCACCAACAAGGTGCGATAACCCTCACTGGCGCTAACCGCCGCCAGATTGCAGGCAATACTGGATTTGCCTACGCCACCTTTCTGATTGAACACCACGCGCCGCATGTCAAAAACCTCCGTGTATCAAAGAATGACCGAGTGTAGTAGTCCACGGCATTGCTTAGCTACCTCGCCGGCATAGGGACTACACAGTCAGCTGAAATCTCCGGGTGAAAAAGCCGCGAACACGTCCATGGATCACCGACAGTGCCTACAGAAATGTCCCCGGAAATGCGGATAATGGCCATTAACATTTTTTTCGCGTACCAACCTGTACATTTCAGGTTGTGCAAAATGTATCCAGCATTTGCTACCCGTCCGCCGCACCGGGATAATGCGCGCCACTCGGCGTTAACCGCCACGTAAGGTCTGTCGCTGTTTTTGTGACTCACCGCGTCAAGAAAGCCCGCAGGGGCGGGATGAATGTCTGTGATCAACTTCAACATCGCCCAATGGCGCGCCTGGGCCCCTGGGCTCGAAAGCGTGGACGATTGGCAAGCCTGGAGCCGACAACCGGTCGTGCTTGCGAGCAGCGATGCCGCCCCCGATGTGTCGTTTCTGCCGGCCATGCAACGCCGGCGACTCAGTCGCCTGGCACGCATGGCGTTCAGCGTCGGCTGGCCCTTGTCCGATGGTCGCCAGGACCTACCGTTGGTCTTTATTTCCCGTCACGGCGAAACCCCGCGGACCTTTGACATTCTCAGTGATCTGGCAGCCGAGCAGCCATTGTCGCCGACTCAATTCAGCCTGTCGGTGCATAACGCGATCATCGGCCTATGGTCGATCATGCGTGGCGAAACCAGCGAAATGACCGCCCTCGCCGCGGCTGGCGACGGCCTTGAACACGGCATGCTAGAGGCGGCGGCGTTGCTGAAGGAAGGCGCGCCAGCGGTCCTGCTGGTGGTCACCGAAGAACAACCGCCAGAGGCTTACTCGACCTGGATCGACGACGTGCCGTTCCCTTACGCGGTCGGTCTGCTGCTCACCCCGGGCAACGACTGGCAGCTGTCCCTGAACAGCACCACGGATGAGTTGTCCAAAGCCCACTGGCCCCATGCGCTGAATCTATTGCGTACGCTGCTCGGCCAGCAGACAACCTGCCAACATGCCTGGAAAAATCGTGTATGGACCTGGCAACGCAACCTGTAACCGAAAAAAACCGCGACGCCTATTACTGGCGCCTGCTGGCCACCGCCGCAAGCTTCACCCTGTTCGGGTTGGGCGGCCTGTGCCTGCGCCTGCTGGTTTTCCCGCTGCTGAACTGCCTGCCCGGCGACGCCCGGACTCATCGGCAGCGAGCCCGGCAGACGGTCGCTCGGCTGTTCTGGTTTTTTGTCCGGTTCATGGCTCGCACCGGCGTACTGACCTACGACATTCAGGGCGCTGAAAAACTCGGGCGTCCGGGGCAGATGATCATTGCTAATCACCCATCGCTGATCGACGTGGTATTCCTGATCGGCCTGGTGCGCCACGCCAACTGCGTGGTCAAAAAAAGCCTTTGGGAGAACCCGTTCACTCGCGGTCCGCTACGCTGCACCGACTACATCAGCAACGACGGCAGCATGGACATGCTCGACGCTGCTGCCGATGCGCTGAAAAGCGGCCAGACCCTGATCATCTTTCCGGAAGGCACGCGCACCGATCCAGGCAAAGCGCCGGCCTTTCATCGGGGTGCTGCGGCGATTGCACTGCGCGGTGCGAAAATCCTCACCCCGGTGATCATCAAGGTCAACCCGACCACGTTGACCAAGGCCGAACCCTGGTATCGCATCCCGAAACGTCGCGTGCACTTCAGTTTCCGTGTCGGGGCCGATATAGACCCACAGACTTTCGCCGCGTGTGGCCCTGCTCCTCAAGCCTCGCGCAAGCTCAACGATTATTTGCACACCTACTTTATTAAGGAGCTCGCCGAAGATGAGCGATCTGCACCGTGAGATAAAACTGCTGATCATCGACGCCCTGGGCCTGGAAGACATCAGCATCGAAGACATCGGCGACGACCAGACCCTGTTCGGCGAAGGCCTGGGCCTGGACTCGGTAGACGCCCTGGAACTCGGCCTGGCGATCCAGAAAAAGTACGGCATCAAAATCGATGCCGACGCCAAGGACACTCGTAATCACTTCAGCAACGTGGCGAGCCTTGCGGCGTTCGTCACTGCAAAACAGGCAGCTTGAGACCGGACCATGCAAACTCGTGACGACATTTTCAACACCTTGCGCGATGCTCTGGTCGAACTCTTCGAACTGGACCCCGAGCGTGTGAGCCTCGAATCCAACCTGTACCAGGACCTGGAAATCGACAGCATCGACGCGGTCGACCTGATCGATCACATCAAACGCCAGACCGGCAAGAAAATCGCCGCCGAAGAATTCAAATCGGTGCGTACCGTCAGCGACGTGGTCGAGGCGGTCTACCGTCTGGTTGAACCGGCCGCATGAGTCGACTGATCGGCCTCGGCCTGCTGCTGGCGGGCCTGCTGTACCCCTTTGCGGTGTATTTCGGCATGGAACACTTTGCCCCGTGGCAGTTCGGTCTGCTGCTGGGCAGCCTGTGGCTGGCGCGGGCACTGCTCGGCGCGCGCAAGCCTGGCAGTCTGTGGATGGCGATCTGCGCCATTGCTTTTTGCCTGTTGCTGGCGCTGTTTGACAGCCCGCTGTTGCTGCGCTGGTATCCGGTGCTGATCAGCGCCTTCATGCTCGGGCTGTTCGGCCTGAGCCTGATAGTTGGACCGCCGATGGTCGAACGCATGGCGCGCTTGCGTGAACCGCACCTTCCGGCCAAGGCGATTGTTTATACCCGCCAGGTGACGATTGCCTGGAGTGTATTTTTCCTCTGTAACGGTTTGCTCGCCGCCGCCCTGACCCTCTGGGCCCCGCTGAGTTGGTGGATGTTGTACACCGGCCTGATTTCCTATGGATTGATGGGCCTGCTGTTTGCCATTGAATGGCTGATACGACAACGGGTACGAGGTCACCCATGAATTGGAAAAAACTTGAGCATCTGTTGCTCAAGGCTCAGCCGGAACGCGCCGTGACGGCCGAACCGGCGCTGAATCACGCGCAGCTCTGCGAACAGGCGTTAAGCCTGGCCGCCGGCCTGCAAGCCCAGGGTGTGCAGCGCATTGCCGTGCACCTTGAGGACGCCGCCGACCTGGCGATTGCCCTGCTCGGTGCCTGGCGCGCCGGGGTCAGCGTATTGCTGCCTGCCGACCTGCAACCGCAGACCCGCCAGCGCTGGTCGACGGAAGTCGATTTATGGCTGACCGACCAGGTCGATGACGCGCACCTGAGCGATTACCGGCAGCCGCCACTGATCGCTGCCGCACTGGACCTCGATCACTGTTCGCTGAGCCTGTGCACGTCCGGCTCCAGTGGCGAGCCCAAGCGCATCGAAAAAACCTTGCGCCAACTGGCCAATGAAGTTGAAGCGCTGGAGCAACTGTGGGGTGCCGATCTGGGCCCGGCTTGCATCATTGGCAGCGTCGCCACCCAACACATCTACGGCCTGCTGTTTCGCGTGCTGTGGCCGCTGTGCGCCGGGCGTTCGTTTGTGCGCACGCAACTGGCTTTCCCGGAAGACTTGCAACGCGCCAGCCGCGAACACCCGGCCTTCGCCTGGGTCGCCAGCCCGGCGCTGCTCAAGCGCATGGGCGATAACCTCGACTGGCCGGCACTGAGCGCGGTTCGGCGAGTGTTTTCCTCCGGCGGCGCCCTGCCGGCCGAGGCTGCGCAAAGCCTGCAGCAACGCCTGCAACAATGGCCGACGGAAATCCTCGGCAGCTCGGAAACCGGCGGCATTGCCTGGCGTCAGGGCCACGCGCTCTGGCAGCCCTTTGTTGGCGTCGAGTTGAGCCAGGACAGCGACGGCGCACTGCTTATCGCATCGCCGTACTTGCCAGCGGGCCATATCGAACACACCGCCGATGCTGCACGCAGCGCTGTCGACGGCCGCTTCGAATTGCTCGGACGGCTGGACCGAATCGTCAAACTGGAAGAAAAACGTATCTCGCTGCCAATGCTGGAAAAGGCCTTGATGGACCACGATTGGGTCGCCGAAGCGCGTCTTGGCGTGGTTCAAGAAAACCGTGCCTCTCTAGGTGCGCTGCTGGTGCTGAGCGAGCAGGGTTTGCACGCCTTGCGCAATCAGGGGCGACGCACCCTGACTCAAGAGTTGCGTCAGCACCTGAGCCAGCATTGCGAAGCCCTGGCCCTGCCGCGCCGCTGGCGTTTGCTGCGGCAATTGCCGCTGAACGCTCAGGGCAAACTGCCTCAGGCCGACGTGGAAGCCTTATTGTTGGCGCCGCGCCCAAAGGCGCCGGAAGTGCTGGAACAGGTCGAAGTCGATGGCGAGTGGAGCCTGCAACTGGCGGTGCCGCCCGACCTCGCTTATTTCAGCGGTCACTTCCCGCAAACGCCGGTGCTGCCGGGCGTGGTGCAGGTGGAATGGGCGCTGAATCTGGGTCAGCAATTGATGGAACTGCCGGCCAGGTTCGCCGGCATGGAAGTGCTGAAATTCCAGCAACTGGTGCGCCCGGGGGATGAAGTGCAGTTGCACCTGCGCTTTGATCCGGTACGCAGCAAATTGTATTTCGCCTACCGCAATGAGACGGCTACCTGCTCAAGTGGGCGGATTTTGCTGGAGGCAGACTGTGGATAAGTCGAGATCCCCTGTAGGCGCTGGCTTGCCAGCGAAGACGCCGGCACATCCAGCAATCATGTCGACTGACACGCCGCTTTCGCTGGCAAGCCAGCTCCTACAAGGATTACGGCCCCGGACGCCGGCAGCAGACGCCCCCCCTGTAGCAGCTGCCGAAGGCTGCGTTCGAGTGCAAAGCGCTCGCATCTGGTCCACCAGGATTTTTCCAAGAGACTTCGCATACCGGTTTACGACTGCTTCGCAGCCGAACGCAGGCTTCGCCAGCTGCTACAAGGGCGAGGTGTGAGCCACCATGCATAACCCCTGTGCCGTGGTCCCCGTCTACAACCACGAAACCGCAATCACCACCGTGGTCGACGCGCTGATCGCCAGCAACTTGCCCTGTATTCTGGTGGACGATGCCAGCGATCAATCCTGCGCCAAGGTGCTCGATCAACTGGCGCAACGCGACAGGGTTCATCTGATCCGACTCGCCGCCAACCAAGGCAAGGGCGGCGCCGTCATGACCGGCATGCGCGAAGCCGCACGGCTGGGTTTCACCCACGTTTTGCAGGTGGACGCCGACGGTCAGCACGACCTGCAAGACGTCCCGACCTTCATCGAACAATCACGCGCCCATCCCGATGCGGTGATCTGCGGCTATCCGCAATACGACGCCAGTGTGCCGAAAGGTCGCTTGTACGCCCGTTACCTGACGCACGTGATGGTCTGGATCAACACCCTGTCGCTGCAGATTCGCGACTCCATGTGCGGCTTTCGCCTCTACCCGTTGCCCGCCACCCTGGCGCTGATCGACTCGGCGAAGATCGGCAAGCGCATGGACTTCGACTCGGACATTCTCGTGCGACTGGCCTGGCGCAACCAGCCGATGCAGTGGCTGCCCACCAACGTCCATTACCCGCTGGACGGCGTCTCGCATTTCCGCCTGTTCCACGACAATGTGCTGATTACAAGCATGCACACCCGGCTGTTCTTCGGCATGTTGCTGCGGGCTCCGGTGATCCTCTGGCGACGGTGGCGAGCATGAGCAGCAATGCCGACAAGCAACACTGGGCCGACCGCCAGGAGCGCGGCAGTTTCTGGCTGATGAAGCTCACCGCGTTCGGCGCCAAAGTCTTGGGCCGACGGCTGTTGAGCCCGTTGCTGTACGGCATCGTTTTGTACTTTTTCCTGTTCGGTCGCAGCGCTCGCCGCAGCGCCTGGCAATACCAGCAACGACTCGCCGACTGGAGCGGCCGCAGCGAACTGCGCCCGACCCATTGGCGAGTGTTCGGCCAGTTCATGGCCTTCGCCGACTCCATGCTCGACAAGCTCGATGTGTGGAACGGCAAGCTCAGCATCGAACACATCGAAATCATCGACCCGGCGCTGCTGCGCAATCAACTGCGCGGCACTCGCGGGCAGATGCTGGTGGGCGCGCACCTGGGCAACCTTGAGGTCTGCCGCGCGCTGGCTGAAATCGGTGAGAAAGTCACGATGAACGTGCTGGTGCACACCAAGCACGCCGAGCAGTTCAACCGCTTGCTCGGCGAAGCCGGGGCGACCAATTTGCGCCTGATCCAGGTCAGCGAGCTGGACGCGGTGATCATGTTGCAACTGCATGAACGCCTGGAGCGCGGCGAGTGGCTGGCGATTGCCGGCGACCGTGTGCCGCTGCACGGCGGCCGCAGCGTGACCGTGGACTTCCTCGGCCACCCCGCCGCCTTCCCGCAAGGGCCGTGGCTGCTGGCCGGCCTGCTGAAATGCCCGATCAATCTGATGATGTGCCTGAAGAAACCGTCGGGCGACTATCGACTGACCCTCGAACCGTTCACCGAAACCGTGGTATGGAAACGCAGCGACCGCGAGCAGGTCATTCATCAGTGGGCGACCCGCTACGCCGAACGCTTGGGTCACTATTGCCTCGAAGCGCCTCAACAATGGTTCAACTTTTACCCTTTCTGGAAGACCGATGACGACGCCAACGCTTGAGCCGGTAACTTTCGGCGAACTCCCTTTGCGTATCGAAGACGTGCTGGCCCTGGCCAACCGCCAAGTGCCGACGCAGTTGCAAGGCGACCCCGAGTTCCGCCAGCGCATCGCCAAGGGCCCGCAGTTCCTTGATTCCCTGCTGGACAAGGAAGGCGTGATCTATGGCGTGACCACCGGTTACGGCGACTCGTGCGTGGTCGCGGTGCCGTTGCATCACGTCGAGGCGCTGCCCCGCCATCTGTACACGTTTCATGGCTGCGGCCTGGGCAAACTGCTCGACGCCCAAGCCACCCGCGCAGTGCTGGCAGCACGTTTGCAGTCCCTGTGCCAAGGCGTGTCCGGGGTTCGCGTGGAGCTGCTGGAACGCCTGCAAGCATTCCTTGAGCACGACATCCTGCCGCTGATCCCGGAAGAAGGTTCGGTGGGCGCCAGCGGCGATCTGACGCCGTTGTCCTATGTCGCCGCGACCTTGTCCGGCGAGCGCGAAGTAATGTTTCGTGGCGAACGCCGACAAGCCGCCGACGTGCACCGCGAACTCGGCTGGGCGCCACTGGTCCTGCGTCCGAAAGAAGCCTTGGCGCTGATGAACGGCACCGCCGTGATGACCGGCATCGCTTGCCTGGCCTACGCCCGTGCCGATTACCTGCTGCAACTGGCCACGCGCATCACCGCGCTGAACGTGGTCGCGTTGCAAGGCAACCCGGAACACTTCGACGAGCGCCTGTTCGCCACCAAACCCCATCCCGGGCAGATGCAAGTCGCCGCGTGGCTGCGCAAGGACCTGGCGATCGACGCGCCGACCGCGCCGCTGCATCGCCTGCAGGATCGCTATTCCCTGCGTTGCGCGCCCCACGTCCTCGGCGTGCTGGCCGACAGCCTGAACTGGCTGCGCTCGTTCATCGAGATCGAGCTCAACAGCGCCAACGACAACCCGATCATCGACGCCGAAGCCGAACGCGTGCTGCACGGCGGGCACTTCTACGGCGGCCACATTGCGTTCGCCATGGACAGCCTGAAAACCCTGGTGGCCAACGTCGCCGACTTGCTCGACCGGCAACTCGCGTTGCTGGTGGATGAGCGCTACAACCATGGCTTGCCGAGCAATTTGTCCGGCGCCACGGCCGATCGCGCGATGCTCAACCACGGCTTCAAAGCCGTGCAGATCGGCACCAGCGCCTGGACCGCCGAAGCGCTGAAAAACACCATGCCGGCCAGCGTCTTTTCGCGCTCCACCGAGTGCCACAATCAGGACAAGGTGAGCAGGGGCCCCATCGCCGCCCGCGATGCGATCCGCGTGCTGGAGTTGACCGAACAGGTCGCCGCCGCCACGCTACTCGCCGCCAATCAAGGCGTCTGGTTGCGCAGCCAGGCCGAGGACGCACGGCCATTGCCGCCATCGCTGGCCGCCATGCATGAAGAATTGGCCAAGGACTTCCCGCCAGTCATCGAAGACCGTGCGCTGGAAGGCGAATTGCGCCTGTGCCTGCAACGCATCGCCGAGCAACACTGGAGGCTGCATGCGTAGCAAGGGAGTGCTTCACACCGATACGGAAATCCTCGTGCCGTTCTTTGACGTCGACACCATGAACGTGGTTTGGCACGGCCATTACGTCAAATACCTGGAAGTCGCCCGTTGCGCACTGCTGGACAAGATCGGCCATAACTACAGTGCCATGGTCGAGTCGGGTTATGCGTGGCCGGTGATCGACCTGCAATTGCGCTACGTGCGCGGTGCGGTGTTCGGGCAGAAGCTCAACGTGCGCGCCAATCTGGTGGAGTGGGAGAACCGTCTGAAGATCAATTACCTGATCAGCGACCTGGAAACCGGTGAACGCCTGACCCGCGCCGTTTCCGTGCAGGTCGCCGTCGACATGAGCAGCCGCGAAATGCAATTGGCCTCGCCCAAGGTCTTCACCGACGCCGTCGAAAGGATGCTCCCATGAACTGGCTGAAAACTCTCTGTAGCAGCTGTCGAGCCCGCGAGGCTGCGTTCGGCGGCGAAGCCGTCGTAAAACCTGCACACGCGGTACATCAGCAGAAACGCAGGGCGACTGCTGCGCAGCCGAACGCAGGCTTCGCCAGCTGCTACAGGGTCGTGGTGGGGTTGGTATTAGCGCTGGGGTTTACTTCGTTGGCGCAGGCGTTTGATTTGCAACAGCTGAGCGATCAACTGGCCAAGCCCGATGTGATCCACGGCAACTTCATCCAGGAAAAACACCTGCGCGCCCTGCCCCAGCCGCTGACCAGCAAGGGCACTTTCGTCCTGGCGAAAAACCACGGCCTGCTCTGGCTGTTGAAAACCCCGCTGCAACAGGATTACCGCATCAGCGCCAAAGGCATTGCCCGGCGTGATGCCAGCGGCTGGCAAATGCTCCCGGGCAAGAGCGCCGGCGCCGAGCAGAACCGCTTGTTCCTCGCCGTACTGCAAGGTGACAGCAGCGGCTTGCAACGGGATTTCGAGCTGTCCCTGAGTGGCGATGCACAGGACTGGAAACTGACCCTGATCCCGCGTTCAATGTTGCTCAAGCAGGTGTTCAACCAGATCAATATCACTGGCGGTGAACTGGTGCACAGTATCGAACTGCTGGAAACCCAGGGCGACAGCACGCTCTTGCGCATGCCAGACACTACCAGCCCCCCACCCTTGAGCGACGCGGAGCAACATGACTTTGCCGAGTGAACGCAGGCTCCCGCCGCTGTTCCTGATCCTGCTGCTGGCGGTGCTCGCGCTCGCCGGTTGGCAATGGCGTGACGGCGCCCCGCTGTCGGCCAACCTGATGGAACTGGGGCCGGGCACCGCGCCGGACGCGCTGGAACTGCGCGCCGAACAACGCATGCAAGAACCGCTGAACCGCGAAATGCTGGTGCTGGTCGGCCACAAGGATCGCTCGCAAGCCATCGCCATGGCGCAGAAACTGGGCGAGCAGTGGCAGGCCAGCGGCCTGTTCGAAAAGGTCCAGTGGAACCTGCAGGCCGACCTCCCGGCACTGCGCACGCAATTGCTCCAAGGCCGACGGGCGATGCCCTCGGCAGCGGCCCGCCAGCAGCTGATCGAGCATCCCGACGCGTTTATCCAGCAACGGGTGCAAGCGCTGGTCGATCCTTTCACCGGTTTCAGTCTGGTGCCGAGCCAGGATGACTGGCTGGGCCTGACCGGGCGTATCCAGAACAGCCAGCCGCAACACGGCTCGGTGCAACTGGACATCGGCAGCGGTGCGCTGGTCGCCGATGCCGACGGCAAGAGTTGGGTGCTGCTGCGGGCGCGCACCACCGGCAATGCCTTCGACATGAAGCTGCCGCTGCAAGTGGCCGACCTGCTCCAGCACAGCCGCGAAGATGCCGCCCAGGCGGACGTACAACTGCTGGCCGCCAGCGGTTTGCTTTATGCGGCCAACGGGCAAAAGCAAGCCACCCGGGAAATCACCTGGGTCGGCGGTGGCGCCACGTTCGGGATTTTGTTGTTGCTGTTGCTGGCCTTCCGCCGTTTGCGCGTATTGCTGGCGTTTGTACCGGTGCTGGTCGGCATGCTCTTCGGCGCGGTGGCTTGTGTGGCGCTGTTTGGCCATATGCACGTGATGACCCTGGTGCTCGGCTCCAGCCTGATCGGTGTGGCCGTCGACTACCCGCTGCATTACCTGTCCAAGAGCTGGAGCCTGAAACCCTGGCACAGTTGGCCCGCTTTGCGCCTGACCTTGCCGGGTCTGACGCTGAGCCTGATCACCAGTTGCATCGGCTACCTGGCCCTGGCCTGGACGCCGTTCCCGGCGCTGACCCAGATTGCCGTGTTCTCCGCTGCCGGCCTGCTCGGCGCCTACCTGTCCGCCGTGTGCCTGTTGCCGGCGCTGCTCAAGGGCGTGGATTTGCGCCCCGCGCAGTGGCCGCTGCGAGTGTCCGAGTTTTTGCTGGGTCTACGTGAATCGCTGCTGAAATACGCCCGCACGCCGGTGTTGCTGGCGCTGCTGATCGCCTTTTGTGTCGGTGGTCTATTGCAGCTCGAGAGCAAAAACGATATTCGCCAATGGGTCGGTGCACCGCAGCAATTGACCGATGAAGCCCAGACCATTGCACGCATCACCGGCTATCAACCCACCAGCCAGTTCTTCCTGGTGCGCGCAGCCAATCAGCAGGAACTGCTCGAACGCCAGACGGCGCTGAGCGAGCGGCTGGATCAGTTGGTCAATCTGGAAAAACTCCAGGGCTATCTGTCGCTCAATCAACTGGTCAGCCAGCCGAGCGAACAGCGCCAAGTGCGCGAAGCACTGACCAAGCTGCCGCAGTTCTGGCAGCCGCTGCTCGACGTCGGCGTGCCGGTCGAGGCGTTGAAAACCGAGTTGGCCAAGTTGCAGGCGTTGCCCACTGAAGACATCGACGCCGCGCTGGCCGGGCCTTTGGCCGAACCCCATCGCGCGCTGTGGCTGGGCCCGACCGATGACGGCGTGGCGGCGATGGTCAGCCTGCAAGGCTTGAACAACCCATCGCTGCTGCGGGTCCAGGCGCTGGATTTGCCGGGCGTGGAATTGGTCGATCGCCTGGGTGAGTTGAACTCGGTGTTCGCTGCGACTCAGATCAGTGCCGCCGAATTGAAACTCGCGTCCTGTGTGCTGATCGTGCTGGTGCTGATCCTGCCGTTCGGCCTCGGCGGCGCGCTGCGAATCGTCGCCCTGCCGCTGCTGGCGGCGTTGTGCAGCCTGGCCAGCCTCGGTTGGCTCGGGCAGCCGCTGACGCTGTTCAGCCTGTTCGGCCTGCTGCTGGTGACGGCCATCAGCGTCGATTACGCGATCCTCATGCGCGAGCAGGTCGGCGGCGCCGCCGTGAGCCTGCTGGGCACCTTGCTGGCGGCGGTGACCACTTGGCTGTCATTCGGTTTGCTGGCGGTGTCGAGCACACCGGCGGTGAGCAACTTCGGTTTGTCGGTGAGCCTGGGCCTGGCGTTCAGCTTCCTGCTGGCGCCGTGGGCCGGACAACAAGCCCATGCGCTCCCCGTCGCGGAGACGGCAGCGTGATGGTCGTGCTGTTTTGGGCAATGGCCCTGGCGCTGTTCGCGGTGGCGACCCGTGTCGGTCGTCACTTCGGCGTGATCCCGATCGTCAGCCAGTTACTGCTGGCGACCTTCGGCCTGCCGCTGCTGATGTACTTCTGGATCGAGCCAGGCTGGCACCTCAGCGGTGCCGAACTGATCGCGCCGGTGTGGCTGAAAAACCTCTACAGCCTGAGCTTTGCCTTGCTGCTGGGGCACATTCTGAGCGACGTGATCGATCTGCGACTCGACCGTCAGAGCGTGAAAATCGCCCTGCCGAGTTTCTGCGTTCCGTTTGCCTGCGGGTTGGCGACGGCGGTGTGGTTGCTGCCTGCGCAAGCGTGGATCAGCTCGCTGGCCGTCGGCCTGGTGTTCGCCATCACCGCGATCCCGGTGTTGTATCTGTATCTGCGCCACATCAGCTACCCGCCCGCCGCTACCCGGCGACTGGTGCAGACCGCCATCCTCATCGACCTGACGTGCTGGACGCTGTTCGGCTTCGCCCAGGGCAGCCTGCATGCCAGCAGCCTCCTGCTGCCGCTGGCTGGCGCCTGCCTGCCATTGCTGCTGCGCCTGTGCGGTTTACGTCAACCGTTGTTGCACAGCTGTTGCTTCTTCGCGCTGCTGGTAGTGGCGGAACCCTTCAAGCTCAATGCGCTGATTTTCGGCATCGGTTATCTGTTGTGCCTGGCCGCGCTCAAGGTGCCGCTGGTGCTACCGTGGCCGGTGGTCTGGATGAGTCATTTACCAACCTACATCGCCATCCCGCTGATCATCACGTTCGGCATCGTGCAGATCGACGTCCACAGCGCCATGGCCAGCCTCGGCTGGGTGCAATTGAGCGCACTGTTGCTGTTGCCGATTGCCAGCAAACTGCTGGGCAACTGGATTGGCCTCGGCTGGGCCGGCGCCTCGTTTGAAGGCGCCAGCCGCTGGCGGGAAAGTATCCTGCTGAATATTCGTGGCTTGAGTGAGATCGTGTTTCTCAACCTGCTGCTGCAACAACAGCTCATCAGCCCGGCGCTGTACTTTGCGCTGATGGTAATGGGCCTGATCGCGACACTGCTGCCGGCACTCGTCGGCATGCACCGAACCCCGATGAATATCGCCGTCCCGGCAAGGAGCTCACGTGCCAACAGTTGAAATGGAACGTCGCCAGGTAGTGGTGATCGGCGCGGGGCCTTCGGGCGCCATCGCCGCCGCGCTGCTCAAGCGCAAGGGGCACGACGTGCTGGTGATCGAACGCCAGCATTTTCCACGGTTTTCCATCGGTGAAAGCCTGTTGTCGCACTGCCTGGATTTCGTCGAGGAAGCGGGCATGCTCGACGCCGTCAACGCTGCCGGATTCCAGATGAAAAATGGTGCCGCGTTCGCCTGGGGCGAGCAGTACAGCGCCTTTGATTTCGGCGACACTTTCACCCACGGCAAGGCGACCACGTTCCAGGTCCAGCGCGCCGATTTCGACAAGCTGCTGGCCGATCAGGCCGCGCTGCAAGGTGTAGAAATCCGCTACGGTGAAGCCATCGTCAGCGTCGATTTCAGCCTGCCGAAACCGCAGCTTGAGGTGCTTCGCGAAGACGGCAGCCAGTACCGCGTCGAAGCCGGGTTCGTGCTGGATGCCAGCGGTTACGGCCGCGTCCTGCCGCGCTTGCTTGACCTCGAAGCACCGTCGAATTTCCCGGTGCGCCAAGCCGTGTTCACCCACGTCGAAGACCACATCGACAGCCCGACCTTCGAGCGGGAAAAAATCCTCATCACCACCCACCCGATCCACCGCGATATCTGGTTCTGGACCATCCCGTTCAGCAACGGTCGTTGCTCGGTAGGCGTGGTCGCGGCCGCCGAACACTTCGAAGGCCGCATGGACAACCTGGACGAGTGCCTGCGTGGGTTTATCGCGCAAACCCCAAGCCTGGCCGGCGTCCTGGAAAATGCCGTGTGGGATACACCGGCACGGGCCATCGGCGGTTACTCGGCCAACGTCAAAAGCCTCCACGGCCCGGGTTTTGCGCTGTTGGGCAACGCTGCGGAATTCCTTGACCCGGTGTTCTCCTCCGGCGTGACCATCGCCATGCGTTCGGCCAGCATGGCCGCCGTGGTGCTGCATCGTCAGCTGCAAGGCGAAAGCGTCGACTGGCAAACCGAGTTCGCCGAACCGCTCAAGCGCGGCGTCGACACCTTCCGTTGCTACGTCGAAGGCTGGTACGCCGGAACCTTCCAGGATGTGATTTACCACCCGGACAGCTCGCCGGACATCCGCCGCATGATCTGCTCGATCCTCGCCGGTTATGCCTGGGATCAGCGCAATCCCTTCGTCGCCGAACCCAAGCGCCGGCTGCGGATGCTCTCGGAACTGTGTGCCAGGGATGCCACATGAGTTACCTGAGCGACCACTACGTTGAAGAAACCCGTTTCGGTTTCTGGTTCCTGCGCAGCCACACCTGGCAGCACCACGTATTGCGGGTGGCGATCAACGATCTGCGCAGCCTGTTCAGCGAAACGCCGCCGAACAATCCAGTGCTGCTGGACGCCGGTTGCGGCCAGGGCAAGTCGTTCCAGTACTTGCGCCAGACCTTTGCGCCCCAGCGCCTGATCGGGCTGGACGCCGACCCGCACAGCATCGACCTGAGCGGCGAAGAAGCCGTCCGCCAGGGCATGCAGGTGGAACTGATCGGCAGCGACTGCGCGAGCATCAACGTGCCGGAGGCCAGCGTCGACCTGCTGTTCTGTCACCAGACCTTCCATCATCTGGTGGAGCAGGAACGGGCCCTGGCCGAGTTCTATCGCGTGCTCAAGCCGGGCGGCTATTTGCTGTTCGCCGAATCCACCGAGGCTTACATTGATACCTGGGTGATTCGCTGGTTGTTCCGCCATCCGATGCACATACAGAAGAGCGCTGCCGGTTACCTGGAGATGATTCGTCGCCAGGGTTTCGAATTCGGCGCGCAAAACGTGTCTTATCCGTACCTGTGGTGGAGCCGCGCCAAGGATTTCGGCCTGTTGGAACGCGTTGGTCTGCGCCAGCCAAAACCCTTTGGGCAACGGGAAGAAACGTTGGTCAATGTGGTCGCGCGCAAACCCTTGGAAGGTGTCGCGTGAGTCGCTCAGAACGCTTTACCTGTAGGAGCGAGCTTGCTCGCGAAAGCGGTGTATCAGTCAACAATTTTGTTGGATGGGCCTCCTTCGCGAGCAAGCTCGCTCCTACAGGGTGTGCGGTGGCGCTGCGATTTTTGTTGGGGGCCTGTGTCCTGCTGCTGAGCGCCTGCGCCAGCCAGGCGCCGCTGCCCGAGCAAGCCCCGAACCTGGCGCTGCCGCTGCAATTGCACATCCAGCGTCTGGTGGCTGATCAACGCCAGGATTGGGTGCTGGTGATCCAACAAGAAGGTCCCGCAATTCGCTGGTCGATGATGGACTTGCTGGGCATTCCACAGGCACGCCAGAAACTGATCGATGGAAAGTGGCGAGCTGACGGCCTGCTGCCGCCCAACCCGGAAGCGCGGGAGTTGTTCGCGGCGTTGCTGTTTGCGCTGACGCCCAAAGATGAACTGTCGGGCAACTATCCAACGGCCTGGCAGCACGGCGCACAACGCTCCCTGCCAGAACGCTGGGACGTCCGTTACTCACAACCGATGAGCTTTGAATTGAACCTGCCCAAAGGCCCGAAATACCAAGTCACGCCGCTGAGTGGGGACGCACCATGACGGCCTACCTGAACGCCCTCGGGGTGATCTGCGCCCTGGGCCGCGACCAGCAAGAAGTCGCCCGCAACCTGTTTGCCGGCGACTGCTCCGGCATGCGCAGCGAAGATGGCTGGGTGGCAGAGCGGGCGTTGCCGGTCGCGGCCGTGCGCGGCGAACTGGCGTCGATTCCCATCGCGCTGACGGAGCAAAGCACCCGCAACAATCAATTGCTGCTGGAAGCCGCCCTGCAAATTCGCCCAGACATCGACCAGGCGATCCAGACCTACGGCCGCGATCGGATCGGCATCGTCCTGGGCACCAGCACCTCGGGCATCGACGAAGCCAGTCGCGGGCTGGCTCATTACATTCGTGAGCATGAGTTCCCGGCCGATTACAACTACCAGCAACAGGAACTCGGGGCGCCGGCGAACTTCCTCGCCGACTGGCTGCAACTGAGCGGCCCGGCCTACGTGATTTCCACGGCCTGCACCTCCAGCGCCCGGGCGCTGATGAGTGCCCAGCGCCTGCTGGATCTGGGCGTGTGCGACGCGGTCCTGTGCGGTGGCGTCGACAGTTTGTGCAAGCTGACCCTCAACGGGTTTTCGGCACTGGAAGCGGTGTCCGGGCAACGCTGTAATCCGTTTTCGGTGAACCGTAACGGCATCAACATCGGCGAAGCCGCCGTGCTGTTCCTGATGAGCAAAAATGCCGGGGACAGCCAGCCGATCGCCCTGCTGGGCAGCGGCGCCAGCTCCGATGCGCACCATATTTCCGCGCCGGAACCGACCGGCCGTGGCGCCCTGCAAGCGATGCGCAAGGCCTTGAGCCGTGCCAATCTGCAACCCCGGCAGATCGGCTACCTGAACCTCCACGGCACCGCCACCCAACACAACGACGCCATGGAAAGCCTGGCGGTGGCAACGCTGTTCCCGGACGGCGTGCCGTGTTCGTCGACCAAACCGATGACCGGCCACACCCTCGGCGCAGCGGGCGCACTGGAAGCGGCGTTCTGCTGGCTGAGCCTGAGCGCAGGCAACCGCGAACATGCCCTGCCGCCCCATGTCTGGGACGGCCAGCCCGACCCCGAATTGCCAGCCTTGAAATGGGTGACCCCGGCCGATCGACTGGCGTCCATTGCACCTCGCTACCTGATGAGCCATTCCTTTGCTTTCGGTGGCAATAACGTCAGCCTGATTATCGGAGACGCACCATGATTGACTGGCCGCTCGCCGAACTGCTGCCCCACGCTGGCGACATGATCTTCATCGAGCAGATCCTGTCGTTCGACGACGAGGAGATTCACACCCGCCTCACCGTCAGGCCCGATGGCCTGTTCAACCGTCCCGACGGCAGCCTGCCGGCCTGGGTCGGCATCGAACTGATGGCCCAGAGCGTCGCCGCCTACGCCGGTTGCCACGCGCGCCAGCGGGGCGATGCGGTAGAACTGGGGTTTCTGCTCGGCACGCGCAAATTCGAATGCAACGTCGAACATTTCCCTGTCGGCACCGAGCTGACCATCCACGGCATCCGCTCCCTGGAAGACGACAATGGCATGGGCGTGTTCGAATGCCACATCAACGCCCCCGGCATCCACGCCACCGCCCGTCTGAACGTCTTTCGCCCGCCTCAGGCCGCGCAATATCTTCATGAACCCGAAGGAGTCCAGTCATGACTGAATCCGTACTGGTCACCGGTTCCAGCCGTGGCATCGGCCGCGCCATCGCGTTGCGCCTGGCCCAGGCCGGGCATGACATCGTGCTGCATTGCCGCAGCGGCCTGGCTGACGCCGAAACGGTGAAGGCCGAAATCGAGGCCTTGGGCCGCACGGCGCGCATCCTGCAATTCGACGTATCGGAGCGCGCCAGCTGCAAAGCCATACTCGAAGCCGACGTGGAAACCCACGGCGCTTATTACGGCGTGGTGCTGAACGCCGGCCTGACACGCGACGGTGCTTTTCCGGCGCTGAGCGAGGATGATTGGGACGTGGTGATGCGCACTAATCTGGACGGTTTCTACAACGTGCTGCACCCGGTGATGATGCCGATGATCCGTCGTCGCGCTGCCGGGCGAATTGTCTGTATCACCTCGGTTTCCGGGCTGATCGGCAACCGTGGCCAGGTCAATTACAGCGCGTCCAAGGCCGGTTTGATCGGTGCGGCGAAGGCGTTGGCGATCGAACTGGGCAAGCGCAAAATCACCGTCAACTGTGTCGCACCCGGCTTGATCGACACCGCGATGCTCGATGAAAACGTGCCGGTGGAAGAACTGATGAAAATGATTCCCGCACAGCGCATGGGCACTCCGGAAGAGGTGGCCAGCGCCGTGAATTTCCTGATGTCGGCGGAAGCGTCGTACATCACCCGGCAGGTTCTGGCCGTCAACGGAGGCCTGTGCTGATGAAGCGTGTCGTCGTCACCGGCATGGCCGGCATCACCTCACTGGGCAGCGATTGGGAAACCATCGCCGGCAACTTCGCGGCCAACCGCAGCGGCATCCGCCGGATGGACGAGTGGGATCGTTTTACCGAGCTCAACACGCGCCTGGCCGGGCCGATCGACGACTTCAAGGTGCCGAGCCACTGGACCCGCAAGCAATTGCGCAGCATGGGCCGGGTCTCGCGACTGGCGGTCTACGCGGCGGAAAAGGCCTTGGCCGATGCCGGGTTGTTGGGCAACGAATTGATCAAGGACGGGCGCATGGGCGTCTCCTGTGGTTCGTCCACCGGCAGCACCGACGAGATCAAGGCATTCGGCAACATGCTGCTCAATTCAGTGGCCGAGGGCCTGAACGCCAACTCTTACGTACGAATGATGCCGCACACCACGGCTGCGAACATCAGCATCTTCTTCGGCCTCACCGGCCGGTTGATCCCGACCTCCAGCGCCTGCACCAGCGGCAGCCAGGGCATCGGTTACGCCTACGAGTCGATCAAGTTCGGACGCCTGCCGCTGATGCTCGCCGGCGGCGCCGAAGAGCTGTGCCCGACCGAAGCGATGGTCTTCGATGCGCTCTACGCCACCAGCCTGAAAAACGATGCCCCGCAGACGTCTCCACGCCCTTACGACAGCGGTCGTGATGGCTTGGTGATCGGTGAAGGCGGCGGCATCCTGGTGCTCGAAGAACTCGAACATGCACTGGCTCGCGGCGCGCACATTCATGCCGAGCTGGTCGGGTTCGGCAGCAACGCCGACGGCCAGCACGCCACCCGCCCAGAGCAGGCCACCATGCGCCGGGCCATGGAGCTAGCGCTGGAAGACGCCGGCTTACAGCCTTCGGACATTGGCTACGTGAACGGTCACGGCACGGCGACAGAACAGGGCGACATCGCCGAAACACTGGCCACCAGCAGCCTGTTCGGCGAACACATGCCGATCAGCTCGCAGAAAAGCTTCCTCGGCCACACCCTCGGCGCCTGCGGTGCACTGGAATCCTGGTTCAGCATCGAAATGCTCAACCGCGACCTGTACGCGCACACCTTGAACCTCGACGATATCGACCCGAACTGCGGCAAGCTCGACTACCTGCGCGGCGAGTTCCGGCAGATGAGCAACCAGTACGTGATGAACAATAACTTTGCGTTTGGCGGGGTTAATACGTCGCTGATTTTCAAGCGCTGGGCGTAGGGCAGAAACGACAAAGGGCGCCTTTCGGCGCCCCTTCACAAACAGGTCGGCTTGTCATCGCCCTGTACCTGTCTGGCTCTGCGATGGCTGGTTGCCCAGGATCCTCAGAGTCTCACAAGCCCCTTTCGGGAACGTGAGCAGTATTGCCCAAAATCGATTCGTGAACAACAGGTGGCATCGCGCCTGTCCGTGCCAAATTCAGCAACGATCACAAACCCAGCGCCCTGCGCACCGCGGCTTTAATTGCGTGAAACTCATCTGTTTCAAGTTGTGAAATGAGGTAAACGCGCTTTCCTTGGCGATCCCGACTCTTAATCCGATCAAGCCTGGAGAGGCTTACGGTCGCGACCATATCGCATTTTGCCCAACAGATCGGGCTCGCCCCTTGCAAATGACTTGGTAGCTGCAGATGGTGTTCAAGCACGCGATCAGGAGCAGTCGTGCTCAACGGAACAACTGTGACCAGGAAACTGTTGGTCCTGTGCTTTCGTATTACGACAACTGGCCTGACCTTGATCATCTCTGGGACTTCATAGCCTCTGAAGTCGCAAATCAGCACACTGCCTTCCTTAGGTTGATAGAGAAGTGGCATCCGTGGCACTCGCTGAAAGAAACCGATTCTGCGCAAAAATCGGATAAATCACTAAGCGTGATCCGTTACTTGAAATGTCCCGAGTGCGATGACTTTTTACGATTCCACTGCCTAAACCTTCCTAGTCAACAACTCCACAAACGCCTTCGCCATCGGCGACTTCTGATCCTTGCGCTGCACCAGCCATACAGCTGAAACCGCCCCAGGATCGAGCAAAGGTCGATACACAACACCCTCGATGCGCATCCGCTGATACGACGCCGGCAGCACCGATACGCCAAGCCCCGCCGCTACCAACCCGATGATGGTCATCGCCTCGCCAGCTTCTTGGGCGAAGTGCGGGCTGAAGCCGGCGTCGCGGGCCAGGCTGAGCAACTGGGCGTACAGACCACTGCCGTAGCTGCGTGGGAAAAATACGAAAGGTTCGAGGGCCAGGGCTGACAGGAACAAACCCTCTTCACTGTCGGTGACTAACGGATGCTTGGAACTGAGCACGGCCACCAGCGGCTCACGCATCAATTCCACGACGTTAAGGGAATCCGGCAAACCCAGCGGTCGCATGATCCCGACTTCGATCGACTCATCCACCAGCGCATCCGCCACTTGGGTACTGCTCATCTCCCGCAGGTTCAGGTGCACCGCCGGAAAGCGCTGGCGAAACGAAAAAATTGCCTGAGGAATGGTCGAGTTGAACGGCGCCGACGAGGTGAAGCCAATCTTCAGTTCGCCCAATTCGCCCAGTTGCGCCCGCCGCGCCACGTCCGCCGCTTTATCGACCTGCGCCAGCACCAACCGTGCCTCTTGCAGAAACAGCCGACCGGCCTCGCTCAGCTCGACCCGACGATTGGTCCGCTCGAACAACCGCGCGCCAACCTCCTGCTCCAGCGCCTGAATTTGCTGGCTCAGCGGTGGCTGCGAGATGCCCAGCACTTGTGCGGCGCGGCCGAAATGCAGTTCTTCGGCGACGGCGATGAAGTAGCGCAGGTGACGCAATTCCATGAAAACTCCATTAGGTCGTAAAACCTATCAAACAGGTCGAACAATATATTGGATTGAATCATTAGGCAGCTATATGCTTTTTTCATTGCCTGACTGGCTGCGCCCCTCCGAGGTCTGAAGTGAAAACTGCTGTCGCCCCACTCGCCCATGAAGTTCCACCCGCCGCAGTGGACGATGTCATGTCCGAATTCAAAGAGATCTTCATCGAAAAAGGCACGCCAGCATTCATGCGCACGGTGCTGGCGCTGTTCTCCGGCGGCTTCGCGACGTTCGCCCTGCTGTATTGCGTACAGCCGATGATGCCGCTGCTCTCCCACGAATACTCGATCAACGCGGCCCAGAGCAGCCTGATCCTGTCGGTGGCCACCGGCATGCTCGCTATCGGCCTGCTGATCACCGGCCCGATCTCTGATCGCGTCGGGCGTAAACCGGTGATGGTCACGGCGTTGTTCGCCGCAGCGCTGTGCACCATCGCCAGTTCAATGATGCCGAGCTGGCACGGTGTGTTGCTGATGCGTGCGCTGATCGGGTTGTCGTTGAGCGGCCTGGCGGCGGTGGCCATGACTTACCTGAGCGAAGAGATCCACCCGCAGCACATCGGCCTGGCCATGGGCCTGTACATCGGTGGCAACGCGATTGGCGGGATGTGCGGACGCTTGATTACCGGCGTGCTGATCGACTTCGTCAGCTGGCACACGGCGATGCTGGTGATCGGCGGGCTGGCGCTGATGGCGGCAGCGGTGTTCTGGAAAATCCTCCCCGAGTCGCGCAACTTCCGCGCCCGCTCGCTGCACCCGCGCAGCCTGCTCGACGGTTTCACCATGCACTTTCGCGATGCCGGCCTGCCGCTGTTGTTCCTCGAAGCCTTTGTGCTGATGGGCGCGTTCGTTACCCTGTTCAACTACATCGGCTATCGCTTGCTGGCCGAGCCGTACCACATGGACCAGGCCTTCGTCGGGCTGCTGTCGGTGGTGTACCTGTCGGGTATCTACAGCTCGGCAAAAATCGGCGCCCTGGCGGATAAACTTGGGCGGCGCAAAGTGCTCTGGAGCACCATCGTGCTGATGATCGCCGGCCTCGCGTTGACGATGTTCACGCCGGTGTCGGTGGTGATCATCGGCATGCTGATTTTCACCTTCGGCTTCTTCGGCGCGCATTCGGTGGCGAGCAGCTGGATCGGCCGCCGCGCCCTCAAGGCAAAGGGGCAGGCGTCGTCGCTTTACCTGTTCAGCTATTACGCCGGGTCGAGCATTGCCGGCACGGCCGGGGGCGTGTTCTGGCATCTGGGCGGATGGAACGGGATCGGGTTGTTTATTGGCGGGCTGCTGGTGGTGGCGTTGCTGGTGGCGTTGAAACTGGCGAAGCTGCCGCCATTAGGCAATGTGAAGGCCTGACAAAAAAACCTGTGGGAGCGGGCTTGCCCGCGATAGCGATGGTCGATCCAACACATGAGTTGGATGGGATGACGCCATCGCGGGCAAGCCCGCTCC
Organism: Pseudomonas sp. RIT-PI-q; assembly: GCF_001297125.1. Taxonomy (GTDB): domain Bacteria; phylum Pseudomonadota; class Gammaproteobacteria; order Pseudomonadales; family Pseudomonadaceae; genus Aquipseudomonas. Next base: position 43,284 of record NZ_LHPC01000080.1, read on the forward strand.
CACAATGAGCCGCATCCAACCTCACCTTATCTGACCCACACAAAAACGCCCGGCATTAACCGGGCGTTTTTTATTGGGTCACGGTCACTCGTGATACTGCGCCGACAACTCGTGCACCGCGCGCAGGAACGCGCCCGCGTGTTCCGGATTGACCTCCGGGGTGATGCCATGCCCGAGGTTGAACACGTGGCCGCTGCCCTTGCCGTAGCTGGCGAGGATGCGCCCGACTTCGGTGCGAATGGCTGCTGGTTTGGCATAGAGCACGGTCGGGTCCATGTTGCCTTGCAGCGCAACTTTGCCGCCGACGCGATCACGGGCGCTGCCAATGTCGCAGGTCCAGTCCAGGCCAAGCGCATCTGCGCCAGCATCGGCAATGCTTTCCAGCCACAGCCCGCCGCCCTTGGTGAACAGGATGACCGGCACCTTGCGGCCTTCGTGTTCGCGGATCAGGCCGCTGACGATCTTGCGCATGTAGGCCAGGGAGAACTCTTGGTAAGCCGCCGCCGAGAGGTGGCCGCCCCAGCTATCGAAGATCTGCACCGCTTGGGCGCCGGCCATGATCTGGCCGTTGAGGTAGCTGGTTACTGACTGAGCCAGCTTGTCCAGCAACAAGTGCAAGGCTTGCGGATTGTCGTAGAGCATGGTTTTGGTCTTGCGGTAGTCTTTCGACGAGCCGCCTTCAACCATGTAGGTGGCCAGGGTCCACGGGCTGCCGGAGAAGCCGATCAGCGGCACGCGACCGTTGAGTTCGCGGCGGATAGTGCTGACGGCGTCCATGACGTAGCCGAGGTCTTTGTGCGGGTCAGGAATCGGCAGGGCTTCGATGTCGGCCAGGGTGCTGACGACTTTCTTGAAGCGCGGACCTTCACCGGTCTCGAAGTACAGGCCTTGGCCCATGGCATCGGGAATAGTGAGGATATCGGAGAAGAGGATCGCCGCGTCCAGTTGTGGATAACGGTCGAGCGGCTGCAGAGTGACTTCGCAAGCGAACTCCGGGTTCATGCACAGGCTCATGAAGTCGCCGGCCTTGGCACGGCTGGCGCGGTACTCAGGCAGGTAGCGACCGGCCTGACGCATCATCCACACGGGCGTGACGTCTACGGGTTGCTTGAGCAGGGCACGAAGGAAACGGTCGTTCTTCAGGGCAGTCATGTCGGCATCCGGAAAAAAAGTGCGGGCATTTTCTCAGAGCGCGACGCAAAAGGCACGGTTGCAGGTCAGCCTTTTGTCTATCGGGTCAATTTGTCGCGGTCGCAGGCGCTAAATCTGTGTTGTTTCGACCGGCCTCTTCGCCGGCAAGTCGGCTCCTACAGGTCATGCGCAATCCTGTAGGAGCTGGCTTGCCAGCGAAGCTTTCGATCAGACGCCCAGGTAATCCAGGATCCCTTCGGCGGCGTTGCGGCCTTCGAAGATTGCCGTTACCACCAGGTCGGAACCGCGAACCATGTCGCCACCGGCGAAGATTTTCGGGTTGCTGGTCTGGTGCTTGTACTGACCTTGTTCCGGCGCCACGACGCGGCCCTGGCTGTCGGTCTGGATGCTGTGCTGTTCGAACCACGACGCCGGGCTTGGACGGAAACCGAAGGCGATGACCACGGCGTCAGCCGGGATGATCTCTTCGGAGCCTGGGATCGGCTCAGGGCTGCGACGGCCACGGGCGTCCGGTTCGCCGAGACGGGTCTCGACCACTTTCACGCCCTCGACGCGGTCTTCACCGACGATGGCGATCGGCTGGCGGTTGTAGAGGAATTTCACGCCTTCTTCCTTGGCGTTCTTCACCTCTTTACGTGAGCCCGGCATGTTCGCTTCGTCGCGACGATAGGCACAGGTCACCGACTTGGCGCCCTGGCGAATCGACGTACGGTTACAGTCCATCGCCGTGTCGCCGCCGCCCAATACCACAACCTTCTTGCCTTTCATGTCGACGAAATCTTCCGGCGACTTTTCAAAGCCCAGGTTGCGGTTGACGTTGGCGATCAGGAAGTCGAGCGCGTCATGCACGCCCGGCAGGTCCTCACCGGCAAAGCCGCCCTTCATGTAGGTGTAGGTGCCCATGCCCATGAACACGGCATCGTACTCTTCGAGCAGTTGCTCGACGGTCACGTCCTTGCCCACTTCGGTGTTCAGGCGGAACTCGATGCCCATGCCGGTGAAGACTTCGCGACGATTGCTCAGCACGGTCTTTTCCAGCTTGAACTCAGGAATACCGAAGGTCAGCAGACCGCCGATTTCCGGGTTCTTGTCGAACACCACCGGGGTCACGCCGCCGCGTACCAGCACGTCGGCACAGCCCAGACCAGCCGGGCCTGCGCCGATGATTGCAACACGCTTGCCGGTCGGCTTGACCTTGGACATGTCCGGGCGCCAGCCCATGGCGAACGCGGTGTCGGTGATGTACTTCTCGACCGAACCGATGGTCACCGCGCCGAAGCCGTCGTTGAGGGTGCAGGCACCCTCGCACAGACGATCCTGCGGGCACACCCGGCCGCAGACTTCCGGCAAGGTGTTGGTCTGGTGCGACAGCTCGGCGGCCTGGAGGATGTTGCCCTCGGCCCCCAGCTTCAGCCAGTTCGGAATGAAGTTGTGCACCGGGCACTTCCATTCGCAATACGGGTTACCGCAACCCAGGCAGCGGTGGGCCTGATCGGCCGAGTGCTGGGGTTTGAAGGGTTCGTAGATTTCCACGAACTCTTTCTTGCGTTGACGCAACAGTTTCTTCTTCGGATCCTTGCGCCCGACCTCGATGAACTGGAAGTCATTATTCAGACGTTCAGCCATTGTTAAAACCTCATCAAACTCTTCAGGCGCATATCACTGCGGGTTGGCACGGGTGCTGGAAAGCAACGATTTCAGGGTGGCAGCCTTGGGCTTGACCAGCCAGAAACGACGCAGATAGTCATCGAGGTTTTCAGCGAGGTTACGACCCCATTCGCTGTCGGTTTCCTCGACGTATTCGTTCAGCACGCGTTGCAAGTGGCTGCGATAGGCTTCCATCGCTTCACCGCTGATGCGCTGGATTTCCACCAGTTCGTGGTTGACCCGGTCAACGAAGGTGTTGTCCTGGTCGAGCACGTAGGCGAAACCACCGGTCATGCCTGAGCCGAAGTTGTAACCGGTCTTGCCCAGCACGCAGACGAAACCACCGGTCATGTACTCGCAGCAGTGATCGCCAGTGCCTTCCACCACGGTGTGAGCACCGGAATTACGCACCGCGAAACGCTCGCCCGCCGTACCGGCGGCGAACAGCTTGCCGCCCGTGGCGCCATACAGGCAGGTGTTGCCGATGATGGCACTGTCCTGAGTCTTGTAGATGCTGCCCTTCGGCGGAACGATCACCAGCTTGCCGCCGGTCATACCTTTGCCGACGTAGTCGTTGGCATCGCCTTCCAGGTACATGTTCAAGCCACCGGCGTTCCACACACCGAAGCTCTGACCGGCCGTCCCTTTGAAGCGGAAGGTGATCGGCGCGTTCGCCATGCCTTGGTTGCCGTGCTTGCGCGCGATTTCACCGGAGATCCGTGCGCCGATCGAACGGTCGCAGTTGCAGATATCCAGGGCGAAATCGGCGCCGCTCTTGTCGTTGATGGCCGAGGTGGCCATGTCGACCATTTTCTCGGCCAGCAGGCCTTTGTCGAATGGCGGGTTGCGCTCGACCTGGCAGAACTGTGGTTTGTCCGCCGGGATGTGATCGCTGCCCAGCAACGGGGTCAGGTCCAGGTGTTGCTGCTTGGCGGTCTGGCCTTCGAGGATGTCCAGCAGATCGGTACGGCCGATCAGCTCTTCGAGGGAACGTACGCCCAGCTTGGCCAGCCACTCACGGGTTTCTTCGGCGACGTAGGTGAAGAAATTCACCACCATGTCGACGGTCCCGATGTAGTGATCCTTGCGCAGTTTCTCGTTCTGAGTCGCGACGCCGGTGGCGCAGTTGTTCAGGTGGCAGATCCGCAGGTACTTGCAGCCCAGGGCGATCATTGGCGCGGTGCCGAAGCCGAAGCTTTCAGCGCCGAGAATCGCAGCCTTGATCACGTCGAGGCCGGTTTTCAGGCCGCCGTCGGTTTGCACCCGGACTTTGCCGCGCAGGTCGTTGCCGCGCAGGGTCTGGTGGGTTTCGGCCAGGCCGAGTTCCCACGGCGCGCCCGCGTATTTGATCGAGGTCAGCGGCGATGCGCCGGTGCCGCCGTCGTAGCCGGAGATGGTGATCAAGTCCGCGTAGGCCTTGGCTACACCGGCGGCGATGGTGCCGACGCCCGCTTCTGCGACCAGCTTCACCGAGACCAGGGCCTTCGGGTTGACTTGTTTCAGGTCGAAAATCAGCTGCGACAAGTCTTCGATCGAATAGATGTCGTGGTGCGGCGGCGGCGAAATCAGGGTCACGCCCGGCACTGCATAACGCAGCTTGGCAATCAGACCGTTGACCTTGCCACCTGGCAGCTGACCGCCTTCGCCGGGCTTGGCGCCCTGGGCGACTTTGATCTGCAGCACTTCAGCGTTGACCAGGTATTCCGGGGTCACGCCGAAACGGCCAGTCGCAACCTGCTTGATTTTCGAGCTCTTGATGGTGCCGTAGCGCGCCGGGTCTTCGCCGCCTTCGCCGGAGTTGGAACGCGCACCGAGGCGGTTCATGGCTTCGGCCAGGGCTTCGTGAGCCTCAGGCGACAAGGCGCCCAGCGAGATGCCGGCGGAGTCGAAGCGCTTGAGCACCGATTCCAGCGGTTCGATCTCGCTGATGTCCAGCGGCGTGTCCAGGGTTTTGACCTTGAACATGTCACGAATCATCGACACCGGACGGTTGTCCACCAGCGCCGTGTATTCCTTGAACTTGCCGTAATCGCCCTGCTGCACAGCGGCTTGCAGGGTGTTGACCACGTCCGGGTTGTAGGCGTGATATTCGCCACCGTGGACGAACTTCAGCAGACCGCCCTGCTGGATCGGCTTGCGCGGGCTCCAGGCTTCGGCGGCCAGGGCTTTCTGCTCGGCTTCGATGTCGACGAAACGCGCGCCCTTGATGCGGCTCGGCACGCCACGGAAGCTCAGTTCACAGACTTCTTCGGACAGGCCGATGGCTTCGAACAGTTGCGCCCCGCGATACGAGGTAATGGTCGAGATACCCATCTTCGACAGGATCTTCAACAGACCTTTGGTGATGCCTTTGCGGTAGTTCTTGAACACCTCATAGAGGTCGCCCAGGACTTCACCGGTACGGATCAGGTCGCCCAGCACTTCGTAGGCCAGGAACGGATAGACCGCCGAGGCGCCGAAACCGATCAACACCGCAAAGTGGTGCGGATCGCGAGCGGTCGCGGTTTCCACAAGGATGTTGGAATCGCAACGCAGGCCTTTTTCGGTCAGGCGGTGGTGCACCGCGCCGGTGGCAAGCGAAGCATGGATCGGCAACTTGCCCGGACCGATGTGACGGTCACTCAGCACAACCTGGGTACGACCGGCGCGCACGGCTTCTTCAGCCTGATCGGCAACGTTGCGAATCGCCGCTTCGAGGCCGACGCTTTCGTCGTAGTTGAGGTCGATGATCGCGCGCTCGAAGCCCGGACGATCGAGGTTCATCAGCGAGCGCCACTTGGCCGGGGAAATGACCGGCGAGCTGAGGATCACACGCGAGGCGTGTTCCGGCGACTCCTGGAAGATGTTGCGCTCGGCACCGAGGCAGATCTCCAGCGACATGACGATGGCTTCACGCAGCGGGTCGATCGGCGGGTTGGTGACCTGCGCGAACTGCTGGCGGAAATAGTCGTACGGCGTGCGCACGCGCTGGGACAGCACGGCCATCGGCGTATCGTCGCCCATCGAGCCAACGGCTTCGTAGCCTTGCTCGCCGAGCGGACGCAGCACCTGATCACGCTCTTCGAACGTGACCTGATACATCTTCATGTACTGCTTGAGTTGGTCAACGTCGTAGAACGCCGAGCCGTGGTCGTTATCTTCCATGGTCGCCTGGATGCGCAGGGCATTCTTGCGCAGCCATTGCTTGTACGGATGACGCGACTTCAAACGGTTGTCGATGGCGTCGGTGTCGAGGATCTGACCGGTTTCGGTGTCCACGGCAAAGATCTGGCCCGGGCCAACGCGGCCCTTGGCGATCACGTCTTCAGGCTGGTAGTTCCAGACACCGATTTCGGACGCCAGGGTGATGAAACCGTTCTTGGTGGTAACCCAACGCGCCGGACGCAGACCGTTACGGTCGAGCAGGCACACCGCGTAGCGACCGTCGGTCATTACCACGCCGGCCGGGCCGTCCCACGGTTCCATGTGCATCGAGTTGTATTCGTAGAACGCGCGCAGGTCCGGGTCCATGGTTTCGACGTTCTGCCACGCAGGCGGAATGATCATCCGCACGCCACGGAACAGGTCGATGCCACCGGTGACCATCAGCTCAAGCATGTTGTCCATGCTGGAGGAGTCGGAACCGACACGGTTGACCAGCGGGCCAAGCTCTTCGAGATCGGGCATCAGGTCGTTGGCGAACTTGGTGCGACGGGCCACGGCCCAGTTGCGGTTGCCGGTGATGGTGTTGATCTCGCCGTTGTGCGCCAGGAAGCGGAACGGTTGAGCCAGCGGCCATTTCGGCAGGGTGTTGGTGGAGAAGCGCTGGTGGAACACGCAGATCGCGGTTTGCAGGCGCTGGTCGCTGAGGTCTGGATAGAAGGCGGTCAAATCCGCCGGCATCATCAGGCCTTTGTAAATGATGGTCTTGTGGGAAAAGCTGCAGATGTAGTGATCGACGTCGGCGGCGTTGGCCACGGACGAGCGACGACGGGAGCTGAACAGCTTGATCGCCATGTCCTGATCGCTCAGGCCGGCGCCGCCGATGAACACTTGTTCGATCTGCGGCAGGCGCTCGAGGGCCAGGCGGCCGAGGACGCTGGTGTCGATCGGCACTTTGCGCCAGCCGACCAGCTGCAGGCCGGCGGCCAGGATCTCGCGGTTCATGTTCTCGCGAGCGGCTTCGGCTTTGACCGGGTCCTGGTTGAAGAAGACCATGCCCACGGCATATTGCTTGGGCAGTTCGACGCCGAAGGTTTCCTGGGCGATGGCACGCAGGAACACATCCGGCTTCTGAATCAGCAGACCGCAACCGTCACCGGTCTTGCCGTCGGCGTTGATCCCACCGCGGTGGGTCATGCAGGTCAGGGCCTCGATGGCCGTTTGCAAAAGGGTATGACTGGGCTCGCCCTGCATATGGGCTATCAGGCCGAAACCGCAGTTATCCTTGAATTCATCTGGTTGGTACAGACCTGCTTTCATAGACACTTTCTCACCAGGCTGCCTCTTGTCGAGGCAAATTTCTTTTCAATTCAATCACTTACCATCCGCGCCGAACGTACGCCAGCTTTGCGGGGGCAAAAGGGAGGTCATTGTACACACCGACACAGGGGCTCACAAATTTGACGACGAACTGTCGCAAATCTATGTCGCATTTGTGAAAGGTTTAAAGCGATATGCTGTGCTAGTCAAAACTTTTTTAATTTTGACCGCAACGACTCAAAGACTACTGTGACGCAGACACCACAAGGCACGCGGCCTGTGGGGCCAGCGCGCTCTTGCAGAAATTTTGAGGTGCCGGGAGAGGCGGCCTGGGTAAGGCCGCCGAATCTTCAGCGAGTTGTTGCCAGTTCCTGTTGGACGCTGGCGACAGTGCGAGGCCAAGGTTTACCAGCCTGAACCTTCGCTGGCAAGGCCTTGATGGCGCTAAGGGCTGCATCACGGTTGGCGAAGCTGCCGTAGGTGATGACGTAAAGCGGCTTGCCGTTGAGGACTTTCTTGAAATAACGGTACTCGCCGCCCTGCTCTTTCACGAAGTTTTGTGCGGACGCTTCGGAGCTGGTGCCGAGGATCTGCACCACGTAGTTACCCGGAGCTTGCCCTGCGTACCAGGTGCCACCGGCGGCCTTGGCCACGGTGGCTGGTTTCTCGGCAGGCTTGGCGGCGGCAGCAGCAACGGCTGGCTTGGCGGGCGCTGGAGCCGGTTTCACGGCAGGCGCTACCGGGGCTGGCTTGGCGGTTGCGACCTGAGTCGGTGCAGGCGTCGGTTTGGCGGCTGGCGTCGGCGCAGGGCCAGCCGAGACACCGGCAGGTGGCGCAACAGTCGTTACGGTCGGCGGAGTGGCGCTGGAGCCTTCGACCGGCACGCCGTCGTCGCCTTCGGTGATGCCACCGGCAGCCTCGGCCAACGGACCGCGCATGACCGGCTGCGAATTGCCGACCAGCGGCAAGGGCATCGGCTGCGAATTACCGGCGAACTCGACGGACGGTGCGCCACCGCTGTTCGGTTGTGGCGTGCCCTGGCCGAGCGGCAGTTGCGCCTGTTCGTTGGCAGGTGCACCCGTGGTCGGTGCTTTGCTGCGACCCGGCATCAACCAGGCGGCGGCTACCGCGACCACGACAACGGCGGATATCGCCAATACGTGTTTCTTCGGCATGTTGAACCCCATACTTGGACGCTTCACCGCAGAGCGGCTGGCAATCATGGCTTCGATCATCGCATCGCGGGCAACCTGGTTGATGGTGCCAGGCCAACCGTCGGAGCTTTCGTGAATATCAGAGATCTGATCTGCGGTGAAAAGTTCGATACCCCGACCGGCGCCTTCGAGTCGCTGGTCCAGATATTCGCGGGTTTCTTCTTCGGTGTAGGGCTGCAATTCGATGACGTGGAAACGCTCTTCCTCAAGGCTCAGCGCCTCCAGTTGAGCGATCAGCGAGGATTCGCCGAACAGGAATACGTGCGGGCGCCCTTCCGGTGCACCCGCCGCCAAAGCCATCAGAGCTTCCAGCGCGGATTCGTCGAGTTGCTCGGCGTCATCCACCAGCAAATAGACTTCCTGCCCCGTCAGGGCAAGCTGAACCACCTGAGCCAGGATCGCACCGATCTCGGCCTGAGCGACGTTCAGCGCCTGGGCCACCTGACGTAAAACGCCAGCTGAATCGCCAGCGCCACGAGCGGAAACCACCACGCTTTGCACCGATTGCTTGTTGGTGCTGGCCACCAGGGCCTGGCGCAACAGGGTCTTGCCACTGCCTTGCGGGCCGGTAACCACCAGCAGCAACTGGCTGTAACGCGCCAGGTGATGCAGTTGTCCCAGCACCGGTTTGCGCTGGGCCGGGAAGAATTTGAAGCCAGGCACCCGTGGAGCGAAAGGGTCGTGACTCAACTGGTAATGGCCGAGGAAAGCCTCGTCGGCATGCAAACTAGTCATCGGGATCTTATTAACCTTTAAGCTGAGCCAGGGCGCGGTAATCCGCTCCCAGCGTGGCCTGTAAAACCTCTTTCGGATAATCGTCGGTCACCACTGCTTCGCCCATGTGGCGCAGCAGCACCAGGCGCAAACGACCGTCGATCACTTTCTTGTCAATTGCCATGTGTTCGAGAAAATCGGCTTCAGTCATCTCTTCAGGCGGAATGACCGGCAGGCCGGCCCGCTGGAACAGGCGAATGCCGCGATCGCGCTCTTCTTCACTGATCCAGCCCAGACGCGTGGACATTTCCAGTGCCATTACGGTGCCAGCAGCGACTGCCTCACCATGCAACCAGACACCATAGCCCATATGGGTTTCGATGGCGTGACCGAAGGTGTGGCCCAGGTTGAGCGTGGCGCGCACACCGGTTTCCCGTTCGTCGGCACCGACCACCGCCGCCTTGGCGGCGCAGGAGCGTTCGATGGCGTAGGTCAGGGCAACCTGGTCCAGGGCGCGCAGGCGATCGACGTTTTCTTCGAGCCAGGTCAGGAACGGCTCGTCGCAGATCAGCCCGTACTTGATGACTTCAGCAAGCCCGGCGGACAGCTCGCGAGCCGGCAGGGTGTTGAGGGTCGCGGTATCGATCAGCACGACGTTCGGCTGATAGAAGGCGCCGACCATGTTCTTGCCCAGCGGATGGTTGATCCCGGTCTTGCCGCCGACCGAGGAATCGACTTGCGACAACAAGGTGGTCGGGATCTGGATGAAATCGACACCACGCTGGTAGCAGGCGGCGGCAAAACCGGCCATGTCACCAATCACGCCGCCACCGAGGGCGATCACCGTGGTGCGGCGGTCGTGCCGTGCGGTCAGCAGACCGTCGAAAATCAATTGCAGGGTTTCCCAGGTCTTGAAGGCTTCGCCGTCGGGCAGCACCACGGACACCACCGAGAACGGTGCGAGGCTGCGGGTCAGACGTTCGAGATAGAGCGGCGCAACGGTCTCGTTGGAGATAATCGCCACTTGCCGTCCGCGAATATGCGGGGCCAGCAGCTCAGGCTGATCCAACAAACCTTCGCCAATATGAATCGGGTAGCTGCGCTCGCCTAGATCGACCTTGAGTGTCTGCATGTGTCCCCACAGTGAAGATGGAATCAGGCGTCCTGCCCTGAGTTATCGAAAGTCCACGGCCTCTGCTGGTGTGACGCCGTTCGGTAGCCATCCGCCACAACCTTGAGCGGCCGTGACAGGACGCCGAGGATAGCGCATTTCGCGCTGCGCTTTAACGGGGAGGTAGCTGCTGCAAGCGTTCGAGAATATCGAGCACCACCATTCGCGGCGGCCGCTCATCAGTTTCCACCACCAGGTCGGCGATCTCACGATAAAGCGGATCACGGATCGCCAGCAGATCCCGAAGGGTCTTGGCCGGGTCGGCGGTACGCAGCAACGGCCGATTGCGGTCACGGGAAGTGCGGCCGACCTGCTGCTCGACAGAGGCATGCAGATAGACCACGCGACCACCGGCGCGCAGCGCCCGACGATTGGCCTCACGCATGACGGCCCCGCCACCAGTGGCCAATACCACGCCATCGCAGTCGCACAGCTCGGCAATCATCGCCTGCTCGCGATCACGAAAGCCCGGTTCGCCTTCCTTATCGAAAATCCACGGGATATTGGCGCCCGTGCGCAATTCAATTTCCTTATCGGAATCTTTGAACGGCAGGCGCAGCTCTTTGGCCAGCAACCGGCCGATGGTGCTTTTTCCAGCCCCCATCGGTCCAACAAGAATCAAATTTCGCACAGAATCAACGACTCACAGCAATCGCCTGGTTATTCATGATACGCGGTGTGAGAAACACCAACAGCTCGGATTTTTTCTCCGAAACCACGTCACGCCGGAAAAGGCGGCCAAGATACGGCACATCGCCAAGAAATGGCACCTTATCTACAACCTTGCTTTGAGTATTTGAGAAAACCCCGCCAATCACGATGGTCTCGCCGTCGTTGACCAGGACCTTGGCGTTGACCTCGTTTTTCTTGATCGGCGGCACATCCTGCACTTTGTTCAGGTAGTCCGGTTCGTCCTTGGTGACCTTGACCTCCATGATGATGCGGTTGTCCGGGGTGATCTGCGGCGTCACTTCCAGGGACAGCGAGGCCTCCTTGAACGACACCGACGTAGCGCCGCTGGAGCTGGCTTCCTGATAAGGAATTTCCGTGCCCTTGAGGATTTTCGCGGTTTCCTTGTCGGACGTGACCACTTTGGGCTGGGAGACGATTTCACCGTTGCCGGTCTTCTCCATCGCCGTCAGTTCCAGATCGAGCAACACGTTGTCAGTGATGAAGGCAATGCCGATCCCCGAGGTGTTGGCGGCCGTCCCCATGTCGACGAACGGTGAGTTGGTGCTGGTGCTGCCGGGCGTGCCGATGGTCGACGAGGCATTCGCACCGTTACTGACCCCGGAAGTGTTCCAGTTGCCTTTGTTCTGCACCGAGCCGCCCCAGCGCACACCGAGGCTTTTGTCGTAGTCGACGTTGGCTTCGACGATCCGCGCCTCGATCATCACCTGACGCACCGGAATATCCAGTTGCGCGACGATCCGACGGAGTTCGTCGAGGCGTTCCTGGGTCTGGTAGGCAATGATGTTATTGGTCCGCTCATCCACCGTGATCGAACCCCGCTCATCGGCTTTGGCCTCGGCACTGGTCACCGATTGGAACAGTTTGGCGATATCGGCGGCTTTGGCGTAGTTGACCTGTAGAAGCTCGCGACGCAGGGGCGCCAGATCGGCAATTTGTTTCTGCGACTCCAGTTCCTGTTGCTCGCGGGCGGCAATTTCTGCGGCCGGCGCCACCAGCAGGACGTTGCCGATCTTGCGCTTATCGAGGCCTTTGGTTTTCAGCACCAGGTCCAGCGCCTGATCCCAAGGCACATTCTGCAAGCGCAGGGTGATGCCGCCCTGCACCGTGTCGCTGGCCACCAGGTTGAGGTTGGTGAAGTCGGCGATCAGTTGCAGCACCGAGCGCACATCGATGTCCTGGAAATTCAGAGAGAGCTTCTCGCCGGTGTAGGCGAAACGTTCGGTGTTGCGCTTCTGCAGGTCGTCGACGGTCATCGGCCGAATGCTGACGGTCAGCTTGTTGTCGGTTTGATAAGTCGAATAATCAAAGGCACCGCTGGGCTCGATGCTGATCGTGGCCCGATCGCCGGTGGCGCTGGCATTGACGAACTGCACGGGCGTGGCGAAATCCTTGACGTCGAGGCGCACGCGCAACGGTTCGGGCAATTGGGTCTTGGCGAAACCGAGGATGATTTTACCGTCACGCTCCTGAATGTCCGGAGCGATGGACGGATCCGACAGATCGATGACCACATTGCCCTCACCCTGGGTGCCGCGCTGGAAATCCACACCGCGGATGGCTTTACCCGCCGGCGCATAGGCTCTGGCCGGAGCTGGCGTTGCAGTCGCTGCACGCGGTGCTTTAGGGGCCGGGCTGGAGGCTGTTTTGTTGGCTCCTTGCCCTACCACCACGAACAGCGTGTTGCCTTCGACCCGCGAGCTGTACGGCGACAATTGGGTCAGATTGATGATCAGCCGCGTGCGGTCCTTGGCCTCGACAACCGTGGCGCTACGAGCGTTGCCTCCGCCCAGATCACGACTTTTGTTCGCCAGCTGACTGACAACACCCGGCAGGTCCAGCGCAATCCGCGCCGGCTGCTCTGTGGTGTACCCGTGGGGCGTCGGTGGCGGTCCATCGAATGCCAGCTTCAACTCGACGCGGTCCCCCGGCAGCGCTGCGACATCCAGCGTTTTAAGGTTGGCCGCTTGTACCATCGGCGACAGCATCGCTATCCATAGCGAAATACCGAAGGTGGAGAAAATCCTGTTCATTTTTCGAGTTCCACTATGAGTGCTCTTTCAAAGGGATGGTCCGCGGCCGTTCCAGCCAGGCACCTTCGCCATCGGGAACGATTTCGACCACATCGACCTGAGAACCGCTGATGGCGACGATCCGCCCATCGTTGCGCCCCAGGTAATCGCCGACTTTCAACCGGTGCACCCCACCCGCCCCGCGCAGCAGCGCAAAGGAGCCGGTTGCATTGGAGATCGTGCCGACCATTTCAAACTGCTCGATGTTGAAACCTTCGAGGTACTGCTTGACCCGACTGGTATCGGGTTTGACGTTGCGCGAACCATGTTTCTGGCCAGCCAGATCTACTCTGACCTGCCGCGAAAACGGGCTTCGCAGGTTGGCGGCGTTGTAGGTGAATGTTGGGTAAGACCGAAACGTCGGCGTTGGTTCAATCTTGCCCGGTGCACGCACACGCATTTCGTTCATGTACGCATCCAGGTCGCCGAAGTCATTGTCACTGCCACAACCGGCTAGACCGACCACCAGCATCACTACCGAAAAACATCGAATGGGGGTCATTTTTGCAGCCCCTTGTCGTTGTAGCGGTAGGTCTTGGCGAGGATGCTCATGCGCAACTTCGGACCGCCCTCGGGATCTGCCGGTGCAAGGTCGAAGTCATGCAGGGTAACGATCCGCGGCAGCCCCGCCACGCCACTGACAAAAGTCGCCAGGTCGTGATAGGCGCCGGTGACGGTGATCTGGATCGGCAATTCGATGTAGAACTGCTGGGTGATCTCCGGCAGCAGTTTGATTTCTTCGAACTCCAGGCCGCTGCCCAGACCGGTGCGGGTGATGTCCTCCAGCAGGCCGGGCACTTCGGTGTCGCTGGGCAATTGCCGCAGCAGCACACCAAAGGAATTCTCCATTTCCTTCATCTGCTGGGTGTATAGCTCCAGATTCGCCGCCATGCGGGCCTTGTCGGCGAATTGCTCCTTGAGGGCCGACTCTTCTTCCCGTTTCAGTTCGAGCTGGCTGTTGAGCTCGCTGGTAGAAAAGCTATAGCCGAGCGCCAGCACCAGAATCATCAGCAAGACACCCGCCAGTGCCTTGATCGCTGGCGGCCAGGAGCCGATGTTGTTGGTGTCCAGATCGTTGAGGTCAATCTTGCGTAGCGCTTCAAGCCAATTGGACAGACTCATTGGCCGCCCTCCACAGCGGCAGGCTGAGTCTGACGAACGGTCAACTGAAATACGTTGGCCTGATCCAGCTGACCTGCCGTGGTCGCTTTGACTTCCGTGAGGTTGGGTGCATCGAACCAGTCGGACGCATCCAGATTGCGCATCAGGTCGGAAACCCGATTGTTGGACTCTGCCGCGCCCGCGATGGACAAGGTCTTGCCGGCCATTTTCACTTCGGTGAAATACACGCCATCGGGCAGGGTACGCGCCAATTGGTCGAATATCCGCCCGCTGATCGGCCGATTGCCTTGCAGGTCCTGGATGATCCGCATGCGCTCGACCAGTTGCTGGCGACGGGCTTTCAGGTCGCTGATCTGTTTGATCCGTTCGTCGACCACGGCAATCTGTTTGCCGATGTAATCGTTGCGAGCGACTTGCCGATCAATGGCGCCGTTGATGGCCTGATCCGCGACCAGCACCGCCCCCACCGATCCCACCAACACGCCGACCAGCGCCAGCAAAAAGCGTTTGCGACGCTCCTCGCGCTGCTCTTCGCGCCAGGGTAAAAGATTGATCCGCGCCATCAGTCGAAACTCCTGAGGGCCAGCCCGCAGGCGATCATCAACGCCGGCGCATCACTGGCCAGTGCACCGGCGTTGACCTTGCTGCTCAGGGCCATGTTGGAGAAAGGGTTGGCCACCTGTGTCGGCGTGCCCAGTCGCTGCTCGATCAAACGATCCAGCCCCGGGACCGAAGCGGTGCCGCCGGCCAGTAGGATGTGATCGACCGCGGTGTACTGGCCCGAGGCGAAGAAAAACTGCAACGAACGCGACACTTGCTGCACCAGTGCCTCACGAAACGGCTGCAACACTTCGCTGACGTAATCGTCAGGCAAACCGCCTTGCTTCTTCGCCAGCCCCGCCTGCTCGACAGTCAGGCCGTAACGCCGCTGGATCTCTTCCGTCAACTGGCGACCGCCAAACAATTGTTCGCGGGTGTAGATGATCTTGCCGTTGTGCAACACGCTCAGGGTGGTCATGGTCGCGCCGATGTCGACCACCGCGACCATCAGACGCGCTTGAGAGACGGCCAACTGCCCCGCCAGCAATCCGAAACAGCGCTCCAGCGCGTAGGCCTCGACGTCGACCACACGCGCCGTCAGCCCCGCCAGGGCCAGCGCCGCTTCACGGACCTCGACGTTCTCCTTGCGACACGCCGCCAGCAGCACATTGACGCGCTCGGGGTTGCGCTCGGACACGCCCTGGACTTCGAAATCGATGGCGACTTCGTCCAGTGGATAAGGGATGTATTGATCGGCCTCGATCTTCAGCTGGTTTTCCATCTCGTCGTCGGAAAGACCGGCATCCATCTCGATGGTCTTGGTGATCACCGCAGAACCGGCCACGGCCACGGCGACGTTCCTGAGACTGGTTCGGGCCTTGAGCAGCACCCGCGCAAGTGCCTGCCCTACGCCTTCGAGCTCGGCGATATTTTTTTCGACCACGGCGCTGGCGGGCAGCGCTTCAACCGCGTAGGCCTCGACCCGATATCGGTCGCCCTGGCGGCTCAGCTCCAGAAGTTTCACCGACGTGGAGCTGATATCGATGCCCAGCAGCGTGTTGGCCTTTTTGTTGAAGAGTCCTAGCACTACCAATTCCCTATGACTATCCGTGAGTTACGGACTCTGTAATATCCATTGCGTTCAAACCACCCGTCTTGACAGCAGCGCAAATGACGCCCTCGACGGAAAAATGCTTATAATGCCCAGCGTTTTTTTCCGGTTTTTACTTCAAGCGCGGGTCGTTCCCTGTTTACCTGAACCCTGATGCCCAATTCATTCTTTACCCTGGATGTCCAAAAGCCTTGATTCGTCTGCTGAAATTTTTCGGTTGGTCCATCGTCGCCGTTTTCTGCGGACTGCTCCTCGGTCTTAGCGGCGCCTTTCTCTACCTTAGTCCGGGATTGCCGTCCGTGGAGGCGCTGAGAAGCATCCAGTTGCAGATTCCTTTGCGGGTCTACAGCAGCGACAACAAGTTGATCGCAGAATTTGGCGAAATGCGCCGAACTCCGATCCGTTTCGCCGACATTCCGCCCAACTTCATCAATGCGTTACTAAGTGCTGAAGACGACAATTTCGCCAACCACTACGGCGTCGATCCCAGCAGTCTGATGCGTGCCGCCACGCAATTGGTAAAAAGCGGACACATTCAGTCGGGCGGTAGCACCATCACCATGCAGGTGGCGAAAAATTTCTTCCTGACCAGCGAACGCAGCTTCTCGCGCAAGACCACCGAAATTCTCCTGGCCCTGCAGATCGAACGGCAGCTGACCAAGGACGAAATCCTTGAGCTGTACGTCAACAAGATTTACCTGGGCAACCGCGCCTACGGCATCGAGGCGGCGGCGCAGGTCTATTACGGCAAATCGATTCGTGACGTCAGCCTGGCGCAGATGGCGATGATCGCCGGCCTGCCTAAAGCCCCGTCGCGCTTCAACCCGCTGGCCAACCCGGCCCGCAGCAAAGAGCGTCGCGACTGGATCCTCGGGCGCATGTACAAGCTCGGCAAAATCACCGAAGCCGACTACACCACCGCGATCAACGAGCCGCTGAACGCCAGCTATCACGTACCGACCCCGGAAGTGAACGCACCGTACATCGCCGAAATGGCCCGCGCCGAAATGGTCGGGCGTTATGGCAGCGACGCGTACACCGAAGGTTTCCGTGTGACCACCACCGTGCCGAGCAATCTGCAGGAAATGGCCAACACCGCGGTCCACGAAGGCTTGATGACGTACGACCAGCGCCATGGCTATCGCGGCCCTGAGTCGCGCTTGCCGGGCAAGACGCGCGAGGCGTGGGCGGTCGAACTGACCAAGCAGCGCACCATCAGCAGCCTTGAGCCGGCCATCGTTACCCAGGTCGACAAGAACGGCCTGCAAGTAATGACCCGTACCGGCGACGAACACGTCGGCTGGGACAGCATGAAATGGGCGCGTCCGTTCCTCAACACCAACAGCATGGGCGCCAATCCGAAGCAGCCGTCGGACGTCGCCCAGGTCGGCGACCTGATTCGCGTGCAGCGCCAGCCGGACAATTCGCTGAAGTTCAGCCAGATTCCACAAGCCCAAGGCGCACTGGTTTCGCTTGACCCGCAGAACGGCGCAATCCGCTCGCTGGTCGGCGGCTTCGCCTTTGAGCAGAGCAACTACAACCGTGCCATGCAGGCCAAGCGTCAGCCGGGGTCGAGCTTTAAACCGTTCGTCTACAGCGCCGCACTGGATAACGGCTACACCGCCGCCAGCCTGGTGAACGACGCACCGATCGTGTTCGTCGACGAGTACCTCGACAAGGTCTGGCGTCCGAAGAACGACACCAACACCTTCCTCGGCCCGATCCGCATGCGTGAAGCGCTGTACAAGTCGCGCAACCTGGTGTCGATCCGACTCCTGCAAGCGCTGGGCGTCGACCGCACCATCGACTACATCAGCAAGTTCGGCTTCAACAAGCAGGACCTGCCGCGCAACCTGTCCCTGGCCCTGGGCACCGCGACCCTGACGCCGATGGAAATCGCCACCGGCTGGAGCACCTTCGCCAACGGCGGCTACAAGATCAGCCCGTACATCATCGACAAGATCGAAAGCCGTAATGGCGACACGCTGTTTGTCGCCAACCCGCCGAGCGTGCCGAAGGGCGACGTAGCCAGTGATGGCATCGCCGCCCCGGTCGCCAATGCTTTCACGGTCAACGCAACGCCGGGCGACACGCTGACGGCACAACCGGCACCGCAAACGCCAGCCGTGGCCGAACGCATCGTCGACGGTCGCACCACGTTCATCCTCAACAGCATGCTTGAGGATGTGATCAAACTCGGCACCGGCCGCCGCGCGCTGGCCATGGGCCGTCCCGACATCGCAGGCAAGACCGGCACCACCAACGAATCCAAGGATGCCTGGTTCTCCGGTTACAACGCCGATTACGTGACCACCGTCTGGACCGGCTTCGACCAGCCGGAAAGCCTCGGTAAACGTGAGTTCGGCGGCACCGTCGCGCTGCCAATCTGGATGAGTTACATGAGCGCTGCGCTCAAGGACAAGCCGCCGCATACGCAACCGGAGCCGGAAGGCATCCTCAGCCTGCGGGTCGACCCGGTCAGCGGCCGTGCAGCCTCCCCAGGCACGCCAGGCGCCTACTTCGAGCTGTTCAAGGCCGAAGATACGCCACCGTCGGTCAACGAGCTGGGCAACGGCAATGCGCCGGGCAGCCCGCTGCCAGCGGATGAAGCAGCGCCGATCGATTTGTTCTGACCGGTCGCGCAACGCAAAAGCCCCGCCTTCGAGAGAAAAGCGGGGCTTTTTTGTACCTGATGTTTGGTGCAGACCGAAGATGCTCGGTGCCTGTGAGGGCCTCTTCGCTGGCAAGCCAGCTCCTACAGGGGATCATCGGCCCCTTGTAGGAGCTGGCTTGCCAGCGAAGAGGCCATCACAGACACAGCAAAAACCCGCAGACAAAAAAAGCCCCGACTCGTTAGAGCCGGGGCTTTCGGTTGAAGCGTTACAACGACTTAGCCGTTGAACACGTCATCCACGCTTTTCAGCGGGTAGTTTTTCGGATACGGCAGGGTGGCTACGCCGGTCTCGATGGCGGCCTTGGCCACGGCATCGGAGATCACGGTGATCAGGCGTGCATCCATTGGTTTCGGAATGATGTACTCACGACCGAATTCCAGCTTGATGCCGCCGTAGGCGTCGCACACTTCCTGAGGCACCGGCAGTTTGGCCAGCTCACGCAGGGCGTTGGCCGCGGCCACTTTCATTTCTTCGTTGATGCGCTTGGCGCGAACGTCCAGGGCACCGCGGAAGATGAACGGGAAGCCCAGTACGTTGTTGACCTGGTTCGGGTAGTCCGAACGGCCGGTCGCCATGATCACGTCGTCACGGGTGGCGTGCGCCAGCTCCGGGGAGATTTCCGGATCAGGGTTGGAGCACGCGAACACGATCGGGTTGGCCGCCATGGATTTCAGGCCTTCGGCGCTCAGCAGGTTCGGGCCGGACAGGCCGACGAACACGTCAGCACCGGTCAGGGCGTCAGCCAGGGTGCGCTTGTCGGTCGCGTGAGCGAAGACAGCCTTGTACTGGTTCAGGTCGTCACGGCCGGAGTGGATCACGCCGGTACGGTCAACCATGAAGATGTTTTCGATGCTGGCGCCCATGCTCACCAGCAATTTCATGCAGGAGATGGCGGCCGCACCGGCGCCCAGGCAGACGATCTTGGCGTCGGCGAGGGTTTTGCCAGCGATTTCCAGGGCGTTGATCATGCCGGCCGCGGTAACGATCGCGGTGCCGTGCTGGTCATCGTGGAACACCGGAATGTCGCACTGCTCGATCAGCGCGCGTTCGATCTCAAAGCACTCAGGTGCCTTGATGTCTTCCAGGTTGATGCCACCGAAGGTGATGGAGATGCGCTTGACGGTGTCGATGAAGGCTTGCGGGCTTTCGGAGTCGACTTCGATGTCGAACACGTCGATGCCGGCGAAGCGCTTGAACAGCACGCCTTTACCTTCCATGACTGGCTTGGAAGCCAATGGGCCGAGGTTACCCAGGCCGAGAATCGCGGTGCCATCGGAAATGACTGCAACCAGGTTGCCTTTGCCGGTGTATTTGTAGGCCAGTTCAGGATCGCGGGCGATTTCGCGTACTGGTTCGGCTACGCCGGGGCTGTAGGCCAGCGACAGGTCGCGGGCGGTAGCGGTGGCTTTGGTGAGCTCGACACTCAGCTTCCCTGGACGAGGATGGGCGTGATATTCGAGAGCGGCAGTTTTCAAATCAGACATGTGGGCATTCCGCTTTTACTGTTGGACAGACGGACCGCCGAGGATACGCGCCTCGCAAAGTCCCCACAAGACTGACCAGTCACCCCTGTCAAGCGCCCAGCCCTACGACTTTGGGCCAAGAGCCACGGAACACAAGGGATAGACTGTTCACAATCGACAGAAAAAATGTCTACAATTTTTTATCAGGGCGCTACTTGAAGCATCGCCGGATCGGTCAATGGCAGCAGCCATCGCGCTTGCCCTTCCTTGAGTCCGCCACGGCGCGAACGATCCAGTATCCAGCCGCGCGCCTCGACCTGCTTGCCTTCCAGCCGCTGCAGAGACGCGAGATCGAATTGCCCGAAAAAATTGGGTGCAACGCGCAATACAACAGAATCCTGCAACTCGATCCAAACCCCGCCGCGATTGCGCTGAACCTTGCTCACACGACCGCTGAGCACGGCAAAACCGGATGCGTTGATCTGCTCCGCTTTCAGTACAGGTGACTGCCGCCAAATCCCGAGCCCGGCCTGACGGGCACTGCGTTCCGCCGCTTGCTGACAATCGACCAGATCGACATTTGGCGCCACCGCGACCTGGAAACCGAGGCCTTCAGCGAGCATCTGCGCTTCAAGGTTGGCACCCTCGGCGCTGTAGACATGGGCCAAGGTGCGACCGTAATGGTCTTTACTCTCTTTGCCGGGCAGCAAACCGACCCGCCCGTCACTGGCTGCTACCAGCGCTTCCAGGCGTTTGCGCGCCGCCACGGCGAACGGCTCATCGGAA
The DNA here is from genome assembly GCF_001297125.1 of Pseudomonas sp. RIT-PI-q. Lineage (GTDB taxonomy): Bacteria > Pseudomonadota > Gammaproteobacteria > Pseudomonadales > Pseudomonadaceae > Aquipseudomonas. The sequence continues at coordinate 64,102 of NZ_LHPC01000080.1, forward strand.
CGGCCTTTCTTGCCCAGCTCCGGCGTATTCAGACCGATCATGCGCACACTGCGGCCATCGGCCAGGCGCAGGGTGTCGCCATCCACCACCCGCTGCACCGCGACTGACGTCAGCCCGCCGGGTGCCGGGCAAAAGGCCTGAGCGCCGGAAAGCCAAATCGCGGACACAAAAAAGGCGCCCACAAGGGACGCCTTTTTCATCAGCAAGGAAAAGCCCATCGGGCTTTTCAACCTTACTCTGCAGCAGCAGGAGCTTTGGTTTTGCCGAAAGCACCGAAACGGTCTGCGAAGCGCTGTACACGGCCGCCAGTATCCAGAGTCTTCTGCTTACCGGTGTAGAACGGGTGGCACTCGTTGCATACGTCAGTACCCAGTGGCTTGCACAGGTTCGAACGAGTTTCGAACTTGTTGCCGCAGCTGCAAGTTACTTCGATGGTTTCGTATGCTGGATGGATATCGGCTTTCATGGTGTATTCCTCAGGCTAGCGTGCCGCCACTCAACACTATTGTTGAATACCGCACGTAATTAGGCCGCGGATTCTACCAGACAATGCCAATCGCGCAAGCTGTCGCTTCTACCGACCGTCTGCTAGGCTCCCGACCCAAAGCACACCTCCTGTAGGAGCGAGCTTGCTCGCGAAGAGGGCGTGTCAGTCAGCATTCATGTCGTCTGACACAACGCTTTCGCGAGCAAGCTCGCTCCTACAGGTTATGCGCCAGCCTTTCATTTATTGCCCGCCCAAAGAGAATCCCCCGCGTGCCCGACGCCATTTTGCGCCTCGCCCTGCCTTCGCCCCTGCGCCGCCTGTTCGATTACCGTGCCCCGGCCGGGATCCTGCGCGCCCAGTTGCAGCCGGGCATGCGCCTGCGAGTGCCGTTCGGCCGACGGGAGATGATCGGGATTCTAGTGGAGGTCACCGACACCAGCGAAGTGCCGGTGGAAAAGCTCAAGCCGGCCATCGCCTTGCTCGACGCCACGCCACCGCTGCCGCCGGCGCTGTTCAAACTGTGTTTGTGGACGTCCCAGTATTATCAGCACAGCCTCGGCGACACGTTGAGTTGGGCATTGCCGGTGTTGCTGCGCCAGGGCGAACTGGCCGAAGCGCGCCAGGAACGCTTCTGGTCCGCTGCCCCCGGCGCCAGCCTTGATGACCCGCGCATCGCCCGCGCCCCGCGCCAGCGTGAAGCCCTGGCGACCCTGGCCCAGCATCCGCACGGCGTCGCGCACCAGTTGCTGAGCAAACTGATGTTGAGCAAGGACAGCCTCGATCTGTTGCTGGCCAAGGATCTGGTGCAGGTAGAAATCCGCAAGCACGGTCCCAGTGCCCGCCACGAGCATTGGCTGGCCCAGCCAGAATTGCCGCTCAACCCGGAGCAACGCGCCGCCTACGAGGCGATTCGCGCGGGTTTCGACAGTTATCACGCGTTCTTGCTCGCGGGGGTCACCGGCAGCGGCAAGACCGAAGTCTATTTGCAACTGATCCGCGAAACCCTCGAAGCCGGTAAACAAGCGCTGGTGCTGATCCCGGAGATCAACCTCGGCCCGCAAACCCTGGCGCGCTTCGAACAGCGCTTCAACGCACGGATCGCGCTGATCCACTCGGCGGTCAATGATCGCGAGCGCCTTGAAGCCTGGCTCGCCGCCCGGGACGGTGACGCCGACATTATTATCGGCACCCGTTCGGCGCTGTTCACGCCGATGAAGAACCCCGGCCTGATCATCATCGATGAAGAGCACGACGGTTCCTATAAACAGCAGGAAGGCCTGCGCTACCACGCCCGCGACCTGGCATTGGTCCGCGCCCGCCAGGAAAACATTCCGATCGTGCTCGGTTCCGCCACGCCGTCGTTGGAAAGCCTGCATAACGCCTACACCGGTCGCTACGGCCTCCTGCGCCTGAACGAGCGCGCTGGCGGCGCCAAGCAACCGCGTTTCCTGCGCCTGGACGTTAAAAGTCGTCCGCTGGACAGCGGCATTTCCGGGCCGATGCAGCAAGCCATCGGCCAGACCCTGGCCGCCGGCCAGCAGGTGTTGGTGTTTCTCAATCGCCGAGGTTTCGCCCCGACGCTGTTGTGCCACGACTGCGGCTGGATGTCCGAATGCCAGCGCTGCGATGCGCGCATGACCGTGCACCAGCGCTCCGGCGAGCTGCGTTGCCACCATTGCGGCTATGTCGAACGCGTGCCCCGGCGCTGCCCGAAATGCGCCAAGGTCGATTTGCGCCCTGTCGGCGCCGGCACCGAGCGCGCCGAGGAACGGCTGGGGATTCTGTTCCCGGACGTTCCGGTGCTGCGGGTCGATCGCGACAGCACTTCGCGCAAGGACGCGATGAATCAGTTGTTCGCGACCATTCAAAAAGGCCAGCCGTGCATTCTGGTGGGCACGCAGATGCTTGCCAAAGGACACCACTTCCCGAGGGTGACGCTGGTGTCGATCCTTGATGCCGATGGTGGGCTGTTCTCCGGCGATTTCCGCGCCAGCGAGCGCATGGCGCAGTTGATCGTCCAGGTCGCCGGACGTGCGGGGCGCGCTGAAGAGCCGGGCCGGGTGATTATCCAGACTCATCTGGCGGATCACCCGCTGCTGGTGCAATTGACCGAACAGGGTTACTTCGCCTTTGCCGAACAGGCCTTGAGCGAGCGTCGCTCGGCAGGATTGCCGCCGTTTGCGCATCTGGCGCTGCTGCGGGCAGAGGCGCACAAACCGGGACAGGCTGAAGGGTTCCTCGATGAGGCGTGCAGTGAGGCCGAGCGTTTGCTGGCTGAACAGAATCTGACCGGTATCGAGTTGCTGGGGCCGGTGCCGGCGCCGATGGAACGTCGGGCCGGGCGTTATCGTGCGCAGTTGTTGCTGCAGGCCACGGCCCGGGCGCCGCTGCATCGGTTATTGAGCAGTTGGTTGCTGGTTTTGGAGCAAATGCCGAGTGGACGGGCGGTGCGTTGGTCTTTGGATGTCGACCCCGTCGATTTGTATTGACCGCAAGATTGCCTTCGCGGGCAAGCCTCGCGCCTACAGGTTCGGTGGTGATCCTTGTAGGAGCGAGGCTTGCCCGCGAAGAGGCCCGAACAGTCACCATATATCCACAACCTGCCCGCTATAGTTGGCAAGCCCGCCTTCGCAACGGATAATGCCCAGTTTTTCCACCAGCGCATTGAAGCGCCGCCGCGCTTGCGGTCGAAAGAGAAGACCATGAAAGACACCATTCGCCAGCTGATCCAACAAGCCATCACCCAACTCGTCAACGAAGGTGTGTTGCCTGAAGGCCTGTCGCCGGCGATCCAGGTGGAAAACTCCCGCGACAAGAAGAACGGCGACTTCGCCAGCAACATCGCGATGATGCTGGCCAAACCTGCAGGCATGAAACCGCGCGACCTGGCCGAGAAAATCATCGCCGCGCTGCCGGCTGACGAAAACGTCACCAAGACCGAAATCGCCGGCCCAGGCTTCCTGAACTTCTTCCAGAACACCCAGGCCCTGGCTTCGCGCCTGGACGCCGCCCTGGCTGACGATCATATCGGCGTGCGCAAGGCCGGCCCCGTGCAGCGCACCGTGGTCGACCTGTCCGCCCCGAACCTGGCCAAAGAGATGCACGTCGGCCACTTGCGCTCGACAATCATCGGCGACGGCGTGGCACGGGTCCTGGAGTTCCTCGGCGACACCGTGATCCGTCAGAACCACGTCGGCGACTGGGGCACCCAGTTCGGCATGCTGATGGCGTACCTCCAGGAAAACCCGATCACCAGCGACGAGCTGTCGGACCTGGAAAACTTCTACCGCGCCGCCAAGCAACGCTTCGACGAGTCCGAAGAATTCGCTGACCGCGCCCGTGGCCTGGTGGTCAAGCTGCAAGCCGGCGACCCGGATTGCCTGGCGCTGTGGACCAAGTTCAAGGACATCTCGCTGTCCCACTGCCAGAAAATCTACGAACTGCTGAACGTCAAACTGACCATGGCCGACGTGATGGGCGAAAGTGCCTACAACGACGACCTGATCAACGTGGTCAACGACCTCAAGGCCGCTGGCCTGCTGGTCGAGAGCAACGGCGCCCAGTGCGTGTTCCTCGATGAATTCAAGAACGCCGACGGCGACCCGCTGCCGGTGATCATCGTCAAGGCCGATGGCGGCTACCTCTACGCCACCACCGACCTGGCGGCCGTGCGCTACCGCAGTGGCGTGCTGAAGGCTGATCGCGCGCTGTACTTCGTCGACCAGCGTCAGGCCCTGCACTTCCAGCAAGTGTTCCAGGTCGCGCGCCTGGCCGGTTTCGTGACCCATCCGATGGAAATGGAGCACATGGGCTTCGGCACCATGAACGGCGCCGATGGCCGTCCGTTCAAGACCCGTGATGGCGGCACCGTGAAGCTGATCGATCTGCTGACCGAAGCCCAGGAACGCGCCTACACCCTGGTGAAGGACAAGAACCCGGAGCTGGCCGAAACCGAGCTGCGCAACATCGCCAAGGTCGTGGGCATCGGCGCGGTGAAATACGCTGACCTGTCCAAGCACCGCACCAGCGACTACAGCTTCAACTTCGACCTGATGCTGAACTTCGAAGGCAACACTGCGCCCTACCTGCTGTACGCCTACACTCGCGTGGCCGGTGTGTTCCGCAAACTCGGCAAGGACTTCAGCGAAGTCGAAGGCCAGATCGTCCTCGAAGCCGCGCACGAACACGAACTGGCGGCCAAGCTCGCGCAGTTCGGCGAAGTGCTGAACAACGTTTGTGACAAAGGCACGCCGCACACCCTGTGCACCTACCTGTACGATGTGGCCGGCCTGTTCTCCAGTTTCTACGAGAACTGCCCGATCCTCAGCGCCGACACCCCGGCGCAAATGCAGAGCCGTCTGCGCCTCGCCGCGCTGACCGGCCGCCCTCTCAAGCAAGGCCTGGAACTCTTGGGTCTGGAAACTCTGGAGCGTATGTAAGTTGGCTGCCAAGAAAAAACCTGCACCCAAGCGTGGCGCCAGTCGTTACACCGCTCCTGCAAAGCAGCCGATCCCGGGCTGGCTGTGGATGGCCATCGGCCTGACGGTCGGCGCATTCATCGTGTTCCTGATGAAACTGGAACCGGGCAAGGGCAGCGAGAGCGTCAAGCGCGAGAAAATCGAGCAGCAGAAAGCCACCAAGATCGCCGAGGCGAACAAGACCCCGCCGAGCCCGACGCAACCGGTGAAGCCGAAGTACGATTTCTACACCTTGCTGCCGGAATCGGAAGTGATCGTGCCGCCGGATGCCGTGCCGGAGAAAACCCTGCCGACACCGCAAGTGCCGACAATTCCGACCACGCCGGTCACCCCAGAGCAAGCGGCGAAGATCGATACCGCGCGCGCACAGGCAGCGCTGGCCGGGATTACCCCGCCACCGGCACCACCGGTTTCCAAAGCGGCGCCAGTGACCAAGTTCTTCCTGCAGGCTGGTTCGTTCCGCAAGGAGGCTGACGCGGACAAGGTTCGTGCACAGATCATTTTGCTGGGGCAGGCGGTGGCAGTTGAGTCCGGCACGGTTAAAGACGAAACCTGGTATCGGGTACTCGTCGGTCCGTTCAGCAATCGTGAACAGCTGACCACCGCCCAGAAACAACTGGCTGGCAGTGGGTTCAGCAACCTGTTGTTACAACAACGCCAGAGCCGCTGATTTCGTCAGAAGGACCGCGTTATCGTTCTTCGCGGGCAAGCCTCGCTCCTACAGGTTAGTGTCGTCCACGCATGCGGCGAACGGTGCATTTCCTGTAGGAGCGAGGCTTGCCCGCGAAGGCGCCAGAACAAACAACACACCCCCTCCCGCCCAACACCGCTCGGCCCCCCCCACCCCCCCCAGCTCAAACACCCCCCCCCCCCCCCCTATGCGCCCGCCTCAAGCACTTTCGCCCCCCTGCGCGGCGCCCCCCCCCTGACCACCATCGTCTCTGCGCCCCTCCCC
>NZ_LHPC01000015.1 GCF_001297125.1 Pseudomonas sp. RIT-PI-q
GTTGGTTACATCTTTGATTTCTCGCGGAGTAACTTGTGATGCTGATAATCTTGTTGACTATCAGTCTGACTCCACAAGCACCCACACGAATTGCTTGATTCAGTTGTTAAAGAGCGGTTGGTTAAGATCTTTCGTCTCAACCGAGGCGCGCACTTTACAGCACACACCCTCAACTTGCAACCCTTAAAAGCTACTGATTTAACTATCAAAATCAATCACTTAGGCCAGACCAAGCAGCAAACTGCTCGTCAGCGGGAGGCGAATACTACAGCATTAAAATACGGGGTCAACCCCCGCCTGAAAATTCTTTTTCCTTACCCGCCTCCGCGACAGACAGCAAACGACTAAATGGTGGCGATGGACTCAAGCGGCCAGGCTAGTCCGGCCGCCTGATTGATGGGGTCAGTTGTTGAAGACCGGGTACGACGCCTTATTAATAGCCGCCATCGCCTCTGCCCGAGACAAGATCCCCGACTCTTCCAGAATCGTCAGCAGTGAACGACCTTGCGCCACCGACTGACGAGCGAGCTTACTGACTTGCGCATAGCCGAGCGTCGGCACCAAGGCAGTGGCAACAGCCATCGACTCAGTCAGGTGCTGCTCGTTGCGCGCTACATCGGCAGTGATCCCGGCCACGCACTTCTCACGGAAGCGCTGAATGCCGTTGGTCAGCAGCGTGATGCTGTCAAATACCCGGGAGGCAACCACTGGCTCGAAATGATTGATTTCCAGTTCGCCGTATTGCACGGCCTGGGCCACGGCAACATCGTTGCCGATCACCGCGAAACTCAGCTGGATCATCGCCATCGGCAACACCGGGTTGACCTTGCCCGGCATGATCGACGAGCCGGCCTGGGCTTCTGGCAGCTTCAGCTCGCCAATACCGCCCACCGGGCCGGAGGACAATACCGTCAGGTCGGAGGCGACCTTTGCCAATGAAGCGGAACAGGTGCGCAGTTCTGCGGAAACCCGGGAGAACACGTCCATATTCTGCATCGCATCGAAGGGGTTTGACGGCGCTTGATACACGACCCCGGTGATCGCCTCCAGGTGCGCGAACGCAAACGTCCGGTAGGCCGGCGGCGCACCGAAGCCGGTGCCAATGGCCGTGCCACCGAGCGGCAGCGTGCGCAGCTTGTCACGTACGTTGGCCAGTTCGGCAGCCAGGCGATGGGTGAGTGAAGCGTAGCCGGAGAACACCTGCCCCAGTCGCATAGGCTGGCCATCTTGCAGGCAGGTGCGGCCCAGGTGCAGGACATCGGCAAACTGCTCGGCCTTCTGGTCGAACTGTTTGGCGAGCAACTCGACCTCGCTGATCAGAGGCCCGAACATTGCGTAGGTAGCAATCTTCATTGCCGCGGGATAAACATCGTTGGTCGACTGCGAGATATTGACGTGGTCGTTCGGATGGATGATGTCGTAGGAGCCCGCCGCATGCCCCAGGACCTGCTGGGCACGGTTGGCAATGACTTCATTGAAGTTCATGTTGGTGGACGTACCACCCGAGCCTTCCAGCAGATCGACAATCAGTGAGTCATCGCATTGGCCGTCGATGACGTCCTTGCAGGCTTGCACGATGGCATTGCATTGATCACGCGCCAGTACGCCGCTATCCAGGTTCGCAAGCGCCGCCGCCCACTTGCACTGGGCGAACGCATTACGAAATTCGGCGTAGTGAGCGACCGTCAGCGGTGAAACGCTGAGGTTATCGAAGCCACGCACCGAGTTCACGCCGTAGAGTTTGTCGGCAGCGATCTGAACGTCACCCACATAGTCACGTTCCAGCCTGTATTCCTTGCGCTCAAAAGTATTCAAGAGTACTGCCCTCATCAGAATTTATTAACGTCTCAACCCCGCAGCCCATGGACTGCAGGCGTGGCAAAAATGAGTTGAGAACCACCTCGCGCGCTGTTTCGCAGGCATCCGCGAAAAAAGTGCTGTATTCATCTCTTCGGGCCACCAGGTAGAGCGACCTTTCGAGCCCGAGCTCGGGGGTCAGGTGTACGTTCACCTTGTCGACCCAGGCCGACGCCTGGAGAAAGCACATCGGGCTCGTAACGGCCCAGCCGATACTTTCGGCAACCATTGAGGTCAGGGCGTCGGCGTTGTCCAACTCCAGCCGATTGGGCACGCGCACGCTCAAGCTGCGAAGATGGCGCTCGATCTGCAGCCCGACCTGCGAACCACGATTGAAGCGAACCACCGGCAGGACGTTGGCCATCGCCCGGATGTCTTCAATGCTCGTGATGTTCTTGTGCAAATCCTTTGGGGTAATGACAAAGTATTTTTCCGAGAACAGCCGATAGCGGATCACGTCGTTGGTATCCATGAGTGGATCGCTGGTCACGATCAGATCCAGGTCACGGCGCAACAGCGCCTCACCTTGTTGCGGACTCAAGCCTGTCCGAATCGATAACTGCGAGACTTTTCCCAAAAGCCGCTTGGTGAAGACCGAGCCGCAGGTCGCGGCAAACGAATCGACAAGACCGATTCGCAGGTCAGGCTTCACGCCTCCCCCGGCATCCACCACTTGCGCCTTGAGATGGGAAATTTCCTCACTCAACACCGAGCCGCGATTGCGCAGCGCAATCCCGTAGGTGGTCAAGGCCAGAGGGCGAGTTGATCGATCCACCAGGATCACTCCAAGCTCTTCCTCTAGTTGGCGGACCATCTGCGATACGCCCGACTGGGAGATCCCCATGCGCGTAGCTGCGCCCGACATGCTGCCTTCCTCGGCCACGGCGATGAATACCTGAACCGCATACATGTCGATGAGTTTGTTCGCTGTCATTAGGTCTGTACTCGCTCTATCAGGTCGGAAAGACTTTAGTGCGACCATCGCCTCCTCGCCCGTCACTTCCCCTCGCGGACTGCGGCCGGCGTAGCGAAGGCTGCCGCTAGACCGTGCCCATCAGGCGTTACGCCAGAGAGATCTTCCTTGCTGGTTTCCGGCGCAAACAGGTGGCAGAACACGCCGCCGAATATCAACACGCCAACGCAGATACCCAAGGCCGTCTGGATGCCGAGGCTTTGCACGGCGATAGGCAGCAAGAACGTAGCAAAAGCAGAGCCGAAACGGCTGGACGCGACCGCAAGACCGATACCGGAAGCACGCAGATGGGTCGGGAATAGTTCAGGGGGATAGACGAACTCCAGATTCACCGCGGCAGCAAGCACGCAGGCAAAGAGGCCGAAGGCCAGAATGGTTCCCAAGGGACCGAAACCGGCATAGGCGAGCACGGCAAGACTCAAAGCGCTCAGGAAGAAGGTGCCGACGAGAAAGGCGCGACGCGAGATTCGGTCAATACACAACAACCCGAGGATTGCGCCCAACATGAGCAGCACGTTGTAGACCAGACCACCGACGAACTTGTCGCCGACGTTCAGCGCTTCGAGGACTCTTGGCGAAAAGGTGCCCAGGGCGAAGAACGGAACGACCTGGCAGGTGTAGAAGACACACCCGACCACAGTGTTTTTACGCCAGCGGTTGCTGAACAGCTCCGCCCAATTACCGCCTTTTTTCTTCGGCGCACTCACTGGCTCCGGCAGGCTGACATTGGGCCCGAACTTACTGCGCACGATGTCCATGGCTTCCTGAGTACGTCCACGCGCCATCAACCAGATCGGCGACTCAGGCACGCCCATGCGCAACGGCAGGATGAGCAATGCGGGAAGGCCGCTTAACGCCAGCATGATGCGCCAGGCATCCGGGCCGATATCGCGAACAGCGAAGCCCACCAGATAGGCCGCGACGTAGCCGGCGGCCCAAGCCACCGCGAGTATGCTCAGCAGCCGCCCGCGATAGCGACGCGGGGCGAACTCCGTGACCAGCGATTTGCTGACGACATAATCGAAACCCAACACAAGACCCAGCAGCAAACGCAGCACCAGCAATTGCTCGGGTGAGGTGACGAAAAACTGGGAGGCGGAAATGATGGCGAACAGCAGCATGTCCCAGGCGAAGATTGTCCTGCGCCCATACTTGTCCGCGAGGGGGCCTGCGATCAGGCTACCCAGGAAAAGGCCAGCGAGCGACGCAGCGCCCAGCAGTCCCATCCACAATGCAGTGAGTTGCAACGGGCCCGCCGCCATGCTGACGGCGATGCCGATAATTCCAAGTACGAAGCCATCACTGAATTGGCCACCCGTACCACTGAACACCGTCCTGATATGGAAGCGGGTCAGCGGTAGGTCTTCGAACGATACTTGCTTGCTCATTCGTGTCTCCGCTTACTTTTTATAGTTGTTGGATCCGACGCGGGCGCCGGGCACGAAATGAGTCTATGGCTTCATCATCAGTATTTCAGCATTCGCAATTGCAGTATCAAGATCGCTAATACTGACGTGCATTTTTACTTATTCTCCAGCCCTCTCTGCCGATAGGTTTACGACAGCCTCGCAAGGAAGAAGCCGATGAAACTCGCCCATTTCCTTCGCGTGACTTACCCCCCAGTCGTACAGACTTTTAAGTAATGGTTCGAGACTCATGCCTAGAGGGGTTAGCGCATAATCAATTCTTTGTGGTTCTTCCGCAAAGAACAACCGATAGACGAGACCATGACTTTCAAGCGCTCTAAGCTGACCAATAAGAACTTTTTGCGAAATACCCTGGATATTATTTTCGAGAGAGCATATACGCTGCGGCCCTTCTAACAGCACGTAGATAATGACCGCCTTCCATCGCCCCGAGACAACGCTCAGTGCTCTTTCAATTGGCAAACCGGGCAGATGCTTAATGACTTGCATTCTTACACACCTATTTGTCTGTGGAATGGAGTTTTAATCAAAGGCTACCCTGCCTGGACTTCGTTCAGCAACGGGATAATCACATGGTCAACTTACTCACTCCTCATACACTTGGCGGTAAAATCAGTCTGAAAAACCGTGTCGTGATGGCACCGATGACTCGCGCGAGGTCGTCCGAAGGCGATGTTCCGACGGCATTGATGGCCAAGTACTACAGCCAGCGTGCCAGTGCCGGGTTGATCATAACTGAAGCGGCCGACGTTTCCCCACACAGCAAGGGCTACGCTCGGACGCCTGGCATCTATTCGCAGGCCCAGATTCAAGGTTGGCGCAGGGTGACCGATGAGGTGCACCGCAATGCTGGCCGGATCTTCGCCCAGCTGTGGCACGTGGGCCGGATGGCGCATACATCGCTGATGCCCAATGGTGAAGCGCCTTGGGGCGTTACTGATGAGGCGGCGAGCGAATCCGATGTTTTTGCTTACGATGCTGAAGGTAGGGCCACATTTGTCCGGGCAAGCCAGCCACGACAAATGTCCATCGAAGACGTGTCTCATGTTGTGAATGAATTTGCACAAGCCGCTAAAAACGCTGACGTCGCAGGATTCGATGGCGTGGAAATTCATGGGGCCAACGGATACCTTGTCGATCAGTTCATTAACTCAACCCTCAACACGCGCACTGACTGCTATGGCGGGCAGACACTGGAATCGAGAACTCGTTTTCTTCTTGAGGTAGTTGATGCCGCTGCAGCTGTATTGGGACCGGATCGGGTAGGTGTTCGCCTGTCGCCATTCGGGCGGTTTAACAGCATGCCCGAAGATCCCAAAGTGGAAGAAACCTTGCTTTATCTTTGCGCGCAGCTGGACAGGAGAAACATTGCCTATGTGCATATGGTTTATCAGTTAATGCCGTCAGGCAATATGAATTCCAGCGATTTTAACCAGCGTCATTTAAGTAATGATCTGGTTCAGAAAATTCGTTATATCTATAAGGGTACGATTATCTGGTGTGGTGGTTTTGATAAAACCTCTGGGAAAGTCGCTCTCGATACTTGGAATGTCGATCTGATCGCATTTGGACGGCCATTTGTTGGCAATCCTGACTTGGTCAAGCGTTTGCAGAATAACTGGCCGGTCATAGAGGCTGATCCGTCTAGTTATTACACTCGAAATGGAGAAGTTGGTTATACCGATTTTCCAAACTACTTATCACTGCAATTTAGTTGATATATCGCACCTGAAACCTTGGCTGGGGGCTTTATTGGGGGCATATCCGTTTTTTTGGTTGTGGCGGCTGGCGGTTCCGCTCTTACAGCGGGTCACTTTGAAAATCCGGAAGCCGGCCCAGCCCAAAGTAACCAAACGCTCTTGCCCCTTTCGTTCGGTGCCTCGCTGTGGCTCGGCATGCCCTCGCTCCGGTCCTGCTCCGTGGGCCCGCCGCCATCCATGCCGGGTTGCCCACTGCGCAGAACCTCCACTCGGCGTGAGGGGGCTGTGCGTCAAAATCAAAAGCTGAAGGCGAGCTAACGCTCGACCTAATGAGTGGTGAAAAGCAGCGTACACCCTTCCCCTGTAGGAGCTGGCTTGCCAGCGAAGGACGTTAACGATGACGAGTTTCAACAGGATAAATGTGGCGCATTTGAGTTCTTCGCTGGCAAGCCAGCTCCTACAGGGGGATGGTGGTTTTTAGATGTTGCGTACGCTTTTGATCTTGCCGTTGCTTTGCTTTGGCTCCCGATCTGCCGCCCCTTTCCCAGAGGCCGAACGCAGGCGTTGCGCAGGGGGCACCGCGATGCCTTCGTTACGGCATGCCGAGCCTAGGCGAGGCACCGAATGGAGGGGCAAAGCCTTTTGCTTACTTTTTGGCGTTTGAAAAAGTGAGTCGCTGTAAAAGCGAAACCGCCAGCCGCCGCTACCGCAGAAACGGATATGTACTCCATCCCTTGCGCATTACGCCATAGCCGGGTTCTCCGCATTTATCCCCTGCTCTCACCCCCTTTTATTCAGGCTTCGTGCGCTTTCCTCGCGCCTGTTCATCCTCCGCCAGCGCCTGACGAACAAGCGCCCGCGCCGCCCAGGCGGCGGTGTTGAGTGACTCTTCAACGCTAGCACCACCGATATCGCGCACAGCGATCAATGCCTCGGTGCCCATGACAATCGACAACGCCTGCTTCAGTCGTTTACGCGCCCGCGGTGAGAGCACGTCCTTCAGCGAGTCGACAATCGGCTCAATGTAGCTCATGCGACGGCCTGGCCGCAGGGGATCATGGGACTCACTTTCGAGCCACACCGTCATGAACGAGCGTTCCATCACGTGCAGGCCGATCTCGTCGTCGATCAAGAGTTTGTTCAACGCGTTCGCCGCCAGACCAATGCCCTTTACCGGATCGTCTCCCGGCTGCCACATGCGCTCCAGCGGTGTCATTTCACGATCGGCCGCCGTCTCGCTGATCAACGCCTCGGTCGAGGGAAAGTAGCGATACGCCGTGGCGCGCGAGACCATCGCACGCTCGGCCACTTGCGCGACCGTCGGGTTATGGCCCTCGTCGCGCAATGCGATGGCAGCATCGATAAGCGCTTGACGCGTGCGCAACTTCTGGTTGGCGCGGCCTTGCGAATCGCCGTCACGGATGGACGGGCTTGACTTCCGGGTCGGCATGGTATAAATGATACTCCGTCTTTTAATGAGACATGAGTCTCATAATAGACACATGGCCACCCACCAACAAGAGGTCGCCCGTTATGAGCCTCCCAGCACAATGGCAGGTCGATCGAATGATTGACCATCGCTTCCATTTAGTAACGCTTCACATCAGTTTTTCAGCAACTGAGCGCGCCTCCGGGCGCACGAGGTGAATACCATGAATCTCAATCCCCGTTCGCGGACCTGGTTTCGACTTGCGGCTATCTACTTTGCCATTGGCGTGGCGCTGGGGGTGGTGATGGGCGCTTCGGGCGACCACTCGCTCTTCGCAGTACACGCCCATATCAATCTGTTGGGATGGGTGTCGATGGCACTGTTCGGACTCATCGGCACCGTGCACCCGTCAGTCACCGAAGGCCGCGTTGCTGCAGCACAGTTCTGGACGTACAACGTTGGCGTCCCGGTGATGCTCGGCGCACTGACGCTGCGCCTCAAGGGATTCCCGTCAGTCGAGCCATTGATTGCCGTCGCATCCATGCTCATTGGCTGCAGCGTGCTGCTTCTTGCGTGGCAGGTGTTCTCGCGCATCGGCGTCACGGCCGAGTTTTCGAACAGCGCGACAGGCGAATCACGCCTGTCATAACGCAGTAACCCAGTAGCAGCATTTGGGCAGCCTATCGGTGCGGGGTGAGATCCACCCCGGATCGATAGCGGCCCTTCGCGGCCGGCCTTCGTCACAGCACCACCCTAATCCGGGGGGTTAGAGTGAGTTTTGCGAAGGCAGGTGGTAGTGCGAGATATCGATCAGCCTGGCCAGTCGTACTACGGTGACGCCGGGACCGAGATGCCTGAGTGACGGCTGGACCAACACGCAGTTGTCATAAGGCGTGACGATTTCCTGAGCGCCGTCCCGAGCGATGACCGTCCCAGCACGCTCAATCAACTCCAGGCCGCGAAATTCCTCGACGAAGTTGAAATCCATACTGTTGGCAACCACCGAATCGGTCACTTGGAGAAAGCGCTGAGGCTCAAGTTTTTCGGTGCTCAGAAACGCTGCGACGTCTTCTTCAAACACCGCTTGGGTCGTGATCAGAAAGCGTGCGGCCACATCCAGTGCGACCTGCTGGCTTTTCTTCGAAAAATGTTGCCCGGTCTCGATCAGCAACGCATTTTTCTTGCTCGCTTCATCATTGAAATCATCGTAGTCACGCAGGCGCCGGCCGTTGGCGTGACCTGAGTCGACAATCACTGTTGCGGGTACGCCCAGGGTTGCGGCGAACTTCAAGCCCTTGATACGTGCACCACTCATCATCAGCGGAGCGGATTCTTCATGCATCGAGTGGATGTCGAGCAACAAATCGACGCTTTCAACGAAGGGACGCAACTCACGGGCCCGGCTCAGTTCGACAGAGCTTTGCACGCCGTCGAGCTTTGAAGGTAACCAGACCCGGTTCATGTCTTCGTCCAGGTAACGAGTAGCATCGATGTTCTGTGGATCGAAGCGGTGGTAGGCCTCGACGTTGCCGAAACCCAGGCTCAACCGGCCCTGACGAGGGCGCAAGCCACTGCGCAGGAATGCGTCAACCGCAATGGCACCGCTGACTTCGTTACCATGGGTCAGCGCCATGATCATTACGTGTTGTCCTGGTATCCCGCTGTCGAAGCTGTGAACGTAGTCGACCCCGCAGTTACTCGTTTTCCATTGACGGATATCGGGAAACTCAACCTCTACCGGATAGGGTTTCAGGGACGCACGAACTTGTTCAAGGGTCTTCATTTGGGTCTCCGACAGACAATAGTTCCCGCTTGCCGAGCACCCTGCAGGCGCGGCATGTACGGCGACTTGATTTATGGATTGAAGCGAACGTCTTAAGATCAGCTCGGGGTGTTGTGACGCATACGACGGCCAAGGCATATCACGGCGATGACACTGATCAATACAGTCGCCATGACGTAGAAGCTGGGTGCCAGCTTGTTGCCGGTGGCATCAATCATCCAGGTCACGATCAACGGGGCGAAACCGCCAAACAGGGTGACCGAAAAGTTGTAGCTGAGCGCCAGGCCTGTGCCACGAATACTGGTGGGAAATATATCGGCCAGCATCGCCGGAATCGGCCCAAGGCACGCGGCGATCAAGATGCCCACAATGGCTTGCACCAGCAGCAAGACCCCTACGCTGGGAAAGGTGTTGAGCAGCAGGAACATCGGGTAGGACGACAAACCAGTAATCAGCAGGGCAAGGGTCAGCACCCGAAACCGACCATGGCGATCCGACAGGCCACCGAATACCGGTGCCATGATCATCAGGGTCGCGCCGGTCACCAGCGCTCCGAGGTATGAGTACGTAGCCGCTATGTGTAACTGCTTCAAGGCATAGATCGGCATATACAGTTTATGCACGTAGTTGAACGCCGTCGCACCAGCGACCACCCCGATAGCCAGCAGCAAGCTGACATGACCTTTGACCAACACATCACGCAATGGCGTTTTATTCTGAACGTTCGCGACGGTCTTCTTGAAGTCCGGAGTCTCGTCAATCTGGCTACGGATGTAGTAACCCACGGGCCCGATCAGCAACCCAATACCGAAGGCGACACGCCAGCCCCAATCATTCAATTGCACATCCGACAACAGGTAGCTGAGCAGTGCACTGACCCCGGCCGCCAGTACGGTCGCCAGACCTTGGGTCGACAGCTGCCAACTGGCAAAAAAACCACGTCGCCGAGCATCAGCGTGTTCGACCATGAAGGCGGTCGCGGCGCCGAACTCCCCTCCTGTTGAAAAGCCTTGCAGCATGCGCGCAACAATAATCACAAGCGGCGCAGCCAGTCCGATCTGCTCATAGGAAGGGACAAAAGTGATCATCGCGGTGCCGATCATCATGATCATGATCGACATCGTCAGCGAGGCCTTGCGCCCCACCCGATCGGCGTATGAGCCCAGCACCATGGCACCCAGCGGGCGCATCAAAAAGGAAATGCCGAAGGAACCGACGCTGAGCAGCAATGAAGTCGTTTCGTTGTCGGATGGGAAAAACAACTTCCCGATCACCACCGCGAAATAGCCGTAAATCAGTAAGTCATAAAACTCGAGAGCGTTACCGATACTGGCAGCGATGATTTCCTTCCAGGGACCTCGCTGGGTGGAAGCCTGTGCGGGCTGCACGATTGATGATTGAACGTTCATGAGTTAGTCCCGGGTGCGTTTCACAATGGCCTGGCGTATTCACCGAGCCGCAATACGGTTCGATGAGATCGATGGCATTAATTGTTATGGGTGAAAACAACCGAGTGCCTGACGAAGGTTTGCGTCTTCATGGCGACTCGGCCCGGAGCCAAATTGAGTGAAGCCCTGTGCCTTGGCAATTGCTGTTTGGGCACATCTTTGGGCTCATTCGGCACACGCCGTTTAGCACGACCTTTTCAGCACGATCAAAACGCCGATTTATTTTTGCGCGCCCGTAATGAGTGCACGCGTCAGCAGGCATTCAGGCCAAATTGTTGTCGTGCACGGCATGACGCAACAGAAGACCTTGCCATATTTTCTTCACCAGCTTGCTCTCGTTGGAGCGCAGGCGATGCAAGGACACGTCGAAGCTGATCCGAAACTCGGGACCGCCAGCCATCAACAACTCTCCCGACGCCAGGGCATTTTTGGCGACCATTCGTGGCAGCCAGGCGAGACCATTGCCACGCTTGGCCATTTCCTGAATAGCATCGTAAGAGTCTGCTTGATAAATCATGCGCAATGCCAGCCGCTGCGGCAGCCGCGCCAAGTGCTGGGCAAGCACTCCGCGCAGTGCGAGTGTCGGAGAAAAGGCCAACCAGGGGATGGTAGATGCGCTGCTGTTGGTGGAAATCTGGAACATAGGCCGTCCCTGATCGTCCGGTGCGCTGACCGGCAGCAACTCTTCATAGGCGAGAACCAACGATTCAAAACGCTCAGGGTCAATCAGTACCTGTGTCAGCGGGCTGGAAAAACTCAGCAGCAAATCCACATCGCCGGCGGACAATTTCATTATTGCCTCCTGCGCACCACTGGTAATCAGTGACACCGGGAAACAGCCGAACTGTTCGTTCAGAGACTCGTACCAGTCGGGGAAAAAATCACTGGCCAGGGTCCGCCCCGTCGCAATGCGCACCGGCTCGTCGTGGCTCAACCCTCCTCCCTGAAATTGCGCCCGCACCGCCGCCAGCAACTCCACCGATTGCGTTGCCGCCTCTAGAAAGAGTAAACCGGCAGGCGTCAACGACAGCGGCTGCTTGCGCTCGATCAGCGAAGAGCCGACCCACTCCTCCAACGCCCGAATACGCCGGCCGAATGCGGGATGTGTCACGCAGCGGATCTCTGCGGCACGGGACAGGCTGCGAGTGCGGGCCAGTTCGATAAAGTCTTCGAGCCATTCGAGTTGCATCGTGATTGCCAGCCCCCTCTTTGTGCAGTGGAACGTCTATTTAGCAGGGCGCTTGCGCAGCTGCGACACGCGAACTTATCAGCCCCTGGCCCCAAGATCACCCATAAGCTCGCGAATCACAGCGGCGAGTATTTCAATCCCTTCATCAATCTCCTGCGTCGTCAGGCCCGCGTAGCCCAAAATGAGTCCTGCAGGGCGCTCGTGCGCTGCCGACGAGGGGTCGGCAAACAGTGGCGAGAGCGGATAAACGCCGATTCCGTGCTTGAGCGAGGCGGCCTGCAACGTGGGCTCGTCCTCAACGCGAAGTGCCGGAAGCAGCAGCACGCCATGCAGCCCCGCCGCCATGCCAACCAGTTGCCCGTACCCCGCCAGATGCTGTTCAAACGCTTGCAGCAGTGCTTTTCGTCGGTGTTCGTTGTCCCGGCGCAGGCGGCGAACGTGGCGCTCATAGGTGCCACTTTCAATCAATGAGGCGAGAACGTTTTGCTCCCAGCGCGGTGAGTGTCGATCCGTCAGCCGTTTGGCTTCGCGAAAAACGTGAACTAACTCGCGCGGCAGAACCAGATACCCCAGCCTGAGCTGCGGTGAGAGTGCCTTGGAGAAGGTCCCGACATAAATCACCCGAGCATCCGAATCCATGGATTGCAGCGCGTCGATGGGACGCTGGCCATAACGAAATTCGCCACCGTAATCATCCTCGATGATCCACGCGCGATGCCGGCTCGCCCAACTCAGCAGTTCTTGGCGACGAGCAACAGAAAGCACCGCGCCCATGGGAAACTGGTGCGACGGCGTGACGAAGGCCAGGCGCACGCGATCATCTTCCGGCAGCGCGCGGGTATCCAGTCCAGAGGCGTCGACGGGGATGGGCAACGCTGTCGCGCCCGTGGCCTCAAAGCAGTATCTGGCCATGCGGTAACCCGGCTCCTCGAAGACGAAAGCATCTGCGGGGTTCAATAGAAGCCGGGCGCACAGGTCAAGTCCCTGCTGCGAGCCATGCACCACGAGAATTTGATCCGCATCGCACGCCAGGCCTCGTGCCCGTCGCAGATAGCCTTGCAGCGCACTGCGCAAACGCGCTTCCCCCTCGGGCTGGCCGTACGCGAGGCTCGGTTGACGCTTGACCAGTTCGGCACGATAGGCGCGCTGCCAACCCAGGGCCGGAAAATCCCTTGAGGCGACCGAGCCGTACCTGAAATCGATGCGGGCACGAGGCGACGCCATGCTGTATGGCTGCATGACGGCAACACGCTGCCCGTACCGGGAAAGTGCAGGCGGCTGGTCCTTATCCGGCGCCGAGCTCGCTTTGGCGTGCCCGGACGGGGTGCTGCTCACGCTCGCTACCGTGGCGGCTTTACCCGCCGATGTGACGACAAAGCCCTCGGCCGCCAGTTGCTCGTACGCCGCGGTCACCGTGGTTCGCGAAACACCGAGTTCGGCCGCCATGGCTCGCGTCGACACCAGCCTCGTGCCCGCTGCAAGCGTGCCGTCTTCAATCTGCGCGCGCAGCCGGGCATAGATACGGCGTTCCGCACCGCGGGAGGATGCATCCGGCTCGGTTGAAAACTGGCCCATGGGGAAACCTCAAAACTGGCACTTTCCAGGGTGCAGGTCGTGATCGACATTATGGATACCCAGCCACCCGAAATGAAATCCCCCGGGAGACACCACCATGGAACTGACTGCCACCACTCTCCTGGTCACCTTCGCCGGCGTCTTTCTGATCTGTTTCATGAAGGGCGCGTTCGGCGGCGGCTTTGCCATCGTCGGTATCCCGCTGCTGTCGCTGGTGATGGACCCGATCACGGCCGGCGGCCTGCTCGCGCCGTTGTTCATCGCCATGGACGTGTTCAGCCTGCGCTACTGGAAGCCGTCAACCTGGTCAAAACCGGACCTGAAACTGCTGGTCCCTGGCCTTATCGTCGGAATCGGCGTCGGCTATCTGCTTTTTCGCGTGATGGATCACCGCGCCGTCGCCATCGTGATGGCGGCGGTCACGTTGACGTTTGTCGGCCTCTGGTTCAAGGCGGGCGCAGAAGTCAGGGTGCGGCCGCGCTCGGCGCCCAAGGCAGTGGCGGCCGGCATCACATCGGGCGTCACGACCATGGTCGCGCATTCAGGCGGGCCACCGCTGGCGATCTACCTGCTGCCGCTCGGCCTGAGCAAGCAGGTCTATGCCGGAACGACCAGCATGTTCTTTACAGTCGGCAATCTGCTTAAGGCCGCGCCGTGGTTGCTCCTGGCCAGACCGACAGGCAACGTACTGAGCCTGATGCTCATTTGCCTGCTCGCCGTGCCTTGCGGCGTCTGGCTTGGCTGGCGATTGCACGCCAAACTGGACCAGCGCCAGATGTATCGTGCCTGCTACGGCCTGCTCGTCGTCACGGCGCTGAAACTGCTGTGGGATGGCGTCGGTGGCTATATGGCCTGAGAACGCGGTCGCAATCGACACGCTGCGGGGAAGAGAAATTACGCGGCGGCTTATGCTTGTCCTATCCTTTCATCCAACCACACAGTCCGGACATCGACATGCCTGCCCCCGAATCCACCCTCCTCCAAAGCTGGCACCACAACGCCACCTCCTGGATCGAAGCCGTGCGCACCGGCGCCATCGAAAGCCGCCGCCAGGTCACCGACCAGGCAATCCTGCTGGCGGTGCAAAGTCGCCAGCCTGAGCGGGTACTCGACCTGGGCTGCGGCGAGGGTTGGCTGTTGCGTGCGTTGACTGAACGGTCCATCGAGGCGGTCGGTGTGGATGGCGATGCGACGCTGGTCGAAGCGGCGCGGGCGGCGGGCTCTTCGCCGGTACATGTGGCGAGCTATGAAGCGTTGGTGGAGGCGAGGGTGGACATCGGCCGCGATTACAACCTGATCTGCGCCAACTTCGCGCTGCTGCATCAGGACATCATTCCACTGCTCGCCGCCATGAACGCCCTGCTCGCCCCTGGCGGCGCACTGGTGATCCAGACGCTGCATCCGTGGACCGCAGCGGCGGGCGACTATCAGGATGGCTGGCGCAACGAAACCTTCGCGGGGTTCAAGGGCCAGTGGCAACCCATGCCGTGGTACTTCCGCACTTTATCCAGTTGGATTAATGCGCTGGACATGGCCGGTTTTCGGCTGGCCGGCCTGCAGGAGCCGCAACATCCGCAAAGTCCTGTTCCGCAGTCATTGCTGTTGGTGGCCGAGCAACGTGAGTGGTGATAAACGGCATGATCGACTACCATGCCGCCGCCGGTTTCCAAATGGGATTAATAGGGAATCCGAAACGCCTTGCCTGGCGTCAATCGGAACTGCCCCCGCAACTGTAGGTGCTGAGCCTGCTCCTGGATTGCCACTGAGATCACTCTCGGGAAGGCTGGAGCCAGGCGATGACGCATCAGTCAGGAGACCTGCCGGCCAAGCAAATCACTAACCGGCGGGGTGTCCGGGAAGGACATCCTTGCGCCGTGCGTTACCTGAGTGATCGGCACTTCACTGCTTTGTCGGCAGCGTTAGATGATGTGTTTCCAGACCGTATACCTCTGCTCCGGATACGGTTCAAATGGAGATTGCGTCATGCTGCTGTCCCGCCTTGCCACCCTCGTCACCGCCCTGGGTCTGTGCACCCTCGCCCATGCGGCGCCGACTCATTACCCCCTGACTGTCGAAAACTGCGGCAGCACGCTGACGTTCCAGCGGGCGCCGGACAGCGTCGTGACCATCGGCCAGGCCGGCACCGAAATGCTCTATGCCATGGGACTGAGCGACAAGGTGGTTGGAACGTCGCTGTGGTTCAACGATGTGCTGGCCAAGTACAAGACGCAGAACGACAAGATCCAGCGCCTGGCCGATAACGAGCCAAGTTTCGAGGCGGTGATCGGCAAGCGTCCGGGGCTGGTGGCGGTGGAACTGGAGTGGATGGTCGGCCCGCAAGGCGTGGTCGGAACCCGCGAGCAGTTTCACGAATTGAAGATCCCGACCTACCTGATGCCCTCCGACTGCGAAGCCAAGGATAATCTGGTCGGTGCCGACGGCACACGGTTGGAGGCCTTTCGCATCGACAGCATTTATAAAAGCATCAGCCAACTGGCTGAAATCTTCGATGTGCAGGACCGTGGCCAGCAACTGAACACCGACCTCAAGGCCAGCCTGGCCAAGTCCATTGCGACGGTGCAGAACAAAGACCTGAAGCACACCAGCGCGCTGTTCTGGTTCTCCAGCGCCAGCCTCGATATCGACCCCTACGTCGCCGGGCACAAGGGCATTCCCGACTTCATGCTCAACACCCTGGGTGTGCGCAACGTGGTGGAGTCCGATGAAGAATGGCCGACCGTTGGCTGGGAAACCATCGCCAAGGCCAACCCGACTTTCCTGGTCATCGCCCGCATGGATCGCCGTCGTTTCCCCGCTGACGACCACCTCAAGAAACTGGAATTCCTGCGCAACGACCCGGTGACCCGCAACATGGACGCCGTGAAAAACAACCGCATCATCATCCTCGACGCCATGGCCATGCAGGCCAGCGTAAGGATGTTCGACGGTCTTGAAACCCTGGCCACCGCCATCAATGGCTACGACCTGCCGAAATGACCGGGACACTGATTCGTACACTGCTGGCATTGCTCACCCTGCTGCTGGCGGTAATTGCCGGTGTGGCCATCGGTGAGACGAGCATCGAACCCAACGTGGTGTTCCAGGTACTGGCCAACAAGCTGTGGGCGGCCGGTTACGTTCTTGATCCGATCGACGAAGGCATCGTCTGGAATTACCGCCTGACCCGCGCGCTAGTGGCAGCGGCTTGCGGAGCGGGTCTGGCCACCTGCGGGGTGATCCTGCAATCGCTGTTGCGAAACCCGCTGGCCGATCCCTACTTGCTGGGCATCTCCGCCGGCGCCTCGACGGGGGCGGTGCTGGTGGCATTGCTGGGCTTGGGTGGCGGACTGATTTCGCTGTCGGTCGGGGCGTTTGCCGGGGCCGTTGCCGCCTTCGCCGTGGTGGTTTTGCTGGCCCGTGCCAGCCGTTCACCGGGCGGCTCCGGGCAGATCATTCTGGCGGGGATTGCCGGCTCGCAGTTGTTCAACGCGCTTACGGCGTTTCTGATCACCAAGTCTGCCAGTTCCGAACAGGCTCGCGGCATCATGTTCTGGTTACTGGGCAATCTCAGCGGGGTGCGCTGGCCGTCGGTGTGGCTGTCGGTGCCCGTGGCACTGACCGGTCTCGCGGTGTGCCTCTGGCATCGACGGGCGCTGGATGCCTTCACCTTTGGCGCCGACTCGGCCGCCTCGCTCGGCATTCCGGTGCGTCGCGTGCAATTTCTGCTGATCAGTTGCGCCGCACTGGTGACCGCGGTGATGGTGTCGATTGTCGGCTCCATTGGTTTCGTCGGGCTGGTCATTCCCCATGCCGTGCGACTGCTGCTGGGCACCCGGCATACGCGCCTGCTGCCGGCGAGCGCGCTAGGGGGCGCAGTGTTTCTGATCGCCGCCGATGTGCTCTCCCGAACGCTGATCAAGGGCCAGGTGATCCCGGTCGGCGTCATCACCGCACTGGTCGGCGCGCCGGTATTCGCCTTGATCCTGATCGGTCGGAGGAATGCCCGATGAGTGCTGCCCAGCCGGTTATCGGTCAATCCGTACTGAGTTGTTCCGGCCTCGGTTTCCATGTCCGCGACGCTGAACTGCTGCACAACATTGACCTGAACATCCGACGTGGCGAGACCCTGGGCATCGTCGGGCCCAACGGTTCGGGCAAATCCACGCTGCTCAAGCTGCTGGCTGGCGTGCGCACCCCTGGCCGTGGCGACATCCACCTGAATGGCCAGCGCCTCAAGGGGCTGTCACGACGGACCATCGCGCAAACCCTGGCGGTGGTTGAGCAACAGGCCGACACCCTGGATGCCATCAGTGTGTTTGATGCCGTGGCCCTGGGCCGAACGCCGTGGCTATCGGCCTTGAGCCCATGGTCGAATGAAGACGATGCCATCGTCCAGCAGGCGCTGCAGGACGTCGATGCGGCGCACCTGAAAAACCGTACCTGGCACAGCCTGTCCGGCGGTGAACGTCAGCGCGTGCACATCGCGCGCGCCTTGGCCCAACGCCCGCAGATTCTGTTGCTGGACGAACCGACCAATCACCTGGATATCCAGCATCAGCTGGCCATTCTAAAAGTTGTACAGGCGCTGCCGGTGACAACATTGATCGCCCTGCATGATCTGAATCAGGCGCTGACCTGTGATCGTTTGGCGATATTGGAACGGGGGCGACTGGTGGCCCTCGGCAAACCATTGGAGGTGCTGACCCCGCAACGTTTGCAGGAAACATTCGGCGTGCACGCGCATTACCTTATTGATCCTTTCGACGGCGCGCAGATTCTGCGATTTCGTTCTGTTTGAAGTCTCGGACTGGTGCAGGCGCGATACCGTCTAATCTAAGTAGAGCACCACCAAAATACGCCTCCAGCCTCTTGATCCAGGGGAAACGGGATGACCGGAACACAATGCTCGTCATGGGTCCTGCTCTCCCTGCTCGCCATCAACCTGGCGCTGACAGCCGGATGTGCAGGCAAAGCTGCGACGGCTCGCTATTCGGCTTCAAACACAGGCTCGGCCTGCTATGCAAAAGCGCTACCCACTGTCGGCGAGGGCGGCCTGGCGTGGGGCGACTCCTTGAGCATGGCTCGCAAAAAATCCCTGGATAATTGCATACGCTATGCCGGCCGCTCCGGTGGCACGCCGGATACCTGCCAAGTGGTGTTGGCGCAGTGCAGACATTAATAGAGCGCCAGTGCGACTAATGCCGGTCAGTTAAGCCATAACGCATACGTTGTAGCAGCTGGCGAAGCCTGCGTTCGGCTCGGGCCGCGATCGGACGCAGCAGTCGTAAACCCTGATAAACCGGTGGGTCTGACGCACCGCATCGTGTGAGTCTACGACTGCTGCGTCCGATCGCGGCCCGAGCCGAACGCAGGCTTCGCCAGCTGCTACAAAGTATGCGTTGCTGCAGAAATTGCTTAACTGACTGGCATTAGCCAGGGCGATCTACTTCTCAAAGCGACCCGTGCCGTCACGATCACGCTCGTAGCGTCTGGTCAGCGGAAACGGCGGCAACCAGGCCTCGCGACGGACGATCCAGCTTTCGTAGGTTGGCTTCAGTTGGTCAGGGGCATCCAGGGATCCCAGGTTTACTTCGATTTCATCGCCGCTGCGTGCGAAAACGGAAGAGCCGCAGCGGGGACAGAAATACCGCCCGGCGTAGTCGCGTGTTTCGCCATCGATCGTCACCGCATCCTGCGGGAATATCGCGGAGGCGTGAAAAAGCGCCCCATGATGCTTGCGGCAGTCGAGGCAATGACAAAGGCCGACCCGATAAGGGAGCCCCGATGCCTCTATTCGCACGTTGCCGCACACGCAACCACCAGTGAATCGTTGCATGCTGCGCCTCCTCTAACACCAAGCCTTGCTGATTACCGTCCCACAGCCGCTTCAATTGCAGCAATGTCGATCTTACCCATTTGCATCATGGCGTCGAACGCGCGCTTGGCCGCCGCGCGATCGGGGTTGGCTATTGCAGCCGTCAGGACGCGCGGCGTGATCTGCCACGACAATCCCCACTTGTCCTGGCACCAGCCACATACGTTTGCCCGGCCACCGTTTCCGATAATCGCGTTCCACAAGCGGTCTGTTTCAGTTTGGTCGTCGGTCGCCACCTGGAACGAAAAGGCTTCGTTGTGCTGGACCCCCGAGCCCCCGTTCAGCCCCAGACATGGGATGCCCATTACCGTGAACTCGACCGTCAAGACATCGCCCTGTTTGCCCGCCGGATAGTCGCCAGGCGCGCGAACGACCGCGCCTACCGCACTGTCCGGGAACGTCTCGGCGTAAAACTTTGCAGCGTCCAATGCGCTGCCGTCGTACCAGAGGCAAATTGTGTTTTTGCTGACCATTTTGGTTCTCCAAGGTTGGGACGGACTGTTTTTACCTGCTCAATGTTCTTCGAACGTTCCTGTACGCACCTCCCCACTGCGCACGTAGCGGGTGATCAGCACACCGCCAGGCGTGCTGCTCGAGTGCGCCAAAGTGAAGGCTGACGCTTGTGCGTTGTCGTCGAACAAGCGCTTGCCGCGGCCCAGGATGATTGGAAAGATCATGAGTCGAATCTCATCCACAAAATCGGCGGCAAGCAGTTGCCGCACCGTTTCGCCGCTGCCCTGCGTCAACAGGTCGGCGCCGTCTTGATGCTTGAGCGCGCGTATCGCGTCGCCAAGGTCGCCCCGCAACGCGTGGCTGTTCTGCCAATCAAGCGTAGCGGATCGATGCGTGACCACATGCTTGGGGACGCTGTTGAACAGGTCGGCGATGCGGTTGTTCGAACTGGCCGGTATCTTCGGCCAATACGCTGCGAATATGTCGTAAGTACGACGCCCCAGCAGCAACTCGAACGGCTGCGAGAACAACGTCTGTATGGCCTGGCCGGTGGTTTCATCGGCGTAGGGCACTATCCAGCCACCGAAGCGGAAACCGTCGCTGGTGTCTTCTTCAGGCCCGCCGGGCGCTTGAATGACACCATCCAGACTAATGAATGCGGCTACGGTGAGCTTGCGCATGTTTTTCTCCTGTTCGTCCTCGTGGAAGTGCTCGTAACGGGAACGCCCGCGTTCATTGCGACCGGTCAGAGGCATTGCTTAACGGATAGTCGAACGAGACGCTGCGAAATCGACAGGCCATGTCGTATTTCTTGTCGATAGGGTCTGTCGGACAAAGTTCCTTGTCGTCCTACGGATACGAACAAAGCAGGTCAACGACGCAGGAGTGCTTATAATCGCTGCGTTTCGTCTACCCTCATAAAGCGCCAGGGCAGCCATCAGCGTGTGCCAGGCGCATCGACACTCTTTCGCTAACGAACCGGAGAACCTCCATGCTCAAACGTACCCTGGCGTTGGCCGTCGGCTTGTCCCTGTCTGTTTGCACCCTGCTTGCACAGGCCGCCGACACCCTGAAAGTCAGCGCCATTCCTGATGAAGCCCCCACCGAACTGCTGCGCAAATTCAAGCCGCTGGGCGCCTATCTGGAGCAGAAAACCGGCATGAAGGTCGAGTTCGTGCCAGTCAGCGACTATCCGGCCGTGGTCGAGGCGCTGGCCACTGACCGAATCGACATGGCCTGGCTGGGTGGTTTCACGTTCGTGCAGGCTCGCCTGAAAACCGACGCTACCACTCCTGTCATTCCGCTGGTACAGCGTGAACAGGATGCCCAGTTCACCAGCAAATTCATCACCGCCGACCCGGCCGTCAAGTCCCTCGCCGACCTCAAGGGCAAGACCTTTGCCTTCGGCTCGGTGTCCTCCACGTCAGGCAGCCTGATGCCGCGCTATTTCATGCTCAAGGACGGCATCAAGCCGGAAACCTATTTCAGTCGCGTTGGCTACTCCGGCGCTCATGACGCCACCGTCGCCTGGGTCCAGGCCGGCAAGGTCGACGCCGGGGTACTGAACGCCAGCGTGTGGGAAAAACTGGTCGCCGCGGGCAAGGTCGACACCACCAAGGTCAGAGTGTTTGCCACCACCCCGGCGTACTTCGACTACAACTGGACTGTGCGCGGGACTCTTGATCCGGCGCTCGCGGCCAAGATCAAGGCAGCCTTCCTTGCCCTCGATCCGGCGAAACCGGCAGACAAGGAAATTCTCGATCTGCAAGCCGCCAGCCGCTTCATCGAAACCAGTCCTGACAACTACAAGAGCATCGAGGAAGCCGCACGCGCCGCCGAACTGCTCAAATGACATTGCATTTGACCGGCGTCAGCCTCACCCACGTCAATGGTGTCCAGGCATTGCGTAGCCTGGATCTGCACATCGGTGCCAGCGAACAGGTCGCCATCATCGGCCCGTCCGGCGCGGGCAAGTCGAGCCTGCTCAATCTGCTGGCCACCGCCCTGCGACCGAGCAGCGGCGAGCTGCAAGTGCTCGGCGAACGGGCGTGGCAGCTTTCTGCCCGGCAGCGTCAGCGCTTGCGCGCGCGCATCGGTCTGGTGCATCAGGCGCCGCCCCTGCCACCGCGCCAACGTGTGGTTACAGCGGTTCTGGCCGGAAAGATTGGCCAGTGGGGCCTGGGCAAAAGCCTGCTGAACCTGGTGCATCCGCTGGATATTCCGGGGGCGCGCTCCGCATTGGCCAGGCTGGACCTGAACGACAAATTGTTCGCGCAGTGCCAGCAACTGTCCGGTGGTCAGCTACAGCGCGTGGGCATTGCCCGTGTGTTGTATCAGGCGCCCGAGGTGTTGCTGGCCGATGAACCGGTATCGGCGATGGACCCGGTGTTGGCCGAGCACACGCTGTCGGTCCTCTGCCACCATGCCCGGGAGCACAACGTCACCCTGGTTGCCAGCCTGCATGCGGTGGAGCTGGCGTTGGCGCACTTCTCGCGCATTATCGGCTTGCGTGATGGGCAGATCCTGTTCGATCTCCCGGCCAGCGAAGTCGACCGCGAGCTGCTCGACAGGCTCTACGCGAACGAGCAGCTACAGCCCTCCCCGACTCCCGTTACGCCCTTGAGTGTGCAGATTCCCCGATGCTGACGCGCGATTCCCGAGATCCGGCCGCCCGGCCCCGCCTGTTGCTCACCTTGTTGGCCATTGCCCTGCTGTGGCCGAGCATCCACTTCAGCGAGCTGGACCTGAGCGTACTGGTGGCGGGTGACAGTCAGAGCGAGATGGGCCGGTTTATATCAGCCTTCTGGCCACCCGCCCATGATCAGGCATTCATCCAGTTGTTGTTGCAGGCCACCTTGCAGACCCTGGCCATCGCCACGGCCGGCATGGCATTGGCGTTGCTGTTGGCAATTCCCGCCAGCCTGCTGGCCAGTCGCGCCCTGTCCCTGTCTGCGGCTTCCCGTGGCGGTCGCCCGAGCTGCTGGGGTCCACCGCTGCGCTGGCCGGTACGTGGTTTGCCGATCTTCCTGCGTCGCGTGCCGGAACTCGTCTGGGCCCTGCTGTTCGTGCGCGCCGTCGGCCTCGGTCCCACGGCCGGCGTACTGGCCATCGCCATTACCTACAGCGGCATGCTCGGCAAGGTCTATGCGGAAATTTTCGAGTCGGTCGACCAGCGCCCGGCCCACGCGCTGCTGCAAGCAGGCAGCGGTCGGCTCGCGGCGTTTTGCTACGGGATCCTGCCCAATGTCGCGGCGGAGCTGCTGTCGTACACGGTGTACCGCTGGGAATGCGCCATTCGCGCTTCGGTGGTGATGGGCTTTGTCGGTGCCGGCGGTCTGGGTCAGCAAATGGACCTGTCGCTGCGCATGTTCGCCAGCGGCGAAGTGGCCAGCCTGTTGCTGACCTTCCTCGTACTGGTGCTGCTCGCCGACCAACTCAGCCGCCTGCTGCGCTGGAGGCTGGCATGAATCGCCTGATCAATCTGGCACTGCTCCTCGGCATCGTCGCTGCGGTCGCCGCCTCGTTCATCTATCTGGGCATCGACCTTGGCGAGTTGGGCGGCAGCGGCAACCTGAAGCAAATGGGTGCCTACGCGCAACGTTTTCTCAGCCCGGACCTGAGCCCCGGTCACCTGCAAGCCATCAGCCATGGTGCCCTGGAAACCATCGCCATGTCCGCCCTTGGCACCCTGCTCGCGGCGGTGTTTGGCCTGCTATTGGCACTGCCTGCGGCAGGGCGATTCGGCTGGCCGCTCAAGAGCTCATCACGCCTTGTGCTCAACGGCTTGCGCGCGGTGCCGGAACTGGTGTGGGCTGCGCTGATGGTCCTGGCCGCCGGACTCGGCCCCAATGCCGGCACCCTGGCATTGGCCCTGCATACCACCGGCGTGCTCGGACGGCTGTTCGCCGAAGCACTGGAAAACACCCCACCGGAACCTGCCGATGCGATCCGCCTCCAGGGCGGCAACGCCGCATGGGCGTTCTGCTACGGCACCCTGCCCAACCTGCTGCCACAGCTACTGGCCTACATCCTGTACCGCTGGGAAAACAACATCCGCATGGCCAGCGTGCTCGGCTTTGTCGGCGCGGGTGGCTTGGGGCAGATGCTCTACGTCAGCCTCAGCCTGTTCCAGGAAGCTCAAGCCAGCACCGTGATTCTGGCCATGCTGTTGTTGGTGTTTGCCGTGGATACGCTGAGCAGCTGGAGCCGCCAGCGTTGGGTCAAGGCGTGATGGTCGTCCCTGTAACGTTACTGATCAAACCCGGCGCTCTGGAGACCTTCGCTGGCAAGCCAGCTCCTACAGGGGGACGGTGGTTTTCAGGTGTTGCGTTCGTTGGGAATCCGCCGACGAAGCATGAGCAAGATCAAAAAATCGCAGCTTCCGGCAGCACCGCTCACTTACGCCATCCCCTGTAGGAGCTGGCTTGCCAGCGAAGGACGTTAACGATAACGCGTTGTAACAGGATAACCGTTGCGCATTCGAGTTCTTCGCTGGCAAGCCAGCTCCTGCAAGGTGTAATCAGCGACGGCGAGCATCAAGACTGAAACGACCGGCGCCGAATGCCACGACTTGCAACAGGCCGCCGGCCATGGCGATGTTCTTGAAGAAGTGGATGAATTGGTTCTGATCCGCCAGTGCGCTATGGAAAGCCAATGCGGTAAACACACTGAACAACGCCAGCACCGAGGCAACGGCCCGCGCACGGAAACCCAGGATCAACGCAAGACCACCGGCGATTTCAACAACGACCGCCAGCGCCAAAGCCAATTGCGGAAACGGCAACCCAACGGAGCCGATGTAACCGATCATCATCGCCGGGGCGGCCAGTTTCGAAAAACCGGACAGAATGAAAATCACGCTGAGCAGTACGCGGCCGATCAGCGATGCCGAGGCCTGGGTAACGTCCGAGCGGTTCTGTTCAGTGGTGGTTGGATGTGCGATGTGTGCAGAGTTAGCCATGAGGTATTTCCTTCGGTTAGGCGCGATTCGGTATGAATCGCCCTGGTGAAGAAATGGTGCGCCTCGCGTTCTCATCTGAATAGCTGACTAATTTAGATCATTAGGTGCGAAAAAATAGAAAAGCTGGCCTGCTAAGCTCTGGCCTTGATGTAACCGCGCATGAACCTCGAGGAGATAAACGGTGACGAGCGCTGAGCGAACTTCAGCGACAGGCCTGCAAGCGCACATTCGTGGTGAGCGCCTGGCCGCGTCCGACGATGTTTGCGCGAAAGACGTATTGGTGCAGATTTTTACCCGCGAGCGGATCGAGGAAAGCGTCATCGTTCCTGCCGTCGCAGAACCGCTGATTGTTTGGGTGCTGTCTGGCGACGCAACCATTGAAGAGCGGGCAGCCGGTGAAGACTGGTTGGCGAGCGAGGTATCGCCAGGCGACTTTTTCCTGACCACCTCCGCCGTCCCTTACGAAATGCGCTGGCGCGTGACCAGCCCGGAACCGTTCGTGGTCATGCACATTTATCTCGGTTTGCAGCTTCTCGAACGGGCGATTGAGGAAGTCCATGGAGGCGCCACAGACTCCATTCGCTTACGCGAAATTTCCGGCGGTCGAGACGAGGTTCTGTCGGTGCTACTCGAACAGCTCAGAGTCGAACTGACATCCCGCCCAGAAACCAGCGCACTCTTGGTACAAGGGATCGCTCAGTGCATCGCAGTGCATCTGGCTCGCAGCTATCTTGATGCCGACGCGGAAAACATCGCGAAGCGCAATGCGCTGCCTGCGTTCAAACTAAAGCGTGTTGTACAGACGATGGAGGACAGTTTGGGTGAAGCGTTTCGTTTGGCCGATCTGGCTCACGAAGCCGGCATGAGTGAATACCATTTCAGCCGGCTGTTCAAACGCGCAACAGGGCACTCACCGTCTCAATACTTCATCAAGCTGAGAATGACCAAGGCAAAACAGCAACTGATCGAAACCGACCGGAGCATTATTGATATCGCCCTGGAGGTCGGGTACAGCAGCGCCAGTCATTTCTCGCAAGTGTTCAAGCGCCAGGTGGGCGTCCCGCCCAGCCATTACCGCAAATGAAGCGACACGGCCTGCGCCGTGTCGCTTGCGTGAACGAGCATTCAACTGCCGACGGGGATGCTCATACCGCCATCAGCCATGACGACCGAGCCCACCATAAAACTGGCCCGTTCGGAGGCCAAAAATGCAACGATCTCTGCGATTTCGTTGGGCGAAGCGGCGCGGCCGATCGGCGCTGACTTGCCGTGTTCTTCGAGGAAGCCTGGACCGTCTTCCATGAAGTGATTGAGCAGATTGGTCACTACGTCACCCACGCCGATCGCGTTGACGCGGATACCATGCGGAATCGCTTCCAGGGCCTGAGTTCGGGTCAATTGGGCCAGTGCCCCTTTCGATGCGGTGTAGGCCGCGATGCCCGGGAAGGCAAAGTAAGCCGCATAGGAGGCGATGTTGACGATAGCGCCGGACTTTTGTTTCATCATTTCCTTGGCGGCTTCACGCGAGTGCAGGAACGCCCCAGTAACGTTCGTCTCCATCTGCCAGCTCCAATCCTCGCGGGTCATTTCAACGAGAGGTTTGTAGATAATCCGACCGGCATTGTTGACCAACACGTCGAGCTTGCCGAAATGCTGGACGGCCAATGCAACCGCTGTTTCAGCTGAACCGTCGACAGTGATATCGGCCACGAAAGGCACCAGTCCCGGACGCTCAAGGGCGTTCACTTCAGGGTTGATATCTTCAGCAATGACCTTGGCGCCACGGGCATGGAACAGCTCGGCGATGGCGCGGCCAATGCCACTGGCAGCGCCCGTCACAATCACGACTTTGCCAGCGATTTCATTGGGGGTAGGGATAAAATCAGTCATGTCATTTCTCCTGAGGGTGGTTGCTTTCGACGACTCCACTGTCGCCGATTGCCGCCCTCCACTCTTTCGCAGGCTTGCTCGTCCTGTCGGGGTTCTGCTTTTATCTTCCAGCGGGCTCGTCAAAACAGCTCGGGCACCATTGACCGACACGTTCGAGGAAACACACATGATCTCTGACCCAGGCACACCGACACTGGACCAACTGCGCGTGTTCCTGACCGTCGTAGAAGTCGGCAGTTTCGCGGCGGCGGCAAGAAAGCTGCACCGCGCCACCTCAGTCATCAGCTATTCAATTGCCAACCTCGAGATGCAACTCGGCGTGTCGCTGTTTGACCGCCACACCACGCGTAAACCCCAACTCACCGATGCCGGCCGCACCGTACTGGCCGAAGCGCGAACCATCGCCAACGGTGTTCATGGATTACGCGCCAAAGTGAAAGGCTTGCTTCAAGGGCTCGAAGCCGAAATCCACGTCGTGCTGGATGTCATGCTGCCCGCCGAGCGCGTGGTGGACGCACTCAAATCATTCCGTGAGGCATTTCCGACGGTTGCTCTGCACTTGCATATGGAGGCGCTCGGCGCAGTCACTGAACTGGTGATCAATGGTGGCGCGTCGATCGGCGTCAGCGGCCCGATGAATGAGGGGATCGATGGCATTGAAAGAATCGGAGTCGGCAGTGTCGAGTTGATTCCGGTTGCAGCGCCCAATCATCCACTGGCGTCAAGTGACTCGAACATGCCAGGGGCCGGGCGTGAGTTCACTCAGTTGGTGCTGTCCGACCGCTCCGTCCTGACCAAAGACAAGGACTTCGCCGTCCTCAGTACCCGCACGTGGCGGCTGGCAGACCTGGGCGCCAAACACATGTTGCTGCGTGAAGGCATTGGCTGGGGGAACATGCCGATCACGATGGTCCGCGAGGACCTGGATTCCGGCCGACTGGTGCACCTGACATTACCGGAATACAACAGCGGGATTTATCCGTTCGACGTTATCTATCGCACCGATCTGGCGCCGGGGCCCGCCGCGCGATGGCTGATTGATCGGTTCATCGGACAACATTCGGAGGATGAGTCGATGGCATGAACGCAGGCACCCTACCCTTCAAGCAGATGCTCCAGAAACAATCCCGCAGCGGCCGACAACGATTCTCGCGACCGTATGCACACGCTGAGTTCGCGGGACGCCCACGGTTCATCCAGCCGGACCACCGTCGCCCCGTCCATTTTGTAAATCGCCGCACTCCCCTCGGGCATGATGCCGATGCCCAACCCGGCTTGAACCATCAGGCACAGCGCGTCGTAACTGGACACTTCCATCCGTATTTTCAGTGAGCGCCCGAGGTCATTGGCCGCCTTGATCAACTGAAAGTTGAGGTGAGTGCCGCTGCGCAAGGCGATGTATTCGTGCTCCAGGGTTTCGCTGAATGTGACCGATTGGCGGTCGGCCAGCGAATCGCCGTTGGGCACCAGCAACACCAGCCGATCGGTGCGAAACGGAAAGACCTCGATGTCGGCACCATGGGGTAGACGCGTGAAGATACCGATCTCGGCGCGGTTTTCCGCCACTGCCTTGGTGATTGCCAGGCTTTGCTTTTCTTCCAGGCTGATGTTGATCAACGGGTACAGCTGCATGAACGACTTGATCAAGCCGGGCAGGAACTGGGTGATGGCGGAGATGTTGGCCAGGACCTGCACCGAGCCACGGCGGCCGTAGGAGTATTCGCGCATCTGCACGACAATTTCGTTGAGGTTGTTCAGGGCGCTGCGGGCCATGAACAACAGCGACAGACCGGCGTCGGTGGGCGAAATGCCCTTGTTAGTGCGGTTGAGCAGTTTCGAGTCGAGCAATTCTTCCAGCTCGCTGAGGCGCTTGCTGACCGCCGCCGCGGCGATGTGTTCGCGCTTGGCGGCGGCCGCAATGGTGCCTTCTTCGACGACGCTGACGAAGAGTCGCAAAGAGACCGGGTCGAGCTTCATGTGAGATACCGGTTAGCTGATCTGAATGGCCAGCATAGTACCTCCTCGGTCACTGGCTCAGAACGCCCCGGACAACAGGTGGCCGGCATTCGGGACCCTGGCCTCGAGGCCGAGGGTTTTCAGCATCTGGTAAACGGTGGCGACCGACGCTGACAACACCGGTTTGTCGAGGCGATCCTGTACCAGCTGAATCGCTGGCAGCGAAGGCATCTGCACGCAACACGACAGCACCACGCCGTCAGCCTGACCGATATTCAGCTTGTCGGCGTGGGCCACCAGATTCATCGGGTGCAGGCGACCGACCTCAAGGTTGTCAGCCACTTCCAGGCTGATGGAATCGACCACTTCGACGCCCGCCGCCTCGATGTAGTCGATGACCTGCTGGGTCAGCGGTTTCATGTACGGCGTAATGATCGAGATTTTCTTGTAGTCGAGCATGTGCAGGCTGTCGATCAGCGCACCGGCGGAGCTGAGTACCGGAGCGTTCGACCGGTTTGAAACAACGGTCTTGCCCAGGCGCTCTTGCGAGACTTTGTGATAGCCAGGACCCTGGCACATGATCGCCACCAGGCACGCGTAGGCCATGACATCCACTCGCGCATCGCTCAATTCCAGCGCGCAGCGGTCGCTGTCGATGTCCATCTTTTTCAGCTCTTCGGGGCTGACGTGCATCATGCGCATGCGCGAGGAGTGGAAGGTGAAATGTTCTTCTGGAAACAGCCCGTAGCGCGAAGTCAGCATGGCCGGGATTTCGGTTTCCATCGTGGTGTTGGAGCTGGGTACGATTTGGCCGATGCGAAAGTTTTTCATGGGTTTTTCCTTTGAGCAGTGCAGATCAGTTGCCGCTGGTGAGTTGGACGCCTTTGGTTTCCTGCAACGTGAACACCATGACGGCGGCGATGACGTAGGAAACGGAGGCAAGAGAAATGGTCGCGGTGAAGCCGATGAGCGGGATCAGCACCGGCACCAGCTTGATGCCGGCAATGGCGCCGACCCGGCCGAAGTTGAAGCAGAAACCTGATGCGGTCGAACGGATGCTGGTCGGGAACAACTCCGAGTACCAGGCGCCAAAGCCGCTGAAATAACCGGTGAAGAAGCCCAACAGCGCGGCCAGCGACCCAAGGGTGATGACGTTCTGGGTGGTGAACAGCAGCTTGCCGTCGGTTAAAGGCATCAACGTCGCCGAGTAGGCAAACACGGGCACCATGATCGCCATGCCGCCAAAGAAGATCGCGAACGACAAGCGTCGACCGAGGCTTTCGGCCAGGTAGCCGTAGGCCAGATAACCAATGGTGGCGCCAATGCCGATCCAGATCACGAAGACCGGTGCCTGATCGATCCGTACGTTGAGAATGTTCTGCAGGTAGGCCGGCATGAAGGTGGTGATGATCCAGTAGCCGTACATGCCCAGCACCGAAATGCTCAGGCCCAGCAGCGTCAGTTTCAGGTACTGCGGACGGAAGATTTCCATCAACTGGCCTTTACTGGCGTTGGTGCGCATGAACTCGCGGTTGGCCAGCCAGACCGGCGACTCCTTGACGAACAGCCAGATGAACACCAGGGTGAAATAGGCCGGGATCGAGGCGTAGATGAACAAGTGCCGCCAGGACTCAGGGTTACCGCCGTCGAGGAACGTCCAGGCGAAAATCGCTGCCAGCAGACCACCGCCCGACCAGCCGGTCTGCATCACCGCAAAGGCCTTGGCACGACCTTGCGCCGGCCAGATCTCCGACACCAGTGCTGCAGCGGCGGACCACAAGCCACCGACGGCGATGCCGACGCAGAAACGGAACAGATTGAGTTGCCACAGGCTGTCGGCAAACGCACAGAGCAAGGTGCCGGTGCCGTAGACGAACACCGACAACATCATGGTTTTCTTGCGGCCGATCTTGTCGGAAAGGTTGCCGAGGAAGAAACCGCCAATCCCGGTCGCCAGCAGAAACCAGGCCACCGTGGAGACCACATCGCCCAGGCCAACGGCGAAGGTCTTGGCGATCGCCAGCAGGACAAAACCGAAGATCGTCGCGTCCAGGGCATCAAACAACCAGGCGGCCCAGGAGCCTCCCAACGTAATGTATCGCTGGTTGGCGGTAAGTTGACTGGCTCCATCCACTGCAGGGGCACTGGCCGCAGATACGGCCGCTAGAGTTTTCATGGTTAAACCTCGTGGGACTCAACTTATTATTTTTGGAAACTCGTGTGCCGAAGATGGCCGTCGGCAAACGAATGCTCATGTGCGACCGATGTTAGGAGGGGGAAAACGCGTCGTATATCAGGCATTCACGAGCCTGCCATCGCGGATGGCGATGGCAGCAGAAGGAGGCGTTTTACTGATTGATTGCCGCTGTTGAGTCGCTGGAGTAATAACCACCGCCTAACGCCTTGATCAGCGCTACCTCGCTTTCCAGGCGTTGCCCCTGCAATAAGGCCAGGCCGCTCTGCTCGGCCAGCAGTGGCAAGTTGGCTTCCAGTGCCGCGACCCGCCCCAAAAGGCCGCGTTGGTAATGCGCTTCAGCGCTGTCGCGGTTGAAACGCATATTGCCGATTCGAGCCTGTTGCAGCGTCGCCTCCGTTTCCAGCCCCTGCAACTTGCTGCCGGTTACGGCGACGTCACGCACGGCGTCAAACACAGCCTGGTTGTATTGCTGCACGAGGGTGTTGCTCAGGCTGCGGGCGTTTGC
The DNA here is from genome assembly GCF_001297125.1 of Pseudomonas sp. RIT-PI-q. GTDB lineage: Bacteria > Pseudomonadota > Gammaproteobacteria > Pseudomonadales > Pseudomonadaceae > Aquipseudomonas. Next base: position 31,218 of record NZ_LHPC01000015.1, read on the forward strand.
CAGGTCGGCATTGAGGCGGCCACCGTCGAAGATCGGCAGGGTCATCCCGGGGATCAGATTGATTTGTCGGCTGCCGTGGTCCCACAGGTCCCCCATGTGCAGGGCGTCGGCACCGAAGAAGGCCTTGATGTCGAAACTCGGGTAAAAGGCCGCCTTGGCCGCATCGATGTTCGAATAGGACGACTGCACCAGCCAGCGCATCGCCTGCAAGTCCGGGCGGCGTGCCAGCAATTCATAGCCCAGGCTCTGCGGCACCCCATAGGCGTGTTCCGGCAGGGACCGTGGCATCAGCGGCAGCGAGACGTCGGCGCCGACACCGAGCAACGCCCGCATGGCTTCGCGCAATTGCTGCGTCTGGCTGTGCAACGAGACGATTTGACGATCGATCAGTGCCTGGTTGCTCAACGCCTGCTGCCGTTGCGGCTGCGCCTCCAGCCCACGTTCGATGCGCGCCTGGTGCGCGGCCACGACTTCGGCGGCAATGATCGACATTTGTTGCAAGTCGCTGAGCAGTTGCTGTGCCGTCTGGATCTGAAAATACAGCAGGGTCACGCCGCTGGACACTTCCAGCTCGACCCAGGCCGCTTCGGCCTGACGCGCGTTGCGCACACCCAGGGCGGCGTCCACTTGCGCGCGCTGTCGCCCCCAGAGATCGAGTTGGTACACGCCGCCGAGGCCCACGATGCCCTCGGTGTACCAGGGGCCGGTGAGGCCGAGCGCCGGTTCGTTTTCGGCGAAGGGGCCAAGGAAACCATTGGCGGAAACGTGCTGGCGATTGACCAGGCCGATCAGCTGGACTTGCACGCCGGTCAGCGATTTCACTGAGGCGGCCTGAGCGCGGGCCTGATCGATATGACTGCGCGCGATGGCAATACTCGGTGCCTGAGCGAAAGCCATGTTGATTAACTGATCGAGCTGCGGGTCCTGATAGCGCGCCCACCAGCGTGCCTCGGGCCAACCGTCGCGAGCCAGGTGCAGATCGTCGGCCAGGCGGATCTCGGCCGGGTCGCGTTGCGCCACCAGATCGCCCTCCTCGCGAATCAGCGCGCAGCCGCCGACGATCAGGCTCAGGCCGATAAATATGCACCCACGAATGGCACCGTTCATGGCCGCAGCTCCGCCAGCGTGCCCGTTTCGAATGACGGCCAGTCCGGCAGCGAACCAAACCGCCGACGTAATTCGTGCAGCTCCCGGAGCAGCTCGTCGTCACCCGGCCCACTGTCCACTGGCGGATCAAATGGCGGTAAATCGGCCGTCGCAACCGACTGATCCTGCAGTCGCGCCGCGTAGCGAGTCAGCCACACACCCAATTGCTCCTGATGCGCGTCCAGCCAGGTCCGCAACGGCATGGGCAATTCGGCATCGAGCGCGGCGCGGTTACGCTGAAACTGGCCGGCGGCCAGCAGGATTTCCCGTGCCTTGGCCAACAGCGTCTGAGTGAACAGCGTCAGTTCTTCATGCTCGCCCTGTTGCCAACCGGGCTCCAGGGCGACCCGCGCGAGCATCGCCTCGCACTCGGCGAGCTGGCTCCAGGTGCGCAAACTCTGTTCATGCAGGTGATCGGTCGAGGCACCGGAGGCTGGCGCACGCAATAGTCCGGCGATGCTCTGCAGGGTGGCGGACAGGCGCCGGCGCAGACTGTCACCCTCACCTTCCGGCCACAGCAAACGATGTATCAGCGTGCTGACCACAACGCCAAGAACGATCCCCACCAGTCGGTCGCGGATTTCCGTCAGGTCGGTGCTCGGCCCGAACTGTTCGAGCAAGGCCAGGGCGAAGCAGAACATGATCTGCAAACCGGCATAACTGATGCGCTCGGAGCCCGCCGCGACCCAGGCCCCGAGACCGATCCCCGGCAGGCTCATGAGCAACAAGCCGCCCAGCGTCTCGATGTTCGGGATGACGAAGACCGTGCACAGCACTGCCGGGGCACTTCCCACCAGACAACCGCCGACACGCAACAGGCCTTTCTGGGTCGAGGCGCCGAGACTGGGCAAGGCGATGATCACGCACGTCAGCATCACCGTGTGGATGCCCGGCCAATCCACCGCGTTGTAGAACACATAACAGAACAACGTGGCCAGCCAGGTCTTCAAGGCAAACAACAGGTAGTTGGGATTGCTGAAGGCATCGCTGGCCAGGAGCGGCTCCTTCGCCGGGGTTTTGCTGACCGGGACAAGCCTGTCGCTGGCAGCCAGGGTGCGCAGAGCGTCACGCATCTCCTCGAGCGCCGCCGGCATCAGCGGCCGTTTCAGGGTCTCGCTGTGCAACACCAGTGGCGACATGGGGTCAGCCTCGATCGCCCTGGCCAGCGCCGCGCAATCGTGGTGTAACGCCGACAGCGCTTCGACATCCGGGACTGGCGCACTCAGGGACGCTACGGCGGCATACAGCCGCGACACGCCGGTAATCAACGCCAGATGCTGCACCTCGCGGGCACGGTAGCCGGCATCGCGCATGCTGGCGAACTTCAGCAGTTTATGCAGGCTGAGCACGCCCTGCTGCACGTCAGTCGGGCTGATCGGCGGGATCGTTGCGCGGCCCTGTTCCAACGCGAGCAAACGGGATTCGACCTGCGCCAACTGCCGCTGCATGGCCTCGCGCAGCAACCGTTGCGGTTCTTGCGGCAACAACAGCGTATTGACCAGCAAGGTGACCAGCGTCGGATAGACCACGGCCATCCACACCCACAGGCAGGCGCGTAACAGCAACTCGGGCTGCGCCACGAGATCCACCAGGCTCTGCACGTAAATGGTGACGATCGCCACCACGAAAAACAGTGGCCCGAGGCGCGTGGCGCGCATGCCGAACAGGCTGACGAGGAACACCACGCTGGCAAAAAGAATGCGCAGCAGCGGATAGCCGTAGGTGAACTTGAGCAGAACGATCGCAATGCCGATGGCCAGTGTGGCGCTGACGATGAACAGAATGCCGGCCATGCGCGTCAGCACCACATTGGACTGACTGACGAAGAACACCATGATCAGCGACAACGCCAGCAACGGCAGCTCCAGGCTCATCGCCAGGATGATCACCAGGGTGCAGGCCAGCAGATTGCGCAACAGCGCATTGGCGCGCCCGGGAAAAGGTGCCAGTTCTGCGACGACGAAGCGCCATAGTCGCTCAGGCCAGCTATCCATGGCTTTCATTGCGGTTTGCCTTCGGCGCTATCGGCATGGATCACCGCCACCGCCGAAGTGCCTATGCGGAACAGCTGCGGGTCGGGCTGATCGACGCGGATGCGCACCGGGAAACGTTGCGCCACCCGCACCCAGTTGATAGTGCGCGCGACCCTCGGCAACCCGCTGACCTGAGCGCCACCATCGTCGGGAAAGACGCCGAAGCCAATGGAGTCGACGGTCCCGCTGAAAGCACGCCCGCTGTCACTCATCAGGTAAAGCGTGCTGCGGCTGCCGGTATGGATACTGTCCAGTTCGGTCTCGCGAAAGTTCGCCACCACGTACCAGCGCCGCGTGTCGATCAGGCTGAACAGCGGATGCCCGACGGCCGCGAACTGGCCGTCGGACGTCGTCAGGCCGACGATGCGTCCATCGAAGGGTGCGCGCACCACGCTGTGCTCCAGATCCAGCTCGGCGCGGGAGATTTGCGCCTGGATCACCGCGCGCCGGGCGACCAACGCGTCAACTCCGCTGACGGCAGCAGCCGCTTGCTTGACCTGTAGCTGCGCGGCGTTCAATTCGGCACGGGCACTTTTGGCGGCGGTGCGCGCCTGGTCCACCTGCTCCGCGGAGACATAGCCGCGCGACAACAGCGGCTCCATGCGGCGCAGGGTGTCTGCGGTCTGGGTAGCCGTCGCCTTGGCCCGTTCGATGCTGGCTTGTGCAGCGTCGGAGTTGAACTGCTGGGCATCGACCTGGCGCTGGCTGAGGATAATTTCCTGGTTCAGCGCCTGCAGCGACGCCTGGGTCTGATCCAGGGCGTCCTGATAAGGGCGTGCATCGATGCGCAGGAGCACATCGCCCTGCTTCACCTGCTGGTTCTCGTGCACCGGCAACTCGACAATGCTGCCGCTGACCTCGGGGGTGACATTGATGGTGTCGGCGTAGACATAGGCGTCATCGGTGCGCGGTGCGTTGTCGAGCCGCCAGACCACCCACACCAGCAGTATCAGGGTCAAACCCAGCACGACCAGGAACAGGATGCGCCGGGGCAGCGTCTTCACAACAATTTCGCTCATGAGGGGCAACTCCCGGTCAGGACTGGAAGAACAGCAGCCAGGCGCTCAGGGCAAACAGCACGGTCAGCACGGGGTAAGTCAACGTGGGTGGCACTAGCCAGGCACCGAAACCGAACCGATCCAGCAGGGCATGGAGAAGAAAGGCTACCACCACGGCACCGAGGATGCAGAACAGCCAGTCGGGAAAATAGGCGCCCAGTACGGAGACCGATGGCGCATTGGAACAGGCTGACAGCACCAACGTCAGTAACAGCAGAATGCCTTCCCGGCTGATCCTCCCCTTGCGGCCCATCAAGACTCCTCCATCAAAGGGAAATGGTGCTTGAGCTGTCGACGGACACGCCTCTGTATAGGGTACGGTCCTGGTGAATCGCGCTTTTCTGATTCGATCAGCGAGATTCCTTTATAGCCCACAAACACTGCAAGTTCCTGGCCGGCCCTATGAACGCAATTGCCACCCACATAGTGTGCGACCGCAGGGGTCGTTGGCCACTCGTTGACCGCGACTTTTTACGTAAACCTTACGCTTATCGGCAACCGAGACACCGGCCACCGACACGCTACACTTCACTGGCTCCGTCGCAGCCTCCGCGCTGCCCTAACCCCTGTCTTCTGATCTGGAGGTGCCCCATGAGCGACAGTACCGAACTCACGACCTTCACCGGCTGGGCCGCAACGGCCCCCGGCGCTCCACTGGAACGCTATAGCTACGATCCCGGCCCGTTGGGGGACGAAGAAGTGGAAGTCGCCGTGGAGTATTGCGGCGTCTGCCATTCCGACCAGTCGCTGATCGATAACGACTGGGGAATCAGCGCCTACCCCTTTATCCCCGGCCACGAGGTGGTCGGCCGTATCGTGCGCGTGGGCGCGCAGGTTCGCGGTCTCGAAGTGGGACAACGGGTGGGCATTGGTTGGTACAAGGGCAGTTGCATGCACTGTTCCTCGTGCATCGGTGGCGCCCATCACCTTTGTGGCACCGCCAAACCGACCATCATCGGCAGCAATGGCGGCTTCGCCGATCGCCTGCGTTCACACTGGGCCTGGGCCCTGCCGATACCGAGCGGACTCGATCCGGCCATGGCCGGGCCACTGTTCTGCGCCGGCTCGACGGTGTTCAACCCGCTGGTGGAATTCGACGTCAAGCCCACCGACCGGGTCGGCGTGGTGGGCATCGGCGGCCTCGGGCACCTCGCGCTGCGTTTCCTCAACGCCTGGGGCTGCGAAGTCACCGCCTTTACCTCGTCATTGAGCAAGCAGGACGAAGCCAAACGCCTGGGCGCGCACAACGTCGTCGCCTCGACCGACAGTAACGCGCTGAAATCGATTGCCGGCACCCTGGATTTTCTCCTCGTCACCGCCAACGCCGACCTCGACTGGCCGGCCATGCTCGCAACCCTGCGCGGCAAGGGTCGCCTGCATTTTGTAGGCGTCGTGCCCGGCGCTATCCCCGTGCACGTGTTCGACCTGATTCCCCAACAGAAGAGTTTGTCTGCCTCGCCCGTCGGCTCGCCCAGCACCACGGCGACCATGCTGGAGTTCTGCGCCCGCCATCAGATCCTGCCGCAGGTCGAGCACTTCCCCATGAGCCGGGTCAACGACGCCGTCGATCACCTGCGCAGCGGCAAGGCGCGCTACCGCGTCGTGCTGGACGCCAGCAAATGACAGACTGGCGCGGCGGGTAACGCCGCTCGCGCCGTCGAGACCGTGTGTGATATTCAGTTGTCGCTGGAGGCGATGAACGCGTAAGTTGAATTCGCTGCCCTTCAAAACAGGTAGGAATTGATCAATGCGCATCGCTTTACTGTCCGACGTCCACTTGTCCGTCAACGCGATCCCTTTTCCCGAGGTGGATGCCGATGTCGTGGTGCTCGCCGGAGACATCTGCCGGCCGGCCAAGGCCATTGAGTGGGCCAGATCGAGTCCCGTTCCAGTCGTGTACGTGGCAGGCAATCACGAGTTTTATGGCAGTGACCTGATCTCGACCTACGAACAGTTGAACAGGTTAGCTGAAGGCACGCAGATCCACGTGTTGGAACGTTCGGAGTACGTCCACAACGGCGTGCGGTTTTTGGGTTGCACCTTGTGGTCGGATTATCGTCTTTTCGATTCTGCCGAGGATCGGGCACACGGGATTGATTTGGCGACCCAGCTGATGCGCGACTTCACCCACATAAAAATCTCGCCGGATTTTCAAGACCTGTTCACGCCAGCCATTTCACAGCTTATTTTTCTACAGACTGTCGCCTGGCTGGACGATTGCTTCTCCCGCAACAGCAGCATTCCCACGGTGGTGGTGTCCCATTTCGCACCGACACGGTTTAGCATCAGCCCGCTGTTTGCGAATTCACCGATCAATTCGAGTTTTGTTTCAGACCTCCAAGATCGGATCCAGGACTGGCAGCCGGCTCTTTGGCTGCATGGCCATACCCATGGAAGCTTTGACTACCAGGTGGGCAACACCCGCGTCCTGTGCAACGCCCGGGGTTATGCAAAAAATGGCATCAATGAAAATCCGGACTTCGATGATTCATTGGTAATAGCTCTCAATATCTGATTCCTGGCTGTGTGAAATCCTCCAGGATTGTCTAATCTTTTCTGAGCGTCGTGATCGTAAGGAGGACGATCATGACGCGCACTCTTTGAGGGCGAAGGCTTGCGTCGACGAACTCAACGTTGGGTGCACTAAAACTGGGAAATCAACAAAAAACCAGGAAGCGCCTATCTTGAAAAAATCAATCATCTGCTTCCTGGGAAGCCTGCTGGTTTCGGTCACCGCATGTGCAACCGGGGTCATTCCTGTCATCGACCTCGACTTCACACGGGCAGCGACTGAAACGCTGAAAAAACTGGGTATCGACGACGCCTGCATCATCGCCGCCTCAAACCCCACAGCGTTCACCTATTGCCGAGAGGGACAGCCCACGCTTTGGCAATACAAGGCGTTTGATCTCGAGCAACTGGCGACGATCCAGGGCGGCAAGAAGCTCCCCTCGACGGACGACAAGCGAATTTCCGTTCTGGAGGTCAATAGCGCTGCCTGCCAACAAGACAACCTCGCGCCGTTGGTCAAGCCGGCCAAAACCAGCTGGCCTGCCATCGGGCTGATAGCCCTGCTTCTGCTGATCGGAGCCCGATACACCTACCGGGCAATCAGGCTCCGTTACGACAACCGCACAGCGTTTTCAGAGACCCGTTTGCAGCGAGTGACCGAATCCGTACCGCTGCACACTACAACGACAAAGGCGCTGCTGGCGTTTGTCATTGCAGCGGCGGTGGCATTCGTTTACTTCGGCTATCTGGGAATTTGAACAAGACTGATTGTCGCGGCATAGCGACTTGAAGAGCGTTCGCCTCACCGGCCACTTCAGGGACGGGCTGATTGTGCTGCGGCTGGCGAGGCGAACAACTAGACATTAGCTCAATCGTTCAACGAGCCTGATTCTCTTCACAAGATTCATACAAATCTATTGATCGGGTCTGCGGTCTCAACCTTTGGCGGCCATCGCGGTGACTTCCACACGCATGCCTTCGACCGCCAGGGCGGCCACGCCAACCGCGGCGCGAACGGGCCAGGGCTTGGCGAAGAAGCGCTGGTAGACCTCATTGAAAGCGGCGCGGTCGGCCATGTCGGTGAGGTAGATGGTCAGGTGCAAAACCCGATCCATGGAACTGCCGGCGCGTTCCAGCGCGATTTTAAGCGCCTGCAACGTGCATTCGCTCTGCAGGGTGATATCACCCAGTTCCAGGCTGCCGTCGGCGTGGGTGGGAATTTGCGTGGAGACCAACAGGCCGCCGAAACCGGCGACGTCCGAGGAGATGGATTCCGAGTCGGGATCGGGAACGAAGGTGATGTCGTGGTTTGCCATGGAAGTCTCTCGCTTGAGTGGGTAATGGGGCGACGCCTTTTTGGGCCGCCAGTTTACAGAACTCCAGCCCTATCGCCGTATCCAATGAATAGGTCAATGGAGGTAAGCGATATGAACAACGATGACAGCGTTAACGACGTCGAATCGGATACCACGTCAATACCGGAGGATCAGACCGCTCCGCCCTCTTCACCTCGCACCAAAGAGCAGGAAGCAGAGGAACTCAGTCGGAAAATAGCGGAGATAGAGCGCAAGGTAGCGGACGGGAACTAGCTGAGACAAATAACCTGTAGCAGCTGGCGAAGCCTGCGTTCGGCTGCAAAGCAGTCGTGAAACCTGAATGCGAGGTAGTCCTGAAGGACCGCATTGCTGATTTCACGACTGCTGCGTCCGATCGCGGCCCGAGCCGAACGCAGGCTTCGCCAGCCGCTACATGGATTGCGCGGTGGCTGGATTAGAACGTTATCCCTGGGAAACGCTTTTGAAGTTCGGCAACAAGGAACTGGTGGTCGTCGATGACGCACCGGCAACGCTGTCTGCTGGAACCTTCTCAGACTTCTCTTCTTCCACTTCCCCGTTCAGCGCCTTGTTCATCTTCACGGTGTCCAGTGCCCCGACCCATTTGGCAATGGCCATCGTCCCGACGCCGTTGCCAATGGTGTTGGTGATCGCCCGTGCTTCCGACATGAATCGGTCAACGCCCAGCAGCAACACCATGCCCGCCACGGGAATGGTGCCGAGGGACGATAACGTCGCCGCCAGGATGATGAATCCCGAGCCTGTGACACCGGCCGAGCCTTTGGAGGTGAACATCAGCACGGCCAGGACGATCAACTGATCGGTCAGGGTCAGCGGCGTATTGGTGGCCTGCGCGATGAAGATAGCGGCGATGGTGTAGTAAATCGCCTGGCCATCCGGGTTAAAGGTCAAGCCCGAGGGAATGATCATCCCGGCGACGGGTTTGGAAACGCCGGCCTTTTCCATCTTGGAAATCATCTGCGGCAGCACCGATTCCGACGAGCTGGTGCCCAGTACGGTGAACAGTTCTTCCTTGATGAACTTCAGAAACTTCCACAGGCTGAAGCCACTGTAGCGGCAGATCGGCCCCAGCACGAAAATCACGAAAACGGCGCAGGTCAGGTAGACGCAGGCCATCAGCTTGCCCAGCGAAAACAGCGAGCCGAAGCCGTATTTGCCGATGGTGAACGCGATGGCACCGAAGGCACCGATGGGGGCCAGGCGCATGACCATGTTGACGATGCGAAACATCCCTTGCATCAGGCTGTCCAGCGCGTCGACGAACACTTTTCCCCGTGGCCCGACATGCGCCAGCGCAATACCGAGCAGGATCGAAAACAGCAGGATTTGCAGGACGTTGCCCTTGGCGAAGGCGTCGACGATGGTGTCGGGGATGATGTTCATGACGAAGTCCATGAACGACGCGTGTTTCACCGCAGTGGTGTAAGTGGCCAGACTCGACGTGTCCAGCGTGGCGACATCGATGTTCATGCCGGCACCGGGCTTGAACACATCAACAACCACCAGACCGACGACCAGCGCCAGCGTGGAAACGACTTCGAAATAGAGCAGCGCCCGGAAGCCGACACGGCCCAGCTCTTTCATGTTTTCCATGCGGGCAATCCCCGTGACCACGGTCAGGAAGATCACCGGCGCGAGGAGCATTTTGATCAGTTTGATGAACGCGTCGCCCAAGGGTTTGAGTGCTGTTCCGGTTTCGGGAACGAGCACCCCGACGATGGCGCCGAGGATCACGGCGATGAGCACTTGTACGTAGAGTTTGCCGAATATTCTTTTCATGACAGGGCCCTGATTTTTTATTGTTGTCAGGAAATACCAAGGGGTCGGATTCAGTGAGCCGCCCCTTGGCGTCGTGCCGCAGTACTACTTGGATCGGTGAGTTCTATCAGCGGTTGATCAAGTCGATGACCGCCTCAGTGATCTGGCGGGTGGTGGCCGTGCCGCCCAGATCCGGGGTGTGCAGACCGCTCTCGGTCACCGCCTCGATAGCCGACATCAGGTGTTTCGCCGCAGCCGCTTCGCCCAGGTGTTCGAGCATCATGGCGGCCGTCCAGAACGTCGCGATCGGGTTGGCCACGCCTTTGCCGGTGATGTCGAAGGCCGAGCCGTGGATCGGTTCGAACATCGAAGGGAATTTGCGCGAAGGATTGAGGTTGGCCGTCGGTGCGATACCCAGGCTGCCGGACAGCGCGGCGGCCAGGTCGGAGAGGATGTCGGCGTGCAGGTTGGTGGCGACGATCACGTCCAGCGTCGACGGTTTGAGCACCATGCGCGTGGTCACGGCGTCGACCAGTTCCTTGTCGATTTTGACGTCCGGGAAATCCTTGGCGACTTCGTAGAAGATCTCGTCCCACAACACCATGCCGTGCCGCTGGGCGTTGGACTTGGTGACCATGGTCAGGTGTTTGCGTGGACGGCTTTGCGCCAGTTCGAACGCGAAGCGGTGAATGCGCTCTACCCCGGCACGGGTGAACACCGACACTTCCGTGGCGACTTCTTCAGGCAGGCCCCGGTGGACACGGCCGCCGTTGCCGGAGTATTCGCCTTCGGAGTTTTCACGCACCACCACCCAGTCGATCTGATCGCCATTGAGCAGCGGGCTTTTCACCCCAGGCAGTACGCGAGCCGGACGCACGTTGGCGTACTGGTCGAAGCCCTGGCAGATCGGCAGACGCAGGCCCCAGAGCGAAATGTGATCCGGTACGTTGAGCGCACCGACAGCGCCGAAGAAGATCGCGTCGAAGGTTTTCAGCTCTTCCAGGCCACCTTCGGGGATGTAGTAGCCATTCTTCAGGTAGTTATCGGAGTTCCAGTCAAAGTGTTTGAAATCCAGTTCGAAGCCGGATTTTTTCGACAAGGCTTGCAGCACCTCAACGCCCGCAGCGATCACTTCAACACCGATACCGTCACCTGGGACCGCAGCAATTTTGTATGCGCTCATCATCAACTCCACTCTCGTCACGTTTTTGTTGTGCCTGCTGAACGGGGTGTTCAATCAGGGTGTGAGCGGAGTATATGTAGTGAGCAAATAGGCGTGAGTTACTCCAAATAACTACATAGATGAATTTGAGTTACCAATGAGCCAGACCCTGGATTTGTCTTTTTTCTACCTGCTGGCCAACAAAGGCAGCCTCGCCGCGACGGCGCGAGAGCTTGGTGTGACACCGCCGGCGGTGAGCAAACGCCTGACCGCGCTGGAAGCACGACTGGGCATACGCCTGGTGAACCGCACCACGCGTTCGATGAGCCTGACCTCGGAAGGTGAACTGTATTTTTCGCACGCCGCGCGCATCCTGACGCAGATCGACGAAGTCGAGCAGTTGATGAGCAATAGTCGGGCGACACCCAAAGGCCTGATCCGCGTCAACGCATCGCTGGGGTTCGGTCGTCGTTACATCGGCCCGGCCTTGGCGGCGTTCTACGCGCAGTACCCGGAGGTGGAAATACAGCTGGAAATCAGCGATCACCCGCTCGACCTGGCGACACATGGGTTCGACTTGGGTATTCGATTCGGCACGCTGCCGGACGCCGCCTTTCACGCACGCAAGATTGCATCCAATCGCCGTCTGTTATGCGCCTCGCCGCTGTACCTGGAAAAACATGGCGTCCCCCGGCGTCTGGCGGATCTGCAGCATCACAACTGCATCTTCCTGCGGCAAAACGAAACGCCCTATGGCGTGTGGAGTTTCACCAACGGCGGGCGTACGCAAAACATCAAGGTACGCGGAGCCTTAGGTTGCAACGACGGCGAAGTTGCCCTGAACTGGGCGCTGGAAGGTTACGGTATTCTGCTTCGGGCCGAATGGGACATCGCCCGGTATGTGCGCAGTGGCCGCTTGCGCCTGGTGCTGGAAGACCAGACGCCTACCCGCGCCGATGTCTACGCGGTGTATCCGCAACAGTTGCACCTGTCAGCGCGCGTGCGCAGCCTGATCGATTTCCTGGTGGAGCGCTTCAAGCACATTGATCATCTGGATGAACCGGAACCCAGTCGTGACTGAACCGCGTAGGCGAGCGTGGTCAGGCTTCGCTGATTTTATTGACGCTGGTGATCTGTCCGTTCCAGATCATCTCGTAGTGGGCCGCTTGAATAATTGAAGAGACAGGCCTCGGCGTCATCAATGCCCAACAGTAGCCGCCCTGCTTGCGCACCGAGTGGTAACGAAGGCCCGCGCTCCCTGCCCCTCTGATAGCTTTGCCCAAGCGCCGGGAATGCGTGTAATCGTCGGGATCGTAGACAGGATCATTCATCGGAATCGACGTGGCATCCTTCATCCCTGTTTCCGTGAAGGTGCATGTCAGCCCGCGGAAAACAAATCGCTCGTAATTCAGTTGCCGGACGTTCGACCAATACAGATTCTGGTGATGCTGCACTTCGGCCAATGCTGTTTCCATGCTGTCAGCCAGGTACAACACACCGTAGCGACCATCGCTGAATCGCGAACCCGCCGGGTTGACGTGGGTAAACGGCGCGATCGCGTAGGAGCAGCCGGGAATACCGAACGGGATCTCGTTTCGTGGAATCAATTCCAGGTGACCCACTTCGTTTTTCAGCCTGGGATTGGTCAGTGCCTGAATCTGGTACAGGTCCTCAAACTCGTCCGCGTCCGCCACGTCATCAAACAGCGCAATAGGCGGAAACTTCGAATTGACCAATCGGTAGGCCTGCAACGGCTCGCCAGCCAGCGCTGCCAGCTGACTCACCTTCACCATTGCGCGCCTCGCAGCACGTCGATCCGCCGAAACGTCTCGTACAGAGAAATCATGTCGCCCTGAGCCATGATCTCCAGCGGAGAACGCCCGTTGAAGAACTCGTTGTCATTGGCCATTGCCGGGAAACCGTAGACGTTTTCCGGGTTATCAAAGATCAGGCGCAGCGCAGCGTGGATATTGAGCACAAAACTGATGCGCTGCATCTGGTCCGAATCCAGGCTCACGGACCAGTCGGGATCGCGCGGCTTGGCGCGTGTGTAGGTGCTGCGGGAAATGCGCAGGATCCGGCAGGCCTGATCGCTGGACGCCCCCCATTTTTCGAGAATGCCGACGGCTGCTCGCAGGCCCGTCACGCACTGCTGCTTGGAAAAGCCTTGGGTTTGCAGGGCTACTGTCATGTCCGGGGACCTCTTTATGCACCTATAGACACAACTATAGGCAAAGAGCGTCTACAGAGCAAATCTGTCTAAACTGTAGGTTCATTGACTTAGCGTCAAAGGTAGGTAGCATGATTAGCTATAAATGAAAGCTAAGGTAATTCTAGAATGACTAAAGATAACGCTGCCAGTATGCACCTGAAGGAGAAGACCATTACCCTCCCCGCCTTGCTTGATAAAGCCAAGGGAGATGCTACGTTTCGTGAACTTCTACACAATATCTTCGCGTTTTCCAGCAAGATTGAAGCTATTCGTGGCGAGTTCGGCAAGATAATCGGCCTGACGGGTATTGAATACACGGCCCTGATCGCCACCGCTTACATGCGCAATATCGATACGGTTTATGTGAACACCCTCGCCGACCATCTGCACCTCAGCGGCGCCTTCATCACACTGCAGACCAATAAGCTGGCGAAGAAAGGGTATCTGACCAAGACCAAGGACCCGGACGATGCGCGTCGCGTTCAATTGGACCTGACTGTGCAAGGATACGAAGCACTCTCCAGCCTTGCTCATTCGCAACAGCAAGTTAACGACGTGCTCTTCGCCGGTCTCGATCAAGAACAATTCCAGGCGCTGGCCAAGGCGTTCAATTTGCTCGCCAACAACGGCGACCGTGCTTTTAATCTGGCCAGCTTCCTCAGCAATAACAAATAAGCCCCTGACACCGATCGCGCTTGAGACGATCGTTGCCCTGCTCCGTGCTGGCGAGCAGGACAACGGTAGAGCCCGAGAGGGTCGTTTCAAGCACCCGCCGCCGTCAGCGACGCAACCTTGGGCTCCTTGATCAAGGCAAACAGCACCATCGCCAGCGCGGCGACAACACCGGGAATGGCGAAGGCCATGAAGTTAAGCTGCAAAGGCAGGTTGATGCCTAACAGCACACCCCCGAGCAAAGGACCAACGATGGCGCCACTACGACCGACCCCGGAAGCCCAGCCCATACCGGTTGAGCGAATGGAGAGGCCATAGAACTGGGCAGCGCAGGCATACAACAAAATCTGCGTACCGATGGTCGTGGCACCGGCTACGGTGATCAGGAGATAAAGCACCGGCATCGAGCTTCTCACCCCCAGAAGACTGACCGACACGGCTGCCAGTATCAGGAAGATCACCAGCACCTTCGGCAGATTCATCCGGTCGCCAAGCGTACCGCCAAAGATAGCGCCGAGTACCGCGCCGACATTCAGCGCCACCAGGAAGGAAAGACTGGAACCCATGCTGTAGCCGGCGTTGGCCATCAACTTCGGCAACCAGGAACTGAGTGCATAGATCATCAGCATGCAGCAGAAAAAGGCCAGCCACAGCAGCAAGGTACGCAACGCTCTGCCCTCGCGAAACAACTCCAGAAGTGACGCCGGCCGGCCATTGGTTTCGCTCATGACCAGTCTGTCGTCCTGTTCCAGATTGGAGCCTGGATCGACGCGCAGAAGAACGGTGCGTGCCCGCTCCGTACGGCCCTGGCGCACCAGGAAGCCTACCGATTCGGGGAGCTGCCAGTAGATCAATGGCAGCAAAATCAGCGGCACCACGGCAGCGAAGAACATCGCCTCCCAGCCAAAGCGAGGCAGGATGAAAATCCCTACGCTGGCCGACAGCACGCCACCCAACGGATACCCGCAGAACATGATGGAAACCACTGCGGTGCGAACTTTCTTCGGCGCGTACTCGTTCATCAATGCCACGACATTCGGCATCAATCCGCCGCACCCCAGGCCTGCAAAGAAGCGACACACGCCAAACTCGGTGGGGCTGCTGGCGAACCCGTTGATCAACGTGGCGCAGCTGAAGAGTAAACAGCACACCGCGATGCCCTTCTTGCGACCGATCTGGTCGGCCAGGGTGCCGAAGCACACGGCACCAAACATCATGCCGAAGAGCGCATAACTACCCAGCGCGCCAGCCTCCAGGGGCGTCAGCCCCCACTGCTGCATCAGCACTGGCAGGACAGCGCCGTAGATGAACAAATCGTACCCGTCGAAGATAAGCAGCAGAAAGCACCAGCCCATCACCATCCAATGGAAGCTGGCAACGCGAGCATTGTCGATGATTGTGTGTACGTTTACGTTTCGCATGACATCTGCCTCTTTTTATTGTTGGGTCACGGTCAAGAGAGAAGTCCTTTCAGGAAAGCCTCTGGTACAGGCTGCGGATACGGTCGACCGGCGTTTGGCGGGCCCACCATCGAGCCGGGTACAAGAGGAAGACGGACTGACCGATCTGCCCACTCATCCTCTGCGCGAAGTTCGCGGCTTTCGCTCGACGGAAATAGTATCTAACCGTATTAGCTTACTTTGCAAGCTATTTTAAAAAGCGATAGCCGACCGGTCTTATTCTCTGCCTGACGCCCACGCACCAGTGCGCACGGGCGCACTCGCCACCCGCCCGAGGTGCCCTTTCGCTCTGTATCTGCCCCACGGATACGACCGACGGCAACCATCAAGCTATTATTAATTGCTTTTCTTGTTAGCTTTAAATATAAGCTTTACCCGCGCTCGCCCCATAAAACAGCGCGCCCAACCACTATAAAAACAAGAGAACGACATGAATCAGTATCCGAAATACAAACCCCAGGTACTCGCTACTGCCGTCACCCTTGCCCTCCCGCTGACCTCACTGGCTGGCGGTGGTGGTTTCATCGAGGATTCCACTGCCACCCTGACCGCGCGCAATTACTACTTCAGCCGCGACTTCTCCAACATCGTCGGCCCAAGCACACAGTCCAAGGCCGAGGAATGGGCGCAAGGCTTCATCCTCAATTACGTGTCCGGTTACACCTCGGGACCGATTGGTTTTGGCGTCGATGCCATCGGACTACTGGGCATCAAGCTCGACAGCAGTCCGGATCGATCCGGCACCGGCCTGTTACCAGGCACCTACGGCCACAGGGCGCCGGACATCTACAGTCGCCTGGGCATCGCGGGCAAGGTCAAGGTGTCGAAGACTGAGTTGAAGGTCGGTGAACTGCAGCCGAACCTGCCGGTGCTGGCACTCACCGACAACCGTCTATTGCCGAACACGTACCAGGGCGTATCAATCAGCTCCAGCGAAATCGCCGGTCTGACGCTGCAGGGTGGCCAGCTGCATTCGATCAGCCTGCGCAGCGAAGCGGGAGACGAGGAAATCGGCGCAATCGTCGGATACTCGCCGCAACGCGATGCCCAGAAACAACTGATCACCTCGGACCGCTTCAATTATGCCGGGGGTGACTATTCATTTAACGAAAACCGCTCAACGGTCAGCGCCTGGTATGGCCAACTCGAGGATCTCTACAACCAGAAATACCTTGGCTTCAAGCACAGTGAACCAGTGGGCCTGTGGACACTGGGCGCCACCCTCGGCTACTTCAAATCCGCCGAAGACGGCAAGCATCTGATCGGCGAAATCGATAACCAGGCGTTCTACTCGTTGCTGTCGGCCAAGCGCGGCGGGCACACCTTTTATGTGGGCTACCAAGGCATGTACGGCGAGGACGGTTTCCCGCGTGTGTTCGCCACCGTGTCGCCCTTGGGTAATGAGGTCCCGACCTACGAGTTCGCCTCCGCCGACGAGCGCTCCTGGCAGGTGCGCTATGACTTCGACTTCGCCGCGCTGGCGGTGCCCGGCCTAGTCGCCAGCGTACGCTACATCAAGGGGGATAACGTCGATGCCGGTAACTTCGAGGGCAAGGACACAGAGCGCGACCTGGACCTGAGTTACACCTTCCAGAGCGGCCTGCTGAAGAACGTCTCTCTACGAATGCGCAACGCCGTCGCACGCTCTAATTATCGAACTGACATCGACGAAAACCGCCTGATACTCAGCTACACCCTGAAATTTTTCTGAGTCACCAGCCGCCCTCTTCGCGGAACCTTGTAGGAGCGAGCTCGCTCGCGATGGACGTTAACGATAACGCGTGTTTGCTGGATAAAACGCGTTGCCCTCAAGTCCATCGCGAGCAAGCTCGCTCCTACAAGTTTTCTTATCTGATTGACCTCATCGCACGTTTACATGCGCAGTGACTGGCTCACTCCAGGTAGTCCACACAAAACTCACCGACGAAAAAAACCGCAGATAAACTGCGGCAAAATTCCTCTTCATCAATCATGAGTGAGGCTGCTGATGAATCAACAACCTCGCTCAACTCATCAGATTTCTTCGTTAAGGTCGTACTGCGAAGCAAAGGTGTCCAGGAGACTGGCACTGCGCTTCCAGTCAAACGCTCTGAACGATGCCCCTTTGGTCACGAAGGTAGCACCTGAGTAGAACATCTCGTATTGGGTATGACGGGAGGCGTATTCCGAACCTATTGCGTCCCAGGCCAGGTTAAAGAATTTCACCCGCTCCACGGCGTTCGCAATCGGCGACTGCTGGGTTTTCTCAATCAGTTCACGCATTTCCGGATTGGCGAAATCCTGGGTAGAAGACGGCAACATAATGACCCCTCCCCCGGCCAGGTCGCGCAATCGGGAGATGAACTTGGGATACAGCTGCTGCGCAATCACCTGGGAAGCGTAAAGAAGGTGACGATCCGGTACGAAATACTCGCCGACGTAGGAGCCCTTGCTCTCCATTCCGTTAACGAAGGATTCGGAAATAGCCGCTTCCGCTGCTATCTGCCCGAGCTTCTCGCGAACCTGCGGCAAATTAATGATGCCGTTCATTTCGGCCGTGCGATAAGCCACACCGGCAAGAAAGCGCATTTTGACCATCAGGCGAACCTGTGCCTGATAGTTCTGGTAAACGTGTGCCGGCGTTTCATGAAACTGGGCCATGCACATATCGGTGTCGCGGTGCACGAACACCCGATCCCAGGAAACCTTGACGTTGTCGAAATACAGCAGCGCATCGTTCTCGTCGAAACGGCTCGACAGAGGGTTCTGGAACACGCTCTGGTTGTGCTCTTCATATGATTTGCGCGAGAGGATTTTCAAGCCCGGCGCATTCATCGGTATGGCAAAGGAAACGGCGTACTTCTCCTCCTCACCTTTCTTCAACGGCTGAAGGCAAGTCACCAATACTTCGTTGGCCATGATGCCGCCGGTAGCCAGCATTTTCGCGCCCCGAATGGTGATGCCCTGCTCATCTTCGGCTGCTATGCCCGCCGTCAGGAACTCATCCGCCTGCTCACCCGTGGACTTTGAGCGGTCCGCTTGCGGATTGATGATGACGTAAGTCAGGTACAGGTCGTTGTCACGCGCATAGCGGTAGTAATTACGCAGGTTCTGGGCACGCACCTTATCGTACTGCTCGAAACGCTCGATCCCCATGACCATGCCAGAAATACAGCTGGCAACGTGATCCGGCGCACGCCCCAGGAACCCGCAACTCAGACCTGTCCACGCTTCCAGGGCCATGCGGCGTTGCTTGAGATCCTCGGGGCTTTTTGGCAGTTGCCAGATACGGTTGTAGCGCTCGCCGGACTCAGGATCGACAGTCGTCATCAACTCCAAATGGTCGTGCTGAAAGTCGTACAGATTACTCAGCCACTCAATGGAACCGGCAAAGGCACGGTGAGTGGTCACGTCATCCACCCGTTCGCCATTGATGTAAACACTGCGTCCATCACGGAGCGATTCAATGTGTTGAAGTGAAGTCTTGATCATTTTGTTGTTCTCCAATACTGACGGATGGGCAGGTTCAGGCGATTTCGGCGTAACGACCGCGGCAGAAAACCAGCGGAAGGCTGTGATTACTGCTGGTAAAACTCACGACTTCACCGACAAAAATGATGTGATCGCCGCCGTCGTAATCGGCGTACGGCTTGCATTCGAATTGAGCCAAAGCGCCGATGAGCAAAGGCGTCCCGGTGTCTCGAGTTTCAAAATCGACGTTTTCCCATTTATTTCCCAAGGCCCGGGAAAATTTGTTGGAAAGCTCGACCTGCTCCTTGCTCAGCACATTCACGGCGTAATGACTCGCTCGCTGCATTGACTCGAGACTCAGCGCGCGGCGATCCAGGCTGAACAGCACCAGCGGCGGATTGATTGACACAGAGTTGAAGGAGCTCATGGTGATGCCGAGCGGACGGTTTTCGCTGTCTTGGGCGGTGATGACCGCAACACCAGTCGGGAACTGGCCCAAAGCAGCACGAAACTGAGATGCATCGAATGACATGGGATTCACCTTTTATTATTAGCTTTGCGACAAAGCCAATAATACGCCAGCAACGATGATCGTCAAGCTTTTTATAATAGCTATTTTTAAAAGCTTTTTTTGAGTAAGGCAACACCTTGGAATTACATGAAAATAAGGAAGTCGCTGGTGATGAATGCCGTGCTGGTGTACACGTGCAACGCAGGAGCGAGGGTTTCGGGGAGGTGCCGATAAGGCGTTAGAGGAGTGCTGGCATTGGCATTTGGCGGCAATCCGCAATGTGCGCAGAAACCATTTAGATACAGCCCGAACGCGGGACCGCGTTCAGGCCGTGGGGGATTTTTATACGTGCCAGCACCTTGGAGAGGCTGCTTGGCCATGCTGCGGACAATTACTGTTGAAGAGCGCTCTGAAGCAGTTGCTCCACCGCGTGCGCGATGCCGAGGATCCGCAGATCGGCCCCCCGCTCGCCCATCAGCATCAATCCCACCGGGGCACTGCCCTGTTCGTGACACGGCAGGCTAATAGCGCAGCGATCGAGGAAGTTCGCGATGGAGGGATTGCGCAACATCAGCAGATTGGCGTGCTGGAAGCGTTCCGGATCCTCCATCTCCCGAAGGGTCGGCGCGACGATCGGCACCGTGGGCATGACCAGCGCGTCGTAGTGAATGCTGATCGCCGCGACACGTCGCTGCAGATCGGCCCGCGCCTTGATCAGGTCGATGTAATCCGCAGCGCTCTGATGCTGGCCCTTTTCGATACGGGTCACGACATTCGGGTCGTAGCTGTCTCTATGGGCCGCGATCAATTCTCGGTGCCACGCCCAGGCTTCGGCCGCAACAAAGCCACCTTTGCCGTTGATAGCGGGTAACTCTCCCAGCTCGATCAATGGGATGCGATCGATCTGCGCACCGGCCTGAGCGAGCAGCATCAGTGTCCGCTCAAAGGTCGCCGCGACCGCAGCGTCCATCCCGTCCAGCGTCAGCGTTGTCGGAACCGCCAGGCGCAGTCCTCTCAGACTTGTCCGGATTATCGGCTTGACAACATCGCCGGCCAGAATGTCGTTCAAAATTGCAACGCACTCTACAGAGGCGCCCAGCGGCCCGACCGAATCCAGACTGCTAGACAGCGGAGACACACCGCTCTGCGGCACTTTTGATGCTGTCGGTTTGAAGCCCACGATGCCGCACAGCGCCGCGGGAATTCGGCAGGAGCCGCCGGTGTCGGTGCCCAGGCTGGCCACGGCCATCTGATCGGTAATGGCAATCGCAGCGCCGGATGATGAGCCTCCAGGAATCCTTGGATTTGAGCGTTCCCAAGGGTTTTCCGGGGTGCCGTAATGGGGGTTTAGACCGAGTCCGGAATAAGCGAACTCCGTCATGTTGGTCCGTCCGACAGGGATGAAACCCGCATTACGCAGGCGGCGCACCACTTCAGCATCGATACCTGCAGGTTCGCGATCGGCAAGAATCCTGGAACCACAGGTGGTCACCTCTGCGGTCATGTCGAACAGGTCTTTGATGCTGATCGGCACACCGGCGTAAGGCGGGACCGGGACGCCCTGCTCACGCAACCTGTCGTAGGCCTTGGCCTGCGCCAGGGCTTGATTCCTCAACTGCTTGGTAAAGACCTTGGCCGCCAGCGCTGGCTGGCGATCCATATTGTCGATACAGCGCTGGACCAGCTCTTCGCTGCGCAGCAACGAATTCACGGCCTGGCTGATGGTCAGTAGCGTCATGGCATGACTCCCGGGAGCTTCCAATTCACGCCGGATATTCCTGGCGTCGAATACAAAGAGAGGGCGCCCGAATCACCCGTATGGACAACGCCTTGGAATCGGCTTGCAGGAATGGAATCGGGCTGCGAACAACCGCTGTCACTCGTAATAGTGGATTTCCAGCAACACACAACCGTCGTGCGACTTGAACGGGCCGTGGAACGCTCCAGGTGGACGGCAAGCGTAGGTATTGGGCTCAAAAGACTCGCCACCTTGACCCTGCTCGTCGTTACCCACAGTCAGATCGCCAGAGACCAGGTACACCTCTTCCCAATAGTCATGCACAAAAGGCTTGGTTGTGAAAATACCCGGCTGGAAACGCAACAAACGCGTGCGGGTGCCCGACTTGCCTGCCTCATCCAGTGACCCGGACAGGATGAGCTGCTCGATGCCCTTGGGGTAGCCCGGCGGAGTCTCCCAGCCGGAGTCCATATCAACCGAATAGAATTCTTTGTGCTCTTTATTGATCATTACAGCGTTCTCCTTAATTCAAGCAGGACTGCTTGAGACGTGAGTTGCCTTGGCACAGGCCGGAAGGCTCAGTGGGCGGCCCATTCGATTTTGCTGATGTCGATACCGTCCTTGTACATGTCCCATAGCGGCGACATTTCCCGCAGCTTGGAAACAGCGGCCTTGATCATCACAACGGCCTGGTCGACTTCGGCCTCGGTCGTGAAACGACCCAGGGTGATACGCAGTGAGCTGTGGGCCAGTTCGTCGCTTCGACCCAGCGCACGAAGTACATACGAAGGCTCAAGACTGGCCGATGTGCAGGCGGAACCGGACGACACCGCAAGGCCTCTCAGGGACATCATCAGCGATTCGCCTTCGACAAAATTGAAACTGATGTTCAAGTTGCCCGGCACCCGATGTTCCAAGGAGCCGTTGACGTACACCTCTTCCATCCCGTCGAATCCCGCGAGTAGCCGATTTCGTAGACTCAGCACGCGCGCGTTTTCGCTTTCCATCTCCAGGGCCGCAATTCGAAAGGCTTCACCCATGCCGACGATCTGATGGGTGGGCAACGTGCCTGAACGCATGCCTCGCTCATGTCCGCCACCATGGATCTGGGCCTCCAGGCGAATGCGCGGCTTACGGCAAACATAGAGCGCCCCAATGCCTTTGGGCCCATAAAGTTTGTGCGCCGTAAACGACATCAGGTGCACATGAACCGAGCGCAGGTCGATCGCCACTTTGCCGGCGCTCTGCACTGCATCGACGTGGAAGAACACATCGCGCACCTTGCAGATCTCACCGATGGCAGCGATATCGTTGACCGTACCGAGCTCGTTATTGGCGTGCATGATGGAGACCAGAATGGTCTTGTCGGTGATCGCGTTGGCCACCGCTTCCGGCTGGATCAGGCCATTTTTATCCGGGTCCAGATAGGTGATTTCAAAGCCTTCCCGTTCGAGATGGCGGCACGAGTCCAGCACTGCCTTGTGCTCAATGCTGGAGGTCACAATGTGATTGCCCAGGTTGCGATAGAACCGGGCGACGCCCTTGATGGCCAGGTTGTCGGATTCTGTGGCACCGGAGGTCCAGACAATTTCTCGCGGATCTGCATTGACCAGGTCGGCGACCTGTTTGCGCGCGTTATCGACCGCCGCTTCAGCCTCCCAGCCAAACGAGTGAGAGCGCGAGGCGGGATTGCCAAAGAGCCCGTCCGCCGTCAAATACCGGCACATCAGCTCTGCAACCCGAGGGTCGACCGGCGTGGTCGCGGAGTAATCCAAATAAATATTTTCGCTCATTGGCAGACCTATACCCGTTCGAGACGCTGTGTTCGATGAGTTAGTGTCTAATATGATTAGCTTCTTTTGCAAGCTTTTTTCGTTACTTAAAACCCATCGCGTCACACCCTGCCTTCGACCGAAAGCCTGGTTACTCCACGGCTAGTATTTTTTATATTGCTTTTTTTGTTAGCTACTTTTATAAGCTTTAAGTAAGCGGTGACACATCAGCCCGAATCTCGACAGAGAACGGCCCGCCCTGCATTCACTGACAAAAAGAGAGACCACACAATGACAGCACTGACCTTCAACTGCGTCTCCAGAACCGGCGTTGAGCTCCGTGAGTTTCACATCAACGATGTGATCATTGCGGGCTGGACAGGTCGCGATCGCGGCGCGGTCGAGGCGCATATCGTCGAACTGGAGGAACTGGGCGTGAAGCGCCCCGCTACCATTCCGTCGTATTACTTCGTCACCGACGACCGCCTGACCCAGCGCGAGAGCATTCAAGTGCTGGGCTACGAATCCTCCGGCGAAATCGAGTTTTTTTTGCTGAATGACGGCGAACGACTGTGGGTCGGCCTTGGGTCCGATCACACGGACCGCAAGGTCGAGGCTTACGACATCACAGTGTCCAAGCAGATATGCAGCAAACCCGTTGGCCGCACACTCTGGCCATTGGACGAAGTGCGGGAGCACTGGGATCAGCTGGAATTGCGCTCGTGGAGTAACGACAGCGGAGCCGCCGTTCTGTATCAGGAAGGCAAAGTCACCACGATGCTGGAACCAGAAGCCCTACTGGAACGTTTCGCGGCAACGTGCGGGACAACCTTCGAGCCGGGCATGTTGATGTTCTGCGGAACCCTGGCAGCCATCGGCGGCATTCGCTACACGAGTCACCTGACCCTGGAGCTGAGAGACCCTTTGCTCGATCGCAGCATCCGATTCAGCTACCAAATGGAGAATATCTGACCTGTCGCGCGGCCTGACTTCGATTCAGTGCCGCGCCATTTCCCAAATCTGCGAGGAGTTCTCAATGTCCAGAGTGAGCTGGCATTTGGCGCCGCTACAAACGTTATGGTTTTTCGAAGCCGTCGCTCGCACAAAAAGCTTCACGCGCGCCGCTGAAGAATTACGCGTGACCCAAAGTGCAGTCAGTAAACAAGTCAGTCGCTTCGAGGACTACCTCAATGCCCCTCTGTTCATTCGTGGACCTGGTGCCATAGAGCTGACCAGCACTGGGGAACTGCTCATTGGCTGCGTCGGCTCTTTCCTCCGCTCGTTTGATCGGGCGCTGATTACTGTGCATGAGCAGCAAGCACAATTTGAGCAGCCACGAATACCCTGTAGCAGCCGAAGGCTGCGTTCGGCTGCGCAGCAGTCGTGAAATCAGAAAATGCGGTGCTTCAGGATGACCTCGTGCTCAGGGTTTACGACTGCTGCGCAGCCGAACGCAGCCTTCGGCAGCTGCTACAGGGTCGCGTTATGGCTTAGACCTGGCGGCTAAACAGAGTTGGCGGTACGCAGCCACCAATTGGTCAAGCGTAAACGCGCGATTTCGCCCGCTGGGATTGGGCAGGATCCATACCGCGGCATTGCCGAAGGTCTTCGGTTGAAGCCCCCACGCAATGTCTCGCTGGCCGGACAGCGCGCAATACGCGGCCTTACCGAGAAACGCCACGTAACGTGGCGCATAGCGCTCGATCTTTTGTTCAAAATCCGCGGCGGCCGCGGTGAATTCATGTAACGACAGCTGATCCGCGCGCGCCGTAGGCCGTTCAACCACGGCGGTTAATCCACACTGATACTGCAAAATCGTCCGATCGTTTTCCGGGCGCACCTCCTCCGGTGTGAAACCGGCTAGATGGAGCGTGCGCCAGAAGCGATTGCCCCGACCCGCAAAATGATGCCCTTGGGCAGCGGCCATCACGCCTGGGTTGATCCCACAGAAAATCACGGCGAGATGTTCAGCGAGAATATCTTCGAGTCGTTCGCCCACCATCACCTCATCCGCCACAGATCACGCTGACTGCATTGCGTGCAAGCTCCGTCAACTCTGTGCGGGATTTGCCCGCCCGCGCACGAATCGAAATGCTGTGCAGCAGCGATGAGGCGAGTACGGCAAGGGCGGCAGCATCGACGTCGCTTTTCAGCTCGCCGGATTCCATAGCCTTGCGCAGACGAGTTTCCAAACTGGCGTCGAGTCTGCTCAGCCGATCCGCAAGAACGTCGCGTATTTCAGCGTCCTCGACCGCTTCGGTTGTCGCCGTGCCGATTGCAAAACAGCCACGGGGTTGGCTATCGCCCGAGAAGTAAATCGACAACTGCCCCTCATAAAACCGCGTCAGCGCCTCGCGCAATGTCAGCGCATCGTCTGTCAGCGCCTCGTCCATGGCTGCGGCGGCAAACTCCCAATACTGCTCAAGTGCCTTGAGATACAGCGCGTGTTTGTCACCGAATGCCGCATAGAGGCTGGGACGATTCATTCCGGCCGCCGTGGCGATGCTGTCCAGCGAAGCGCCGGAATAGCCGGTGCTCCAGAACACACCAAGCGCTTGCTGCAGCGCTGTCTGCGGGTCATACGCACGAGGGCGGCCGCGGCCTTTGCCCTCTACAATCTTTTTTTGTGCCATGTCGTACAAAATCCTTGAATGAAGGTGAGTGCAGGGATATTCTTACACCATCGCACAAAATTAGGGAACCAGAAGTTCCTGAATGTCAGGTTTGTTGAAGCGAAGCTCGAACTGGGTATTGCGGCGACGAAACAGGTGCGGCGGAGCAACCCTCCCAACCGCTCACGGGTTTGCTTTCTCACAGCAATTATTAACGTCAGGGCCGCAGCTGTTAGCCCGATTTCCCGGTTAAAGGTGTATTCGATCATGACTAAACAGTTCGACATCCCGGCTTCGCAGACCTTCGAGCAGCCAGTGCAGGTCAAAAAGCCGCTCAAAGAAAAGTTACGGCCCTTCCTGATGGTGGGCGTCCCTGCCCTCTTCGCCGCCGTGGGTTACGCCCACTACGTGGCAGGCGAGCCCTTCGTTACAACCAACAACGCCTACGCCCGGGTAGCCAAAGCCTCGATCAACGCACGCATCTCCGGCCAAGTCGTCGAAATCGCGGTCGAGGACAACCAGCTGGTTCACAAAGGCCAGGTGCTGTTCCGGATCGACCCGAAGCCCTTCCAGATCGCGGTCAACCGTGCAGAAGCTCAATTGAGTGTGGCGCGACTGCGCATCGATGGCCTCAAGGCCAACTACCGCCAGCAGCAGGCTGAACTTCAATCGGCCAAAGAGTCAGTCGATTTCGACCAACGGGAATTTGCCCGGAAGAAAGCGCTGGTGGCCACCGAGTTTGTTTCGCGCGCCATTTACGAACGCGCCGACACGGACCTTAAAATTTCACGGCAACGCATCGTCTCGATCGAACAACAGATCGCCAGCACGGTGGTTGCCTTGAACGGCAATCCGAACATCGAATCCGATAACCACCCGAGCGTTCGTGAGGCCAAGGCGCAGCTCGACGAAACCCGACTGTACCTTTCGTACGCGACGGTCTATGCGCCGGATGACGGCATCGTGGCCAAGGTCGACGATTTGCAGGTTGGCAACTTCGTCAACAACGGTGCGCCCGCCTTCGCCCTGCTCTCCGATCGCGAAATCTGGGTGGAGGCCAACTTCCGCGAAACGGAAGTGACCCACATGCGCCCGGGCCAGGAAGCGACCGTCAGTATCGATACCTATCCTGATCGCGTGTTCAAAGCCCACGTCACCAGCATGAGCCCCGGTGCCGGATCGGACTTCTCCCTGCTGCCACCGGAAAATGCCACCGGCAACTGGGTCAAGGTGGTTCAGCGAGTACCGGTTCGTCTCGAACTCGACGAGGCCGATCCTGCCCTGCCGCTGTTCTCGGGCACCAGCGCCACGGTCAAGGTCGATACCGGCTATCGCTCGCCTTGGTGGCACCCGCTCAAGGCGCTGTTGACCGCAGGTAACTTCTGATGAACGCCAACGCTGGAGGGACCTCTGCGGGCTCGCTCAGGTTCGCCGTTTTGCTCGCCACTTATATGCAGTCGGCGAACCTGCCTCTTCCGAACGCGGTACTCCGGTTGATCCAGGGCACCCTGTCGATGACTGACGACGAGGCGGGCTGGATTTTCACGGCGTACCTCGCGGCGAGCGCCATCACCATGCCCATTGCCCAATGGCTGGCCGGGCGCTATGGCGTGAAGCGGGTGTATCAAACCGCGCTGGCCTGCTTCGTCCTCGGTTTGCTGCTCGCGACGGTATCGACCACCTCGCTGGAGTTCATCGGCGCACGCATCATTCAAGGTCTCGCCAGTGGCGTAATAGCGCCCCTTTCGATGGCGATTGCGATGGAGACATTGCCCGCTGAAAAGAAGATGAAATTTGGCGCGACCTGGACGGCCATCGTGCTCTTCGGCATCGTCAGCGGCCCGAGTATCGGTGGCTGGGTCGCCGAGCATTTCGACTGGCGCCCGATCTTCTACATCAGCCTGCCGTTGTCGGCGTACATCTTCCTGGTCGTGGCGCTGTTGCTGGGCGAGAAAAAGGCCGAGAAACCGCCGACGTTTGATTTCTTCGGCTTCGGCACCTTCACGCTGGGGCTGATCAGCTTGCAAATGCTCCTCGACCGCGGCGAACGCATGGACTGGTTTGCCTCGACCGAGATCTGCCTGGAAGCGATGGCCTGCGCACTGGGGCTCTACCTGTTCGCGGTGCACATGGCGACCCGCAAAGTGCACTTCGTCAACAAGAGTCTGTTCAAGGATCGCAACTTCGTGTTGTCGACGATCATTTTCTTCGCCGTCGGTTTCGTGTTGTTGTCGACCATGGCCCTGACGTCGCCGATGCTCGATGAGATTCTCGGCTACCCGCCGGACACCACCGGTTCCCTGACCATCCCGCGCGGTATTGGACTGGTCGGTGCGTTCCTGTTGATGAACCGTGTTCCGGAACGCTTCGACCGTCGGTTGTTCGTGGCGGCAGGCGTCGCGGTGGTGATTTACGCCAACTGGTTGATGCTCGGCTACTCGCCATTGATGGACTGGTGGCCCGTCGCGCTGGCGGGTGCCATCCAGGGGATCGGCATCGGCATGTTGATGCCGTCGCTGACCAAGGTGGCGTTCAGCACCCTCGACCCCAAGCTACGCCCGGAAGGCACCGGCCTGTTCAATCTGTCACGGGTCTACGGCAGCACCATCGGCGTTGCGATTGTGCAGATTTACTTCTTCAACAACACGCAAGCGATGCACATGGCACTGGCCAGCCATGTGACGCCCTATAGCGTCGCCGCTCATTCCGCGACGGCCTCGATGTCCTTGCCAGCACTTGAAGGGCTTAACCACCTGATCACCCACCAGGCCGCTTTTATCGCCGTTGTCGACCAATTCAAGATTTTGATGGTGGCGATGCTGGTGGTGAGTCCGCTGGTGGTCTTTCTTCGCAAACCCGCACCGACCAACTAGTTATCGTGGAGTCTGCCCAATGAAATCTTTAGCGCTGGTAATCAACAGATACCTGTTCCAAATGAAGGTCGGTGCGTTGTCGGCTCTTGTGTTTCTGTCCGCCTGTACCGTCGGCCCTGACTTTGAATCCCCCGCGGCAAGTATGTCGCAACACTATGATCAACAGGCTGAACAGCGTCTTGGCCAGGGCGGCAACAAGCCCGGCGAGCAACGCATCAACCTTGGCAAAAAGGTCAACGGTGACTGGTGGACTGCGTTCCGCTCGCCGAAGCTCGACACGCTGGTACGTCGGGCAATCGATGGCAATCTCGAGCTGGTGGCTGCCGACGCAACCATCCGCCAGGCGGCCTCCTCCGTCGCCGCCGCCGAAGGTGCGCTGTATCCGCAGGTCGATTTTGGCGCGACAGCTGGCCGCCAACGGGTACACACTGCGAAAGAGCCTTCCATCTCCAATTTCTATGCGATCGGGCCACGGGTCGGCTTCGACCTTGATGTGTTTGGCGGTAACAAGCGGCAGGTCGAACAACAGGAAGCCTTTACCGAACTTCAGACACATCGGTACGAAGCAGCCTATCTGACCCTGACCGGCGATGTCGCGAGCCAGGCATTGTTGCTGGCTTCCGCCACCGCGCAGATGCAGGCCGTCGAAAAGCTGTTGGCCAATGATGCGAAGAACCTAGAACTGGTGCGCATGGCACACGCCAGTGGCACCACCACGCAGATCGACGTTTCGCTGGCCGAGACACGGCTCGCCCAGGACCGCACGTTGTTGCCGCCCCTCGCCCAACAGCGTGATTCGGCACGGCATGCGCTGTCGATCCTGACCGGCAAAGGTCCTGGTGACTGGATCGCGCCGGACTTCGATCTTGCCGAGTTTGCCTTGCCGTCCAACGTGCCCGTCAGCCTGCCATCGGAAATGGCCCACGGTCGGCCGGACGTGTTGCAAGCAGAAGCCGAACTGCACATGGCCAGCGCCGCCGTGGGTGTCGCGACTGCGAACCTCTATCCCCGCGTAACGCTGTCCGCATCGCTTGCACAGGCCGCTTCCGGCAATGGCGGCGCCGCACTCTGGGGCTTCGCCGCCGGCGTTGCGGGTCCGATCTTCAATGGCGGAACGCTCAAGGCTGAACGCCAGGCCGCCGTCGAGGGCTATAACGCAACACTCGCCGGCTACCAACAGACAGTGATCAGCTCGTTCGGTCAGGTCGCCGACACGTTGCAGGCGATCAACCATGACGCCGAGGAAAACCTCGCCCAGGAAGACGCGTTGCGGGCCGCCGAAACCAGTTTTCGCTTGAACCAGCAAGCCTTTGCCCAAGGGGCAAACAGCATTCTCCAGGTGCTGGAGGCGGAACGCGCTTATGAGCAGGCGCTGCTCGGTCAGATCCGAGTGAAGACCGCGCAGTATCTCGACACGGTGCGACTGTTCGTTGCACTCGGCGGGAACTCCGTCGGTGTCTTCGAGCAAAAAGTGGCCAGTCGCGAAGCGCACGCACCTACCTATCAATAGCGCACCCGCGCGGTCATCAACACTTTTACGAGCAGCCACCTCCGCCGTTGCGGTGGTGGCCCCAGGCAATGGAGTAAAGAGATGTCTTACGAACCGATTTTCGATGCACTTCGCGAAACCAGATTCACCCTTGCGCATGGCTCCGGTGAAATGCCGGCAGTCGGCTTCGGCACCCTGTTCAAAGACCTGAGCGTGACCACTCAAGCGGTCAAACATGCACTGGAAACCGGCTTTCGCCATTTCGATTGTGCAGAGCGCTATCGCAACGAAGAAAGTGTCGGTGTGGCGTTCAAGGAGTTCCTGGAAACGGGCAAGGCCCGGCGAGAGGACCTGTTCATTACCACCAAACTGTGGAACACCAACCATCGTCCAGAGCGGGTTCTGCCGGCGTTCGAAGCCAGTTGCCGACGACTGCAGGTTGATTACATCGATTGCTACCTCATCCATACGCCGTTCGCCTTTGAAGCCGGCGACAACCAGGACCCACGGGATGCATTCGGCCATGTCATTTACGACTCGGGCGTCACGCTGATCGAAACCTGGAGAGCGCTTGAAGCCCTGGTGGATGAAGGCCGCTGCAAGTCCATCGGCTTGTCTGATATCACCCTGGCAACGTTAAAAGAAATCGTCGCTGTGGCCCGGATCAAACCCGCCGTTGTGCAAGTTGAATCCCACCCGTACTTGCCGGAATGGGAGCTGCTTGAGTTCTGTCAGCAACAGGGCATCGTCGTCCTGGCCTTTGCACCACTGGGCCATGGCATGGAACCGAATGTGCTGGAAGACGAAGTGATTACCGCAGTTGCCCGCCGTGTACAGAAGACGCCGGCACAAGTGGCATTGGCCTGGGCCGTGCAACGCGGCGTCGCGTTTTTGACCACCTCGGCCACACTGAGCCATATCCGCGAAAACTTTGATATTGCAACCCTGCCGCATCGGGCCATGCATGAAATCCGCGAGGAGATCACCACTCGTATACGCTTCAACTCGGTGGTGGAAACCGGTGTACCGGGCTTCATCCCCAGGAAAAAGTAAGGCACGACAAAGGGAGCGGCTTTAACAGAGCCGCTCTTTTTTTTGGTCACAAGAATCTTTCTTCAGGCCAGCCCCTATAATTTTTGACTTCCCCCCTGAGGTGAAAACGATGGACGTTTTCCAAACCATGCGTTTTTTCACGGCTGTCGCCCAGAGTGGCAGTTTTACCGCGGCCGCCCAGTTATTGGACTCCACCACCACGAGCGTTTCCAAAGCGGTGTCCAGCCTGGAGGCCCGGCTGCAGACGCGTCTGATCAACCGCACGACCCGACGCCTGGCATTGACCGAAGCCGGTCTGCGTTATTTGCAACGGTGCGAGAAGATTCTTGAAGAGGTGCGTGAAGCAGAAGAGGAAGCGGGCACTGCGCAGGTCAGGCCCGTTGGCAGGCTGAAAATTCACGCGATGTCGGCCATTGGCAATCATTACGTGATCGATGCCATGGCCAAATACAGAGAGACGCATCCGTCGGTGATGTTTGATTTGACCCTGACCAACCGGCTGCCTGACTTGCTGGAGGAAGGCTATGACATGTCGATTGTCCTGGCGCGCGATCTTCCCGACTCAGGTTTTGTAGCTCAGCGGCTCGGCGTGACCTACAGCATTCTCTGTGCTTCGCCGGCCTACGTGAAGAAACGCGGAGTCCCCGATTCGCCGGGCGCGCTGGGGTTACATGATTGTTTGAGAATAGTGAATACGGTAATGCCGGTTGAAAACTGGGCATTTGAAGGGCCGGAAGGTGCGGAGACTGTGAACATTGCGTTGTCGCCGTTTCACGTCAATACCGCCGATGCGATGACCGTCGCCATAAAAAGCGGCATGGGTATCGGTATTCAACCCATTGGTTCGGCAGTCGAAGGCCTCAGGGCCGGTACGTTAGTGCGCATACTGCCTGAGTATCATTTTGAGGAGTTGAATCTGTTTGCCATCTACCCGTCACGAAAATTCGTCGATGCAAAGATAAAGACCTGGGTGGAGTTTCTCAAAAGCACCATTCCCGTCTCGTTGGCATCCGATGAAAAAATCGTCCGTGCATCAAAAAAGGCTCATCGTTTCTGAATCCGTAGTGCTGCAGGCATGGAGTGTCGACCCTCCACGGTGCCTACCGTACTCAACCGTTTGAACACCCGGTGCCCATCACTTGATACTGAAGGATATGGCGTTGGCCATTAGAGTCCTCATAAGTCATTTGGGCTGGAACCGGTCCGCACTGGTCGGGAATATCTGAAACGGCAATCACTTTCTTGATGTCGAGTTTGGTTCCGTATGCGTAGTTTTCAACCGGTGTGTTGCTGGTTGCGGCAGTTGAGTGACTGTCGTCTGCAAATGCCTGCGAACCTATGCCGCCAAGCGCAAGAATCAGCGCAATTTTAAGAATTTTCATTATGTTCACCGTATCGTTCAGGGGTTAGCTCTTTCGAGTTTTTTACCGTGCGAGCGAGTTGCTACTTAGTTCATTTGCTCACTCGGTAGACACGATGCTAAGTGTTTCTCCTTCCCCCAAACAGCGACCCGCTGGACAAACACTGTTGCTGGTTTTCGCATGAATAAAGGGCCACGGCGCCCTTGTAGCGCAAGGTGTCAACCTTGTATTAAACACGACATGTAAAAGGTTATTATTTGACGCATTCCTGATATGGGCAAATTGCTATCGTGCGCCGCCAACATTTGAAATAGGGGGCTGCGAAGTGACATTCACTGAAAAAGCCAAAAACGCCAAATCCCGGGGATGGGGATGGGCGTATAAAAAGGTAAGGAGCTTTGGATGCTCACCCATGACGGCTTTCTACAGGGCAAGTCTTTTTACCCTTCGCGGTGACACGGGCGTTTTCACTAGCGGTCGGAGCTGGCAAACATTCCGACTGCGACGTTAGCACTCGGGTAATACCAGCCTGGAGGCCTCCTTGTGGGGTCTCCAGGCGTTCCTGATGGCAGGCAATCGGCTATTCAGTCGCCGCGCAGGATCAATGCGTGCGCACCGTCCCACTCGGCGAAGATGTCTTGCCCGCAATGCACCCCAAGCAGGTTGTAATCGGCATGCGGTTTTTGCACCTGCAATTCGAGCCCACCGCGGGCTTCGAGATAGATGTTCACCATCGAACCGATGAACTCTTCACCGACCACCGTGCAGGCTAACCGGTTACGTCGCACAGGCTGTGTGGTCAGGTCGAAATGCTCGGCGCTGACGCAGACCGTGACTCGCTCTGCAGGGACAACCGATTTGCCTTCCGGTAGCCGCGCGAGGAATCCGCCGTGTTCCGAATCGATGCGAATCAACCCGCTCTCATCGAAGCCCACGACCGTGCCGCACAGGATGTTTTTACCGCCGACGAACTCGGCGACGAAGCGGTTGTGAGGTTCAAGAAAAACCTCCTGCGGCGAGCCGATCTGTTCAACCCTGCCCCGACTCATGATCACCACGCGATCGGCCATCGCAAAGGCTTCGGACTGACTGTGGGTGACGTAGACGAAGGTGATACCGAGGTCTTTTTGCAATCCGGTCAGCACGCTTTGCATGCGCACGCTCAGATGCGCATCGAGTGCGCTGAGGGGTTCGTCAAGCAGCAGGATCGGCGGCTCGGTGACCAACGAACGTGCCAGCGCCACGCGTTGGCGCTGGCCGCCGGAGAGCAGACTGATATCGCGCGTGGCGAATTCCTCCAGTCCAAGTCGCTCAAGCCACACAAGCGCCTTCTTTCGCCGCTCAGCCTTGGCCATGCCTCTCATGCGCAGACCGAATTCGACATTCTCCAGGACGTTGAGAAACGGAAACAGCGCCAGGTTCTGCCAGACCAGCGGCGTCTCCCGTTCCCAGGAATAGAGGTCATTGATGCGCTCGCCATTCAGGCGAATTTCGCCTTCACTCGGCTTGTCGAGGCCGGCGAGCATGCGCAGCGTCGTGGTCTTGCCACAGCCGCTCGAACCCATGATCGCGACGAACTCGCCTTTGTAAATCTCCAGGTTCATGCGCTCGACGGCCTGGTAACTGCCGAAATGCTTGACCACGTTGTCGAATACCACCAGCGGTTGAGTCATGGCTGAATCCTTCGTGTCCGGATGATTGTCAGGGTGGTATCAGGCACTCGCGGGCTTGCGCCGGCGCATCAACAGCAGTTGCGCGAGAATCACCAGGGTCATGGTGGTGATGAAAACGATGGTGCCGATCGCGTTGATGGTCGGGCTCACCTGCCCTTGCAAGGTGTTGAGGATGCGCACCGGGACGGTCTCGTTGAGCCCCGAGACGAACCAGGCGACGGCGAACTCATCGAAGGACACGGCCATGGTCACGAACAGCGCGGCGAAGATACTCGGCGCGGTGAAGGGCAGAATCACAAAACGCATCGCCTTCCACTGATTGGCCCCCAGGTTCCACGCTGCCGCCTCGATGTTCGGATCCATCTGCGCCAGGCGCATCCTGATGACTGCCATCGCGAACGGTGCGCACATCACGATGTGGCTGATCATCACCGCGTAGAGTTCGCCGGACAGCCCGACCCGCGACAGGAAAGCCAGCATGGCCAACCCCATGATCACCACCGGAATGGTCGGTGGCAGCATCGCCAGCGCCATGTACATCGACTTGCCGAAAAACTGGTAACGGTAGTCTGTGTAGGCCGCCGTGAATCCGAGCAGGGTCGATACCAGCGACACCACCACACCCACCGTGAGGCTGTTCTTGAAAGCCTGCCAAACCGCCGGATCGGCGGCGATCATTTCGTACCAGTGCAGGCTGAAACCACCCAGCGGCAAAGACGGGAAACGGTCGATGTTGAACGAAAACACGAAGCTGCCGGCAATGGGCGTAAAGATGAAGATGAACACCAGTACGACAAAGCCGCGCAGCAAGAAGTTAATCAGCCGATGCTCGTTCATGCGCGCCTCCGGTAAGCGAAACGAACCGCGCCAAAAGCCGCGATGAGCAGCGTCACAATCATCATCGTCGCGATCACCGCCGCGCGAGGCCATTGCTGACCGGACTTGGTGGTGTCGGTGATCAGCGTACTCAAGGTCGGCGGCTGGCCACCGCCCAGGTAGAGCGGGCTGACGAAGTCGCCGAAGGTCAGGATGAAGCAGAACAGCGCGGCGACGACAATGCCGATCCGCGCCGATGGCACCACCACCAGGAACACCGTGCGCAGGCGTCCGCAGCCAAGGTTGTGCGCCGCCTCGATCAACGAGCGATCGATGTACATCAGGCTGAACAATTGCAGTAAGACCACCAATGGCAGGCACAGTGTGAAGTAGCCGACATAGGTGCCGAACGCGGTGTTCAGCATCGCCAACGGCTCCAGCCCCAGCAGGCCGAGCGCGGCGTTGAAAATGCCGTTATCGCTGAGAAACACCTGCCATGAGTACGTGCGCACCAGGTAGCTGGTGAAGAACGGCGTGACCAGCAGCAACACCAGTAACTGCTTTGCCGACTCACGAAACTTGAAGGCGATCGTATAAGCACACGGGAAGGCCACCAGGCTGACCAGCACGGTAGCGCCCGCGGCCATCGCCAGGGTATGCACGTAGGCATCCCAAAAAAAACTACGGCTGAGCATGTAGCTCCAGTTCAGCCACTCGAACGTCGGCACCATGCGGAAGTTGCGCACCAGCCAAAAGCTGATCGCCAGCAGAAACACCAGCGGGACCAAGAAGAAGATCAGTTGCCAGATCAGGATCGGCATCGAGAAGCTGAGGCCGTACCAGGGCAAGCGCCACACCCTTTTGGTGCCGCGCGGCGTCGCGGCACCCGTGTTATCGGAGAGCACCGACGGCGACGTCTTTAACTTTTCTGAAATCATTGCGACCACCTCCTCGCGTCTCGTCAAGCACCCTTGTATTGCGACCAGAAGTCGTTCCACTCATCCAGGCTTTGCTGGATCGGCAGTTCGCGGTACTTGATGCGACCGTCGCGGATGTCATCCATGACGTTGCGCTGGCCGAGCAGCATGCCTTGACGCCTGGCTTCGGCAGGGTCGGTCTGGTTCAGCAGCTCCCAGCCTTTTTTGCTCGGGATGAGCGCCGGGTAGGCGGCCATCTTCGCCGACTTGACCTGGCCTTCCGGCGAGGTGATGTATTGGATGAATTTCTTCGCCAGGTCCGGGCTGTGGGCCTTTCTGGCGATGCAGTAGGACTCGGTCCATTGCAAACCACCCTCCTTCGGCAACACGGTTTTCACCGGCGCCCCGGCACGCTGCAAGACACCGGTGATCCAGTCGCCGATGCCACACATGGCGTGGATCTGACCGTTCTTCAGCGAAGAAAAGGTGCCTCCGTAATCGAAGAAACCACCGATCTGCGGGCGCATGCTCATCATCTTTTGCTGGACTGTTTGCCAGTGCGCGGCATCGATGTCGTAAGGGCGCGCATTGCCATTGAGCAAGCTGATTTGCCCAAGGTTCGGCAGGTGCCAGTCGAAATGTCCCACCTTGCCCTTGAGGCTTTCATCCCAGAACACGTCATAGCTGCGCACCTTGGCTTCGGGAACGAGCTGCGTGTTGTAGGCGATACCGAGAAAGCCAAAACGAATCAGCACCGAGTAGAGCTTGTCGCCCTGCCAGTGACCGGGGAAATGCTGGAACTCCGGGTAGAAGTCATCGAAGGGATAGTCAGCGGGGTCGAGTTGCTCGATGTATTCGGCGGCGTTGAGCTGCTGGACATATTCGGCGTCGGACAGGATCAGATCGAAAGTACCGGGCGGCGATTGCGAGAGCAGCCCCAGCATGTTGTCGCCGCCGGTGTAATACTTGGCGCGGACCTTGACTCCGTATTTGCGCTCGAAATCGGCGACGATGTCCGGCTCGGCGTGTCCGGCCCAAGCGAGGATGACCAGTTCTTTTTCCGCTGCGGCAAAGCTTCTCATGGGCAGTAATCCGGACAGCGCTGCGGTGCCCGCCAGGATGCCGGTGGTCTTGAGAAAGGTACGGCGCGAAAGGTCGATGCGTTTATTCATTATTGTCTCTCCCGGGTGATGGAAAGTGCCTCTGTCCGTTTCATCCCTGTGCTCTTGCCTCCTGCTGCCGCAGCCAACCCCACGCATCATTAGCTGGCTGGTTGCATTGCAGCAGGTCGCCATCACCCGTTTTTGTGCGCGCCCGACCCAAAGTTTGTCAGATCCGACCCAGCAACGACGCGCCCCCTGTAGCAGCTGGCGAAGTCTGCGTTCGGCTGCGAAGCAGTCGTAAAGTCAGCCTGTGCGGTGCGTCAGACCTACCGCGCACTCAGGGTTTACGACTGCTGCGCAGCCGGACGCAGGCTTCGCCAGCTGCTACATCTATGGTTACCCCCTTTTCTGCAATACTGTTTTTGATGCGTGTTTGGCTTGCTTTCATCTATCCGGCGTCTGAGTGGGGGTTATGGCCCCGCGCCTCGATGAGAATCGATGCCTAACGACCCTAATTAGGGTGACGGCCTTTCAGCCGTGTAGCAGCTCAGGGTTGTCGTCAGGCCGGTTGGCCGTTCACGTCATCAGTTATC
>NZ_LHPC01000013.1 GCF_001297125.1 Pseudomonas sp. RIT-PI-q
CACTCAGGCATTGGTGATACTGGCTCGCAAGCTTGCTCGGATCGTATTCGCTCTACTGAAAGGACAGGGCGAATACCAACCCAAAGCTGGTTGAGGGCTTCCCCTCAACCATAGAATCTCCCACAGGATTTGTACGTTTTCAAAATTGACACATGACCTGTGGGAGCGGGCTTGCCCGCGATGGCGGCCGCCCAGGCGCCAAACCTCTCCAACCTTGGCCAAACCAGTCAAGCAACTTGATAGCTTTGACCATTGCCCCACCCCCCGCGCAGAGCGAGTATTTCCCCGTAAATCAAGGTTCCCCCCACCTAATAAAAATACAGAGGGATTCTGGCAATGCGCGATTACTTGTCTGCTACATCACAGTTCAATTATCAGCACACCGTCGACGCCGCGCTCGCGGGCGATTTGACCGCACTCAACGCCTGCGTCGAGTGTTGCGACCGGCATGCCTTGCCGGGGCGCATCGCGCTGTTCTGGGAAGGCCGCGACGGCAGCGGCGCGACATACACCTTCAGCGACTTGCAGGACAAAGCCGCGCGTTTTGCCAATTTCCTCCTGGCCCAGGGCGTGAAGAAGGGCGACAAGGTCGCCGGCCTCTTGCCACGCAACATCGAATTACTGATTACCGTGTTCGCCACCTGGCGCATCGGTGCGGTCTATCAACCGCTGTTTACCGCCTTCGGCCCGAAAGCCATCGAACACCGCCTCGGCTGCTCCGGCGCCAAAGTGGTGGTAACCGACGCGGTCAATCGCAGCAAACTCGCTGAAGTCGCCGACTGCCCGACCATCGTCACCGTCGCCGGCCCCAAAGGCCAGGGCATTGTTCGCGGCGATTACAGTTTCTGGGCCGAACTGGCCAACTATTCCCCCGAGTGCGAACCGGTGCTGCTGACCGGCGAAGACCCGTTCCTGCTGATGTTCACCTCGGGCACCACCGGCCCGTCGAAAGCGCTGTCGGTGCCGCTCAAAGCCATCGTCGCGTTCCAGAGTTACACCCGCGACGCCGTCGACCTGCGCCCCGAAGATGCATTCTGGAACGTCGCCGATCCGGGCTGGGCCTACGGCATCTATTTCGGTGTCACCGGGCCGATGTCGATGGGGCATCCGATCACCTTTTACGATGGCCCGTTCACCCTCGAAAGCACCTGCCGGGTGATCAACAAATACGGGATCACCAACCTCACCGGTTCGCCGACGGCCTATCGTTTGCTGATCGCTGGCGGCGATGAATTCGCCAAGTCGATCAAGGGCAAGCTGCGCATCGTCAGCAGCGCTGGCGAGCCGCTGAACCCGGAAGTCATCCGCTGGTTCGCCGACAACCTTGGCGTGGTGATTCACGACCACTACGGGCAGACCGAACTGGGCATGGTCCTGTGCAATCACCACGCGCTGGAACACCCGATCCACATGGGCGCCGCCGGTTTTGCCTCGCCGGGCCACCGTATTGTGGTGCTGGATGACGAGTACAAGGAACTGGGCGTCGGCGAGCCCGGCATTCTAGCCATCGACCGCACCGAGTCGCCGATGTGCTGGTTCGCCGGTTACGAAGGTGCACCCACCAAAGCCTTCGTCGGCAATTATTACCTGAGCGGCGACACCGTCGAGTGGAACCCGGACGGCAGCATCAGCTTTGTCGGGCGCAGTGACGATGTGATCACCACTTCCGGTTACCGCGTCGGCCCGTTCGACGTGGAAAGCGCGTTGATCGAACACCCGGCCGTGATTGAAGCCGCCGTGGTCGGCAAGCCAGATCCGGAACGCACCGAGCTGGTGAAAGCCTTCGTGGTGATTTGCTCGCAATACCGTGCAACACCGGAACTGGCCGAGGAGCTGCGCCAACACGTGCGCAAGCGTCTGGCCGCGCATTCGTACCCCCGTGAAATCGAATTTGTCAGCGAGTTGCCGAAAACCCCAAGCGGCAAATTGCAGCGCTTTATCTTGCGCAACCAGGAAATCGCCAAGGCTCAAGAGGCCGCCGCGAAGAACGTTTCAGCTTGAATCCAAGGAAACAATGATGCAGATCGAAAACAAGGTTTTTCTCGTCACCGGCGGTGCGTCCGGCCTGGGCGCGGCCACCGCTGAAATGCTGGTCGCGGCTGGCGCCAACGTGATGCTGGTGGACATGAACGCCGAAGCGGTTGCCGCTCAAGCTGAACGTCTCGGCGCGAAAAGTGTGGTGGCGGACATCAGCAACGAAGCAGAGGCTGAAGCGGCGGTGCAGGCCACGGTCAAAGCCTTCGGCGGCCTCAACGGTCTGGTCAACTGCGCCGGCATCGTGCGTGGCGAGAAGATCCTTGGCAAGAACGGCCCGCACGCCTTGGCCAGTTTCAGCCAGGTGATCAACGTCAACCTGATCGGCAGCTTCAACATGCTGCGCCTGGCGTCGGCGGCGATTGCCGAAACCGAAGCCGATGCCGACGGCGAGCGCGGTGTGATCATCAACACCGCCTCGGCAGCCGCGTACGACGGCCAGATTGGTCAAGCCGCCTACGCCGCCTCCAAAGGCGCGATCGTCAGCCTGACCTTGCCCGCCGCCCGCGAACTGGCGCGCTTTGGCATCCGTGTGATGACCATAGCCCCGGGCATTTTCGAACCCCCGATGATGGCCGGCATGACCCCGGAAGTTCGCGCATCACTGGCCGCTGGCGTGCCGTTCCCGCCGCGCCTGGGCAAACCGGACGAGTATGCCGCGCTGGTCAGGCATATCATTGAAAACAGCATGCTCAATGGCGAGGTGATCCGTCTCGACGGTGCCTTGCGCATGGCCGCCAAATAAGGAGGATTTGTCATGACTATTGCCAACGATCCAATCGTTATCGTCAGCGCCGTTCGTACCCCGATGGGTGGTTTCCAGGGCGAACTGAAAAGCCTGCCCGCGCCGCAGCTCGGTGCGGCAGCGATCAAAGCTGCGGTTGAACGCGCCGGGATTGCGCCGGATGCGGTTGAAGAAGTGCTGTTTGGCTGCGTACTGCCCGCCGGTCTCGGCCAGGCACCTGCACGTCAGGCCGCACTCGGCGCCGGGCTGGATAAATCCACCCGTTGCACCACCCTGAACAAGATGTGCGGTTCGGGCATGGAAGCGGCGATTCTCGCTCACGACATGCTGGTCGCCGGCAGCGCCGACGTGGTGGTCGCCGGTGGCATGGAAAGCATGTCCAATGCGCCGTACCTGCTGGACCGCGCCCGCAGCGGCTACCGCATGGGCCACGGCCGGGTGCTCGATTCGATGTTCCTCGACGGTCTGGAAGACGCCTATGACAAAGGTCGCCTGATGGGAACCTTTGCCGAAGATTGTGCCGAAACCAATGGTTTCACCCGCGAAGCCCAGGATGCATTTGCCATTGCTTCGACCACCCGTGCCCAGCAGGCGATCAAAGATGGCAGCTTCAAGGACGAGATCGTCCCGCTGACCGTGACGGTCGGCAAAGAGCAGGTGCTGATCAGCAACGACGAGCAGCCACCAAAAGCCAAACTGGACAAGATCGCTTCGCTGAAACCGGCGTTCCGCGAGGGCGGCACCGTGACGGCGGCGAACTCCAGTTCGATCTCCGATGGCGCGGCGGCATTGGTGTTGATGCGTCGTTCCGAAGCGGAAAAACGCGGCCTCAAGCCGCTGGCGGTGATTCACGGCCACGCGGCGTTTGCCGACACCCCGGGCCTGTTCCCGGTGGCCCCGGTGGGCGCAATCAAGAAGCTGCTGAAGAAAACCGGCTGGTCCCTGGACGAAGTCGATCTGGTCGAAGTCAACGAAGCGTTCGCGGTGGTCAGCCTGGTCACCATGACCAAACTGGAAATTCCCCACGAGAAAATCAACGTACACGGTGGCGCCTGCGCCCTGGGTCACCCGATCGGTGCGTCCGGCGCGCGGATCCTCGTGACCTTGCTCTCGGCCCTGCGCCAGAAAGGCCTGAAACGCGGCGTTGCAGCCATCTGCATCGGCGGCGGCGAAGCCACGGCCATGGCCGTGGAATGCCTGTATTGAGGCTGACGCCAACCCCTGTGGGAGCGGGCTTGCCCGCGATGGCGGTGTTCCAGACGCCCACGATGTCGTCTGACAGATCGCTATCGCGGGCAAGCCCGCTCCCACAAGGTCTTGCGTTTCAACTTGATTTTAAGGATTCACCATGATTCCCAATGACGAACAACTGCAGATCAGCGACGCGGCCCGGCAATTCGCCCAGGAACGGCTGAAACCGTTCGCCGCTGAATGGGACCGCGAACACCGCTTCCCCAAGGAAGCCATCGGCGAGATGGCCGAACTGGGCTTTTTCGGCATGTTGGTGCCGGAGCAGTGGGGCGGTTGCGACACCGGTTACCTGGCCTACGCCATGGCCCTGGAAGAAATCGCCGCCGGCGATGGCGCCTGCTCGACCATCATGAGCGTGCACAACTCGGTGGGTTGCGTGCCGATCCTCAAGTACGGCACCGATGAACAGAAAGAACGCTTCCTCAAGCCATTGGCCAGCGGTTCGATGCTTGGCGCCTTTGCGCTGACCGAACCCCAGGCCGGTTCCGATGCCAGCGGCCTGAAGACCCGCGCCAGGTTGAACGGCGATCACTACGTGCTCAACGGCTGCAAACAGTTCATCACCTCCGGGCAGAATGCCGGTGTGGTGATCGTGTTCGCCGTGACCGACCCGAGTGCCGGTAAACGCGGGATCACCGCGCTGATCGTGCCCACCGATTCACCCGGCTACAAAGTCGCGCGGGTCGAAGACAAGCTCGGCCAGCATGCCTCCGACACCTGCCAGATTCTGTTCGAAGACGTGAAAGTGCCGG
Organism: Pseudomonas sp. RIT-PI-q; assembly: GCF_001297125.1. Lineage (GTDB taxonomy): Bacteria > Pseudomonadota > Gammaproteobacteria > Pseudomonadales > Pseudomonadaceae > Aquipseudomonas. The sequence goes on from NZ_LHPC01000013.1 coordinate 4,783, forward strand.
TAGCCAACCGGTTGGGCGAGGAGGGCGAAGGTTATCGAATCGCCCTGGCCAACCTTGAAGGCGGCCGTGTCGGCATCGCTTCGCAATCGGTGGGCATGGCCCGCGCCGCCTTCGAAGCGGCCCGCGACTACGCCCGCGAGCGTGAAAGCTTCGGCAAGCCGATCATCGAACACCAGGCCGTCGCATTCCGCCTTGCGGACATGGCGACCCAAATCGCCGTCGCCCGGCAGATGGTGCATTACGCGGCGGCGCTGAGAGACAGCGGCAAACCGGCGCTGGTCGAAGCGTCGATGGCCAAGCTGTTCGCTTCGGAAATGGCTGAGAAAGTCTGCTCCTCGGCGTTGCAAACCCTCGGCGGTTACGGTTGCTTGAACGATTTTCCACTGGAGCGGATCTACCGCGACGTGCGGGTCTGCCAGATCTACGAAGGCACCAGCGATATTCAGCGCATGGTCATTTCGCGCAATCTCTAAAGGAACCCCCGTAGGACCTGTAGGAGCTGTAGGAGCTGTAGGAGCTGTCGAGTGAAACGAGGCTGCGATCTTTTGATCTTGTCTTTAAAAAGAAACATCAAAAGATCGCAGCCTCGTTTCACTCGACAGCTCCTACGGGGGGATCGGGTCTTATGCAAAGCAGGAGTGAAGTATGAGTTACGAAACGATTTTGTTGGAAACCCACGGTCGAGTTGGCCTGATCACGCTCAACCGTCCGCAAGCCTTGAACGCGTTGAATGCGCAAATCGTCAGCGAATTGAACCATGCCCTCGATGGCCTGGAAGCCGATTCGAACATCGGCTGCATCGTCCTGACCGGCTCGAAAAAAGCCTTCGCCGCCGGTGCCGACATCAAGGAAATGGCCGAGCTGACCTATCCGCAGATCTACCTCGACGACCTGTTCAGCGACAGCGATCGCGTGGCCAACCGTCGCAAGCCGATCATTGCGGCGGTCAACGGTTTTGCCCTGGGCGGTGGTTGTGAACTGGCGCTGATGTGCGACTTCATTCTGGCCGGCGACAACGCCAAATTCGGCCAGCCGGAAATCAACCTTGGCGTACTGCCAGGCATGGGCGGCACCCAGCGCCTGACCCGCGCGGTGGGCAAGGCCAAGGCCATGGAAATGTGCCTCAGCGGTCGACTGATCGACGCGGTGGAAGCGGAGCGTTGCGGGATTGTTGCGCGGATCGTGCCAGCGGATGAGTTGCTGGAAGAAGCGCTGAAAGTCGCGGCGTTGATCGCCAAGAAATCGTTGCCGATCGCGATGATGATCAAGGAAAGCGTTAACCGCGCGTTTGAAGTGAGCCTGTCGGAAGGCGTGCGCTTTGAACGTCGGGTGTTCCATGCGGCGTTTGCGACGCAGGATCAGAAAGAAGGGATGGCGGCGTTTATTGCCAAGCGTGAGGCGGAGTTCGTCGGCAAGTAATGTAGCGTTCTCGCGGACGCTTTCGCTGGCAAGCCAGCTCCTACAGGGGAATGCATATCCTTGTAGGAGCTGGCTTGCCAGCGAAGCTTTTAAGACTTCAAACCAGATAGTGCTTGAGCTCCCGGGCAATCACCATCCGTTGTATCTCGCTCGACCCTTCATAAATCTGCGTAATCCGCGCATCCCGGTAGTAGCGCTCAACCGGGTAATCCTCCAGATACCCATACCCGCCATGAATCTGCATCGCCGACGAGCAGACCTTCTCGGCCATTTCTGACGCAAACAGCTTGGCCTGCGACGCCTCCGACAGACACGGCTTGCCGGCACTGCGCAACCGTGCCGCGTGCAGGATCAACAGCCGCGCCGCGTTCAACCGGGTGTGCATGTCCGCGAGCATATTGGCGATGCTCTGGTGCTCGATGATCGGCTTGTCGAACTGCACCCGGTCACGAGAATAAGCCAGCGCCGCTTCGAACGCCGCACGGGCAATGCCCAATGCCTGCGCCGCGATGCCGATGCGCCCGCCTTCAAGGTTCGACAGGGCAATCGCCAGTCCCTTGCCGCGTTCACCCAGCAGGTTGGCTTCAGGAATCGTGCAATTGCTCAGGGTCACTGCGCAGGTGTCGGAAGCGCGGATGCCCATCTTGTGTTCGGTGCGATCAACGATGAAGCCTGCGGTATCGGTCGGCACCAGGAACGCCGAGATGCCACGCTTGCCCAGGTCCGGATCGGTCACGGCAAACACGATCGCCAGTTTCGCCCGTTTGCCGTTGCTGACGAATTGCTTGGCGCCGTTGATCACCCACTGGCCGTCGCGCAGTTCAGCGCGGGTGCGCAGGTTGTGGGCTTCGGAACCGGCCTGGGGTTCGGTCAGGCAGAAGCAGCCGATGGCCTGGCCGCTGGCCAGATCCGGCAACCAGGTCTGTTTCTGTTCTTCAGTGCCGTAGTTGAGCACCGGCCCGCAGCCGACCGAGTTGTGGATGCTCATCAGCGCACCGGTGGCGCCGTCACCGGCAGAAATCTCTTCCACCGCCAAGGCGTAGGCGACGTAGTCGACATAGGTGCCGCCCCATTCCTCAGGCACCACCATGCCCAGCAGTCCCAGTTCGCCCATCTTCGCGACCAGGCCGTCATCGATCCAGCCGGCCTTTTCCCAGGCCTGGGCGTGGGGCGCGATTTCACCACGGGCAAAATCCCGGGCCATGTCGCGGATCATCACTTGCTCTTCGCTCAATTCGATATCGTGCATGGCTCAGCTCCCGCTGTGGTTGAACCCGGTGAAAAAACTCGCGACGTGCTCGGCGTCCAGCGCCTGCAAGGTCGGCGGGTTCCAGCGCGGGTTCTTGTCTTTGTCGATCAGCAAGGCACGCACGCCTTCGATCAGGTCGCCGCGCTCGAACCACTGGCGGTCCAGGTGCAGCTCAAGGGCGAAGCAGTTTTCCAGGCTCAGGTGCCGACCGCGACGCAGCATTTCCAGGGTCACGCCCATGGCCAGTGGCGAACGGCTTTCCAGCAGATCAGCCGTGGCAATGGCCCATTGATGGCTGTCGGCGACGGTGACTGCTCGCAGTTGCTCAACAATACTCGGCACATCGGGCAGGGCGAAGAAGTGATCGATGGCCGGGCGCAGCGCCATCAGCGGCGCGTCGGGCAACTGTTGCACCGCGAGTTTTGCCAACAGGCCTTGAAGGTCCTTGAGCGGCGTTTCGTGCCATTGCAACTGGTCGAGCTGTTCGTCCAGCGTGCCCAGTTTGGCGCTTTCCAGATACCAGTCGGCCAGGCCGCAGTAGAGCGCATCGGCGGCGCGAATCTGCACGCCGCTGACGCCGAGGTAAATACCCAGTTCACCCGGCACGCGCGACAGGAAGTGGCTGCCACCGACATCCGGGAAATAACCGATGCCCACTTCCGGCATCGCCAGGCGGCTTTTCTCGGTGACAACTCGCAGGTCGGCGCCTTGCACCAGGCCCATGCCGCCGCCGAGGACAAAACCGTCCATCAAGGCCAGCACCGGTTTGCGGTAATGGTGGATCGCGAGATCGAGGGCGTATTCCTCGACGAAGAAATCCTGGTGCAGCGTGTCGCCGCTTTTATAGCTGTCATACAGCGAGCGGATATCGCCACCGGCACAGAAAGCTTTCTCGCCGGCACCGCGCAACACCACCGCATACACCTGCGGATCCTGAGCCCAGGCATCGAGCTGATGCTGCAGGTTGCGCACCATGTCCAGGGTGATGGCGTTGAGGCCGGCGGGGCGATTCAGGGTCAGGTGACCGATGTGGTTGCGAACCTCGGCCAGCACTTCGTTTTGCGTGGCATCCATGGACGAAGTCCCCTTCGATGAAACCTGAGCAGTCATCACTAACTCCCTGCTTTTATTGTTCTTTATAGAGAAGCTCGCGCGCGAGCGATGGTGGATCGTACCAGTGCAAATTTGTGATGTACAACCCGGAAAAGTGCAGCTTGCCTGTGCATTTTTACCTTAAGGGGTAGATCAAAAGATCGCAGCCTTCGGCAGATCCTACAGGTCGTGCACGATCGATATTTTCGATCTATTACGGTCGACGACAGAATCGGCTGTGAAACGCCTTCGTTCAGCACAGTTGAGCTGTCTGGACAGGGATTTACGACACCAGCGCCGTCCCGGCAATTGGCATTCTGGCGGTCCATTTCAAGCGCTTCTTGCAGTGCGCCTGGAACGGACTGCACCCCGACGACTGGCCAGGACCCGTCGAAAACAACAACAAATACGGCTGCGGTAAACACCGCATCGACTCTCTGCCCCTGTCAAAAAAGTGTGGTTCGGCGTAGGCGCCGGCCGCGATAAATCAAAATAATCCGGGACTCAAGAAGATGAACATCAAATGGCTGACCTTGCCGGCACTCGCGTTGCTGTGCTGCTCCACCGGCGCCAGCGCCAAGGAATGGAAAGAGTTGCGATTCGGCGTCAACCCCAGCTATCCGCCTTTTGAGTCCACCACCGCCGATGGCGGTGTGCAGGGCTTTGGCGTGGACCTGGGCAATGCGATCTGCGCCGAATTGAAGCTGACCTGCGTGTGGGTCAGCAATGACTTTGATGGGCTGATTCCGGGCCTCAAGGCCGGCAAGTTCGACGCCATCGAGTCCTCGATGACCGTCACCGAGACGCGCAAGAAACAGATCGATTTCACCGACCGTCTGTACGCCGGGCCGACCGCGATTGTCACGCGCAAGGATTCCGGTTTGTTGCCCACCGCCGAGTCCCTGCGGGGCAAGACCATCGGCTATATGCAGGGCACGATTCAGGAAACCTACGCCAAGGCCAAACTGGGCCCGGGCGGGGTGAAGCTCAAGGCCTATCAGAATCAGGATCAGGTATACGCCGACCTGGTTTATGGGCGTCTCGATGCGTCGATCCAGGACAAACTGCAAGCGCAAATGAGCTTCCTGACCTCGCCGCAAGGCGCCGATTTCCAGAACAGCGAAGGCATCAGTGACCCGATGGTGCCGTCGGAAATCGCCATCGGTGTGCGCAAGGACAACGAAGAGCTCAAAGGCATGCTCAATGCCGCCATCAAGGCCCTGCATGACAAGGGCATCTACGCGCAGATCCAGCAGAAACACTTCGGCGATCTGGACCTCTACAACAACTGATCCTCGCGCCCCGGTCGCTGTGTCGCAGCGGCCGTACGGGCGCCTCAAGACAGGTGACTGGCGTGAATTCCTTCCTGAATCTGATCGGGGTCGATCTTTCGGCCCTGCAAGGCTATGGCCCTTTGTTGCTGCACGGCACCTGGGTCACTCTCAAATTGTCGGCACTCTCGCTGCTGGTGAGCATGGCACTGGGGCTGCTCGGGGCGGCGGCGAAACTGTCGCCGCTGAAGCTGTTGAACTTGCCCGCGACCTTCTACACCACATTGATTCGTGGCGTACCGGACCTGGTGCTGATGCTGCTGATTTTCTACAGCCTGCAAGGCTGGCTGAGCAGCCTGACCGAGGCGATGGGCTGGGCCTACATGGAAATCGATCCATTCGTGGCCGGCATCATCACCCTGGGCTTTATCTACGGCGCGTACTTCACCGAGACCTTTCGCGGGGCGATCCTCAGCGTGCCGCGCGGGCAGCAGGAAGCCGCCGCGTGTTTTGGCCTGAACCGCTGGCAGCGTTTTCGCTACGTGGTGTTCCCGCAGATGATGCGCTTTGCCTTGCCGAGCCTGGGCAACAACTGGCTGGTGTTGCTCAAGGCCACGGCGTTGGTGTCGATCATCGGTTTGTCGGACCTGGTCAAGGTCGCGCAGGAGGCCGGTAAAAGCACCTTCAACATGCTCGACTTTCTGCTGCTGGCGGCGGCGCTGTACTTGCTGATTACCAGCGCGTCGAACTACGTCTTGCGCGTGCTGGAGCGGCGCTACAACCAGGGTGTGCGGGGGATGGCGCGATGATCGAGTTGATTGCCGAATACTGGAAACCCTTTCTGTTCACCGATGGCGATACCCTGACCGGTCTGGCCATGACCTTGTGGCTGCTGGTGGCGAGCATCGTCATGGGGTTTTTCCTGTCGCTGCCCCTGGCGATCCTGCGGGTGTCGCGCTGGGGATTGCTGCGCTGGCCGGTTCAGTTGTTTACCTACGTGTTTCGCGGCACGCCGCTGTATATCCAGTTGCTGATTTGCTACAGCGGGATCTACGGCATCGCCGTCGTGCGGTCGCAACCGCTGCTCGAAGCGTTTTTTCGTGACGCGATGAATTGCACTTTGCTGGCGTTCACGCTCAATACCTGCGCCTACACCGTGGAAATTTTCGCCGGGGCGATTCGCAGCATTCCCTACGGTGAAATCGAAGCGGCCCACGCCTATGGTCTGAGCGGCTGGCGCTTGTACTGGCGGCTGATTCTGCCTTCGGCGTTGCGCCGGGCGCTGCCGTATTACAGCAACGAAGTGATCCTGATGTTGCATGCGACGTCGGTGGCGTTCACCGCGACCATTCCCGACATCCTCAAAATCGCTCGGGACGCCAACGCCGCAACCTTCATGACTTTTCAGGCCTTCGGCATCGCCGGTCTGCTGTACCTCGCCTTGTCGTTCGGCCTGGTCGGCGGCTTCCGGCTGGCGGAGAAGCGCTGGCTGAGTTTCCTCGGTCCGACTCACTGATTTTTTCTCTCCAGAACAGAGCAGGGCAGCGTCGCGACCGGCGCTGCTGCAGGAGTTTTTTGCATGTACAAACTCACGGTTGAAAATCTGTATAAACGTTTTGGTGACAATGAAGTGCTCAAGGGCGTCTCGTTGAACGCACGGGCGGGCGATGTGGTGAGCATGATCGGCGCCAGCGGCTCGGGTAAAAGCACCATGCTGCGCTGCATCAACTTCCTGGAGCGGGCGGACGAAGGCGCCATCGCCCTGGACGGCGAGCGCGTTCTCACGCGTCAGGGCGTCGGGGGCATGCGCGTTGCCAACCCGAAGCAGTTGCAGCGCTTGCGCACACGCCTGGCGATGGTGTTCCAGCATTTCAATTTGTGGAGTCACCTGACGGTACTGGAGAACATCGTGCTGGCACCGTGTCGGGTGTTGGGCGTGAGCCGCAAGGTTGCCGAAGAAAGTGCGCGGGCCTATCTGGACAAGGTCGGATTGCCACAACGCGTGGCCGACCAATACCCGGCGTTTCTGTCCGGTGGCCAGCAACAACGGGTGGCGATTGCCCGGGCGCTGGCGGTGGAGCCGGACATTCTGTTGTTCGATGAGCCGACCTCGGCACTCGACCCGGAATTGGTCGGTGAAGTATTGAAAGTGATTCAGGCGCTGGCCGAAGAAGGCCGGACCATGTTGATGGTGACTCATGAAATGGGTTTTGCCCGGCAGGTCTCCAGCCAGGTGTTGTTCTTGCATCAGGGACGAGTCGAGGAGCAGGGTGATGCAACGATCCTCGATGCGCCAAACAGTGAACGTTTACAGCAATTTCTATCGGGTCGTTTGAAGTGAGGCAAGACGTACATGGCGGACATCCGCGATCTGTCGATCGTGCTTGATCGTATCGATCAGGCAATCATCGAAGTGCTGCGCCACGAAGGGCGCATCACTTATCAAAAGCTGTCCGAGCGCGTGCACTTGACGCCCAGGCCATGCCTGGAACGGGTGCGCAAGCTCGAACAGCTCGGGGTCATTCGCGGGTATGGGGCGATTCTCGATGAGAAGAAGCTCACACCAGGCTTGTCGTTGCTGGTGTTGGTTGCGCTGTCGAACCAGAGTGGGCGGGCAGCGCAAAAAGCCTTCGAGGCCAAGGTCCGCGCCTGTCCGCAGGTGCTGGAATGCCGTTTGATCAGCGGTGCGTTCGACTACAGCCTGCGCATGCGCTGCAGGGATATGGAGCATTACCGGGTGCTGACCGAAGTCTGGTTCGACGACCCGGATTTGCACATCGACAAGCTGGTCAGCCATCCGGAATTGGCGATGGTCAAGACCACGATGGAGTAACGCCGCAACCCTGTAGCAGCTGCCGAGCCTGCGAGGCTGCGTTCGGCGGCGAAGCCGTCGTAAAACCTGATGACGCGGTCTACCTGAATCACCGCGTTTGCTGATTTTACGACTGCTGCGCAGCCGAACGCAGCCTCGCAGCCTCGCAGGCTCGGCAGCTGCTACAGGTTCGGCAGCTGCTACAGGCTCGGTGTTTACACGGAAAGTTGCCTCGCCGAATCGGCTGAACGATCCACCATCTTCAGCCGTTTCCATCACCACAAACCCCCGTATCAACCGGGTTTTCCAGCCTCCGAAACAGACAATGAGCCTCTCTCAACCCTCATTGAATCTGTGCCCATGCAAACCACCAATACCGTTTTGATGATTCGCCCGACACGTTTCTCCTTCAATCAGGACACGGCGGCGAACAACCGTTTCCAACAGCCGGCCGCCGTGTCCGAAGACGTGCAGCTCAAGGCCTTGCAAGAGTTCGATGGCTACGTCGCCGCGCTGCGCAGCCATGGCGTCGAAGTCCGGGTGCATAACGATAGTGACGCGCCGCATACCCCGGACTCGATCTTCCCCAACAACTGGTGGAGCAGCCATCCCGACGGCACATTGGTGCTGTACCCGATGCAAGGCCACAACCGACGTCTGGAGCGGGACAAGGGCGTGCTCGACTGGCTGCGTGACGAGTACCGGGTCGAGCAGTTGCTGGATCTGTCCAGTCTCGAACAGCAGGAAGTATTCCTGGAGGGCACCGGCAGCATGGTGCTGGATCGGCAGCAGCGTATTTGCTACGCCGGCTATTCCACCCGTACCCACGCCCGCGCGCTGGATCAAGTGGTCAATCATCTCGGTTACGAGCTGTGCGCGTTCAACGCGGTAGACCGCCAGGGCGTCGCGATTTACCACACCAACGTGATGATGAGCGTCGGCACCCACCTGGCCGTGGCGTGCCTGGCGTCGGTCACAGAGCCCGGCGAACGTCTGGCCCTGCGTTCGCGGCTCGAGGGCAGCGGCAAGCAGGTGATCGTCCTGAACTGGGCGCAGCTGGAATCCTTCGCCGGCAACATGCTGGAAGTTCACAACGCCGCGGGCGAGCCGCTGCTGGTGATGTCGCGCACGGCGTGGCAGTCGCTGGAGGCCGACCAACGTCGTTTGATCGAAGCCCACACCACGCCGCTGCCGGTCAACATCGACACCATCGAACGCATCGGCGGCGGCAGCGCACGCTGCATGTTGGCCGAGGTGTTTCTGCCCAAACACCAGACTCCCAGGGAGCAAGTGTGATGATCGTCCGTCCCGCCACACCCGCAGATCTGCCGGCCCTGCTGGCCCTCGCCCATAGCGCTGGAACCGGTTTGACCACCTTGCCCGCCGATGCGTCGCGCTTGCGTCAGCGTCTGGAGTGGGCCGCGAAAACCTTCGCCGGCGAGGCGCAACGCGCTGATGCCGACTACCTGTTTGTGCTGGAGAACGACCAGCAGGAAGCGATCGGTATTTGCGCACTGGCCGGCGCGGTCGGCTTGCGTGAGCCCTGGTACAACTATCGGCTGGGGCTGTTTGTCGCGGCATCGAAAAACCTCGGGATCAATCAGCAATTGCCGACGTTGTTCCTTGGCAACGACATGACCGGCCATTCGGAGCTGTGCTCGCTGTTCCTGCATGCCGATCACCGCAGCGGCCTGAACGGCCGCTTGTTGTCGAAAGCGCGGTTCCTGTTTCTGGCAGAGTTTCGCGAGCAATTTGGTGACAAGGTGATTGCCGAGATGCGCGGCTACTCGGACGAAGAGGGTGTTTCACCGTTTTGGGAGGGCCTGGGGCGACACTTCTTCAAGATGGATTTTGCCGATGCCGATTACCTGACGGGCCTGGGCAACAAGACCTTCATCGCGGAGCTGATGCCGAAGTTTCCGCTGCCGACCTGCCTGTTGCCGGAAGCGGCGCGAACGGTCATCGGTCGGGTTCACCCCAACACCGAACCGGCACTGGGCATGCTCAAGGCTGAAGGATTCGAACACCGGGATTACATCGATATCTTCGATGGCGGGCCATTGATTGAATGCGCCACCGGGGATATCCGTGCGGTGCGTGACAGCCAGGTGCTGCAACTGAGTATCGGCACGCCGGGGGAACAGGCGGCGACTTACCTGATTCATAACCGCCAGTTTGCCGAGTGCCGAATTACCGCGGCCCCGGCGCGGATGGCGGCCGGGACGCTGATTGTCGATGCGCAGACTGCGAAAACGTTGGGATTGAGTGCAGGCGCGTCGGTGCGCGCGGTGAGCCTGGCGGTGCCAGCCCGGCAACAGTCCGCCGCTTGACCAATCCAACCCAACCTGTAGCAGCTGTCGAGCCTGCGAGGCTGCGTTCGGCGGCGAAGCCGTCGTAAATTTATACAATGCGGTGTATCAGACAAATCGCATACACCGGATTTGCGAGGACTGCGTCCTCGAACGCAGCCTCGCAGGCTCGACAGCTGCTACAGGTGACAAGGTTAAAAGGTGCGTGGGCGCTGTCAGGTTCTGCTGCTGAGCACTTCGCTGATGCTGCGCCGTTTGGCATGCAGTTCGCTGATGTGGATCAGTTGTTCCAGGTCTTCGGGCGTGACATCGAAGAACGCTTCCATGTCCGCCAACGCCAGTTTCAGGTCTTGGGCGGTGATCGCCTGGCTGTCGACCGGAGGATGATCAGCGGGCACCACGGCAACCGGATCGCTGGCGCGTTTGGGGTAACGAATGCGCGTCAGGTTATTGAACACCAGGGCGCTGAACAGCATGGTTGCCGCACTGAGCATCACCGGGCCGAGGGCTTTCCAGTCCATGGCAATGGTCGCCGGGTCGGCCAACACTAACAGCAGCGCCAACGCCCCGGCTGGCGGGTGCAGGCAACGCAGCCAGCACATCAGAATCAGCGCCATGCCAGCCGCCAGGCATGCGCTGCCCAAAGTCCGCCCAAGCACGTGAGCCACCAGCAGCGAAACCACCCCGGCGCAGAGGTAGCCGCCCAGAATCGACCACGGCTGGGCGAGGGCGCCGGAGGACACGGCGAACAGCAGCACCGCCGAAGCACCCAATGGGCCGATCAGGTGTTGGGCCACTTCCATACCGAAAACCTGAGCGCACAGCCAGACGCTGAACAGCGTGCCCAGGGACATACCGATGGCCGCGCGGCTCCATTCCGAGGGGCGGGTGTTGATGGCGGCGGGTAACCAGCGAGCGAGCATGATAAAAATCGATCCGTTAATAAAAAAACCCAGGCAAAAAAAGGGCTTGCCGGGGATACCCAGAAAGCCCTTGAAGGTGTTCCAACTATTGGGGGAGGAACGAGCACAGTGTGCCGTTCATTCCAGACGCTGACTAATTCATATTAATGCAGCTTTAGTGCATTAATTTTGCTGTAAGGCCACCCGCCGGCCGCTCATGAAACACAGGAATCCCCCCATCGCGGTCAGCGCGCTCAAGGCATAAAACATGGTCGGCGCCGGCGTATGCATCAGCAGGAAACCGCAAATCACCGGGCTCAGGGCACCGCCGAGGGCGGCGAGGTTCTGCGCGCCGTAGTAGCTGCCGCGCAGTTCCTCCGGAGCCAGGGTGTCGACGAAGAGAAATTCGGCGGGGTAGATGATCATTTCACCGAGGGTGAAGATGAACATCGCCACGCACCAGCTCACCAGGCTGTCGGCCAGACTGAACCCGATCAACCCGACGATGAACAGGCTGGTGCCGCCGGCAATCCAGTAGCGCAATTGCTCGCGCTTGAGAAAACGGCCGATCTGGTATTGCAGCAGGATCACGCTGATGGCGTTGCAGGCGAGCAGGGCGGCCATGGTTTCCAGGGCACGCTTGGAGTCGTGGGTCACCAGCAGGTATTGCGACAGGTACAGGGTGAAGCGCCCATGAACCACGGTGCTGAGCAAACAGCCGCAGGTGAACATGATCAGGGTGCGGTCGTTCTTCAGGGTCACCAGGGTCTTGAGGAAACTGGCCGGCTGGCCGATCACGGGCGTCTGGGCCGAGTCCTTGGGGATCCCGATCATCAGGAAGATGCTGAAAAACGCGATGCCGCCGGCAATCAGGAACGGTGCAATCGGGTACACACCGGCAATCACCACCCCGAGCATCGGCCCGGTGGCGTAGCCGATGTTGGTCAGGGTGTAGCGCAGGGAAAATGCCTTGGCGCGCTGGCCCATGGGCAGGTTTTCGCTGAGGATCGCCTTCGAACCAATCAGGAATAATGCCGAGGCGGTTTCAGTGATCACCAGGGTCGCGGTGGTCAGGTAGAGGTTCTCGGCGAAGGTCAGCAATACGAAGCCGATGGCGCTGGAGAGCATGGCGAGGATCAGCAGCCGGCGCTTTTCCAGGCGGTCGATGATGTAGCCGCCGTAAAGGGCGAGCAGGGTGGCGATGAACACCGCGATGCCCAGCAACAGGCCAACATCCTGTTGGTTGAGGCCGAGTTTATTGCTCAGGAACAGCGTGAGCAACGGGCTGGTGATGGCGCGGCTGACGACGATGGTCAGCGAAACAATCATCAAGCGGCGGATAACGAGCGAGTAAGTGGCCACGGTGGGGCAAATGTCCTTATTTAGGTTCTATGGTGTTCGCCGGTGTACCGAGTTGCGGCCATCGCGGGCAAGCCCGCTCCCACAAAAGCGCCGCGTTCCCTGGGGGAGCGGGCGTGCCCGCGATGAGGCCGGAACAGGCAATGCAAAACTCAAGTCAGCCACCGACCCAGAGACCGAATCGATTCCAGTTCTTCAAACCGCCACAACTGTTCAAGCAGTTCCTCCGCCTGCAATCGCGGCATCACCCGCACCGCCAGGCTGAAAAACTTCTCCTCCAGCGCCTCATCACTCAACGGATTCCCCGGAGCCCCCAAGGGTGGATCGACACACAGGCTCGCCTGCCGACCGTCCACGGTTCGCACGCTCACCGCCGGCTCGCCATCCTCTGACAGTTGCGAGTCCACATCAAGGCGAATACGCGACATCCACAGGCCAATCCGCGGATCGCTGCGCTGCGCCTCGTCATAAGCCTCCAACCGGCAATGACCATGGACCAGCCGCGCCGCGAGGGCATACGGCAGGCTCATCTGCGCCGCCGCCAGCGTATTCACGTCGCGGCCACCGCACATGTCCTGCAGAAACCCGCACAACGACACCTGAACATCTTCGACCTGATCGACATCGACGTGCAGTTGATTAAGCAACAGCCCCAGCGCGTCGATCGCCGAATGCGTTCCCCGGCACGCGGCGTACGGCTTGATCGAGCAGCGCGCGAGTTTCCACACCACGCCCAGGTCGGCATCCAGCGCCTGCGGTTGCGAAGTCACACCGGCAAGGGTTTTCAGAAAGCCGCCCCAGACATCATCAAACAACTTCGTCGGCCCGGTGATGCCTTGCTGCGCAAACCGCGCCGCCAGTAATCCACCTTCGGCAGCGCGACCGCTGTGCAGTTTTTTGCTTTGCGAGCCATCGTGGATAAAGGCCCACAAGCCGCCGCTAAAACTGCCGGCGATGCCCAGCGCCGACATCGTCTGTTCGGCATTCAAGCCGAGAATCCGCGCACTCGCCGCCGCTGCACCGAACACCCCGCAGGTCGCTGTGGAGTGCCATCCTGCACCGTTGTGGGCTGAGTAACCGCCACAGGCTTCGAGCACCCGGCGACCGCCTTCGTAGCCGATCACCCCGGCCGTGATGAACTCACGCCCCCCCCCCGGTTTTGCCGACATCGCGCCCGCAGCCATGACCGCCGGCAGCACCACCGCGCCGGAATGATCGCAGCCACCTGTGTCATCGAGCTCCAGGGCATGCGCTGCGACGCCGTTGAGCATCGCAGCCTGGGCCGCACCGACCCGCAGATCAGTGCCCCAGACCAACGTGCTGCCGGTTTCGCCGTCGAACACCTGACGCGCCTGTTTGGCCACATCACTGTCAGCCCCGGCCAGCGTCGCGCCGAAGGTGTCGAGAATGTGCCGTTTGGCTTGCGCCACCAATGCCGGTGGCAAGTCTTCAAATCGCAAGTCGACGCAGAATTGCGCCAGTCGCTGCATCCGCTCAGTCATACGCTGTAATCCCGATAATGGCGCTCATACACCGCCGCCGGATGATCCTCGGTGACGGTTGCCGCCGAATCCGCCCACCATTGCGCGACTTCGGCCCCGGTGGCGATCCACACGTCATCGTGCTGTTGAATCCCCTCAAGCAACTCGCGCAACACCCCAATGCGCCCCGGCGTAGCGATAATTTCCGGGTGCAGGCGCAGCACATAACACAGCCCGAACCGGTGAAAGCCGGCGAAGTCCATTTGCAGGTTGCCCAAGGTATGGCTGTAAGAGGCGATCCGCGATTGCGCCGGTGGCACGGCGGGGCTGAGGTTGAAGGCGAAGTAGGGTTCGTCTTCCAGTTCGTAGTGCAACGGCAACTCGATCACCTCGGGCGCGGTTGGGTGAGCGAACGGCAAATCATCGCCGCGCCACGACGACGACCAGCGAATGCCGTGGTGCTTCAATGCCTCGATAAAACCCGGTGCGCCGTTGCCGGCCGGGATGCGAAACCCGGCTGGACGCTGGCCGGTCAGCGCGGTCAAGGCTTCGCAACCTTTGGCGATGTCGGCGCTCTGCGCGGCCAGGTCGAGGGTGTCGTAATTCTGATGGCGATAGCCAGCGCAGGCAATTTCATGCCCGCCGGCCTGGATTGCGCGGATGTGTTCCGGGTTTTCCTCGGCGACGATGCCGGGAATGCACCAACTGCTGGAAACCCCCAGTTCTGCAAACAAACCGAGCAAGCGTTCGACGCCGCGTTGGGTGCCATAACGCCAGACCGACAGGGTCTTGTCGCGTCCGGCGACTTCCGGGGCCTGGGTGAGAATGCCGTGGATGTCGTTGTAATCGACGGTCAGCACCACGGCGCAACGGTAGCCTTTGGGCCAGACAGTGGAATCAGCCATGGTGATGCTCCTTGAGCCACCACTGGGCGACATCGCGGCAAGTGGCGAACCACACGTCATCACGCTGGCGCATGTGTTCGAAGAGTTTTTCCAGCAACAGGATGCGTCCCGGTTTGCCGGTGATCTTGGGGTGGAACAGGGTGGTCAGGCACAGCCCTTCGTTCATCGCGCCGTCGTATTCGCGGCACCAGTTGTCGAGGGTCAGCTCGTAACTGGCAGTACGGTCCAGCCCCGACGGAAAATTCGGTGCGCGGGTGTAGGCAAGGGAGGCGTAGTCGTCCATTTCCCAGCGACCGGGGATTTCCACCAGCGGCGTGTCGAAGCCGGGGACGTTGACCAGATACGGCCGGTCATCGCCGCGCATGCTGCTGGAATAGGTGACGCCGGCTTCCACCAGCATCGCCGGGGTTTCGGCGCGCCAGTCGCCGGACGGGGTGCGAAACCCTTCGGCGCGGATGTTCAGGTGTTTCCAGAACACCTCGCGAGACAGCTTCATCACGTCCTTTTGCTGTTCCAGCGTCAGGGCGTAAAAGGATTCGTGTTTGTAGCCGTGGTACGCCACTTCATGCCCGCGCTCGACAATCGCCTGGCACTGTTTCGGCCAGTTCTCCACGACCCAGGCCGGGACGAAAAACGTGGTCGGGATCCGGAACTCGTCGAGCAGATCGAGGATGCGCGGCAGCGCCCGGTAAGGACCGTAACCGCCGAAACCGAAGTATTCGGGTTTGCGCCAGATCGAGCCGTTGAGCATGGCATCGCCAGTCGGGCCATCGAGGTCGAAGGCCAGGGCGAGACAGGCTTTGTGCTGGCCGGGCCAGGTGGGTTGGGGTGAGGAGGACATCGTGGCGCTCCATTGATCTATAGGTAAAACACAATCCCTGTGGTCAACCGGGATCCCTGTGGGAGCGGGCTTGCCCGCGATGAGGCCAGCACATTCGACAGCGATGTCGCCTGTCAGGCCGCCATCGCGGGCAAGCCCGCTCCCACACTGGATTTGGGTCGATCACACTGTTGTGGTCTGCCGGGAACCCTGTAGGAGCGAGGCTTGCCCGCGAAGAGGCCGTCACAGTCAACATCACCGTTGACTGAAACACCGCCTTCGCGGGCAAGCCTCGCTCCTACAGGGCAAGCCTTACTTGCCGGCGTTGATGGTTACGGTCTTGACCGCGCCCAATTCCAGGTCCCATTTTTTCAGGATGGTCTGATAGGTGCCGTCGTCGATCATGCTCTGCAACGCGACTTTCACCGCTTCGCTCAACTCAGGCTTTTTCTTGCTCACGCCCAGCCCGGTGAACTGCTCGGAAATCGGCAGGCCCACGGTCTTGTACATGTCCTTTTCCTGAGTCTTCAGGTACGACAAGGTTTCGCTGCCCTGCATCGCGGCATCGATACGGCTCTGGCGCAATTGCGCACGGGCATCGGCCGAACCTTCGGTGCCGATCACGTTGATCGCCGGCTTACCGGCGGCTTCGCAGTTGGCCTTGCTCCACTCGGCGATTTCCGCCGGGAACGTGGTACGGCGGCTGGTGCCGACTTTCTTGCCGCACAGGTCGATGATCTCGTTGAAGTCCTTGTTTTTCTGCAAGGTGTAGAACTGCGGGCCGCTGGTGAAGTAATCAACGAAAGTCACACTGGCCTGACGTTCGGCGGTGTCGGTCATACCCGACAGGACCATGTCCACACGGTCGGTGGTCAGCGCGTTGATCATCTGCTCGAAGCCGGTTTCCTGCCATTTGATCTTCACGCCCAGACGTTCGGCCAGGGCGTTGCCCAGGTCATAGTCCAGGCCAGTCAGCGTGTTGGTCGCCGGGTCCTTGAAATCCATCGGCGGGTAGTTCGGCATGATCGCTACGACGACCTCGCCCTTGGCCTTGATGCTGGCTGGCAATTCGGCGGCGAAGCTAACGCTGGACGCCATCAGGCCTGCGAGTACTGCTGGAATAACGAAATTCTTCATGGTCGTTCTCTTATGAGTGTTGTGAGCGCCAAAGGACGCTTAGGTTCGAACGGCAGAAATGAAGCTTTGGGTGCGCGGGTTTTGCGGACTTATTAGTATTTCTTCGGGGCTTCCAGCCTCCACGATCTGCCCGCCGTCCATGAACACCATGCGGTTGGAAACTTCGCGAGCGAAGCCCAGTTCATGGGTGACGACGATCATGGTCATGCCGGTCTGCGCCAGATCGCGCATCACCGACAGCACCTCACCGACCAGTTCCGGGTCGAGTGCCGAAGTGGGTTCATCGAACAGCATCAGCTTGGGCCGCATGGCCAATGCACGGGCAATGGCGACGCGTTGTTGCTGACCACCCGACAGCTCGATCGGGTAGCTGTTGCGCTTGTCGGCCAGGCCGACGCGAGCGAGCAATTCCACGGCTTCTTCGTGCGCCTCTTTGGGCGAACGCTTGAGCACCTGGCATGGCCCTTCGATGATGTTTTGCAGCACAGTCATGTGCGGGAACAGGTTGAAACGCTGGAACACCATGCCGGTGGACAGGCGTTGACGGGCGATTTGCGACTCGTTGAGCTCGTGCAGTTTGTTGCCGACGACGCGGTAACCGACCAGCTCGCCGTCGACCCAGAGGCCGCCCTTGTCGATCTTTTCCAGCTGGTTGATGCAGCGCAGCAAGGTACTTTTGCCGGAGCCGGACGGGCCGATGATGCACAGCACTTCGCCTTGCTCGACTTCGATGTTGATGTCCTTGAGGGCGTGGTAATGGTCGTAATACTTATTCAGGCTGACGGCCTTGACGATGCTTCTCATGTGCGGCTCCTCAAGAACGCTTGCCGGCGCCGCGAGCGAAACGACGCTCCAGACGGCTTTGACCAAAGGACAGGACGGTGACCGTGGCCAGATACCAGATACCGGCGACAATCAAAAGCTCCATCACCCGGGCGTTGGCGTAGTAGATGTTCTGGGCGTTGTAGAGCAGTTCCGAGTATTGGATGACACTCGCCAGCGAGGTCATTTTCACCATGCCGATGAACTCGTTGCCCACTGGCGGAATGATGACGCGCATGGCCTGCGGCAGAATGATCCGACGCAGCGCTTGCAGGCGCGGCATGCCGATCGACTTGGCCGCTTCGTACTGACCGGCGTCCACCGACAACAGGCCGGCGCGCACCACTTCAGCGGTGTAGGCGCCCTGGTTGATGCTCAAGCCGAGGAGGGCGGCCACGAACGGGGTCATCAGGCTCACGGTGTCCATTTCGAACAGCCCGGGGATGCCGATGGTGGGAAAAATCAGCGCCAGGTTGAACCACAACAGCAGTTGCAGGATCAGTGGCGTACCGCGGAACAGCCAGGTGTAGGTCACCGCCACGTAGCGCAGGATCGGGTTGGCCGACATGCGCATGATCGCCGTGATCACCCCGAAGACGATGCCCAGGGCCATCGCCAGCACCGCCATGACGATGGTGTTGAGCAAACCCCACATGATCGCCTGGGACGTGAGGAACTGGCCGATGTACGACCATTCGATCTTGCCTTCGGCGAAGGCCCGCACCAGGCCGAGAATCGCGATGACGATCACGGTGGCGAAGAAAATCCGCCCGTAATAACGCCGTGGCACGTGGTGGTACTGGGTGATATCGAACTGGTTGTCTGCCAGTTTGCGCTCCGCCTGGAGTCGTTCTGCCTGAGTCTGGCTCATGTTGTTTCTCCGTACGCCGCCCTCGTTACAGGCGGCGCGTATGGTTTTCGGGTTAAGCGCAACTCCTGTGGGAGCGGGCTTGCCCGCGAGTGCGGCGGGTCAGTCAACATGGATGTTGAATATGAAACCGCCATCGCGGGCAAGCCCGCTCCCACAGGTTTTGTGTCCTTGTTCAGAGGCGGAAGCCCTGATAGTTCTCGGTCCATTGCTGTTGGGCGGCGAGGGCGGTTTTCAAGCGGCCGATCTGCTCGCGCACCTGTTGCGGCGCAGTGCCGCCCCAGCCACTGCGCGCGGCGATAGCGGCTTCGAGGGTCAGGGCCTCACGTACTTCCGGCGTTAGGCGCGGATCGATCTCGGCCAGCAGCGCCGGCGAGGCTTCCCACAGTTCGATGTCGTGTTTCTCACAGGCCTGGACCAGCGCACCGGTGATTTCGTGAGCTTCCTTGAACGGCACGCCGCGCATGGCCAGCCAGTCGGCGACTTCTGTAGCGAGGGTGAAACCCAGTGGGGCCTGACGACGCAGCTCTTCGACGTTGACCTTCATGGTCGCGACCATCCCGGCCATCGCCGGCAGCACCAGCAGCAGGGTGTCGACGCTGTCGAGCACGCCGTTTTTGTCTTCGCTCAAGTCGCGGTTATAAGACAGTGGCAGGGATTTGAGGATCGACAGCAGACCGGTCAGGTTGCCGATCAGACGGCCAGCCTTGCCCCGAGCCAGCTCGGCGATGTCCGGGTTCTTCTTCTGCGGCATGATCGAGCTGCCGGTGGCGTAGGCATCGTCCAGTACCACCCAGCGAAATTGCCGCGACGACCACAGGCAAAACTCTTCAGCGAGGCGAGAAATGTTGATCCCGAGCATGCTGGCGATAAACAGGAATTCAGCGACGTGGTCACGGCTGGCGACAGCGTCGATGGAGTTTTCACACACGCCGCTGTAGCCCATTTCCTTGGCCGACTGTTGCGGCAGGCGAGCGATAGCGGAACCGGCCATGGCCGCCGCGCCGAGTGGCGACAACGAAGTGCGCACGTCCCAATCCACCAGGCGTTGCACGTCACGCAGCATCGATTGGGCGTGGGCCAGCAAGTGGTGGGCGAAGACGATGGGTTGCGCTTGCTGCAGGTGAGTGAAGCCCGGGCAGATGCTCTCGATGTGTTGCTCGGCTTGATCCACCAGCGCTTGCTGCAAGGCCAGTACCTCAACGGCCAGGGTGCGCACGTGATCACGCAGGAACAAACGCAAGTCGTTGGCCGTCTGGTCGTTACGCGAACGGCCGGCGCGCAGTTTGCCGCCGAGGGCGCCGAGGCGTTCGGTCAGCAGGCGTTCGATGAAAGTGTGGACGTCTTCGTCGTCGAGGGTCGGTGCGATGCTGCCGGCGCGGAAATCATCACCAATGCATTCCAGCGCCTCAATCATCGTCAGGGTTTCTTGCTCGTCCAGCAGCCCGGCGCGCTGCAGTTCACGGGCATGGGCCTTGGAACCGGCGAGGTCGTACGGGGTGAGGCGAAAGTAGCGCTCGGGGCAACGGGACAGGGCCGCCAGGGCTTCGGACGGGCCGCTTTTGAAGCGAGCACCCCAGAGACGGTCGGTGGTTTGAGACATTGTTATTTTCCTCGTCGATAGAGCGAACAGAAGTCGGTGTGCCGGGCTTGAAACACGCGCCGTAAATCGTACGGGCGTGGTTAGGCCAGAGCAGTTTTCAAGAGGGCAGTTGCGAAAGGGCGAGAGCTGATCGAAGTGTCAGCTTTTAGTAGTTCGAAATCAGTGAGTTGGCACTGATGTGCGGAATTTATTAGCGGTTGCCAAGCCTGGTTTTCTGTGTTCATTATTATTGGCCAGCTATGTTTTTGTTGTTGAGCACAGAGTGTTGAATAGGGCGCCAGAGGTAAATAAGCATTATGGAAACCCCACTTTCCAATTCCGGAAACCCGCCACCGAAAACGTCACATCGAGCACCGCTGGCCCTCAGCGGCCTGGACTTCAAACTGCTCAAAGTGTTCAAGGCGGTGGTCGAGGCCGGGGGCTTCAGTGCGGCCCAAAACGAGCTGAATGTGGGGCTGGCAGCCATCAGCAAACAGATCTCCGACCTTGAGATTCGCATCGGCATGCGCTTGTGCACCCGAGGGCGGGAGGGTTTTCACCTGACTGAAGAAGGCAGTCTGGTGTATCAGGCGTCCATCGACTTGTTTGCCTCGGTCGACAACTTTCGCGATCGTCTTAGTTCGGCACAGAATGAACTCATCGGCGACCTTGGCGTGGGGGTGATTGACAATACGATTTCCGACGTTAATTCACCGTTAGTTGCTGCGCTTAGAAGAATCAATGAAGAATCACCGAAAGTAAGGTTCCAACTTCAGGCGTCGCAACTGGATGAGGTGGAAAGAGGCGTGGTAGAGGGACGATTAGTGGCGGGGATCGTGCCGGTTTATCAAAAAAGAGAAGAGTTTGATTACTACGCGTTGTATGAGGAACTCTCGGAGGTTTATTGCGCGGTCGGTCATCCTTTGTTCTCGATGGCGGACGCGGAAATGGGCAGTGATGTGCTCAAGGATTACGAGTGCATCAACCACCGTTATGCGATCCACCGCGAGAAGCTGAACTTTGCCCACTACGACAGTTTTTCTGCCTCAGCCACTCAGGTGGAAGCTGTGGCGCTGTTGATCAAGACCGGCCGTTTCGTGGGGTTCCTGCCCCGGCATTACGCGGCGGCAATGGTCGCTCAGGGGCAATTTCGAGCGGTGCGTCCAGACCTGATCAACATCGTTACGCCGTTCAATCTGATCCTGCGGCACAACACTGTGCGCAGTCCGCTGGTCAAGGCGTTTGCCCAGGCGTTGGGGGTCGATTTGAAGGCGCCGCTGTGATTTTGGCAGCGCTCAGAACGTGGTCAGGATTGATCTACTGATTTGCGACGAACATTAACTTGTGGCGTTGGAATACCTGGGGCTGCTACATGCAGCTCCGTATACGCATAATGCTGTAACAGTTTGGGATTGGGTTGGGGGCATATCCGTTGCTGCGGTAACGGCTGATTATGGTTTCGCTCTTACAGCGACTCACAGCAGATCAAAAGATCTCCCCCCTGTAGGAGCTGGCTTGCCAGCGAAGGGTTCAAAAACGCCACATTTATCCTGTCAAAACGCGCCATCGTTAACGTCCTTCGCTGGCAAGCCAGCTCCTACGGTTGATCGGGTTGCCTGGACGAACGCGGTGGAATGTAGGAGCTGGCTTGCCAGCGAAGCATTCGAATGCACCACGTTTATCCTGTTGAAACGCGTCATCGTTGACGTCCTTCGCTGGCAAGCCAGCTCCTACAGGGGGTTGAGGTGCAGCAGGACGAAATCGTTTTTGTCGAAACGGCCGCTGATCACGGGCGGCAATGAGCCTAGTGGCGTGCCCTGCAGGGCGCGGTAGTCGCTTTCATCCATCATCAACCATGCCGGCCCATGAAGGTTTTCCAGTTCTTGGGTGGACTCAGTGAACACCGGCTGCAAGTCCTGCTCGATATTGACCATGAACTTGATCGCCTTGGCGTCCTTGCCCATGGCATGCAACACCAGCGGCGCGGGGTCTTCCTGGACCATCGAAAATGCCGCACGGCTGAAGGTTTGCGTGTCATAGAGCCGACGTTCGACCGGTTCAAACACCAGAATGTAGACCGACCACAGCGCCAGCACCGCGCAAAAGGCCAGTGTTTGAGCCCGCCAACCGGGCCGCAAAAGCACGGCCAGGCCGATCACTTGCAACACGCCAAGAATGATCAGGATTGAAGTCAGCGCCGTCATCTGCTCGGGAAATCGTCGGCGCGCGACCAGCAATCCCACCATCAACAGACCCGGTATCAGCAACCAAAGCCCCTGCATCAATCCCCGCAACCAGACAAACACCCGACCCTGCACCACCTGAAACGGATACGCCGCAATGATCGCCGCCATGGGCAACATCGGCAGCAGATATCGGGCCTTTTTCGCCTGGGGGATCGACAAGCCGACCATCACGATCAACCCGGCTGCCATGCAGTATTGCAACAGGCGCAGCGCCGGTCCGTTCTGTCCTGGATTCGTCAGCCACACCACCGCCAGCACCAGCAGCGCCAACGGGTAAGCGAGTGCATAGTTGCCCAGCGAACTGGTGAAGTAATACAGCGAACCGCTGACACCCTCGCTGCCGTCGAGGCGCCCCATGAATTGCATGCGCACCACGTCCTGCATGAAGGCCGTGCCGCCAATAGCTTCGGCCAGCCACAACAGGGCGCCGACGCACACTGCCAGCAACACGGCGGCTGTCAGGCCGAAACCGAACAAGCGCTGCCATTGCCGATTGAGCACGAAGTAGCTGCACAACATGCCGGTGGGAATCACCAGGCCTATCGGGCCGCGAACGCCGAAGGCCAGCAGCAATAGCGCAAAGATCAGCAGCCAGCGGCGCTTCGCCTCGAAATGATCGGCGGCATAGCCGAGGTAAAACACCGCAAAAGCCAGCGCCGCGAGCATCAAGTCCTGGGACACGGCACGGGTTTCGGTGACAAAGGTGTTGGTCAGCAGCATCAGGGCGATGCTCAGCAAAGCCCAGCGTTGGGAGTAGGGCGCCAGCAAGCGGTACATCAACGTGACGATCACCGCCCCGGCGATGGCACTCGGCAACCAGGCACTAAGGCTGTTGACCTGCCCGAACGGCTGGGACAGCCACCAGATGAACAGCGTCGAAAGCGCCGAGTAATCGGCGTAAGGCTGGCCATACGTGGTCGGGAAAACCGACGGGCCGTGGCGCAGCATCTCTTGGGCAAACAGCACAAACCGCGAATCAAATCCGATCGTCGCCTGCTGATACACCCCGGTGCTGAACAGCAATAGCGCCAGCAGCCCAACTCCTACGGACTGCCGGCGAACACTGGACGACAGGATCAAGCGACGACCTGAGCCGCCGGCCACTGTTGATGAGGAATCGGCAGCTTGCGTGATTCACCGCGACCCATCGGGAAATACAGGAAACCACTGCGCGCCAGACGCTCGGCGTCGTACAGGTTACGCCCGTCGAAGATCACCGGTGCGTTGAGACGTTGTTGGATCAGGTCGAAATCAGGCGCCTTGAATTGCTGCCACTCGGTGCAGATGATCAGCGCATCGGCGCCGGAAAGGACCGACTCCGGAGTGCCCA
The DNA here is from genome assembly GCF_001297125.1 of Pseudomonas sp. RIT-PI-q. Taxonomy (GTDB): domain Bacteria; phylum Pseudomonadota; class Gammaproteobacteria; order Pseudomonadales; family Pseudomonadaceae; genus Aquipseudomonas. The sequence continues at coordinate 28,387 of NZ_LHPC01000013.1, forward strand.
TGAGCATCAGTTTCGATTCGTCAGGGTACAACTGCTGGGTTTCCTGCATGGCCTCCGGGTCGAACGCACGCACATTGGCCTCGGCCGCCCACAACGACTCCAGCAGCACCCGGCTCGGTGCATCGCGCATGTCGTCGGTGTTCGGTTTGAACGCCAGGCCCCACACGGCAAAGGTCTTGCCGCGCAAATCACCCTTGTAGAACGCGTTGATGCGCTCGAACAGTTTGTGTTTTTGCCGCTGGTTAATGGCTTCCACCGCTTGCAGCAGATCGCTCGAGCAGTGGGCCTCTTCGGCACTGTGGATCAGCGCCCGCATGTCCTTGGGGAAACACGAGCCGCCATAACCGCAACCGGGGTAGATAAAGTGGTAACCAATGCGCGAGTCGGCGCCGATGCCCAGGCGCACCGATTCGATGTCGGCGCCCAAGTGTTCGGCCAGTTCGGCGATCTGGTTGATGAAGCTGATCTTGGTCGCCAGCATGCAGTTGGCGGCGTACTTGGTGAGCTCGGCGCTGCGCAGGTCCATGAACATGATCCGGTCATGGTTGCGGTTGAAGGGCCCATAAAGTTCGCGCATCACCTCACGCACCTCATCGCTTTCACAGCCGATGATGATCCGGTCCGGACGCCGGCAATCAGCCACGGCCGAGCCTTCTTTCAAAAACTCCGGGTTGGAGACGATATCGAACTGCAACAACCGGCCGACCTTGATCAGGCACTTGTCGATGTGCGCGCGCAGGGTGTCGCCGGTGCCCACGGGCACGGTGGATTTCTCCACCAGAATCACCGGTTGTTCACGATGCCGGGCGACGGCTTCACCGACCGACAGCACATAGCGCAAGTCGGCCGAGCCATCGTCCCGGGACGGGGTTCCCACGGCAATGAACAGCACTTGCCCATGCTGCACCGCAAACTTTTCGTCGGTGGTGAACTGCAGACGCTTGGCGTCCAGACTTTCACGCACCAGGCTGGCCAGCCCCGGTTCGAAAATGCTCACGTGGCCCTGTTGCAGCAACTCGACTTTCTTCTCGTCAATGTCCATGCAGACCACGTCGTGGCCGACTTCAGCCAGGACGGCGGCTTGCACCAGGCCAACGTAACCGCTACCAAATACACTGATTTTCATGAGGCACTCCTGAGTTCGGGCGCGCGAGCAGGTCGAGAGTTAATGGTGATGACGCCGAGGATGACCAAGGCCACGCCAAGGCTTTTGGAAAGGCTGAACGCTTCGTTGAACAGCGGCAGGCTGGCGGCCAGCAGGTACACCAGCGCATAGCTGATGCTCAGCAGCGAATACGCCCGGCCCAGGGGCAAATCCCGCAGGGCGAGCAGCCAGCAGAACATCGACAGGGCGTACGCGAGAATGGCGGCCAGCACCACGGCGACGGCGGACGGTTGAATAGCTGCAGTGAGCCATTGTTCGGGCTGCGGCAGGTGGCTCATGCTCCAGCGCATGCCCAATTGCGCGGCGCTGACCAGCAACACGCTGCTCAGGGCAAAAGTGATTCCGCGACGCAGGTTCATGTGTGTTGCCCCAGCAGAATCACGCCGCCAATCACCAGCGCCACGCCCAGCCAGTGACGCCGGTCGATGGTTTCGTGGAAAACGAAGCGGGCGACCAGAGTGATCAGCACAAAATTCAAGCTCAACATCGGGTAGGCGATACCGACTTCAAGGCGCTGCAATACCAGCAGCCACACCAGCAAACCCAGCCCCAGGGAGCCGAGCGCCAGCCACAACCACGGCGAACGCAGTTTCTCGCCCCAGCCCGACAACTGGCCACGCCAGCTTTCCACGGCGTACTTCTGGGCGATCTGACCCAGACAGGTCAGCAGGCAGGCGGTCAATAGCAGTAGCAGGCTCATGATTCGGCCTGCGGAAAAATCAAAATCACGAGATTGCCTTGTTCATAGCGCTTGCCATCCTTTGGCAGCAGTTCGACTTCGCGCAGCTCGTCGTCCCCCTTGACCCGCATCAGCACACCGACGGAACCGTTGCGGCGGGCTTCGCGCATCCCCTGTTGCGCCTGATTGGGGTCGACTCGCTGCTGCCCGCCGTCAGGATAGGCCCGGCCATATTTCAGTTCGCCTATCGTGTTGTACAAAGCCACGTCCCCACGTTTCAGGCGCCCGGCCAGGGCCGAGGCGGCGCCCAGGTCGTTGCTCAGCAACTGGCTGGCCTGGCCGAGTTCCTGCGCGTGCTCGAAGATGAATTGGTCGGGCATCTTGTTGGCGACCACTGAATCAGGCAGCCCGGCCGGCACCAAGCCAATCAGCAGCAGACTGCCGAAGGCCGGTGCCGCCCAGCATTGCAGGGGCCTGAAGGCTTGCAGCAGGTTGGCCATGATCCAGCCGGTCAGGCCGATGAACACCAGCACCAGGTTGTGCAGTTCATGGCTGTAGAGCGGTTTTTTCAGTTGCAGGTAAACCAGCGCGAGGAGGGTGACCAAACCCAGCACCAGGTTCAGCAGGCCATTGATGCCCAGTGCCCGGCCGTGCTCCAGCTTCAAACGGTCCGCCAGCGCATGGCCCAGCAACAACGCCAGGGGCAACAGGCACGGCAGGATGTAGCTCGGTAATTTGCCTTTGCTGAGGCTGAAAAACAGCAGCGGCATCAACAACCACAACAACAGGAAAGCGATATTCGACTGGCGACGTGTTTGCCATGCCTGCCGCAACGCCGGTGGCAACAACGCCGCCCACGGCAGACTGAACGCCACCAGCAACGGCAGATAAAACCACCACGGCGCGTCATGTTGCGCATCGTCCCCGGCGAAGCGACGAATGTGTTCATGCCAGAAGAAAAACCGCCAGTAATCAGGCTCCTGCGCATGCACCGCCAAGGCCCATGGCAAGCTGACGGCGATGGCCACGACAATCGCCAACGGACCGTAAACCAGCAGTTCACGCCAGCGTTTTTGCCAGAGCATCCAGGGCAGGGCGATCAGTACCGGCAGCAGCCAGGCCAGAAATCCCTTGGTCAGGAATCCCATGCCACAAGCGAAGCCCAACCCGGCCCAACCGATCAGCCGCTGGCCACGGCTGACACTGTCCAGCGCAAACCACAAGGCAACCAGACTCAGGTTGACCCAGAAGGTGAATTGCGGGTCGAGATTAGCGTAGCCCGCGGCGCCGGCGATTACCGTGAAACTCATGTACAGCAGCGCGCAGGCAAAACTCTTGCGCGGGTCGTTCCACATCCGGCGAGCGATCAGGAAGCACAGCAACACACTCAGCCCGGTACTCAGGGCTGAAGCAAACCGCACACCGAACAGGTTCTGGCCAAACAGCGCCTGGCTGGCGGCGATCATCCAGTAACCGGCCACCGGTTTTTCGAAATAACGCAGGCTCATGAAATGCGGCGAGACCCAGTCTCCGCTCAGGAGCATGTCCTGGCTGATCTGGGCATAGCGGGTTTCGTCGGGAATCCACAAGCCATGGCTGGCCATCGGCAACAGATACGCCAGCGCACAAATGGCCAGTAATAACGGCAATGCCCAGGGTTTGCTCATACGCCTTGCACCCCCAGCCAGCCTTCACGGCCTTCGAGCGTGCCACGCACCACACGCCCGATCGGCAAGGTGCCGGGTGCCTCGGGCAGCAGATCGCCCAAGGGTTGAAAACAGATGCCTCGCTGGCGCGCATCGGCCAGCAGTTGACGAAAATCGTTGGCCATCAGAATCCCTTCTACTTCGGCATGGATTGTGTAGATGTTGAGTTTTTCGGCGCTGAAGCGCTCAAGAATGAAGGCGTTGTAGTCCTTGGCCGCCACGGTCGGGCCGACCACTTCATCGAAGGTCGGCAAGTCCACCGGAATCTGCGGCGCACCCAAACCACCGCCGGTCAATGCGGGTTGGAACAGACTCTGCCCGCGGCAATCGCTGTTGTAACGAAAGCCGAAAGCCTGCTTGGCGTCGATCACTCGCTCGTCCGCGCGCCAACCGGCAGCGGCCGAGCACTCGACCTTTTGCCCGAGGATGTCGCTGAGCGTGTCTACGCCCTGGCGAATGTGCTCGATCAATTGCGCATCGTTCCAGCGCCCGGCATTGGCCTGCCACCCATGGTGATCCCAGGCATGCAGGCCGACTTCATGACCGGCGTCCCGGGCTTGGCGCATCAAATGCCCCAGGTCACGGCCAATCGGTTTACCCGGCCAGGCAGTGCCGGCCAGCAGAATGTCCCAGCCGTACAGGCCGGCGGCGTTGGAGCGGAGCATTTTCCAGAGGAACTGCGGGCGGATCAGACGCCACAAATGGCGCCCCATGTTGTCCGGCCCGACGCTGAAGAAAAACGTCGCCTTGACCTGCGCTTCATCGAGGATTTCCAGCAGTCGTGGCACCCCCTCACGGGTGCCCCTATACGTGTCGACATCGATTCGAAGGCCTGCCTGCATTAGGGCTTGTCCGCGATTTCGAGCATGGCCTCGCGCAAGAAGAAATCCAGCGTGTTGCCAATGGTTTCACTCATTTCCACGGTCGGCGTCCAGTCCAGCAGGCGCTTGGCGTTGGCGATGCTCGGTTTGCGGTGGGACACGTCTTGGTAACCGGTGCCGTAGAAGGCTTTGCTTTCGACATCGCGGAACCCGGCGAATGGCGGGAAGTTGTCGCGCAACGGGTGCGCTTCGAACTGGCGCAACAACTCTTCGCCCAACTGGCGAATGCTGGCTTCGTTGTCCGGGTTGCCGATGTTGATGATCTGGCCATTGCAGGCGTCGTTCTCGTTGTCGATGATCCGTGCCAGCGCTTCGACGCCGTCGGCAATGTCAGTGAAGCAGCGTTTTTGCTCACCGCCATCGAACAGGCGAATCGGCGTGCCTTCCACCAGGTTGAGAATCAGCTGGGTAATCGCCCGGGAACTGCCAATACGCGCCGAGTCCAGGCGGTCGAGGCGTGGGCCCATCCAGTTGAAGGGGCGGAACAGGGTGAAGTTCAGGCCTTTCTGGCCATAGGCCCAGATCACGCGGTCGAGCAATTGCTTGGAGATCGAGTAGATCCAGCGTTGCTTGTTGATCGGGCCGACGACGAGGTTGGAGCTGTCTTCATCGAAGTTGTTGTCCTGGCACATGCCATAGACTTCCGAGGTCGACGGGAAGATCACGCGCTTGTTGTACTTGACGCAGTAGCGCACCAGTTTCAGGTTCTCTTCGAAATCCAGTTCGAACACGCGCAGCGGGTTGCGGGTGTATTCGATCGGCGTGGCGATCGCCACCAGCGGCAGTATCACGTCGCACTTCTTGACGTGGTATTCGATCCACTCGGAGTGGATGCTGATATCGCCTTCGACGAAGTGGAAATTGGGGTGGCTGCGCAGACGCTCGATGGCGTCCGAGCCAATGTCCAGCCCATAAACTTCGTATTTATCGTCACGCAGCAAGCGTTCGGACAAGTGATTGCCGATGAATCCGTTGACGCCGAGGATCAGCACGCGGGTACGACGCGGAGCGCGCCCGGACTCGGCGCCACGCAACACGGAACCGTCGACCAGGCCGAGTTCACTGGCCAGTTGCGGGCCACTGAGGTACAGGCCGTTGTCGTTACGCTGGCCAGCGCTGATGAGCAAGGAATCCTCGCCGCAGGCGATACGCAACGGGTCGACGCTGATCACCCGGCCCGGCGCCTGGCCTTCATTGCCCTTGGCGACTTCAGCGCTCCAGACAATCAGCTTGTGCTCGCCCACGGCGCAGAATGCGCCCGGATAAGGTTGGGTGACGGCGCGCACCAGATTGAACAGTTCTTGCGCCGGTTTGCTCCAGACCAGTTTGCCGTCAGCCGGGGTTCGACGGCCAAACACCGTGGCTTTGGCTTCGTCCTGAGGCGTTTCACTGACTTTACCGACCAGCAACGCTGGCAAGGTATCGCGCAGTAGATCGGTGGCTGCTACACGCAATTTGCCGTGCAGGGTCAGCGCTGTGTCGTTGCGCTCGATGGCAACCTTTTGCTGGGCGAGGATGGCGCCGGCATCGGCACGCTTGACCATGCGGTGCAGGGTGACGCCGGTTTCGGTTTCACCGTTGACCAGCACCCAGTTGGCCGGCGCGCGACCACGGTAGCGCGGCAACAAGGAACCGTGCAGGTTGAACGCGCCTTTACGGGCGGTGGCCAGCAGCGGCTCGCTCAGCAGGTTGCGGTAGTAGAACGAGAACAGGTAATCCGGGTTGAGTTTGCTGATGCGTTCGATCCACAGCGGGTGATTGGCATCTTCCGGGGCATGCACCGCGATGCCTTTGCTGGCACACAGTTGCGCAACGGAGCCGTAGAACGCGTTCTCCTTCGGATCATCGGCGTGGGTGAAGACCGCGGCAATGTCATAACCGGAACTGAGCAAGGCTTCGATGCCGGCACAGCCAATATCGTGATAGGCGAAGACAACAGCTTTTGCACTCATGAGAGAACCTGATCTGAAGAAGTGGAAGTGAGGCCGTCAACGGTGACAACAGGGGCCGGCATGGCGGGTTGGCCGCGCAGGACTTTCTCGATAAAGAACCGGGGACGGGCGCGCACGTCGCTGTACATGCGCCCCAGGTATTCGCCCAGCAGGCCCATGCCGATGAACTGGCCACCGGTAAACACGAACAGCACGGCGAACAGCACAAACGTACCGCCACCGGCCCAACTGGCACCGAAGGCCAGGCGCAAGACAATCAAGGCAATGGCGAACAGCACGCCCAAACCGGCCATGGCAAAGCCGACAATGCTCAGCAGGCGCAGCGGGGTAGTGGTCATGCAGGTGATCAGGTCAAACATCAAATTGACCAGGCGCATCGGGCTGTACTTCGATTCGCCGTGTTCGCGCTCGGCGTGGGTCACCAGGATTTCCGTGGTGTGCCGGGCGAAGCTGTTGGCCAGGATCGGGATGAACGTGCTGCGTTCGCGGCAGGCGAGCATCGCGTCGACAATGCTGCGGCGGTAGGCCCGCAGCATGCAGCCGTAGTCGCTCATGGCGACGCCGGTGGAACGCTGCACCGCCAGGTTGATCAGCTTCGACGGCCAACGGCGCAAGGCCGAGTCCTGACGGTTGTTGCGCACGGTGGCGACCACGTCATAGCCGAGTTCGGCCTGAGCCACCAATCGGGGAATCTCTTCCGGAGGGTTTTGCAGGTCGGCGTCGAGGGTGATGACGACGTCGCCCTTGCACTGTTCGAAACCGGCCATGATTGCCGCATGCTGGCCGTAGTTGCGGTTGAGAATGACCGCCACCACCGGGCTGCATTCACGATTGGCGGCTTCTTCAAGGATCTGCGCCGAGTTGTCGCGGCTGCCATCATCGACCAGCACGATCTCGTAGTCATGATGCAACTGCTGGCACGCCGCTTCGGTACGCCTGAGCAATTCAGGCAGGCTGTCTTGCTCGTTGTAGACCGGGATGACGATCGACACGCAACGGATCGGATAAGGTTTCACAGGCTTTTGTCCACTATGTTTTCAATGGCGCCGACGACACGGTCGACGTCATTGACAGTCATGTCGGGGAACAACGGGATCGAACACAGCCGAGCCGAGTTCCATTCGGTGTTGGGCAGGTAAATATTGGGGAAACGTTGGCGGTAGTAGGTGTGCAGGTGTGTGGCGACAAAGTGAATGCCGGTGCCGATGTTCTGTTCCTGCAAGGCCTTCATGAACGCTTCGCGATCCACTCCACAGCGCTCGGCGTCGATGCGCAGGATGAACAGGTGCCAGGCGTGCTGCTGCGGGTAAGCCGGTATCGCCAGCGGTTGCACCGTTGAGCCTTCGAGGCGTTGCAGGTAGGCGCGGGCCAGCTCCGTGCGCTTGGCGTTGATGTCGTCCAGTCGCTCCAGCTGCACCAGGGCGATGGCGGCATTGATGTCGGCCAGGTTGTACTTGAAGCCGGGCTCGATCACCTGGGCCTGGGGTTTGCGGCCATGGGTCAGGCGGTCGTAGGCATCGACACCGAGGCCGTGAAACTTGAGCATGCGCACCCGGGAGGCGAGGGCTTCATCGTCGCTGACGAACATCGCACCTTCGGCGCAGGTCATGTTCTTGATCGCGTGGAACGAGAAGATCGCCGTGCCTTTCGCGCCGACATGACGACCTTTGTAGAAGGTGCCTGCTGCGTGAGCGGCATCTTCGATGACGGGGATGCCGTGTTTGTCGGCCAACGCATAAAGCGGATCGAGATCGAACGCGGCACCGGCGTAATGCACGGGAATAATGGCTTTGGTGCGGGCGGTGATCGCTGCTTCGATGTTCGACAGATCACTCATCAAGGTGTCGCGATCAACGTCGACAAACACCGGCGTGGCGCCCAACAGGCAAATCATGTTGGCGGTCGACACCCAGGTCTGCGACGGAGTAATAACTTCATCGCCCGGACCGATTCCCATTGCCAGTAACGTAATGTGCATCCCGCCAGTGGCCGAGGACAGTGCCACGGCATGACGACAACCGACGTAGTTGGCGAATTGCTCTTCCAGTTCCTGGTTTTTCGGCCCGGTAGTGATCCAGCCGGAGCGTAAAACTTGCTCTACGGCGGCAATTTCTTCATCGCCGATACTGGGTCGGGAGAAGGGGAGAAAAGCCTGACTCATTGTCACCTCTGGGGCTGATGGATCGGTGGCGTTCATTCTGAATTTATTGGATCCAATCAAAGCGTAGTCGCAAAAATAGAAGCTGCATCAATTAGTTGAGTCAGTACGCTAATAATCAGCATTAGTTGGCTTTCACCGACTGGGTCTGCAGTTGGGCAAGTCCCACGACCGCCCCAGCTCTATCGAGATTAGGCCCGATTTTGTGAAAGGAACATGAAAAACCGGTCGGCAAATCATTTATCTGAAAGCTATTAAGCCATTGTTCAGACTACGGCCGTTCATCGCGGTTTTTAGTAGAAAAGTCCTACAGAAGTGTTCCGCTTTATATGAAGGATGTTTCAATTATTAGTCCATTCAGCCAATGTTCAGACGACGCTCATTGCCCGGATTCTTGACGGGAACGGAGTCTATTGCACCGCCTGCATTACCACCCCGCATAGACTTCACTGCTGTTTGACGTAACGCTATGCAACACTCGGCGAACTAACTACAAGACAGTTGAAGTTGTGGTGTCTGGCAGGGGCAAAGCAACGGCAACGGCAAGATCAAAAGATCTACAACGAACGCAACATCTGAAACCACCGCCCCCCTGTAGGAGCTGGCTTGCCAGCGAAGGACTCAAAGTCGCCACGTTTATCCTGTTGAAAACCGTCATCGTTAACGTGCTTCGCTGGCAAGCCAGCTCCTGCAGGGGATTGGGTGTATGCACGCTTTACCTGGCACGCAGTTGCTGACGGTACTGCCTGCGCAGATTACCGAGGGCTTTTGTCGGATTCCCCTGGCGGGGCCATTGAAGATGCTGGAGTTGCCCTTTAAGGTGCCCTCGTTCTATGTGAACCTGCACCGGCACGTACGCAGCGATGAATCCACCGCACTGAAATGGTTTTGTGCGCAAATCCTGACATCGCTGAGTGATCTGCAAGCTTGATGTCGCGACCCTGCACCGTGTCGACGTCCGCGGGTTTAACGTGAGTACGCCATTTTTTTTTGCACTGTTTTCATTCAAGGCCGTTTCGTTTGATTGACTTACCTATTACTGCTCCAGCTGCTTCGAACATCAACCCGATGACCGTCTATCTGGCTCGACTGGCGCCGTCCAGCCAACTGACCATGCGTTACATTTTGCAGGACGCGGCCGATCGCCTGGGTTTCGAGGACATGAACGTCGAGGAGATTCCCTGGCATCAGCTGCAGCCCGAGGATGTGATTGCGCTGGTCGCGACCTTGCGCACCGACGGTTACGCACCCAACACTTCTTCGCTGTACGTCAATGCGGTGCGCGGGGTGATGAACGAAGCGTGGCGCATGAGCCTGATCAGTCAGGAACACTTGTTGAAAATGCGCTCGGTCAAGGGCATTGCCGGCACGCGGCTGTCCCAGGGGCGCAACCTCAAGCGCACGCTGATCCAGGAATTGATGGCGGTCTGCGCTGCCGATCCAAGGCCACAAGGCCTGCGGGACGCGGCGATCATCGGGATTTTGTACGGTTCGGGCATGCGCAAGTCGGAATCGGTGAATCTGGACCTGAACCAGGTCGATTTCACCGAGCGCAGCCTTCGGGTCACCGCCAAGGGCAACAAGCAACTGATCAAGTACGCGCCGGCCTGGGCCTTCGCCAAGCTGAATGACTGGCTGGAACTGCGGCGCTCGCAACTGAAAGAGGGTGAAACGGACGATGCGTTTCTGTTCAACCGCATTCGCCGGGGCAGCCACATCACCCGTGAGCGCATTACCAAACATGCGATCTACTACATCGCCCGGCAGCGGGGCGCGCAGGTCGGGGTGAAGATCATGCCGCATGATTTCCGCCGCTCGTTCATCACCCGGGTGATCGAAGAGCACGACCTGTCGATTGCGCAAAAACTCGCGCACCACAGCAATATCCAGACGACCGCCAACTACGACGTGCGCGATGACAATGAGCGGCGGCGGGCGGTTGATCGCTTCGATTTGTGACGCACGGGGTTCAGGGTTCGCTCAGGACGTGGGCATGGCCGATGGTCGAGACATGCACCGCGCTCCCCGCCGGTGGCGCATGCATGCCGGAGCTGCGCACCAGTAGCGAGCGGCCTGGCTGGTCTTCGTTTACCAACGACTCCAGTTCCACGGTCAACGTGCAGGTATTGCCGCCGAAATCCCGGTCCGTCACTACGCCTCTGCACCCTTGTGAATGAGCTTCGCCGGTGATCGGACTGCAGACCTGAAGTTGCTCTGGCCGCAGCATGATTTGCGCCGAACTGTTGTTGCGGTGGTTGTTGACCGGTATCCGCCCCAGGTCGCAATGCGCCCAGCCCGCTTCGATTCTGGCGGGCATGACCACGGCTTCACCGAGGAACAGTGCGGTTTGTTCATCGTCGGGATAGCGGTACAGGTCCAGTGGATGGCCGGATTGCACCAGCCGGCCCTGGCGCATCACTGCCAACTGATCGGCGAACGACAACGCCTCACTCTGGTCATGGGTGACCAGAATGGTGGTGACACCCGCGTCGGCCAGCAGTCGCGCGACCAATTTACGCATGGCGGCACGCAGGCCGGTATCGAGTGCGGAAAATGGCTCATCCAGCAACATCAATCGCGGCTGTTGGGCCAAGGCCCGCGCCAGGGCCACACGCTGTTGCTGGCCGCCGGAGAGTTCGTGGGGCCAGCGCTCGGCCATGTTCGAATCCAGCGCAACGCTGTCCATCAACTCGGCGATCCGCTGCTGTTTTTCCAGGCCCTTGGTGGACAGCCCAAAGCCAATATTGGCGGCCACGGTCATGTGCGGGAAGAGGGCGCCGTCCTGGGGAACATAGCCAATCAAACGCTGATGCGCGGGCACCTCGTGGGTGCTGTCGACGAGCGTCTGACCGTTGAGCGTCAGGCGACCTGAGTCCGGGAATTCGAAGCCGGCGATCATCCGCAGCAAGGTGGTCTTGCCAGAACCCGAAGGGCCGACGATGACTGTGCGGCTGCCGGTGGGCACCGACAGGCTGATGTTTTCCAGGGCCCGTTGAGAACCGTAGGCCTTGTAGATCGAGTGCAGTTCCAGAGTGTTCATCGGCCAGCCGTTCGTTTGGATTGGTGATAAAGGAGTCCGGTCAACGGCAGCGAGAGCAAGATCATCAGCAGGGCATAAGGCGCCGCAGCGGCATAATCGATTTCGCTGGTCATGGCCCAGAACCCGGTGGCCAAGGTGCGCGTGCCGTTCGGGGCGAGCAGCAGGGTGGCGGTCAACTCATTGGTGATCGCCAGAAACACCAGCGCGGCGCCTGCGGCAGCACCGGGTGCGGCCAGGCGCAGAGTGATCAGCCACAATGCCCGCGCAGGCGTGCGACCGAGGCTGCGGGCGATGTTTTCCAGTTCCACCGGTGCCTGGGCGATACCGGCACGCAAACTCACCAGGGCGCGCGGCAAGAACATCAGCAGGTACGCCAGCAATACCGTGATCGTGGTCTGGTAAATCGGCCGGGCAAAATGGATGGTGATCGTCACCAAGGCCAGGGCAACGACAATCCCCGGCAGCGAACTGGTGATGTAGTTACAGCTTTCCAGTAGCCGCTGCATTCGGCCCGGCGAGCGGATCGACAGCCAGGCAATCGGGATGGCCGCGCAGGTGGTGAGAATGGCGCCCGCGGCCCCGAACTGCAGGGTCTGTTGCAAGGCCGGCAGCAGTTCGCCCAGCTCCCAGACTTGCGTGCCGCCGGCGATCAGCCACTTGCCCAGCGTAATCAACGGCACACCCAGCGCCAGTGCGCAGGTGACGATTTGCAAGGTCAGTGCGAGTGCGGTTGCCCAGCTCTTCAGACGCACGACCCGCTGATCACGGGCGCTTCCCGAACCGACCCGGGCGTAACGCGCGTTGCCGCGAGCGGCGGATTCGACGGTCAGCATCGCCAGGCAGCACAGCGCGAGCACACTGGCGAGCATGTTGGCGGCCGGCCCGTTGAAGGTGGATTTGAACTGATCGAAAATCGCCGTGGTGAAGGTGTCGAAGCGGATCATCGCGTACAGGCCATATTCGGCCAGCAGGTGCAGGCCGACCAGCAAGGCCCCGCCGCAGATTGCCAGGCGCAGTTGCGGCAGTACCACGCGGAAAAATACCACCCAGGGTTTCAGACCCAGGGATTCGGCGACGTCTTCTATCGCCGGATCAAGCCGGCGCAGGGTTGCTGCGACCGGCAAGTAAAGGAACGGGAAGTAGGCGATGACCGAAACCAGCACCCCGGCAAACAATCCATGGATCGGTGGCACCAGACTGACCCAGGCGTAGCTGTGCACGAACGCCGGCACCGCCAAAGGCGCAGTCGCCAGCAACGACCACCAACGCCGCCCCGGCAAATCGGTGCGTTCGGTGAGCCAGGCCAGCGCCACACCGAGCGTGACGCACAAGGGAATTGTGATCACCACCAGCAACACCGTGTTGATCAACAACTCGCCGACCCGAGGTCGGAAAACCAATGGCACCAGGGTTGCCCAGCCAGTCTCGAACGACACGCCAATGACGAACGCAATTGGCAGCAGCGCCAGCATTGAAACCAGCACCGACAAACCAATCACCCACGCACCGCCGCGCCGCGCAAAGACACCGCGTGACCGTCGTCGCAAATTTGCGGGTATCGCCTCAGCGACACCCGCCGGCAGGGTTTCAGGCATCAATTAGAGCAGTCCGGCCTGAGTCATCAGCTCCACGGCTTTTTTACTGTCGAGTTTTGAGGCATCGACAGTCGGCGCGTCAAGTTGCTGCAAAGGCACCAGTTTGGGGTTGGATTCAGCGTTCTTGCCCACGGCGTATTCGAACGATTTACCGGTCTTGAGGATGGCCTGACCGTCTTTGCCAGTCACCCACTTCAGGAACGCCTGGGCTTGTTCCTTGTGTTGGCTGGACGCCAGGACGCCGCCGCCCGAGACGCTGACAAACGCGCCCGGATCCTTGTGCTTGAAGTAGTGCAGGGCGGTGTTCTTGCTGTTTTCGCCGGTCTTGGCCTGGTCACCGAAGCTGTAATAGTGGTAGATCACGCCGCTGTCGACCTGCCCGGCATTCACCGCTTTGAGCACGGCGCTGTTACCGCGATACGCCGTAAAGTTGGTTTTCATCCCTTTCAACCATTCGAGCGTGGCGGCTTCACCCTTGAGTTCGAGTACCGCGGCGACGATCGCCTGGAAGTCGGCACCGGCCGGCGAAGCACCCCAGCGACCTTTCCAGTTCGGGCCGGCGAGGTCCATCAGCGACTTGGGCAATTGCGCTTCAGGCAGTTTGCTCGGGTTGTAGACAAATACCGTGGAGCGCGCGGCAATCCCCACCCATTTGCCATGGGCCGGGCGATACGCTTCGCCAACCTGTTCCAGGGTGGTCGGGGCGACCGGAGCAAACAGCCCGGCGTTGTCGACCAGGACCATGGCCGGGGAGTTTTCGGTCAGGAACACGTCGGCCGGCGAGGCGGCGCCTTCTTGCACGAGCTGATTACCCATCTCGGTGTCGTCGCCGTTGCGGACGGTGACCTTGATGCCGGTTTCCTTGGTAAAACCGTCGATCCACGCTTTGGTCAGGCTTTCATGCTGGGCGTTGTAGACCACGATGCCGTCGGCATCGGCTGCGTACACATGGCCAGCGCTCAATAGAGCGGTAACCAACAGGGCTTTTTTCAGGAAGGAAGGGCGAGTGGAATTCATGCGGTAGCAGCTCCGGTTTTTTTTAGAATCGTGCGCGCAGACTCGACAGAATCGACGAGAAGGGTCGTCGATGAGTGTAGATCAATACGAATCATTTGCATGTTTAAGGCGCGGCGAATGTAGAGCTTGAATTGAGAAAAAAACGTCAAAATTTCATCACAAATGCATCTAGCTTGCGTTCGGCCTCTGTAGGCGCCTGGGAGGCTGCGATCGGCTCTGTAGCAGCTGTCGAGCTTGCGAGGCTGCGTTCGGCTGCGCAGCAGTCGTAAACCCTGAGCATGCGGTTTTCCTGACGCACCGCGTTGCCTGATTTCACGACTGCTGCGCAGCCGATCGCAGCCTCGCAGGCTCGACAGCTCCTACAGAGCCGAACGCAGCCTCGCAAGCTCGACAGCTGCTACAGAGCCGAACGTAGGCTTCTACAAATTGTGTATCAGGTTGATGGGCAACCTTTTTGCGTTCCGCTCGCGGTTTGGCTGATCAGTGCGGCCAGACGTTTGACATTGTTCTGCTGAGCCGCCACCAGCTCATCGATGGACGGGCCGGAAGGCGTCTGCAACGTGCTGCGGCACGTCACCAGCGAGACATCGGTTTGACCGAGGTCGCGCAGGCGCCATTTGACGTCGATCAAGCCGTATTGGCCGGGAATCGAGTCGAAGCGCTGCACATCCAGGCGCACCGAGACTTTGCGCCGGGGGTTGCTGTTGACCAGTTGATCCACCAGCGCGCTGCGCAGTTCATCCACCAGACTCGCGGCCCACCATTGGGTTTCCAGAATCGCCAGGCCACTGTTGCCCTGGCGGATAACTATCTGCGGACGGTCGACCTGCGGGGGCACGCTCAGGCCTTCGATCTGGATATCCTGCGCGCCGGACCTTGAGTTACCGCTCAATTGGGTCGGGATCAGGGTGTGAAATTGAATCGGATCACTGCGGCAGGCGGTGAGCAGCAACAGCGCAGTGACCAAGGTGATTTTGTACGAAAAAGCCATGGGTGTTGCTCCTGTGCTCAGTTGCGCGGTGGCGCTTGCAGATCCATTGGCGCGGCGTTGTTGGGGCGACCGCGGATCAGCGATTCCGGATGCCGTCCCAGGTAATCCGAGAGCTCACGCAACGAGCGCGACATGCGTCCGAGTTCGTCCAGGGTCTGGGTCAACTGCTCACGTTGCGGTGAATCCTCGGCCAGCGTCGAACTGGCCGAATTCAGGGTTTTGCTGACGTCCGCCAGGGTGGATTGCACGCCGGGCAGGGTCTTTGCGTTGAATTGCGTCAGGCCTTTGCGCAGTTCGACGAGGTTGCTGTCGAGGTTGCTGGCGATGCGCTCCACGGGCAGGTTGTTGATCTTGGTGATCATGGCCTCGAGTTTTTCCTGCAATTGTTCGAGGCTGCCAGGAACGGTCGGAATCATCACCGGGCGGGCGTTCGGATCGAACACGACTTTGTCTGCCTTGGGGTAGAAATCGAGGGCAATGTAGAGCTGGCCGGTCAGCAGATTGCCGCTACGGGCCTGTGCCCGCAGACCGTTCTCGATAAAGGTGCCGATCAGCCGAACGCCTGCGGCTTCGTCATTGGGGTCATGCTTCAAGGCCTCAAGCATTTTGATATGGGCCTGGCCGAGCCGTTGCGGGTAGATCACGATGCCAACATTGATCGGGAAACTGCGTTTTTTCGCGTCGAAATCCAGATTGACCGCCACGACTTTGCCGAACTCGACACCGAGGAATTCCACCGGTGCCCCGACCTTGAGGCCACGCAAGGCCTGATCGAAACGCAACACCAGGTATTGGCCCTTGCCGTTGGGTGGGGCGAGGGCGGTTTGCTGGTCTTCGAACAGTTCGAAGGTTTTTTCATCCCCGGCCAGCTCATCGTTGGGACTGTATTCCGGTGCCCGGAAGGCAATACCGCCGACCAGGATAGAGGACAGCGACTCGGTTTTTACCGAAAAGCCGTTGGCGCCAACATTCACGTCAATGCCGCTGGCGTTCCAGAATCGGGTGTTTTTAGTGACGTAGGCATCGTTGGGCGCGTGGATGAATACTTCGATGTTCACCCCTTTGCCGTCGGCATCCAGGGCATAGGCCACCACCTGGCCGACGGGAATCTTGCGGTAGTAAATGGGCGAGCCGATGTCCAGTGAACCGAGGTCTTCGGTGTGCAGCATGAAGCGCTTGCCCGGCTCGCCATAGGTAATCGGCGGCGGGTTTTCCAGGCCGGTGAAGTTCTTCGCGCGGGCATTGGACTGGCCGATATCGGCGCCAATGTAGTCCCCGGAAAGCAGGGTATCGATGCCCGACACCCCGCCTGCGCCGATGCGCGGGCGCACCACCCAGAACTGCGAGTCTTCGCGGGTAAAGCTTTCGGCTTGCTTGGCCAGTTTGACGGTGGCGTTGACACTTTTCTGGTCGTTGCTCAGCTCGACATCGGTGACTTGCCCGATCACCACGTTGCGGTATTTGACTTCGGTTTTGTTGGCGGTCAGGCCGCTACCGGTCTTGAAGGTAATGGTGATGGTCGGGCCCTCTTGCAGGATGCTGTGCACCACCAGCGAGATCCCTACCAGCACCGCGACAATCGGCACGATCCATACCAGCGAAACGCTGAAACGACGGGTCTTTACAGGTGCCTGGCCGGGGGCTTGCGGCCCGTCAGTGGCTTGCGACTTCATCCGTGACCTCCTCGTTGTTTTGCGGGTATCCCCGCTCTTTATCCCAGATCAGGCGCGGGTCGAAACTCATCGCCGACAGCATGGTGAACACCACCACCAGACCAAAGAACAGAATGCCCGGGCGCGGTTCGATATCGGCCAGGGCTTGAAACTTCACCAGAGCGGCCACCAGGGCCACCACGATCACATCGAGCATTGACCAGTAACCGATGAGCTCGACGAATCGGTACAGCGTTGACCTTTCCTTGCGCGCCCACTGGCTGTCGCGCTGCACGGTAACCAGCAGCAGCGTCAGGGCCACGAACTTGATGCCAGGCACCGCGATGCTGGCGATAAAAATGATCAGGGCAATGTCCCAGGCACCGTGCTGCCAGAACTCCAGTACGCCGCTCATGATCGTGCTATCGGCGCCGTTGCCGACCATCTTGGTGTTCATCACCGGCAGCAGATTGGCCGGGACGTAAAACGCCAGGGCCGTGAACATGTAGGCCCAGGTCCGGGTAATCGAGTTGGTTTTGCGCCGATGCAACGGCGCGCCGCAGCGCTCACATTCGTGGGGCTCGTGGGTCATGTCGCAGGCCAGGCCGCAGCTGTGACACAGGCACAGGTTGAGTTCGCTGGCCACCGGAGGCGTTTTCATAGGATGTCCCACAGCTCACGGACATCGCGCCCGGCGATACGGATCATCATCAGGCTGAGAATCGCCAGGGCAAACAGGCCGATGCCGGGCAACACATCCAGCAGTCCGGCGAGTTTGATCACCGCGACCATGGCACCCAGCAGACAGACCTCCAGCATGCTCCAGGGCCGGAGGGTTTCCAGCCAGCGCATGCAGAACCTGAAACCGGGCGAGCGCTGGTCCGCCAGGGCGAAGCCCAGGACCCAGATCAGCAGCACCAGCTGGAAAATCGGCGCGATGATCATGGCGATCGCCGCCACCATCGCAATGAACGTGATGGGCCCGTGACTCAGGGCCAATACCGAATCCCAGAGCGTGGCGCTGTTTTTCAGGCCTTTGAGGCTGATGCTCATCACTGGGTAGAAATTGGTGAAAATCCACAGCACCAGGGCGGTGAAGCTCAACGCCAGGCGCTGCTGCACCGTCAGGCCGTTATAGCGCTGAAGCACGCCGCCGCAGCGCGTACACAGGGTTTTTTGATGTTTGGCGAGCGTGACTTTTTCATACACGCAGTCGCAGTGCTCGCAAATGATCAGCTGGTCAGTCGTTGCCATAGGCCAAGCTCGACAGGAGGCAGAAAGTGATGAGCACTCCCTCAATATAGAAGTGCCTCGCGATTGAGCAAATCGAAAGGCTGAACAAGAGATGGGCCGGACGGTCATTTGTGACTAATGACCAATCAGATAACCTGACGCGATCCATGTAGCAGCTGGCGAAGCCTGCGTTCGGCTGCGCAGCAGTCGTGAAATCAGGCAACGCGGTCCTTCAGGATGACCTCGCGCTCAGGTTTTACGACTGCTGCGCAGCCGAACGCAGGCTTCGCCAGCTGCTACATGGTAAGCGTCGGTGCTTCATCCCAATACTTCGCGCAGGCGATACCAGAACATGCCAAGTGCCAGCAGGGGCGAACGCAGCAGCGGGCCGCCAGGGAAGGTCATGTGCGGCACCGCGCTGAACACATCAAACCCCTGACTGTGCCCGGCATGGATCGCTTCGCCCAGCAACTTTGCGCACCAATGGGTCACGTTCAGGCCATGACCGGAATAACCCTGGGCGTAGAACACGTTCGGATGCTGGCTCAAGCGCCCGACCTGCGGGAAGCGATTGGCGGAGATGCCGATCTTGCCGCCCCATTGATAGTCGATGCGCACATTAGCCAGTTGCGGGAACACCTTCAGCATTTGCGGACGCATGTAGGCCGTAATGTCTGCCGGATCACGCCCCGAATAGTGGCAGGCACCGCCGAACAGCAGGCGCCGGTCCGCCGAGAGCCGGTAGTAATCCAGGCCGACTTTCTGGTCACACAACGCGAGATTCTGCGGGATCAATTGCGCAGCCACGTCCGGCGGCAGCGGTTCGGTGGCAATGATGTAACTGCCCGCCGGGAGCACCTTGCCGCTCAAGTTTGGTTCGAGTTCTTCCAGGTGCGCGTTGCAGGCCAGCACCAGACTGCCCGCACGCACCGTGCCACCGGCACAACGGACCTGTGCGGTGCTGCCATGGATCAATTCCAGCACCGGGCTCTGCTCGAATATCCGCACCCCAAGGGAGTGCGCCAGCCGCGCTTCACCGAGGACCAGATTGAGCGGGTGCAAGTGACCCGAACCCATATCGACCAGACCACCGGCATACACGCCTGAATTCACCACTTGCTGCCGGATCTGCTCAGCGCCGACGAGGCGGGTTTCGTGGGGATAGCCCGACTCGGCAAGGCTTTCCTGTTCGGTCTTGAGTGCCGCGAACTGCGCCTTGGTATTGGCCAGCTCGCAGAAGCCCCAGCGCAGGTCGCAATCGATGCCGTGCTCACGAATGCGGTCACCCACCAGCGCCACCGATTCGATCCCCGCGCGCTCGAGATAGCGCACACCTTCTGCACCGACATGCCGGGCGAAACCGCTGAGGTCATGGCCAATACCGCGAATCAACTGACCGCCGTTGCGCCCGCTGGCACCCCAGCCAATCCGCCGTGCCTCGAGCAAGATCACCTTGAGCCCGCGCGGGGCCAACTCGATCGCCGTATTGATCCCCGTAAAGCCACCGCCGATCACACAGACATCGGCCTCAAGATCCGCAGTCAGTGCGGGGTAGGGCGCCATTCCGTTGGCCGATGCGGCGTAATACGACTGAGTGTGTTCGTTGCTGTACTGGTTCATTTGTTGGACTTCACTTTGCTCCAGGAACGGGTCATCAGACGCATGATCGCCTGGGGCGGGGTGGTCGAAATGTAGAGCTTGTCGAGGACTGCCTGCGGTGGGTAAACCTCTGGATTGTTCACCAGTTCGGCGTCCATGTACTGCTTGGCGGCCGGGTTCGGGTTGGCGTAACCGACCGAGGCACTGACCTTGGCGATCACTTGCGGGTCGAGCAGGTAATTGATGAACGCGTGGGCTTCTTTCGGGTTGCTGGCGTCTGCGGGAACGGCCAGCAGGTCGAACCACAAGTTACTGCCTTCCTTGGGAATGGCGTACGCGATGTTCACGCCGTTCTTCGCTTCCTTGGCCCGGTTCGCCGCCTGGAACACGTCGCCCGAGTAACCGAAGGCGACGCAGATGTCGCCGTTGGCCAGGTCCGAGACGTACTTGGAGGAGTGGAAATAAGTGATGTACGGCCGGATGCTCAGCAGTTTGGCTTCGGCTTTTTTGAAGTCTTCAGGGTTTTCGCTGCGTGGGTCCATGCCCATGTAGTTAAGTATCGCCGGGAACACTTCGTCGGCCGAGTCCATCATCGACACGCCGCACTGGCTCAGTTTCTTGATGTTCTCCGGTTCGAACAGCACCGCCCAGGAATCGATGTGATCGATGCCGAGCACTTGCTTGACCTTGTCAACGTTGTAGCCAATGCCGTTGGTGCCCCACAGGTACGGCACCGAGTGCGCGTTTTCCGGGTCGTTCTTCTCCAGCAGCGCCAGCAGTTTCGGGTCGAGGTTGGAGAAGTTCGGCAACTGCGAACGATCCAGTTTGAGGAACGCACCGGCCTTCACCTGGCGAGCGAGGAAGTGGTTGGACGGCACCACCACGTCATACCCGGTACGGCCGGCGAGCAGTTTGCCTTCAAGGGTTTCGTTGGAGTCGAACACGTCGTAGATCACTTTGATCCCGGTTTTCGCCTGGAAGTCGACGAGGGTGGTCTCGCCGATGTAATCGGTCCAGTTGTAGACACTGACCTGTGGCTGGGCCTGTGTTACGGCGCTGAACAGCACAGCCAGCGCGACCGGGACCACGGATTTCAATAGACGCATTCGACACCTCTTTGAGTTGTTGGTTTTTTCAGGCGTTTCTTTGGTGTTCTCTATCCCTGTGGGAGCGGGCTTGCCCGCGATGGCGGCCGGTCAGTCAACCGAAGTGTTGAATGTGCCGGCCTCTTCGCGGGCAAGCCCGCTCCCACAGGGAATGTGTGATGCCATGGGGAGCGAGGCTTTTAGACGCTCAGCAGCAGGAACTCGCGCTCCCACGAGCTGATCACGCGCTTGAAGTTCTCGTGCTCGGCGCGCTTGACCGCGACATAACCGCGAACGAATTTGCTGCCCAGATAGCGCGAGACGGTGTCGCACTCTTCCATCTGCGTCAGCGCGTCCTCGATGGTGATCGGCAAGCGCAGATTACGGCGCTCATAGGCCCGACCTTGCACCGCAGCGCTCGGTTCGACGCACTCGACCATCCCCAGATACCCGCACAACAGGCTCGCGGCAATCGCCAGATACGGGTTGGCATCCGCGCCCGGCAAACGGTTCTCCACCCGCATCGAGTCCGGGCTGGAGGTCGGCACGCGCAAGCCGACGGTACGGTTTTCTTCGCCCCATTCGACGTTCACCGGCGCCGAGGTGTCCGGCAGGAAGCGGCGGAACGAGTTGACGTTGGGCGCGAACATCGGCAGCACTTTGGGGATGTACTTTTGCAGGCCGCCGATGTGATGCAGGAACAGCTCACTCATGGTGCCGTCGGCATTGGCGAAGATCGGCTGGCCGGTGGCGATGTCCACCACACTTTGGTGAATGTGCATGGCACTGCCAGGCTCATCGCCAATCGGCTTGGCCATGAACGTCGCGGCGACATTGTGCTTGAGCGCCGCCTCACGCATGGTGCGTTTGAACACGGTGATCTGGTCCGCCAGGTCCAGTGCGTCGCCGTGACGGAAGTTGATTTCCATCTGCGCCGGGCCGTCTTCGTGGATCAGCGTGTCAAGGTCCAGACCCTGCAATTCGCACCAGTCGTAGACGTCTTCGAACAGCGGGTCGAACTCGTTGGCGGCGTCGATGGAAAACGACTGACGACCACTTTCCGCACGGCCCGAACGGCCCATCGGCGCCTTCAGCGGCAAGTCCGGGTCTTCGCAGCGCTGGGTCAGGTAAAACTCCATTTCTGGCGCGACAATCGGCTTCCAGCCCTTGTCGGTGTACAGCTGCAGGACTTTCTTCAGCACGTTGCGCGGCGACAGTTCGATGGGGTTGCCGAACTTGTCGAAGGTGTCGTGGATCACGATGGCCGTCGGCTCGATGGCCCATGGAATCACGTAGACCGCATCGGACACCGGTTTGCAGACCATGTCGATATCGGCCGGGTCGAGCAGGTCGTAGTAGATGTCGTCGTCGACAAAGTCCCCGGTTACCGTTTGCAAAAGCACACTTTCCGGCAGGCGCATGCCTCGCTCATGCAGGAACTTGTTGGTGGGCGCAATTTTGCCGCGCGCAATGCCGGTCAGGTCGCTGACGACGCACTCGACTTCGGTAATCTTGTGATCTTTCAGCCACGTCAGCAGCTGATCGAAAGGGGCATTCATAAAGACCTCGTTATTGGTTTTATTAACGCCAGGAGAAGCCGATTTCATCTTTCGGACACTTCCCCTGTAGCGCGTTGACGACTATCTTGGGCGAGCCTTGCGGTTCCATCTATCCACTTTAAGCAGCACAAAGCGCACCAAAAGAGTGCGCAAGGTCTCCCATGACAACCTGTAACTCGTTGCAAGTCCAAGCGTTCAACACGGCTGATGTGGCCGAACAAATCCTCGCCACACCGGGGTGGGTGCAGCATTACCAGCAGATGTCACCGGGGCATTTTGCCGGGCGGGTGCGCTATCTGGACCTGCAAGGCGTGGAGATTTACGAGGAGCAAATGAACACGCGGGTCGAGCAGAATTTCAGCGCGCCTGAGGGTTCGCTGGCGTTCTGTTTCGATCGAAGTGACAACGCGCTGTACGTGTTGAACGAGGAAAGCCGCAATATCTGGATCACCCCGGAGAATTACCAGGAAATCGCCGTGGTGTTCGGTCCGGAGTTTGTTCAGCGCCATGGGTTGAATGTCGCGCGGCTTGAAGGGTTGTTCATGGCGCCGCTGAATTCGGGGCAGAACGCGCTGTTCAGTCGCTGGTTGAGCGGGACGTTGACCCGGCTCGCGCAGACGCTTGATCCGCCGAGCAAAGAGGCGTTGACCCAGCAGTTGCTGGAGGACTGTTTGTACATCCTCGATAACGCCTGTGTGTGCCTTGATCGTGGCGGTTTGCAGCGCCGGGCCGAGGAACGCGCGGTGATGAAACGTATCGGTGAGTGGGCGGCTGATGCGCCGGAGGAAACCCTGAATCTGTTGGAGCTTTCACAGGTCGCCGGGGTTTCGTTGCGGCAGTTGCAGCATGCGTTCAAGGCCTATACCGGTATGACGCCGACTCATTGGCTGCGATTACGCCGACTCAACAGTGCGCACCGTGAATTGCTCAGTCGCTCGGCAATGGAAACCACCGTGGCGGAGGTGGCGATGCGTTGGTCGTTCTGGCATTTGGGGCGGTTTTCCAGCAGCTATCGAGCGTTGTTCAGGGAATTGCCGAGTGAGACGCTGAAGCGTGTAGGGCGGGGCTGATTGGTTGGTTGGGGGCCTATCCGTTTTTTGGGTGATGGCCGCTATGACAGCGGCCCCCCTGTAGGAGCTGGCTTGCCAGCGAAGCATTCGAATGCGCCACGTTTATCCTGGTAAAACACGTCATCGTTAACGACCTTCGCTGGCAAGCCAGCTCCTACAAGGGGGATGGTGGATTTCAGAGGTTGCGTTCGATTTTGATCCAGCCGTTGCTTGGGCTTCAGATCTGCCCCCCATTCATCCCACTCAAACCGCAGGCGCCGGTTTCGCCAGCTCAATACCCGCCGCCCCCAAACGCTTCAGAATCTCAAACAACAAGTCACTCTTGGTACTGGCCACAATCCTCGGGCTACTGACATACCCGGTAATCGTCAACGTAATCCCTTCCGGCGTCAGCTTGCTGAACCGCACCGACGGCGCAGGATTATCGAGAATGGTCTCGTGCTCACAATACGTCTCATACAACAGGTTTTTGACTTGCTCGGGATCGATGTCCAGCGGGAACACCAACTCAAGAATCGCCACCCCTTGAGCACTCCCGCCCATCGTCACATTGCGCAAATTTTGTGAAATCAGCTGCGAGTTAGGCACGATCACAATCGAACGGTCACTGAGCTGAATCTCGGTCGCCCGCACGTTAATCCGCCGGATATCGCCCTCAACCCCGCTGATGCTGATCAAGTCGCCGACCTTCACCGGACGCTCGGTGAGAAGGATCAACCCGGAAACGAAATTCTTGACGATTTCCTGCAAGCCAAAGCCGATACCCACCGACAAGGCGCTAACAATCCAGGCCAGATTGGTCCACTTGACGCCCAATGAAGACAACGTCAGCAAAATCACCAGCGCGTAGCCGATGTTACTGAACAGCGTGCTCAGCGACGCGCCCATGCCAGGGTCCATATCGGTCTTGGGCAGGAGCTCGTTGTCCAGCCACCGGCGCAGCGATCGAATCAGGTAGATGCCGATCAACAGTGCCAAGACCGCGTTCAGCAGGTTTTCCGGGATGATGTTCAGCTTGCGCAGGCCATCGCCGCCGAGTATCGCTGACACCCGGTCAATCAGTTGCCCGAAGGTCGATCCAACGCCCCCGACAAGCGTGGTAATCACAGCAATCAGTATCAAGGTCGCGCGGCCGAGCCCCGACAAAACCACCTCGATTTGTTCAAGCCTTACGTCGCCGATACCGAGCAGTTGCTTGATGGCCTTGCCACTGGGATGCTTTGGCGAAAACAGGTAATCGCACAGGTCCTTGAACAGCTGCGTCAGCAAATAGAAGCTGGAAATCACGATATACAGCCAGACAATTTCGTAGGTGATAAATCTGGCGAGGGAGATGTAACCGACCAACAGGCCCAACAACGAGATCAATACGCCGATGCTGATACCGGAATAAATCAAGCCTGCCAGCGTCGTACCGGCCTCAGGCGCTTCCCCGGCAATCACCATCGCTCGGCGGGTTTTATTGGTGCGCAGCAACAGTGCACCCAGAATCAGGGCAACGACCAGCGCGACGACGCCCCGGCAGAAGATAACCGCTTGCGAACTCATGCCCATCGCATTGGTGATCTGCGTCAGCGAAACCAGCACCAGCAGTGATGCGGCGAGCAAGGCCGGATATCGGCTCATCGCAAGCGCCACTTCATCGGCGATTCCAGGCAAACGCCAGGAAGGATTGCGCCTGGACAACAGGGCCCGACTCAGGCCGGTAATCATGGCGCAGGTATAAGCCAACTTCTCGATATCCTCGAAATAGCCTTGCAGCGGCTGCGTCAGGGGATCAAGTCGAGTGGCAGCGATCAAGATCAGTTGGATAGCGGCGCCTGCACTCAACAGGGTGGCGAGTACCGTCGATATCGCCAGTGAGCTTCGGCGCAAACGACCTTCCGGCACGTGATGGATGCAGAACCAGGTCAGCCCGCGTTCAGCCAACCTGCGCCCCAGCGACCAGAAAGCCAGGGCCAGCAACAACAAAGTGACAGTCGTGCCGCGCTCGCCGGGTTGCCAGGCGGGCCGGACGACACTGACGAACTGGTCGCTGAAAAAACTCAGGCGGTTTTTATCCTCCTCCTGGGGGGAAAACAGCGGTGACCAGAAACGAGGGTTGAGCAGGCTGGTCGTGCGCTGGACCAGTTCGGTCTCCAGTTGAGTGCGGCGAATGCTGGCGATCTGGGTGATGAGGTTGGCTGCGCCCAGTTTGATGGCCTGCAGTATTTTTAGATCATCATCCACCTTGTCTTTTTGTTCGGTGAGGTAGGTCCGCTGCTTTACCAGATCGGCTTTTTCCACGGCCAGGCTGGTTGCGGATGTCGTGCCGAGCACATTGAGCTGCGCTTGCAATTGCGCCTGCTCGGGCAGTAACACGGCCTCGAGTTTGCTCGTATCACTGAGGAGTAATTGAACACTGTCCTGGAAACCCACCAACTGCGTGTAATTGCTGCTCAACGACACCTGTTGTTTAAGGTTGTCGAGCCTGAGTTGCAGGGCTTCCAGATCGCCCTTTGACACGGTGGTGGTCGAGCTGGCCTCTGAAGTATTGGCGGGTTCGTCCGCCGACAGCGCCCCGATGTTCGCCGCCAACAGCGCAAACACTATGGACACGAGTAATTTCAGTGCAGGACGCATAAGGATGCCCCGGCGGCTTTAGCCATTCAGGTTAGGCCATGGCGTGTGCAGGCGCGAAAAATACTTCCGGTAGACACCTCATTCCCTGTAGGAGCCGAGCTTGCTCGCGAAGGCGGCGTGTCAGGCTACGTTGCTGTGATTGACACGCCGCCTTCGCGAGCAAGCTCGGCTCCTACAGGGTTCAGGCTCGGGCACGACAATTTGCCAAAGCGAATCCCCGCGGGATTGTTCTGAATACGCAAACACTGATGTCGCCGAGAATGGAATTGTTGGGGTAGGGGCGGGCTTGTAGCCTCCATTACGCCGAACACCACGATCTGCCAACGATTGGGTGGAGCTCAAGCCAGGGCTCATCAAGTTGCATACCTTGCTTTCGGCCACGCGCCTCTTCGGGGGTTTGGCTCCTAATAAAAATAAGGTAGGCAGGTATGAGTATTCGTGCGTGGGTTTGCGCAGCAACCCTGTTCGCTCCCGTTCTGGGCGCCAACGTTTTGTTTCCCTCAATCGCTTCGGCGGCGGACGATCCGATGGGCTCGCTGGTTCGCAGTGTTTTCGGCGATAGCCTGGAGCGCGAGCATGGCATCAAGATCTACGGCTGGGGCCAGGCAGGTGTGATCTATAACAACAACGGCACGGATGACGTCAGCAAACAGAGCTTCTTCAATACCGATGAAGGCGTGAACCTCAACCAGTTCGCCCTGGCCGTGGAGAAGAAACCCAAGAGCAATGTGGTCGGTCGTGTCGGACCGTTTCCCGGGCCGATGCCGCAAGAGGCTGACTGGGGTTTCAACGTCACCGCGCTGTATGGCAAGGATGCGCGCTTCTTCAAGACCTATGGCTGGGACGAGGACCTGAGCGTCAACCGCGACAACAAGGCTGAAGATCCTGCGTTCACCATCGCCCAGGCCTACGTCGACTTTTACTTTCCGGTACTTGGCGGATCCGACCTGATGATCGGGATTTTCCACACACCGCTGGAAAACGAAATCGGCTTCGCCTTGCCATCCCCAGCACCGACCGACTTCTACTCGCACACCTATTCCTTCATGCACGGCCCGGCCAAACATGCCGGTGCGCTGTACTCGTTCAAACTGCCCTCGGCACCGGGGGAAAGCATGTTGGGCTTCGAGCTCGGCGTGGTGCAGGGCTGGAACAACCTGCAAGACCCCAATCATGATCCCGACATCATCGCCAACGTGCGTTGGCGCTCGGCCGATTTCAGCACCTGGATCGACTGGGAAAACATCTACGGCAACGGTGCCGGCGACAGCTTCGCCGAATGCGCGTGTGGCTCGCCGTTGCCCGCCGGGACCAAGGATGACGACTACAAACGCGTCGCCTCTTACCTGACCTTGTCGCAAGTGCTCGACCCGAACAATCGCGTGGCGCTCGAGTTGAATTACGGCAAGCAAGAGCAGGGCGCCTTCGCCGGGTTTGCCAATAAAAGCGATGCCACCTGGTACGGCACCGACGTCAACTGGTATCACAAGCTCAGCGAAAACCTGATGTGGAACAGCCGCGCCGAGTGGTTCTACACCGATGCGCCGGTGCACGTGATGATGGCCAACATCGACCCGAATACCGGGATTCCCGATCCGACCTGGGGCAGTTTCTACGGGGTGACCACCAACCTGGCCTGGACGCCGACACCCAACCTGCGCCTGCGACCGGAATTGCGCTACGACATTCATTCCGGCCCCGGTCGCGATGCCTACGCCGATGGGCAAAAGGACTCACAGGTCGTTGCCTCTTTCGACGTCAGCTTCTTCTTCTAAACCGACTTCTTTCGTTTACCTCTGACCCTGCGTGATGGCCCAGCCACACGTTGCGACCCTATTCGTCCAGGCCTTTGGAGTCATTTCATGACAGACAACAATGATAAAAACCTGTTTGGCCGCGACTTCACCCGTCGTGATTTCCTGCGCAGCACCGGCGTTGCCGCCGGTGGCGTGGCGCTAGCCAGTCTGCCTTTCAACTTCGCCCTGGGCAGTGAGCGGGTGATCAAGCTCGGCTATGTCAGTCCGCAGACCGGGCCATTGGCGCCCTTTGCGGCGGCCGATAACTACATCATCGAATCGCTCAAGCAAGTGCTGAAGAACTCGATCAACGTGGCCGGCAAGGCCTACCGACTGGAGATCATCGTCAAGGACAGCCAGTCCAACCCCAACCGCGCGGCGGAGGTGGCGAGTGAGCTGATTCTGTCGGATCAGGTCGACCTGATGCTGGTGTCGTCGACGCCGGAAACCACCAACCCGGTCTCCGACCAATGCGAAATCAACGAGATCCCGTGCATATCAACAGTCGCGCCGTGGCAGCCGTGGTTCTTTACCCGTGGCGGCAAGCCTGACCAGGGTTTCGAATGGACTTATCACTTCTTCTGGGGCCTGGAGGATGTGATCGGTACTTACAGCTCGATGTGGGGCGCGATGCCGTCCAACAAAGTGGTCGGCGGTCTGTTCCCTAACGATGGCGACGGCAATGCCTGGGGCGATCCGAAACTGGGCTTCCCACCAGTGTTGGCGCAAAAGGGTTTCCAACTGGTCGATCCCGGTCGCTTTCAGAGCTTGACCGACGATTTCTCGGCGCAGATCGCCGCGTTCAAAAAGGCTGAGGTCGAGATCGTCACTGGCGTGGTCATTCCGCCGGACCTCAGCACCTTCTGGACCCAGGCTCGCCAACAGGGCTTCAAACCGAAAGCGGTGTCGGTCGGCAAGGCGCTGCTGTTCCCCACGGCGGTCGAAGCGCTGGGCAAGGCCGGCAACAACCTGTCGACCGAAATCTGGTGGAGCCCGACGCACCCGTTCAGCTCGTCCTTGACCGGCGCCAGTGCCGGGCAGTTGGCCCAGGGGTTCACTCAGGCCACCGGCAAGCAGTGGACGCAACCGCTGGGTTTCGTGCATGCGCTGTTCGAACTGGCGGTGGACATCCTCAAGCGCACCGAAGAAGTCGGCAACCCGCACGCGGTCCGCGATGCGTTGCTCAAGACCAACCTCAACACCGTCGTCGGGCCGATCAACTGGAACGGCGGGCCGGTGAAGAACGTCGCGAAAACGCCGCTGGTCAGCGGCCAATGGCGACTGGGCAATGACAACAAATATGACCTGGTCGTGACCAGCAATGCCACCGCACCAGCTATTCCACTGGGCGGCGAGATGCAGGCCATTACGTATTGATCGCGGGTGCACCATGCAACAGCCACTTCTGCAAATGAACGATGTGCACAAGAGCTACGGCTCGGTGAAGGTCACGGACGCGATAAGCCTGACCCTGCAACCGGGTGAAGCCTTGGGCATCATCGGCCCCAACGGTGCGGGTAAAAGCACGCTGTTCAACCTGATCGCCGGTGGCGTGGCGGCCGATAGCGGCACGATCCATTTCGAGGGCCGCGACGTTACCCGCGAACCGGTGTTCAAACGTTGCCAGCAAGGCATCGGCCGCTCGCATCAGATCCCGCACCCGTTCGTGAAAATGACCGTGTTCGAGAACCTGTTGGTGGGTGCAACTTTTGGCGCGCGGTTGCGCGACAAGGAGGCCAGCCAATGGTGCGCTCAGACCCTGGAACTGACAGGACTGATGCGCAAGGCCAACGTGCTCGCCGGCTCGCTGACCTTGCTCGACCGCAAGCGCCTGGAAATGGCCCGCGCGTTGTCGACCCAGCCGCGACTGTTATTGCTGGATGAAATCGCTGGTGGCCTGACCGAACCGGAATGCCTGGCGCTGGTGGAAACTATTCAAGGTATTCACAAGGCCGGCGTCGCGATCATCTGGATCGAACACATCGTGCATGCCTTGCTGGCGGTGGTCAGCCGCCTGACGGTGATCAACTTCGGCGCCAAACTGGCCGAGGGCGAACCGCGCAGCGTGATGGCCGATCCGCGAGTCCAGGACATCTACATGGGCATCGGGAGCTGAACCATGACGACCCCATCAAACCTGCTGACCATCGAAAAACTCTGCGCCGGCTACGGCGACTTTCAAGCGCTGTTCGACATCAGCCTGACCCTTGAGGCAGGCGAAACCGTGGCAATCATCGGCTCCAACGGCGCCGGCAAATCGACGTTCCTGCGCTCGCTGGCCGGGCTGATCAAGAACCAACCCGGCGCCATCCATTTCAAGGGCCAGGCGATGGGTGACCTGCCGGCGAATCAGGTGCTTGAGCGTGGCATCGCGTTGGTGCCGGAAGGCCGCAAGCTGTTTCCCTCGCTGAGTGTCGAGGAAAACCTGTTGATCGGTGCCTACAGCAAGCGCCCCGGCCCGTGGACGCTGGCGCGGATCTACCAGCTGTTTCCGGTGCTGGAAAAACTGCGCAAACGCCCCGGCACCGCACTGTCCGGCGGCCAGCAGCAGATGGTTGCGATTGGCCGGGGCCTGATGGCCAACCCGCAACTGCTGTTGTGCGACGAAATCAGCCTCGGGCTGGCGCCGACCACGATCAAGGACATCTACGCCGCGCTGCCTTCGATCAAGGCTGACGGCACCACGGTGATTCTGGTCGAGCAGGACATCAATCAGGCGTTGAGTGTCTGCGACCGTTTTTATTGCTTCCAGGAAGGGCGCGTGTCCCTGACCGGCCGCCCTGGGGAGGCGGACAAAGCGCAAATCAAAGCCGCGTATTTCGGGATCTAGTGATGGAATGGCTCAATACTCTGCTTCAAGGCATGTTGCTCGGTGGTCTGTACGCGATGTTTGCGGTGGGCCTGTCGCTGATGTTCGGCATCATGCGCCTGGTCAATATCGCCCATGGCGACTTCATCGTGCTGGCCTCGTACCTGGCGTTGATGGTGGTCAATCATCTGGGGTTCAGCCCGCTGTCGAGCTTGCTGATCGTGGTGCCCTTGATGTTCTGCTTCGGCTATTTGCTGCAACGGCTGTTGCTGAACCGAACGCTGGGCCAGGACATTCTGCCGCCGCTGCTGGTGACCTTTGGCCTGTCGATCATCGTGCAGAACGTGCTGCTGGAGTTTTTCAGCGCCGACAGTCAGAAGCTCTCGCAGGGTGATCTTGAAGTCGCCAGTGTCGGTTTCGGCAGTCTGAGCGTTGGCGTGATGCCGCTGATCGTGTTTTGCAGTGCGCTGCTGATCATCGGCGGCCTGCAGTTGCTGTTCTACAAAACCGCTGTTGGCCGGGCGTTTCGCGCCACTTCCGATGACCAGCAAACGGCGCGGCTGATGGGCGTGAACAACGCGCATATTTTCGGTTTGGCCATGGCATTGGCGATGGCCGTGGTGTCGATCGCCGGGGTGTTTCTGGCGATTCGCACCAGCTTCGACCCGACGGTGGGGCCGGCGCGTCTGTTGTACGGTTTTGAGGCGGTGATCATCGGCGGGTTGGGCAGCCTGTGGGGCACCCTGGCCGGTGGGGTGATTCTCGGTGTTGCCCAGGCGCTGGGCGCAAAAATCGATCCTGGCTGGCAAATCCTCGCCGGTCATCTTGTGTTTCTGCTGATCCTGGTCGTGCGCCCGCGTGGCCTGTTCCCACGGAGTGTCGACTGATGAATGCCTTGAATAATCCTGCGCTGAGCTATCGAGTCCAGCGCACGACCACCAGCAGCATGATCGGCCTGTCATTGCTGGGCCTGTGTGTATTGGTGTTGATCAGTGCGCCGTTCTGGGCTGATCGTTCCAGTCTGCGGCTGGTGGTGGAGTTCGCCTATTACCTGGCCCTGGCACAAATGTGGAACCTGCTGGCCGGTTATGCCGGCATGGTCTCGGTGGGGCAGCAGGCGTTTGTCGGTCTCGGCGGATACCTGCTGTTCATGCTGTCCACCCGTTTTGGTGTGCCGCCATTGTTCGCGGTTTTGCTCTCCGGGGTGCTGGTCGCGTTGCTGGCGATTCCGACCGCGTTGATTGTGTTTCGCTTACGCGGTGCCTACTTCGCGATTGGCACTTGGGTGGTGGCCGAAGTGTTTCGCCTGGGTTTGGCGCAGATGAGCAGCCTTGGTGGTGGTTCCGGGCAAAGCCTGCCGGCGGCGATTGTGCGGCAGATCGGCAGTGACCGGGACGAGCGCGAAATGTTGATCTACTTTACCGCACTGGCCATCGCCATTGCCGCCGTGGCCGTGGTGTTCTTTGTGCTGCGTTCGCGGCAAGGCCTGGCCCTGGCGTCGATCCGCGATTCCGAGCCGGCGTCCGGCAGCCTGGGGGTCAATACCTTCCGCACCAAGTTGATGGTGTACGTGCTGGCGGCGGGGTGCACGGGTGTGGTCGGCGCGCTGATCTTCCTGCAAAAACTGCGCATATCCCCGGACGCCGCGTTCAACCTGCAGGACTGGACGGCGGTGGTGATCTTCATTGTGATCATCGGCGGCATCGGCACGCTCGAAGGGCCGCTGATCGGTACGCTGATTTACTTCCTGTTGCGCGGCTGCCTGGCACAGTACGGCGCGGTGTACATGATCATCCTCGGCGTGGTCGCGGTGGTGATGATGCTCAAGGCTCCGCAAGGGGTGTGGGGTCTGATCAGCGAACGCCTGGGCTGGCAGGTCTTCCCGATGCAGCGACGGTTGTCGGTTCAACCACGCGAGTAACACCACCGTCGCCTTCTCTAAACGCCAACGCTCTTTATATGAACGCTGACGCATACCTCGTAGCAGCTGTCGAGCCAGAGTGTGCAAAAACGTGGAAACAAACCCTTGCTATGATTTCCCAGAATTTATCGCAAGGGTCGCCCATGAAACGCTTCATCCAAGGTGAACATCGAGGTCAAAGCACCTTGCTCCCCGAGAGCC
>NZ_LHPC01000042.1 GCF_001297125.1 Pseudomonas sp. RIT-PI-q
GTGGTTTCAGAGTTCGCTAGCACATCACAGACCTGTAGGAGCGAGGCTTGCCCGCGAAGGCGGCTGCACAGTCAACATCAACGTCGCCTGATACAGCGCTTTCGCCGGCCAGCCGGCTCCTACAGGGGGTTATGTGGTTTCAGAGTTCGCTAGCACATCACAGACCTGTAGGAGCGAGGCTTGCCCGCGAAGGCGGCTGCACAGTCAACATCAATGTCGCCTGATACAGCGCTTTCGCCGGCAAGCCGGCTCCTACAGGGGGTTATGGTGGTTTCAGAGTTCGCGAGCACACCACATACCTGTAGGAGCGAGGCTTGCCCGCGAAGGCGGCTGCACAGTCAACATCAATGTCGCCTGATACAGCGCTTTCGCCGGCGAGCCGGCTCCTACAGGGGTTTCGGTGATGCTTAGAGTTCGCGCCACATGTGGATTTTGTCGAAGTAGTCCTCGCCGACCCGCACCGCCAGCGGTTCGAGGCCGAACTGGATGAAGCCGCAGCGCTGGTAGAGGTTGAACGCCGCTTCGTTGCCGGCGGTGCCGGTCAGCTGGATCAGCCCCAAGCCTTGAGGGTTTTGCGCCTCAGCCAAAGCGGCCTGCCCCAGTTGATAACCAAGCCCGCGCTGGCGGACCTTGCCGGACACATACATGCCGAACAGTGTCGCCTTGTGCCGGGCTTTTTCCCGAGGCTCGAAGGCCAGGCCGACGATGCCCGCCAGTTCACCCTCCTCGAACGCCCCGAATACCACGTCCAGCTTGCTGGTCAGGCGCGACTCCCACCAACCCAGCGGCATCGCCGCGCGTTCGCGCACGCTGGAGGTAAACGCCTGGGGGTGCAGGTCGTAGGCTTCGAGCATCAGCGCCCGATAATCCAGGGCATGACTGGCATCCAGCCGTTCAATCCACATGGTCAAGCCGTCCGCCGTTGCTCAAGCATCAGCCGCACCGCCAACGCGGACAGTACGAACCCCATGAAATAGCGCTGCACCGCGAGCCAGCTCGGGTTGTTGACGAACCACGAGGCGATGCCTGCGGCGAACAGCGCGATCAGTAGATTGACGCAGAAACTGACGCTGATCTGAGTCAGCCCCAGCACGATACTTTGGGTAAACACCGAACCGTGCTCAGGCGTGATGAACTGCGGAAACACCGACAGATAAAACACCGCGATCTTCGGGTTCAGCGCACTGGTCAGAAAGCCCATGGTGATCAGTTTGCGCGAGGAATCCGGTGGCAACTGCTGGGCTTCGAACGGCGAACGCGCCCCCGGTTTGACCGCCTGCCAGGCCAGCCACACCAGGTACAGCGCGCCGGCCCACTTCAACACTTCATAGGCCATCGGCACCGCCAGAAACACCGCGGTCAACCCGGCCGCCGCCGCGAACAGGTGCACGAAAAAACCTGCGACCACACCGAGCAACGAGGTCACCCCGGCCTTGCGTCCCTGGCAGATCGAGCGGGAGATCAGGTAGATCATGTTCGGCCCTGGTGTCAGCACCATCAGCAGTGCGGCAGCGGCGAAGATCAGCAAGTCTTGAAGCGGGATCATGGCGGTTCCTTTGCGTAAATGATCAGGCAGTCGCGATTAACGACGCTCGATAAAACGGCAGGATCAGGTCCCGTGTCAATGGCGCCAGAGTGACATCGCCGTCGGTGGCCGGGTCGATCCAGCGCACCTCTTCGATCTCGGCGGCCGGGGTGACGTCTGAATCGATGGTCAGCTGAAAGAGTTCGGCCTGTACGACAAAACCCGGTTCATTGGCCGCCGGTGCCGAGAACTGCCCGAGGTAGATGGCATGCGCCGGATCGACGACCAGGCCCAACTCTTCTTCCAGTTCGCGGGCCAGGGCGTGGGCCGGTTGCTCATGGGCTTCGATCTTGCCGCCGGGTTGCATGAAGGCCTCGGTGCCGCGCTTGCGCACCAGCAGTGTGCGACCGTCCGGGCCGATCAACAGGGCGGCGGCGATGCGGATGAGTGGGAGTGACGTTGCGGATGAAAGGGTCATGGACACGAATTAGCCTTTGGAACAAAGGCGCAAGGATCACACGAAGGGAAATGACCGACAACTAATCCCTCTGTAGGAGCTGGCTTGCCAGCGAAGGGGTCCTTGAGTCTTGCATCGCCCGTGTGGCCGCCTTCGCTGGCAAGCCAGCTCCTACAATTGGGCGGTGGCCTTGAGCCTGCGCTGGCAAGCCCGATTCCTGTAGGAGCTGGCTTGCCAGCGAAGGGGTCTTTGAGTCTTGCGTCGCCCATGTGGCCGCCTTCGCTGGCAAGCCAGCTCCTACAGGACGGCGTTAGCCAGGAGTGCTGTTTCCTCGTCCGGGATTTTTACGAAGATGCTGTATTTCGCGCCCTCCATGGCTTCGAAGGCGATCAACTTTTCCACCAGCGGCCCGCTCAACACCTTGCCGGCATTGAGCAGCAGCATGCCGTTGTCGGCATTCAGATTGCGCGCCAGGATCATGCCCGCCGCCACTTCCCGCGTGGTCAGCACCTTGACCGACGGATCGGCCAGCGAAACATCACTCTGATACGCGGCGCAGACCTGAATGAAGTCCTCGACCATCTCAGGGTCGTAAAGCTTGCCGGCATAGTTGCGGATGTAGACCAGCGCTTCATCGCTGTTCATCTGCCGTTCAAGGATCAGCCCACGCTGTAATTCGATGAAATCCACGGCCAGTTTCAGCAACCGCGAACCGAACGGAATCGCCTCGCCCTTGAGCCGGTCGGGGAAGCCGCTGCCGTCCCAGCGCTCCTGATGGTGAAGGATCAGACGGGCGGCGTCCTTCATCGGGTCGAGGGTCATCAACAGCGATTCACTCTGCTTTGGATAACTGCGATAGCGCTCACGGTCATTGTGGTGCAGCAAGTCCGAAGGCGCGGTCATCATGCTGTCGGTCCAGCTCAACTTGCCGATGTTGTAGAGCGCGGCGGCCATGGCCAGGTCGCGGCTGGTGCCTTCGTCCAGCCTATGAAGTTTGCAGTACACCCGCACCAGTTCGATGATCTGGCGATTAGTCTGCTTGGCTGGCGGCAAGCGCAGGTTGGTCAGCAACGAGAACACCTCGGTGCCGGTGACATAGCTGTGCTTGAGCTCTTCGGAGGCGAGGTCGAGCATGTCGGCGGTCTGCTGGAGTTCGGCAGTGCGCGAGGCGACGTGTTTGTCCAGGGTGGTATTGAGCGATTTCAACTGGTCGTTCTGCTGCCGGATCAGCAATTCCAGGCGCTGGCGCTCGCGCTCGGAATGCTGATGAGCCAAGGCCTGGCGCAAGGTCAGGAGCATTTCCTCGTCGTTCCAGGGTTTGCTGATGTAGCGGTGAATCTGCCCTTCGTTGATGGCTTTGATGATCGTCGGCAGGTCGGCGTAACCGGTCAGCAGGATGCGGGTGGTGGTCGGGTAGAGCTTATGGATATGGCCCAGCAGCGTGGCGCCGTCCATGTTGGGCATGCGCGCGTCACTCATCACCAGGTCGATGGGCTGTTGCGCCATCATCTCCAGGGCCTGGGCACCGCTGGTGGCCAGCAGCACCTCGAAGGGCTGGCCGCGTAACAGGCGACGCAGGCTGTTGAGGATTGACTCCTCGTCATCGACCAGCAGCACCTTGGGTTTATCGGTCAAAGTCGTGGGGAGTTGCTCTTCCATGGCGTCACCTCAAGTGAAACAGCTACAGCTTCGTGTCAGGCGCCGGGCAAACATCCCCTATTGCTGGAGCCTGAACTACAGGCTAGATGATTTTCAGCCGGTCCCGGGAATTCATTCGCCTCATTCGGATGAGCGAAGTGCCAGTCAGAGGACTATGCTCTGATCACTCGGATCCATAATCTGTACGTTCGGCCAGGTGATCAGGGAAAGGATGCCCCCTATGCGCACACCGCACCAAACCGTTGGTCGCCGCGTATGTCGATAAATACGCTGCTGACGCGGACCAATCGTCGGATTCTCATCGTCGACGACACCGCCTCTATTCATGAGGATTTCTTCAAGATCCTCAGTCCGCCATCGATCGATGACGACCGCCTGACCAGTGCCGAAAATGCCCTGTTCGGCACCCCGGCGGCGATATCGCTGCAAAGTTTCGTACTCGATTCGGCGTTCCAGGGCCTCGAAGCCCTGGATAAGGTCGAGACCGCGTTGGCCAACGACCTGCCCTACGCAATGGCCTTCATCGACATGCGCATGCCACCGGGCTGGGACGGCCTGGAAACCATCGCGCGGCTATGGCAGGTCGATCCCAAGCTGCAAGTGGCGCTGTGCACCGCCTATTCCGACTATTCCTGGGAAGACATCGACGAGCGCCTCGAGCTGGGTGATCGCCTGCTGATTCTGAAAAAACCCTTCGATGCCATCGAAATTCGCCAAATGGCCAGTTCACTGACCGCCAAATGGCAGATGACCGAAGACGCGGCGCTGAAGATGTCGCTGCTCGAACAAGCGGTCGAGGAACGCACCCGGGAGCTGTCTGATGCCAACATCATTGTGCAAAACAGCCCGACCATTCTGTATCGACTGCGCGGCGAACCGTCGTTCCCGCTGATGTACATTTCCCACAACATCACCAAGTACGGGCACATCGCCGCCAACCTGGTGGCCTCGGCCAACTGGGCCCAGGAGCTGATCCATCCCGACGATCAATTGAAAGTCGACACCGCCATGGCCCGGGTGCTGGACCGCCATGCGGCCGGGGCGTCCATCGAGTTTCGCATGCGCACCGGCGCAGGTGCCTGGCGCTGGGTGGAAAACCGCTACATTCCGGTGCGCGACGATGAAGGCCGTTTGCTCGAAGTCGAAGGCATCATCATCGACATCACCGAGCGTAAGGTGGCCGAAGAGAAAATCGCCCTGCTGGCGCGCACCGACGGGCTCACCGGGCTGGCCAACCGCGCAACGCTGATCGAACGACTGCACCAGGCCTTCGCCGCCGCACGTCGGGGTGCAACACCGTTCGCGATCTTTTATCTGGACCTGGATCACTTCAAACGCATCAACGATACCCTTGGGCACCCGGTGGGCGATCTGTTGCTGCAAGAAGTCTCCCGACGGATGAAAGGCTGCGTGCGCGAGAACGATGTCGTGGCCCGACTCGGCGGTGACGAGTTCGCGATCCTGCAACTGGACGTCAGTGACCCTACCCACTCCGCCGCCTTGGCCACCAAGGTCCGCGATGCGCTGGTGCTGCCCTACTCCCTGGCCGGCAACGACGTGCGGGTGTCGGTCAGCATCGGCATCAGCAGTTACAGTGCGGCCTGCACCAGCGCCGACGGGCTGCTGACCCAGGCTGACATGGCGCTTTACCGTTCCAAGGAAAAGGGCCGCAATCAGTACCACTTCCACTCCGAGGAGATCAATCAGGAGGTGGTCGAGCGCATGGCCATCGCCAGCGATTTGCGCGAGGCGATCGAACACGACGAACTCGAACTGCACTACTGGCCGGAAGTCGACCTGAGCAGCGGCAAGATCCTCGGTATGGAAGCGCAGGTCACGTGGAACCACCCCGAGCGCGGTCTGCTGGAGGCCGCTGCGTTCCTGCCCGCCGCCGAAAAGACCGGCACCATCGTCGCCCTCGGTCACTGGGTGCTGGATCGCGCCTGCCAACAGATGCGCCAGTGGCGTGACGCAGGCATGGCGCCGCCGGTGATTGCGATCAAGCTGTCGCTGGCCCAACTCAAAAGTGGTCCCGAACTGATCTATGACGTGCTGCGTACCACCGCACGCTGGGAGCTCTGCCCGTGGGACCTGCGTTTCGACGTCACCGAGGCGACGCTGGCCCAGACCAAATGGACCCACAACGACGTGCTGCCGCGCCTGCGTGAGCTGGGCGTGAAGATCGCCATCGACGACTTCGGCACCGAATATTCCTCGTTCGACTACCTCAAAACCTACCAGGTCAATCACCTGAAGCTTGCCCAGGCCTTCATCGACACCGCCGCCCGCGACCCGGCCAGCGCCAACACGTTGCGCGCCATTATCAATTTTGCACGGGAGGTAGGGATCGGAATCATCGCCGAAGGTGTCGAAACCCAGGAACAGCGCAGTTCGCTGATGGCCACCGGCTCGCCGATGAACGCCCAGGGTTACTTCTTCAGCAAAGCCGTCAGCAGCCAGCAGGCCGCCGAGCTGTTGAAAGCCGGGAGCATCGTGCCCGCCCACCGCGACATCGGGCCGATTCTGGACAACCCGCCACGCTCCACGGAGGACAAGGAATGAAAACGCCTTTCGTGCGGACCAATCGGCGCATTCTGATCGTGGACGACACGCCCTCGATCCATCAGGACTTTCGCAAGATCCTCGGCCCCGAAACCGAGGGTGAGCAAAGCCTGGCCGGCGCTGAAGAAGCCTTGTTCGGCACCCTGCAGCTTGACCGGCTGACGTTCCAGCTCGACTCGGCCTATCAGGGCCAGGAAGCCCTCGAACTGGTCACGAAGGCGCTGGCCGAAGGTCGCCCCTACGCCCTGGTGTTCACCGACATGCGCATGCCACCGGGCTGGGACGGCCTGGAAACCATCGAACAACTGTGGAAGGCCGACCCGCACCTGCAAATCGCGCTGTGCACGGCCTATTCCGATTACACCTGGGAAGCCATGGCCGAACGGCTGGAATTCGGCGATCAGTTGCTGGTGCTGAAAAAGCCCTTCGACAGCCTGGAAATCCGCCAGATGGCCAGTGCCCTGACCTGGAAATGGCAGATGGCCCAGGACGCGGCGATGAAGGTGCTCAGCCTGGAGCAAACCATCGAGGCGCGGGTCCACGAACTGCTCAAGGTCTCGCATCTGTTGCAGTACGACGTGTTGACCGAACTGCCCAACAGCACGTTGCTGGGTGACCGGTTGAACCAGTCCCTGGCCTTGTCTCGACGCCATGACAAGCAACTGGCGGTGATGTTTCTCGGGCTCGATCGCTTCAAGCGCATCAACAATGCCCTGGGGCATCCGGCCGGTGACGAGATGCTCAAACAGGTCGGGCGCAATCTGGTGGCGACGGTGCGTGAGTCCGATTCGGTTTTTCGCTACGGCTCCGACGAATTCGTGGTGATTCTCGGCGATGTCCGCCACCCGCAGCAGACCAAGGGCATCGCCGAAAAACTCTTGAACGCCATCCGCGCGCCCCAGCACATCGCCGGCCATGACCTGAGCGTAACCGCCAGCCTGGGCATCAGCATTTACCCCGACGACGGCTTCGATGCCATCGCGCTGATCAAGAAAGCCGAAACCGCGATGCGCAACGTCAAGGAGAGTGGCCCGAACGATTACAGTTTTTTCATCGACGAGATGAACCAGCGCGCCCGGGATCAGCAAAGCATCGAGACCGGCATCCGCCTGGGGCTTGAGCGCAACGAGTTTGTCCTGCATTACCAGCCCAAACTGGACTTGGGCAGCGGCCAGGTGGTCGGTGCCGAGGCGTTGATTCGCTGGCAAAAACCGGGGCAAGGTCTGGTCTACCCGTCGGACTTCATCAGTGTCGCCGAAGACAGCGGCCTGATCGTGCCGCTGAGCAAATGGGTGCTGGCCGAAGCCTGCCGACAAGCCTGCGCCTGGCAAGCCGCCGGGCTGCCGAAGATTTGCATGTCGGTGAACATGTCGGCGATCGATTTCCGTCAGCGGGACTTTGTCGATGGCATCGAACAGACACTGGCAAAAACCGGCCTGGAACCGGCGTTGCTGGAACTGGAAATTACCGAAGGCGTGCTGATGCAGAACATCGACACCACCGTCAATGCCCTGACCCGCCTCAAGGAAATGGGGGTGCGCCTGGCCATCGATGACTTCGGCACCGGCTATTCCAGCCTGAGCTATCTGCGGCGTTTTCCCATCGATGTGCTGAAAATCGACCAGTCGTTCATTCGCGGCTTGAGCAGCGACAGCAATGACGCCGCGCTGGTCAGCGCCATCATCAGTCTGGGGCGCAGCCTCAACCTGACCATCATCGCCGAAGGGGTGGAAACCCTCGAACAACTGGATTTCCTCAAATCCCATCAATGTGAAGAGGGCCAAGGCTATTACTTCAGCAAAGCCGTGGAGCCAGACGCCTTCGTGCAGTACCTGAGGTCGGTAAAACCTCCTCCATCCGCAGTCATGTGAACGATGCGAAACGACACACCGGCCATCAGCCAAGGAATCATCAGATGTCGTCCTCCTTCCACCGCCTGCTCATGGCGCCGCTGCTCGGACTCTGTCTGAGCGCCAGCGGCGCACCACTGGATGAACCGCTCAAACCGCTACCGGCGGTGCCACAGCAAAACCCGCAGCGCGTCGAACTCGGCCGCCAGTTGTTCAACGAACCTCGCTTGTCGGTCAACGGCAGCCTGTCCTGCGCCAGTTGCCATCGCCTGGAAAACGGCGGCGCCGACGACAAGGACTTTTCCATTGGTTTCGCCGGCCTTCCGGTGGCGATCAATACCCCGAGCGTGTTCAACGCCAGCCTGAACTTCCGGCAATTCTGGAACGGCCGGGCCGACACCCTGGAAACCCAGATCCATGAAGTGGTGCAAAGCCCCAGCGAAATGGGCAGCAACTGGGAGCACGTAGTGCAGACGCTGACTGCCGATCCGGGCTACCAGACTTCGTTCGCCAACGCTTACCCGGACGGCGTAACCATGAAGAATGTGCAAAACGCCCTGGCCAGCTACGAGCGCACATTGATCAGCGCCAATTCGCGTTTCGACCAATACCTGCAAGGCAACACCGAGATTCTCAGCACCGACGAGAAATACGGCTACCAACGCTTCAAGGAATACGGCTGCATTGCCTGCCATCAAGGCGTGAATATCGGTGGCAACATGTTCCAGAAGTTCGGGGTCATGGGCGACTACTTCCAGGCCCGCGGCTCTCCCACCCAAACCGACCTGGGACGCTACCTGGTAACCCAGGATGAAGAGGATCGCAACGTGTTCAAGGTGCCAAGCCTGCGCAACGTCGCGGTGACCGCGCCGTATTTTCACGACGCCTCGGCGAAAACCCTGGAAGACGCGGTGGACGTAATGTTCAAGTTCCAGCTCGGGCGCATCCCTTCCGCCGAGGACAAGACTCTGATCATCGAATTCCTCAAGACCCTGACCGGTGAATGGGGAGGCAAACCCTTATGAAAATGTCCCGCCGCCGCAGCCTGGCATTGCTCGGTGTCGTCGCCCTGATGCTGGCCTCGACGCTGCTGTTCCTGTACCTCAAATCCAGCTCGAACCAGACGCCGGTCTATGCCGAATCCCGAGACCTGATCGGGCGGATCAAACAGCTGAACGCGCAATGGGAAACCGAGATCCTCAAGGCCAGGATCGCCATCAGTCACAACTACGATCCGCTGGTCACGCCGCTGACCGAGATGACGCAACTCTGGGAGCGATTCGACACAATGGAGTCGAACCACGGCCGCAACGACACGCCCATCTGGCGTGCCGGCCATGATGCGTACCTGAGCGCCATCCAGGAGAAGACCCGCCTGGTGGAACAGTTCAAGTCCCACAACGCGGTGCTGCGCAACTCGCTGGCGTTTCTGCCGACCGCCGAAGACGACATTCAGCAACCACTCTCCCAACTGATGGACGGCGACAAACTGCAACTGCAAAACATCGCCACCGACACCTATGACCTGGTACTCAGCACCATGGAATTTTCCATGGTCACCTCGGATGACAAGGCCGCTGAAATTCTGGTGGGTTTGAACAAACTGGGCGTGAACAAACTGCGCCTGCCAGAGCAGTTCCACAGCCCGCTCGATATTATGAGCAACCACATCGCACTGATTCTGCGTGAGCAACCGGTGGTCAACGGTTTGCTGGAAAACATCGAAGCCATTCCCGTGGCCGAGCGCCTGGACGATATCACCAGCCTGCTGAACACCGACCAGCAGCAAGCCGACGCCGTCGACCAGCGCTATCACTTCTACATGCTGGTGTTTTCGGTACTGCTGGTGCTGCTGCTGGTGTACCTGGCGATTCACCTGATGCGCAGCTTCACGGAAATCAGTCGCGTCAACAAAGCCCTGAAAACCGCCAATGACGACCTGGAACTGCGGGTTGAAGAGCGCACTCGCGAACTCCGGGATACCCAGAGCGAACTGCTCGATACCGCGCGCCAGGCGGGCATGGCGGAGATCGCCACCAATGTGCTGCACAACGTCGGCAACGTGCTCAACAGCGTGAACATCTCGGCCGACCTGGTCTCGCGTAAAGTGCGCGCCAGCAAGGCGCAGGGCCTGGGCAAGGCGATGCAACTGATCAACCAGCATCAGGGCGACCTCGGGACCTTCCTGACCCAGGATGAGAAAGGCAAGTTGCTGCCCGGCTACTTGAATCAGCTAGTGGAGGCCATAGCCCTTGAACAACAAGGCATGACCGACGAACTCGCGCAGTTGAGCAAAAGCGTCGACCACATCAAGGACATCGTCGCCACCCAGCAGTCCTACGCGGGCGCCAACAGCCTGATGGAACCGCTGCACATCAGCGAATTGCTGGAAGACGCCCTGCGCATGAACTCCGGCGCCCTGACCCGGCATCACGTCACGGTGGTCAAGGACTACAGCGACGTGCCGCAGGTGATGGGCGACAAGCACCGGTTGCTGCTGATCCTGATCAACCTGATCAGCAACGCCAAATACGCGATGTCCGAGCTCAGCGATCGCCCGCGGCAAATGACCCTCGGGGTAAAAATCATCGAGGACACGACCCTGCAAGTCAGCGTCAAGGATGACGGCGAAGGCATCGCCGAGGAAAACATGACGCGGATCTTTGCCCACGGCT
The DNA here is from genome assembly GCF_001297125.1 of Pseudomonas sp. RIT-PI-q. Taxonomy (GTDB): domain Bacteria; phylum Pseudomonadota; class Gammaproteobacteria; order Pseudomonadales; family Pseudomonadaceae; genus Aquipseudomonas. Next base: position 10,729 of record NZ_LHPC01000042.1, read on the forward strand.
TTACCACGCGCAAGGAGGGTCACGGCTTCGGCCTGCACAGCTGCGCCCTGGCCGCCATCGAGATGAACGGCCACCTCACCGCCCATAGCGACGGGCCGGGCAAAGGCGCGTTGTTCACCTTGCAGATCCCGCTGAAAACCGTCACGGAGGACGCATGAGCGCACCGTCCAACCGACGTATTCTGCTGATCGACGACACGCCGTCCATCCATGTGGATTTCCGTAAGATCCTCACGCCCACCCCCGTGCAGACTGTCGAACTGGACGAGATGGAGGCCGCACTGTTCGGCAGTGAGGTGAAATCCGCCAGCGTTCTGTTCGAACTGGATTCGGCTTACGGCGGGCAGGAAGGGTTGGGCAAACTGAAATGGGCCTTGCAGGAACATCGGCCCTACGCCCTGGCCTTCGTCGACATGCGCATGCCCGAGGGCTGGGACGGCGCGCAGACCATCGAACACTTGTGGCAGGCAGACCCACGCCTGCAAGTGGTGGTGTGCACCGCCTATTCCGACTATTCCTGGGATGAACTGCTGGACCGTTTGCAGGCCCACGACCGCCTGCTGATTCTGAAAAAGCCGTTCGACAACATTGAAGTCCAGCAGATGGCCAACACCCTGCTGACCAAATGGGACATGACCGAACGGGCCAGTGTGCAGATGGACGATTTGGGGCAGATGGTCGAGCGCCGAACCCGGCAGCTCACCGAAACCAGCGTTGAGTTGCAGCGGGAAATCGACGAGCGCAAACAGCTTGAATCGCAACTGGTGCAATCGGAAAAACTCGCCTCACTGGGGCAACTGGCAGCCGGCGTCGCCCATGAAATCAACAACCCCATCGGCTTTATTTCCTCCAACCTCGGCTCCCTCGATGGCTACTTCAAGCAGATTCAGGAAATGCTCGACGCGTATCGTGACGCGGAAGAAGCGATCGGTTCCCCTCAGCTGGTCGAGCGCTTGCAACAACTGCGCGAACGGATCGAACTGGAGTTCCTGCGCGAGGACATTCCGCTGCTGATCAAGGAGTCAAAGGAAGGCATCAGCCGCGTTGGGCAGATCGTCAAAGACCTGAAGGATTTCTCCCGCGTCGACTCCAGCCAGGAGTGGCAGTGGGCGAATGTGCAGCAAGGCATCGAGTCGACCCTGAACATCGTCGCCAACGAACTGAAGTACAAGGCCGATGTGGTGAGGGACTATCAGGCCCTGCCCGAGATTGAATGCCTGCCGTCGCAAATCAATCAGGTGATCATGAACCTGATCGTCAACGCGTCCCAGGCCATCGGCCCGGAGCGCGGCATTATCACCCTGCGCACCGGGCTTGAGGGTGAAACGGTGTGGATCGAAGTCGCCGACACCGGCGCCGGCATTACGCCGGAGCACCTGAAGAAAATTTTCGACCCGTTCTTCACCACCAAACCGGTGGGCCAGGGGACAGGGCTCGGGTTGTCCCTGTCCTATGGCATCGTGAAGAAACATCGGGGGGATATTTCGGTGCGCAGTGAACTGGGTGTGGGCACCACCTTTCGGGTGCAGTTGCCAATCCACCAAACGAAGCAGGCAGGCTGAACACCGATCCACTGTGGGAGCGGGCTTGCCCGCGATGACTGAGTCACATCCAACAGAGATGTTGGCTGACCCACCGCTATCGCGGGCAAGCCCGCTCCCACAGGTTTCTTACCAATCAGCTGATCAGGTGGCTTCCTGGAAATCCATTTCCGGTGGCTGGCGACGGAAGCCGCCGGTCAGCACCGCCAAGTACACCACGCCAATCGCCAGCCAGCTGAGACCCAGATAAATCGCCAGGTGATCGAGGCTGACCATCAGCCACAAGTCCGCCGCCAGGCCAATGAACGGGAACAGCAGAAACAATACGAACTCACGCAGACCTTTCTTCTCGCCGCCAATCCAGTAATGAAAGATCACCGACAAATTCACCAGGCTAAACGCGAGGAACGCGCCGAAGTTGATGAACGAGGTCGAGGTGGTCACGTCCAGTTTCAGTGCCAGCAAGGCCACCACGGCGCACAGCAGGATGCTGTTGACCGGCGTGCCAAAGCGTTCGTGCAAGGTGCCAAAGAAGGATTTTGGCAGTACACCGTCGCGCCCCATGGCGAACAGCAACCGCGAACCACTGGCCTGCGCCGACAGGCCCGAGGCGAACTGGCCGACGATCAGGCCGATCAGGAAGATCGTCACGAACAGATCACCACCGATGTTGCGGGCGATTTCATAAGCCGCCGAATCGACGCTGTCGAACTGAAACGACGGGTGCGCGATTTGCACGAAGTAGGACACGCTGACGAAGATCAGCCCGCCGATCAGGGTAATCAGCATGATCGCCCGCGGGATGGTGCGGCGTGGGTCGCGGGTTTCTTCAGTCAGGGTGCTGACCGCGTCGAAACCAAGGAACGAGTAACAGGCGATGGCCGCGCCGCTCATGATCAGCGGCATCTGCATGTCGCCGTTGAAGAACGGTTTGATCGACCACAGCGGCGTGCTCGCATCACCGCCGACGTAATGCACGCACAGCGCGACAAACGCGATCAGCACCAGGAACTGCACCAGCATCAGCAGGGCATTGATGCCGTTGGCCAGTTTCAAACCGATGATGTTGATCGCGCTGGTGATGCCGATGAACGCCAGCACCCAGATCCACTGCGGCACGGCCGGGAACGCGGAGTTGAGGTAGGCGGCGCCGATCAGCCAGATCGCCATGGGCAGGAACAGGTAATCGAGCAACACCGCCCAACCGGCGATGAAACCGAGTTTCGGGCTGATCGCCTTGCGCACATAGCTGTAGGCCGAGCCGGCCACTGGAAACGCCGAGGCCATTCGGCCATAGCTCATGGCGGTGAAGAACATCGCCACCAGTGCCGCGAGGTAAGCGGCCGGGACCATGCCGGCGGTGGATTGAGCGAGGATGCCAAAGGTGCCGAGCACAATGATCGGCGTCATGTAGGCGATGCCGAACAGCACCACCGAACCCAATGACAGGGTGCGTTGCAAACGAGCCATGAGCGACTACTCCGAATTTATTAGATTTATGGCAGAGCCGAGTTCGGCGCAAATTACCGGTGTTGCGTTGTTGTTCTTGGGTGAATGGGTAAAGAGGTGTGGTGGTTGGTCGGGCCTCTTCGCTGGCAAGCCAGCTCCTACAAGGGTCGCGCGTAACCTGTAGGAGCTGGCTTGCCAGCGAAGGCGTCAGCAGCTCAGCGCGAAGGAATCAGCAGCTCCCGAAGCCCATTGGCATGCTCAACCAATTCCCCCGGCAACTTCAGCCGCTGATCATCCAGGTAGCGATAATCCTGCCGCGCCGCCGTCAGCTGATTCAGGTCCAGTTCTACCGCGAACTGCCCTTCATCCCGCCCGGCCTCGAACAACAGCGTGCCCAGAGGATCTACCAGCGCACTGCCGCCGGCGAACAGCAACCCGCCATCGCCCTCTTCCACCCGGTTGACCATCAGCGCAAACGCCTGGTTTTCCTGGGCGCGGGCCATGATCGCGGTGCGGTGAGTCGGGCCGTAAGGGTCCATGTTGCCGTTGGTGACGATCAGCAGCTCCGCGCCGAGTTGCGCCAGGGCGCGGGCGGTTTCAGGGAATTCGATGTCGTAGCAAATCAGCAGGCCGACGCGCACCCCGTTCCACAGACAGGTGGCGTAGCGATCACCCGGCTCGTACACACCGCGATCGGACGCCCAGAGGTGGGTCTTGCGATAGCGCAGGGCAATGCCTTCGGGCGTGATCAGCAGCGTGGTGTTGAAGAAACGGCCGTTATCGTTCTCGGCTGTACCAACGACCACGGCAATCTTGCGTTCACGGGCGGCGGCGACAATCGCGCTGACGGTCGGGCCATCAAGCGGTTCCGCGATCGCCGCCACCGTTTCGGCCGAGGGGAAGCCCATCAAATGACTTTCCGGAAACATGATCAGCTGCGTATCGGCGGCGCAGGCAGCAATCGCGGCCAAGGCGCGTTCGAGGTTGTAAGCCGTGTCGTTGTCACGGCCCGCCAATTGGGCGAGTTCGACTTTCATCGGTGATCCTTGTTATAGGCGCCGGGCGGGGAAAGATTGCCCGGTCGTTGTCTGTGCGCCAGTATGCGCAGCAAGCAACCGGCCGGGGAATCACGCCGCTGGGGTAACCCGATAGGGGTAGATGCATGACACTCTCGTTAGACGACATCGCCTGGCACCGCTCGGTCGGGCAACTGATCGACGCCCTCGACAAGCCGAACTTCTGGACGCAGCTGGTCCGGCTGCTGGACCAGTACGTGACCTTCGACAGCTGGGTGGCGCTGCTTTTCAGCGCCGATCAGCACCCGCAGGTGTTCGCCGAATGTCCCGGTGAGGACGGCAGCCCCGATCAATTGTTCCAGGATTACCTGCGAGGCCTGTACCTGCTGGACCCGTTCTACATCGCCTGCCGCGAGCAATCGCGTACCGGGCTGTATCGCCTGTCGGAAGTCGCGCCGGAGCATTTCGAGCTGACCGAGTATTACCAACGCTACTTTCGTCTGAATGTGGTGGCCGACGAAATCCAGTTCAATTGCCAACTCGAAGGCGATCGCACGCTGTGCCTGTCACTGGGCAGCAAGCAACGCTTCAGCGGCCAACAGATTGCCTTGCTGTCGCTGATCCAGCCGTGGGTGCTCGGCTTGTTGCGCCAGCGCCTGCCTTACGAAATCAACGAGGTCGTGGCCCTCGCGCCGGCGCCGATCCAGGGTGACTGGCGAGTGCAGCTCGAAGCCTCGGTGCAACAACTCAAAGGCGCGCAACTGACCGCCCGGGAGCTGGACGTCGGAAGGTTGATGCTCAGCGGTTGCTCCAGCAAGGAAATCGCTCGTAAGCTTGAGATCTCAGTTGAAACCGTGAAAGTCCATAAGAAACACATGTACAGCAAGCTGGGGATCAAGTCCCAGTCCGAGCTGTTTTCGATATTTCTCCAGGCCCAAAACGCCTGACCGTTCCAGTGGATTGCTTTTCATTTTCACTGTGGGAGCGGGCTTGCCCGCGATAGCGTCCTTTCAGAAAAACATATGTTGTTTGACATGACGCAATCGCGGGCAAGCCCGCTCCCACAGTGATGTGAGTCCAGCCATTCCACGGTGTTGAACACAACCGAGTCCGAACCCAAGGAACCCGTATGAGCCTGTCACTCCTGAGCCGCTACGCCTTCTTTGCCGTCTGTGTGATATTCACCCTCGCCAGCCTGCCCTTCCTCGAACACGACTGGCTCTGGCCAATCACCGCCGTCACCGGCGTTCTCAGCCTGGTGGGCCTGTTCGATCTGCTGCAAAGCCCTCACGCCGTGCGGCGTAACTACCCGATCCTCGGCAACATCCGCTACCTGGTCGAAGGCATTCGCCCGGAAATCCGCCAGTACCTGCTCGAATCCGACAGCGACGCCCTGCCCTTCTCCCGCGCCCAACGTTCACTGGTCTATTCCCGTGCGAAGAACGAAAGCGCCGACAAACCTTTCGGCACGTTGATCGACGTGTATCAGTCAGGTTTCGAGTTCATCGGCCACTCCATGCGCCCGGCGCCCTTGAGCGACCCGAGCAGTTTCCGCGTGACGGTCGGCGGCCCGCAGTGCACGCAGCCGTACTCGGCGTCGGTGTTCAACATCTCGGCCATGAGTTTTGGCTCCCTCAGCGCCAACGCCATTCGCGCGTTGAACCAGGGCGCCAAACTCGGCAATTTCGCCCACGACACGGGTGAAGGCAGCATCAGCGCGTATCACCGGGAAAACGGCGGCGACCTGACCTGGGAACTCGGCAGCGGCTACTTCGGTTGCCGCACCGCTGACGGCCGTTTCGACCCGGAACGCTTCGCCGCACAAGCACAGACGCCGCAAGTGCGGATGATCGAAATCAAGATGAGCCAGGGCGCCAAGCCCGGCCACGGCGGCATCCTGCCCAAGCACAAGGTCACCAAGGAAATCGCCGAAACCCGCGGCATTTTGATGGGCGAAGACTGTATCTCGCCGTCGCGACACAGTGCGTTTTCCACGCCGATCGAACTGATGCATTTCATCCAGCAACTGCGTGAACTGTCCGGCGGCAAGCCGGTGGGCTTCAAGTTTTGCCTCGGTCACCCGTGGGAATTCATGGGCATCGCCAAGGCCATGCTGGAAACCGGGATTCTCCCGGACTTTATCGTAGTCGACGGCAAGGAAGGCGGCACCGGCGCTGCACCCGTGGAGTTCACCGACCACATTGGCGTGCCGATGCGCGAAGGGTTGCTGTTCGTGCACAACACCCTGGTCGGCCTGAACCTGCGGGACAAGATCAAGCTCGGTGCCAGCGGCAAGATCGTCAGCGCCTTCGACATCGCCAGCGTCCTGGCCATCGGCGCCGATTGGGCCAACTCGGCGCGCGGCTTCATGTTCGCCATCGGCTGCATCCAGTCGCAAAGCTGCCACACCAACAAATGCCCGACCGGCGTCGCCACCCAGGACACCCTGCGCCAACGCGCGTTGGTGGTCCCGGACAAGGCGCAGCGCGTGTTCAACTTCCACCGCAACACGCTCAAGGCCCTGGCCGAAATGCTCGCCGCTGCGGGCCTCGATCATCCGTCGCAGTTGTCGGCCAAGCACCTGGTGCGGCGCATGTCGGCCACCGAGATCAAACTGTTCTCGCAGCTGCACGTGTTTTTGAAACCGGGGGAATTGCTCACCGGTGAAGTGAACGGCGAGTTTTATTCGCGGATGTGGCAGATGGCGCGTTCGGATAGTTTTGAGCCCAACGAATTAGCCGCAGCCTGATTCCATCTGTAGGAGCCGGCTTGCTGGCGAACCAGACGATGCAGTGGGGCAGGTGAATCGCCTTCGCTGGCAAGCCAGCTCCTACAGGGCTGTGCATGGGGTTCCATCCGTAGGAGCCGGCTTGCTGGCGAACCGGGCGATGCGGTGGGTCAGGTGAATCGCCTTCGCTGGCAAGCCAGCGCCTACAATCACCAGCGCAGCGCCTTGATTGGGGCCGGTTCTTTCATGACGATAAAACCGTAATCGCCCAACAGGAAAATCCGGTAGTACGGATTTTCCAGCAGCGGCGGATAACCTAGATACCCGACCCGGGTCGCGTTACGTCGCTCCTTCTCCGCGACTACGTTGGTGATGCCCACTTTCGGCAGGTTTTCGGCCAGCATGAAAAAGTCGATATTCAGCAAGAAGTGCAACACCGGCATTTGCTTGAACGACCCCGCCGCCCCCACCAGCCAGTGATCGGAATAGGTCACCGACATGTAAATACGCTTGGCCTCGCGCAGCTCTCGGTGGGACGCAATGTCGTACTCAAGGCTCAGTAGCGCACTCGACGCGAAAGTTTTTTGCAGCGTCAGCACCCGACCATAGGCGTACGACAATGACAGCATCGCCAGCAATGGAATCACCAAGAGCAGCGGCAACCGTTCATGGATTCGCGCCAGCGCCAAATGACTCAAATAAAACATCAGCACCAGCAGGACCGCGAAACCCATCAGCGTCCTGGCGCCTTCATTGAAATCCCGGAAAAACAGCGCGACACCCGACACCAGCAATGTCACCACCGGCAAGGTCAGCAAACACAGCAGACCGATCAGGCATTTCTTCAGCCCGGTGTCCTGACGCTCCAGCACATTCATACCCAGCCGCACGGCGCCGGCAATGGCGCACAGCAACAGCGCGGCGAAGACCCAGGCAAATCCTCCGTGAAACAGCAGCACGACTTTTTCCAGGACCCTGGCGATGTTGACTTGGATTTGCAGCAACGGTGCCGCCGTCCAGTTCAACAACAACGTGCGATTGTGCTTCATGAACGGATACGCACTGGCGGCGTAGATCAGCCAGGCCAGTACAGTCTGGGCGATTTTCCAGCCGATCAAGTCGCGCCATTGCGGCCAGGCCAACCGTTCATTGGCCCCCCTTAGCAGCTCAAGGCAACACAAGCCCAGAAACACATTGAGGCTCACCTGATAGAGCCCCAGCGCCAGCGCAATCAGGAAGGAAGGCACCAGCCATTGAAGGATGCGTGAAGGATGGCGAAACGTGATCGCGTAGATCACCGCCACCACGCTGAAGGCCATCGGCGCGCCGTCGTACTGATAAGACAGGTTTTGCAGGAAGAACGGGTTGTACCAAAGCGGCAACAGCACCAGGCAACGGGAAATCGTCGGTTGCGGGTAGTAATGAAACGTCAGGCTGGTCAATGCCGAGGCCATGGCCAGCGTGGCGATCAACAGCGGTAGTGGAAAGATGTTTGGAGCGGCATTGCTGAAGGTGAACAGGTTGTAGAACAGCTCGGTGAACAACCGCCCCTGCTCCGCCCAGGCTGTACCCGCCGACAAGGAACGCCAGTTGTCATCGATGTAGGGATAATCCGCGAGGATCAGCGGGACGATGTACACCAGGGTCGCGATCAGAAAAAACAGCCAGACCTGCCGACGCCCGAGTTCTTTGCTGAGATAGTCGATCAACCTGCCCATGCTAAAGCCCGAGCCGGTCTTTGCCGCCGATGACGTCTTTCACCACATAGCGCGGTCGATGCTTGGCCTCGATGTAAATGCGGCCGACGTATTCGCCGAGGATGCCGATGCCGATCAACTGCACGCCACCGAGAAACAGAATCGCGGTCATCAACGAGGGGTAACCGGGCACGCTGTTGCCGAAGAAAATCTTGTCCAGCACCATGTACACCGCGTAGAGCACCGCGAAGATCGAAATCCCGCCACCGATGTACGTCCACAAACGCAACGGCACCGTGCTGAACGAGGTCACGCCTTCCAGCGCCAGGTTCCACAGCTTCCAACCGTTGAACTTGCTGGCTCCGGCCACCCGCCTGGCGCGTTCGTATTCCACCACTACAGTGTTGAACCCGGCCCACGACAGCACACCCTTCATGAACAACTGATGCTCGGGCAGTGCGCGAATCACGTCGACTACCTTGCGGTCCATCAGCCGGAAGTCGCCTACGTTTTCTTCGATGCGGGTGTATGAAATGCGATTCAACAGGTGGTAAAACAGCGCCGCACTGTGGCGTTTCAGATAACTGTCGGCGGTCCGGTCCCGGCGCTTGGCGAGCACCACATCGGCGCCTTTTTGCCATTCTTCGATCAACCGCGGGATGACGCTGATCGGATCCTGCAAGTCCACGTCCATGGGGATCACCGCATCGCCGGTGGCGTATTCCAGGCCGGCGAACAGCGCCGGTTCCTTGCCGAAGTTGCGCGAGAAGTTAATCAGCATGACCTGTTCATCGGCTTGCGCCAGAGCCTTGACCTGTTCAGCCGTGCGATCGGAACTGCCATCGTTGATGAACACGATCTCGACCTCAGCGTTTTCAAGCTTCAACTCACGCCGCACCGCCAGATAAAACAGGCTGATCGCCTGTTCTTCATTGAATACTGGAACGATCAACGAGACCTTCATGCGTCACGCTCGCGAAACACCACATACTTTGAAAACAGGAAGCCCAACACCAGGCTCAACGCCGAAAATATAGCCACTGTCAGCAGACCGTGTAGTCGCCATACGTCTCCTGCATGACCGACGCCGAGGCTCAACGCGCCCATGGCCCCGAGAAACAGCAGATAGCCGCCGACCGAGGCCTTGGCATCGAAGGTATACAGCGCGTTCATGTAGAAGGAAAACGAGGCGGCAACGCAGAAGGCCGCCAGATTGCTCAGCGCCTGACTGCAGCCAGCCGCCACGCTGAGCAGGAAAAAGATTTGCCAGTGAATCAGCGTGTTGGCGACCCCGATCACCGTGTAGCTGGAAAACCCTTTCCACAAGAGTCGCATGGTGACTCTCCTCTTGAGGCCGTGGCACAACCCGTCATAAAGCTTTGAACCTGTCTACTGTCAGAAATCACAGGTCTGATGGCCTTTCAGACCAGCGGTTAGGGTTTCAGCGCACTGTCAGGAGACATTCCGTAATACCCAGGCTTTGCAATTGCCGGCGAATCACGCCACCCTGCGCGCCGCCCGATGTACGGCGCGCACTCTTCGGCGCCTTCGGCGACCCCTTACTTCACACCCGTTCACGAGCCCGCCGTCATGACGTTTGAGCGCGATCACCGGATCGACTTTTTCCGGGGCCTGGCACTGATCTTCATCTTCTGGGATCACGTGCCTCACAACCCGTTGGGTCAAATCACCTTGCGTAACTTCGGCTTCAGCGACGCTGCCGAAATCTTCGTGTTCCTGGCCGGTTATGCGGCCGTCCTGGCCTACGGCAAAATCCTTGCGCGCGACGGTTTTCTGATCGCCTGCATCAAGATCCTGCGGCGCGCGTGGGTGCTCTACGTGGTGCATATTTTCCTGCTGGCGATGCTGATGGGCATTGTGTTCTTCGCCAACAGCCATGTGGAAACCCGCGACCTGGTGGAAGAAATGGGCATGCACCACTTCATCAGCGATCCGCAGCAGGCCTTGATCGATGAGCTGCTGTTGCGCTTCAAGCCGAACCTGATGGACCCATTGCCGCTGTACATTTTGCTACTGGCGGGACTGCCGCTGGTGTTGCCGCTGCTGGTGCGCAAGGCCTGGGTGGTGGTCGCGATGTCGCTGGCGGTGTACCTGATGGTGCCGCTGTTTGGCTGGAACCTGGCCGCCATCAAGGACGGTGTGTGGTACTTCAACCCCGTCGCCTGGCAACTGCTGTTTGTCCTCGGCGGCGCGGCGGCGATTCACGGGACCCGGCCACGCTTGCCCGACACCCGTTCGCTGGCGCGCCAGCCGTTGTTTGTGAGTGCGGCACTGTACGTGGTGGTCGCCGGGGTGATTACCGTGGCATGGCGCTGGCCGCCGATTCATGACGCCTTGATGCCCGCCAGCCTGAGCAACCTGTTATACCCGATCAGCAAGACCGACCTGTCGCCGGTGCGCCTGGTGCATTTCCTGGCACTGGCTTACGTCACCGCGAAACTGCTTCCAGACACCGGATGGACGCAGAACTGGCTGGCGCAGCAAAGCTGCCGCATGGGTCGTTTTTCCCTGGAGATCTTCTGCCTGGGCGTGTTGCTGGCGCCGCTGGCGGACATGCTCAACGCGCTGACCGACGATGCTTTTGCCATGCAGATTTTCACGGCGTTGGTGGGGGCCGGGTTGATGGCGTTGCTGGCAGCGTGGCTGGAGTTCAATAAGCGGTTGAACCAGACAATCAAAAGATCGCAGCCTGCGGCAGCGCCTACAGGAGATTGCGATCGACCGATTGAACGCATTCCCCTGTAGGCGCTGCCGCAGGCTGCGATCTTTTGATCTTCCACAACGAAAAAGCCCCGATCATCACGACCGGGGCTTTTTCATTTCAAATGTTACAACTTACGAAGCCGAACGCACTGCAGCTTGCGACACATTGGTCGGTTGCAGCTTGAACACGTAGAACAATACCGTCAGCAGCACCAGGAACGCCGGGCCGACATACAGCGCCACACGGGTGTCCGGGAAGTACGCCATCAGACCCACCCCCAACACCAGGAACGCCAGCGCCAGGTACGAACTGACCGGGTACAGCCACATTTTGTATTTCAGGCCGGCACGTTCACTGGCGCTCAGGCCTTGGCGGAACTTGAGTTGGGCCAGCAGGATCATCACCCAGGTCCAGATCGCGCCGAAGGTGGCAATCGCCGTCACCCAGACGAAGACTTTCTCAGGCACCAGGTAGTTGAGCAGCACGCCCAGCAGCAAGGCGCCGATCGACAACAGCAGTGCGCGACGCGGCACGCCGTTGCTGGAGGTCTTGGCGAAACCGGCCGGGGCCTGGCCGTTCTGCGCCAGGCTGTACAACATGCGCCCGGTGCTGAAGATGCCGCCGTTGCAGGACGACAGCGCGGCGGTAATCACCACGAAGTTGATGATGCCGGCGGCAGTCTTGATGCCCAGACGTTCGAACGTCATGACGAACGGACTGCCCTGGGTGCCGATTTCGTTCCACGGGTAGATCGACAGGATCACGAACAGCGCGCCGACGTAGAACAGCAGAATCCGCCAGAACACCGAACCGATGGCGTTAGGGATGGTTTTCTGCGGGTTCTTCGCTTCACCGGCGGTCAGGCCGATCATCTCGACGCCGAGGTAGGCGAACATGACCATTTGCAGCGACATCAACACGCCTTGTACGCCGTTGGGCATGAAGCCGCCGTGAGCCCACAGGTTGGAAATCCCCAGGGCCACACCGTCGTTGCCGAAACCGAAGGCGATCACACCGATACCGCCGATCACCATGGCGATGATGGTGACGATCTTGATCAGGGCAAACCAGAATTCGAATTCACCGAAGGCCTTCACGGCGATCAGGTTGATGGTGCCCATGCTGATCAAGGCCGACAAGGCCCAGATCCAGCGCGGTACGTCGGGGAACCAGACGCCCATGTACACCGCCACGGCGGTGATTTCCGCGACGCAGGTCACCAGCCACAGGAACCAGTAGTTCCAGCCGGTCAGGAAGCCGGCCAAGGGGCCGAGGTAGTCTTGGGCGTAACGGCTGAAGGAGCCGGCGACGGGGTTGTGCACGGCCATTTCGCCGAGGGCGCGCATGATCACCAGGATCGCCAGACCGCCGATGATGTAGGACAGCATGATGGCCGGGCCGGCCATTTCGATGGCTTTGGCTGAACCGAGGAACAGGCCGACGCCGATACAGGCACCGAGTGCCATCAAGCGAATATGCCGTTCGCCGAGTTCGCGTTTGAGCGGGCCGCCTTGAGCGGTTTCGCCTTGGGGCAGGTGGTTGCCAACTGGCATAGGGGTACAACCTCGTCTTGTTATTGGATATGACCACCGAGTCAATGAATCGCAGGCGGGGAAGCCGGCGCTTCCTGATACCGGGCGTGCCTTGTGGGCAAACCCGTCTTGTAGGACAAAACCTGCAAGATCAGCGGGGCATGCAGTATAAAAAGCTGGCGACAGAGATTTTCACTCTATAAACCACAAAATTCAGTCGTTAATCTCGGTAAAGCGGGGGTTTGCAGAGATAGATTGTCTGGGATTTGTAGGATTTTTCGCTGTTTGAAGCGGCGGGGAGTATTGCACGGCTTTGGTGCATCGTCATGATTCTGTGTGGGATCTGATTTTCTTGTGTAGGGCTCTGGTTCGGTTGTTTCAGGCTTTTTTTGGGGGGTACATATCCGTTTCTTCGGTGATGGCTGATATTGGTTCCGCCCTTACGGCGGGTCACTTTCGAAAAGCGCGAAAGTAACCAAAGCGCTTCTGCCCCTTTCGTTCGGTGCCTCGCTAAGGCTCGGCATGCCCTCGCTCCGGTCCTGCTCCGTGGGCCCGCCGCCATCGGCCATCCATGGCCGGGGGCGGCTAACCCGGCATCCATGCCGGGTTGCCCACTGCGCAGAACCTCCACTCGGCCTCTCGATGGGACGGTGCATCAAAATCAAAAGCACGGCGGCCTGCAGGCCGGCCTGATTGGGGAATACGCATTCCCCTGTAGGAGCGAGCTTGCTCGCGAAGAACGTTAACGATGACGCGTTTCAACAGGAGCACCCGGTGCCTGTGGGTCCATCGCGAGCAAGCTCGCTCCTACAGGGGATCGGTGCGATACAAATAGATGGGTACACACGGTCAATGTAGGAGCTGCCGAAGGCTGCGATCTTTTGATCTTGCCGTTGCTTTGCTTCGGCTTTTTAATCTTGATCTGCCGCCCCTTTCCCAGAGGCCGAACGCAGGCGTTGCGCAGGGGGCAACCCGGCATGGATGCCGGGTTAGCCGCCCCCGGCCATGGATGGCCGATGGCGGCGGGCCCCCGGAGCAATGCCGGAGTGAGGGCATGCCGAGCCACAGCGAGGCACCGAATGGAGGGGCAAGACCTTTTGGTTACTTTTGGGGCGTTTGCCAAAAGTGACCCGCTGTAAGAGCGGAACCGCCAGTCGCCGTTACCGAAGAAACGGATATGTACACGATCAAAAAACAACCATTACCGAAAAACGGATATGCATCCGAATCCCAACTTTGGATCCTCACAATTTTTTCACCATTGCCATCCACCGTCTAAGCTTCAGACAAGTCCGATCAATCTGCGTGAATGGATCAGTCGACTATGGGCGCGTTATGGCAAACCGATTCGAGTAAAACCGTGGTTCCGACTGAACGTGTGGATGAAGCGCCTATTCCTGAAAAAACCCCTGGCAGTCGTACCAAGCACGGGTGGAAGGCCTTTTGGTTGTTGCTGCTGATTATCCTGATTGTCCTGGGTCTGGCCGCCGCCAAAGAAATGCGCACCTCGAAATTTCAAGCCCGGGAAGTCAGCAAATATGCCGCGTCCCTGAGCTATGACGTACAACCCGGCCCCAGCGACGCGATTCGCTACCCCGGCGCCGGGCCGTTCGATTTGCGCCTGGGCTACAGCTCTCTGGATGAATTCCTGCCTCGGCTGCTCAAGCGTGACTACGTCATTTCGTCGCAAACCCGCTTTTCCCCGGCGCTGATGAACTACAGCGACAAGGGTTTGTTCGTGCCCTATGCCGAGAAAATCCAGGCCGGGTTGCTGATCACCGATTGCCGCGCAGCACCGCTGTACCAGTACAAATACCCACAACAACTCTATTCCAGCTTTGCGGCGATCCCGCCGGTGGTGGTCAATAGCTTGCTGTTCATCGAAAACCGCTTCCTGCTCGATCCTCGTCAGCCGCTGGCCAATCCGGCGGTGGATTGGCCTCGGTTCGGCATGGCCGCCTGGTCCCAGGTCGCCAAGCTGATGCACCTGCCGGGGCAGTCGGCGGGCGGCAGTACCCTGGCCACGCAACTTGAGAAATACCGGCATTCACCCGATGGCTTGACGGTGTCGGGCGGGGAAAAAATCCGCCAGATGATTTCCGCCAGCGTGCGGGCTTATCAGGCCGGGCCGGATACCCTTGAAGCTCGGCAGAACGTGGTTCGCGACTACCTCAACAGCGTGCCGCTGTCGGCCGTACCGGGCCACGGTGAAGTGCATGGCATGGCCGAAGGCTTGCGCGTCTGGTACGGCGCAGATTTCAACAAGGCCAACGAACGGCTGGCCAGCACCGCGACGGATCCAAAAAGCATGGCGGAAAAAGGCCTGGCCCTGCGCGAAATGCTCTCATTGATGATTGCCCAGCGCCGCCCTTCCCATTACCTGACCAAGGGTCACGACGAGTTGGCCGACCTCACCGACAGCCACATTCGCCTGCTGGCGCAGAACGGCGTGATCGATGCGCCCCTGGCGGCAGCGGCACTGGCCAGCCAGGTGACCTATCGCGACTGGCAAACCCAGCCGACCATCCAGCCGATCGAAACCAACAAGGGCATCAGCGTGGCACGCAGCCGTTTGGGCGGCCTGCTCAATCGTCCGTTGTACGACCTCGACCGCCTCGATCTCTCGGCCACCAGCACCCTGCAAGGCGAGTTGCAAACCCAGGCCACCGAATACCTCAAGCACCTGGCCGACCCGGCCTATGCAGCGCAAATCGGCCTGATCGGCGAACGCCTGCTCACCCCCACCAGTACCACGCAAGTGCGCTACAGCTTCACGCTGTTCGAGCTGACGCCGGACGGCTCGCGGGTACGGGTGCAAACCGACAGCACCGATCAGCCCTTCGATATCAACGAAGGCAGCAAACTGGAATTGGGCTCCACCGCCAAAATGCGCGTGCTGACCACCTATTTGCAGATCATCTCCGAGCTGCATGACAAATACGCCGGGATGACCATCCCGGAACTGAAGAAAGTCGACGTGCCGGACCAGGACCGGCTGAGTCGCTGGGCCGTCGATTACCTGATCCAGAACAAGGATCGCGACCTGCGCACGATGCTGGGGGCCGCCCTGGACCGCAAATACTCCGCCAGTCCCGGCGAAGCCTTTTTCACCGGTGGCGGGCTGCACGTATTCCACAACTTTCGCAACGAAGACAACGGCCGCCTGCCGACCCTGCGCGATGCCATTCGTGAGTCGATCAACCTGCCGTTCATTCGGCTGATGCGTGACCTGGTGCGCTACACCACCTATTCCGGTCCCAACAGCAGCGCCGAATTGCTCAAGGACGACCGCGACCCACGGCGTCAGGAATACCTGGCTTCGTTCGCCGATCGCGAAGGCACTTCGTTCCTGCTGAAGTTCTGGAAAAAATACAAAAACAAAGACACCCAGGCGCGGCTTGAGACCTTCCTCGACAGCATGCGCCCGACGCCGATTCGCATGGCCGCGGTGCACCGCTATCTGCTGCCACAGGCCAGCCAGGAAAGCTTCAACACCTTCGTACGCTCGCACCTCAAAGGCGCCAAGCTCACCGAAAAACTCACCGATGAGCGCCTGCAACGCCTCTATGAAAATTACAGCCCCGGTGCTTATGACCTGCCGGATCAGGGCTTCATCGCCAAGGTTCACCCGCTGGACCTGTGGCTGATGGGTTACTTGCTGAACAACCCGGATGCCAAGTGGAGCCAGATCGTCAAAGCCAGTCAGTTCGAACGCCAGGAAGTGTACAGCTGGTTGTTCAAGAGCAAACACAAGGGCGCCCGTGACAGCCGCATTCGCACCATGCTGGAGATCGAGGCATTCCTCGACATTCATCAGCGCTGGCAGAAAGTCGGCTACCCGTTCGATCATCTGGTGCCCTCGCTGGCCACCGCCATCGGCAGCTCCGGCGACCGTCCTGCGGCGCTGGCGGAATTGATCGGCACGATTCTCAACGACGGTGTGCGGATGCCGACGCTGCGCATCGACAGCCTGCACTTTGCGGCTAACACGCCGTATGAAACCCAACTGATCAATGACCCGGATGTCGGTAAACGGGTCATGCCATCCGAAGTGGCCTCGGCGATGCGCGAAGCCCTCTCCCAGGTGGTGGATGCCGGTACGGCCAAACGCGTGTCCGGCAGTTTCAAAACAGCCGACGGCACCCCGCTGGCCATGGGCGGCAAGACCGGAACCGGCGACAACCGTATCGAAGCCATCGGTTCCGGCGGGCGGATTCTCAGCTCCAAGTCGATCAACCGCACGGCCACCTTTGTGTTCTATATCGGCGATACCCACTTCGGCACCCTGACCGCGTTCGTGCCGGGGCGCTCGGCGGAGAACTTCAAGTTCACCTCGGCACTGCCGGTGCAAGTGCTCAAAGGCATGGCGCCGATATTGTCGCCGTATCTGCAACCGGGAACGCACACGATGTGCGAGCAGCCCGTCGTCGCAACCGTCACCACACATCCCCTGTAGCAGCTGGCGCAGCCTGCGTTCGGCTCTGTAGCAGCTGTCGAGCTTGCGAGGCTGCGTTCGGCTGCGCAGCAGTCGTAAAATCAGGCGATGCGGTGTTTCAGGAAGATCGCAAATTCAGGTATTACGACTGCTTCGCAGCCGAACGCAGGCTTCGCCAGCTGCTACATATCGCGTTCGCTTTGGCGGTAACTATGTATTTTTTACTCTTTGATTTTGCGCGGTTCCCACCGAAAACAGGCACCGTTACCAACAGGTTTTTGAGCTTTTTTTGCGGAGGTCGCTTACCTAGTCTGGTCGCTCCACTCTTGATCAATGGACGATCAAACGATGCACACAATACCCCAGACACTGGGTCGGTCAGATCAGGCGCCTGCCGCCGATCCCGAGAACAGTGTCCACTATGAATTGGTCAAAAAGGCCATCCCTGCCTGGTTGCTGAACACCTCGACTGCACGTGTCAAAGCCCTGAAAACCGTCAGACTGACGTTGCCCGACTGGTACAGGAATGCCTCGGCCGAAGCCCACCAGGATCTGAAAAGTGCAATGCAGCAAGCCTGGACTGCGCAGGACGACGTCGATAAGACGCTGAGCCATCTGCAAGACGTCTACGCCTTTGCCAAACCCTTGTTGCAACAGGCGTTGAAAGACCGCTTCGGTGTTGAAGATGACGTCGAGGACACCTGGCTGCGACTGTATGCCCCGGTAAACGCGTCATGGTGGGTGCATGACTTTGGCTCAGGCACTCGCAGCCGTACCCTCTCCTTGCTCGACGCCGCGCTGCATAACTTTTCCAGCGCCGAGACCTTCACCGACGATTCTGAATTCATTACCCGCCCCAATGTCGCGGGTCATTTCACAACCAAACACCTGAAGCACAAAATCAGCATCGGGCAGTTCAAGACCCTGTGTCGTGAATTGGACATCGGTGCCCGATACGAACAGCACCTGAACGAGTTTTTTCTGTCCGCAAACCCTGTGGCCAGCAGTTTCCTGCGCCACAAAGTCACCCTCAGCCAGAAGCACGCGCTCACCGTCGCGGCCCACATGGCCCTGATGATGAACGACATCGACCAGGATGCCTTTGACCTGGTGCGCGGGATGCTCGACGACCATGAAATTCAGCGATGGAACGGCCAGCGCATCGGCTACTACAACCTGGCGATGATGGACGCCGCCCTCACCGGCATTGTCGTGATCACCACCGAATCAACGGCCAGCGGCGAACCCGCGCCCCTGCTCGCGTATGTCCCTCACGACCCGGAACACCCGCTCAAGCAATACGCGTCGTCGCTGGACTTCATGGCTGAACTGACGCGGCAACTGCGCGATACCGCCGCCCCCGGAAACTATCAGCAGTTCTTCAGCCAATTCGTCGACCATCAGCAACGCGGACATTTTTTTGCCGGGTTGAATGACCGTCTCAGCAATGTGAAATGGCAGCCGGCCGCACCAGGATCGAACCTGCCCAGCTGGCGCGAAACAGCTGTGGATAACCCCAATCTGCAATTCAGCCTGACAACGATTCAGGATGATCGCGCGACCCGCTTTACCGGCGATCTGTGGGAATACTTCTACCAACAGAAGCTCAACAAGATTCTCAACGACGCGCGGGAAATCGCGATTTCCACCGAGTACGCCGACCGCATGGCCCGCTGGGCCTGGTGGGACAACCTGGAAAAAATGCTCTCGGACATTCTCAACGCTGCGTTGCTGGTGGCGACTCCGTTGGTGCCCGGCCTTGGCGAGCTGATGCTGGCCTACACCGCGTATCAACTGACCGATGAAGTGGTCGAGGGCATCGTCGACCTTGCCGAAGGCCGCGTAGCAGAGGCTGGCGAGCAGGCCATCGGCGTGCTCGAAAGTGTGGTCCAGCTGGGTGCGTTCGCTGCGGGCGGCGCGATTGGCAACGTCGCGCGGGCGAAACTCTCGCCGTTTTTCGAAGGCCTGAAACCGGTGCAATTGCCCGATGGCCAGTCGCGCTTATGGAACGCCGACCTCGGCCCTTATCAACAACCGGACCTGGCCCTGCCGACGCAAGTCCGGCCCGATGATTTGGGCATCCATCAACATCAAGGCCAGCGCATCGTGCGGCTGGACGAGCAACTCTTCGAAGTGGCAGAAGATCCCGACACCGGGCACTACCGCATCCAGCATCCAACGCGAGAGGATGCCTACGCACCGACCCTGCGACACAACGGCCAAGGTGCCTGGATCAGCGAAACCGAAAATCCACGCGAATGGCAAGGCTCGACATTGATGCGGCGCCTGGGTCACGCCACCGATGGCTTCAGTGACGGACAACTGGAACAGATTCGCCAGATCAGCGGCATCCCGGAAGCCGCGCTGCGTCGAGGGCACATGGACAACGCCCCGCCCCCGCCGTTGCTGATCGATAGCCTGCAACGGCTCGGATCGGCCGCACCTGCGGTTGCCCCACTACCCGCCGAGACGTCCTTGCTGTTCAGCGAGTTCCCGGAGCTGCCCGACACCGTAGCGCAAAGAATCCTGGCCAGCGCCAGCACCGAGGAGCGCTTGCAGATCGAGCAAAACGATCGCCTGCCGCTGCGCCTGCAAGCCCAGGCGCGAGAACTGCAATTCGAGACGCAATCGGTCCGCGCCACCCACGGCCTGTACGATGACGCCTTGATCAACATCGACACCGAACGCCTGGTGCTGGGCACCTTGCGCATGAATAGCGACACCTTCGGTGAACTGCGCATCGACATCCGTGAAGGATCATTCGACGGTGAGCTTCGGTGCAGCGCCGGGCCCGAAGACGCTGCGCGAGTCCGGGTACTGATTCGCGACGATGCGGGGAAGTATCAGGTGCGCGACGGCACGGATCAGCCAATTCGTGCGGCGGATGATTTCTTTGAATCCCTGCTTCATGCCACCGAACGTGATGGACAGTTTGCGCTGGGCTATAGGCCGGGCGACGCCGCCGATTTCAAGCAATGGGTCATGGCTAAAACGGCTGCGCCCAACGAACGACGGACGATTCTGGCCGCACCGCCGATTCGCGCCCTGCCCAGGCATGAGACTGTTTTACTGGTGCGCGGCGCGGGCAGCAGCAGAGCCGGTGAAACCCTGCACGAGCGCATTCTGGACCTGCACGAGGACTTCAGCGAGAACGAGGTCGATGCGTTCGCCAAAGCCTTGATTGCAGAAGGCCAGCCGTTACGCGCCATCGAGCAGCGAGAAAAAGAATACAAGGAAGTGCTCGACATCCTGATGCGCTGGAAGAAGCACCATGAAAAAAGCGCGACTCACGAATTTCGGGATACGGGTGGCGTACTGATCACAGTGGGTCTGATCGATGCCTTCGCGCGAAAAAGCAACGGCCTCGGTGGTCGAACCGACCCGAGCAGCTACTCGCTGAATCTCTCCAGAAAAGGAACGCCGTTGAATCTGGAAAGCTGGTGGTCGAAACGGCCACCGGGACTGGAAAAGTTCCTCGACAAAATCACCCACCTGAAACTCGACAACAGTCTGTTTTCCGCTGAGTCCAATGGCTTGCTCAAAGCCTTCCCGAACCTTCGCGAACTCAGTGTCAGAGGCTGCGAGCTCACGAGCCTGCCGAAAAGCATCAGTGCCTTGCCACGCCTGGAACGCCTGCAACTGAGTGGCAACAAAATCGTTCTGGATGCCCCTGCCGTTGAGCAACTTGGCCGCCTGACCCATCTGGAAATACTCAGGCTCGACGGCAACCCCTTGACGCTGCCGCCGAACATCGGCCGCATGCCGAGGCTGAAAGTCGTGTCGCTGAAAAATACCGGGCTGACCACTTGGCCCGACGGCACGCTGGCCAAACCCAGGCCCCGTGGCTTCCTGCTGGATATGCGGGGTAACCCGATCAGCGCGATGCCCGAGGTCGTTGCCGAATCACCGCAAGCCTGGGTCGTGGCGCGCACCCGCCTGGATGTCGGTCAGTTGTCGGAGTCGAACCAGCTGCACTACCAGGCAATGCGTCGCTCGCTGGCACTGCCCCCGGAACCCATCGAGACATCTGACAGACCGCCCTCCGAAGACATCCTCGTGACCCGCCCGGAGTTCTGGACCGACGTGCCTGGTTGGGGAGCCAAGCGTGCAATCTACTGGCCGGGACTGAGCGACGACCCTCTGTCGCAGCGGTTCCTGGAGGTGCTGAGCGAAACAAAAAAATCGGCTGATTACCGCGCCGGTGGCCCGGCCCGCGATCTGTTGATGCAACGCACCGTGCGCATGCTCGATGCCGTCTACCTCGATACCGAGTTGCGGGAAAAGCTGTTCACCATGGCGATTTCCCCGGTCAATTGCGCAGACGCCGGTGCGCAACTGTTCAACAACATGGGCATTCAGGTGCTCGCGTCTGAAGCGTATTCGTACTCCACCGATGCCGTGCAGCTGGAACAGCGCTTGGTCAGCCTGGCCAAAGGCGCGGCACGGCTGGAGCACGTCAACGAGATTGCCCACGCCGATGTCGCCAGCCACCGGGGCACCACTGACGATGTCGAAGTCTATCTGGCCTACCAGACCGGCCTGGCCCATCGCTTGAACTTGCCTTGGCAATCGGAAGGCATGTTGTACCGGCTGACCTCCGGCGTCAGCGACACCATGATCGATCAAGCCTACGACACGGTAATGGCCTTGGGCGAAGGCGACGGCCTGGTCGACAAAATGCTCGAACAGCAGTTTTGGCAGGACTATCTGGAAGCAACCTATTCGATCCAGACCCAGACCAACAAACAACTGTACGAGCGCAAATCCGACGCGCTGGACACCCAGCGCTCCACCCAGCGCGAATGGCTCCAATCCTCGTCGGAGCTACAACGCTCCGAACTGCGCAACCAACTCACCGAACTCATGGCCGATCTGCCCGTGACAGAGGCCGTGGTTTTTGCCGATCAACCGATCAGCGACGAGACGTACTACGGGATTTTCGTCGATCTGGCTAACGGCGAAAAAGACCTGTTCAGACACTTGACCCGCCAAGCGCTGAGAAAAGCCAAGCAGTAAAGGCTTCTGTAGGAGCGAGCTCGCTCGCGATGGACGTTAACGATAACGCGTGGCTACTGGATACACGCGCTGCCCTCAGGTCCATCGCGAGCAAGCTCGCTCCTACAACACCAGGAATCACACCTATCAACGGACGATCACGCAATGCCAAGCTCCCCTCCCGAAAGCGTTCATTACCAATTGATCAAAAAGGCGATCCCGCCATGGCTGGAAAATGCCTCCCTGCGCAGAATCAGCGCATTGAAAACAGCCAGGTTACAGATTCCCGTTTGGTACAAAACGTCTTCGCCTGCGACCCACCGCCGCCTGAAGAATGACCTCAAGCTCAGCTGGGCCGCGCAGAACAATGTCGATCAGGCACTGAGCAACCTGCAGGATGTTTACGCGTTCGCCAAACCTCTGCTGCAACACGCGCTGAACGAGCGCTTCGGTGTCGAAGATGACGTCGAGCACACCTGGCTGCGACTGTATGCGCCGGTTAACTCATCGTGGTGGGTGCATGACTTTGCGTCAGGCACTCGCAGCCGCACCATCTCCTTGCTTGATGCGGCGCTGCATAATTTTTCCAGCGGCGAGACCTTCACCCGCGACAGCGAATTCATCACCCGCCCCGATGCCCGTGGGCATTTCGCAGTCAAGCACCTGAAGCAAAAAATCAGCATCGAGCAATTCACATCCCTGTGTCGCGAACTGGACATCGGCGCCCGATACGAACAGCACCTTAATGAATGTCTACTGCAAGCGAACACCGTGGCGAACAACGTCTTGCGCCATAAAGTCATCCTCAGTCAGAAAAGTGCGCTGAATGTCGCGGCGCGCATGGCGCTGATGAAAAATGACATCGACCAGGACGCGTACGACGTCGTGCAGGGCATGCTCGATGACCGCCGGAACCTGCAATGGCGCGGGCAAACCGTCAGCTATTACAACCTGTCGATGATGGATGCGTCCCTGACTGGCGTGGTCCTGATCGCGCCCGACGTGTTCACCGCCAAGGCCACCGTCC
The DNA here is from genome assembly GCF_001297125.1 of Pseudomonas sp. RIT-PI-q. Lineage (GTDB taxonomy): Bacteria > Pseudomonadota > Gammaproteobacteria > Pseudomonadales > Pseudomonadaceae > Aquipseudomonas. Next base: position 33,873 of record NZ_LHPC01000042.1, read on the forward strand.
CGGTGATTGCGTACATTCCTCACGACCCTGAGCACCCGCTCAAGCAGTACCCATCGTCGCTCGAATTCATGGCCGAACTGACACGGCAACTGCGTGACACGACCTCCCCCGAGAACTATCAGAAATTCTTCAGCCAGTTCGTCGATCAGCAACAGCGCGGGCATTTTTTTGCCGGGCTGAATGAGCGCCTGAGCAAAGTCAAATGGCAACCGCTCGCACCGGGATCGAACCTGCCGAGTTGGCGCGACACGCCTGTGGATAACCCCAATCTGCACTTCAGTCTGTCGAAGATCCAGGACGATCGCCAGACCCGCTTCAACGGCGATCTGTGGGGCTATTTCTACCGGCAGAAGTTGAACAAGATCCTCAACGACGCCCGGGAAATCGCGGTTTCCACCGAATACGCCGACCGCATGGCCCGTTGGGCCTGGTGGGACAACCTGGAAAAAATCCTCTCGGACATGCTCAATGTCGCGTTGCTGGTGGCGACGCCCTTGGTGCCAGGATTGGGTCAACTGATGCTGGCCTACACCGCGTATCAACTCACCGACGAAGTGGTCGAGGGCCTCGTCGATCTGGCTGAAGGCCGCGCCGCCGAGGCTGGCGAGCAAGCCATTGGCGTGCTGGAAAGTGTTGTGCAACTCGGTGCGTTCGCCGCCGGAGCCGCGATTGGCAACGTTGCGCGGGCGCAACTCTCGCCGTTTTTCGAAAGCTTGAAACCGGTGCAGTTGGCGAACGGCCAGACGCGTTTGTGGAACCCTGATCTGTCGTCCTATGAGATGACTGAACTGAGCTTGCCCACCGATGCAAGACCGAACGAGCAAGGTATTTACCTGCATCAGGACCAGCGTATTGTGCGGTTAGGCGATCAGCACTATGAAGTGCAACAAGACTCGACCACCGGGCAGCACCGCATCCAGCATCCACAACGCGCTGACGCGTATTCACCAACGCTGCGGCACAACGGCCAAGGCGCGTGGGTCAGCGAAACGGAAAACCCGCGTGAGTGGCAAGGCTCGACATTGATGCGGCGAATCGGTCATACCACCGAGTCCTTCAGCGATGAACAACTGGAACAGATTCGGCAGATCAGCGGCACCCATGAAGCGGCGCTGCGGCAGATGCACATGGACAACGCCGCACCGCCGCCGTTGCTGACCGACACCCTGCAACGCCTGGGGTCAACCGGGCCTGCTGCCACCCCGCTGCCCGCCGACGCCGTTGCGCTGTTCAGCGAGTTCCCCGACCTGCCTGACACGGTGGCGCAAGGCATTCTCGCCAACGCCAGCGCCGCCGAGCGCCAACAGATCGAACAGAAAAAGCGCCTGCCGCTGCGCCTGAAAAGTCAGGCGCGGGAACTGCAATTCGAGACGCAATCGGTGCGCGCCGCCCACGGTCTGTACGGTGACACGTTGATCAACATCGACACGGAACGCCTGGTGCTCGGCACCTTGCGCATCAACAGCGACACCTTCGGTGAGCTGCGCGTCGAGATCAGGGAAGGCACATTCGACGGTGAACTGCGCAGTAACGCCGGGCCCGAGAACGCAGCGCGGGTCCGGGTGTTGATTCATGATGGCGCAGGAAAATATGAGGTGCGTGACGGGTCGAATCAGCCGATCCATGCAGCGGATGGTTTTTTCGAAGCCTTGCTGCAGGCGACCGAGCGCAATGGGCAAAACGCGCTGGGCTTCAAACCGGGGGACGCCGAACGCTTCAGGCAGTGGATCATGGTCAAGATCGAGCCTCCCGGCGAACGTCGAACGCTACTCGCCACGCCACCCATCCGCGCCGTGCCCGAGCATCAGACACTGCTGCTGGTGCGAGGCCCATTCACCAGCCGGGCCGGCGAAACCCTGCACGAGCGCATCCTGGACCTGCACAAGGATTTCAGTGACAGCGAAGTCGACGCCTTCGCCAATGCCTTGATCGCCAAAGGTGAGCCGATGCAAGCCATCGAGCAACGGGAAAACGATCTGGATGAACTGCGCGTGATCCTCAATCGTTGGGAATACCTGCAAGAAAGCGGCTGGGGGCCGGGCAGCACTGCTTTTCGTGATGGTGGCGGCCAACATATCGCCGAGAGCCTGCTCAACAGCTTCAAGCGAAAGTACAGCGATATCGGGCGCCGTGCCGATCCGGACAGCTACTCGCTGGACCTCTCCACCGAGATGCTGCCCCTGAACCTGGAAACCTGGTGGTCAAAACGCCCCCCGGAGCTGAAAAAATTCCTCGACAAAATCACTGTTCTGAAACTCGGCAATACGCGGTTTTCCAGCGAAGCGAACGGCGTGCTCAAAGCCTTCCCGAGTCTTCGCGAACTCAGCGCCAGACGTTGCGACCTGACGAGCCTGCCCGAAAGCATCGCCTCCCTGCACCGACTGGAACGGCTGCAATTGAGCGATAACGCGATCGTGCTGGACGCGCGCGCCGTCGAGCAACTCAAGCACCTGACCTACCTGGAAATCCTCCGGCTTGACGGTAATCCGCTGGCGTTACCGCCAGACATCAGCCGCATGCCTAGGCTGAAAGTCGTGGCGCTGAAAAAAACAGGGCTGACCACATGGCCCGAGGGCACGCTGGCGAAAACCAGACCGCGTGGCTTCTTGCTGGACCTGCGGGAAAACCCCGTCGACCTGATTCCCGAAGTCGTCCCAGGCTCGGCACAAGCCTGGGTGATCGCGCGTACCCGGCTAGACGTCGGCAATCTGTCGGAGCTGAACCAACTGCGATACCAGGAAATCCGTCGCTCACTGAATTTACCCCCGGAGCCGCTCGCGGCTTCCACCACGCCGATAAACGTGGTCATCAACGCCACCAACCCGGACAACTGGACCGATGTGCCCGGCTGGGGAATAGACCGGACGACACACTGGCTTGAACTGACCGACGACCCGCAATCCCATCGGTTCCTGACCGTGGTGCACGAAACGAAAAACTCCGCCGACTATCGTCTCGGTGGCGAACCCCGCAGGCAACTGCTGCAGCGCGTGGTGCGCATGCTCGATGCCGTCTACATCGATACCGCTCTGCGAGAAAAGCTCTACACCATGGCCATCGCCCCAGTCGATTGCGCCGATGCCGGGACGCAGCTGTTCAACAACATGGGTATCCAGGTGCTTGCTTCCGAGGCTTACTCCTACTCCACGGACCCCGCGGAGCTGGAGCGCAAACTGGTGACCCTGGCCCAAGGCGCCGCGCGACTGGAGCACGTCAACGAGATTGCCCGCGCCGATGTCGCCAGTCGTGGTGGCGACCCGGACGATGTCGAGGTCTATCTGGCCTATCAGACCGGTCTGGCTGATCGCTTGCAGTTGCCGTGGCAATCCGAAGGCATGTTATTCAGGCCGGTGTCCGGTGTCACCGACGCCATGATCGATCAGGCCTACGACACAGTTCTGGCGCTGGGCGAAGGTGATGGGCTGCTTAACAAAATGCTCGAACAGGAATTTTGGCAGGGCTATCTGCAAGAAAAATACCCGGTTCAGATCGAGGCGAACAAACGCGAGTATCAGCACAAATACGAGCTGCTTGAGACCCTGCGCTCCACTCAACGGGAATGGGCCGAAGCCACGTCGGACCTTCGTCGAGCCGAATTGCGCAACAGTCTCAATGACCTCATGAACGATCTACCGGTGCCCGCGACGGTCGTCTTCGCCGATGAACCGATCAGCGAGGCGATCTTCGACAGGTTGCTCGTCGATTTGGGTGACGAGGAGAAAGAGTTGTCGAGACGACTGACCCGTGAGGCGTTGAGGCGAGCCGGTCAATAAACCCGGCTAATGCAGCTTGACGGCACAAATGCGGTCAAGCTGCATCAGCCCGCTCACACTTCAGAATCCCAGACCACATAGACGCTGCCGGAATAGGTGCCTCCAACACCCGGTCGCATCATGACTTCCATCTGATGGGGCGCGACCTCGAAATGCAAAATTCCCGGTGCGCGGTCCACATAGAAACCGGGCTGAAATTGTTGCGCGTTTTCTGGGCCCGGCATTAATCGACGGTGCCTGACCGGCTGTCCGGAGAGGTCGGTCAAGCCGTTCGGCAGGCTGACGCTGACGTACAACTGGACTCGACGGTTCGCGTCACGATTCTCAAGCGCGCAATCGGGAATGAGGCCGATTCCGCAAATCAACTGCATCTTGAAACGCGTTGAGGCCGAGATATTAAAGATCTGGTCACGGAACAATCGCACCGGCCGGCGCCCCGCCTGCAACCAACTCTGCCAGCCGCCTGCGGGAACCAGTTGAACCTTGTTGCCACCCGGCGGAATATCGACCTTGAGCGTGTGTTGGACGTCGAGGTTGAAGTTCAGGGTCAGGCTTGAACTGCTCGGCAACATGACGTCGCCAAAATCGAAGTCGCCGTTCGGGCCGACGGTGTAAGTCAGCGCGCCGCGGTAATGCCCTGAAGACATGCCCAAGGGATTCGGGGTTTCCAGTTCATAAGCAAAATCGAGGTAGTCCAGGCGCAGCCAGGGGATATCGAACTTGGCCTGTTTTGCGCACACCTCTTGTGCCGGGGTCTTCCAGAAAAAACTGTAGGCGGTCGGGATAAACCAGCCGACCCCGCTGTAAACGCAGGGAGCAGGGCTATACACCCAACTCAATCCCCACAACAAATTGTGTGCGACCCGGTGATCTTCGGCACCACCGACCAATTGCATGACGTCCTCAGTCACATACTGGGAACCGATGCCGACGATCCTCACCCGCACCGTTTCCGGCTCGCCGGTACTTTCGTGATAGACCGTCAGTTCTCGCCATTGCGCCGGGACTTTCAGCATCGCCCCTTGACGAGGTGAATCATGGTTAGCCCGAATCGGCGCACGCGAATCGAATTGAATCGGCACCTGCAAACTGAATGTCTGATTCTCTTCGCACTGCCCAGGGTAATTGGCGCAGTAACCACTGGGCGGCGTCGTGTTCAGGAACTTGTTCATTTGCGGGCGCGCCGAGTCCGGTTTGAACAAGGCGGTGATATCTACCTGCTCGGCCTGCACCGGCGCCGCGATCATCCCCAGCACCCATGTGCTCAACAACCAATGAGTAATCTTCAACTTTCCCTGACTCCAGTCATCCTGTTCGTTTTTGACCTGCCCGACTTCAAGGCGCTGCCGCACTGAAGACCAGATTCACGCTGCCGTAGTAGCGACCCGGCTTGTACCCGCCTGCGGGCACTTTCGGCTGGATATGCAGGGCAAAGCGCCCGCCCGCGACAGCCTGGGCACGCGACAGCACTTCCCGGGGTTGCGCGTCGTGGCTCAAAGCCTTGCCGTTGAAACTGACGAGCAAGTAGATGTTCTGATCGTCGCGGCCGTTGGACAGGTAGGGCTCGCTCTCCAGCCGCGCGTGGATGGCGCTGCTGTCATGCTTGACGTCGAAGTTCTTGCGCAGCCCTTCCAGCGTTGAGGTGTGGATGTTCCACGGCAAGGTCTGCTCGAGATGAATCCAGTTCGATTCGGCCGGTATCACGTAGAAACCCAACGTCGGAATATCCACCGACACGTCGAATCTGTGCTCTTCGCGGGCGGCGAATGCCAGGGAACTCATCAATGCCGTGACGCCTGTCCACAGAGCGATGGCCGATAACTTGATCATTTCAGATACCTGTTACGTCAAAAAAAGCGGCGGGCAACGACGGTCGCTCGCGTGTGCCGGTGGTTACTGGCTGGCAATGTGCAGGGCCTTCTTCGAAGCGCCCTCGACCAGGTTGAAGCGGTATTCACGACCGGGCTGTTTGTCGAACGCGAACTCTTTTCCAGCACGGATGTGGTGCTTGGTGGTGGGCTCGCATTGGTTTTCCTGCTTGATCGAACAGTTGCGAAACTCATCGACGACCACCGACGTATTGCCGTTGTTGCGAATGCGGTAGGTGCTCGCACCATTCTCGATCTGGCTGTCGTAACGGCTGTTGTTCGGCCTGACGAAGAACACCGTGCCGAAGCCGGTCATGACGTTGACGCCGGCCGACAGGTTCTTTTTGTAGTCCTCGCGCTCATCGCTGGACACCGCGAATTCGTCTTCCTTTTCCGGCACGACCGGGATGAAGCGCACGCGGAAATAGCGCTCGATGTCGCGCCCGCCCATGAACAACAGGCGCGTGCCCTGCATGCCGTTGGCCGGAATGATCAGACGCGCCGGACTGGCCATCAGCCCGTCGCGCGATGTCGCACCAGGGTCGCTGGTGACCGGCACTTCAGTGGCGTTGCCGTCGGCGTCGTAGACGATTTCCAGAATGTTGACCTTGACGAAGGCCGTGCTGTCGCCGCTGTTGAACACGCGCTTGAGGTAGGTGCTTTTGTCGCCATCCAGATAGTCGTACACCGTTCCGACGTTGATTTGCGGCCCGGCCTGAAGCCCCAGGGAAAAGCCGCTCAAACCCATCATTAGCAACAGACGTTTCATAACCTTAAAACCCCACGACATTGAACACAGTGCTGGCTCGAGTTTTCGATGCGCAGCCCGTCAGATTTCTGAATCCCAGATCACATAAACCGAGCCGGCATAGGTGCCGGCCACGCCGGGTCGCACCATGAATTCCACCTGATGTGCCGCGACCTCGAAGTGCAAGGTTCCCGGTGCCCGGTCGACATAGAAACCGGGTTGAAACTGTTGCGCATTCACTGCACCAGGCCTCAATCGCAGGCGTCTGACCGGCTGCCCACTGACGTCGGTCAAGCCGTTCGGCAGGCTGACGCTGACCAGCAGCTCGACCCGACGGTTCTCCTCACGATTTTCCAGCGCGCATTCGTTATTCAGGCCGATGCCGCAAGTCAGCTGCATCTTGAAACGTGATGAGGCGGAGATATTGAAAGTCTGGTCGCGGGACAACTTCACCGGGCGACGCCCTGCCGCCAGCCAGCTTTGCCAGCCACCTGCCGGCAGCAATTGGACTTTCTCACCGCCGGGAGGAATGTCGACCCTGAGCGTGTGCTGAACATCCAGGACGAAACTCAGCGTCAGATCGGAATCGTCGGGCACCATCACATCGCCCATATCGAAATCACCATTGGGACCCATGCGGTAACTCAGGCTCCCCGTATAAAGCCCCGACGACATGCCAAGCGGGTTCGGCGTCCTTAGCTCGTAGGCAAAATCCAGATACTCGTAGGACATTGCCGGAATCTCGAATTCGGCCAACTTGACGCAGGCCGCTTCGACCGGGGTTTTCCAGAAAAATCGATATTGGGTGTCCGAATAAGCGCCCACGCCGCTGTACTGACACGGAGGTGGTGCATTTACCCAACTGCCAAGCGACCCTCCGGACCACAGACGCCGGTGGCCTTCCAGTGCCGTCGGTGCGCCCGTGAGATTGGCGGCGGTATCACTCAGCAAATATTGAGATCCGAAGCCGGCGATACGCACCTCGACTTTCTCGCTTTCTCCCGTATCGGCGTTGGTCACCGTCAATACACGCCACTGCGCGGGCGTCCTGAACATCGCGTTTCGGCGTGGCGCGGCATTGGGCAGCAACGCACTGGTCGACTGGAAACGCATGGGCAGGCGGATGCTGAAGGTCTCGTTATCCCGACACTCACTGGGATAATCCGCGCAGTAACCACTGACCGGGGTCTTGTTGATGAAGGTGTTTCGTTGCGGATTCGCCGAATCCGGGGTGAACAACGCTCTGATTTCCTGCTGCGCGGCATCGGCCGAAGGCGCCACCAACAACGCCAGCAAGCACAGCCACTGCGGCAGGTTCGTCTTGAGGTTCACCATTCAACTGGCCTCCTGGCGAGTGAATGACGCATCCGCCAGGGTATCCGGCGAGCAGCGCAGATCGCCGATCATCAACACGTTGTTTTCACTGCGGTGCTTGTCGGTATCGAGTCGGAACTGGCACAACAGCTGATCGGCATACCGCACTTCCAGCGTCGGTGAACCGGCATGCATTTCCATCGAGAAGAAGCCGTCGACTTCACTGACCCCACGGCTGGCGTGGTTGATCACGTGATGGCCCTTCAGCGGCCGACCTTGCGGGTCGACCAGACGGCCGAGCACGGTCAGGGTTTTCATCACGTAGACCTTGCGATACTCCACGCCGCCCTTGTTCAGGTGATAGCGGGTGCGGGCCGGTTCGATGCTGGCCGCCGGGGCGTGATTGCCTTCGAAGTCGAAGCTCACCGAACTGTTTTTGTAGGCCGTCAGCGGAATGAAATTGCGCCCTGGCCGTAACGCCGCGCTGCCACCGCTGAGGTCGTCTGCGCGCAACGCGACGCCCTCGATGTCGGATTCGACATCGATGATCATCCCGGCCCCGCGTCCTTGATGCTGACTGGTCAGGGCCAGGCGTTGGCCACCGACGACCACGGTGCTGTCCAGGTTCAAGCCGCCGGTGAAGTTGTCGTTGAACGACGAGCGCTGAATGAACCCGTCGCCGTTGACCGCATCGGTGCGAAAGTTCGCCAGGCTCGACAGGCCGATGCCGTAAGTGTCGGTCAGCGCGGTCACCGAGACGCTCTGCAACACATGGTCTTGCAGGTCTTTGCGATAGCCGAGCGAGGCGTTGGTGTCGCGGCTGCCATCGCGGGCAGTACGGCTGCCGATGCTCCCGGAAACCTGCTGCCCCGGACCGCCCAGCGCCATGTTGATGCTCAGATCAACGCCACGATTGCGCGCATCGCCGCTGCTGAAACTGCCCGGACGATCGAACAGCGACAGCCGCCAGTTGGCATCGCTGCCGAGCACCATCGTGCGTTGCGTCCAGCCCAGGTCGACGCCGACGCCTTCAACGTTGCCGTCACTGTGAGAGACCCGTGCGTTGAACGAGCTTTTGCGACTGATCCGGTGGTTGAGCGCCAGCGATGAATTGCTGGTCTCGCCGGTGAACACATTTCGTTGGCGCACACGGGTGCCATCGGGCAGTGTGTCGTAAGTGTTACTGGTGTCGAGCCAGCTGCGGTTGTGACTCACCACCAGGCTGCCCGCGCCATAGTTGTACAGCGCTTGCAGATCGGCGCCGGTGCCATGGTCTTCGGTCTGATACAGGTTGGCGTACAGGTTGACGCTGTTGGCCAGGCTCCAGTCGATGGAACTGCCGTACTGCAGTGTGTCGCGAACCTGACGTGCCGAGAGCCCGAGAATCACCCTTGGATGCAACAAATAGTTGATCGCGGCGCCCGCCGTCGCATCGCCACTTTCCTGTTGGTCCCAGTTGCTGAGCAGTTTGCTTTCCTGCCCGGCGAACAGGTTGTAGCGCCAGCGCTCGTCGTGGTTGCGCCAGTTGTTCGGCTTGTAGATCAGTTCCTGGGTGGTCGAAGTGGTCTGGCCGTCTTCGATCAGGCGCACTTCCACTTCGTAAATACCACCGGGCAATGGCCGGGTATCAAGGGTTTGCAAACCTGCCGGCACCGACTGGGTGTTGATCAGCAAACCATCGCGATAGATCTCCACCGAGGCCTGGCGATTGGCGGTGACGTAAACCGGATAGACGCTGGGTTTCGGACTGTCGATCGCCAGGCTGTCGGAGCTGCCATACATCACGCCCACGGCGGTGTCGGGGCTGGTGCCGAACGAGCGCGGCTGACGGGGCAGGCCCTCGGGATTGGGGGTGAAATAACCCAGGCGAAAAAAACTGCCTTGCAGTTCGCGCTGGGTGAAGAGCTCATGTACCGCGTGATAGGTCTTGGTGTCCGGCCCGCCAAGACGCGCCAGTTGCATGTTGAACGTCTGGCTCCAGTTGCCCAGGCTGCCGCTGGCCTCCAGGCCAAAACGCCCGCCCAGGTCCTGATCCTGGCCGCCATTGAGATTGAGCTGGTTGCGCACCATCAGGCCGCTGCTGCCGCCTTCGGGCTGATCGTAGAATCGCTTGGCTTCAGTGTCGCGCTCGGCATTTTCGCTGACGATCGACAGCAACGAGTTTTCCAGGTTGTAGTGCACCGCCAGCATCTGTTCCGGGCATTGGCCGGTGCAAGTGCCCAGCGCCACGCCGGGTTTTAGAATGTCGGACCAGGTGTCGCGTTCGCTGGCGCTGAAGCGACTGTCACTGGTGTCGGTGAATTCAAGCAACGTGACCCGGTCATCGCGGGACAACACAATCATCGCCTCGCCGAGGGGTTGTTGATCGAGCTCGACCCGCACCGCCAATGGCACATCGAAGAAATGCTCTTCGAACTCCGCCGGCAGCCCCTTGGCCTGGGCCAGCAAACTTCTAGGCGTATTATCAACAGAAGTAGGCGCCGCAAATGCACTGCTACATAACAGCAACGCAAGCGCTGCCGCGATGGGCGTCATCGGGAACATGAACAAATACTCTGATTACAAGGAAGTCAAAGCCCGGCCGACAAACCGAACAGTTTGCCGACCGGTTACGTTACTTGAACAAGTAAACGTTTTACCGTCGCGGGTGTTGCTTAGACGGAAGGTTCAACCACCAACATGACGACGCCGGTATAGTCGCCAGCATCAAACTTGGCGCCTTTGGCGCTGATCTTGAACGGCGCGCGGTAACGAACGTTGGACTCTGTGTCACCGACCACTTCCTGGGACGCGGTAGTGAGTTCCTTGCCGTTGAGCTCGACTTTCAAATCGATGGTCTTGTTGCCGGCGATCAGCTTCGGTACGCCTTCCAGACGGGCGTGAACCTTGCCGGCGGTGTGCAGCACGTCAAAGTGCCCGTCGACAGTACGCATGGCACCGGTAGACGGGTTGTAGCTCATGTCCTGGTCTTTATTGACCAGGTCCGAATCGACCGGCACCGCGTAGAAGTCATCAGTCGGAACATGGGCAACAATGCTGATGGAGTGCTTGGCTTCGGTGGCGGCAAACGCCATCGAGGAGCTCAGTGCCAGAACAGCCAGAGGAGCAGCAAACGCGATTTTCTTGAACATTAGTCAGTACCTGTCGTTTTAAAATAATTGAATCGTTGAAAGTTCTTAATGAGCAAGAACTGTCACGAGCAGCCATTTATCCAGCTGAACTTTCAACGCCGACAGATGATCGATCAATCGATCTGGAAAGTAAGCAGGCAAGTTCCGACAAACGCGTAGCCGGAACGCCATTACTGTGGAGGGAAAAAAGTTGAGAATACAGTAAAGTTGATGCCTGACTGTAAGACTTGTACTACAAACAGCGCGTATTCAAACTATTAACAGCGAGCGGCATACAATAACGTCCGTCAGACAGATACTACATAAGCCGTAAATAAAGGGCGAAATCGGAACATTAGAGAGTTAACACTAATTTCACCTTTCTACCTGCACTAAAAACCACTGTTTTTTCGATATTGAGGGGTTCGAAATGGCCATGCTCCCCCCGTCAAGGCGCAATGGCCTCGAAAATCATGTGCACGTTGCCGTGGTAATCACCGGGCTTGTAGCCGCTGTCCGGTTTGACGGCGGCGATTTCCAGCTCGACCCGCTTGCCGGTTTTGCCATCCAGTTTCGATATGACTTCGGTGTTATCCACCGTGAGCCGAGTCCGGTTGAATCGCACCGCCAAGGCGATGTTGTCGCCGTCCCTGCCATTGCTCAGGTAAGGCTCCATGCTCAAACGCGCAGCGATCGCGCCGTTACTGTTGCGGACATCGAAATGTTTGCGCAGAGGACTTAATTCCTCAGCAGTCAGATTCCAGTGCAACGTCTGTTCACGACCGATCCAGCCGGGGTCCACGGGTAGCACATAAAACTCCGCAGTCGGCACGGTGACCGACACAGCAAAGGTCTGGCGCTCGACAATGGCTGGCGCGCTGACACTGGTCAGCGCCCCAAGCGCCATGCCAGTGAGGGTTAACAATCGTTTGATCATGTTGACCTTAGCCTTTGACGGTCAGGCTTTGAGTTTTCGCGCCTTCAGTCATCGTGAAACGATAGTGACGACCCGCCTGCTTTTCGAACTGGAACGTCCGACCGCCGAGGATGTGATGCTTGGTGGTTGGCTGGCATTCCTGCTCGTTGCTCACCGAGCAGTCCTTGAACTCGTCGATCACCACCACGCTGTTGCCGTTGTTTTTAATCCGGTAATGGCTGGTTTCGTTGTCGATCACGCTGTCGAAGCGCGTCTCTTTCGGACGGACGAAAAACACCGTGCCGTAACCGGCGAGCACGTTGACTCCGGCGGACAGACTTTTTTTATAGGTTTCCCGCTCCTCGACGGACACCGCGAACTCGTCCTCTTTTTCCGGCACCACCGGCACATAACGCACACGGAAATAACGTTCGCTTTCGCGCGCGCCCATGAACAGCAAACGCGAGCCCTGCATGCCGTTGGCCGGTACGATCAACCGCGCGGGGCTGGCGATCAGACCGTCGCGGGATGTGCCATCGGACGAGGTCGCCAGTGGCACTTCACGAGCCTTGCCATCGGCGTCGTAGAGGATTTCGAGAATGTTGATCTTGACGAACGCGGTGCTCTCGCCGCCGTTGAATACCCGTTTCAAATAAGAACTTTTGTCGCCATCCAGATAGTCATAAACCACCCCGACATTGATTTGCGGTCCGGCCAGGACGGCGTGAGAAAACAGCGAAAAAGCAAAAACTGTCGACAGACGTTTCATGAAGCACTACCTCGATAATCAAACTCAGACGAATTGGAACAACGAGAACCGGACCTAGACCTCCGAATCCCAGATCACCGTGACATCGCCCGACCAGGTGTTGGAGACGCCGTCGCGCAGCATCGTTTCGACGTGTTCCCGGGCAATTTCAAAGTGCAGGGCTGCCGGTTTTCGATCGAGATAAAATCCGGGCTGAAACAGCTCGGTGCCGCTGCCATCGAGGTGCAAGGGTCGACGATGGACCGCTTGGCCCGCCGCATCGGTCAGGCCATTAGGCAGCGTTACGCTGGTGTTCAACGGGACAAGATCAGGCGAATCGGCGGCGCGCAATGCACAGGTATTGCCAACGGCGTACTGGCATTCGAGCTGCATCTTGAAGCGGCTTGAGGAGGAGACATGAAAGGTCTGATCGCGGAACAGGCGCACCGGTTTACGTCCCTGATTCAGCCAGGCTTGCCAGCCACCCTGGGGGATCAGTTCGATGCGATTCCCGCCCGGCGGGACCTCGACCTTGAGCGAATGCATGACATCCAGAGTGAAATTGAGGGTGATTGCGCTGTCGTTCGGGAGCAGGACGTCGCCCATGTCGAAATCGCCACCCGGACCTGCGGTGTAAGTCAGCGAGCCTTTGTATTCCCCTGATGACATGCCTAGAGGATTGGGCGTCCTGAGTTCATAGACGTATTCGACCGAGGTGTTGAACCAGGGGATATCGACAGAGGGAATCCTGCCACACGCCCCAGCGCCTTCGGGAACCAGCCAGAAGAAGGGCGAAAAATTGACCCCGGCAACCCCGACGTTTACACCTGTACAAGGGGCTGGCGCAGCACGCCATTGACTAAACCAACCAACCCCGGGCCGCGCCCATGCACTGACCCCCGGCGGCCTCGCGATATTCCACGTACCACCAATTCCCGCGACACGCATGTGAACAGTCTCCCGTTCACCCGTTCGAGTATGCACGACCTCCAGCTCGCGCCAACTTGACGGCACACTGAAGGTCGCGCCCGATCTTGGATCGGAGTGGTTGGCAGGAATAGGCTGTGACGAACTGAATCGCAGACCGGGTACTCGCAGACTGAAGATGCCCAGACGCTTGCATTGAGCGGGCATCCAATTGGGGCACACGCCGCTTTGCGGAGTCGTGTTGACAAACTTGTTATCCAACGGATTCGCCGGATCAGGCACGAATTTGGCGCGTATTTCCTGCACCACTGCTTCGGCCGAAGGTGCATGGAGCCCGGCCAGCAAGCCGCCCATCAGGCTGAAGATCGCCACTGTTCTTAACGATAAAGAAAAATTCATAGTCTGCTGTCATCCCGCCTTGTCGGCTTTAGAAGTCGCATCCGCCAACGTCTCCGGCGAACAGCGCAAATCCCCGATCATCAGCACATCGTTTTCACGACGTGCGCTGTCCGGATCGAGACGGAACTGACAAAGCACCTGATTGCCGGAACGCACTAGCAGCGTCGGCGAGCCGGCGTTCATTTCCATCGAGAAAAACCCGTCGACTTCGCTCACGCCACGACTGGCGTGGTTGATGATGTGATGGCCCTTGAGCGGCTTGCCTTGGGGGTCGACGAGGCGCCCAAGCACGGTCACGGTTTTGCTGATGGTGACTTTGCGGTACTCCACGCCGCCCTTGTTCAGGTGATAGCTGGAGCGGGCCGGCTGGATACTGGCGGCGGGCACATGATTGCCCTCGAAATCGAAACTCACCGAACTGCTTTTATAAGCCGTGAGCGGCACGAAATTGCGCCCTGGTCGCAGGACAGCACTGCCGCCGCTCAAATCGTCGGCGCGCAGGGCAAGGCCGTCGATGTCCGATTCCACGTCGATGATCATCCCCGCACCGTCGCGGTGGAATTGGCTGGTCATGATCATTTTTTGCGCGCCGACGGCCACGGTGCTGTCGAGGTTGAGCCCACCGGTCAGATCATTGTTGTAGGAGGAGCGCTGGATAAAGCCGTCACCACTGACCCGATCCGATTGCATTGTCGCCATGGCCGACAAACCGACGCCGTAGGTATCGGTGGTGGCTGTCGCCGAGACACTTTGCAGCAGGTGATCCTGAAGATCCTTGCGATAACTCAGCGAGGCATTGTGGTCGCGGCCGCCCTCGCGGGCGGTGCGCGAACCGAGACTGCCGGACCACTGTTCCCCCGCCCCGCCCAATGCGATGTTGATGCTCAGGTCGACCCCGCGATTGCGCTTGTCACCCGAGCTGAAACTGCCCGGCCGATCGAACAGCGACAACCGCCAGTTGGCATCGCTGCCCAATAGTTGCGTGCGCTGATTCCAGCCCAGGTCCATACCGACGCCTCGGGTATTGCCGTCACTGTGGGACAGCCGGGCGCTGGCCGAGCTTTTGCTGTTGAGTCGATGATTCAACGACAGCGACGAGTGGCTGGTCTGCCCGACGAACACAGCGCGCTGACGCACCCGCGTGCCATCGGGCAGGGTGTCGTAGAGTCGGGTCGTGTCGAGCCAGCTACGGTTGTGGCTGGCGACAATGCTGCCCCCGGCGTAGGAATACAGCCCCTGCAGATCAAGGCCCGTGCCGTGGTCTTCGGTCTGATAGACGTTGGCATAAACGCTGGTGTTGTTGACCACTGCCCAATCGATGGACGCGCCGTATTGCAGGCTGTCGCGCACCTGTCGACCGGTCATGCCGAGGATCACGCGCGGGTGCAGCAAGAAGTTGAACGCCGCGCCGGCAGTCATATCGCCTTCGGCCTGCTCATCCCAATTGCTCAGCAAGCGGGTCTCACGGCCGGCGAACAGGTTGTAGCGCCACGGCTGGTCGTGGTTACGCCAGTTGTTCGGCTTGTACACCAGTTCATGGGTGCTGGAGGTGATCCGGCCGTCCTCGATCAAGCGCACTTCCACTTCATAGATGCCGCCGGGCAGCGGTCGGGTATCGAGGGTCTGCAACCCGGCAGGCACGGCTTGCGTGTTGATCAGCAGACCGTCACGGTAAAACTCCACCGAGCCCTGGCGATTGGCGGTGACGTAGATCGGATAAACCGCCGGTTTCGGATTATTGATCGCCAGGCTGTCAGAGTTGCCATACATGACACCCAACGCCGTATCGGGACTGGCGCCAAATGTTCGCGGCTGCCGGGTCAACCCTTCGGAAGTCGGAGTGAAGTAGCCGAGGCGCAGGAATTGGCCCTGCAATTCACGCTGGGTATGAAGCTCGTGCAACGCGTGGTAGAGCTGGTCGTCCATGCCGCCGTATCGGGACAGTTGCAGGTGGGCGGTTTGGCTCCAGTTGCCCAGGCTGCTGCTGGCTTCCAGGCCATATCGCCCACCGGGCTGCTGATTCCGGCCGCCATTGAGGTTGAGCTGGTTGCGGATGATCAGTCCGCTGCTGCCTGCTTCGGGCAGGTGGTAGTAACGCTGCTCCTGATCGCTGCGCTCGGCACCTTGGGTAAGAATGGAACCCAGGGAGTTTTCAAGGCTGTAATGCACCGCCAGCATTTGGCCGGGGCATTGGCCCTCGCAGCCACCGAGCCTTACACCCTGATTCAAATATTTTGCCCACACTTCGCGTTCGCCGGGCTTGATCCTGCTATCGCTGACATCGGTGAAATCAACGAGGGTGAGGCTATCGTCGCGAGCCAATACAACCATGGCCTCGCCGAGAAATTGTTGGTCAAGTTCCACGCGCACAGCCAACGGCACATCAAAGAAATGTTCTTCGAATTCAGTCGGCAAGCCTTTGGCCTGCGCAAGCAAACTTCGAGGTGTGTGACCGCCGCCCGTTGGCGCGGCCCAGGCATTCACACACAAAAAAAGTGCAAGCGCCGCCGCGATGGGAGTCATCGGGAACATGAACTGATTACTCTGAATATAAATAAAATGAAGCGCCGATCGACGGGCATAAAAGTTACCCGCCGACCGATAACAGTTATCAACCAGGCATAAGCCTTAGTTCGCTAACCTGTTAGGGAGTGACACTGGCCATAGCGTCGAAGATAACGATCGGAGTCGCATTGAACTCACCGTACTGAGTATCGGTTGGCTTGGCGGCAGCAATCACCAGTTCAACCTGTGTGCCGGGCTTGGCCAAGGCTTCAGTGACAACTTCCTGGGACTTTTCGGTCAGTGTCACGCCGTTGAAGGTGTAAGTCAGAGCGATGGTGCTCAAGCCATTGGACAGCGGCTGTGGACCGCCCTCGACGTAGGCCCCCACGCCACCGCTGGTGTGTCGCACATCGTAGGTCGCACGCAGCGGCGACAGTGTCCCTTTCGCCAGGTCGTAGGCCATTTTTTCGTCAACACCGAAGTTCGGGTCCCGTGGCTGAGCATGGAATACCTTGCTTGGAATGGTCGCACTGATGTTGATGGAAGTGCGCGCGTCGTCAGCAGCAAACGCAACGGCAGAACTCAGGGAAAGGACAGCCATTGGAACCGCGAAGGCAATTTTCTTGAACATGCTTACGTACCTGTTATTAGAAATATTAGTGTTGTTAAAAGTTGAAGCAGCAGAAACAATCGAAAACAATCTTAACTTCATGATTGCAAGACAAGAACCATCACCACACTTTCAACGGGGCAGATGATCATTCAAATAAAAATGAAAGTAAGTAGGAAAATTCGACAACGCACGTAGCCCCGAAGAACTGAGCAAAGAAGAAAAACCCAACAAATAAAAAGCAACAATTACACAAAGCGACAAACATATTAAAACATGACAGCAGAAACAATTTAGAGCTAAAGACCCCTTAAACTTTAAACAAACACGAATGATTCAAATAACAGATCAGCCTGATCGAAGATTCAGCATTATCCAACGGACGTCGTGAACGCCGCCCGATGCCGTTCCCGGCAAAACTCTGAATCCCGGACTGCACGCCACTGGTCGGCGGGTCTTGCGCGAGCCATAAGATATATCTTAAGTTGTATCTAAACACGACGAGAGAAAGCAAAAATGAGAGACCATCATTCCCCCCACCGCGAACACGGCGATGGCCGCGACGGCTTCGAAAAACGCCCCGGCCGCGAGCGCGGCGGTCGCGGACCCCGGGTGTTCGCCCCCGGAGACCTGAAATTGCTGCTGCTGGCGCTGATCGCCGAACAGCCGTGCCACGGCTACGACCTGATCCGCCAGATCGAAGGCATGTTCGACGGCGCCTACAGCCCCAGCCCCGGTGTGATCTACCCGACGCTGACCTTCCTGGAAGAAAGCGAAATGATTCAGGGCGACGCTGAAGGCGGGAAAAAACGCTACGCCGTCACCGATGCCGGGCGTCAGTCATTGAGCGAGCAGGCGATTGCCCTTGAAGGTGTGCGGATGCGTATCGACGTCAGCAAGCGCTCGCTGCGCGGTCATGATCGCCCGCCCGAAATCCACGAAGCCGTGCACAACCTGCGGCACGCGCTGCAATTGCACCATGGCCGCTGGAGCGTGGAAGAAATCCAGCGTGTCGCCGCCCTGCTTAACAACACTGCCAAAGCCATCGTTGACGGCCCCGCCGTTCAAACTGCCCAGGAGAACGCCGAATGACTGAAGTGATCCAAACCATTCACCGTGTCATGCACGAGATCAAACGCCGTCGTCTGGAAGTGCTGCGGGTGGTCGACCTGACCCCACGCATGCGTCGGATTACCCTGGGTGGCCCGGAACTGGCCGGTTTTATCAGCCTCGGCACCGACGATCACGTAAAGCTGCTGTTCCCACAGAACGCGGCGGAACACGCGGCGCTGGAAACCCTGGTGCTCGGTGCCGGTAAAGACAACGGCCCGATGCCGGCCATGCGCGATTACACGCCGCGTCGTTACGACCTCGACAGTCTGGAACTGGACATCGACTTCGTGTTGCACGGCGACGGCCCTGCTGCGACCTGGGCCGAGCAGGCTAAACCGGGGCAGTTCCTGCACATTGGCGGGCCACGGGGTTCGATGATCGTGCCGGACATGTTCGACAGCTACCTGCTGATCGGCGACGAAACCGCCCTGCCCGCCATCGCCCGGCGCCTGGAAGGTCTGGCGGCCAACCGGCGCGCGTTGGTGATCGTCGAAGTAGAGAACGGCAAGGAGCAGCAGGTGCTGGAGAGCGCCGCCGAGGTCAATGTGATCTGGGTGCTGCGCGAAGGTGGCAAGGACCATTTGCTGACCACCGTGAAGCAGGTCCAGGTGCCCACGGGCAGTGTGTATGCCTGGGTGGCGACCGAGAGCAAAGTGTCGCGGCAGATCCGTCGGGTGCTGCTGGATGAGCATGGGCTGGACGAGCAATTCGTCAAAGCAGTCGGCTATTGGCGGTTGGATGACTGACCTGTGTAGGAGCCGGCTTGCTGGCGAAGGCGTCCTCATGGGCGATGCAACGCTCACGGACGCTTTCGCTGGCAAGCCAGCTCCTACAATTGATGACGGCGTCGATCCAGCGCAATCACCAACAATGCAATCAGCACAAACCCCACCAACAATCCCCCGGCATTTATAAACACCTGTGGATAACCCAGCTTCTCGACATCAATGAACGGATACGGATACGTCGCCAGCAAATGCCCGCGCAGCAGCGAATAAGCAAAATACACAACCGGGTAAATCACCCACAACGCGATGTGCTTCAGCCGTAACGTGCCCTTGGGCACACAGCACCACCAATAGATCAAAAACAGCAGCGGCATGACGTCATGCATCAGCTCATCGGCCAGCCATTGCCAGCCTTCGGGGTGCCATAAATGGCGCAACAACACGCTGTACGCCAGGCCGACCACGGCGATGCTCACGGCAATTCCACTGCTGACCCACGGCTGCAAAAACCAGCGTCGCGCCGCCGATTCGCGGGACGTCAATTCACAGGTCAGCACGGTCGCCACCAGGGTATTGCTGAGCACGGTGAAGTAGCTGAAGAAGCTCATCAGCCCACCCATCAGACTGGCGGCCAGCGTCCAGCGTGAGTAGAAAATCAGGTACAGCTGAATGCTCAATCCCGCCCAGCCAAGCATCGCCGCCACAGCGACAAAACGACGCCTCGCGGCAGCACCTGGCGTCGTTTGGGTGACCATGTTCAGAGCGGACGCTTGGTGCGCATCAACTTCACGTACAAGCGCTCGACCTTCTCCCGCGCCCACGGGGTTTTGCGCAGGAACGTCAGGCTCGACTTGATGCTCGGGTCACTCTTGAAACAACGGATGTCGATGCGCTCGGCCAGCCCGGACCATTCATAGTGTTCAACCAGGACGTTGAGGATTTGCTCCAGCGTCACGCCGTGCAGCGGGTTGTTGTTCTGTTCGGTCATGCCGTGCCTTTGAGCGAAGTAGGGATTGGAAGCCGCGCACCTTAGCCGAGGGGCTGTTCGGGTGGAAGGGCTCTGTGCGCTATCTTCTAAATGTAGGTGATTCCGTAAAACCTGTAGGAGCGAGCTCGCTCGCGATGGACGCCAATGAAAACGCGTGCCGTCTGGATGAACGCGGTGTTGTGACGTTCTTCGCGAGCGAGCTCGCTCCTACAGGATGACTGTTACGTAATCCGAAACGATGCATGTCAGGAAAAGCCCTTTCTCTATTTGTAACAGGACATTATCCTTACGCCCGCCAAGCTGAAACGCTTCCGCTACCTGCTTCACTCCAGTTCATCCCCCAGAAAAAGATCAAGAATTTCCTCTCTATGCCTTATTTTCAAACTTCGCGAGATAGCGCTGTCTTGCCTGCTATTGCCAGCAGAAAAGCCCTGAACCTGATCGGTGGATTAACCACGTTGGGTTTCGTCACCTGTGCTCAGGCGGCGCCGGCCTTCGATAGCGAGTCGCCGTGGATGCTCGGCGACTGGAACGGCAAGCGCACTGAACTTTCGGAAAAAGGCTACGACTTCAAAGTCGATTACACCGGGGAAATGGGCAGCAATCTGCACGGCGGCTACGACCACGACCGCACTGCCCGCTACAGCGACCAGTTCGGCCTCGGCACGCACCTGGACTTGCAGAAAATCCTCGGTTGGGACGACGCCGAATTTCAGCTGACCATCACCGAACGCAGCGGCAACAACATCAGCAATGACCGGATCAACGATCCGCGCGTTGGCGGCTTCACCTCGGCCCAGGAAGTCTGGGGGCGCGGGCAGACCTGGCGCCTGACGCAGATGTGGTATCAGCAGAAATTCTTCGACCAGAAACTCGACATCAAGGTCGGCCGCTTCGGCGAAGGCGAGGACTTCAACAGCTTCCCCTGCGACTTCCAGAACCTGGCGTTCTGCGGCTCCCAGGTCGGCAACTGGGTCGGTGGCATCTGGTACAACTGGCCGGTCAGCCAGTGGGCGCTGCGGGTCAAATATCACCTGACGCCGGAGTTGTATGCGCAAGTCGGCGCGTATGAGCAGAACCCGTCGAACCTCGATCGCGGCAATGGCTTCAAGCTCAGCGGCAGCGGCACCGAGGGCGCGATCGTGCCGGTGGAACTGGTCTGGACGCCGAAACTCAACGGCCTGCCGGGCGAATACCGCGCCGGTTATTACTACAGCAGCGCCAATGCCACTGACGCTTATAAAGACAGCAACGGCCAGCCCGCGGCGCTGAGTGGCGAGGCGTACCGCAGCGCGTCGAGCAAGCACGGCCTCTGGCTGGGTATTCAGCAGCAAATCACTAGCCGGGCCAGCGACAATTCACGCGGGTTGAGTGTGTTTGCCAACGGCACGATGCACGACAAGAAAACCAACGCCATCGACAACTATGTCCAGGCCGGTGTCGTCTATAAAGGCCTGTTCGACGCCCGCGCCAGGGACGACATCGGTTTCGCCCTCGCCCGGGTTCACGTCAACCCGGCCTACCGCAAAAACGCCGAGGCGACCAATCAGGCCCGAGACGTTTTCGACTACGACGACCCGTCGTTCCTGCCACCGCAGGACACCGAATACAGCGCCGAACTCTATTACGGCGTGCACGTCACGAACTGGCTGACCGTGCGCCCGAACCTGCAATACATCCGCCACCCCGGTGGCGTGGACCAGGTCGATGACGCGCTGATTGGCGGCATCAAGATCCAGTCATCCTTCTAATTAATGGCACAAGCCCCTTGTAGGAGCTGGCTTGCCAGCGAAGGCGATCTATCAGGCGACAATTGCGCCGACTGACACACCGCTTTCGCTGGCAAGCCAGCTCCTACAGGGATTGCGGCGTCCAAATTCATTTATCTGAACCATGCCCGCTCAGGATCATCATCTACAGTGAACTTGCGCGGGACTACTTGAAACGTCACGGAGAACCACACTATGAGCACTGATGGTGCTTTGAGTCGAAGCCGTCTGCTGCCGAGCCTGCTCGGTATCCTGCTTCTGCTAATGGGCCTGGCCATGCTGGCCGGGGGGATCAAGCTGAGCATGCTCGGCGGCTCGCTGTATTACCTGCTGGCCGGTATCGGCCTGGCGCTGACCGGCGCACTGCTGATCGCGGCTCGCCGTGCGGCGCTGGGCCTGTACGCACTGGTGCTGTTTGCCAGTACCGTGTGGGCCCTGTGGGAAGTCGGCCTCGACTGGTGGCAACTGGTGCCGCGCCTGGCGCTGTTGTTTGCGCTGGGCATCGTCATGTTGCTGCCGTGGTTCCGTCGTCCGTTGTTGCTGAGCGGCGCGGCCCCGATGGGCACCGGCGCGCTGAGCGTGGCCGTGGTACTCGCTGGCGTTGCGGCATTGGCCAGCCAGTTCACCAACCCCGGTGAAATCAAAGGCCAACTGGACCGCGACAGCGTCCCGGGCATGACCAACACCGCCCCGGCCATGCCCGACGGTGACTGGAACTCCTACGGCCGCAGCGCCCATGGCGACCGCTACTCGCCACTGGCGCAGATCACGCCACAGAACGTGAACAAGCTGGTGCCGGCCTGGACCTTCCGCACTGGCGACCTGCCAGGGCCGAACGATCCGGGCGAAACCACCGCTGAAAACACCCCGCTGAAAGTCAACGGCATGCTCTACGTCTGCACGCCGCACAGCCAGGTGATTGCCCTGGACCCGGACACCGGCAAGGAAATCTGGCGTTTCGACCCGAAGCTCTCCACGCAAAACGCGGCGAACTTCAAGGGTTGGGCACACATGACCTGCCGTGGCGTGTCGTATCACGATGACGCCGCGTATGCCTCCGAGCAGAGCCCGACCGGCCGCGCCAGCGCGCCCGTCACCCGCGCCTGCCCGCGCCGGACCTCCCCGCCGCCCGCCGCCACCCGCCTGATCGCCCTGAACGCCGACACCGGCAAAATGTGCGAAGACTTCGGCAACGGCGGCCAGGTCGACCTGAGCGCCAACATCGGCGGCTTTACGGCCGGCGGTTACTACTCCACCTCGCCACCGGCAGTCACCAAAGACCTGGTGGTGATTGGCGGTCACGTCACCGATAACGTCTCCACCGACGAGCCAAGCGGCGTCATCCGCGCGTTCGACGTGCACACCGGCAAACTGGTGTGGAACTGGGACAGCGGCAACCCGGACGACACCACGCCGATTGCCGACGGCAAGGTTTACACCCGCAACTCGCCGAACATGTGGTCCATGTTCGCCGTCGACGAAAAACTCGGCATGCTCTACCTACCGATGGGCAACCAGACCCCGGACCAATTCGGTGGTGCGCGCACCCCTGAATCGGAACTGCACGCTGCCGGCCTGACCGCGCTCGACATCGGCACCGGCAAGGCGCGCTGGCACTTCCAGTTCACCCACCATGACCTGTGGGACATGGACGTCGGCGGCCAGCCAACCCTGATGGACCTGAAAACCGCTGAAGGCGTGAAGCCAGCGCTGCTCGCGTCCACCAAGCAAGGCAGCATCTACGTGCTGGACCGCAGCACCGGCAAGGCCATCGTGCCAATCAACGAAGTGCCTGTGCCACAAGGCGCAGTCGAAGGCGATCACACCTCGCCAACCCAACCGAAATCCGACCTCAACCTCATGCCGCCGCCGTTGCAGGAACGCGACATGTGGGGCGTGACCCCGTTCGACCAACTGATCTGCCGGATCGACTTCAAATCCCTGCGCTACGACGGCCCGTTCACCCCGCCATCGCTGCAAGGTTCGATCGTCTACCCAGGCAACTTCGGTGTGTTCGACTGGGGCGGCATCTCGGTCGATCCGGTGCGTCAGATCGCGTTCGTGAACCCGAGCTACATGGCGTTCAAATCAAAACTGATCCCGGCCGCCGAAATCGCCGCCCAAGGCCCGCGCAAAAGCGAAACCGAAGGCGTGCAACCCAACAAAGGCGCGCCGTACGGCGTAGTCCTCGAAGCCCTGCTGTCGCCCATGGGCCTGCCGTGCCAGGCGCCGGCCTGGGGCTACGTGGCGGCCATCGACTTGACCACCGCCAAAACCCTGTGGAAACACAAAAACGGCACCGTACGCGACAGCTCACCGGTCCCGATCCCGTTGAGCATGGGCGTGCCAAGCCTGGGCGGGACCTTCACCACCGCCGGTGGCGTCGGCTTCCTGAGCGGCACCCTCGACCAATACCTGCGCGCCTACGACGTGAAAAACGGCAAGCAGTTGTGGGAAGGCCGCCTGCCAGCAGGCGCGCAAACCACACCGATGACCTACACCGGCAAGGACGGCAAGCAATACGTGCTGGTCGTTGCGGGCGGTCATGGCTCGCTGGGCACCAAGCAGGGTGACTATGTGATTGCTTACAAGTTGTCTGAGTAAGTTTTAGCGGCGGTAAAAGCAAAGGCGACTCCTGTGAGGGGGTCGCCTTTTTTTGTGGATGCACGCCGAACAACTGGCAGATCGCACCATTCCTGTAGGAGCTGGCTTGCCAGCGAAGCATTCGAATACGCCAAGTTTATCCTGATAAAACGCGTCATCGTTGACTACCTTCGCGATCTCCCACATTTGAATACAGTGAATTTCTGAGACAGGAGCGTTTGCATCGACAACCTCCACAGGCGCTAAGTACATGCAGGGACATGCATGCTTGCGTCCAGCGAAAGCGATATAGAGAGCCGTGTCGGGCTTTCCCTGAGTAT
>NZ_LHPC01000008.1 GCF_001297125.1 Pseudomonas sp. RIT-PI-q
GGGACTCTCGATTCCAGGGCATGGTCAGGCACCTCCTGACCGTATTTCATACCTGTAAACGATGTCTCCGGTTTAAAACGTAAAGGATGTCTCCGGTTTCTACCCGGGCAAGCCCGCTCCCACAGGGATCTTCGGTGTGCACACTATTTGCCACTCACAGGAGATTACTGTGGGAGATTGCGCTGAGTCAGTAACGACACCTTCGCGGGCAAGCCCGCTCCCACAGGGATCTTCGGTGTGCACACTATTTGTCACTCACAGGAGATTACTGTGGGAGCGGGCTTGCCCGCGAAGGGGCCCGAAAAACCACCAACGATCCAGCTGACTCACAACCTGCGACACCCCGCCGCGCCTCGACCTTGGTCGACACTGACTAACCCCGTCCATCGTGCGAGACTGTCTGACCGGGTGTGAATCCCGGGTGTCTTTTGCCTGGAGTTTCCATGTCGCTGTCCAGCGGGCTGATCGCCGCCGTCGCCCTGGCCTATATGGCCATCATGTTCGCCATCGCCTTCTACGGCGACCGTCGCAGCACGCCGTTGCCGCCGCGAGTGCGCGCGTGGGTGTACAGCCTGTCGCTGGCGGTCTATTGCACCAGTTGGACGTTCTTTGGCGCCGTGGGCCAGGCCGCCGAACAGCTCTGGTCGTTCCTGCCGATCTACCTCGGTCCGATCCTGCTGCTGGTCTGCGCGCCATGGGTCCTGCAAAAAATGGTGATGATCAGCAAGCAGGAGAACATCACCTCGATTGCCGACTTCATCGCTGCGCGCTACGGCAAATCCCAGTCGCTGGCGGTGGTGGTGGCCTTGATTTGCCTGGTCGGCGTGTTGCCCTACATTGCCTTGCAACTCAAAGGCATCGTGCTCGGGGTGAACCTCTTGATCGGTGCCGGCGCTGACGCCATGGGCGTTCGCGCGCAGGACACGGCATTGATCGTGTCACTGGTGCTGGCGTTGTTCACCATTGTCTTCGGTACGCGCAACCTCGACGCCACGGAACACCACCGTGGCATGGTGCTGGCGATTGCGTTCGAATCGCTGGTCAAGCTGTTCGCTTTTCTGGCGGTCGGGGCGTTCGTGACCTACGGCCTGTACGACGGTTTCGACGACCTGTTCGACCAGGCGATGCTCGCCCCGCGCCTCGAAGAATACTGGAAGGAAACCATCAATTGGCCGTCGATGGTGGTGCAAACCGGTGTGGCGATGATGGCGATCATCTGCCTGCCGCGGCAGTTCCACGTGACTGTAGTGGAGAACATCGACCCTCAGGATCTGCGCCTGGCGAAATGGGTGTTCCCGGCGTATCTGGCATTGGCCGCCTTGTTTGTAGTCCCGATCGCTTTGGCCGGTCAGATGCTGCTGCCCAGCTCGGTGCTGCCGGACTCTTTCGTCATCAGCCTTCCCCTGGCCCAGGCTCACCCGGCCCTGGCGTTGCTGGCCTTTATCGGTGGCGCTTCGGCGGCGACCGGCATGGTGATCGTGGCCAGCGTGGCGCTGTCGACCATGGTTTCCAACGACATGCTGTTGCCGTGGTTGCTGCGCCGCAACAAC
Organism: Pseudomonas sp. RIT-PI-q; assembly: GCF_001297125.1. Taxonomy (GTDB): domain Bacteria; phylum Pseudomonadota; class Gammaproteobacteria; order Pseudomonadales; family Pseudomonadaceae; genus Aquipseudomonas. The sequence continues at coordinate 1,551 of NZ_LHPC01000008.1, forward strand.
GCCGAGCGGCCGTTCGAAGTGTTCCGCCAGTGGATGCTCTCGGTACGCCGAGTCAGCATCGTGGTGATTCTGCTGCTGGCTTACGTCAGCTATCGCCTGCTGGGCTCGACTGCGAGCCTGGCGACCATCGGCCAGATCGCCTTCGCCGCCGTGACCCAACTGGCCCCGGCGATGCTCGGCGCGCTGTACTGGAAACAGGCCAACCGTCGCGGTGTGTTCGCCGGCCTCGCCGCCGGGACGTTCCTGTGGTTCTACACACTGATTTTGCCAATCGCCGCCCTTAGCCTCGGTTGGTCGCTGAACAGTTTCCCGGGCTTGGCCTGGCTGCACAGCAACCCGCTGCATTTGCCGATCACCCCGCTGACCCAAGGCGTGGTTCTGTCGCTGGCGGGCAATTTCACCCTGTTTGCCTGGGTCTCGGTGCTGTCGCGCACACGAGTTTCGGAGCACTGGCAGGCCGGTCGTTTCATTGGCCAGGAAATCAGCGCCCGGCCCAGCGCCCGTTCGATGCTGTCAGTACAGATCGACGACTTGCTGCAACTGGCCGCACGCTTCGTCGGTGAAGAACGCGCCCGCCAGAGTTTCATCCGTTTCGCCTACCGTCAGGGCAAAGGCTTCAACCCCAACCAGAACGCCGACGGCGAGTGGATCGCCCACACAGAACGGCTGCTGGCCGGTGTGCTTGGGGCCTCTTCGACGCGCGCGGTAGTAAAAGCCGCCATTGAAGGTCGGGAAATGCAGCTTGAGGATGTGGTCCGAATCGCCGACGAGGCCTCGGAAGTGTTGCAGTTCAACCGCGCGTTGCTGCAAGGGGCGATCGAGAACATTACCCAGGGCATCAGCGTGGTCGACCAGTCGCTGAAACTGGTGGCCTGGAACCGGCGCTATCTGGAGCTGTTCAACTACCCGGACGGCTTGATCAGCGTCGGTCGGCCCATCGCCGACATCATTCGCTACAACGCCGAGCGCGGTCTGTGCGGGCCCGGCGAAGCCGAAGTGCACGTCGCCCGCCGCTTGCACTGGATGCGCCAGGGCCGCGCCCACACCTCCGAGCGGCTGTTCCCCAATGGACGAGTGATCGAGCTGATCGGCAACCCGATGCCGGGCGGCGGTTTCGTCATGAGTTTCACCGACATTACCGCGTTCCGCGAAGCCGAGCAGGCACTGACCGAGGCCAACGAGGGCCTGGAGCAACGGGTGACTGCACGGACCCACGAACTGTCGCAGCTCAACGTGGCCCTGACCGAAGCCAAGGGCACTGCCGAATCGGCCAACCAGTCAAAAACCCGCTTCCTCGCGGCCGTCAGCCATGACTTGATGCAACCGTTGAACGCTGCGCGATTGTTCTCCGCCGCCCTTTCCCATCAGGACGACGGACTGTCCAGCGAGGCGCAGAAACTAGTCCATCACCTCGACACTTCACTGCGCTCGGCCGAGGACCTGATCAGCGACCTGCTGGACATTTCCCGTCTGGAAAACGGCAAGATCAACCCCGATCCCAAACCGTTCGTACTCAATGAGTTGTTCGACGTCCTCGGCGCCGAGTTCAAGGCGCTGGCCCGCGACCAAGGGCTGAAGTTCCGCGTCCGGGGCAGTACGTTGCGGGTCGACAGCGACAGCAAACTGTTGCGGCGGATCTTGCAGAACTTCCTGACCAACGCGTTCCGCTACGCCAAAGGGCCCGTGTTGCTGGGCGTTCGTCGGCGCAAGGGCGAACTGTGCCTGGAGGTCTGGGACCGTGGCCCGGGTATTCCGGAAGATAAGCAGCTGGTGATTTTCGAAGAATTCAAACGCCTCGACAGCCACCAGACCCGAGCCGAAAAAGGCCTGGGGCTGGGGCTGGCGATTGCTGACGGGCTGTGTCGCGTGCTGGGTCACACCTTGCAGGTCCGCTCCTGGCCAGGTCGCGGCAGTGTGTTCAGCGTCAGCGTGCCGCTGGCTCGGGCGCAAACTGCGACTCCGGCCAAGGTGGTTGAACTCAACGGCAAATTGCTCAGCGGTGCGCAGGTGCTGTGCATCGATAACGAAGACAGCATCCTGATTGGCATGAACAGCCTGCTCACGCGATGGGGTTGCCAGGTCTGGACGGCGCGCAACCGCGAAGAATGCGCAGCGCTGCTGAGCGACGGCATCCGTCCGCAATTGGCGCTGGTGGATTACCACTTGGATAACGGCGAGACGGGGACCGAGCTGATGGCATGGTTGCGGACCCGTTTGGGGGAACCGGTGCCGGGGGTGGTGATCAGTGCCGATGGGCGACCGGAGATGGTCGCCCAAGTGCATGCGGCGGGGCTGGATTATCTGGCTAAACCGGTGAAACCGGCGGCGTTGCGGGCGTTGTTGAGTCGGCATTTGCCGTTGTGATGTTTAAGGTTTGAATCTTGTGGTGGCGCGAATGCCGCCTTCGCGGGCTTGCCCGCGATGCTTTTCGGTTTATTCAGGCAGCTCGGCCAGGCCATCCACATCGGTCATCGCCCGCTCCAGCAAATCGGCCGGCAGGCTCTTGCTCGCCCGCGCGCCGAGCAACTTCAGTTGCTCACTGCGGCTGACCAGGTTACCGCGCCCTTCTGTCAGCTTGTTGCGCGCCGAGCTGTAGGCTTTGTCCAGTTGCTGCAAGCGATTGCCGACTTCATCCAGATCCTGAATGAACAACACGAACTTGTCGTACAGCCACCCGGCGCGCTCGGCGATTTCCCGGGCGTTCTGGCTCTGGCGCTCCTGTTTCCACAGGCTGTCGATGACGCGCAACGTCGCCAACAAGGTGGTCGGGCTGACGATCACGATGTTGCGGTCGAACGCTTCCTGAAACAGCGTCGGCTCCGACTGCAAGGCGGCGGAGAACGCTGCTTCGATCGGCACGAAGAGCAGGACAAAATCCAGGCTGTGCAAGCCGTCGAGTCGTTTGTAATCCTTGCCGGCCAAGCCTTTGACGTGATTGCGCAGCGACAGCACGTGCTGTTTGATGGCGATCTGGCCGATGGCATCGTCTTCGGCGGCCACATATTGCTGGTAAGCCGTGAGGCTGACCTTGGAGTCGACCACCACCTGCTTGTCGCCCGGCAGATAAATGATCACGTCCGGCTGGAAACGCTCGCCATCCGGCCCCTTGAGATTGACCTGGGTCTGATACTCGCGCCCTTTCTCCAGCCCCGCGTGCTCGAGCACTCGCTCAAGAATCAGCTCACCCCAGTTGCCTTGGGTTTTCTGGCCTTTCAAGGCACGGGTTAGATTGGTGGCTTCATCGCTCAGGCGCAGGTTCAACTGTTGCAGCCGCTCCAGCTCCTTGGCCAGCGAGAAGCGCTCGCGGGCTTCCGCCTGATAACTTTCCTCGACGCGTTTTTCAAAAGACTGAATGCGTTCCTTCAACGGATCGAGCAACTGCCCCAGACGCTGCTGACTGCTTTCGGCAAAACGCTGCTCACGCTCGTCGAAGATCTTGCCCGCCAGCTCGGCGAACTGCGCACGCAATTCGTCTCGCGAGCCTTGCAGGTCGTTGAGGCGCTGCTGGTGGCTTTCCTGCTGCTCGCGCAGCTCGGCGTTGAGCGAGGCAGCTTGCGCGTCCAGGCGACGCAGCTCAGCCTCTTTACCGGCGCGTTCGAGATTCCAGGCGTGGGCGGCATCGCGGGCGTCGTCGCGCTCGATCTGCAGCAATTCGACTTCACGGCGCAGGGCCGCCAGGTCTGCCTGTTTGGCAGCGTTGGCCTGGCCCAGATCACCGATCTCATCGCGGCAGGCTTCGAGCTGGGCGTTCAAGCCGTCCTGAGCCAGATTAGCCATGGCCAGTCGCTCTTCCAGCAGCGCAACGTCTGACTGCGTTGCGCTCGCTCGGCGCTGAAGTTGCCAGGCCAGTACCAATAACGGCAGTGCAGCGCCCGCCAGACCGAGCAATGCGCTGGTCAAGTCCATAGCCATAGCCACTCCTGCCAATCAAATAAAGCCTGAAGGTTAACCAAGGCGTCAGGTCTTGGACAGCTCAGTCTTCGATCAGACCGAGTTCCTGCCGGGCGCGCTTATCCCCTGCCCGCGCGGCTTGACGCAAAAGGTCCTGGCCGATTCGGCGGTCCCGGGCGTTGCCGCATTCACGGCACATCAGCAGACCGAGACGGCTTTGCGCGGCCACGACGCCTTCACGGGCGGGCTGCTTGAGCAAACGTCCGGCAAAGTGTTTGACGTTGGTGTTTTCGCCCAGGCGCGGGCTGTCGAGAAGCCACTCCGCCACACGCATCGAAAAGCGCTTGGGAGGGATCACATTGGGGGGTGTCGAGGTGGCAGAGTCTGATGCTGAGCGAAACTTCATAAAGCACTGTGGGGCAGATCGGAAGGCGCGCCACTCTACTCTTTTTTTCTTACAGGTAAAGCCTAAAAAAACCCGGCACGCCCGTCCTAGAGCAAGCGCTCGGGACAATCCACAGAAGCTGTGGATAACTCAGTGGACAACCGCCCTTGAACTCTCGCAAAGCCCTATGGAATGGGGCCCGCAGTCAAACTGACGATTTTTTCACCAGTAAAAAAAAGCGATGTTTTTCATTGACTTAAATTTTGGTTACAGGCACCCACTGCGTTTGAAGGGAAGATGACAGCGGGGTGACAACCCGCGCGACTTATGTGCACAAGTACCTTCGAGGCAGTTATATCGATGGGCTTTTTCGGCGCTTTTTTTAGCTGAGCCTGGGGATAAACCTGCGCAAAGCCGTGATTCAGGCAGCTCCAGGCGGCCGACCAGCCGTCGGATTCCGAGCTTTACAGAGCAGCACCGCGCACCTGTAGCAGCTGCGTTCGGCTCTGTAGCAGCTGTCGAGCCTGCGAGGCTGCGTTCGGCTGCGCAGCAGTCGTAAAATCAGACAATGCGGTGTTTCAGATAAACCTTGCACTCAGGGTTTACGACTGCTGCGCAGCCGAACGCAGCCTCGCAAGCTCGACAGCTGCTACAAAAGGCACGCCATGAATCTTTTTTGCTAACACACTTCCTTTCTGCAATTCAATCCGTTAGTATCCGCGGCGTTAGTACCAAGCTGAAAGTCAATTCTGGTCGAACAAATCCCCCCCGGTCAGCCTCCCAACGGAAGCCTGCACCGACAAAGCGGATCGACCACCTCGATGGTTTCCAGGTAAACCTTGCGTCAACACAGCCTTTGAAACGAAAGCAAAGGGTGTTGCGAAGTTCACTTACTCTGACCGAACCAACCTGCAAATTGATCAGGATCTTCACCCTGGGCCCAGAACCTTTGCCCTTGATGTGTTGCCTGCCCTCCTAAGTACCTACCTGCCAGCCCAAGCGCGCCAATTTATCAGCGCTTCAAACTGGCTGCTTTGTTCCAGTCGGGTTCTTCGTTCGACCAATGGTGGTCGTCGTCACTGGAACGTTTTAACTTTGCACGGTTCTTATCCGTGTCGCTTGTAGGAACACCCAATGACTATGTCTACTCAAATCCACACCCAGGATGCCATCCGCACCCTAACCAACGCTTTTGCACCAATGAACTGCCTGATCATGGCCGCTCGCAAAGGCTGCTTCAGCTTCACTCTGGTCAACGAACACGGCATCGCTCGTCACAGCGAACGCCTGTACCCCGATCAATACTCCAGCGCCGAGCCGCTGCAGGCCGTGATCGAGCGTACCCGTCAGGCACTGGTTGCCTGATACGCCAGAAAGACTGAAAACCTCAAAAGCCCTGCCCAAAAAGCGGGGCTTTTTATTGCCCGATATTTCACTTTTCCCTCTCTGCGCCTAAGCACTAACCGATATAACGGTTATAACTGGCAGCCGGAAATATTTTAAAAACAGGCCTTTACGGCGCGAATATGACACTACACTTCAACTCAAGCGGCTTGATCCGCTTCCGGCGAGCCTGACTCGATTCACCGCTGCCAACGCTAAATTCAGGTTTCGCCGACCATTTCATGTTTCGAGGGTTTTATGGGTATCGCTGCCAGCGAACTGTGCCGCTATGTGATCCGCCCGACATTGATCTACCTTGGACGCCATAGCGCAACTGCCGAATCCCTGCTGCTGGGCATCGCCGCCAGCCAGTCAGCCCTTGGTACTGCCCTGCATGACCGCCGTGGACACGGCCTGTACCGAATCGCCGAACCCCGCCACCAGGCACTTTGGGACCACTACCTGGCACTTGACCCGGAACGCGCAAGCCTGGTCCGCGGTTTGGCCAGCCAGCATGCTTTCCTCAGCGGTCCGCACCTCGAATTGACCGTCAACCTGCGTTACGCCACAGCCATCGCGTGGCTGCTGATCGAAGAACAGAACACTCCCCTCCCCGAAGCCGACGACCTGCTGGGAATGGCCCGAATCTGGCGCCAGATCTTCCAGCCCCAAGGACGTCTGAGAGACTTCACTTACGCCTGGCAAACCTGTGTTTCATCTTTGAATCAGGTCGCCTGCTGACCCAGCATTTTCGCAAGATCGCGTAACACGTCGCGAATCTGGCCTGATTGTCCTACAAAACCGCTCTAAATCAAGCGATACAGCCTATGGCGCTGGAACGAAAATGTTGGTAATTTTCGCCCCGGTGATCACCAGGAGTTCTAATAATGAAAAAAGTAATGCTCAAAACCACCCTTAGCCTCGCCGTTACCTTGGCATCCACCCAAATCTTCGCAAGTGGCTTTGCCCTGAACGAACAAAGCATCAGCGGGATGGGTACAGGTTTTGCTGGGCGATCTTCATCTGCCGATGACGCATCCACCATTTTTGGCACCCCTGCCGGCATGTCTCGCCTCAAACGCGAACAAGTAACCGGCGGTGTTGCATTTATCGATGCACACACTGACATCAGTGATGCCAGCTCCCGTCCGAACGGTGGTACGAACAAAGGTGACATGGTTCCTTTCATGGGCGTACCGATGGGCTACTACGTCAAGCCAATCGATGACCAGTGGGCCTTCGGCATCGGCGTGTACGCCCCATTCGGCCTGGTGACCGACTACGAGAACGGCTTTGCCGGTCGTTACTTCGGCAGCAAGAGCGAAGTCAAGATCGTCACCCTCCAGCCAACCGTCAGCTACGCCTTCAACGACAAGGTGTCCATCGGTTTCGGCCCGACCATCAACCGCATCGACGGCAAGCTGGAATCGAACCTGTCGCTGAACCCGCTGGCACCGGACGGCGAAGTCAAGATCAAGGGTGACGACACCGCGCTGGGCTACAACGTTGGTATCCTGGTTCAAGCCACCGACCGCACCAGCGTCGGCCTGACTTACCACTCGAAAGTGAAGTACAAGCTCGAGGGTAATACCAAGGTTAACTACGGCCTGCTGGGTGCCCTGGGTCAGAACCCGAACCAGAAGTTCGACGCTTCGCTGGACATCACGACGCCTGAGTCGGTCGACTTCTCGGTTACCCACAAACTGGACGACCAGTGGACCCTCTACGCAGGCAGCACCTGGACTCGCTGGAGCCGCCTGAAAGAAATCACCGTCGAGAACGAAGGCGTTCCTGCCGCTCTGGCCGCACGCGGGTTCGGCACTATCACCGAAGAGCAGAACTGGCACGACACCTGGGCTCACGCCATCGGTGCTTCCTACCAGTTGAACAAGCAATGGGTGCTGCGTACCGGCCTGTCCGTTGACCAGGCACCGACCAACAACGAAAACCGCTCCCCACGCATCCCGACTGGCGATCGCACGATCTTGAGCCTGGGTGCCGGCTGGAGCCCGACCGACGACCTGACCATCGACGTGGCGTATTCGTACCTGCGTGAAGAGGCGGTCAAGGTCAACGACAACAACGGCCGCCGGGCCTACAGCGCCAAGTATGAAAACTATGCAAATGGTTTGGGTGTGGGCGCGACTCCCCGCTTCTGATGATTCGCGGCGAGGCTGAACCCCTCGCCGCCCGAATCAAAAAAGCCCCGCTCTCTTGTTCAGAGGCGGGGCTTTTTTGTGGGCGGCGATCAGGGGGTGGACGCCCGCGGCGGCGAAGCCAGGGCCTTCTCCACCGCTTCAATGAACTCGGGATCGTCGGGCTTGGTCAGGCTGGAGAAATTGGCAATCACCTTGCCTTGGCGATCGACTACGTACTTGTAGAAGTTCCACTTCGGCGCGCTCGTCTGCTTGGCGAGAATCTTGAACAAGTGAGTGGCGCCCTCGCCGCGGACTTTCTGCGGCTCGGTCATGGTGAAGGTCACGCCGTAGTTCACGTAGCAAACCTTGGCGGTCTCTGCGCCGTCCTGGGACTCCTGCTTGAAGTCGTTAGACGGAACGCCAAGCACCTCCAGCCCCTGCTCCTTGTAACGCTGATTCAGCGCCTCAAGGCTTTTAAACTGCGGGGCGAAACCACAAAAGCTTGCGGTATTGACCACCACCAGCGGCTTGCCGGCGTAGCGCTGGCACAGGTCGATGGATTCATTGGCGCGCAACTTGGGCAATGAGCCTTGCAACAGTGCCGGGCACTCTGCCGCTTGAGCCAATCCGGTAAACGCTACCAGTAACGCGGGAACTGCCAACCAGCGCATCAGCATGTCGGTGCATCCTTCAGAGGTCGTCAGAAACGAAGTTACTCGCCCTTCTGTCCTGCTAGCAAGCACCCATGCCCAACTGCATCAATGCCAGCCCGCCCTGGTGCCAGCCCCACCACGCCAGGGCCAGCAGCAAGGCGCCGACAGCGACTGCTGCTATCTGCGGCCAAAGACTGTTCATATCGCACTCAGCCGGGTTTGCAGGCGCGCCACCGGCTGCTCACGCACCGGCCAGTTCAGCGCGGCGGCCAACAGACTCAAGAGAATCGCCACTTGCCAGATCAAGTCATAGCTCCCGGTTCGGTCATACACCACCCCGCCCAACCAGCCACCGAGGAATGAACCGAGCTGGTGAAACAGGAAAACGATCCCACCGAGCATGGACAGGTTTCGCACGCCGAACAAGGTCGCCACAGTGCCGTTGGTCAAAGGCACTGTCGACAGCCACAGGAAGCCCATCATCATGCCAAACAGGTAGGCGGTGGTGGTCGTGACCGGCGCCCACAGGAACCACCCAATCACCACCGCTCGCAACAGATACAGAGCCGTGAGCAAACGCGGCTTGGACATCCGCCCACCGAGCCAGCCGGCGGTATAAGTACCGAAGATGTTGAACAAGCCGATCAGCGCCAGCACCGTGGTGCCCACCGTCGCCGGGAGATGCTGGTCCACCAGATAAGCCGGCAGGTGCACGCCGATAAACACCACCTGGAAACCGCAGACAAAAAAGCCGAACGCCAACAGCCAGAAACCCGAATGGGAGCAAGCCTCGCGCAGTGCTTCAGACAAGGTTTGTTCATGACCGAGCACGGGTAACGGCTTGTCCTTGAGCATGCTCACCAGTGGCACAATCAGCGCCACCAGCACGCCTAGCACCAGCAACGCGGCGGACCAACCGAGCCAGCCAATCAACCCGAGCGTACCGGGCAACATGGCGAACTGGCCGAAAGAACCGGCGGCGCTAGCAATGCCCATGCCCATGCTGCGTTTCTCCGGCGGCACTGCGCGCCCGACCACACCGAGAATCACCGAAAACGAAGTGCCCGACAGGCCGAGACCAATCAAAAGGCCGGCACTCAGGGACAAGGTCGCAGCCGAATCCGACATGCCCATGAACACCAGTCCCAGCGCATACAGGACACCACCGACCGCCACCACTTTCGCCGCACCAAAGCGGTCGGCCAGCGCGCCGGTGAAGGGCTGCGCCAGGCCCCAGATCAGGTTCTGCAAGGCGATGGCAAAAGCAAACGTCTCACGCCCCCATCCGAACTCGGCGCTCATCGGTGCCAGAAACAATCCGAAGCCGTGTCGCACCCCCAGAGACAACGCAAGAATCAGCGCACTCCCCACCAACACCCAACCGCAAGTACGCCACATCGAGGTCATTCTTATTCTCCGGTAGCGGGTATATACCCGCTTAAGATCGAACAACCCGGCATCAAGCCAGTTCGTCCAGCAGCTTCAGCAACGTTTCGCGTTTCTCGGCTCCCAAGCGGTCAATCAAGCGCTGCTGCGCCGCTTCCCAGGCCGGCAAGGCTGCAGCGAGTCGGTCAGCACCAGCTTCGGTCAGCCGGACGATACGATTGCGCATGTCCTCGCCCTCGACCAGCATCACCAGCCCTTCGCCTTCCAGCACGCGCAGATTGCGCCCGAGCGTGCTGCGGTCCAGGCCCATGGCTTCGGCCAGGGTGGAAATACTCGGTTGATCCAGACGCTGCAGATTGCATAGCAAAGAATACTGGGCAACGTTGATCCCGAAGCCGTCGAGAGCGCCGTCGTAATGCCTGCTGACGCCACGGGCGGCGCGACGCAGGTTGATGCATAAACATTGGGAATCGAGCATGGTGCGTGTATATACCCGCGGTTAAATGAAAGCAAATATTTGATGCATGTTACCCGTGTAGGAGCGCGGCTTGCCCGCGAAGGCGTCCTTGAGTGCGCCAAAAGCTTCGCGGGCAAGCCTCGCTCCTACACAATTAGTGCCAGCCCTACGAGCAATGCCATCTCCAGCAACTCCAGCAACGCACCAGCCGTATCGCCGGTCGTGCCACCCAAGCGCCGCACCATCACCTGCCGCAACCAGACAAACACCAGCGCCGCCAGCACCAACGCCAACACCCCGCTGAAACCGGCAATCAGTACACAAGCCACCGCACTGACGCCCAACACCTGCTTACCGGCCAATCGCGGCAAGTGATCAGCCAACGCCTGCCCCAGTCCACCGGCGCGAACATACGGCGTGGTCAGAAATAGCCCCAACAGCGCAGCACGGCCAATCAAGGGAACGATGAGTAAAACAACGCCGTGCCCCTGCTCAATCAACGCCAGCAACGCCGCGAATTTGAGCAGCAACACCAGCACCAGCGTCACCACGGCAATCGGGCCGCTGCGTGGGTCCTTCATGATCGTCAGCGTGCGCTCACGGTCGCCGAACCCGCCGAGCCACGCATCGGCGCTATCGGCCAGGCCATCAAGGTGCAGCGCACCACTGAGCAACACCCAAACCGTCAGCAACAACGCGGCGTGAAGCAACAACGGCGTGCCCAGCAACAGCCAATTCAGCGCCCACAAAATCGCGCCGAACAGCAGCCCTACCAGCGGATAAAACAGCAGCGACCGCCCCAATGCCTCAGGCGCCGGCATGCCTGGCAGACGTATCGGCAAGCTGCTCAGAAATTGCAGGGCGATCCAGAACGGCAACATGGTCAGGACGCATCCTTTAATAAACCGCCAGATTCGACCGACAGCGAGAACAACGCACCGTGGCCGACTTCAACGTTGAGCAACTGTTCACGGGGCAGTCCCCGGGCCTGAGCCAGCAGCAAACGCATGACGCCGCCATGGCTGATCAGCAACACCCGCTCGCCCGCGTAAGCTGTGTGCAGACGCGCAACCGCAGCGAGCACGCGCGCCGAAAAATCCTCGACTCGCTCACCCTGAGGCGGTGTAAACGAATAAGGGTCGGCCCAGAACAATCCCAAGGCCTCGGCGTCGGTTTCCATCAGCGCCTTCGCGCTCTGCCCTTCCCAGTCGCCGAAGTGCAGCTCCTGCACATCCTTATCCAGCTGCACCGGCAACCCCAGTTGCGCGCCGAGCTCTTCAGCGAACCGTGCACAACGCTGCAACGGCGAACTGACCAGACGATCCCACGGCCCCTGCTCGATCACGGCGGCGCGCATCTGCGCCCAGCCTTTGTCGGTCAACGCATCGTCGAGGCTGCCGCGCAGGCCGCCGCCGAGTTCGGTTTCGCCGTGGCGCAAAAGATCCAGGCGCAAGGTCCTGCCGGACGATCCGCCACCGCAGCCTCGGCGAAGGTTGCCATCTGCCCGTGAAGATCGCAGGCCAGACGCAGCACCGGCACGGCCAACGCGGCACCGCTGCCCTCGCCCAGGCGCAGGCCGAGATCCAGCAACGGCTCGGCGTTGAGGGTTTCCAGTACAAAGCGATGACCTGGCTCGGCACCGCGATGCCCGAACAACAGCCACTGCCGGCATTCGGGGTTCAAGCGCACCGCGACCAACGCGGCGACGCTGCAAATGAAGCCGTCCACCAACGCTGCGACACCTTCCTGGGAACACGCCAGATAGGCGCCGACCAGTGCGGCGATTTCAAAACCGCCGAGGTTGAACAGGGTTTGCAACGTGTCACCACGCTGAGCGCCATGCAAGGCCAACGCACGCTCGATGACCTGAGCCTTATGGCTCACGCCCGCCGCGTTCAGTCCGGTGCCCGGCCCGGCCAGATGCACCACCGGGCAATCGAGCAATGCACAAGCCAAGGCGCTGGCCGCAGTGGTATTGCCGATGCCCATCTCGCCGCCGATGAACAACTGCGCGCCCGCCGCAATGGCGCGCTGCACGCTGTCGCGTCCGGCCTGCAAGGCGAGTTCGCCCTGGGCCTGCGTCATCGCCGGACCGTCGACGAAATTCGCCGTGCCAGGGCCCACGTTCAGGTGACGCACACCCGGCAAATTCAACGCCGGGTTGACAGTGCCGAGGTCAACCACTTCAAGGGAAGCGCCCAACTGCCGTGCCAGCACGCTGATCGCCGCGCCGCCACTGACGAAGTTGTGCAGCATTTGTCCGGTGACTTCCGGGGGAAACGCCGACACCCCTTCGGCGACCACGCCATGATCGCCGGCAAAAATCGCGATCCACAGCTTATCGAGGCCCGGCTTGACCTGCCCCTGCAACCCCGCCAATTGCACCGCTACCGACTCCAGTCGGCCGAGGGAACCGGCCGGCTTGGTCAGTTGCTGCTGACGCGCTGCGGCCTGCTCGACCGCTGCCGCATCGATCGGCTTGCACGGGTTCAGCCACCAGGATTGAGTCATAACGCAGTTCCTTTCAAAGTCAGGGGCAGGCCGGCGACGGTCAGGACGACTCGCTGACAGCGCTCGGCCAGAGCTTGATGCAGCCAACCGGCTTCATCGACATAGCGGCGAGTCAATTCGCCCAGCGGCACGACACCCATTCCGGTCTCGTTGCTGACAAAAATGATTTCACCCGGCAGTGAGGTCAGGCAGTCCAGCAAGGCTTCTCGCTCGGCGCTGAGGCGCTCGGGGTTGTCGAGCATCAGCAGATTGGTCAGCCACAGGGTCAGGCAATCCACCAGCAGGCAACGCTCGGGACTGGCGGTTTCGCGCAGGATGCGGGCCAGTTCCAGGGGTTCTTCGATCAGCGCCCATTCGGCCGGTCGGCGGGCGCGGTGATGGGCCACCCGGTCGTTCATTTCACCGTCGAGGGGTTGGCTGGTGGCGATGTAGGTCACCTGGAGTTGGCTGTCTGTCGCGAGTTTTTCAGCCAGGCGGCTTTTGCCGGAGCGGGCGCCGCCGAGGATCAGTTGCAGCATGGTTTATTCCTTAGCATCTTCGGTAAGGCGACGGGCCTCATCGCGGGCGAGCCCGCTCCCACAAGGATCGAGGCAGTTCACAGATGTTTGTCCACCCACGGAACCTGTGGGAGCGGGCTTGCCCGCGATGAGGCCGAATCAGCCACCTCAAAACCCACAAAGCTCACGCAACAGCGCGGTATCCAAATGCTTTTCCACCAAATCCGCCAGCCGCTCGATATCGCGCTCACGCAACCCGTGGTAATCCACTTCCTGCACCTCCTGCAAACCGGCCCAACGCAACAGCGCACTGCACGCCGCTGGGGACTCGAACAGCCCATGCAGATAGGTGCCGAAAATCTGCCCATCGACACTTTGCGCGCCATCACAACGACCGTCATCCAACTGCACCGCAGCGTTTTCCAGCGCCGGCCCGGTGGTCACGCCGGCATGAATTTCATAGCCGCTGACCGGCGCATCTTCCAGCGCCAGACGCCCACGCACATTGCGCAATTGCTTCTCTTCTTCGAGTAGCGTCTCGAATGCCAGCAGCCCCAAACCGGCACTGGAGCCCGGCGCGCCTTCGAGACCCAGTGGGTCATGCACCTGCTCACCGAGCATTTGCAGACCGCCGCAAATCCCCAACACTTTGCCGCCATAGCGCAAATGCCGGGCGATGGCGGTGTCCCAGCCATTGGCCCGCAGATACGCCAGGTCACTGCGCACGCTTTTCGAGCCGGGAAGGATCATCAGGTCGGCCGGCGGAATCGCCTGGCCGGGGCCGATGAACTGCAGGTCCACTTGCGGGTGCAGGCGCAGTGGATCGAAATCGGTGTGGTTGCTGATGCGCGGCAGCACCGGCACCACCACCTTCAGCACTTGGTCGGCCTTGTCGGTCTGGCGCTGATCGATACCGTCTTCGGCTTCCAAATGCAGGTCCATTACGTAGGGCAAGACGCCGATCACCGGTTTGCCAGTGCGCGTCTCCAGCCAGTCCAGACCGGGTTGTAGCAACGCGATGTCGCCGCGAAAACGGTTGATGATGAAACCTTTGACCCGCGCCTGTTCGCTGGGCGACAGCAGTTCGAGGGTGCCCCCCAGCTGCGCGAAACCCCCGCCGCGATTGATGTCGGCGATCAGCACCACCGGGCAGTCGACCGCCTCGGCGAAGCCCATGTTGGCAATGTCGCCGGCACGCAGATTGATCTCGGCCGGCGAGCCTGCGCCTTCGACCATCACCACCGGAAAGGCTGCGCTCAACCGCGCATGGGAAGCCAGCACCGCCTGCATGGCGATGGCTTTGTAGTCGTGATAGGCGACGGCGTTCATCGTCGTGACCGCACGACCGTGAATGATCACTTGGGCGCCGGTGTCGCTGTTGGGCTTGAGCAGCACCGGGTTCATGTCAGTGTGCGGCTCAAGATTGGCGGCCTGGGCCTGTACGGCTTGCGCGCGACCGATCTCGCCACCGTCGGCAGTCACGGCACTGTTGAGCGCCATGTTCTGTGGTTTGAACGGGACGACGCTCACGCCCTGACGAACCACCCAACGACACAACGCCGTCACCAGCGTGCTTTTACCGGCGTCGGATGTGGTGCCTTGCACCATCAACGTAGTCATTGGCTTTCCTTGGCGTAAGCTTCAAATGCGGCGGCGAGACGTGCCCAGTCGGCTTCATCGGCCGGCAGGCCAAATCGCAGGCTGCTGTTGTGCGTGAACAACCGTAGCAAGATGCCGCGCCGGGCCATGAACTCATGCAGTTCTTCGGCGCACTCGGTGATCAGCCATTGAAACAAGGCGCAACCGCCCTGCGGTTTGAAACCGTGCTGTTCAAGAAGCAGCGCCAGACGCTCGCTGGCCTCCTCGGTGCGCTGCCGTTGCCGGGCATGCCCTTGGGTATCGAGCAAACAGGCCTGACCGAGTACACGGGTCGGTCCGCTGACCGCCCACGGGCCCACTTGTTCGGCCAGCAATTTGAGCAACTTGCGTTCGGCCAGCACGAAGCCCAGCCGCACACCGGCCAGACCAAAAAATTTGCCGAAGGAGCGCAACACAATCAACCCGACCTGATTGGCGAAAGGTGCCAGGCTGAGCTGCGGCGTGTTGTCCATGAACGCCTCGTCGACCACCAGCCAACCACCGCGCTGGGCCAGTTTTGAATGCCAGTCGAGCAGACGACTCGGGGTCAGGCTCAGGCCGGTGGGATTGTTCGGGTTGACCACCACCAGCACGTCGACGCTGTCGAGGAAAAAGTCGACTTCCTGCTCCAGCACTTCGCGCACGATGTAACCGCTACGGCGCCAGGCTTCGGCGTGTTCGGCGTAACACGGCGAGAGCACGCCGACCTTGCCGACCCGACGCAAACGCGGCAGCAACTGGATCGCCATTTGCGAGCCGGCCACCGGCAGCACCTGCACGGCGCCGTAATAATCGCAGGCGGCCTGTTCCAGACCATCATCGGTTTCCGGCAAACGCGCCCAGGCGCGCAATGGAATCTCTGGAACCGCAAACGGCCAGGGCGCCAGGCCGCTGGACAGGTCGAGCCAATCGGCTTCAGCGATGCCATATTCGAGCGCGGCCTTGCGCAACCTTCCACCGTGTTCAAGCATAGAATTCAGCCCCCACGCAGAGAATCAGCAGCCATAACCATACCCCGCGCTGGACCAATTGCCAGCCACGGTCGATGGAGTCGGCATCCGCTGGCGCGCCTTCGCCCAGTTGCGGACGCTGATGCAGTTCACCGTGATAGATCGCCGCCCCGCCCAACTCGACACCCAGCGCACCAGCACCGGCGGCCATCACCGGACCGGCATTCGGGCTGTCCCAGGTCGGACCCTGGGTGCGCCAGCATTTCAGCGCGAGGCGGGTTTTACCGAGCAGCGCGTAGGTCAACGCCACCAGTCGCGCAGGAATGTAGTTGAGCACGTCGTCGATCTTCGCCGCCGCCCAGCCGAAACGCTCAAAGCGTTCGTTGCGATAACCCCACATCGCGTCGAGCGTGTTGCTCAAACGGTAGAGCACCACACCCGGCGCGCCGGCCACGGCAAACCAGAACAGCGCGGCGAACACTGCGTCGCTGCCGTTCTCCAGCACCGATTCGGTAGCCGCGCGGGCGACTTCGGTTTTATCCAGTTCGCTGGTCTGACGGCTGACCAGATAGCCCACGCGCTTGCGTGCCTCCTCCAGGTCATCGCTGCGCAGGGCTTTGGCCACCGGCTCGACGTGTTCACCCAGGCTGCGCATGCCGAGCGCGCAATAGAGTGCAAGAATCTCAACGATCCAGCCCACATAAGGTGCCCAGGAAAATGCCGTGGCCAGCAGGGTCAGCGGCAATACCGCGATCACCCAGGCAGTAACGCCATGACTGCGCCAGCCGCGACCACCGCCATTAAAACGTTGCTCGATGCGGTCGGCAAAACGGCCGAACGCCACCAGCGGATGCCAGCGTTTGGGTTCACCCAGCAGCGCATCCAGCGCCACGGCGGCGACACTCAACAACGCCACACTCATTGACTCACTCCCCAAACATTTTCGTACAGCAATTCGCTCAGCGGACGCGCTTGCGCCCAGCCTTCGAGTACCAGCATTGGCGCCGGATAGAATTCCTTCACCGGGCCGAGACACAGCACTGCCAGCGGCTTGGCGCCGGCAGGCATCTCGAGCAGATCGGCCAGGGCTTGCGGCTCGAACAGCGACACCCAGCCCATGCCCAGTCCTTCGGCGCGGGACGCCAGCCAGAGGTTCTGGATGGCGCAGGACAACGAGGCCATGTCCATTTCCGGCAAGGTGCGGCGGCCGAAAATGTGCCGTTCGCGATCGTCCATCAACGCGGCGACCAGCACCTCGGCGCAATCGTTGATGCCTTCGACTTTGAGTTTCATGAAGTCGTCACTGCGTTCGCCGAGGGCTTCGGCGGTGCGGATGCGTTCTTCTTCCACCAGTTGCTGGATCTTGCCGCGCAGGGCTCGGTCGCTGATGCGGATGAACCGCCAGGGCTGCATCAGGCCGACACTCGGCGCCTGGTGCGCGGCTTCGAGCAGGCGCCGCAGGAGTTCGGGCTCGACGGTGCCGCCGCTGAAATGGCGCATGTCACGGCGTTCGGCGATCGCGCGATAAACAGCTTCGCGTTCGGCTTCGGAGAAGGCGTTGTCGGTCATGGCCTCTTCGCTGGCAAGCCAGCTCCTACAAGGTCAGGTCCAAACAACGCGGCAATCGCCGACGGATTCGACGGAAAATAAAAATGCACATAAGAAGCCGTCATCCGCCCCTCGCGATACACCGCCTCCGCCCCACGCCCACCATTAGGACTCAGGCCACGCGCAATCGGCTCAAGCTCGGTGCTGGTCAGCGAGTGGTGATAGGTGTGCCCGCGCAGCGAACCTTCCGGCAGTTCGACCGCTTGCAATGCCAATGCCGCCAGACGCTTTTGCATCACCGCGTCCCCTGCCAGCAAGCCGACCAGTTCCGCGCGAGTGCCTTCGACATCGGTCAACGAATCGAGCAGATAAAGCATGCCGCCACACTCGGCCAGCAACGGTTTACCCGCCGCATGGTGAGCGCGGATCGCGGTCAGCATCGAGGTGTTTTGCGACAGCGCCACATGGTGCAACTCCGGATAACCACCCGGCAGATAGAGGCTGTCCGCTGCCGGCAATTGGGTGTCACGGATCGGCGAGAAGAACAGCAACTCGGCGCCCATCGCCCGCAACAGATCCAGGCTCGCGCCATAGGTGAACGCGAACGCTTCGTCACGGGCCACGGCGATGCGCACGCCGGCGAGCAACGGTTCGGCAACGATCACATCGGGCGCAGCGAATTCCACCGCCGGTGGCAGCGCAACCTCGCAACTGCTGGCCAGTGCATCGGCCGCCGCATCGAGGCGCAGATCGAGATCGTTCAACTCGCTGGCCTGCACCAGACCCAAGTGACGGCTCGGCAGTTCGATCCCGGTTTCCCGGGACAAAGCGCCGTACCAGCGCAGGCCTTCGGTCAGGCTGCCTTCAAGCAATTGCGCATGACGCAAAGTGCCAACGCGGTTGGCCAACACGCCGGCGAACGGCAAATCCGGCTGATAGCGCGCCAGCCCCAAAGCCAGTGCGCCAAACGTCTGGGCCATGGCGGTGCCGTCGATCACGCCGAGCACCGGCACACCGAAGTGCCGCGCCAGGTCTGCGCTGGACGGCGTGCCGTCGAACAGGCCCATGACGCCTTCGATAAGAATCAGGTCGGCTTCACCGGCGGCTTCCCACAACAGTCGACGACTTTCCTGCTCGCCGACCATCCACATGTCCAGTTGATACACCGGCGCATCGCTGGCGCGCTCAAGAATCATCGGGTCGAGAAAGTCCGGGCCGCATTTGAACACGCGAACCTTGCGCCCCTGATTGCGATGCAAACGGGCCAGTGCGGCAGTGACGGTGGTCTTGCCCTGACCGGAGGCCGGCGCGGCGATCAGGACCGCCGGGCAATGACGGGGTTGATTCACAGCTCGACGCCTTTTTGCGCTTTGATCCCGGCCTGGAACGCGTGCTTGATCACGCCCATTTCGGTGACGGTGTCGGCCAGCTCAATCATTTCCGGCTTGGCGCCACGACCGGTGACCACCACGTGCTGCATCGGCGGACGAGCCTGCAAATCGCTGAGTACCTGATCGAGGTCGAGGTAGCCGTGCTTGAGGGCGATGTTCAACTCATCGAGCACCACCAGGCCGATGGATGGGTCGCGCAGCAGTTCCTGGGACACGGCCCAGGCGGCTTCTGCGGCGGCGATGTCACGCTGGCGATCCTGGGTTTCCCAGGTGAAGCCCTCGCCCATCACATGAAAGCGCACCTGCTCCGGGAAGCGCCGGAAGAACAACTCTTCGCCGGTGCTGTTGCGGCCCTTGATGAACTGCACTACGCCGCATTGCATGCCGTGGCCCATGGAGCGGGCGAGCATGCCAAACGCCGAGCTGCTCTTGCCTTTGCCGTTGCCGGTCAGCACCAGCAGCAGGCCGCATTCGTTCGGGGAATTGGCGATGCGTTCGTCGATCACGGCTTTTTTGCGCTGCATGCGCGCCAAATGGCGTTCGTCACGATCGGGGGTATCAGTCATGGGGGAGCTCTCCGTTGAGGCTGGATAACGGCGGGCAGGCAAAAGAATAGACGGCAAGAAGCCTGGCATCGCCCACCGTGATGCCGCTGGATGGATCAGGCCGGTCTCCGGGCTCATGAGCGGCGCAAGGCCGGACTGCGCGCCTTCCCATGTCGATGATCGACACAGTGGCTCAAGACGCAGTTTTCACTCATTTACCGTTGCGGGGGCAGCGCCGGGATCGCGGACCTTCATGCATTGAAGAGATCACTCACCGGCTTCCCTGTTTCACTCTGTCGACCAAGGCCACAAAGCACCTGAAACAAGCCGCGAAGGTTAGAGGGTTGGGGGTGGAGCGTCAATTGAAGACGGGCGGCGTGCGCGCGATAAACTGCCGCCGATCAATTAAATGACGTCAATCTTGTGCCACACTCACAGCAGTGATATCAAAGAGCCACAACCTGACAACACAATAACAAGGGTGAGCCCCATGCAAGGCATGATCATCAGCAATCCGAAGCTGGAATTCCTGCGCCCGGTGCTGGAACGCTGGTTTGACTGTATCGACCGCTACAACGCCGTGCGCGGCGATAACGACACGCCTTACTGGTACGACGAAAAAGCCAACCTCAGCCTGCTCTCCGCCGCGGCATGGATGGCGGAAATGGTCACGCTGCAGCAAGCCCCCACGCGCAAACAGACCGAAGAAGGCGAACGCAACGGCCGCGCCGATCTGTTTATCGCCACCGCCGAAGAACGCGCTTTTTTTCAAGCCACCCAGCGCTGGCCACGGGTCAACAGTCTTAACCTGACTCAAGCCTTGCAGGACATCACCAGCGACGCCAAGCGCATCAGCTACGCCAGCGACCTGAAACTCGGTTGCCTGTTCGTCGCGCCGCAAAAGACCCAGCAAAGCGCCACGCCGGAAGAACTGCAAGACATGGTCGACGACTTGCAAAAGGAGCACACCTGCGCCGTGGCCTGGTATTTCCCCTACGCCTACCGCAAGTTGCGCAACGAAGCCGGCCACTATCACCCAGGCATCGCCGTGCTGCTCAAAGAGGCTCGCGGCTGACCGGTTGAACCATCGCACGCCTGCGCTCCTCTATTGAATTAGGTCACTGCATTCATAGGGAAGATCAGCATGCGCAAGCCCCAGCTCGTTCTTGTCATCGCGCTCGCCGGAGGGCTCGCCGCCTGTGGTGAAACCTCCAGCCTGCAAGTTTCCGACGGCACCGGCCCGTCTCCCCAGTTGCCAGAACCCAACAAAACCCTGATCCCGACGGTGAACATCGCCCCGGCGATCGGCTGGCCGGCCGGCGCGAAACCGACCACGGCGGCGGGAACCCAGGTGGCGGCGTTTGCTGAGGGCCTGGATCACCCGCGCTGGCTCTATGTATTGCCCAATGGCGACGTGCTGGTCGCCGAAACCAACGCACCTCCGAAACCCGATGACGGCAAAGGCATTCGCGGCTGGGTCATGGGCAAAGCCATGGGCCGCGCCGGCGCTGCTGTACCGAGCCCGAACCGGATCACACTGCTGCGCGACAAGGACCACGACGGCGTCGCCGAAACCCACACGGTGTTCCTGGAAAACCTCAATTCGCCGTTCGGCATGACCCTGGTCGGCAATGACCTGTACGTCGCCGACACTGACCGTTTATTGCGTTTCCACTATGAAAACGGCGATACGGCGATCAAGTCAGCGCCGATGAAGGTGATCGATCTTCCGGGCGGCACGCTGAATCACCACTGGACCAAAAACGTCATCGCCAGCAAGGATGGCAGCAAGCTTTACGTCACCGTGGGCTCCAACAGCAACGTTGGCGAAAACGGTTTGGACAAGGAAAAAGGTCGCGCGGCGATCTGGGAAGTGGATCGCGCCACCGGCAATCACCGGATCTTCGCCTCGGGTCTGCGCAATCCCAACGGTATGGCCTGGGAGCCTCGAAGCGGCGCCTTGTGGACGGCGGTCAACGAGCGCGACGAAATCGGCAGCGACCTGGTCCCGGACTACATCACCTCAGTCAAGGACGGCGCGTTTTATGGCTGGCCGTTCAGCTACTACGGCCAGCACGCCGACATTCGCGTCGAGCCACAAGACCCGGACCTGGTGGCCAAGGCCATCGCACCGGACTACGCGGTCGGGCCGCATACCGCGTCGCTGGGCCTGACGTTTGCTGAAGGCACCACCCTGCCAGCGCAGTTCAAGGAAGGGGCATTCATCGGCCAGCACGGCTCGTGGAACCGTAATCCGCACAGTGGCTACAAAGTGATTTTCGTGCCGTTCGCAGGAGGCAAACCAACCGGGAAGCCGGTTGATGTGCTGACCGGTTTCCTCAATGACGAGGAAAAAGCCATGGGCCGCCCGGTGGGCGTGGTGATTGATCAGCAGGGTGATTTGCTGGTGGCGGATGATGTGGGGAACAAGGTGTGGCGGGTTTCGGCGGTTAAATAGCGCCATCGTTGCCATACACAAACCCTGTGGGAGCGGGCTTGCCCGCGATAGCGGTGGTTCAGGCAGCATCAATGTTGACTGAACCGGCCTCATCGCGGGCGAGCCCGCTCCCACAGGGGATCAGCGTTTTCGACACAGGGTCAATCCATCGCCTATCGGCAACAACGACAGATCCACACGCAAATCATCCTTCAACGCGCGATTGAGCGCCTGAATGGCCCGAGTGTCTGCGCTCTCGGAATTCTCCTCAAGCACCCGCCCACTCCACAGCGTGTTATCGAACACCGCTAAACCGCCGACCCGCAGCAAACGCAGCGCATGCTCCAGATAGCTCGGATAGTTAGCCTTGTCGGCATCAATGAAAATCAGATCGAACTGCCCGCCCTGCCCTTGCCGTTCAAGCTCGGCGAGGGTTTCCAAAGCAGGCACCAGACGCAGATCAATCCGCCCGGCGAGCCCCGCTTCCTGCCAATAACGGCGCGCGGTGGCGTTGTAGTCGCCGGGAATGTCACAGCAGATCAGCGAACCGTCCTCCGGCAGCGCCGACGCCATGCACAAGGCGCTGTAACCGGTAAACGTGCCGACTTCCAGCAAACGCCTGGCGCCGGTGAGTTTCACCAGCAGCGCGAGGAATTGCCCTTGCTCCGGCGCGATCTGCCAGCGAGCCATGGGCAGCGCTTGGGTTTCGTCGCGTAAACGCTTGAGCAGCGGCGTTTCCCTGAGGGAAACGTCGAGCAGGTATTGATACAGGGAATCGTCGAGATTAAGCGTGCGAGCGGTCATGACAACCTCTAGGGATTGTGCGCCAGATGCTCAGGTTGCAGGACGCGCTTGGCGCTGAGATAAGCTTTCTGCCAATAAGCCTTGGACAAGCTGTCGAGCTTCACTGTGCCGCCAGTGGCCGGCGCATGGACGAAGCGGCCTTCACCGACGTAGATCCCGGCATGACTGACCTGGGAGCCGCCGTTGGTGGCGAAGAAGATCAGGTCGCCGGTTTGCAGGCCTTCCTTGCCCACGCTGGCCGCCTGCATGCTGATCAACTCGCGCGTGGTGCGCGGCAGGGAGATACCGGCGACGTCATGATAAACGTAACCGATCAGGCCACTGCAATCGAATCCGGAATCCGGCGTGTTGCCGCCCCAGCGATACGGTGTGCCCACCAGGCCGAGCGCGCGGAACAGTACGTCTTCTGCCTCGGGGGAGAATGCTTGGGGGGAACCAAATATAATCGGCGCGCGAACCACCGGCGCAGGAGGCGGTGGGCGGCTGGCGCAAGCGCTGAGCAGCGCTGCGAAGAACATGAGTGCGAGGCGGGCCGACATCGTCATAAGCAGAACATCCTGATCTGGCTGCGGCTTTTTCTGCCGGGAAGACAGAAAAGAAAACCGCCTGCGCAGGACGCAGGCGGTTTGCCATCAATATTAGATCAGGATTCTAGCGGCTACGCGGCAAACTTCAAGTAAGACTTTAAGTTCACCTTACAAATTGTCCGCTTACTTGCGTGCCGTGACGATAGCCGGGGCCGCAGTCGGTGCCATCGCGAGTGCACGCTTGGCTTCGATGAAGGTTTTGCTCCAGTAGCTGTCGCCCAGGCTATCGATCCGCACACCACCGCTACGGCGGCTGCTGGAATGGATGAACTGGTTGTCACCCAGGTAGATCCCGGCGTGACTGACGCGACCGCGACGGCCATTGGTGGCGAAAAACAGCAAGTCGCCCGGCTCCAGTTTGCTGCGAGAAACCAGCGGAGCGTCGACGTTGATCATTTCGCGAGTGGAACGCGGCAGGTTCATGCCGGCTTCTTCACGGAACAGGTAACCGATAAAGCCGCTGCAATCAAAACCGGCTTCGGAAGTGCCGCCGAAACGGTAACGTGTACCGATCAGGGACATGCCACGTTCGAGGATGCTGTCGGCGAGAACAGGAAGCTGGTAGGACTTGCCGTCGGCGAAGGCTGCCAGTTCTTTTTCGGTGGCCGCTTCTTCCTGCTCGAGCGCTTGCTGATACAGGGCGGAAGACTGGGCAGTGACAGAGTTTTTAACCTGCTGTTGTTGCTCTTGCTGAGACACTGGGGAGTGAGCAGCGCAACCGAACAACAGGGTGACGAGTGCGAGAGGCACGAGGGGTGCAAAGCGATTTAGCATGGGCACGACCGTGGCTGATAGTTTTAAAGAAGCCGAGACTATGCCCGCTATCAACCTCATTTGCAAATTCAATCGATCTTTATGTGACTTCTTGGTTTCTCGTTTACATCTAAGCGCTTAAGCCCCATTTAAACGCTTGCGCAGCCTGCAGCCCTGTAGGAAAGCGGATTTTCTTGCGCCTGAAATAGGCCAAAACCCGCGAAAACCTTGGGCCTTACCAGCCTAAAGTTTCTTTCAGGAAAGGGATCGTCAGCTTGCGCTGAGCTTGAAGAGAGGCCTGATCGAGTCGCTCAAGCAGCTCGAAAAGCGCACTCATGCTGCGAGTGCCACGGGTCAAAATAAAATGCCCGACTTCGTCAGTCAGGTGCAAGCCGCGACGGGATGCGCGCAGTTGCAGGGCACGCAATTTGTCTTCGTCGGAGAGCGGGCGCATCTGAAAGATCAGCGCCAGGGTCAGGCGGGATTTGAGGTCCGCCAGTTTCACCGGCAGTTCACGCGGGGAGGTCGACGCGGCGATCAACAGGCGCCGACCGCTGTCACGCAGACGGTTGAACAGATGGAACAGCGCCTCTTCCCAATCCGCTCGGCCGGCAACCGCCTGCAAATCATCCAGGCAGACCAGTTCGTATTGTTCGAGGTTGTCGAGGATTTCGATGCCGCGATCCAGCAGCTCGGCCAACGGCAAATACACCGCCGGCTCGCCCAGCTGTTCAAAGCGCAGGCAGGCCGCCTGCAACAGATGCGTACGCCCTACCCCGTCCTTGCCCCAAAGATAAATCAGGCTTTCGGTCCAACCGGCGTCGGCTTCGCATAGACGCTCGACATAGCCGAGTGCAGCGGCATTGGCGCCTGGGTAGTAGTTGATAAAGGTAGCGTCATCACGCAGACGCACACCTAGGGGCAGCTGAATCGGTTTCATGCTGACTGAACAGTTCCAACGGAACCGTTAGTGGCCTCTGTGTAAAGTTTGCGAAGTTTATACCCGTGACGCTGGTCGCACAATGCGACAGACCACAAGCAAAATCAAAGGTTTGCGTTAACGCACTGGTTTTGTGACAGTTTCTTTGGCGCTACCGGTGGCAGCCGCGCGAAGGTGGCGGGCCAACCCGGCATGAACCGGATCGCCCGCCAAGCGCCATCAACCTGCCTTATAGCTCAGGTTCGTCGACGCCACTGTACATTTCAGAATCTTTATACAAATCATGCACATGGCGCACCAGCACCATGATCACCGCCGCCACCGGCAGCGCCAGTAGCACCCCGGTAAAACCGAACAGCTCGCCACCGGCCAGAATCGCAAAGATCACCGCCACCGGATGCAGACCGATGCGGTCCCCCACCAGCAACGGCGTCAGCACCATGCCTTCCAGCGCCTGGCCGACCATGAACACCGCGACGATGCCGATCATGGGATACAGATCGCCACCGAACTGGAACAGACCGGCAATCAGTGCCGCGCCAATCCCGATGACAAACCCCATGTACGGCACAATCGCCGCCAGACCGGCAATCAAACCGATCAACAGACCCAACTCCAGGCCCACCAGCATCAGGCCCGCGGCGTAGATCACGCCCAGCGCCACCATCACCAGCAACTGGCCGCGCACAAACGCCCCCAGCACTTCATGACACTCGCCGGCCAGGATGACCACGCGCTCTTCGCGATCACGCGGCAGCAGGCTGCGGATCTTGGCCATCATCACGTCCCAATCGCGCAACAGATAGAAGGCCACCACCGGGATCAGCACCAGATTCGCCAGCCAACCGATCAACGCCAGCCCGGAAGCGGTCGCCTGACTCAGCACGACGCCGACAATGTCAGTGGTCTGGCCCATGTGCTCGCTGATGGCGGCCTTGAGCTTGTCGAATTTCCAGAAGTTATCCGACAGGCCAAATTTCGATTGCGCCCACGGCAGTGCGGTGTGCTGCAACCAGTCGAGCATCTGCGGTGCCAGTTCGTACAAGCGAAACAGCTGCTTGGCGAGCATCGGCACCAACACCAGCAGCAAGGTCGTGAAGATCAAGGTAATCAGCGCAAACACCGCCACCACGCCCCACGTCCGCGACAGGCCGGCCCTCTCCAGCCGATCCACCAGCGGATCGAACAGATAGGCCAGCAGCAGCGCTACCAGAAAGGGTGTCAGGATCGGATGCAACAACCAGACGAACACGCAGAGCAGGACCACCCCACCCAACCAGAACCAACGCCGCGTATCGGCCATGTACCACTCCAGCTTCTATATAAGGAAAGAGAAGAAAAACTTACCAGCGGAACCGCAACTGCGGCGTCGGTGCAGGGGGTGGCGCTACGGCAGGTGCCGAACCGTCGGCCGCGGGTTGAACCGGTGCCGTGGGTGCTGGCGCCTGACCTGCCGGGACCTCCTGCAATTTCGCCAGCGACAATTGCGCTCGCAGTTGTTCGGCACTGCCAGTGACCCGGTAGAGAATCCGGTCGCCGTCGACACTTTTCGGCCGCCCACCAAACGGTTCGAGCAATCGCCCAAGCGCCGCGTAGTGCTCCAGGTTCATGCCCTGCACTTCCAGCAATTGTTCGGTGGAGGCCCCCGGTTTGGCGACAAAGCGTGGCGCCAGACGTTCGCGGCCCGCCAGCATCACGGCATCGGCCAGCGCAGCCTGGTCGGCGCCCTGCACGCTGCCGGCCTCTTTCTGATCGCCCAGCCACAAATGCCATTTGGCCTGCCACTGGCCGCCCTCTTCATGGGCATGCACCGCGAGCAAGGCGTCGGCGTTGTAGCGGTCCGATGCGCCGCGCAGAGGTGCCGCATCCGTCCCTTCAAGATTCGGCGCCGTGGCGACCAGTTGTTCACTCAGGTCCGCCAGCGGCAGACGCAACGGCAAGCCACGATGCTGTGCTGCGCGACGCAGCGGCGCAGCGCTGGCCTGACCATCGCCGACCAGGCTCGAGCCCTCGGTGGAATCATTCAACCACCAGCCGAGGATCGACGGCCGATTGGCGCCCCACATGGCCAGTCCGGCGCGACGCAGCGCCTGCTCGGTGCTGGCCGGGTCGAAATCGACTTTCAGCACTTCCGGAGGCCCGGCGTCAAAGCCGTACTGGCTGATGATTTGCTGCGGGTCCTTGCGGATCGCCGCCAGCCCCGGACTTTGCGCAGCCTTGGGATCGCCGGTCAGGCGCAACACCAGCGTATCCAGCGCTTGCTGGGTTGCTTGATCGCGTATCTCAGGCGATTGACCGCTGACAGGCTCACGCACCTGATACAGGTTTTTGACGGTTTCGGCCTGACTCGCCAGGCTGACCAATGACAAACAGCCGACAAAAAAGAATTTACAAAAACGCATGGAAGATTCCTGACGACAAGAGCGGCTGGAACAAACCGCATGAAGATGACCGGGCAAGGCTGTGACCACATCCCGGCGCAAAACATTCACACGATCGCTGGAGTTTTTCGCACTGTCATAACGATAGACGGTTAATCGCGATACCTTATACAGCCATGAAGGATGCCACTGACACGAGCAATAACGGTTTTTTTAAGCCGATATGCCCCTGCCGTCGGCGTGAGGATGGCCGCTGCCCCTCAAGCCTGATAAAATCGCGCGCCTTCGCAGACCGGCAACAGCCGGGCACCCTGAAATATGCGCTCGGCATTCGCCCTCGCCTGTTTAAGTGGTCCCACTGGACTCGGTCGTTACCCCTGAATCCCCCCTAAAGGCCTGGATCATGAGCAAGCAACCCTCCCTGAGCTACAAGGACGCCGGTGTAGACATCGACGCCGGTGAAGCATTGGTCGAACGCATCAAGAGCGTCGCCAAGCGCACTGCGCGCCCGGAAGTCATGGGCGGCCTGGGCGGTTTTGGCGCCCTCTGCGAAATCCCGGCCGGCTACAAGCAGCCCGTGCTGGTTTCCGGTACTGACGGCGTCGGCACCAAGCTGCGCCTGGCATTGAACCTGAACAAGCACGACAGCATCGGCATCGACCTGGTGGCCATGTGCGTCAACGACCTGGTGGTTTGTGGCGCCGAGCCGTTGTTCTTCCTCGACTACTACGCCACCGGCAAACTCAATGTCGAAACCGCGACCCAGGTCGTGACTGGCATCGGCGCAGGCTGCGAACTGTCCGGCTGCTCCCTGGTCGGCGGCGAAACCGCTGAAATGCCTGGCATGTACGAAGGCGAAGACTACGACCTGGCCGGCTTCTGCGTCGGCGTCGTGGAAAAATCCGAAATCATCGACGGTTCGAAAGTCGCAGCCGGCGATGCCTTGCTCGCCCTGCCGTCTTCCGGCCCGCACTCCAACGGCTACTCGCTGATCCGCAAGATCATCGAAGTGTCCGGTGCAGACATCGAAAACATCCAGCTCGACGGCAAACCGCTGACCGACCTGTTGATGGCTCCGACCCGCATCTACGTGAAGCCGCTGCTCAAGCTGATCAAGGAAACCGGCGCAGTCAAAGCCATGGCCCACATCACCGGTGGCGGCCTGCTCGACAACATCCCGCGCGTGCTGCCAAAAGGCGCTCAGGCCGTGGTTGACGTGGCGAGCTGGACCCGTCCTGCCGTGTTCGACTGGCTGCAAGAGAAAGGCAACGTCGACGAAAACGAAATGCACCGCGTGCTCAACTGCGGCGTCGGCATGGTTATCTGCGTGGCTCAAGAGCACGTTGAAACCGCGCTGAACGTGTTGCGTGAAGCCGGCGAGCAGCCTTGGGTTATCGGTCAGATCTCCACCGCTGCCGAAGGCGCAGCCCAGGTTGAACTGAAGAACCTCAAGGCTCACTGATGTCTCAAACCTGTGATGTTGTGGTGCTGTTGTCCGGCACCGGCAGTAACTTGCAGGCCTTGATCGACAGCGCACGGACCGGCGACAGCCCGGTCCGCATCGCTGCGGTGATTTCCAACCGCGCCGACGCCTACGGCCTGCAACGGGCCAGGGACGCGGGTATCGACACCCGCACCCTGGATCACAAGGCTTTCGAAGGCCGCGAAGCCTTCGATGCCGCCCTGATCGAACTGATCGACGCCTTCAATCCCAAACTCGTGGTACTGGCCGGGTTCATGCGCATCCTCAGCGCTGACTTCGTGCGTCACTACCAGGGTCGCCTGCTCAATATCCATCCCTCGCTGCTGCCCAAATACAAAGGGTTACACACTCATCAGCGCGCGCTGGAGGCCGGCGACACCGAGCACGGCTGCTCCGTGCACTTTGTCACCGAGGAACTCGATGGCGGACCACTGGTCGTACAGGCAGTAATACCGGTAGAGTTGCACGATTCGCCGCAGAGTCTGGCGCAGCGGGTCCATGCTCAGGAACACCTGATCTACCCGATGTCCGTACGCTGGTTTGCCGAAGGTCGTTTATCCCTCGGCGAACAAGGTGCTTTACTGGATGGCAAGTTACTCGCGGCCAGCGGCCACTTGATTCGAACCTAGGAGATTTTATGCGTCGTGCCCTGCTCTTCGCTTGCGCTCTGCTCGCTCTGCCTTTTGCGCAGGCTGCAGAACTACAACCTTTCTCCGCCAGCTACACCGCTGACTGGAAGCAGTTGCCCATGAGCGGCACGGCTGAACGCAGCCTGACCAAGGGCGCCAACGGCGTTTGGACACTCAGTTTCAAGGCGTCGATGATGATCGCCAGCCTGTCCGAACAAAGCACCCTGACCCTGGACAAGGACACCTTGCTGCCCCAGTCCTATCACTTCGAACGCGGCGGCCTGGGTAAAGCCAAGAAGGCTGACCTGGACTTCGACTGGACCAACAAGATGGTCACCGGGACCGATCGCGGTGACCCGGTCAAGATTCCGCTCAATCGCGGCATGGTCGACAAATCCACATATCAGTTGGCCCTGCAACATGATGTGGCTGCTGGCAAGAAAAGCATGAGTTATCAGGTGGTCGACGATGGTGAAGTCGATACCTATGACTTCCGCGTGCTGGGTTCGGAAAAAGTCGACACCAAGGCTGGCCAGATCGATGCGATCAAGGTCGAGCGCGTGCGCGACCCAACCCAAAGCAAGCGCATCACGGTGCTGTGGTTTGCCAAGGACTGGGATTACCTGCTGGTCCGTCTGCAACAGGTTGAAACCGACGGCAAGGAGTACAACATCATGCTCCTCGACGGTACGGTCAATGGGAAGGCTGTCAAAGGCAGCTGATCTGGCTCTGTGAAGAAGCCCCCGGTCAATGAGGTAATACTCGTTGACCGGGGGTTTTTTATTGGGTGTATATCCATTCTTTGGGTCGTACACCAACCCCCTGTAGGAGCTGGCTTGCCAGCGAAGGTCGTCAACGATGACGCGTTTTAACAGGATAAACACGGCGAATTCGAATGCTTCGCTGGCAAGCCAGCTCCTACCTTGACCGTGTGCGGGCTCTTATTCATTTCTGCACTCAAAGCCCAACCACCAACAAAGTGGAACGCGTAACACCAGGAATGCTCTATACCTTCAAGGTCTTTTTTGATCGAATGACTTTCCCCAGCCTGCGAGGTTTCCCATGACTGTTACCGTCAATACCGTTTCCGCCGAAGGTTTTCGCCACAGCGTCCAGATCGATGAACACGAGCTCTTTGCCGATGTACCGCAATCCGTTGGCGGCGAAGGCACGGCGCCGGAGCCGCACGACTACTTCGACGCCGCCCTGGGCGCCTGCAAGGCCCTGACCCTGAAAATGTACGCCAAGAAAAAAGACATCCCACTGACCGGCGTCACCGTCGAAGTCAAACGCGACAACACTGAAGAGCAGAAAGGCAAATACGCGCTGCACGTCAAACTGACGCTCAAGGGCGTGCTCACTGACGCCCAGCGCGATGAATTGCACCGCGTGGCCGACCGTTGCCCGGTACACAAACTGATGACCAGCACCGAAGTCAGCATCGAAACCCACCTGTCTGAAGGTGCGTTCAGCCAATAGCGGCAAGGGCTGCACAAGCGGGTTATGCTCCACGCGTCACCCGCTCAGCCTGGAATGCACCATGACCACTCCACTCGTGATCCGGCCCCGCGCCGAAGATGTCGAAGGCCAGCCGATTCTGCGCCCTCTTCCATCAGCCAAATGCCGCAGCGTCGGGCCTTTCGTGTTTTTCGACCACATGCTGGAAACCCGTTATCCGGCGGGCAAAGGCATGAACATCCGCCAGCATCCGCACATCGGCCTCTCCACCCTCACCTACCTGTTCCAGGGGCAGATCCAGCACAAGGACAGCCTCGGTTCCGATCAGGTGGTGGACACCGGCGACGTCAGCTGGATGACCGCAGGCAGCGCAATCGCCCACGTCGAGCGTACGCCCGAGGCGTTGAAAGACAGCGGATTCACCATGCACGGCTTGCAGATCTGGCTGGCGTCGCCCAAGGAACACGAGCAGGGTCCCGGGCATTACAGCCACCATCCGGCGGCCACGCTGCCGGTCAGCAACAACCTTGGGGTGAAGATCCGGATGATCGCCGGGACAGGCTTTTGCCTGGAATCCCCGGTCCCGGTGCTTTCTCCGACGCTGTATGCCGAATTGAACCTGCAAACCGCGACGACGTTGCTGATACCTACCGAACACGAAGAGCGCGCGCTGTACGTGCTGGACGGCGAGGTGCAACTCGATGGCGAACTGATTGAACCGCATTCGCTGGTGGTGTTGCCGGTCGGGGTAGAGATGACGCTGTTCGCCGAGAGCGACTGTCATGCCGTGCTGTTTGGCGGCGCGCCACTGGACGGGCCACGTCGGATCAACTGGAATTTTGTGTCGAGCGATCCGGCAGCGATTGATGAAGCGCGTCGGCGCTGGGCAGCCGGGGACTGGCCGACAGTGCCGGGGGAAAGTGAGCGGATTGAATTGCCTTAAAATTTTCGACGCCAGTTATACCGCCATCGCGGGCAAGCCCGCTCCCACAGTTGATCCTGTCGATCACATAAATTGCAAACAACGCAAGTTTCTGTGGGAGCGGGCTTGCCCGCGATGAGGCCAGCACAAACACCGGCCAAGTATTGGCCAAGAACTGCAATCAGCCCTTGAACACTTCATCCAGCAAGTTATGCATCGACGCAAACGCCCGCGCAGCCACTTTCGCGTCGTACATCATCATGCCCGGCACATTGGCATGTGGATCGGTAAACGAATGCACCGCGCCACCGTAGCTCAGCAGCTGCCAATCCACACCCGCCGCATTCATTTCATCTTCAAACGCCGGCAGTTGCTCTTTTGGCACCAACGGATCGGAAGCACCGTGCAGCACCAGCACCGAGCCTTTGATGTGCTTGGCATCGGCCGGGTTCGGTGAATCCAGCGTGCCATGGAACGACACCGCCGCTTTGACGGGCGCGCCGGTGCGAGCCAGGTCCAGGGCGCAGCAACCGCCGAAGCAGAAACCGAACGTTGCCAGTTTCGAGGTATCGACCGCCGCCTCGCCCTGGCTTTGCAGCTGTTCGAACGCTGCAGTCATGCGTTTGCGCAGCAACGGACGGTCATGCTTGAGCGGCATCATCGCGGCACCCGCCTCGTCGCCGTTCTGCGGGCGCACCGACTGACCGTAGAGGTCCGCAATCAGCACCACATAACCCTTGGCCGCCACCGACTTGGCGATCTCCTCGGCACCGGCGCTGACGCCCATCCAGTTCGGCGCCATCAACAACCCCGGGCGCGGGCCTTTATGATCGGCGTCGAAGGCCAGGCGGCTTTCATACGACTGGCCGTCAATCTGATAAGCGACGGAACGAACAGTGATTTGGCTCATGACTAACTCCCAGTTAAAGACACCAGAATAAAAAAAAACCCGCCGAAGCGGGTAATGCCGGTGTAGGAGCGAGCTTGCTCGCGATGGAGTCAAGAGCGCCGCGTTTAGCCAGTAAACACGCGTTATCGTTAACGACCATCGCGAGCAAGCTCGCTCCTACAAATTCCTAACTGACCGGCATTAGCCGAAGCGGGTTTTTGTACAACGCAGTTAAACCGACAGTTCAACCAGCAGCTTGTTGAGACGGCGCACGTACGCGGCCGGGTCTTTCAAGCTGTCGCCGGCCGCCAGGGCCGCCTGATCGAAGAGGATGTGCGACAGGTCGCCGAAGCGCTCGTCGCTCTGCTCGTTGTCGAGCTTCTCGATCAG
Source organism: Pseudomonas sp. RIT-PI-q (assembly GCF_001297125.1). Classification (GTDB taxonomy): domain Bacteria; phylum Pseudomonadota; class Gammaproteobacteria; order Pseudomonadales; family Pseudomonadaceae; genus Aquipseudomonas. The sequence continues at coordinate 34,597 of NZ_LHPC01000008.1, forward strand.
CGGGTGAGCCGGGTTGAATTCGAAGATCGGCTTCGACTCCGGAACCTTCTGCCCGCTGGCTTCGAGGATCTGACGCATCTGCATGCCCAGGTCCTGCTCGCCGATGGCCAGAATCGCCGGGGAGTCGGTCAGACGGTGAGAAACCCGTACTTCAGCGACGGAATCGCCCAGTGCGGTTTTCAGACGCTCAACCAAACCTTCTTTCGACTTGGCGACTTCTTCCGCAGCCTTCTTGTCTTCTTCCGAATCCAGGTTGCCCAGGTCCAGGTCACCGCGCGCCACGTCGACAAAGCTCTTGCCGTCGAAGTCGCTGAGGTAGCTCATCAGCCACTCGTCGATGCGGTCGGTCAGCAGCAGCACTTCGATGCCTTTCTTGCGGAAGACTTCCAGGTGCGGGCTGTTTTTGACTTGCGCGTAGGTTTCGCCGGTCAGGTAGTAGATCTTGTCCTGACCTTCCTTGGCGCGTGCCAGGTATTCGGCCAACGCAACCACTTGCTCGCCTTCTTCGCCCTGAGTGGAGGCGAAACGCAGCAGGCCAGCGATTTTCTCTTTGTTGGCGAAGTCTTCTGCCGGGCCTTCTTTCATGACCTGGCCAAAGTTCTTCCAGAAGCTCTTGTATTGCTCAGGCTCGTTCTTCGCCAGTTTTTCCAGCATGTCCAGAACGCGCTTGGTCAGCGCCGACTTCATCGAGTCAATGATCGGGTCTTTCTGCAGGATTTCCCGCGACACGTTCAGCGACAGGTCATTGGAATCGACCACGCCTTTGATGAAACGTAGGTACAGCGGCAGGAACGACTCAGCCTGATCCATGACAAACACACGCTGTACGTACAGCTTCAGGCCTTTCGGCGCTTCACGCTGGTACAGATCGAACGGAGCACGGGCCGGCACATAAAGCAGCGAGCTGTATTCGAGCTTGCCTTCGACCTTGTTGTGGCTCCAGCTCAGCGGGTTCTCGAAATCGTGAGCGACGTGTTTGTAGAACTCCTGGTATTCCTCGTCCTTGATCTCGGTGCGAGGACGGGTCCACAGCGCGCTGGCGCGGTTGACGGTTTCCCATTCAACGGCTGGCTTTTCTTCGCCTTCAGCGGCTGCCACTTCTTTCGGCAACTCGATCGGCAAAGCGATGTGGTCGGAGTATTTCTTGATGATGTTGCGCAGACGCCAGCCATCGGCGAACTCGTCCTCACCGGATTTCAGGTGCAGGACGATGCGCGTGCCGCGCTCGGCTTTCTCAACGGTAGCGACTTCAAAGTCGCCTTCACCCTTGGACGACCAGTGCACGCCTTCGCTGGCTGCAGCACCGGCACGGCGGCTGAACACGTCGACTTTATCGGCGACGATGAATGCAGAGTAGAAACCCACACCGAACTGACCGATCAGGTGCGAATCTTTTTTCTGATCGCCAGACAGGTGTTTCATGAAGTCTGCAGTGCCGGACTTGGCGATTGTGCCCAAATGGGTGATCGCATCTTCACGGCTCATGCCGATGCCGTTGTCTTCGAGGGTGACGGTTTTAGCGTCCTTGTCGAAGCTCACACGGATTTTCAGTTCGGCGCCGCCTTCCAGCAGTTCAGGCTTGGACAGGGCTTCGAAACGTAATTTGTCGACAGCGTCAGAGGCGTTCGAGATCAATTCGCGAAGGAAAATTTCCTTGTTGGAATACAGCGAATGGATCATGAGGTGCAGCAGTTGCTTCACCTCGGTCTGGAAGCCCAGGGTTTCCTTTTGAGTTTCCACACTCATGGTCATCAAACTCCAATCAGATGGCTAAGCCGCGACCTTGAGGGTCGGCGGCGGGATGTCATCAAAGTTGGGGGCTGAGTTCAGGATTTCAAGGGCTCTTCGATTTTGAAATGCGCGCGGGCCGTGGCAATCGGCTCGGCTTCGGTGCTTTGCCAGGCGGTAATCGCAACGTTGGCGACCCGTCGCCCCTGCCGGCACACCTGACATCTGGCCCAAGTATCGCGAAACTGCCCGGCGCGCAGGTAGTCAAGGGAGAAATCGATGATCTTCGGCACGCCCGGTGAACCGGTGAAAACCAGCAGGTGCAGGGCGGCGGACAGCTCCATGAACCCGGCAATCACGCCGCCATGGATCGCCGGCAATAAAGGGTTACCAATGTTGTCCTTGTTCGCCGGCAGCCGAAACAGCAATTCATCCCCGACTCGTGAACACTCGACACCGATCAGCTTGGCATAGGGAATCAGGTGCAGCAGCGAGGCGTAGTCCCCTTGTTCATGGGCCTGCTGCAGTTGTTCCTTGAAGTCACTCATTTCGTACCTCCGGCAATGACGCCACCAAAGCCTTTGGTGCCTTTGATGCCCTTGCCCATGCGCATGAAGGTGCCCACCACATGAGCAATCGGTTGCTCGGGGTCGTCTTGATAGGCAAAACCGCGCGCGAAAATTACATCGGTAGTGACCCGATAGCACTGGGCGAATCCGTAGACATCCTTATGGGGCTCGGCCGCATGCATGTAATCGATGCGCAGGTCGAGGGTCGGGCAGACTTCGAACTCGGGCAGCACGCACAAGGTTGCCATGCCACAGGCGGTGTCCATCAGTGAGGTCAGGGCGCCGCCGTGGATGACGCCGGTTTGCGGGTTGCCGACGATCTGCGGGCTGTACGGGAGAATCACCGTCAAGCCCTCGCTATTGGCACTATGGACTCGCAGCCCAAGTACCTGACAATGTCGCAGCGCCGACAGGAATCGCGTCGCACGCTCAAAAACGGGGTTTTCGGCCATTTGATTACAACTCTTCTTAGTGTCCGGTCAAAGCAGCAGGCGAAATGACAAAAGTTCCGCCCTAAAACAAACTTATATATCTGAACGAATTGAGGAACTTAACGCTGTGGGCTGTGCTCGAAAGGCCAGTAGATATTTTCCATAAGGAGAAACACCCCATGCGTAAGACTTTAGCTATTGCCTTGATGTTGACCGCTTCCCTCGGTCTCGCTGCCTGCGATAAAAAATCCGAGGACAAAGCTCAAGAAGCTGACAAACATGCTGAGCAAGCTCAGCAAGACATGAGCAAAGCTCAGGATAAAGTGAACGACGCTGCGAAAGAAAACGCCGAAGCTGCCAAAGCTCAGGCTGAATCGAACGAAGCCGCCGCAAAAGAAGCACCTAAAAACTAAAACAGTTTTTAGCGTGATAAAGAAAACCCGCCAAGTGCGGGTTTTCTTTTGCCTGCGGTTTGTGTTTGTAGTGCAATCGCTACAGCAAAATAGTTCTAAAAGTCGGACTAATCATCAACAGCAACGAACACACTAGTCCGATGAACCACACCAGACTGCGTTGCCAGGCCAGATCGCCCCAATAACACAGCAAGTAGATAATTCGCGTAATCACGAAGATGATGGCCAGCGTATCGATCAGCCATCCCGCCGTCTGCGTGGTGTGCGCCATCAACACCCCCACCGCAAACAATATAAACGCCTCGAAACAGTTCTGATGCGCCGCCAGCGCACGGGCACCGAAGCCCGTCAATTGCGCCTGTTGCTGACGCGGCAGGTGATTGTTGTAACCGCCCTGCTCGTTCATCGCCTTGGCCACTGGAATTTTTGCCACAAAAATCAGCAAGGCACTGATAAACACACACCAGAACGGAATACTCATCAAGCGGCCTCTTTGTTCGCCTCGGGCAATGGCGCCTCTGTAGGGGTATAGACCATCACGTCGAGAACGTCGGAATGAAACTCGCGGCGGTACAACACCAGCACCACGCCGGTACTCATCAACATGAACAACCAGGGGCTGACAAACCAGGCGAGCATGGTCATGCCGAAGTAGTAAGAACGCAGGCCGAAGTTGAACTGGTTGGCCGCCATGGAGATCACCCGCGCCGCGCGGGCCGCAAACGCTTTACGCTCCTGCTCGGAAACATGGCGCTCGCCGACCATCGGCGCCGAGCCGACCAGAATCGCCGCAAAGTTGTACTGACGCATGCACCAACTGAACGTAAAGAACGCATAGACAAACACCAGCGCCAGGCACAGCAACTTGATTTCGGACATCCCTTGCGACGCCTGTTGCACCATCGGAATGTCTGCCAGCAACGAGACTGCCCTCTCGGAGGCACCTAGCACGGTCAGGATACCGGCCAGGATAATCAGGGTGCTGGAGGCGAAGAACGAGGCGTTGCGCTCCAGGTTACCGATCACGCTGGCATCGGCGATACGGTTGTCGCGCAGCAGCATGCGGCGCATCCAGTCTTCGCGATACAGGTGCAGCACACTGGCCAGGCACGCGGTGTCGCGGCCTTTCCACGTGGCATATCGGGTGTAGCCGCCCCAGCAAATGGCGAACCAGAGCGCGGCGAGGATGTGGATCAGGTTGGCGTGGATGAACGACATGCAATTCCCTGTGAGACATTGGCGACGGTAAACCTGTAGGAGCGAGGCTTGCCCGCGAAAGCGATGTCAGATCCGACGAATCTATCGACAGATAGGCAGCCTTCGCGGGCAAGCCTCGCTCCTACAGGTAGTGCTTCGACGTTAGCTCACAAAAAAAGACACCGCATCACGCCCATAAAAAATGCCCCGTATCGATTGATACGGGGCATTTCTGTTCGCTGCTCAGGCCCGCTTGTGGCGGGCCGTAAAGCTTATGCGAGCGCTTCGGCGCGCTTGCCCAGCAGGCGATCGCAGACCACGAAGACCACCAGGGTCATCACCGACGGCACCAACCACGCCAGACCTTGCTCGCTCAGCGGCAAGTGAGCCAGTTGCGTCGGCATCCAGTCTGCCAGACCTGCACCCTTGAGCGCGTCGATCAGACCGAAAATGAACGACACCAGCATCACCGGACCGACGATGCGACCCTGTTCATGCCAGAAGTCCTTGCAGAAGCTCAGCGCTACCAGGGCGATGCACGGCGGGTAGATTGCAGTCAGGACCGGAATCGAGAACGCAATCAGCTTGGTGAGGCCCAGGTTGGACACCAGCAGAGAGAACGCAGCCAGGATGATGACCAAGGTCTTGTAGGACAGTGGCAGCACACGGCTGAAATACTCGGCGCAGGCGCAGGTCAGACCGACCGCCGTCACCAGGCAGGCCAGGGAGATCAGCACCGCCAGAAAACCACTGCCCAGCGAGCCGAAGGTGTGCTGCACGTAGGCGTGCAATACCGCCGCGCCGTTGGTTGCACCGGCGGCCACTTCATGGCTGCCCGAGCCCAGACGGAACAAGCTGACGTACACCAGCGCCAGGCCCACGCCGGCAATCAGCCCGGCGATGATCGCGTAACGAGTGATCAGTACCGGCGACTCGACACCGCGCGAGCGGATGGCATTGACGATGACAATGCCGAACACCAGTGCACCGAGGGTATCCATGGTCAGGTAACCATTGATGAAGCCTTGGGAGAACGGTGCCGCCACATACTCGGGCGTGGCCACGCCGACGTCACCGGCCGGCAAGGCGAACGCTGCGATACCGAGAGCGGCCAGGGCGATGATCTTCAGCGGGGCGAGGAAACGTCCTACGGTATCCAGCAGACGGCCCGGATAGAGCGAGATGAAGAACACCAGCAGGAAGTACACCGAGCTATAGAGGAACAACGCCAGCGGGCTTTCGCCGGTCAGCGGCGCCAGGCCCACTCCGAACGATACGGTCGCGGTGCGCGGCGTCGCGAACAGCGGGCCGACAGCGAGGTAGCACGCGGCGGCCAGCAAGCCTCCGGCGACTTTGCCGATCGGGCTGCTCAAGGCATCCATCGCGCCGCCGACCTTGGCCAGCGCAACAACGGTGATCACCGGCAGACCGACCGCCGTGATCAGGAAGCCCAGCGCCGCCATCCAGACATGAGGCCCGGACTGCAAACCGACGATAGGCGGGAAGATGATGTTGCCAGCCCCGACAAACAGGGCAAACGTCATAAAACCAAGTGCCAGGATGTCCTGGCCTTTCAACACTTTCATTAAGGAAATACCACACTACTGAATCGGAATTTAGAGAGGGATTTCCCTATGGGTGAGGGAAATGCTGTCGGTCCGTATAGGACTGACCCGTTTAGCGCGTAGCAACCTTGTGGGCTGCGGACGCAAAAATGGCGGCTAGCCTAACGAATTTGGGCGGAAAACGCACTGTTAGGGGGCGAACTATCCGATCTGCGACATTTTTGTGTCGCGTTTTTGCATGTAAAGGGTGGATGTCTGTAAGAACGCCTTCGCGGGCAAGCCTCGCTCCTACAGGTTATTCGCCATACGTGTGGGCGCCGTAAATCTGTAGGAGCGAGGCTTGCCCGCGAAGAGGCCCGCACGACCAACACAAACCCCGGAAACGACAAAGGCCACCCGAAGGTGGCCTTTGTTTAAGGTGGCCTTTGTTTGGTGAAGCGTCAGTTAAGCGCGAGGCTTACTTGATCGCCCAACCGGTCAGCTCGGACAAAGCCTTGCCGATGTCTGCCAGCGAACGCACGGTTTTAACGCCTGCGTCTTCCAGGGCAGCAAACTTCTCGTCTGCAGTGCCCTTGCCGCCAGAGATGATTGCGCCAGCATGGCCCATGCGCTTGCCCGCAGGGGCAGTCACACCAGCGATGTAGGAAACAACCGGCTTGGTCACGTGTGCCTTGATGTAGGCAGCCGCTTCTTCTTCAGCCGAACCGCCGATCTCACCGATCATGACGATCGCTTCGGTCTTCGGGTCTTCCTGGAACAGCTTCAGGATGTCGATGAAGTTCGAGCCTGGGATCGGGTCACCGCCGATGCCGACGCAAGTCGACTGACCGAAACCGGCGTCAGTGGTCTGCTTAACAGCTTCGTAGGTCAGGGTGCCGGAACGGGAAACGATACCGACCTTGCCTGGCAAGTGAATGTGACCTGGCATGATGCCGATCTTGCATTCGCCTGGAGTGATCACGCCTGGGCAGTTAGGACCGATCAGGACTACGCCCAGCTCGTCGCACTTGACCTTGGCATCCAGCATGTCCAGGGTAGGAATGCCTTCAGTGATGCAAACGATCAGCTTGATGCCGCCGAAGGCTGCTTCCAGGATGGAGTCCTTGCAGAAAGGAGCTGGAACGTAGATCACGCTGGCGGTGGCGCCAGTGGCAGCTACAGCATCTTTCACGGTGTTGAAAACTGGCAGACCCAGGTGCTCGGTGCCGCCTTTGCCCGGAGTAACGCCACCGACCATCTTGGTGCCGTATTCGATGGCTTGCTGGGTGTGGAAACTACCTTGCGAACCGGTAATACCCTGGCAGATAACTTTGGTGTCTTTATTGATCAGGACGCTCATTACTTGCCCTCCGCAGCTTTAACAACTTGTTGAGCAGCGTCGGTCAGGCTGGTAGCAGCGATGATGTTCAAACCGCTTTCTGCCAGTACTTTAGCGCCCAGCTCAGCGTTGTTGCCTTCAAGGCGAACAACAACCGGGATTTTCACGCCGACTTCTTTCACAGCGCCGATGATGCCTTCGGCAATCATGTCGCAACGAACGATGCCGCCGAAGATGTTGACCAATACTGCAGCGACGTTAGTGTCGGACAGGATGATCTTGAACGCTTCGGTAACGCGTTCTTTGGTAGCACCGCCGCCCACGTCGAGGAAGTTGGCTGGTTTGCCGCCATGCAGGTTGACGATGTCCATGGTGCCCATGGCCAGGCCAGCACCGTTGACCATGCAACCGATGTTGCCTTCCAGTGCTACGTAGTTCAGTTCGAACTTGGCAGCGTGCGCTTCGCGCGGATCGTCTTGCGACGGATCGTGGAAAGTTTTCAGCTTAGGCTGACGGTACATGGCGTTGGCGTCGATGTTGATCTTGGCATCGAGGCAATGCAGATCGCCGTCAGCCTTGATCACCAGCGGGTTCACTTCCAGCAGAGCCAGGTCGTGATCCTTGAACAGTTTGGCCAGACCTACGAAGATCTTGGCGAACTGAGCAACTTGCTTGCCTTCCAGACCCAGCTGGAATGCCAGCTCGCGACCCTGGAATGGCTGAGCGCCAACCAGTGGATCGATAGTGGCCTTGAGGATTTTCTCAGGGGTGTCGTGAGCGATTTTCTCGATGTCCACGCCACCTTCGGTGGAAGCCATGAACACGATGCGACGGCTCGAACGGTCAACGACAGCGCCCAGGTACAGCTCTTTAGCGATATCAGTGCACGATTCAACCAGGATCTTGGTGACTGGCTGACCATTGGCATCAGTCTGGTAAGTCACCAGACGCTTGCCCAACCACTGTTGAGCGAATGCTTTGGCGTCTTCTTTGCTGCGAACCAGCTTGACGCCGCCCGCTTTACCGCGACCACCAGCGTGGACCTGGGCTTTGACAACCCACTCGGTGCCACCGATTTTGTCGCAAGCTTCTGCTGCTGCTTCCGGGGTGTCTACGGCGAAACCCTGGGATACTGGCAGGCCGTACTCAGCGAACAGCTGCTTACCCTGATACTCGTGAAGATTCATGCTTATTACCGTCTTCGTTAGGTACTGCGCATTCGGTGCTGCACTTGTTCAAGTGCCGCACCACCTGTGACTGCTGCTTGCGTAGCCTTTCCGGACAACCGGTGCAACTACGCAAGACTGCGTCCAGCGGATATTCCGCGGTGAGTCTTGCATGCAAGGCTCACGACGGGCCATTCCGCCGTGGTTTCTTATTGTCTTAACGCTTCTTGCGGTTGGCGATGTGGATGGCGCCGCCATTCACAGCCAGAGCTGCTTCGTGCAAGGCTTCAGACAGGGTCGGATGGGAGAAAACCATCATGCCCAGGTCTTCAGCGCTGGTGCCGAATTCCATACCGATCGCGCCCTGCTGAACCAGTTCTGCAGCGCTCGGGCCAATCACGTGGACGCCCAATACGCGGTCAGTCTTGGCATCGGCGATGACTTTGACAAAACCACCGGTATCGTTGGCTGCCATGGCACGGCCGCTGGCGGCGAACGGGAAGGTGCCAACGTTAACTTCAACGCCTTCAGCCTTCAAGGCCTGCTCGGTTTTACCCACCCACGCGATTTCCGGGTGAGTATAAATAACCGACGGGATCAAATCATAGTTCATCTGGGCTTTGTGGCCCTTGATGCGCTCGACGACCATGATGCCTTCTTCCGACGCTTTGTGCGCCAGCATCATGCCGCGAACCACGTCACCGATGGCGTAGACGCCCGGTACAGTGGTGGCGCAGTGATCGTCAACGTGCACGAAACCGCGCTCGTCGAGGGTCACGCCGCAGTCGGCAGACAGCAGATCAGTGGTCACTGGACGGCGACCAACGGCTACGATCAGCTTGTCGAACGTGATGTTCTGTTCGCCGTTGGCATCGGTGTAGTTCACCACGACTTCGTCGCCGTTCACTTTGGAACCGGTCACGCGAGCGCCCAGCTTGATGTCCAGGCCCTGTTTGGTCAGGGTTTTCAGCGCTTCCTTGGAAACAGCGGCGTCAGCAGCCATCAGGAAGGTGTCCAGGGCTTCGAGGACAGTCACTTCTGCACCCAGACGCGACCAGACCGAACCCAGTTCCAGACCGATCACGCCAGCGCCGATCACGCCCAGACGCTTAGGTACGGATTGGAATTCCAGGGCGCCGGTGGAGTCGACGATCACATTCTGGTCGACCGGAGCCGGTGGAATGTCGATCGGACGCGAACCTGGGGCCAGGATGACGTTTTCGGCTTCGATGATTTCAACCGAACCGTCAGGCTTGGTGACTTCGACTTTCTTGCCGGCCAGCAGCTTGCCGTGACCCTCGATGGAGGTCACACCGTTGGCTTTGAACAGGGTCGCAACGCCAGAGGTCAGGCCTTTGACGATGTTGGCTTTACGGCCAACCATTGCACCCACGTCCATGGTCACGCCAGCGTGGTTGATACCGTGGATCGCGAAGCCTTCTTTGGCTTCCTTGTATTTCCAGGAGCTGTCCAGCAGCGCCTTGGATGGAATGCAGCCGACGTTCAGGCAAGTACCGCCGAGGGCCAGTTTGCCTTCCTTGTCGGTGTACTTCTCGATGCAGGCGGTAGTGAGACCCAGCTGCGCTGCTTTGATGGCAGCTACGTAACCGCCAGGGCCCGCGCCGATCACTACTACGTCAAATTTCTGCGACATTCAAAAAATCCTCTTTTTTGCGGCAAGCTTGAAGCCGCAAGCTTCAAGCCACGCTGCCCTTTCGTGCAGCTTGTAGCTTGAAACCTGCGGCTGCTTCTATCAGATATCCAGCAGCAAACGAGCCGGGTCTTCCAGCAGGTTCTTGATGGTAACCAGGAAGGTCACAGCTTCTTTGCCATCGATCAGACGGTGATCGTAGGACAGAGCCAGGTACATCATCGGACGGATGACGACCTGACCGTTGATCGCCATAGGACGCTGCAGAATGTTGTGCATGCCCAGGATGGCCGCTTGCGGCGGGTTGACGATCGGCGTCGACATCATCGAACCGAAAGTACCACCGTTAGTGATGGTGAACGTGCCGCCGGTCATTTCGTCCATCGACAGTTTGCCGTCGCGAGCCTTCTTGCCGAAGGTGGCGATGCCGCCTTCGATTTCAGCCAGGCTCATCAGTTCGGCGTTACGCAGAACCGGTACAACCAGGCCGCGGTCGCTGGAAACAGCAACACCGACGTCAGCGTAGCCGTGGTAAACGATGTCAGCTCCGTCGATCGAGGCGTTGACAGCCGGGAAGCGTTTCAGCGCTTCGGTGGCCGCTTTCACGAAGAACGACATGAAGCCCAGGCGTACGCCGTTGTGGGACTTCTCGAACAGGTCCTTGTACTTCGAACGCAGGGCCATGACTTCGGTCATGTCGACTTCGTTGAACGTGGTCAGCATCGCCATGTTCGATTGAGCTTCAACCAGACGCTCGGCAACCTTGGCGCGCAGACGGGTCATCGGAACGCGTTTTTCAACGCGGTCACCGGCAGAGAATACCGGAGCAGCGGCGGCAGGAGCAGCAGCCTTGGCAGGCGCGGCAGCCGGAGCGGCTTTCTTGGCAGCAACAGCCGCTACCACGTCTTCCTTGGTCACACGACCGCCTTTGCCAGTGCCGGCAACGGAAGCGATGTTGATACCGTTTTCTTCAGCCAGCTTGCGAGCAGCCGGTGCAGCAACAGGATCGTCTTCGCCTTCGGCAGCCGGAGCAGCCGCTTGCGCAGCAGCCGGAGCAGCGGCAGCCGCTGGAGCGGCAGCAGCGCCGCCCGCTTCGATGGAGCCCAGGACTTCGTCGGACAGAACGGTGTCGCCTTCGTTCTTGACGATAGCGCCCAGCACGCCGTCGGCGGTAGCCAACACTTCCAGCACAACCTTGTCGGTTTCGATGTCGACGATCAGGTCATCACGCTTGACGGCGTCGCCGGCTTTTTTGTGCCAGGTGGCAACGGTGCCATCGGCAACCGATTCCGGGAAAGTGGGGGCTTTGATTTCGATAGCCATTATCTGTGGGTCCTTAAATTCGGTTTCAGGTGCGCGAAGGCGTTAAACAGTAAAGGCGTCTTGCAGCAGTTTTTCCTGCTGCTCAGCGTGCATCGATGCATAACCACAAGCAGGTGCAGCGGAAGCATCACGACCGGCGTACTCGAGAACGAGCGCTTTGTTGTGATTGCCAACGATGCGACGCATGTGGTGTTGGCTGCAGTACCAGGCACCCTGGTTCATCGGCTCTTCCTGACACCAAACGATATGTTTGAGGTTGGTATAAGGAGCCAGGACTTCGTTCAAGTCGTCCTCAGGGAATGGGTACAGCTGCTCGATACGCACGACGGCGATGTCGTCACGACCTTCGGCACGGCGTTTTTCCAGCAGGTCGTAGTAGACCTTGCCGCTGCACAGAATAATGCGCTCGACCTTTTTCGGGTCTTGGGCATCGATTTCCGGGATAACGGTCTGGAATGAACCTTCAGCCAGATCTTCCAGGGTCGAGATGGCCAGTTTGTGGCGCAGCAGCGACTTAGGCGTCAGGACTACCAATGGTTTGCGCAGCGGGCGAATCACCTGACGACGCAGCAAGTGGTAGATCTGGGCTGGCGTCGTCGGCAAGCACACCTGAATGTTGTGCTCGGCGCACAGCTGCAGGTAACGCTCAAGACGCGCCGAGGAGTGCTCCGGCCCCTGACCTTCATAACCGTGCGGCAACAGCATGGTCAGACCGCACAGACGGCCCCACTTGTGCTCGCCACTGGTGATGAACTGGTCGATAACCACCTGGGCACCGTTGGCGAAGTCGCCGAACTGGGCTTCCCAGATCACCAGCGCATCAGGCGTGGTGGTCGAGTAACCGTATTCGAACGCCAGTACGGCTTCTTCGGACAGGAACGAATCGTACAGGTCGAAACGTGGCTGGCCGTCGTACAGGTGCTGCAGCGGGATGTAGGTGCCCGCGTCTTTCTGGTTGTGCAAGACAGCATGACGGTGCGAGAACGTACCGCGGCCGATGTCCTGGCCAGTCATGCGAATCGGGTGACCTTCGAACGCCAGGGTCGCGTACGCCATGGTTTCGGCGTAACCCCAGTTGATCGGCAGCCCGCCGGCTTGCATCTTCTGACGGTCTTCGTAGATCTTGGCAACCTGGCGCTGAACCACGAAGCCTTCTGGAATTTCCAGCAGCTTGGCGGACAGTTCCTGCAAGGTCTTCAAGTCGAAGCGAGTGTCGTGACGCGCAGTCCAGGCGTGGCCCAGGTACGGACGCCAATCCACGAACAACTCTTTGTTCGGCTCTTTGACCAGGCTTTTTACAACATGCAGACCGTTGTCCAGCGCGTTGCGGTATTCATCGATCTTCGCCTGAACACGCTCTGCGTCCAGCACACCGCCCTGGGTCAGACGATCGGCGTACAGCTCACGTGTCGTGCGCTGCTTGGCGATCTGCTGATACATCAGAGGCTGGGTGCCGCTAGGCTCGTCGGCCTCGTTGTGGCCGCGACGACGGTAGCAGAACATGTCGATGACCACGTCACGCTTGAACTGCATGCGGTAATCGATAGCCAGCTGGGTCACGAACAATACAGCTTCCGGATCATCACCATTCACATGGAGGATCGGCGCCTGGATCATTTTCGCAACGTCGGTCGCGTACTCGGTGGAGCGCGCGTCCAGCGGGTTGCTGATGGTGAAACCGACCTGGTTGTTGATCACGATGTGCACGGTGCCGCCGGTTTTGAAACCGCGGGTTTGCGACATCTGGAAGGTTTCCATCACCACGCCCTGGCCGGCGAATGCCGCGTCACCGTGGATGGAGATCGGCAGAACCTTTTCACCGGTCGGGTCGTTACGACGATCCTGACGGGCACGCACCGAACCCTCGACCACTGGAGAAACGATTTCCAGGTGGGACGGGTTGAAGGCCATGGCCAGGTGAACTTCACCACCGGTGGTCATGACGTTGGACGAGAAGCCCTGGTGATATTTAACGTCACCGGAACCCAGTTCGACCTTCTTCTTGCCTTCGAACTCGTCGAACAACTCGCGCGGGTTCTTGCCGAAGGTGTTGACCAGTACGTTCAGACGGCCACGGTGGGCCATGCCGATGACGATTTCCTTGGTGCCGTAGGAACCGGAACGCTGGATCAGCTCGTCGAGCATCGGAATCAGGCTCTCGCCGCCTTCCAGACCGAAACGCTTGGTGCCCGGGTATTTGGTGCCCAGGTATTTTTCCAGGCCTTCGCCGGCAGTCACGCGCTCAAGCAGGTGGCTCTTGATGTCGGCAGAGTACGTTGGACGGCCGCGTACGCTTTCCAGACGTTGCTGGAACCACTGGCGCTGCTCGGAATCGGTGATGTGCGTAAATTCAGCGCCGATGGTGCGGCAATATGTCTGCTGCAACGCTTCGTGAATTTCGCGTAGGCTCGCTTCCTCTTTGCCGATGAACAGGTCTCCGGCACGGAAGGTCGTATCAAGATCGGCATTGGTCAAGCCGTAATGATTGATCGACAGGTCTGCAGGTGCAGGACGCTGCCACAGCCCCAGCGGGTCAAGCTGGGCTGCCTGGTGGCCACGCATACGGTAGGCCTGAATCAATCGCAGCACTTCAACTTGCTTCTTCTCGTGCTCACTGCTCACGCTGCCGGCGGAAACCGGTTGGGCGCGGCGCTGGTTCTTTGCCAGCAAGACGAAATGATCGCGAATTGTGGAGTGCGAAACATCGGTGGCAGTGTTGCCGTCAGCAGGCAACTTCTGGAAGTAGGTGCGCCACTCTTCTGGCACAGCGTTAGGGTCGTGCAGGTAGAGCTCGTAGAGCTCTTCCACATAGGCAGCGTTACTACCGGATAGGTAGGCGCTGTTCCACATGCGCTGCATCACGCTTTCTTGCATGCTTGGTCACCCTCGGTTAGGGGAACACCACCGGCGTCGACACCGAGCAAACTTGCAGAAGTCCGAATGCAGCGACCAAAACAAGCCACTTAGGATCACGCTGATAGTCCGGGTACCAGCCCGGATGCCCCTGCTTGTCTCATTTCTTCAAAATAAGAGCCGCAGCCTTATAAGCTGCTGCTCAGGTTAAAACTACGGCGCCGGTTGAAGCCTGCGCCGTAGCATCTACGGGTACAGCGGTCCTACATTTACAGCAGCTGAATCACACGCCGCTTTGCAGCAGCATGTTACGTACGTGACCGATGGCCTTAGTCGGGTTCAGGCCTTTCGGACAGACGTTGACGCAGTTCATGATCCCGCGGCAGCGGAATACGCTGAACGGGTCATCCAGCGAAGCCAGACGCTCGGCAGTCTTGGTGTCGCGGCTGTCTGCCAGGAAGCGATACGCTTGCAGCAGAGCAGCTGGACCCAGGAACTTGTCCGGGTTCCACCAGAAGGACGGGCAAGAGGTCGAGCAGCAAGCGCACAGGATGCACTCGTACAGACCGTCGAGCTTTTCACGCTCTTCAGGGGTCTGCAGACGTTCGATGGCCGGAGCCGGCGTGTCGTTCTGCAGGTATGGCTTAACCTTCTCGTATTGCTTGTAGAAGATGCTCATATCGACGACCAGGTCACGGATTACCGGCAAACCTGGCAGCGGACGAACGATCAGCTTGTTACCTTTTACGACAGCGGACAGCGGCGTGACGCACGCCAGGCCGTTTTTGCCGTTGATGTTCATGCCGTCGGAACCGCAAACACCTTCACGGCAAGAGCGACGATAGGAGAAACCTTCGTCCTGCTCTTTGATCAGGGCCAGCACGTCCAGCACCATCAGGTCTTTACCACCGGTATCGACCGTAAATTCCTGCATGAACGGCGCAGCGTCCTGATCAGGGTTGTAGCGATAAACACTGACTTGCAACATGGCGGCCACCCTTAATAAGTCCGAATCTTAGGTTCAAAAGTCGGAACAGTCTTCGGCGAGAAGTTCACAGCACGCTTGGTCACGCGCTTGTCACCCGGGAAGTACAGGGTGTGGCACAGCCAGTTTTCGTCGTCGCGGTCTTCGTAGTCTTCACGGGCGTGAGCGCCGCGGGACTCTTTGCGGATCTCTGCGGCGATGGCGGTCGCTTCGGCCACTTCCAGCAGGTTCTGCAGTTCCAGCGCTTCGATTCGAGCCGTGTTGAACGCCTGGCTCTTGTCGTTGATCTTGACGTTGGCGATACGGCCACGCAGATCAGCCAGCTGGGCAATACCCTTCTGCATGTATTCGCCGGTACGGAATACACCGAAGTAGTTCTGCATGCAGTTTTGCAGTTCTTTACGCAGGGTAGCGACGTCTTCGCCTTCGGTACGCGAGTTCAGGCCATCGAGACGTGCCAGGGCAGCGTCGATGTCGGACTGGCGAGGACGGGCGTAATCAACGCCTTCTTTCAAGGTCTGTTCCAGGAACAGGCCGGCGGCGCGACCGAATACCACGAGGTCGAGCAGCGAGTTGCCGCCCAGACGGTTGGCACCGTGAACCGATACGCAAGCCACTTCGCCTACAGCGAACAGGCCTGGGATGATCTGGTCAACACCGTCAGCATCCTGGGTGATTGCCTGGCCATGAATGTTGGTGGCAACGCCGCCCATCATATAGTGGCAGGTTGGAACGACCGGAATCGGCGCCACGGCTGGATCGACGTGAGCGAAGGTCTTGGACAGTTCCATGATGCCTGGCAGACGGCTGTGCAGAACTTCTTCACCGAGGTGATCGAGTTTCAGCATTACGTGGTCGCCATCCGGACCGCAACCGTTGCCGGCGATGATTTCTTTAACCATGGAGCGCGCAACAACGTCACGACCCGCCAGGTCTTTGGCGTTCGGAGCATAACGCTCCATGAAACGCTCGCCGTGCTTGTTGATCAGGTAACCGCCTTCACCGCGGCAACCTTCTGTAACCAGTACACCGGCGCCGGCGATGCCGGTCGGGTGGAACTGCCACATTTCGATGTCTTGTACCGGCACGCCAGCACGCAGAGCCATGCCGACGCCGTCACCGGTGTTGATCAGGGCATTGGTGGTGGACGAGTAGATACGACCTGCACCGCCGGTCGCCAATACGGTGGCGTTCGCGCGGACGTAGGAAGTTTCGCCAGTCTCGATGCAGATCACGATCATGCCGACAAAGGCACCATCTTCGTTCTTCACCAGGTCGACGCCGTAGTATTCGTTGAGGAATACGGTGCCGGCCTTGAGGTTGGCCTGGTACAGGGTGTGCAGCAAGGCGTGACCGGTACGGTCGGCAGCGGCGCACGTACGTGCAGCCTGGCCACCTTTACCGAAGTCTTTCGACTGACCGCCGAACGGACGCTGATAGATGCGGCCCTGCTCGGTACGGGAGAACGGCAAGCCCATGTGCTCGAGCTCGAAAACCGCTTCCGGGCCTACGGAACACATGTATTCGATAGCGTCCTGGTCACCGATATAGTCGGAACCCTTGACGGTATCGTACATGTGCCAGCGCCAGTCATCGTTCGGATCTGCCGAGGCGATGGCGCAAGTGATGCCACCCTGGGCGGATACAGTGTGCGAACGAGTCGGGAAAACCTTGGTGACTACGGCAGTCTTGTGACCACCTTGTGCCAGCTGCAGAGCAGCGCGCATGCCAGCACCGCCGCCGCCAATGATGATGGCGTCGAACGAAAGCGTATTAACTGTAGTAGACATGAATCAGATACCCCAAAGAATCTGCACACCCCAGACGAAGTACGCGAACATCGCGACGCCGCATACTGCCTGGAAGAGGAAACGTATTGCAGTCGCCGACTTGCCGAACGCCATTGGCGTCAGGTAGTCGGTCGCGATGGTCCACATGCCGACCCAGGCGTGAGCGCCGAGGGCAACGAGGGCCAGGAGACTGAAAATACGCATCCAGTTGCTTGCGAACAGTTCATGCCATTGGGCGTAGCCGAGGCCTGGATGGGCAACGACGTATCCGATCAGGAAAATGAAGTAAGCCGCGAGAACGACCGCAGACACACGTTGTGCCATCCAGTCATAGAGGCCCGAACGCGACAGGTTCGTGACGTTAGTTACCATATCCAAACTCCTGCCAGAACGATTACCACCACGGAAACGGCGATAACGATTTTCGAGCCCAGTTTGCCGCCTTCAAGCGTCTCACCGATGCCCATGTCCATGATCAAATGGCGCACACCGGCTACCAGGTGATACAGCAAGGCGGACAGGATTCCCCAAATCACTAGCTTGGCTAGCGGACTGGTCAGACACGCTTTCACCTGACCGAAGCCTTCTTCCGAGTCGAGCGACTTGTCCAATGCATAAAGCATGATGGCCAG
The DNA here is from genome assembly GCF_001297125.1 of Pseudomonas sp. RIT-PI-q. Taxonomy (GTDB): domain Bacteria; phylum Pseudomonadota; class Gammaproteobacteria; order Pseudomonadales; family Pseudomonadaceae; genus Aquipseudomonas. Next base: position 52,218 of record NZ_LHPC01000008.1, read on the forward strand.
GCTGACAAAGAGGATGACACCGGAGATTCGGTGAAGAATGGACGTGTAAGCAGTGACTGGGAGTTTGATGGTCCTTAGGTCTAGGTTTACAGGTCGTTGGCTATTCACGGCTTTTTTTCACACTGAAGAGCCCCTAACAATCAGGGCAAAGTTGTTGGGGAGTGCACTGGTCAGGTACCCACCACCCAGGGAGTGCGACCCCCAATAAAGCAGGCCCAAAAGCCCCTGGCGGTCGGAGGCCGAGTATAGACAGTTAGGCTACTAATGACAACGCGTTCACCTTCCCCTAATAGCGCATTGCACAAGTTGCATAAAAGGCGTAAATGGCAGTCAATTTCGAGGAAAAAGTCCGGTTAAAGCCTTCTGGAGCAAGACTTTAGGCAAATTGACATTCGAATTTATCTCACTATAGTGGTGCGGGCCCTGCGTGGGGGGTCTGTCTGATGATTTCAAGCATAAATAGGAGGCCACATGGCTGACAAAAAAGCGCAGTTGATCATCGAGGGCGCAGCCCCCGTCGAGCTGCCCATTTTAACCGGCACCGTTGGTCCCGATGTTATCGATGTTCGGGGCTTGACGGCCACGGGCCGTTTCACCTTTGACCCTGGTTTCATGTCGACCGCTTCCTGCGAGTCGAAGATCACCTATATCGACGGCGACAACGGCATTCTGCTGCACCGCGGCTACCCGATCGAACAGCTGGCTGAAAAGTCGGACTACCTGGAAACCTGCTATCTGCTGCTCAACGGCGAATTGCCGACCGCAGAACAGAAGGCCCAGTTCGTCAGCACCGTGAAGAACCACACCATGGTTCACGAGCAGTTGAAGACGTTCTTCAACGGCTTCCGTCGCGACGCCCACCCGATGGCCGTCATGTGCGGTGTAGTGGGCGCCCTCTCGGCCTTCTACCACGACTCCCTGGACATCAATAACCCGCAGCATCGCGAAATTTCCGCGATCCGTCTGGTTGCCAAGATGCCGACCCTGGCAGCGATGGTTTACAAATACTCCATGGGCCAGCCCATGATGTACCCGCGCAACGACCTGACGTACGCGGAAAACTTCCTGCACATGATGTTCAACACCCCGTGCGAGATCAAACCGATCAGCCCGGTCCTCGCCAACGCCATGGACAAGATCTTCATCCTCCATGCCGACCACGAGCAGAACGCATCGACGTCCACCGTACGCCTGGCCGGTTCTTCGGGTGCCAACCCGTTCGCCTGTATCGCCGCCGGCATCGCTGCACTGTGGGGCCCTGCCCACGGCGGCGCGAACGAAGCTGTTCTGACCATGCTCGATGAAATTGGCGATGTTTCGAACATCGACAAGTACATCGCCAAGGCCAAGGACAAGAACGATCCGTTCAAACTGATGGGCTTCGGTCACCGGGTTTACAAAAACCGCGACCCACGCGCAACCGTCATGAAGCAGACCTGCGACGAAGTGCTGAAAGAACTGGGCATCACCAACGATCCGCAACTCGAACTGGCCATGCGCCTGGAAGAGATCGCCCTGACCGACCCGTACTTCATCGAACGCTCGCTGTACCCGAACGTCGACTTCTACTCGGGGATCATCCTCAAGGCGATCGGCATTCCAACCAGCATGTTCACCGTGATCTTCGCCTTGGCGCGGACCGTTGGCTGGATCTCCCACTGGAAAGAAATGCTCTCCAGCCCGTACAAAATCGGCCGCCCGCGCCAGTTGTACACCGGCTACGAGTCGCGTGACATCACCAAGCTGGAAGACCGCAAATAAGACCTGTCTTGCGATAAAATCTTAAGTTGTACCGGGAACGGCCTCTATTTAGATAGGGGCCGTTTTTGTTTGTGCCTGAGATTGAGTACGCGACGGCCTGCGGGCCGATCGGGCTCTTTCATTGTGTACATATCCGTTTTAGCGGTCGCGGCCGCTGGCGGTTTCGCTCTCACAGCGACTCCCTTTTGCAGACGCCCAAAAGGAAGCAAAACGCTTTGCCCCTCCATTCGGTGCCTCGCTTAGGCTCGGCATGCCGTAACGAAGGCATTGCTCCGGGGGCCCGCCGCCATCGGCCATCCATGGCCCAGAGTGTGCAAAAACGTGGAAACAAACCCTTGCTATGATTTCCCAGAATTTATCGCAAGGGTCGCCCATGAAACGCTTCATCCAAGGTGAACATCGAGGTCAAAGCACCTTGCTCCCCGAGAGCC
>NZ_LHPC01000012.1 GCF_001297125.1 Pseudomonas sp. RIT-PI-q
GGCTCTCGGGGAGCAAGGTGCTTTGACCTCGATGTTCACCTTGGATGAAGCGTTTCATGGGCGACCCTTGCGATAAATTCTGGGAAATCATAGCAAGGGTTTGTTTCCACGTTTTTGCACACTCTGGGCCATGGATGGCCGATGGCGGCGGGCCCCCGGAGCAATGCCTTCGTTACGGCATGCCGCGCCTAAGCGAGGCACCGAATGGAGGGGCAAAGCGTTTTGCTTCCTTTTGGGCGTCTGCAAAAGGGAGTCGCTGTAAGAGCGAAACCATAATCAGCCGTTACCGCAGAAACGGATATGTACACCCTCAAAAAATAAGTCGCCCAACACACAGCCATCGCGGGCAAGCCCACTCCCACAGGCTCCACGTCGCACACAAAAAAACTGAAAAAGCCCGCTGACCATCACCGGTCAGCGGGCTTTTTAATGCGCGGTCGATCAGTGCGCCACTGCCGCCTGCTCTTCCATCTTCTGCCGCAGGCTCAACGGACGCATATCCGTCCAGGTTTCTTCGATGTAAGCCAGGCATTCCTTTTTCAGCCCGCTCTTGCCCACGGTGCGCCAGCCTTCAGGCACGGCCTTGTAGTCGGGCCAGATCGAGTATTGCTCTTCGTGGTTGACCACGACCTGAAAGAGGATGTCCTCGCGGTCGAATACTGACGTCATGGTATTTCTCCATCGCTGTAGGGTGGGCTGCGCTGCGTGCGCAGCCGGTATGTAGAAGGAACGTTCGGGGTGCCAAAAAATTTAGAGGCTGGCGGTAGCAGCGGCCATGGCCCTGCCGAAAATCGCCGCCACCCGATCGATTTCGGCGGCCGTGATCACCAGCGGCGGCAGGAAACGCACCACGCCACCGTGACGTCCGCCGAGTTCCAGGATCAAGCCGCGCTTGAGGCACTCGCGTTGCACCAGCGGCGCCAGGCGCCCAAAGATCGGTGGATGCCCCTGCACATCCAGCGGCCCCGTCGGATCGACCAACTCAACGCCAAGCATCAAGCCACGCCCGCGAATGTCACCCAGTTGCGGGAAGTCTCGCTGCAGGATGTGCAAGTGTTCGCTCAAGCGTTCGCCCATGGCGCTGGCGTGTTCGCAGACCTTGTGCTCAGTCAGGTAACGCATCACCGCAGAGCCTGCAGCCATTGCCATTTGATTGCCACGAAAAGTCCCGGCATGCGCTCCCGGTAGCCAGGTGTCGAGCCAGTCGCGATAGACCACCACGGCCAACGGCAGGCTGCCGCCGATGGCTTTGGACATCACCACCACATCCGGAATGATCCCGGCGTGCTCGAAGGCAAACATCTTGCCGGTGCGGGCAAAACCGCTCTGGATTTCATCGACGATCAGCGCCACCCCAGCCTTCTCGGTGATGCGTCGCAAGCCGCGCAACCAGTCGAGATCGGCCGGGATCACCCCGCCTTCACCCTGCACCACTTCGACGATCACCGCTGCCGGCAGTTGCACACCGGCCTCGGGGTCATTGAGCAGGTTTTCCAGGTAATTCAGATTGACCTGCACACCCTGCGCACCACCGAGACCAAACGGGCAACGGTAATCGTAGGGGTACGGCATGAACTGCACGCCGCTGCTAAGCAAGGCGCCCAACGGCTTTTTCGGCCCCAGGCTGCCCATCAAACTTAACGCGCCCTGGCTCATGCCGTGATAACCGCCCTGGAACGACAACACGGTGCTGCGTCCGGTGGCGGTGCGCACCAGCTTCAACGCAGCTTCCACCGCGTCAGTGCCGGTAGGGCCGCAGAACTGGATCTTGGCTTCAGCCGCCAGCGCCGGCGGCAGCAGACCGAACAGGTCCTGAACGAATTGATCCTTGACCGGCGTGGTCAGGTCGAGCGTATGCAGTGGCAGTTCATCAGCCAGCACTTGCTGGATCGCGTCGATCACCACCGGGTGATTGTGCCCCAGGGCCAGGGTTCCGGCGCCGGCCAGACAGTCGATGAAACTTCGGCCTTCGACGTCTTCGACATAAATGCCCTTGGCGCGTTTGAGAGCCAGGGGAATGCGTCGCGGGTAGCTGCGGGCATTCGATTCCTGCTGGTTCTGACGGGCCAGCAATGGCGATTCGTTGAACTGATAAAGCGTCTCGGCTGGCGTCGGGGCAAGCCGGGCCGACTGATCTTCCATAAGGCTGGTAGCGACTGACATCTCTCGACCCCTCAATAAGGTTTTCCTGTTCTGGAAACGCACCGGGGCCCTGCGGATTTAGACCTGCGATCAGCTTTCTATGAAGGTGGCCCCAGCCCTTTGTGCATGGGGATCGCGTGGAGCCCCGCGACCATGAACGTTTGGGCGCATGACTGGTATCCCAGATGGCGGTAAAACGCCTCGCTGGTTCGGGTGCTGTTGAGTCGCGCGTGGTGCAAACCCTGCTTGAGCAGCCAGCCCTCGAGGTCACGTACCAGCGCTTGCCCGGCGCCCCGGCGAAACCATTCCGGCTGCACGTAACAGAACGCCACTTTGCCGCTGATCGCGGCCATGGCGACGCCGACCGGTTTGTCCTGCAACAGGGCGATGTTCAAGTACAACCGCTGGTCGGTCAGCCAGGCGCTGATGTGTTCGGCGGTTTTGTTGTGGGTCCAGGCCGCGACGATTTTCGCATCGTTGCGGTGGTCGAGCGCGCAACCGACCCGGATGGAACGCTCGACAATCCGGCTGATAATGCCGGCGTCGGCAGGGGCTGCGGGGCTGATGTGAATCGATGCATCCATGGCGCTGTCACCTCAATCCATTGAGTCAAAGCTGCGAGGGACGATAGCGCTGTGTTGGCCGATGGCCTAATGAAGAGACGTTACATTTGGTGTGCAACCCCAATCCCTTGTAGGAGCTGGCTTGCCAGCGAAGGTCGTCAACGATGACGCGTTTAAAACAGGATAAACGCGGTGCCTATGGGTCCTTCGCTGGCAAGCCAGCTCCTACAGGTGGAGGGTGCTTATCAGAGCTGTTGCAACGGCATTGTCAGCTCAACCCGCAACCCATCCGGCCGGCTGTCAAAACGCAGGGTGCAGCCGCAGCGCTGGACGATGGCCTGGACAATCGCCAGGCCGAGGCCGCAGCCGGTGCTCTGGCCATTGCGCCAGAAGCGTTGGGTCAGGTGTTGCAAGTCCTCTTCGGCAATGCCCGGCCCATGATCGCGAACCACAAACTGCACGCGATTGCCGGTGGTTTCCAGGCTCAGCTCCACGGCGCCATCGCCCGGCGTATGCCGTAGCGCGTTGTCGAGCAAGTTGCGCAGCGCGGCAATCGACAGCACCGCGGGCATTTGCACTGGCGCGTGAGAAAGCTTTGGCGGCATTTTAAATTTGATCCGTTGGCGGTCATCACTGGCCGCATCCTGGATCGCCAGTTTCGCCACTTGCTCGGCGCTGCATTGAACGCCGTCATCGAACGACAGACTGCCTTCGACCCGCGCCAGCAGCAGCAATTGTTCAAGCGTGCGGTGCAAACGGTCGGCGCCCTCTTCGGCCCGGGCCAGGGATTGATCCCGCGCCGCGCCGTCGGTCATGCGCGCCACTTGCAGGTGAGTCTTGATCGCCGTCAGCGGGCTGCGCAGTTCATGCGCCGCATCACCGGTCAGGCGACGCTCGCGTTCGATGGTCTTGCCGATGCGCTGGAACAACTGATTCTGCGTGTCGAGCAACGGTTGCAGCTCACTGGGCAGCGGCTGGATCTGCAACGGTTCAAGGGAGTCGGCGCTACGCCGCATCAAGGCGTCACGCATGCGGTTGAGCGGCGCCAGCCCCTGGCCGATCCCCAGCCACAGCAGGCACAGGCAACCAAGCAACGCCACGCCCACCGGCACTGAAGCGGCCAGCAGAATCGACATGTTCAGGGCTTCACGCTCGATCTGCCGATCAGCCGTGGTGATCCGCAAATCGCCACGGGCGAGGGTGAAACTGCGCCACGGTGCGCCGTCGATCATTTGGTCGTGAAAGCCCATTTTCTCGGCTTCCAGGGTTTGTTGCGGGTCGGTGTGACTGCGGGCGAGAATTTCGCCGCGCAACGAGCTGACCTGACACGCCATGCCACCCGGGATGTTCAACTGTTCAGCGCTGAAATGGGTGCCCTCGCCTTTGCTCGGCAAGGCCGGCAATTGCTCCATCAGCCCGGCGACCATGCGCGCCGACGCCACCAGCCGCTGATCGAGGGAAAACATCATTTGATTGCGCAAATCGCTGAGCATCCAGGCCGCCGCCAAGGCCCAGATCAGCGCAAAAGCGGCGCCGAGTGTCAGGCTCAAGCGCAAACGCAGGCTCATCACTTCGATTGATCTCCGCCATCCGCCGGCCCCAGGCGATAGCCCAGGCCGCGCACAGTCTCGACGATGCCGTTGCCCAGTTTACGCCGCAGGTGATGGATATGAACGTTGAGGGCGTTGCTTTCCAGTTCGTCGTTGAAACCGTAGACACTGTCTTTCAATTGCTCGGTGGACAGCACCCGGCCACGGTTATGCAGCAAGGCTTGCAACAGCGACTGTTCACGGCGCGACAGGTCGACCGGCTGGCCGGCGAGCAGGGTTTCGCGACTGCTCGGGTCGTACGTCAGGGCGCCGTGCTCGATCAGGTTGACGCTGCGCCCCGCCACGCGCCGCAGCAACGTGTGCAGGCGCGCGGCGAGTTCACGCAGATCGAAAGGTTTGAGCAGGTAGTCGTCGGCACCGGCTTGCAGACCGTCGACGCGGTCGGTGACCGAATCCCGCGCCGTGAGAATCAGCACCGGCAACTCCAGGCCGTTGTGGCGCAACTGCTGAAGCAGCTTGAGACCGTCTTCATCCGGCAGACCGAGGTCGAGCACCATCACGTCGAACTCGGCCACCTTGAGCATCGCCCGGGCAGCCGAAGCGGTGGCGACATGCTCCACGGTCAGGCCTTGGGCGGTGAGCCCGGCGACGATGCCGCTGGCGATCAGCTCATCGTCTTCGCAAACCAGTACGTGCATGGGAGCTCCGTGAGCAAAAACATGAGTCAAACAGGTGAGGATTAAGGCGCAATTATGACAAGCCATGTGAATGAGGAGAAGCGCCAGGACTGCCCAGAACCGTTGTATTAGCTATTACTTGCCATCTGAACAAGCCTGAAACAACTAACATTTAACCTGGCCCTTTAAATAACGAAACAAATCTCACTGAACAGACCTTTAACAAACGCATAACATCATGCAACTAGCGGAGCACTATCGACAGACTGCAAATGGACTTAAACGCACCGCTAAATAACATCAATAAAACTGAAAGGAATCAGAATATGCGTACATTAAAAAACATGATCGCCGTTGATTGGCGATCCGGGAAAGATCGTTATTACTTCTTTTTCAAAGATACCGAAACCTACACGCGATTCGATATTGGAGATCACAGCGTTCCTGACGGCTACCCCGCATCAGTCAACTCAGGCAATTGGGACAGTTTTCACTCAGACATCAAAAACCTGAGATTCGGATTCTCGACCACCAATCTTTACAAGTTCGATGGGCAGGAAGCGTTTGACCGGGATTATCTTCTGCTTTTCTATTACGAGGGCGAAACACCCATGTGCTGCTGGTACGATCAAGATGATGACAAGGTAACTCGCCGTAAACCTGTGGCAGATACTCATTGGCGCCCTATTCTTCCGTACTTTGACAACATTGTGGCGGGCACATGGTGGGAAACCGGCGGTGCAAACTGGATAGGAAAACCGTCACCCTTTCGATTCCTTATGAACGACGGACAGTCTTTCTGGTTTGATATTTATAAGACGGATGTGCTCCTTCAGTCCATCGATGAACACAGCTGGCCTGGCTTGGAGCTGTACCAGAATCGGATTCTCACCGGCGTACAAAATGACCGAACGCTGGAGCAAAGTCTTTTCCATATCTTCCTGACCAATAATGAGTTCATGACCTATACCATTCCTGATGGCGAACTCGTGCATGGCCCCAAGAAGGTCGATGAACATACCTGGTCGGGTCTGCTTCGCGACTGAGCCTGGCCAGACCACGGCAGGCGAGCGGCGGTTAATCATCGGTTAATCGCCGCCGCTCATTGTGCAGCTCACTTGCACAGAGCCAAGGCTTATCCATGCGTCGACTGTTGGTACTTTTTGTTCTCTTGATCTCGGGTCTGGCCCAGGCGGGAACCAATCCGTTTGAGGCCAAGCCCGACTTTCTTCCGGTCGGCAAAGCCTTCATTTTCACCTCCGAACGCCTTGAGTCCGGTGAAACCCAGCTGTTCTGGCAGATTGCCGACGGTTATTACCTGTACCAGAAACGCCTGAAATTCGATGGCTTGCCTGAGCAGCACAAACCGGTGTTGCCGGAGGGTGAGTCCCACAGCGACGAGTTTTTCGGTGAACAGCAGGTCTATCGCCAGGGCCTGGAGCTGAAGATTCCTGCCGGTGCCAGTGGCCAGATCAAGGTGGGTTTCCAGGGCTGTGCCGATGCCGGTTTGTGTTATCCGCCGCAAACCCAGGTGGTGGACCTGGGCGACAGCGCAGCGGTTAACGTGGCCACCGAAGCGCCGGACCAGGCCTTGGCCAGTGGCCTGCAACAACGGGCGTTGGGCTGGAGCTTGCTGGTGTTCTTTGGCCTCGGCCTGTTGCTGGCGTTCACGCCTTGCTCATTGCCGATGCTGCCGATCCTGGCCGGTTTGATCGTCGGCAGTGGCGCCAAGCCCAAGCGCGGTTTCGCCTTGGCCAGCAGTTATGTGGTGAGCATGGCGCTGGTGTATGCGGCGATGGGTGTTCTGGCCGCGTTGCTCGGTGCGAACCTGCAGGCGCTGTTGCAGAACCCTTGGCTGCTCGGCAGTTTCGCGGCAATTTTCGTGTTGCTGGCGTTGCCGATGTTCGGCTTCTTTGAGCTGCAATTGCCAGTGGCCGTACGAGATCGACTGGAGAACGTTTCGCGTAATCAGCGCGGCGGCAGCCTGATCGGCGCCGGTGCATTGGGGGCCTTGTCCGGTCTGCTGGTCGGCCCGTGCATGACCGCGCCGCTGGCGGGCGCCCTGCTCTACATCGCGCAAAGCGGTAATGCGTTGCATGGCGGATTGATCCTGTTTGCCATGGGTATCGGCATCGGTGTGCCATTGCTGTTGCTGGTGACCGTCGGCAATCGCTTCCTGCCCAAACCCGGCGCGTGGATGAACCTGCTCAAGGGCATCTTCGGTTTCCTGTTCCTCGCCACTGCATTGCTGATGTTGCGCCCGGTGCTGGATGAATCCCTGTGGGTCGGCTTGTGTGGCGCGTTGTTGTTGATCGCCGCCTACAGCGCCTGGAAGCAGTCGGAAGGTTTCGGTCGCATCGCCCACCTGTTCGGCGCCAGCTCGTTGTTGCTTGGACTGTGGGGCAGCCTGGCGCTGATCGGTGCAGCGGGTGGCAGTGACGACCTGTTCAAGCCGTTGCAGGTGTTTCGCGCCTCCAACTCGGCCAGCGCCGCCGTGCCAACGGGCCATGACGCCTTCACCACGATCAAGGACGCAGGCGCGCTGCAACGGGAACTCGATGCCGCACAGGCGCAGGGCCAATGGGTGCTGCTGGACTACTACGCCGACTGGTGCGTGTCGTGCAAGGTCATGGAAAAGCAGGTGTTCGGCAAACCCCAAGTGCTTGCAGCCTTGAGCGATGTGCGCTTGCTCCGGCTGGACGTCACCGCCGACAATGCCGCCAGCCGCGAGCTGCTCGGCCGTTACAAAGTGCCGGGGCCGCCGAGCCTGCTGTGGATCGGTGCCGACGGCAGCGAGCGTCGCAGCCAGCGCATCACCGGCGAGGTCGATGCCGACACTTTCCTGCAACGCTGGACCACCACCCGAGACGCCCGTTAATGCTGACCTTTACCCTCGGCACGTTTGCCATCGCGCTTAACCACCTGCTGCTGATCAGTGCATTGGCACTGGCGACCTTCGTCGGCTGGCGGGTGGCCAAGCGCGGTGGGGAAAATCCCGAGTCGGTGCTGTTCAGCCTGTTCCTGATCGGCATGCTCGCGGCGCGAATCGGTTTTGTTGCCGTGTACTGGACGCACTATCGCAATGATGCCTGGCAGATCATCGACCTGCGCGACGGCGGTTTCCTCGCCTGGCCGGGGGTGATCGCACTGTTGCTTGCCGCCGTGTATCGAGGCTGGCGTCGTCCGGGCCTGCGTCGGCCCTTGGGTTTTGGCGTAAGCTGCGGCCTGGCGTTCTGGTTGCTGGCGACGTTCTCCCTGGCAATTTACGAACAAGGCACGCGCCTGCCGGACATTGCCCTGCGCAATGCCGCCGGTGAAACCGTGCAACTGGCTGACTACAAAGGCGGCCCGCTGGTGATCAATCTTTGGGCGACCTGGTGCCCGCCGTGCCGACGGGAAATGCCGGTGCTGGAAAACGCCCAGCAACACCGTCCGGACCTGACGTTCCTGTTCGTCAACCAGGCCGAAAGCATGCAAAGCGTCAGCACCTTCCTGGAAACCCAGGGCCTGAGCCTGTCCAATGTGTTGTTCGATGGCGGCGGCCGATTGGGCCAGGCCGTCGGCTCCATGGCGTTGCCGACTACGCTGTTCTATAGCCCCGAAGGTCGCTTGTTGGGCAGCCATCTGGGTGAGCTGTCGGAAGCCAGCCTGGCCCGCGCCCTGGAAAACTTCGAGACCCCGAATCCTGCCGTACCGGCCACCTCTTCAAGGAAACTGCCATGCCCCGCCTCCGCCACCTGCTGACGCTGACCCTGGGCGCCGCCCTGCTGCACCTGCCATCGGTGCAGGCTGAAGAGCTGCCCGAGGCGATCAAGAAGATCGAGGCCAAGGGCGCGAAAATCGTCGGTCAGTTCGATGCGCCCGATGGTTTGCGCGGTTATGCGGCGCAATACCAGAACCGTGGCATGGCGCTGTACCTGACACCTGATGGCAAGCATGTATTGCTGGGCAATCTGTATGACGCCGAAGGTAACGACCTGAGCAGCGCGCCGTTGCAGAAGCTGGTGTATGCGCCGATGGCCAAGGAAGTCTGGGGCAAGATGGAGGCGAGCAACTGGATCGGTGACGGCAACAAAGACGCACCGCGCGTCGTCTATTTGTTCAGCGATCCCAACTGCCCTTACTGCAACATGTTCTGGGAACAGGCGCGGCCATGGGTGAAGGCCGGCAAGGTGCAGTTGCGGCACATCATGGTCGGCATTATCCGCGAAGACAGCCCGGGCAAATCTGCCGCGTTGCTGGCGGCGAAGGATCCGCAAAAAGCGCTGGAAGACCATGAGAAGTCTGGCAAGGACAGTAAACTCAAGGCATTGAAAGACGTGCCACCGGCGATTCAGGCGAAACTCGCGGCCAACATGCAGTTGATGGAAGACCTGGAGTTGTCCGCTACCCCGGCGATTTTCTACATGGACGACAAGGGTGAGCTGCAACAACAGCAAGGCGCGCCATCGCCGGACAAGTTGCTGAAAATTCTCGGGCCGAAGTAAGTAGTTTGGCCGTTGGATTTACGGTGATAACACTGACGCCATCGCGGGCAAGCCCGCTCCCACAAAGAGCGGTGGTGAACACCTGATTTGTGCCTACCATAAATCACTGTGGGAGCGGGCTTGCCCGCGATGACGTCAGCAAGATCAACTAATTTCTCTCAGCCAAAAACTTCAGCAACGCCTCAGTGACAAACTCCGGGTTTTCCAGATTGGAAATATGCCCTGCTTCCGGCACCAACACAGAGGCGCAACCAATCAACCCGGCCATCTCCCGGGCTTCACTCGGTGGCCGTGGCTTGTCCTGATCACCGCACATCACCAGTGTGTTCGCTGCATCCAACTCGCCCAGACGCGGCAACACATCATCCCGACCAAACGTAATCCGCCCCATCGGCACGATGCTTTCGCGCAGGCGTTGCGGCGGCAGCGCGGCCAGTTTCGAGCGGAAATCCTGATACAACGCCGACTGCGGATCGATGCCCGGGCGGAAGAAAATCGGCACCACGATATCCAGCAACTGCGGCGAGATCACACCAGTGTCTTCGATCTGTTTGAACAACGAGAAATAGTATTGGCGAGTCGGTTCCGGCTCGACACCGACATAGGTGTCCATCAGCACCAGCCCGTTGAGCCGCTGAGGTGCCGACAGCGCCAGACGCACGCCCCACATGCCGCCGACTGAAAGACCAGCGAACGTGACCCGGTCGATATCCAGATGATCGAGCAATGCCAGCGCCTGGCGCGCGATGTCATCCAGCGACGTCGTACCGTCCGGCAGCGGCCCGGATTCGCCGTGGCCCCAGAGGTCCAGGGCGATCACCCGATAGTGTTGCGACAGTGCGGCAATCTGCGGCGCCCACATGGTTTGGTCCCACAGGTAGCTGCCGGCCAGCAGCACCGCCGGGCCAGTGCCTTGATCGATGTAGTGAAGGGCTTGTCCGTCCAGAGTTACGAAGGGCATTGACTGTCTCCGCGTCAAAAATGGAGCCGCAAGACTGATGCGGCAGTGTTGCGCAGTCAACGCGAGAATTGTACAGACTGTGCCGACGCCTTCGCGGGCAAGCCTCGCTCCTACAGGGTAATGCGCGATTCTGTAGGAGCGAGGCTTGCCCGCGAAGGGGCCAATACAGACGCTAAAGAATCAAAGCCCCTCCAACTCCGCCATCAGGTCATTCAACCGATCCACCTTCTCCTCGGTGATGTCACTCGCCGCCAACCCGTCGATGTACTCGGCCAGCTCCTCCACCGTGCTGCATTCGAACATTGCCCGCAGCGGCACATCCCGTTGCAGGGTTTTCTGCACTCGCGAAGCAATCTGCGTGGCCAACAACGAATGACCGCCCAGTTCAAAGAAATTGTCGCGGATGCCGACCTTCTCAACCTTCAGCACTTCGGCCCAAATATCCGCCAGGGTCTGCTGCAGTTGATTGCGCGGCGCTTGATAGTCCTGGCTCTGCAACTGGCCGATCTCCAGAGCCGGCAAGGCCTTGCGATCGAGTTTGCCGTTGGCGTTCAGCGGCATCTTGTCGAGCCACAGCCAGTGCAGCGGCACCATGTATTCCGGCAATTCGGCACGCAGGCGTTGCTTGATGCGCTCCAGTCGTTCACCCGAATTGAGCGCCGAGTTGGCCGCCACCAGATAACCCACCAGGTGTTTGCCGTTCACGCCGTCCTGCACGCCGACCGCCGCTTCGCGGACTTCCGGTTGTTCGTGCAGACGCGCTTCGATTTCCCCCAGTTCGATGCGGTAGCCGCGAATTTTAACTTGATGGTCGATGCGGCCAACGTACTCCATCACGCCGTCACTGCGACGACGAGCCAGGTCACCGGTGCGATACAGCCGATCCCCCGGCGCACCGAACGGGTTCGGCACAAACACCTGAGCGGTGCGCAACGGATCACTCACATAACCGCGCCCCACCCCGGTGCCGGCGACGCACAATTCGCCCACCGCACCCAACGGCACCAACTCCAGCGCGCCATCGAGCAGGTACAAACGGTTGTTGTCGGTCGGCGTACCGATCGGCAAATAACTGGCGCGCGTCGAGGCCATGTCGACGCGAAAGAACGCCACGTCGTCCGAGCATTCCGCCGGGCCGTAGGCATTCACCAGCCCGATCTCCGGGTAGCGCAATAGCCATTGGTGCGCCAGTTCCGGCGGCATCGCTTCCCCCGTCGGCAGCATCCAGCGCAAGCCATCGAGGCTCATACGTTCCTGGGCGAGCATGCCCTGGATCAACGACGGCACGCTTTCCAGCACGGTGATACCTTGGGACGAAACATGACTCAGCAAACCCTGTGGATCATGAGCAATGGTATTCGGCACGATATCCACCCGAGCGCCAAACAACGGTGCCGCGAGGAACTGCCAGACCGAAATGTCGAAACTTTGCGAGGCGGTCTGGGCGATCACATCCGTGGCGCTCAGGTCCAGGTACGGCACCTTGCTCAACTGGTTATTGAGCATGCCGCGTTGCTCGACCATCACGCCCTTCGGCAACCCGGTTGAGCCCGAGGTGTAGATCACGTAGGCCAGGTTATCCGGGGCGCTGTAGATCCCCGGGTTTTGCACCGACACATTGCTCGCTTGCACGTCTTCCCAGACCAACAGCTTAGGTCGATAGGCACAACCGAATTCATCCAGCAACGCGACGGCCTGCTCACGGCACGCTTCGGTGCAAACCAGTAACGGCGTGCGGCTGAGGGCGATGACCCGGCTCGGGCGCTGGGTCGGCAGGCCGGGATCCAGCGGCAGGTACCCGGCCCCCGCCTTGAAGCTGCCGATGATCATGCCGAGCAAATCGAGGTTACGTTCGGCCAGCAACGCCACCGGTTGATCGAGCCCGACACCGGCCACGATCAACGCATGACCGAGACGGTTGCTGCGCTGGTTCAGCTCGACGTAGCTGTGCAGCCGGGCGAGGCAACTGGCGGCAATCCGCTGCGGATGCTGCGCGACTTGCGCTTCGAACAACTCGACGTAGCTTTTTTCCAATGGGTAGTCGTGTTCGCTCTGGTTGCAGCCATGGATCAGGAAATCCTGCTCCTCGGCGCCCAGCAGCGGCAGATCGGCCATGTCGCCGTGGAAGCCTTCCACCAGCGCCAGCAGCAACCGCTTGAACTCGCCGAGCATGCGTTCGATCGTCGATTCATCAAAGTAACGTTGGTCGTAGGACAGGTGCAGACCCAGGTCATCGCCCGGATAGCAGACCGCCGTCAGCGGGAAGTTGGTGTGGGTGCGGCCCGAATCCGAAGTCGCATTAAGGCTTTGCGCACGGTCCAGCACCGAGACTTCCACCGGGGCGTTTTCGAACACGAACAGGCTGTCGAACAGCGGTTGGCCCTTGGGCAGTTCACTGTTTTCCTGAATGCTCACCAGCGGCAGGTACTCGTACTCGCGCAGTTGCATGTTGCTGTCGAGCAAGCCGCTGAGCCACTGACGAACGCTGCAACGCTGATCGTCTTCGGGCATTTTCACTCGCAGCGCGATGCTGTTGATGAACAGGCCGACCGTGCGCTGCATCTCCGGCATGTCCACCGGACGCCCGGCCACGGTGACGCCGAACAGCACGTCGCGATCACCGCTCAAGCGCCGCAAGACCAGGGCCCACGCCGCTTGGGCGAAGGTGTTGATGGTCAGTTGATGGGCCTGGGCCAGTTCCCGTAGTTGTGCGCCGTCACGGGCATCGAGTCGGGTGTAGCGGTCTCCGACGATCATGCCGCCGCTGTCACCGGCGTGTTCACGCAGGAACGGCCGGTCGCTCGGAATCGGTGTGGTCCGTTCGAAGCCTTGCAGGTTGGTTTTCCACCACTGCCGCGCCTCGTCCAGGCTCTGGCGTTGCAGCCAGCCGATGTAGTCGCGATAACGTGGCGGCACGACCAGTTGCGCTTCGCGGCCTTCGCCCAGCGCAGTGTAGATGTCAAAGAAATCGTTCATCAGCAGCGAACGGCACCAGGCATCGATGAGGATGTGGTGGTTGCTCATCATGAACCAGTAGCGCGCTTCGCCGACCTTGATCAGGCGCAGGTGAAACGGTGCCTGGTTGAGCAAATCGAAACCGGCCTCGCGCTCGTTTTTCAGCAGCGCCTGCAACTTCGGCTCCTGTTCGGCCTCAGCGATGGCGGTCCAGTCGAGGTAGTCGATCGGTGTGCTGCCCGGCTTGTGGATCACTTGCAGCATGTCTTCGCCGACGTTCCAGCAGAACGATGCGCGCAAGGCTTCATGGCGGGCGATCACCGCTTGCCAAGCCTGGGCGAAACGCTGCGGATCGAGTTCGCTGTTGATGCGGTAGCGATCCTGCATGTAGTAGAGGCCGGTGCCCGGTTCCAGCAAGGTGTGCAGCAGCATGCCTTCCTGCATCGGGGTCAGCGGGTAGACGTCTTCGATGAGCGCGGCTGGCACCGGCAACGCGTCGAGTTGCGGCTGCGTCAGTTTCGCCAGCGGGAAGTCCGACGGCGTCAGGCCGCCCGCATCGTCGTTCAGGCAATGCTCGATCAGGCCCTGCAATTCGCCGAGGTAGGCGTCTGCCAGTTCGGCGATAGTTTGCGGGTCGTAGCGTTCGGCGCTGAAGGTCCAGCGCAGCACCAGTTCACCGCCGTAAACCTGACTGTCGACGCTCAGCTCGTTAGGCAGCGGCGCTTTTGGATCGTGTGCGGCACCGACCGGCTCATCCAGCGGACGGAACAACGCGTCACTGCCGAAGCTCTGGTCGAACTGGCCGAGGTAGTTGAAGGTGATCGGCGCCACCGGCAGCGCGGCCATGGACTGCCGGCACACCTCATCGGCCAGGTAACGCAGCACGCCATAACCCAAGCCTTTGTGCGGCACGGCGCGCAGTTGTTCCTTGATCGACTTGATCGACGCGCCCTGCCCGTCCGCTGGCGTCAACCGCAACGGATAAGCGCTGGTGAACCAGCCGACAGTGCGGGTCAGGTCGATCTCGTCGAACAGCGTTTCGCGGCCGTGGCCTTCCAGCTGAATCAGCGCCGATTCGTCACCGCTCCAGCGGCACAGCACGCGGGCCAATGCAGTCAGCAGCAGATCGTTAACCTGGGTGCGATAAGCACTCGGCGCCTGTTGCAGCAATTGACGGGTGCGCTCGCTGTCGAGGCGTACGCTGACGGTTTGTGCATGGCGATTCTGCCGGCCGCCCTCGGGGCGTTCGCACGGCAATTCAATGCCTGGACCGGCCAGTTGCGCCTGCCACCAGCCCAGTTCTTCGCGCAGGGATTCGCTGCCGGCATACGCCTGCAAGCGCGCGGCCCAGTCCTTGAAGGCGCTGGTTTTGGCTGGCAGGTTGACCGTCTGTTGCGCGGTCAATTGGCGATAGGCGGTTTGCAGATCGTCCAGCAGCACGCGCCACGAAACCCCGTCCACCACCAAGTGGTGAATGGCGATGAACAGCCGTTGCTGATCCCTCGGCGCATCGACCAACAGTGCGCGCATGAGCGGGCCCTGTTCAAGGTCGAGGCTGCGCTGGGCATCGGCGAACAGCGCCGCGCATTTATCGATGGAGGGAACGCGCACTTGCCAGAGCACCGCGGCATCGGACACCGCCTGATGCTCGGCCTGCCATTGCCCGGCGGCGTCAGTGAAACGCAGGCGCAAGGCATCGTGCTGCTGGATCACGGCCAGCAGCGCCGCCTCCAGACGATGGGGCTCCAACGTCACGGTCGGTTCCAGCAGCAACGCCTGGTTCCAGTGTTGGCGCTGCGGGATATCGGTGTCGAAGAACCAGTGCTGGATCGGCGTCAGGCGCGATTCGCCCGTGAGCAAACCTTGCTCGGCGGTGACCTGCTCGGTGCGGGTCGCCACGGCGGCGAGGGTCTGCACGGTCTGGTGCTGGAACAGGTCACGCGGGCTGAAGTGGATGCCTTGCTGCCGTGCACGGCTGACCACCTGGATCGACAGGATCGAGTCGCCACCCAGTTCGAAGAAATTGTCGTTGAGGCCGACCTGTTCGACGTTCAGCACGTCGCACCAAATGCCGGCCAGGGTCAGTTCAAGTTCGTTGCTCGGCGCCACGTAGTGCTGACGATTCAGCTCCGGGTCCGGTGCCGGCAACGCGCGGCGGTCGAGTTTGCCGTTGGCGGTCAGTGGCATGCTGGCCAGCAGGATCAGGTGCGTCGGCACCATGTAGTCCGGCAATTGCGATTTGAGGTGATTTTTCAGGGCTTCGCGCAGTGCCGCTTGTTGCGTTTCGTCCTGTTCGGCGACGTCGGTGACCAGATAGCCAACCAATTGTTTGCCGCTCGGTGCGTCGAGCGCCAGCACCACGGCTTCACGCACAGATTGGTGTTCCAGCAGGCGGGTTTCGATCTCGCCCAGTTCGATACGGAAACCGCGAATCTTCACTTGATGGTCGATACGGCCGAGGTATTCCACCAGACCGTCGGCACGCTGGCGCACCAGGTCGCCGGTGCGGTAGATCCGCCCGCCATCGGCGGCGAACGGATCAGCCACAAAACGCTCGGCGGTCATGCCCGGACGCTGGTGATAACCCTGCGCCAGACCGGCGCCACCGATGTACAACTCGCCGGTCGCGCCTTGTGGCACCATCGCCAGATCGCCATCAAGAATGGAAGCCACACGAGCGCCGATCACGCTGCCGATTGGCACGCTGCCCAGGCCTTCTTCCAATTGCTCCGGGGCGAGACTGGCCAGCGGCAGGACCACGGTTTCGGTCGGGCCATAGGCGTTGAAGACCAGGCTCGGCTTGACCGCCGCGCGAATCCGTTGCAGGTGTTCACCCGTCAGGGCTTCACCGCCGGTGATGATCATGCGCACCGGCAGGGTTTCGTTCTGCGTGGCCAGCCATTGCGCCAATTGACTGCCATAGCTTGGGGTGAAGCCGAGGATGTTGATGTTCTGCCGGCGAATCAGGCCGCAGATTTCTTCCGCATCCCATTGGCCTTGCGCACGCAGAACCACTTGCGCGCCGCACAGCAATGGCACCAGCAGACGCTCGGTGGCGGCGTCGAAGTTGATCGAATAGAAATGCAGCTCGCAATCATCCGGGCGCATGCCAAAACGTTCGATCACCGCTTGGCAATGCATGGCGATTTCACCGTGGGAGACCACCACGCCTTTCGGTTTGCCGGTGGAGCCCGAGGTGTAAATCAGGTACGCCTGATGCTGCGGCAGGCTGATAAATGGCAGCTCGGTGGCCGGGTAGTTGGCCAGTTCGGCGGCGTCTTCTTCCAGGCACCAGCGGGCCACGGTCGAAGGCAATTCACCCAGTGCCTTGAACATCGCCGCATCGCTGAGCAGCAAACCGATGCCGCTGTCTTCGATCATGTAATGCAGGCGATCCAGCGGGTATTCCGGGTCCAGCGGCACGTAGGCGCCGCCGGCCTTGAGGATCGCCAGCAGGCCGACGACCATCTCCAGCGAGCGCTCCAACGCCAGGCCGACGCGAACCTGCGGGCCGACACCACGCTCGCGGAGCATCCACGCGAGGCGATTGGCACGGCTGTCGAGTTCGGCGTAACTCAGGGTCTGCCCGGCGAAGGTCAATGCCGGTGCATCCTTGCGCACCAGCGCCTGTTCGCTGAACAGGCGGTGGATGCACTGATCCAGTCGATGCTCGCCCTGTTCAGTGCCAAGGCTGTCGAGCAGGTTTTGCTGCTCGCTCGTTTGCAGCAACGGCAGTTCACTGAGGCGCTGTTGCGGGTCGGCCAGCAGCGCTTCCAGCAGGTTGCGCCAATGCCCGGCCATGCGCGCAATGCGCGGTTCATCGAACAGATCGGTGCTGTAGGTCAGGCAGCAACCCAGGCGATGGTCGAGGTCGGTGACTTCCAGGTTGAGGTCGAACTTGGTCGCCCGGGCATCGTTGGCCAGGTACTCGACCGTCATGCCGGCCAGGGTGCGGCTCTGCTGGAATTCCCAGCGCTGCACGTTGCACATCACCTGGAACAGCGGGTTGTACGCGGCGCTGCGCGGTGGCTGCAAGGCTTCCACCAGATGATCGAACGGCAGGTCCTGATGGGACTGGCCTTCGATCACCGTGTGGCGAACCTGCTCGAACCATTGCCCCACGGACATCTGCCCGTCGAGCTGGCAACGCAACACTTGGGTGTTGAGGAACGCACCGATCAGCCCTTCGCTTTCCGGGCGGATCCGGTTGGCGACGGGTGCGCCGATGCGCAGGTCGGCCTGGCCGCTGTAGCGGTAAAGCAACACGGCCAGCGCGGCGGTCATGGTCATGAACAGGGTCAGACCGTGTTGTGCGTTAAAGGCACGGACCCGCGCGGCGAGGTCGTCGCTGAGGTCGAAACGGAACAGTTCGCCCTGATGACTTTGCACGGGCGGACGCGGACGGTCCCCCGGCAATTCCAGCAGCGGATGTTCGCGGCCCAGTTGCGCGGTCCAGTAGTCGAGTTGGCGCTGACGCTCGCCGGACTCCAGCCACTGCCGCTGCCAGACGCTGTAATCCAGATACTGCACCGGCAACGGCGCCAGCGGCGATTCACGGTCATCGACGAACGCCTCGTAGAGCGCGCTCAGCTCACGGGCGAAGATGTCCATCGCCCAGCCTTCGGTGACGATGTGGTGCAGGGTCAGCACCAGGTAGTGTTCCTGCTCGGCGGTCTTGACCATGCACGCGCGCAGCAGCGGTCCGGTTTCCAGATCGAACGGCGTGTGCGCTTCATCGTCGGCCAGTTGCTGCACCTGCCATTCGCGGCTGGCGGCGTCCAGCGCCGATAAATCCTTCCAGTCCATACGCATCCCGGTGTCCGCATGCCCTTGTTGCCGGGCCACGCCATCGATGCTCGGGAAAGTCGTACGCAGGGTTTCGTGGCGCATGATCAGCGCTTGCAACGCCGCTTCGAAACGCCCGACATCCAGCACCCCGCGCAGCCGCGCCATGCCGCCGACGTTGTAGGCCGGGCTGTCCGGTTCCATCTGCCAGAGGAACCACATGCGCTGTTGCGAATAGGACAACGGCACCGGTTGGCTGCGGTCGACCTTCGCGATCGGCGGCTGCTTATTGGTGTTGCCGCTGACCTGGATCAGCCGAACCTGTTCGGCGAAGGCGCCCAGCTCACTGTTCTCGAACAGCGCGCGCAGCGGCAACTCGACGTCGCAAGCCTGGCGGGTGCGGGAAATGATCTGGGTGGCCAACAGCGAGTGACCGCCGAGGGCGAAGAAATCGTCGCGCAGACCGATCTGCGCAAGACCCAGGACTTCGCGCCAGATGCCGGCGATTTGCTGCTCCAGTGCGCTGACCGGTTCGACGTGTTCGCGGGCCTGCCATTGAGGCTCCGGCAAGGCGCGGCGATCGAGTTTGCCGCTCGGGCTCAAGGGCATTTGGTCGAGGCGCATCAGTTGCGCCGGGACCATGTATTCCGGCAGCTCGGCCGCCAGCGCGGTTTTCAGGCGGGCGGTTTGCGCGTCTTCGCTTTCGCCGGTTTCAGAGGCGGTGTAGTAGCCGATCAACTGGCCACCGGCCGAGGTCTCGCGCACCAGCACCACGGTTTGGGCGACGCCATCCTGCGCCAGCAAACGCGCCTCGATTTCTTCCGGTTCGACACGAAAGCCGCGCAGTTTGACCTGCTGATCGAGACGGCCAAGGTATTCAATCACGCCCTCGGCGGTCCAGCGCGCACGGTCGCCAGTGCGGTACAGACGCGCGCCCTGCTCGCCCAGCGGATCGACGACAAAACGTTCGGCAGTCAGCGATGGACGACCGAGGTAGCCTCGGGCCAGACCGATGCCGCTGATGCACAGTTCACCCGGCACGCCGGCCGGCACGGGATTGAGATCACTGTCGAGCACGCGGCAGACGACGTTGCCCAATGGCCGACCAATCGGCGAGCGCTCGCCATCAGCGACAGAGCAATGCCAATGAGTGACGTTGATCGCGGTTTCGGTCGGGCCATAGCGGTTGTGCAGTTGCACCGCCGGCAGGTGTTCCAGCACGCGATTGCGCAGCTCGGCAGGCAAGGCTTCGCCACCGGAGAACACACGGCGCAGGCTGGTGCATTCGGCGCTCAGCGGTTCGTCGATGAACAACGCCAGCAGCGGCGGCACGAAGTGCAGCGTGGTCACGCCATACTGTTGAACCAGCTGCGCGATGCGATGCGGATCGCGATGTTCACCGGGGCCGGCGATCAGCAAACGGCTACCGGTGATCAGCGGCCAGAAGCACTCCCACACCGACACGTCGAAACTGATCGGCGCCTTTTGCATCAGCACGTCGGTGTCGTTCAGGCGGTAGGTGTTCTGCATCCATTGCAAGCGCTCGGCGAGTGCCGCGTGAGTGTTGCCGACGCCCTTCGGCTGGCCGGTGGAACCGGAGGTGTAAATCACGTAGGCGAGGTTGTCGCCGTGCAAGTGCAGACCCGGCGTGTGGCTCGGCCAGCTCTCCAGATGCAGGGCGTCCATGGCGATCACACTGACGCCGTCGGTGGCGGGCAAGCGCTCGAGCAATTGGGTTTGGGTCAGCAGCAATTCGACGCCGCTGTCGCTGAGCATGTAGGCCAGGCGCTCGGCCGGGTAATCCGGGTCCAGCGGCACGTAGGCGCCACCGGCCTTGATGATTGCCAGCACGCCGATCAGCAATTGCGGCGAACGCTCGGCGGCGATGGCCACGCAGACGTCCGGGCCAACGCCTTTGTCGCGCAGGTAATGGGCCCGGCGGTTGGCCTGGGTGTGCAGCTCGGCGAAGTCCAGGTGGCCACCGTCCCACATCAGCGCGATGCGCTCCGGGGTGAGGCGCGCTTGTTCATTGAGCAATTCCGGCAGCCATTGGCTGGCAGGCGTGCACGGTGTGGCGCTCCAGTTTGATTGCTGATCGAGCTCACTCGGCGTCAGCAGTTGCAGGTCGCCAATGGCGGTTGTGGGTGGCGCGCAAACGGCGCGCAGCAGGTTGCTGAAATGCTCCGCCAGACGCTCGATGGTCGCGGCATCAAACAACTCGCTGGCGTAGTCGAAGGACAGGCTCAGGCGACCGTTGCGGTCTTCTTCACTGTGCAATTGCAAGTCGAACTTGGCTTCGCGGCTGTGCCACGGCAGCTCTTCAGCCAGCAGCCCCGGCAAGCGCCGCAAAGCGCTGAGGTCGCGTTGCTGATGGTTGAACATGACCTGGAACAAGCCTTGTTCGCGAGCTTGCGGGAAGGCTTCAAGCAGTTGCTCGAACGGCAGATCCTGATGCGCTTGTGCACCCAATGCAGTCTGCCGGGTTTGCGCCAGCAACGCCGTGAATGGCTGCCGTGAATCGACGTCGGCGCGCAGCACCTGGGTGTTGATGAAGAAGCCGATCAGCCCTTGGGTTTCCAGGCGCGGACGGTTGGCGTTCGGCACGCCGATGCGGATGTCGCGCTGGCCGCTGTAGCGGTGCAGCAGGCTCTGGAACGCGGCGAGCAGCAGCATGAACGCGGTGGATTCATGGGCCTGGGCAGTCCTACGAATGGCATCGCTCAGGGTCGCGCCGAGTTTTATGGAATGGCGGGCGGCTGTGTGTATGGATTGCGCCGAGCGCGGGTGATCGGTGGCCAGACTCAGGGTCGGATGCTCATCGCCCAACTGCGCTTTCCAGTAAGCCAGTTGCCGCTCGCCCTCCCCTTGCGCCAGCCATTGACGCTGCCAGCTGCCGTAGTCGGCGTACTGCGTGGGTAACGGTGCAAGCGTCGCTGTTTGTCCTTGGGACGCGGCAGCGTACAGGCGTGAAAACTCGTCGATCAACACGTTCAGCGACCAGCCGTCAGCGATGATGTGGTGCAGCGTCACCAGCAGTTGATGGTCCTCGTCATCGAGGCGCACCAACGTCACCCACAGCAGCGGGCCATTCTCCAGGTCGAATTGAGTCCGCGCTTCGTCTTCACGGATTTGCAGCGCGCGCGCTTCACGCTCGGCGACGGGCAGGTCGCTAATGTCGATCAATTGCAGATTGAATTCACCGGCGGCATCGACCTGTTGCAGCGCCACGCCGTCTCGCTCGAAGAACCGCGTGCGCAAGGATTCGTGACGCTCGATCAACTGCTGAAAACTGGCGCGCAAGGCGTCTTCATCCAGTTCACCGCGCAGGCGCAAGGCGCCGGGAATGTTGTAGGCGCTGCTGTGCGGGTCGAGTTGCCAGGTGATCCACAGACGGTTTTGTGCCAGGGATTGCGGCATGGATTCGGCGCGCGACAGCGCGGTGATTGCGCCTTGGGCGAGGCCGCCATCCTGTTGTTGCTGGGCCACGGCAGCAGCGAATGCGCCGAGGGTCGGCGCTTCAAACAGCAGGCGCAGATTGAGCTCCAGGCCGAGTGCTTCGCGCAGACGCGCCACCACTTGGGTGGCGGCGATGGAGTTGCCGCCGAGCCGGAAGAAGTGATCGTCGGCGCTGACCTGTTTGAGGTTCAGTTGTGCGCACCAGATCTGGCCGATCAAGGTTTGCAGCTCAGAGCTTGATTCAGTGCTTGCTTCACTTTCGCTGACCTTCGACGGGAACAGCGCGTAGCTGTCGAGGCTGCCGTCCGCCAGACGATTGCGGCACGCCGAGCGTTGCAATTTGCCGCTGGAGGGTTTCGGCAATGCGCCCGGATTGAGTAGCACCACGACGCTTGGCGCTTGCTGATACGCCTCGGCCACGGCTTGGCGGATGGCTTTGATCAACGCCTCGGGCGGGAGGATTTTCTGCACGCTGCGGCTGATTTCCGCGGCGATGCCGATGCCTTCCTCGCCGTCGATATTCACGGCGAACGAGGCGACGCGACCTTTACGCACCACCTCCACTTCGCGCTCGATGGTCTGTTCGATGTCTTGCGGATAAAGGTTGTGACCGCGAACGATCAACATGTCTTTCAGGCGACCGGTGATGAACAATTCGCCGTCGCGCATAAAGCCCAGGTCGCCGGTGCGCAGCCAGGTTTTTTCGTTGTGTTGCACGAAGGTCTTGGCACTGGCCTCCGGGTTGCGCCAGTAGCCGTGGGCAATGCTCGGCCCGGCAGCCCAGACCTCACCAACCTCGTTGTCAGCCAACTCGTTGAGCGCAATCGGATCGACAATCAGCACCGCGTGATCCGGCTGACTGATGCCGCAACTCATGATCGCCGCGCCCTCGCCCGACTCGGCGCGGTTTTGTGCCAGGGCCAGATCATCCACGCGCAGGTTACCAATCCCTTGGCCACGAGGACTACCAGCGACGAACAGCGTGGCCTCGGCCAAACCGTAGGACGCCATGAAACTGTCCGGCGTGAATCCGCAGCTCGCGAACTTCTCGGCGAAGCGTTCCAGGGTGTCGAGGCGAATCGGTTCGGAACCGGAATACGCCACGCGCCAACCGCTCAGGTCGAGACGCTCCAGCGCCGACTCGCTGACGCGCTCGCTGCACAGTCGATAGGCAAAATCCGGCCCGCCGCTGATGGTGCCGCCGTACTCGCTGATCGCTTCCAGCCAGCGCAACGGGCGGCCGAGGAAGTAGGCAGGCGACATCAGTACACACGGCACGCCACTGAAGATCGGTTGCAACAGACCGCCAATCAGGCCCATGTCGTGGTACAGCGGCAGCCAGCTGACGATCACATCGTCGGGGTTCAGATCGATGCCAAAACCGTGGCGGATCAACAGTTCGTTGGCCACCAGGTTGCCGTGGCTGACTTGCACGCCTTTAGGCAACGCGGTCGAGCCGGAGGTGTATTGCAGGAAAGCGATGTGATCGTCGTGCAGGTCCGGCGCTATCCAGCGTTCGGCAAACGCACTGTCGAGGGTATCGACACACAGCAACGGCGGTGCGCCTTCGATTTGCAGCAACGCATCGCGCAGGCCGGCGCTGGTCAGCAGCAGGCGCGGTTCGGCATCGCTGATGATCGACAGCAAACGCTCTTGATGATGACGACGGGTCGACTCCGGCGGATAGGCCGGCACCGCAATTACACCGGCGTACAGGCAACCAAAAAACGCCGCGACGTAATCCGGACCGCTGGGAAACAGCAGCACCGCGCGGTCGCCCAACGCAGCCTGGGCCTGCAACGCGCCGGCAATGGTTCGCGCCCGCTGATCGAGTTCGCGATAACTGAGCACCACAGCCTGATCCTGGGTTTCGGCGAGAAAACGCAAGGCCACCCGGTCCGGCGTCAGGGCCGCGCGGCGCTGGAGGGCGTGGACCAGATTGCTGGGGAGTTCGAACGCGTCGGTCATGAGGTTTCCTGCCTGATTTCGGCTTGGTAGGAGCGGGCTTGCTCGCGAAAATCCGGAGAACGCCGCGGGGTGTCAGGCGCCCATAGCCATCGTTGACGACCATCGCAAGCGAGCCCGCTCCTACGGGTGATGAGGGTTGTGCTGTGCCATTCACCAATGAGAACGGATGACGTTGGCAAATAATTAGTCGGTGGGACTGATCGCCAACGGGGCCGTGGTGCGGCAGCGTGTCGCAGTTCTCACTCTGCACCGTCGTGGCGCATTAATTCTCTTTCTCAATTGACAATCATTATCATTCAACATAATTTGTCGCTCGATGTGTAGGACGGCACCGGCCTTCCGGGCGTCCCACTAACCTATTTGCAGCAGGGTGATTTCCATGACGGAACAAGTGTCCACAAGCAGGTGCGATTCACCGCTACTTCAGGCATTCGTCGACAATCGACTGATTCTGGTCAAGATTGCAGCCCGCATTACCGGCTGCCGCTCGCGTGCCGAAGATGTGGTGCAGGATGCATTCTTCCGGTTGCAATCGGCGCCGCAGATCACCTCCTCGTTCAAGGCTCAACTCAGCTACCTGTTCCAGATCGTGCGCAACCTGGCGATCGATCACTACCGCAAACAGGCGCTGGAGCAGAAGTATTCGGGGCCTGAAGAGGAGGGCCTGAACGTGGTGATCCAAGGGGCCTCGCCGGAGACTTCGCACATCAACTTCTCGACCCTGGAACACATTGCCGACGCGCTGACCGAGCTGCCCAGCCGCACCCGTTACGCCTTCGAGATGTACCGCCTGCACGGCGTGCCGCAAAAAGACATCGCCAAGGAACTCGGCGTCTCGCCGACCCTGGTGAACTTCATGATCCGCGATGCGCTGGTGCACTGCCGCAAGGTGTCGGGCAGTCGTGTGGATACGTTTGCCCGTCGTTGAAAGCTGAAATCTGCGTCGCCCCCATCGCGGGCAAGCCCGCTCCCACAGGTTCAGCGCTAACCTTGTAGGAGCGGGCTTGCCCGCGAAGACGGACTCAAGACCGCAACGGATCTTGAGCCTCAAGCATCACGCCAACAAACACCGATCAAAAAACCGCTCCCGCCCCAGCGCCATCAACGCCGCGCGCTTGTGCGGGAAGTCGAACGCTTTCTCGCAGTAAAAACCCTGGTTCTGCATATGCCCGATCATCTTCGCGTTATCCGCGCGAGGCTCGGCGACCACTCGCTGGGTGCGCGGATCATCGAGAAACAGGTAATGCACCAACGCCGATAACCAGCTCGCCACCTTATGCGGACCGCGGTGATTTTCTTCGCCCACCAACATGTGGATGCCACGGTCGTAATCGCCGGCATCGTAGAACGGCGCGATGCGATCTTCCTTGGCCCAGTACGCTTCGAAGTAGGCGAAGGGTTGATCATCAAAACACCCGATCAACGTCAGCGTGTGCGGGTCGGCTTCGAGTTTGCCCAGGTACTCGCGATGCTGTTCGAGACTGCCCTCCTCCTGCCAGAAACTCGCCACCCGCGGGCTGTTCTGCCAACGATTGAAACGCGCAAGGTCATGCTCGATGTCTACCGTGCGCAGGGAAATCCACGCACCGAGCCGCGCATCGAAACGCCGGTACACTTCACCGCGCGGTTTCATCGGGCGCAGCGGATGACGCTTGCCACCACTGAGGACCATTTGCTGCGGATAATTCGATGTCAGCGACGTGCCCAGCCAAGGTTGAGGCAACTGCCAGAATAACGTGCGCTCGCAGCGATACTGGCCGACGACTTCGGTCGAGATCAGCAACCCGCTAAGCAACGCTGCAGTGGGAGCTTCATCGAGGTGCCAGGTCAGGTGTTGACGGGCCGGGTCGCTGGCCAACAGCCAATAACACGCCGCCCAAAATGCCTGACCGTCAGGACGGCCAAAGCGCTCTTCGACCTGCACATGCAACTCGGGCTCGCGCGTCAGGCGCAACTGGATCAGAGGTTGCCCTTCCAGGCTGAGGCTCAGTCGGTTTTCGGTTTCATCAGCTACAAGACTGTTGCCTGTCGGCAAGGCCAGGGCAGTCAGGTGATTCAGATTGGGCATCGGTCGGGCTCACGGTAATCGTCGACAGTTCAACGATGTGACGTGAGCCGGTGCGGGAAATTTAAGAGAAGTCGGCCACTACGCGACCTGCGGCGCGATGTCAGTTGTTCGGGACGGGCACGATCGCGATCTTGTAGGGATCGAAAATCTTCAGCATCTGGCCATTGTCGCGCAACCCTTGCAGCAACTTGCCCAGCGCCTCGCCACTGATCGGTGCGGCCGGGCGGAGAATGGCGTAGTGGTGATAAACCTGATCGATACGCTCGGACACCAGCAACTGATCAGCGACTTTCCCGTTGCGCAGCAGATAATCGCTCAGGTAGGAGCGCGTCACTAATGCAACATCTGCACGCCCACGCAGCACCATCAGCAGGTTACTGTCATGGGAATAGGTCAGTGTGGCGTTGTAGTTCTGCGCGAGGAATTTTGGATCGGCATTGAAGTTGGCGAATTCGTAGTGATAACCGCTGAACAGTGCCAGGCGCTTGCCGGCGAGATTGGCAAAATAGCTCTGCTGACGTACCGGTTGGCCGTCGGGCTGGCGTTGCGCGACAAAAATCTCGGCGTCTTCCAGGCCCATGTCGACGCTGGTGTGCGGGATGTTTTTCCAGCCCCAGTCGGGGTTCTCGAAAATCGCCATATCGACCCGCGCCTGCTTGAAGTCACCGAAGCGTCGGGGAATGGAAGTCGGCACCAACACAAACTGATAGTCGCTTTGCAAGGCATTGAGCGCCTCGACCAATTGCGGCAGCAGGCCGGTGTCGGCACCGGTTTCCGGGCGCACGGTATACGGTGGAAAATGTGCGGCACCGATCCGCACCTGTTGTGCAGCCTGGGATGACACTGCGCATAACGCTGCAAGCGACACCAGCAAAAGCCGCGAGGCCGTCCGAATTGGCGAAGACTTCAAAACAACCCACTCCCCAAGAAAATACGCATCAATGCATTCAAGCTAGGCGGTTTCACCCACTTAGCCAGTTTCCTGCTGGCGAATACACACTATTGTTTCTCTTCCAACACCAGAATCAATGCTTCCTCAGCCAATTGATCGAGGCTCATGCTGCCGCCAGCGCGAAACCAGGTGGTGGTCCATGACAGTGCACCTGTGAGAAAACGGCGGGTGATGAACACATCCCCGCGGATAAAACCGGCGTCCTTGGCCTCGCCCAGCACTTGCAACCAGAGGTCTTCATAAATGTCGCGCAGTGCCAACACTTGCGCCTGCCCGTCTTCGGAGAGTGACCGCCATTCATACACCAAGACCGCCATGGCCTCGCCGCTGCCGCCCATGATCGACTGCAATTCGCAGCGGATCAGCGCCAACACGCGCTCGCGAACGTCGCCAGACTCCGCCAGGGCTGCGCGCATCAGCGCAGTGTTATAGCGAACGGTTTCCTCCATCACCGCACGCAGGATCTCGTCCTTGCTTTTGAAGTGATGAAAAATGCTGCCCGACTGGATGCCCACGGCCCCCGCCAGATCGCGCACGGTGGTGCGCTCATAACCTTTGTTGCGGAACAGGTGAGCCGCCACTTGCAGCAGTTTGCCGCGGGCGCTGTCCGGGTCGGTCAATTGGCCGTTGTCGACCAATTCGCGCATGACCCTCAGGGCTTTTTGCTCGTCCACCCGTTCTCTCCTACAGTCGATCAATCAAATGCGCCGCTTATGTAGGAGCTCGCTCGCGAAGGACGTGAGGAAGCCGCGTTGACTCAGGAGCACGCGTCATCGTTAACGTCTTTCGCGAGCAAGCTCGCTCCTACAATTTCGTGGGTAGCGCGGGCAATTTAAGCTGGCCGGAGCGACCAAGCAAGCGCTCGGGAAGAAGATAGTTTAGCCGTTTACAAACCAAGCGCTTGCTTGGTAGTCTCGATGCACTTCTGTCGGAGGTGGCTATGGAAAGGGCTGTGCCTGAAACAATTCGCATCGGATGCGCCAGCGCCTTCTGGGGCGACACCTCGACCGCCGCTGCGCAACTGGTGGAAGGTGGTCGTCTGGACTATCTGGTCTTTGATTATCTGGCTGAAATCACCATGTCGATCATGGCCGGCGCCCGCATGAAAGATCCCCAGGCCGGTTACGCCAGCGACTTCATCGAAGTCCTCAGCCCCCTGCTCACGCGCATTGCCGAGCAAAAAATCCGTGTTATCAGTAACGCCGGCGGGGTCAACCCACAGGCCTGCGCCGCCGTGTTGCAAGCGGCTTGCGACAAGGCGGGTGTGGCGCTGAAGATCGCCGTGTTGCGGGGCGATGACCTGCAACCGCAGTTCAAACACCTGAACAGCCTTGGTCTGCATGAAATGTTCAGTGGCACCCCGCTGCCGCCGATGTGCGTCTCGACCAACGCCTACCTCGGCGCGCCGGGCATCGTCGAGGCGCTGCGCTTGGGTGCCGATATTGTGATCACCGGGCGCGTGGTCGACAGCGCGGTGGTCAGCGCCGCACTGGTGCATGAATTCGGCTGGTCGTGGCACGACTACGACAAACTCGCCCAAGCCGCACTGGCCGGCCACATCATCGAATGCGGCGCCCAGTGCACCGGGGGCAATTTCACCGATTGGCGCGATGTGCCCGACTACGAACACATCGGCTTCCCCATCGTCGAGGTCAGCGCCGACAGCCAGTTCATCGTCAGCAAACCCGAAGGCTCGGGCGGGCTGGTCACGCCGCTGACGGTGGGCGAGCAGATGCTCTATGAAATCGGCAATCCGCAAGCGTATCTGCTGCCCGATGTGGTCTGCGATTTCAGTCAGGTCAAACTGGTGCAACAAGGCAAAAACGCGGTCCAGGTGCATGGCGCCAAAGGCTTGCCGCCGACCGATCACTACAAGGTCAGTGCGACCTACCCGGACGGTTTCCGTTGCACCGCCAGTTGCCTGATCGCGGGCATCGATGCGGTCGACAAGGCCCGGCGCGTCAGCGAAGCGATCATCAACAAGACCGCTGAGATTTTCAGCCAGCGCGGCTGGGCGCCCTACAGCGAAGTCAACATCGAACTGCTGGGCAGCGAGGCCACTTACGGCCCCCACGGCCAGCGCCGCGACAGCCGCGAAGTGGTGATCAAACTCGCCGTGCGCCATCCGAGCAAACAGGCATTGATCGTGTTCTCCCGGGAAATCGCCCAGGCCGCCACCGGCATGGCGCCGGGGCTGACCGGGATAGTCGGCGGACGGCCGACGGTGTATCCGCTGATCCGGCTGTTCTCGTTCCTCATCGACAAAAACGCCTGCACGCTGGACATTGAACTCAAGGGCCAGCGCCACCCGTGCGCCCTGCCCGCCGTCGATGTGCTCGACAGCGCCGACTTGCCAATACCGTTCGAGCCACCCAAACCCGGCGGCCTGGCCGACGCCAGCGTGGCCCTGGTCAAACTCGCGGTGGCGCGCTCCGGCGACAAGGGCAACCACAGCAATATCGGGGTCATGGCCCGCGAGCCCGAGTACCTGCCATGGATCGCTGAGGCGTTGACTCCGGAGGTGATCGTCGACTGGATGAGCCATGTCCTCGACCCGGTCCATGGACGTGTCGAGCGCTGGTTTCTGCCGGGCACCCACAGCCTTAATTTTCTGCTGGAAAACGCCCTCGGAGGCGGTGGTGTGGCCAGCCTGCGGATCGATCCACAAGGAAAAGCCTTCGCCCAACAACTGCTGGAAATCCAGATTCCGGTGCCCCAGAGCATCGCCGACCAAGTCAACTAGAGGACTGTCGCCGTGGCCTACGATTCGATTTTCAAAGCCGACTTGTTTGCAGGTTTTACCGTCATTGTCACCGGTGGCGGCAGCGGCATCGGTCGTTGCACCGCCCATGAACTCGCGGCCCTCGGCGCTCATGTGCTGCTGCTCGGGCGCAAGGTCGACAAGCTGAAAAGCGTCGCCGCCGAGATTGTCGAAGATGGCGGCAAGGCTGACTGGATGGTCTGCGATATCCGTGAGGAAGAAGCGGTCAAGCATGTGGTCAGCGAGTTGATTCGCAAGCACGGGCCCATACACGGTCTGGTCAACAATGCCGGCGGGCAGTACCCGTCACCGCTGGCGTCGATCAATCAAAAGGGTTTCGAAACGGTGTTGCGCACCAACCTGATGGGCGGCTTCCTGATGGCCCGGGAAGTATTCAACCAGTCCATGAGCAAGCACGGCGGCGCCATCGTCAACATGCTCGCCGACATGTGGGGCGGCATGCCCGGCATGGGCCATTCGGGTGCGGCACGCTCAGGCATGGACAACCTCACCAAGACTGCCGCGTTCGAATGGGGTTATGCCGGGGTGCGGGTCAATGCCGTGGCGCCGGGCTGGATCGCGTCGAGCGGTATGGACACCTATGAAGGCGCGTTCAAAGCGGTGATTCCAACCTTGCGCGAACACGTGCCGCTCAAGCGCATCGGCACCGAATCGGAAGTCAGCGCGGCGATCGTGTTCCTGCTCAGTCCGGCAGCGGCGTTTGTCAGCGGCAGTACCCTGCGCATCGACGGTGCCGCGAGCCTCGGCGGGCGCGCCTGGCCGATCCACAAGGCGCAGATCAGCGAGTCATACAACGGCTTCCACCGCGCCTACCTTCCGGATGTGCTCAAGGACAAGGAATAAGCCATGCCGGTGATCCCGTCGCAAGTGGACCCCTTCAGCGAACAGTTCGCGCGCAATCGCGAGGCGGTGCTGGTGGGGATCGAGCAGGTCCGCCAGCTTGAGCAAAACCTGCTGGATAAAGCGGCCGAAGCCAAAGCCAAATTCGACAAGCGCGGGCAACTGTTGCCCCGTGAACGCCTCAATCTGCTGCTGGACCCCGGCGCGCCGTTCCTCGAACTGGCCAGCCTGGCCGGTTACAAGCTGCACGACGACAAAGACGGCAGCTCGGCGGGTGGCGGGCTGATCGCCGGGATCGGTTATGTGTCCGGCGTTCGGGTGCTGGTGGTGGCGAACAACAGCGCCATCAAGGGCGGGACCATTTCCCCCAGCGGCCTGAAAAAATCCCTGCGCCTGCAACAGATCGCCATGGAGAACAAACTGCCGGTGATCACCCTCGCCGAAAGCGGCGGCGCCAACCTCAATTACGCCGCGGAGATCTTCGTCGAAGGCGCGCGCAGCTTTGCCAATCAGGCGCGGATGTCGGCTATGGGTTTGCCGCAGATCACCGTGGTCCACGGCTCGGCCACGGCGGGCGGCGCTTATCAGCCGGGGTTGTCGGATTACGTGGTGGTGGTGCGCGGCAAGGCCAAACTGTTTCTGGCCGGCCCGCCGCTGCTCAAGGCGGCCACTGGCGAAGTCGCCACCGACGAAGAACTCGGCGGCGCCGAGATGCACGCGCAAACCGCCGGCACCGCCGAATACCTGGCCGAAAACGATGCCGACGGCGTGCGCCTGGTGCGCGAGATTGTCAGCCTGCTGCGGTGGAACGATCAGCTGCAATGGTTACCCGAACGCCCATTCGAAGAACCGCTCTACCCCATCGACGAACTGCTGGGCCTGATCCCGGATGACCCGAAAAAGCCCTACGACGTGCGCGAGATCATCGCCCGGATCGCCGACGCGTCGAACTTCCTCGAATTCAAAAGTGAGTTCGATCAGCAGACCGTCTGCGGCCATTTGCAGATTCAGGGCCGTGCCTGCGGGTTCATCGGCAACAACGGCCCGATCACGCCCAAGGGTGCGAGCAAGGCGGCGCAGTTCATCCAACTGTGCGACCAGAGCCAGACGCCGCTGCTGTTTTTCCACAACACCACCGGGTTCATGGTCGGCACCGAGTCGGAGCAGCAAGGCGTGATCAAGCACGGCGCGAAGATGATTCAGGCGGTGGCCAATGCTCGGGTGGCTAAATTGACCATCGTTGTCGGCGGTTCCTACGGCGCCGGCAATTACGCCATGTGCGGGCGTGGCCTCGACCCGCGCTTCATCTTCGCCTGGCCCAATAGCCGCACCGCCGTCATGGGTGGCGCCCAGGCCGGCAAGGTGCTGCGAATTGTCACCGAGGCCAAACAGGCCAAGGACGGCCTGGTGCCCGACCCGAAAATGCTCGACATGCTGGAACAGGTCACCGCGCAAAAACTCGACAGCCAGTCCACTGCGCTGTATGGCAGCGCCAATCTGTGGGATGACGGGCTGATTGATCCGAGGGATACCCGAACCCTGCTCGGCTACTTGCTGGATATCTGTCACGAGGCCGAGGTGCGGCCGCTGCAAGCCAACAGTTTTGGTGTAGCCCGCTTCTAAGGGCGCTCAGGAGAACAATAAAAATGATCTTCACCCAGGAACACGAAGCACTGCGTCGCACCGTCCGCCAGTTCGTCGAGCACGAGATCAATCCGCACGTCGAGGAATGGGAAAAGGCCGGACGCTTTCCCATCCACGAGATCTTCCGCAAGGCCGGCGATCTAGGCCTGCTGGGGATTTCCAAACCGGAAAAGTTCGGTGGCATGGGGCTTGATTACAGCTACTCGATCGTCGCTGCCGAAGAGTTCGGCACCATTCATTGCGGCGGCATTCCGATGTCCATCGGTGTGCAGACCGACATGTGCACCCCGGCCCTCGCCCGCTTCGGCTCCGATGAATTGCGCGAAGAATTCCTCCGTCCGGCAATCACGGGTGAACAGGTCGGTTGCATTGGGGTGTCCGAAGTCGGCGCCGGCTCCGATGTGGCGGGTTTGAAAACCACCGCGCGCAAGGACGGCGACGACTACGTGATCAACGGCAGCAAGATGTGGATCACCAACTCGCCGAGCGCCGATTTCATCTGCCTGCTGGCCAACACCTCGGACGACAAACCGCACGTCAACAAGTCGCTGATCATGGTGCCGATGAACACACCTGGCATCAGCCTCAGTTCGCACCTGGACAAGCTCGGCATGCGCAGTTCGGAAACCGCCCAGGTGTTTTTCGACAACGTGCGCGTGCCGCAGCGTAACCGCATCGGCCATGAAGGCGCGGGGTTCATGATGCAAATGCTGCAGTTCCAGGAGGAACGCCTGTTCGGCGCGGCGAACATGATCAAAGGGCTGGAGTACTGCGTCGATAGCACCATCGAGTATTGCAAGGAGCGCAAAACCTTCGGCAACGCGCTGATCGACAACCAGGTCATTCACTTCCGCCTGGCCGAACTGCAAACCGAAATCGAATGCCTGCGGGCGCTGGTCTATCAGGCCACCGAGCAGTACATCAAAGGCCAGGACGTCACGCGCCTGGCCTCCATGGCCAAACTCAAGGCCGGGCGCCTGGGCCGCGAAGTCAGCGACAGCTGCCTGCAATACTGGGGCGGCATGGGCTTCATGTGGGACAACCCGGTGGCCCGGGCTTATCGCGATGTGCGGCTGGTGTCGATCGGCGGTGGCGCCGACGAAATCATGCTGGGGATCATCTGCAAGCTCATGGGCATCCTGCCGGGGAAAAAGAAATGACGACCCTGCCGGTTTGCCAGACCTTGCTGCTGGAACCGCATAACGGTGTCCTGCACATCACCCTCAACCGCCCGGAAAGCCGTAACGCCATGAGCTTGCAGATGGTCGCCGAACTGCGCGCGGTGCTGGCGGCAGTGCGCGATGACCGAGGGATTCGTGCGTTGGTGATCGGTGGTGCCGGCGGGCCTGTCAGCGCGGGGGCGACATCAAGGACATGGCCAGTGCCCGCGGGCAAGGGGCGACGGCCTACCGTGACTTGAACCGCGCCTTCGGTGCCTTGCTACAAGAGGTGCAACACGCGCCTCAAGTGGGGATCACGGGGCTGCAAGGCGCGGTGCTGGGCGGTGGGTTCGGCCTGGCCTGCGTCAGTGACGTTGCGCTGGCCGATCATCAGGCTCAATTCGGTTTGCCGGAAACCAGCCTCGGCCTGCTGCCGGCGCAAATTGCGCCGTTCGTGGTCCAGCGTATCGGTTTGACCCAGGCCCGCCGTCTGGCCCTGACCGCCGCACGTTTCGACGGCACGCAGGCGCGGCGGATGGGGCGGGGGCATTTTGTCGAACATGATGCGCAAGCCTTGGCCGAACGCCTCGATGAGGTGCTGGCCCATGTGTTGTGCTGCGCACCGGGGGCGAACGCGGCGACTAAAAAATTGTTGCTGGCCAGTGCCGGGCAGCCGTCGGATGAGCTGCTGGATCAAGCGGCCGAATGGTTCAGTGAGGCGGTGACCGGGGTTGAGGGTGTCGAAGGCACGATGGCGTTTGTGCAGAAGCGTAAACCGGGGTGGGCGCCTTGAGAGCTTCGCGGGCAAGCCTCGCTCCTACAGGTTCACGAAGCCCTGTAGGAGCGAGGCTTGCCCGCGAAGAGGCCATCACCTTCACCGCACAACTTGAGAGAAGCCCCATGCCCGGACTCAGCAAAATCCTCATCGCCAACCGTGGTGAAATCGCCTGCCGCATCCAGCGCACGGCCCAGGCCCTGGGCTATCGCACCGTCGCAGTCTTCAGCGATGCCGACGCCGATGCGCTGCACGTACGCATGGCCGACGAAGCCGTGAACATCGGCCCGGCCCCAGTGCAGCAGTCCTACCTGAATATCCCGGCCATCATCGACGCTGCCCGTCGCACCGGTGCCGACGCGATCCACCCCGGCTATGGCTTTCTCTCGGAAAACGCCGGATTCGCCCTCGCCTGCCAGCACGCCGGCATCACCTTCATCGGCCCCAGCCCCGACGCCATCGAACTGATGGGCAGCAAACGCCTGTCGAAAATGGCCATGATCGCCGCCGGTGTACCGTGCATCAAAGGCTATCAAGGCGCCGAACAGGACGACGCAACCCTGAGCCGCGAAGCCGAGCGCATCGGCTACCCGCTAATGATCAAGGCCAGCGCCGGCGGTGGCGGGCGCGGCATGCGCCTGGTGCATGAGGCCAGTGATTTGCTGGCGCAGCTTCGCACCGCACGCTCCGAAGCGCTGCATGGGTTTGGCAGTGACGAACTGATCCTCGAACAAGCGCTGATCGATCCCCGTCACGTCGAGGTCCAACTGTTCGGCGACCAGCAGGGCAACCTGATTTACCTCGGCGAGCGCGACTGTTCCATCCAGCGCCGTCACCAGAAAGTCATCGAAGAAGCCCCCTGCCCGGTGATGACCGCTCAATTGCGCCAAGCCATGGGCGAAGCGGCGCTCAAGGTGGGTCGCGCGGTGAATTACGTTGGCGCGGGCACCGTGGAATTTCTGTTGGATGCGCGCGGGCAGTTTTACTTTCTGGAGATGAACACCCGACTGCAAGTGGAACACCCGGTGACCGAGCTGATCACCGGGCTGGATTTGGTGGCCTGGCAGCTGAGCATCGCCGAAGGGCTGCCGCTGCCCTTGCAACAGGAGCAGGTGCAGCTCAACGGCCACGCCATCGAAGTGCGCTTGTATGCCGAGGATCCGGCGCAGGGTTTTCTGCCGCAGACCGGACTCATCGCCGCCTGGGAACCCGCGTTGCAGGGCGGCGTGCGAATCGACCATGGCCTGATCGAAGGCCAGAACGTCAGCCCTTTTTACGACCCGATGCTGGGCAAGATCATCGCCCACGGCGCCACCCGCGAAGAAGCCCGGCGCAAGTTGCTGCGAGCGGTACAAGACAGCGTGCTGCTCGGCGTTCAGAGCAATCAGCGCTTGCTCGCCAGCCTCCTGGAACACCCGCAGTTCATCAGCGGCGAGTTCAGCACCGGGTTTATCCCGACCTGTTTCGCCGACCACCCTTGCCTGCACGCCCATGATCCGAACGCCGAACAGCTGGCCATCGCCGCAGCACTGTTCTATCAGGCCTCGGCGCAAGCCCATCGCGCGCCTCTGGCCGGTTGGCGCAACAACGCCAGCGTGCCACTGCACTATCGCATCGGCCTGGAGGACCAGGATTGGCCGGTGGCACTGAATGCCGTGCCTGGCGAACCGTATCGGATTCAAGTCGCCGCCCGGCTCCTTGAACTGAAGGTTATGCAGTGCGATGGACACTGGGCCACCCTGGAAATCGATGGCATCCGGCAACGCCACGCCTATCGTCTCGATGCCGGACAACTCTGGCTATTCACCCGCCCCGGCAATCTGCGGCTGGTGGATCGAACGCATGCCACCGTCATGGGTCAGGCCAGCATCAGCTCCGGCACCCTCAAGGCACCGATGGACGGCGCGATCGTCGACGTACTGGTCAGTGAGGGCAGCAGCGTCAGCAAAGGTCAACTGTTGGTGGTGCTGGAGGCCATGAAAATGGAGCATCCGCTCAAATCGGGCATCGACGGCGTGCTCAAACGCCTGCAAGTCAGGGTCGGCGACCAGGTGAAAAATCGGCAGATTTTGCTCGAGGTCGAATAAGCCGCTAGGCGGATCCGCCGGGTTTGGCTACGCTCAAGCCCTATCAGGACGCGGATACCAGGAACCCTGCGATGCCTCACTGGTTGGTCATTGATCTGGAAGCCACCACCGATGAGGGTGGTTGGCCAGTAACGGAAATGGAAATTATCGAAATCGGCGCCACCCTGGTGGATCGCAAAGGACGGGAAGTGGATCACTTCCAGTGCTTCGTGCAGCCGCTGCGCCGGCCGCTGCTGACGCCGTTTTGTCGGCAACTGACGCACATCACTCAGGCCGACGTCGATGCGGCCCAGACGCTGGGCGAGGTCTGGCCGTCATTCGAGCAATGGCTCGGGCAACATCGTTCGCATCTGGAAGGTTGGGTCAGTTGGGGCGATTACGATCGCAAGCAACTGCTTCAGGAATGGCAGCACCTGCAAATCGACAGCGCCCTTGGCCGCGTGCCGCACATAAACCTCAAGCAGCGCTTTGCCAAGGCCCGTCGGCTGGAGCGCCCACTGGGGCTCAACGGCGCACTGCAACTGGCGGGTCTGCAATTTACGGGGCAGCAACATCGGGCGCTGGAAGATGCACGTAATACGGCGCGACTATTGCCGCAGATTTTCCCCCCTCTGGAGAGGTGACGACACGGGGCCCCTTGTGCATACTGGCCGGCCCTTTCAAGCCCTTTTCGAGGAATCGCCCATGTTTAAAGTCAACGAGTACTTCGACGGCACCGTCAAGTCGATCGCCTTTGGCACCGCTGAAGGTCCGGCGACGATCGGCGTCATGGCACCGGGCGAATACGAATTCGGCACCAGCCAGCGTGAAATCATGCACGTGGTGACCGGCGCCCTGACCGTCAAACTGCCAGACAGCACCGACTGGGAAACCTTCGCCGCCGGCAGCCAGTTCAACGTGCCCGCCAACAGCAAGTTCCAGCTGAAAGTGGCCGTAGACACTGCTTACCTGTGCGAATACCGCGGTTAAAACCCTGGGTTTTCACAGCGACAAAAAAATGCCCGTGTCTTTCGACACGGGCATTTTTCGTTTCAACGCTTTTATTCGAGGATGGTCACCGGCATACCGACTTCAAGTCGACCATTGCTGTCATTGACCAGATTCTGGCCAAACATCGCGCCCTCTTCCTCAGCGCGGTATTTTTGCAAGGTTGCCAGCGGTTCGCGATCCTCACTACGCTCGCCGGTTTGCGGATCGATAGTGGTCAGAATGCAGCGTGAACACGACTTGACCACGCGGAACTCGACATCACCGATGCGGATGCGCTTCCAGCCATCTTCCGCATAGGCTTCACTGCCTTCGATCACCAGGTTCGGCCGAAAGCGCAGCATTTCCAGCTGACGTCCAACTTTCTGCGACAAGTCTTCAAGAGACGCCTGCCCAATCAACAACAGCGGGAAGCCATCGGCGAACGCTACCTGATCGTCGTCCTTGCCATAACCGGCCTGAGTAGTTCTGGCGCGATCAAGAGGCACTTGCACCAGCCGAGTCGGCTTGCCAATGAATTCACTGACCCAGGCCGCCGCCTCATCGCCGGCATCGGGTACGCGCAAGGTGTCGCGCCAGATGGTCACGCCACGCAGTTCAGCATCGCTGGCCGGCAAGGCGATATCGATCGGTGAGTGGCCCGGTGCGCTGAGGGTCAAGCCACCGTCGGCATTCCACAGCGCCGACAACTGACTCATCTGCGCCACCGCACGCTGGGTCAGGAAGCGCCCACTGGCTTCGTCCACCAGCATCCAGCGCCGATCACCATCCAGGCCGAGCTTATCGAGGCTGATGTGCTGCAGGGTCTCGCCCTTGCCGGATTTCAACGGATAACGATAAAGCGCGCTCAGACGCAGCATGGCCAGCTCCCTGGTGGACGAAAAACGCCACCCTATACGAGCTTGATCGCCGAATCAAAGGCCAAAAACCTGTGGGAGCGAGCCTGCTCGCGAAGGCGGTTCAACATTAAAGTCGACTGTCCTAGCGCTTTCGCGAGCAAGCTCGCTCCTACAGGTTAATTGTTCGGGTCGGAATCAGGCTGGCACTGCGTCGAGCATCAGGCGCTGACGCACCACGTCGACGAGTTTGTCCGGCTGGAATTTGGAAAGGAAGTTGTCGCAGCCAACCTTCTTCACCATCGAGTCGTTGAAGCTGCCGGACAACGACGTGTGCAGCACCACATAAAGGCCACGCAGGCGCGGGTCGTTACGGATTTCGGTGGTGAGGCGGTAGCCATCCATTTCCGGCATTTCCGCGTCGGTAAAGATCATCAGCAATTTGTCGGTCATGGAAACGCCGGTATCGGCCCAGGCCTTGAGCATGTTCAACGCCCTCAAGCCATCGCTGGCGATGTGCATCTTCACGCCCAGCTGGCCCAGGGTGTCGCGCAATTGCGACAAGGCCACATTCGAGTCGTCCACCAGCAGCACTTCACGGCCGCGGGCGCGTTCGAGTACCGGATCGTCGAGTTTTTCGCGGGAGACCTTGGCGTTATACGGGACGATTTCGGCCAGGACTTTTTCGACGTCGATGATTTCCACCAGTTGATCGTCGACCTTGCTGATGGCGGTCAGGTAATGCTGGCGGCCGGCGCTGGTCGGCGGCGGCAGGATGGCTTCCCAGTTCATGTTGACGATGCGGTCCACACCACCGACCAGGAACGCCTGCACCGAACGATTGTACTCGGTGACGATGATCGTGCTGGTAGGGCTCGGCACCAGCGGACGCATGCCGATGGCCTGGGACAGGTCGATCACCGGCAAGGTCTGGCCGCGCAGGTTGACCACCCCGCAGACAAAGGGATGGCGCTGCGGCATCAGGGTCAGTTTCGGCAGTTGCAGCACTTCCTGCACTTTGAAGACGTTGATCGCGAACAATTGCCGCCCGGCCAGCCGGAACATGAGAATTTCCAGGCGATTCTCACCCACCAGTTGCGTGCGTTGGTCTACCGTGTCGAGAATGCCGGCCATCAATGACTCCTGGGCTTGTTCTGATGAATTCACTAAAGAGGGTTATCGGCTGTTATTGCCGGACCTTGACCCCCCGACAAAATGCCATGCCCGGGCATTGATGTCACATTAACATCATGCTTTACTGGCCCTGCGATTCCATCTGCTTCATTGCCAGCGACGCGACCACAGTTCGTTCGTTTGGTTCCCCCGTGTAAGGGATTCCCCTAGTAACAATCAGGCCCAACCTGATATTCGCAATATCCAATAGCCATTAATGTGACGCCATTCTCATTGCATGAACGGAGTCAGGCTTTTGTGTGCGATCGCAGGTAAGTGGCCTTCCACCCTCTCGAGTTACCTAGCCTGCAACCAGGCTTGCCGGGGCGCGATCTCACGACGAGACGGCAACGCAGGGACGACTTTGGTCAGCCTCGTCGACACACACGGCATTCCCTCATTTGACATGACGTTGTGGAGATAAACATGCCGAACGACCGTAAAGAGTGGGCCCAGCGGCTCCCGGAGTTTCTCGTAGAGGCTGAAACACTCCTGGCCAAAACCGAGGAATGCCTGAGTCATTTGCAATTGATCAACAATGACAAGGACGCCATCGACTGCATGCTTAGCACCCTCCTGAAACTGGCCAGCAAGGCCGACGCCCTTGCACTGGCAGCGGTTTCGGAGTTTTCGCTGCACATTCATGGCTTGCTGAACCATGCCCAAAGCCATATGGACCTGCACGATCAGGCCCTCGGCGCACTGAAAGACTGCCTGACATTAATTGCCTGGCAACTCGAACTCATCGACCAGACCACCGGCCAACTCAGCCTTGACGACACTGAGCAAGCCTCCCTGATCGAAGCCTTCGCCTTTCAGGTCGGGCAAAGCCAGTACCAGCCACCGGCTAATTCCAAGCCGTTCACGCTCGTTTCCTATTCAGGGCATCAGGCTTAAATTCATCACAACTCTGTTGTGTCCGGTATTTACTGCCATGAGCGGCACCACAACTTGTGCGCGCTTATGTCGTAATTGAATACTTCATACCCGTTTACGACAACTCGAATAAATAAACTTATTCTGTCACCCACCTTTTTCCATTATGGAAACACCTTCCAGAAACGCTTGTTTCCTGACTCTGAAGACATATAAGCCAAACGCGACCAACGGTATCTTAAGTGTTACTATGCCGCCCATTAGTTGACGTCAATTAATGGCAGAGTAACTCCAGACCGAAACCCATCATCGACGATGAGCGGTTTTCCCGCAGCGAACATCCATTGGCTCCATCCGCTATGTACGCCAGCCTCAAGTCAATTACCCAATGGCCACCCTCCCGAGTAAACGCGCGTCGGTTCACGCTATTGCTGTGCACCTGCTCGGCGCTGGGCAGCCTTCTGGTTTACAGCCTGTCCAGTCGCCTGCCGTTGAGTCTGCTGCTGCTCAACATCGCGGCGCTGACCTGTGTCTGGGTACAGCATTGCCTCTCGCGCAAATCGATAAAGTTTCAACCTCAAGAGTTGGCCGACCGGCTATTGGCGGTTCAGGAAAATGAACGTCACCGGCTCAGCCGGGAATTGCATGACGACATCGGCCAGTTACTGACCGCGGCCAAACTTCAAAGTGACTGGCTTAAACGCCGAATGCCCGAAGAACTTCAGGCGCAGTGTTCGGTGCTCTGTGACACGCTGGAAGAAACCCTGGTCAAAGTTCGTGACGTATCGGCCATTCTCAATCC
This sequence comes from Pseudomonas sp. RIT-PI-q, assembly GCF_001297125.1. Lineage (GTDB taxonomy): Bacteria > Pseudomonadota > Gammaproteobacteria > Pseudomonadales > Pseudomonadaceae > Aquipseudomonas. The sequence goes on from NZ_LHPC01000012.1 coordinate 40,527, forward strand.
CCGACAACTGGCCAGTCTCGGGCTGGAAGCCAGCCTTCGTGCACACTTGCTCAAGACACTGGCCAATACTTCGGTGCACTGGAGCCTGGAATGCCATCAACGCTTGACCGGCCTATCGGAAGAAATGGCAGTGGCCGCCTTTCGAATTACCCAGGAAGCGGTGACCAATATACTGCGGCATGCCGAAGCTAAAAATCTGTTGGTCCGCCTGCAACGTCTGCCACAGGGTCTGTCGCTGCTGATCAGCGACGATGGCCTGGGTTTCGCGCCGGCGATAGATCCGGGGCGCGAGGGACAACGCGGAATGGCCGGGATGTCGGAACGAATCGATCAGTTGGGCGGCACACTGAGCGTGACCAGCGAGCCGGGCAAAGGCACTCAAATCGAAGCTCTCTTCCCTTGGGCGCCGCGTGCGCTCGAACGGGCCAGTTCGAATAAGGTTATGCATTGACTTGTAACTTACTTCTGGTGGATGACCACTCGCTTATCAGGGCAGGCGTGCGCGCTCTGGTGCTGGATATTCCTGGCTACGCGGTAATCGGCGAGGCCAATGACGGCTCGCAGCTACTCGAAATGGTCGAACAGCTGTCGCCGGACATCGTACTGCTGGATATTTCCATGAAAGTCACCGGCGGCCTTGAAGCCTTGCAGCGGCTCAAGCGTGTACGTCCGCAAAGCAAGGTGCTGATCCTGTCGATGCACACCGACCCTGCTTTGATCATGCAGGCACTGGAATCCGGCGCCCATGGCTACCTGCTCAAGGACACCACCGCCACCGAACTCGAACATGCCCTGGATGCCTTGCGCAACAACGAACGCTACCTGAGCCCGGCCATCGCCCATACCGTCATTAACCAGGCACTGATTCGAAACCAGAAACACCAGCCCGAACTTGCAGACTCGCACAACCTGACTGCACGTCAGCTGGAAATTCTGCGGCTCATCGTTCGTGGGAAATCGACCCGGGAAATCGCCAATGGCCTTGGCCTGAGCATCAAGACGGTCGAAACCCATCGCTCGCAGATCATGAAGCGCTTGCAGATCTTCGACGTGGCCGGCCTGGTGCTGTTCGCGGTACGCGAGCAGATCATCAGCCTGGATGACTAACCGGTCCTGAAGTGCTCAACAGCGGCGAACTCTCCGGCAAATGCACGCGCAGTGCCGCCGGACGCGCCGAGAACCGCAAACTGTCGCCTTCCATGGGTTCGCCATCGAGGTTGATGTAAAGGCCTTCCGAGACCTTGATCTCGACCCATGGCAAACGCGCGCGCACAAACATGTTGTCGATACCGAAACCATCGGCCAGCAGGGTTTTCAACGTACCGACCAATTCCTGCGGCGCAGGCAGAATGCTGATATCCAGCAGTCCATCGTCCGCCAGTGCCTGTGGGCACAGCACATGACCGCCGCCAGCCTGCCTCCCGTTACCGATGCCCAATGCCAACAATTCGCCGCTCCACTGAAAACCCGGCCCCTGCAACTCGCCATAGGCCGCGTGCAACTCGCTGAAGCGCGATAACCCGGTAAACAGGTAAGCCGCGCCCCCGAGGACTTTTTTCAAGTCCTCCGAGGTATTTGCCGTGACCTGGCTGCCGAAACCGCCTGTGGCCATATTCAGAAACACTTGCCCGCCGACCTCGCCCAGGTCAATGGCGCGCGGAGCCGTGTCGAGAAGTTCCAATGCCTGAGCGGGGTCCAGCGGTACGCCGGCGGCGCGCGCAAAATCGTTGGCGGTGCCCAAAGGCATAAGCACCAGGCTGGCCTGAGTGGAATGCGCCGCCATCGCCTCGGCAATATCACGCAAGGTGCCATCGCCGCCGCCGGCGATGACCTGCTTATAGCCCGCCGTCAGCGCTTCATCCACCAGCCGCTGTGCGTCACCAGCCTCCCAGGTCAGGCGAACGGCCAGCTCCCAACCCTGTTTGCGCTTGCCCTCGACGGCAGCACGAACCGCCTCGTTGAGCGCCTGCTTGCCATGCAGAATCAACAGTGCCTTGCGTTCGCTCATTGTGGTCACTCCCATGATTGAATTCCGTATGGGAGATGTTGACCTCGACACGCCCCAAAAAAGTCGCAAGAGATTCAATTATTTGAAATGGAGCAGTGTTGAGTCCTAGGACGTTGGGATTTTTCTTACATAACATGAGGAATCGGCTCAATTGACCGATAAGTACGATTGGTACACCTTGGCATCTACGGTTATCAGTCATTAGCAGCAAATACACAGGGACGTGACATGCAAAGCCATGACATCAGGTCGCCGATAATTCCGGTCGTACCTTGCGCAGAAAAACGCACCAATCATCACACCGCATTTAAAGGCAGCGCAAAATCCACTGGAGAAGTGAATATGGAACCTCGCGTCGTTGAACTGGAGACACACCTCGAATATATCCGGCGAGACATGGAAGAAGTCCGTGGTGACGTCAAGTCCATAAAACACCGACTTGCCTATTCTGCTGGTGGAACAGCGGTCGTCCTCGGGCTTCTGGCCTGGATCGCCAATAGCCGTTTCGACCAGGTCGTGACACTCCTGGCTCAATAAGCGTCAGCCATTAACGCAAAACCCGATTCGATCAATCGGGTTTTGCGTGCGGAGACGACGGCAGATATCAGTTCAGGAGTTCGCTCAGCGGGATGAAGTTCACACTGTCACCCTCGATCAGCGTGCGCTCTTCCAACACTTCGACCAGACCGTCGGCCCAGGCGGCGCTGCGCAACACACCGGAACTCTGATTCCTGTAAATGATTGCCCGACCGTTCTCCAGACGTCCACGCAGGTACTCACGCCGATTGCCTGCTTTTGGCCAGACGAACCCTGCTGGCACCTGAAACTTCAGCGGCTCAACTTCTTTTACGCCCTGACGGCGCAAGAGATAAGGCCTTGCCAACAACGCAAAGGTCACAAGCGTCGATGCCGGGTTGCCGGGTAAACCAATCACAGGTACGCCGCGAAAATGCCCGAACGTCAGCGGTTTACCCGGTTTGATGGCGAGTTTCCACAACGTCAACTCGCCCTCTTCCCGCAGCGCAATGCCCAGGAAATCGGCCTCGCCCACCGATACGCCACCGGTCGAGAGGATCAGGTCGACATCCTTCAATTCACCCAGGCGGGCACGGGTGGTCGCCAGATTATCCGGAAGAATGCCGGCATCGAACACTTCACAACCCATGCGCTGCAACCAGCTGCAGAGCAGCACTCGGTTGCTGTTGTAGATCTGTCCCGGCCCCAAGGCCTGACCCGGCTCAATCAACTCATCCCCGGTTGACAGAACCGCGACGCGAACCTTGCGAATCACCTCCAGCTCTGCGCATCCCAGTGATGCAGCCAACCCCTGCTCGATAGCTCCCAGGCGCGTGCCTGCCGGCAGGATCAACTCACCGACGGTGGTTTCCTGGCCTTGGGGGCGGATGTTTTGTCCTGGTGTCATGGTTTCGGTGAAGCGCACTCGCTCATCCGGCTGGACTTCGGCGTTCTCCTGCATCTCGACACAATCTGCACCTGCAGGAACAGGCGCACCGGTGAAGATTCGTGCGCAGGTGCCTGGCTTCAAGGGCTCCGGTGCCTGACCCGCGAAAACCTTCTGGCTGACGGCCATGGGTTCTCCCGTCCAGTCGGCCATGCGCAGGGCATAACCGTCCATGGCACTGTTGGGCCAAGGCGGCAGATCGAGCGTCGAGATCAGATCGCCGGCCAGCACGCGGCCCTGAACCTGTGCCAGCGGCAAGCGTTCACGCTCACGAATGGGTGAGGCTTCGGCCATTTCGAGCAAGCGCGCCAGCGCCACCTCGACAGCCATCAGACTGCCGGTCTTGCCCGGCTTACCCACGGGATTCACAGGGTGCCGCCTGTTTTAGATGAGCCACGAAATTACATGGACGGTGCCGTGAATCCAGCTGTTCGGCGAGAATGCCGTCCCATCCGGTGCGTACGGCATTGGTCGAACCCGGCAAGCAGCAAACCAGCGTGCCATTGGCCAGACCGGCCAAAGCGCGGGACTGGACAGTAGAGGTGCCGATATCGGCTACCGATATCTGCCGGAACAATTCACCAAAGCCATCGACCTGCTTGTCCAGCAGGCAGCTCACAGCTTCTGGAGTGCTGTCGCGCCCCGTGAAGCCGGTTCCGCCAGTGATCAGCACGACCTGCACCACATCGTCGGCGATCCAGTTGGCGACTTGCGCACGAATTTTGTACAGGTCATCTTTGAGCAGCACCCGCTCGGCCAGGTTATGCCCGGCAGCGCTCAAGCGGTCAACGAAGACCTGGCCCGAGGTATCGGTTTCCAGGGTACGGGTGTCGCTGACCGTCAGCACCGCGATGTTGAGCGGCGCGAAAGGTACATCAGCCTTGGCTTTCATAGGCTCGTCCAGTTGTAGGAGAAACAGCCCGGTGTTATATCACAGCGCCCCATTTTTTCGCCGCCCCCATGGAGACCTGCCATGACCCTGAATACACATTTAACGCCCTGCTCCATTCTGCTCCTGGCAGGTGGTCGCGGCCAACGCATGGGTGGCCAGGACAAAGGGTTGCTGGAATGGCACGGCGAGCCACTGATTGCGCACCTGCACCGCAAGACCCGTGCGCTGAGCGATGACTTGATCATCTCCTGCAACAGGAACCCGGAAAAATATGCGCCCTATGCCGACCAGCTGGTTCATGACGACGAAGGCGACTTCCCGGGACCTCTGGCCGGTATTCGCGCCGGTCTGAAAGCCGCTCGTCATGCGCATCTGATGGTATTGCCTTGTGACGTTCCGCGTATCGATGCCGATCTGCTGCAGAGCATGCGCGAAACCGCCAGCCAGCAGCCGGACAAACCGCTGATGCTGCGCCATGGCGAACACTGGGAGCCCTTGCTGTGCATCATCCCCGTGGCACTGCGCGCGGCTTTCGAAAGTGCCTGGCACGAAGGTGAACGCAGCCCGGGTCGCCTCATGCGCAAACTGGGCGCTACCGCACTACACTGTCCTGACAACGACCCACGCTTGGCTAATCTCAATACGCCAGAACTGTTAAGTGCACACCGCACTGTGTCAGACTGATACGAGAAGGAACTTGCGCGCGTGGTACACGTCTCAAGCTCAGTAACCAAAAGAATTCATATTCGGAGACACACTCATGACTCAACGGACCCTCGCCACTTTCATGCTCGCACTGGGCCTCGCGACCCTCGCCGGTTGTGCATCGCCTACAGTGATCACCTTGAATGACGGTCGAGAAATCCAGGCTGTCGACGCGCCAAAGTTCGATAAGGATTCGGGTTTCTACGAGTTCGAACAACTGGATGGCAAACAAACCCGCATCAACAAGGATCAGGTTCGTACCGTTAAAGAGTTGTAATCTTTGCGGCGACAACCGGATATAGAAAAGCCCGCTTTATGCGGGCTTTTTCGTGGCTGAAGAACAGGTTCACCACTGCAGGGTGAGGGTGCTTTCGAATGCTCTTTCCTGACCGGTGACCGGATCCACAAAACGCAACCCCTGAGCGAGCAGCTTCAAAGGATTGGCATAGTCATCCTCAACATCCTTGAGCACCTGCGGATAAAACGGGTCGTTGCAAATACTGGCACCCAGGGCTGTCATGTGCACCCGCAACTGATGTTTCTTGCCTGTCACCGGGTAAAGCCCATAACGCCAGAGATCACCGTTCTTCTCTTTGACCTCAACCGCCGTCTCGGTGTTACTGGCGCCCGGCCCTTCCTGCATGCGGAAAAACGGCTCGCCATCGATCAGCCGGCTCTTGTGGACCAATGGAAAAGACAGTTCAGGCAACGCCCGGGCAATCGCCTCGTAGCGCTTTTCGATCTGCCGTGTCGGAAACAGCGACTGATACGCCGAACGGCTCTGAGGGTTGGCGGAAAACAGCACCAGCCCCGCTGTATGCCGGTCGATGCGGTGCAACGGCACCAGATGCGGGTTATCCAGTCGACGGATCAGTCGTCTTAGCAGGGTCTGCTCAACGTATTCGCCTGCCGGCGTCACGGGCAAAAAATGCGGCTTGTCCGCCACGACCAGATGCTCGTCGGCGTAAAGAATCGACTCGACCACCGGGATCGGCTTTTCATCCGGCACTTCCCGAAAATAATGAATCCGCAAGCCTTCCTTGTAAGCCAGATCGAGGGCGATCGGCTGGCCGTGACCGTCGAGAACACGACCACGCGCAATCCTGTCCAGCCATTGTTCGCGACCGATGGCGCTGAAGTGTTCAGACAGGCAATCGAGCACGGTCTGCCACGGTCCCGCAGGCAAGTACAGTGTGCTGGCCTGGTTGTGTGCAGCAGAAAAAGATGAAGTGGACATACGAAAGCTCTAACCCTCAATACAGGGCGGCATTATCCAGCAGTGGCCGGAATGAACCTAGCAGAGAATCCTCAGGCCGGTATTTGCGCGCGAGCGGCCGCTTCGGTGAATTCCTTGAGCCAGCGCAACACATCGACCGCTTCCCAGCGACCCGGGTCATAAAGCGCATACAACAAACCCTGATAACCCACGACGTCCAGCTGACGGTGATAGCCCGCTCGCTGGAACAACGCTTCTATTTCGGCGAAACAGGTATTGAAATGTAGCTTGTTGAAGGGGGTTTTTCCTTCCGTCACCAGGCCATCCAGACGCAATTCGATGACCGCCTCGCGCACGACGTCCGCCGACATCCGGTTCACGCTGTTTTTCAATTGTTCGACATTGACCACGATTCATCCCTCTTACGCCCGGCCACCTGCCCAAATTCTAAAAACCAGGGAGGCGAGGTAGACACTGCGAATAGCTGTATGCGCATACAGTATCCGAACACTGCCTGTTAAGCCAAGGGATCAATCGCAAAAGTGCGACAGACGGGACACCGGCACTCGAAAAATCGCTTAACGCAAGAACGCCACAACCTGGTCGGCATTGAACGGCCAGCCCAGCTCAGCGCCGGTATCGACCCGTCGTAATACCGGGATACGCAGACTGTAAGCCTCGAACCACATTTCGTCTTCAGCGATATCCACCAGCTCCACCAGCAGACCGTTTTCGACAAATTCCATCAGCATGGCTTCGGCCACTTCACAGAGATGGCACCCAAGGGTGCCGAACAGCTGACATTCAGGAGGCATAAGCGCTCAACCGATAAATTAAGTGATTATTCTAGGCCGGCCCCGAAAAGCCGTCGAGCCATTGAATCCTATGCCCTGCAACCCATGAACGGCAATGGATCGTGGTACATCCTGATGCACATCAGTCACCTTCAATGCCCTTTGCGCGATGCTTACGGTTTGATTGCTTCTACGCTTGAGTAGCCAGCGTCCATCACCGGAGTTTTTGTGTTCGCCAATCTGCTGATCATCCTCACCTCCTCCCTGGTGGTCATCGCCCTGTTCCAGCGCCTGCGATTGCCGCCCGTGCTGGGCTACCTGTGCGTGGGCCTGATGGTGGGGCCGACGGCGTTCAACTGGATAAATGAAAGCGAAGCGCTGCCGTACCTCGCCGAGCTGGGGGTGGTGTTTCTGCTGTTCTCCCTCGGGCTGGAGTTTTCGCTGTCGAAAATGCTCGCCCTGCGTCGGGTGGTGTTTGGGCTGGGCAGCCTGCAAGTGTTAAGTACCGGGCTATTGCTGGGCGCTATTTTGATGTTGCTCGGCATGGCGACCACGCCTGCACTGTTACTCGGTGCCGGCCTGTCGCTGTCGTCCACCGCCATCGTCAGCAAGGAGCTGGGCAGTCTCGGCGAAATTTTCAGCACACACGGACAGAATGCCATCGCCGTGCTGTTGTTCCAGGATGTGGTGGCGGTGTTGCTGCTGACCCTGGTGCCGGTGTTCGCCGGTAATAGCGACCAGCCCTGGTATTGGGCGTTACCCGTGACGCTGGGCAAGACCGCAGTACTGTTCGCCGGTTTGTTGCTGGCCAGTCGTTGGTTGTTGCCCCGTCTGTTTCATGAAGTGGCGGCCGCCCGTTCCGCGGAACTGTTCGTGCTGCTGGCGCTGGTCATCGTTCTGCTGACGGCCTGGCTGACTCACCTGCTCGGCCTCTCCCCGGCGCTGGGCGCCTTTCTCGCCGGGATGTTGTTGGGGGAAAGCCACTACCGGCATCAGATCGAAGCCGACATCCGGCCGTTTCGCGACATCCTGCTCGGGGTGTTCTTCGTCAGTATCGGCATGTTGATCGACGTGCAATTGTTCGCCAGTCACGGTTTGCTGATTCTCGGCCTGACCCTGGGGCTGCTGTTGTTAAAGGGCAGCGTGGTTGCGCTGCTGGTCAAATGGCGTGGCAGCGACAGTGAAACCGCCTGGCGTAGCGGCCTGGCATTGGCCCAGGGCGGCGAGTTCTGTTTTGCCCTGATGGCACAGATGCAGCAAAACCAACTGATGCCCGCCGACTTCGGAGGCCTGCTGCTGGCAGCGACATTCTGCTCGATGCTGGTGACGCCGCTGCTGCTACGCGCAGCTCCCCACATCGCGACTCGCCTGCATCGCAAGCCTAACGAAGAGGCGCAACTCGAAGAAATCAGCGCGCTCAACGCCGGATTACGTGGCCATGTGGTGATTTGTGGTTACGGTCGCGTCGGCCAGTCCATCGGCCGCTTCCTGCGTCGTGTGCAGCAACCCTACATCGCACTGGACAGCGACCCGGTGCGGGTTCAGGAAGCGGCCGTGAGTGAAAGCTGCGTGCATTACGGCGACTCACGCCGCGGCGAACTGCTTGCCGCCGTAGGGCTGGAGCGCGCCAGGCTGCTGGTGATCGCCGTGGACCAAACCGACATCGCCCTGCTGATACTCAAGGAAGCACGACGCTTTAACCCGAGCGTGCCGATCCTGGTGCGCACCCGGGACGACAGTCAGCTGGCCGAGTTGAAGGCGGCCGGAGCCAGCGAAGTCGTGCCCGAGTTGCTGGAATCCAGCCTGATGCTCGCCTCCCATGCGCTGATCATGCTGGGGCTGCCCGTTCAGCAGGTGCAGGACCGGGTCGATCAGGTACGACGTGACCGCTATCGCTTGCTGCACGGTTTTTATCCCGGGGCTGACGATGAAGAAACCTGAACTAGTCCTGACTGACAGCGCCGATCTTGTGCACCGACAGGTCCGCGCCGTAATACTCTTCTTCCTGGCTCAGACGCAGGCCATGGAGCGCCTTGATCACGCCATACACCGCAAAACCACCGGCCAGCGCCACGGTCACACCCAGCGCGGTGCCGATCAACTGGCTGACCAGGCTCACGCCGCCCAGGCCGCCCAATGCACTCTGGCCGAAGATGCCGCAGGCGATTCCGCCCCAGACGCCGCACAAACCATGCAAGGGCCAGACACCCAGCACATCGTCGATATGCCATTTGCCTTGGGCCGCGGTAAAGCACCAGACGAACAATGCCCCGGCGATGGCACCGGTTACCAGCGCGCCCACCGGGTGCATCAGATCGGAACCGGCGCAGATCGCCACCAGGCCGGCCAGCGGGCCGTTATGCAAAAAGCCCGGGTCGTTGCGCCCGACGATCAGCGCTGCCACGGTGCCGCCGACCATGGCCATCAGCGAGTTCACCGCCACCAGCCCACTGACACCTTGCAGGGTCTGGGCACTCATGACGTTAAACCCGAACCATCCCACGATCAGAATCCACGAACCCAGTGCCAGAAAGGGAATGCTGGAAGGCGCAAACGCCACCAGTTTCCCGTCCCGGTAACGACCATTGCGCGGGCCGAGCAACAACACCGCCGTCAGCGCCAGCCAGCCGCCCATGGCATGGACGACCACAGAGCCCGCGAAATCATGGAAGCTGGCGCCAAAGCGTTCCAGCAACCAGGCTTGCAGGCCAAAGTTACCGTTCCAGATCATGCCCTCGAAGAACGGATAGATGAACGCCACGATCAATGCGGTCGCGCACAACTGCGGAACGAACCGTGCACGCTCGGCAATGCCTCCGGAAATGATCGCCGGGATCGCCGCGGCAAAGGTCAGCAGAAAGAAAAACTTCACCAGCCCGTAGCCATGATCGGCGTTGATCACCGCCGCCGGTTGCATGAAGGTGACGCCGTAGGAAATCCAATAGCCTATAAAGAAGTAGGCCAGGGTCGAAATGGCGAAGTCGCTGAGGATCTTCGACAACGCGTTGACCTGGTTCTTTTGGCGAACCGTGCCGACTTCGAGAAAGGCGAAACCGGCGTGCATGGCCAGCACCATGACCGCGCCGATCAGAATGAACAACGTATTGGAGCTATGGACCAGACTGTCCACAGCGCTTTGCAGATTTTCCATGGGGATTGGCAGACCTGAAGGCTAAAAAAGCACCAAAGCAGTTCGCGCAGACCATTCATGCACCAAGTTGCAACTTTCCGGGATCAGCAATCAGATCCCGATGAACCGCTTTGGCGCACGAAATTCGTCGAGGTCAATCACGACCGGGACATTCGCGCGGGTTTTAATTGTTTGAGTCAGGGTTTTCCTGAAATCATGCCCGGCAACAGCGCAACGGCGCAGGCAGACGCACCACGACGTAGCAAAAGTTGTACCAGTCATTTGTACTGAACCTTCGCGCAAGGCTCATACTCGAACGCAACAGAAGCCACTTACGGAGATCACCAATGGCCAGCATCAAGGCAAAGACTGCTCAAGAAATCCTGATGAACGATTTTCAGACACTCGTCAGCGACACCGAACGGTTGCTGGAACACACCGCAACCTTGGCGGGTGATCAGGCTGACGAATTGCGCGAGCAGATCCACGACAGTCTGCTGCGTGCACGGGAAACCTTGAAACTGACCGAAGACTCTCTGCGTGAGCGCAGCAAGGCAGCCGTCACCGCCACCGAAGACTACGTCCAGGCCAACCCATGGCAATCGGTCGGAATCGCGGCCGGCGTGGGTTTCCTGATTGGTCTGCTGGCCACTCGGCGCTGATCATGGCGATCGGCGAATCCGGCTCGTCCGCGACGGGCCCAAGCTCCTCACCGCGGCGCCTGGGTGCCGCTTTTCTTGGACTGCTGCACAGCCATGTCGAATTGTTCGGCATCGAACTGCAGGAACAAAAAGCCCGCACTGTCAGCCTGCTGCTGTTTGCAGGCCTGGCGCTGGTGTTCGCCTTGCTGTTGCTGGTGGGGCTGTCGACGCTGGTATTGATCCTGTTTTGGGACACCTATCGTTTGCCAGCCATCATCGCGCTTTGCGTGTTCTACAGCCTTGCGTGCGTCTTTTGTGCGATGCGCTTGAGAGCGGCGATTTTCGATGAGTCCTCACCCTTCCACGGTACGTTGGAAGAACTGGCCAACGATCGGGAGCGCCTGCTGCCATGAGCCTGCCTGAACTGCCTCACAACAGCTCGCGTACGGAAATGCGCAAGGCCCTGATCCGCTTGCGCATGGAAATGCATCGCCAGGAAATCCGCCATGAATCAGCGCAACTGCTGGTGCCTTTGCAGCGCGTGCGCGGGATGACGCAAAACCTGCAGGATGGCTTCGGCATCAAACACGCTCCACTCTGGGGCGTGGCGGCGGTCACCTTGCTGGGCTTTTTGACCGGCAAGGGCGCCAAGAGCGGCGGCGTCAGCAGCCTGACTCGGCTGGTTCGCCTGGGCACCACGCTGGGGCCGCTGATCAAGCTGGTCATGCAAGGCTCTTCGCGCAATCACTAAGCCAGCCTCTGGCTGCATTCTTGCAACACCATCGGGATTGAACCTCTTTATCGAGGGGTTCGATCCTGCATGCCTATCCGGTAAGCAGATTCAATCCAAGAACAAGACCTTACTAAGGAGGACTCGTGATCGACGGGCAACCGCTCGCCTGCTTTCAGCCGTTCATCGATACCGCCACCGGCCGTATCGCCGGCGTCGAGGCACTGGGTCGACTGCGACAGGCCGACGGTCAATTGACCTCGGTGGGACCGCTGTTTGCCAACCCGCGAACACCCGCCATCGCCCTGCGTCGCCTGGACCGGCAGATTCGCGATAACGCCCTGAGCCGCCTGCATGAAGCGCCAGCGGAATGGTTTCTCAGTTTGAACATGTCCCCACGCTGGATCAGCCGTCTGCGCCCGGACCAGGCTCTGCCAAGCCTAAAGCAACTGAGCAGGCACGGGGTCGACTCGCGGCGAATCGTCTTCGAGATTACCGAGCAGGGAGGCGACATCCAGCGCCTGGCAGACGTGGTGGCGCGTTACCGTCAAGCGGGTGCGCGGATCGCCATCGATGATTTCGGTGCCGGCTACTCTCAACTCGACCGCGTGCTGGCACTGCAACCGGACATTCTCAAGCTCGACATGCGCTTGTTCCAGGCCGCTGCGTTAGGTGGTCCGAGCAGCGATGTGGTCAAGGCCCTGGCGCAAATGGCGGAGAAAACCGGGTGCTGGATCATTGCCGAAGGGGTAGAAACCGACGCACAACTGAATTTTGCCCTGGAGTGCGGTTCGCGCTACGTTCAGGGTTTCCTGTTCGCCCGGGCGCAAGAGGAGTTCTTTGCCACAGACGCCTTTGTCGAACGCTTCGCACAGCTGCGTCAGCGCTATGTTCAGCAGAAACTGGCAGAACGCAGTCGCCTGATGATCATGCGCCAGCAACTCTGTGAGCTGATGGCCATCCTCCAAGGCTGGGCCCAGGCCCGCGCCCCGCTCAGCGCCCTACCGCACCTGGACGCTTTTCCCTGGCTGTTACGCTTCTATCAATGCGATCGCCACGGCACGCAACTGACGCCCAACCTTGAATGGCGTAATCACCGCTGGGAGTCCGACAACCGCTACGTGGGCCATAACTGGTCCTGGCGCCCGTACTTTTATCACCTGCTGGCCGAGGGCTGGGAGCAGCGCCGGCTGACGCTTTCCAACACCTACCGCGACGCCACCAGCAACCAGTATTGCCTCACCGCCGGACAGTTTTTCGACAACGGCGAGCGACTGCTGCTGATCGATATCGATGCCGCCGGCCTGTAGGCGCCGAGCAGCGAGACATGGGTCCAAAAACATTGAGCCATAACAGCTCGGTTCCTACAGAACAGCGAACGCAACACCTGAAAACCACCACCCTCTGTAGGAGCTGGCTTGCCAGCGAAGCATTCGAATTCACCACGGTTATCCTGTTGAAACGCGTCATCGTTAACGACCTTCGCTGGCAAGCCAGCTCCTACAGGTCGAGCGTTAGCTCGCCCACAGCTTTTGCGAGCAAGCTCGGCTCCTACGGAGCAGCGAACGCAACACCTGAAAACCACCACCCCCTGTAGGAGCGGGCTTGCCAGCGAAGCATTCGAATGCGCCACGTTTATCCTGTTGAAACGCGTCATCGTTAACGACCTTCGCTGGCAAGCCAGCTCCTACAGGTCGAGCGTTAGCTCGCCCACAGCTTTTGCGAGCAAGCTCGGCTCCTACGGAGCAGCGAACGC
>NZ_LHPC01000014.1 GCF_001297125.1 Pseudomonas sp. RIT-PI-q
CCTCGCAGATCGCCTCGGCATCGGCGAAGTCGTTTTTGTTGCTTTTGACGTATGGACGTACGAGATGAGGTGCGATGAGCTTGGGCGTATGCCCCAGCTTGGCGGCCTCCTGCGCCATGAAGTGGGCACCACCACAAGCTTCCATCACGACGGTGCAAGATTCCAGGTTGGCCAGATACCGAATGAGCGACACCCGATTGAATTTTTTGCGGCAAAGCTCATGACCGCGATCATCTTGCGCATGCAGGTGAAAAGAGTGTTTTCCCAAGTCGATGGCGGCAATAGCTACTTTGTTCATGGCAACAGTCTCCGATGAGCCCCCGGTGAAAGCTTAGTGGGCGATCACAGGGGGCGGCGGGGGTAGCCATTTCATTAGGGTGTGCGTCGTTGCTGACTGATCGGTATTAAGCCACCGCCCCTCCTCGTGCCATAAAAGCCAAACCAGAGGGTGTTTTGTCAATTACGGGTCGGATTTGGACAAGTCGGCCCCCTCTCGATCTGATCGAATCGTTCTATGCGCCACCTTCGATTCCTGCAATCGAAAGGCAGGCAGATCAATCACTTGCACAAGGTACATCGATGAACAACAGCGTCGTTATTGGGGAACTCACCTGGCCCGAGTATGCAGAGAAGGTCGCGACGGGCTGCCCGATCTTTCTGCCCGTTGGCGCACTGGAACAGCACGGCCATCACATGTGCATGGAGGTGGACGTTCTGTTGCCTACCGCGATCTGCAAGGCGGTCGCGCAAAATGTCAGCGGCCTGGTGTTGCCGGCATTGGCCTATGGCTACAAGTCCCAGCAGAAATCAGGCGGTGGCAACCACTTCCCGGGTACGACCAGCCTCGATGGCGCCACGCTGACCCATACCGTGCAGGACATCATCCGCGAACTGGCACGCCACGGCGCCCGCAAACTGGTGATGATGAATGGGCACTATGAGAACTCGATGTTCATTGTCGAGGGCATCGACCTGGCCCTGCGAGAACTTCGCTACGCCGGCATCGATGACTTCAAAGTGGTGGTGCTGTCCTATTGGGATTTCGTCAACGACCCGGGTGTCATCGAAAAACTCTACCCCGATGGCTTCCTCGGTTGGGACATCGAACATGGCGGCATTTTCGAAACCTCGTTGATGCTGGCGCTGCACCCCGACAAGGTCGATCTGAGCCGTGCGGTTGACCATCCTCCCGCCACCTTCCCACCGTATGACGTGTTCCCCATCATCCCGGAGCGCACCCCGGCGTGTGGAACATTGTCGTCGCCCAAAGGTTCGAGTCGCGAGAAAGGCGAGTTGATTCTTGAAGTGTGTGTCTCGGGCATCAGCGCTGCCGTGCGCGAGGCGTTCGATTTAGAAAATTAAACCTGTAGGAGCGAGCTTGCTCGCGAAGGACTAGAGAGCGCTGCGTTGATTCAGAACGCCCGTGTCATCGTTATCCACCTTCGCGAGCGAGCTCGCTCCTACAGAGAGCCGTTGTTAACCCTCCAAGCATAATAAAAAGGGTAAGTCTCATGTCCAGTTCAACTCTGGCCCCAGGCCTCAAGCAGCGTCACGTCACCATGCTCTCCATTGCCGGGGCCATCGGCGCCGGCCTGTTTATCGGTTCAGGGCACGCCATCGCGTCGGCGGGCCCGGCCGCGATCCTGGCGTATATTTTTTCCGGCACCCTGGTGGTGCTGGTCATGCGCATGCTCGGTGAAATGGCCGTCGCCTCGCCGGATACCGGGTCATTCTCGACCTACGCCGAGCGGGCGATGGGACGCAGCGCCGGCTTCACCATCGGCTGGTTGTATTGGTGGTTCTGGGTGCTGGTCATTCCGATTGAAGCCAGCGCCGCCGCCGCGATTTTGCACGCCTGGTTTCCGTCCATTGCAACGTGGGAGTTTGCGATCGCCGTCACTGGATTGCTGACGTTGACCAACCTGTTCAGTGTCGCTCGTTACGGCGAGTTCGAGTTCTGGTTCGCCATGCTCAAAGTCATTGCGGTAGTGGGCTTTATCGCCCTTGGCGCGCTGGCCCTGGCGGGGGGATTACCGGAGACGACGGTGAGTGGCGTGGTGCAATTGAGCAAAGAGTTCGGTGGTTTCATGCCCAATGGCATGACCGCCGTGATCGGCGCGATGCTCACCACCGTGTTCAGCTTCATGGGCACTGAAATCGTCACCATCGCCGCGGCGGAATCACAGAACCCCTCGAAACAGATCACCCGGGCGACCAACTCGGTCGTCTGGCGCATGGGGATTTTCTATATCGTCTCGGTGTTCCTGATCATCTCCATCGTGCCCTGGAACGACCCGATGCTGATGCAAGTCGGCTCGTATCAGAGAGCGCTTGAGTTGATGAACATTCCCCACGCGAAAATGATTGTCGATGTCGTCGTGTTGATTGCTGTCGCCAGTTGCCTTAACTCAGCGATCTATACGGCGTCACGCATGGTCTACTCGCTAAGCAAACGCGGGGATGGCCCGCAAGTGCTGCAGAAAACGTCGTCTTCAGGGGTGCCCTACATTGCGGTGCTGGCCAGTACAGCGGTGGGTTTCCTGACCACCGCACTGAATTATTTCGCGCCCAACGAAGTGTTCTCGTTCCTCCTGGCCAGCTCCGGCGCCGTTGCGCTGCTGGTCTATCTGGCCATTGCGGTTTCACAACTGGTCCTTCGCAAGAAGATGAATGCATCAGGACAGCCGATCGCGTTCAAGATGTGGTTTTACCCCTGGCTGAGCTACCTGGTGATCTTCTGCATCCTGAGCATTCTGGTGGTTATGCTGATATTGCCCGAGCACCGCATGGAAGTGATTGCGACGGGTGCGCTCACTCTGTCCATCGTCTGCATGGGGGCAATTTTCAACGCCAAAAAGAGCGCCGTGCAGAAAGCTGGATTGGCGTGAACACTTAACGCCTCGACGCTTCTTTGAGATATCGCGTCAACGATTAACCGGTCACCTCTTTCCGGTCCGCTCTCCACCACGAGCGGGCCGGTTTTTTTTGCCCCGCCTTCCCTGCTTCCGCCGCGAAATGCCTATTGATCGGGCACTCGGTGTAAGATCCAGAAACCCGAAAGCGGGCTTGATAACCATAAAAACGAGATGACGTTGCCACTTCCGGCGGCTAGCCGCAGAGCGCGTCACTGTTACAGTTGAGGAGCGGTAATGATGGCGAAACTCCAGGTGGCGAAACCCGCTGCAGGACGTTCGGCGAATGAACAAGGGCCAGTGAAGACCGTGGGCTTTCTGGTCATTCCCAACTTCACCACCATCGGCTTCGCCTCCGCCGTGGAAACCCTGCGGATGGCCAATATGGCCGCGCGCAAACCGATGTTCCGCACGGTGATCATCGCCGCCAGCCTGGACCCGGTCACGGCCAGCAACGGCATGCGCATCCTGCCCGACCACACCATCACCGATGCGCCCAAGCTCGACATGCTGTTCGTTGTCGGATCGAACCCGATCGTCTCCAATCACAGCAGCCGGCCGCTGCTCAATTGGCTGCGCAAACTGGCGCATGATCAGGTGCCACTCGGCGGCATTTGCACCGGCAGCCATTTGTTGGCGCGTGCCGATTTGCTCAAGGGCTATCGCTGCACGATTCACTGGGAAGACATCGAAGCGCTGAAGGAGCGTTTCCCGGGGATCATCATTTCCAACCAGTTGTTTGAGCTCGACCGTGATCGCTACACCTGCTCCGGTGGTGTGGCTTCCATGGACATGACCCTGCAGTTGATCGCGCGCGAACCCGGTGGCCGGGACATCGCGGCGCATGCGGCCGAGTTGTTGTTGTGTGATCGGGTACGGGGCGCGAGGAAGCAACAACGAGTGCCCTTGCGGCAGAAGCTGGGCACCTCGCAGCCCAAGCTCAGCCAGATGGTGGCGATCATGGAAGCCAATCTCGAGGAGCCGGTGGGCCTTGAGGAACTTGCGCGTTTGAACGAGGTGTCGGTGCGGCAACTGGAGCGCCTGTTTCACAAGCACCTGCAACGCACACCGAGTCAGTATTACCTGGAATTGCGCCTGTCACGGGCGCGGCAATTGCTGCTGCGCAGTGAATCGCAAGTCCGCGACATCGCCCTCGCCTGCGGCTTCGTTTCCCCGGCGCACTTCTCCAAATGCTACAGCCGGTTCTTCGGTGTATCGCCTATAGGCGAGCGTAAGCAAGTGGCTGCGGTGCATTGATTGCTTGTCAGTATTGATGTTGGCCGGGCTGGCCCCTTCGCGGGCAAGCCCGCTCCCACATTTGATCTGGGTGAACACAGGTTGTGTGTCCACTGAAGATCTCCTGTGGGAGCGGGCTTGCCCGCGATGGCGTCCTCAGTCCTGCAACGCTTTATGCGCCGTTTCCCGACTCGCCAGCATGGCAATCAATGCCACCGCCGCTGCCGCCAGCAGATACCAGGCCGGGGCCATTTTGTTGCCGGTCAGTTGGATCAGCCAGGTGGCGATAAACGGCGCGGTGCCGCCAAATACCGCATTGGCGATATTGAAGCTGAAGGCAAAACCACTGAAGCGCACGCGGGTGGGGAATATCTCGGCGAGGAAGCACGGCAAGGTGCCGTCGTTCATGGCCAGGATCGCGCCGAAGGCAATCTGGATCATCAGAATCACCATCAGCGGCTGATTCTCCAACATCCCGAACAGCGGAAAGGTCAGCGCCAGGAACAGCACCGAAGCGGTCAGCAACATGGTTTTGCGTCCAAACCGGTCAGACAGCTTGCCCATCAGAAAAATCAGCCCGATGTAGGTCGCCAGCGACACCGTTGACGCCAGGAACGAATCACTCTCGCTCATGCCCATCTCGGTCGACAGGTAAGTCGGCATGTAGCTGAGCAACAGGTAAAACGCCACCGCGTTCAGACAGGTCACACCAATGCCGATCATCACGCTGCGCCGGTGTACGGTGAGCAATTCACGAACCGGAGCGTGGGTCGCGCACTCCTTCGCTTCGAGGCGTTTTTCCATCTCCAGGAACTTCGGCGTGTCTTGCAAACTCATGCGGATATAGCGCCCCACCAGACCGAACGGCGCTGCCAGCAGAAAGGGCAAGCGCCAGCCCCAACTGTGCAAATCGTCAACACTCATCCACGCATGCAGACCGGCGACAAACACCGCGCCGAACAGCAAGCCGGCCGCCGTACTCGCCGGGACAATGCTGGTGTACAACCCGCGTTTACCCTCGGGGGCATACTCGGCGAGAAAGGCCGATGCGCCGGCGTACTCACCGGAAGCCGAGAAGCCCTGGAACAGGCGAATCAGCAACAACAAGGCCGGCGCCCACAGGCCAATATGGTTGTAGGTCGGCAGGATGCCGATGCAGAAGGTCGAGACCGACATAATCAGAATCGACCAGGACAACGCACTGCGCCGCCCGTATTTGTCACCGAAATGCCCCCAGACCAGTCCACCCAGCGGGCGAACGATGAACGACAGCGCGAACACCGCGAATGTCGCCAGCAGCGCGGTGGCCTTGTCGGTCTGCGGAAAAAACGTCAGCGCGATGACAGTTGCCAGATAGCCGTAGGCCGCATAGTCGAACCACTCGACGAAGTTGCCCATGAAGCTGGCACTGGCTGCGCGCCGCAGGGCCTTGCGCTCGGATGTCTGTTCAAGTTGCTGTGCCAGGGTCGGCGTCAGGCTTGCGCTTTGGGTGCTCATTGGGCACCTCCGGTGTGAGAGGTGCGGTGATCTTGATGAAACGTCGGGACGTTGAACATGACAAAACCCTCTATTGTTTTACTTGGCAGGGTTAAGGCTCTGTAGGAGCTGCCGAAGGCTGCGATCTTTTGATCTTGATCTTAAAAATAAAATCAAAAGATCGCAGCCTTCGGCAGCTCCTACAGGGTTGATGCTGCGCGCTCTGGCGTGCGCATGCATCATGGTAAAACGCCGCACAGGTTCACTGTGCGGCGTGCGATCTTACTTTTTGATGATGTTGTGTTCCGGGCCATACGGGAATTGGGTGATGTTTTCCCCGCCCTGTTCGTTGACGATCAAGATGTCGTGTTCACGATAACCACCGGCACCCGGAAGGCCTTCGGGCAGCATGATCATCGGCTCGATGGACACCACCATTCCCGGTTCCAGAACGGTGTCGATGTCTTCGCGCAGTTCCAGCCCGGCTTCGCGGCCGTAGTAGTGGCTCAGCGTACCGAAGGAGTGGCCGTAGCCGAAGGTGCGGTATTGCAGCAGATCGTGTTCCAGGAAGATCTCGTTCAATTGCAGGGCGATATCGCAGCAGCGCATGCCCGGCTTGATCAGTTTCAGACCGGCCTCGTGCACCTTGACGTTGACTTCCCACAAGCGCAGGTGCTCGTCGGAACAGTGGTCGAGGAACAAGGTGCGTTCCAGCGCGGTGTAGTAACCGGCGATCATCGGGAAGCAATTGAGGCTGAGGATGTCGCCCTTGTTGACCTTGCGCGACGTCACCGGGTTATGCGCGCCGTCGGTGTTGATGCCGGACTGGAACCAGGTCCAGGTGTCCATCAGTTCGGAGTCCGGGAACGTGCGGGCAATCTCGCGCACCATGGCCTGCGTGGCGTGCAGGGCCACTTCGTATTCCGGCACCTGGTCACGCAAGGCTTCGACGATGGCGGCACCGCCAATGTCTGCCACGCGGGCGCCGTGACGAATGATCGCGTGCTCTTCGGCGGACTTGATCATGCGCATGCGCATGCACGGTGCGGCGATGTCCACCAGTTCAGCCTGCGGATAGCGGCTGGCCAGTTTGTCGCGGTTGAGCAAATTCAGATGGTCGAACTCGATGCCGATACGCCCGGCTTTCGGCAAGGCTTGCTGGATGGCGACGAAGTAGTTGTCGCGTTGCCAGTCGGTATAGACGATGTTTTCAGTGCCGACAGTCCGGCGCCAAGGTTGGCCACCATCAATGTTGGCGCTGATGGTCACGGCGCTGTCCTGGGTCACGACCAGCGCGTACTGGCGACCGAATGAGCAATACAGGAAATCGCTGTAGTAATTGATGTTGTGATAGGAAGTGAAGACTGCCGCGTCGATATTGTTCTGCGCCAGATACGCCCGCAGCTTGGCCTGGCGGTTGGCATATTCCTGAGCCGAGAACGTCGGGCTCACTTTCTCGCCGTTCTTGATCTGGATGGTTTTCGGCATTTGCATGTCATTTATCCTTGTCATTGTTTGAGCTACAGAAGGCGCCAATCTGGCGGGCCGCTGAAGATCATTCGAACAGATGCAAAGCACGGTTTTTTGCGCGAATCCGACCTGTAGTTGGTCATATCCGCTGTTTACAAAAGCCCCCATCAAAGGCCGCCATAACGCGCCCCGTAGCGAGGCTGCGTCCGGCCCTGTAGGAGCTGTCGAGCTTTGCGAGGCTGCGATCGGCCCTGTAGGAGCTGTCGAGCTTGCGAGGCTGCGATCGGCTGCGCAGCAGTCGTAAACCCTGAGGACGCGGTCAGTCAGATACACCACATTGTCTGATTTCACGACTGCTTCGCAGCCGATCGCAGCCTCGCAAAGCTCGACAGCTCCTACAGGGCCGGACGCAGCCTCGCAAGCTCGACAGCTGCTACAGGGGTTTGTGTTGCAGAAACCAAAATGCCCCTGCTTGGCGGGGGCATTGGCAAAGGGTCGCGCGGTCAGTGCGGCAGCGGGCTTGCTCGCGATGAGGCCGGTGCTTTCAACATCAATGCCCGCTGACTCTCCGCTATCGGGACTGCGCCCACATGATCACGCGGGTGCGCACCGAAGTATTGGCGATAACAGCGAAAGAAATGCTGCAACGAGACAAATCCGCACTCGCGAGCGACCGCAGGCAGAGGCTGTTCAGCGGCGCGCAATAACTGACGCGCCCGTTGCAACCGCAAGTCCAGATAGTGCCTGGACGGCGAACATCCCAGGCTGCATTTGAACAAACGCTCCAGATGGCGACGGGAAATGCCCAGGGTCTCGGCCAATTCGTCGATACCCAGTGTTTGGCTCAAGTGCTCATTCATCAAGGCCAGCGTCGCTTGAAGTTTTGCCGGGGCATTTTGCGTCGGTAGCAGTGGCCGGGCCTGACGCGCGGCATGTTTTTCCATCCGCAGGATCAGCCCACGACCATGGGTCCGGGCAAGCAGTTCGTGCATCAACCCTTGAACAGCCTGCGGGCCGACGCAGGTCAGCCGTTGGCGGTCGACGCAGAACGGTGCGGCCACCGGCGTCAATTCGCTGAAGGCAGCAAACGTCAGTGACGGGGCCGGTTCCGGCAAGCTGCAGCGGAACCCATTCAAAGCGCCGATCTGCGCCAGCAGCCAACCGGCCTTGCCCAACGCCCCCAGACCGATCGGCTGCGCAGCCCAATGACGCAGCTGCCGGTCCAGGTCTGGATGATGCAGGTTGTCACCATCACAGAGGATCAACACATCGAGCGGTTGCGCCAGATCCAGTCGCGCAGTGGCGGTGGCGATGCCGTTGCTGGCGTTCAGTTGCCGACCGTCCAGACTGAGCATTTGCCACTGGCAAACAGTGCGCCCCGCCAACTGATTGGCCAGGCGCAATGGCTCCAGCGCATTGGCCAGGGTATACAAATCGAAGGTGTCCATCAGCCAGAAACCAATACGCAACGCCGGCGGTTGTGGCCGGCCAGCTTCGGTCAGTTGCAGCATCTCCCGCCCTCCCATTGGTCAATGCTGCGATTTTCGGCGCCTGGGATCATCCACACGTGTCAGATATCGACTCCAAAGTGTTCGCCTCTACCGATTTCGGGCGGGACGTGATGCTGCGTGCTGACCTTGCGCGATGAACGGGTTATTTTCCTGAGGACTACTCGTCAATGTCCCCATTTGTTTAGTTGAGTGAGGCAGTAACCGCGAATTCCTACAGCACGAAACATCTATCCCAATTGAGCCTGGATCTTTTCCACCACGCCCCGCATCGCCGGCAAGTAGCGGCGAGCGGCTTCCTCAATGGGCATGGCCTTGGCGATGTAGACCAGATTCAGGCAGCCCATCACCTGCTCCTCATGCATAACCGGAATGGCAATGGCGGCAATCTTGCGTTCCTCTCCCCAATGCGCATTATTTTCGCCATAACCCTTACTGAGTGTGTGCTCCACCAACCGGTCGACAAATCGGCGATCCGCGGCAAACGCAGATTGTTCGTCTTCACGGCTGACCATCAACTCAATCAACTCTTCTCGCTCTGCAGGTCGGCAGTGCGCAAAGTACGCGCGCCCGGTCGCGGTCATGAGCAAAGGTAAGCGGCGGCCGACCATGGAGCGGTGAAACGACAGGCGACTGAAACGATGGGTGGTCTCACGAATAACCATGGCATCGCCGTCCAGCGTGCACAGGTCGGTGGGCCAGACGACCTCCTGCAGCAACTCGCCAAGCAACGGTGCGGCGATGGAGGAAATCCATTGTTCATCGCGAAACCCTTCACTGAGTTCGCGCACTTTCAACGTCAATCGATAGCTGTCATCCGACTCGCTACGCCGCACATAGCCTTCAGCCTGCAGGGTCTCCAACAGTCTGCGCACGGTGGTGCGGTGCAACCCGCTCTGCTCAGCCAATTGCGCAGTGCTGGCG
Source organism: Pseudomonas sp. RIT-PI-q (assembly GCF_001297125.1). Lineage (GTDB taxonomy): Bacteria > Pseudomonadota > Gammaproteobacteria > Pseudomonadales > Pseudomonadaceae > Aquipseudomonas. Next base: position 9,527 of record NZ_LHPC01000014.1, read on the forward strand.
CCGCCATCGAAGCGGTTCAAGCCATTGATCAGTGCCAGACCACGCATCAGACCGCGCACGGCTTTGTATTCAGTCTCGCTCATTGACGACCTCTTTATTGTTGTAAATCAATCATGTGCACTTAGTGCACACTAACAAGGGTTGTCGTTGTCGACCAGCCTTGTGATTTCCATACTGCGCCCAACAAGAAATCCAAAAGCGCTGTACGGAGATGACTATGAGTTCTGCCCCCACTCCTTCCACATTGGACCTGACCACCGACGTTGCCATCGTCGGCGCCGGCCCTGTTGGCTTGATGATCGCCAATTACCTGGGCCAATGTGGTGTGAATGTCACCGTAGTGGAAAAGCTCGACAGCCTGATCGACTACCCCCGCGCCATCGGTCTGGACGACGAAAGCCTGCGTACTTTCCAGGCCGTCGGTCTGGCCGACAACGTGCTGCCGCACACCACGCCCTGGCACGCCATGCGTTTCCTGACACCCAAAGGCCGCTGCTTTGCCGATATACAGCCCAAGACCGATGAGTTCGGCTGGTCTCGGCGCAACGCCTTCATCCAGCCCTTGGCCGACCGTGTGCTATTCGAAGGTTTGCAGCGTTTCGACAACGTCAAAGTGCTGTTCGGCCGTGAGCTCGAAGGCTTCGAGCAAAACAACAGCGTTGTGGTCCTCAACCTCAAGGATCAGAAAGGCCGCAGCGAACGCCTGCAGGCCCGTTATCTGATCGGCTGCGACGGTGGCAACAGCCTGGTGCGGCGCAACCTCAACATCAGTTTCGAAGGCAAGACCGCGCCGAATCAGTGGATCGTCGTCGACATCGCCAACGACCCGCTGAGCACGCCCCATGTTTACCTGTGCTGCGACCCGGTGCGCCCGTATGTGTCCGCCGCCCTGCCCCACGGCGTGCGCCGTTTCGAATTCATGGTCATGCCCGGCGAGACCGAAGCCGAGCTGAGCAAACCCGAGAACATGCGCAAACTGCTGGCCAAGGTGCTGCCCAATCCCGATCGCATCGAATTGATCCGCAGCCGCGTCTATACCCACAACGCTCGCCTGGCCGGTAAGTTCCGTGAGGGACGGGTGCTGCTGGCCGGCGATGCCGCGCACATCATGCCGGTATGGCAGGGCCAGGGGTACAACAGCGGCATGCGCGACGCTTCCAACCTGGCATGGAAACTGTCGCTGGTAGTCAAAGGCCTGGCCGCCGACAGCCTGCTCGACAGCTATGAACAAGAACGTCGCGATCACGCCAAGGCGATGATCGACCTTTCGGTACTGGCCGGTCACGTATTGGCGCCGCCCAAACGCTGGCAAGGCACTTTGCGTGATGGTGTGTCGTGGCTGCTCAACTATGTGCCGCCGGTTAAACGCTACTTCGTGGAAATGCGCTTCAAGCCGATGCCGCAATACACCGAGGGCGCGTTGATCGTACCCAGCGAAAAAGGCTCACCGGTGGGCAAGATGTTCATCCAGCCGCGGGTGCTGACCGAAGCCGGCGACACCGTGTTGCTGGATGAGGTGATCGGCGAGAACTTCGCGATTATCGCTTGGGGCTGCGACCCGACCTGGGGCCTGACGGCGGCACAGCTCGAGCAATGGCAAGCACTGGGCACGCGCTTTATCCAGGTCCTGCCGGACGTCCAGCTCAAAGCGACCAGCGACGTCAGCCAAGGCGTGATCCGCATCGGTGACAGCACCGGCCGCCTCAAGGAATGGTTCGCCCGCGGCTCGGCCTCTATCGCCCTGGTGCGTCCGGATCGCTTCCTCGCCGGCCTGGCCATTCCGCAAACGGTCGGCCAGGCCTGTGATGAATTGGCCCTGGCGCTCAAGGCGCTGCCGCAACCCGAAGTGGCGATCCTAGCCAGCAAGGTGGCCTGACATGAGCGCCTATCTGCACTGCTTGTCTCACACTCCACTGGTGGGCTACGTCGACCCGACACCTGAAGTGCTGGCCGAGGTCGACGATATGATCGCCGATGCCCGTGAGCGCATCGCTCGTTTCGAGCCGGAGCTGATCGTGCTGTTCGGGCCCGACCACTACAACGGCTTTTTCTACGACGTGATGCCAGCCTTCTGCATCGGCATGGCCGCCCATGCCATCGGCGATTTCGACACGGCTGCCGGGCCTTTGGACGTGCCTAAAGCGCTGGCTGAATCCTGCGCACAGGCTGTCCTGGATGCCGGTGTCGACGCGGCCATCTCCTATCGCATGCAGGTCGACCATGCGTTCGCCCAACCGCTGGAGCTGTTGCTTGGCGGTTTACAGGCCTGTCCGGTGATTCCGGTGTTCATCAATTCGGTCGCCGTGCCCCTGCCCGGTTTCAAGCGTGCCCGTCTGCTCGGTGAAGCGATTGGCCAGTGGGCACAGTCGCTGAACAAGCGCGTGCTGTTTCTGGCCTCAGGTGGTTTGTCACACCAGCCCCCGGTTCCGGAACTGGCCAAGGTCGATGCGCGCATGGCTGATCGCCTGATGGGTAGCGGTCGCCAGCTGCCAGCCGATGAGCGACAGGCGCGCCAGCAACGAGTCATCCAGGCCGCCCGGGATTTCGTTGAAGACCAACACAGTCTGCATCCGCTTAATCCTGTTTGGGATCAGCAGTTTCTCGACATCCTCGAGCAAGGCCGGCTGAGCGACCTCGATTCGCTGGGGAACGACGAGCTGTCGGCACTGGCCGGCAAATCCACTCACGAAGTGAAAACCTGGGTCGCCGCCTTCGCCGCGCTTTGCGCCTTCGGCCCTTATCAGACCGAAGGCCGCTACTACCGCCCGATTCCCGAATGGATCGCAGGCTTCGCCGCCCTTGGCGCCCAGCCGCTGAACAACCACCTTTGAATCCAAGGAACACTGACATGACTGCCACTGAACCCGCATTCACCGAAGCGTCCACCAGCCGCTTTGCACACATCAAGGAAGGCGATCTGGACCTGCAACTGCATTACAACGATGTCGGCCCAAGCACTGAAGACCCGGGCGCCGAAACCGTAGTCATGCTCCACGGTTCCGGCCCCGGCGCCAGCGGCTGGGCCAACTTCCACCGCAACATCGAACCCTTGGTGGCCGCTGGTTACCGAGTGATTTTGCTGGACTGCCCAGGCTGGAGCAAAAGCGACCCGATCGTTTGTGACGGTTCGCGTTCGAACCTCAACGCACGAGCGCTCAAGGGGCTGCTCGATGTGCTGGATCTGAACTGTGTTCACATCATCGGTAACTCCATGGGCGGCCACAGTGCCGTGGCCTTTGCCCTGGAAAACCCTGAGCGGGTCGGCAAACTGGTCTTGATGGGCGGCGGCACCGGCGGCCCAAGTGCGTTCGTGCCGCAACCCACCGAAGGCATCAAGCTGATCGGCGCGCTGTACCGCGAACCGACCATTGAAAACCTGAAGAAGATGATGAACGTCTTCGTGTTCGACGCCAGCAGTCTGACCGAAGCGTTATTCCAGACCCGCCTGGACAACATCCTGGCGCACCGTGAGCACCTGGAAAACTTCGTCAAGAGCAGCACCCTCAATCCCAAGCAATTCCCTGATTTCAGCCACCGCCTGCACGAAATCACCGCCCAGACGCTGCTCGTCTGGGGCCGCGAAGATCGCTTCGTGCCCATGGACACCGGCCTGCGCCTGCTGGCCGGCCTGCCCCATGCACAACTGCACGTGTTCAATCGCTGCGGCCACTGGGCCCAGTGGGAACACGCCGAGACCTTCAACCGCATGGTCCTGGACTTCCTGACCCACTGATCACAGAGGCTGACATGACCCTGACTCAACACACTCTGGAACGGCTGGCGGCGGACCTGCGCCCCGCCGAGGCCGACGGCGAGGCCATCGCACCTCTACGCGAACAAATTGGCGAAGACAACGCCGAGGCCGCCTACACCATCCAGCGCCTGAATGTCGCTTACGGGGTGGCCAACGGCCGCCGCGTGGTCGGCCGCAAGATCGGCCTGACCAACCCCAAGGTGCAGGCACAGTTAGGCGTGGACCAGCCGGACTTCGGCACGCTTTTCGCCGACATGTGCTACGGCGACAACGAAAGCGTGCCCGTCACTCGCGTACTGCAACCGAAGATCGAGGCCGAAATTGCCCTGATCCTCGAGCGCGATCTGCCCCGCGCCGACACCACGTTTGCCGACGTGATGGCGGCCACCGGCTGGGTCGTGCCGGCACTGGAAATTGTCGGCAGTCGGGTCCAGGGCTGGGCCATCCGCTTCGTCGATACCGTGGCGGATAACGCCTCCAGTGGTTGTTTCGTATTGGGTGGCCCGGCTCGACGTATCGATGGGCTCGACCTGCGCCAGGCCAGCATGCGCATGACCCGCAATGGCGAAGAAGTGTCTAGCGGCTGCGGCGCCGAATGCCTGGGGCATCCACTCAATGCGGCCGTGTGGCTGGCGCAAACCATGGCGCGCTTGGGCGATCCGCTGCGGGCCGGCGACATCATCCTCACCGGGGCACTTGGGCCGATGGTGGCGGTGGCGGCGGGCGATCGATTCGAGACCGAGATCGAAGGCATCGGTCGTGTCGGTGTTCAGTTCAGCGCCGAGTGATCGGCGACTTGCGTGCAAATGAGGCAACAACAATGAACAAACTCAAAGTCGCCATCGTCGGTTCCGGCAACATCGGCACCGACCTGATGATCAAGATCCTGCGTAACGCCAAACACCTGGAAATGGCGGTCATGGTTGGCATCGACCCGGCCTCCGATGGTCTCGCCCGCGCCCAGCGCATGGGTGTGGCGGTGACCCATGAAGGCGTTGAAGGCCTGATCCGCATGGACGTCTTCAAGGACATCGAATTCGTCTTCGATGCCACCTCGGCCGGCGCCCATGTGAAGAACGACGCCTTCCTGCGCTCGATCAAACCCGGGATTCGCCTGATCGACCTGACCCCGGCAGCCATCGGCCCGTACTGCGTGCCGGTGGTCAACCTGGAACAAACCCTCGCTCAGCTCAACGTCAACATGGTGACTTGCGGTGGCCAGGCGCCCCTCCCCGTGGTCGCGGCGGGGTCGCGCGTGGCGAAAGTGCATTCCGCCGAAATCGTCGCCTCGATCGCCAGCAAGTCCGCCGGCCCGGGCACCCGTGCCAACATCGACGAGTTCACCGAAACCACCTCCAAGGCCATCGAAGTAATCGGCGGTGCAGCCAAGGGCAAGGCGATCATCGTGATGAACCCGGCCGAGCCGCCGTTGATGATGCGCGACACGGTGTTTGTGTTGTCCGAAGCCGCCGATCAGGCACTGGTCGAGGCGTCCATCGTGGAGATGGCGGCCGCCGTGCAAGCCTACGTACCGGGCTATCGCCTGAAGCAAAAAGTCCAGTTCGACGTGATACCTGAAGACGCGCCGCTGAATATTCCGGGCCTCGGCAAATTCTCCGGCCTCAAGACTTCGGTGTTCCTCGAAGTCGAAGGGGCCGCCCATTACCTGCCAGCCTACGCCGGCAATCTCGACATCATGACCTCCGCAGCCTTGGCCACCGCCGAGCGCATGGCGCAGTCGATGCTGAACGCCTGAGGAGACCGACATGACTTTTAATCCCGGCAAAAAACTCTACATCTCCGACGTGACCCTGCGTGATGGCAGCCATGCGATTCGCCATCAGTATTCGCTGCAAAACGTGCAGGACATCGCCCGCGCCCTGGACAAAGCCAAGGTTGACTCGATCGAAGTCGCCCATGGCGACGGCCTGCAAGGTTCGAGCTTCAACTATGGCTTTGCTGCGCACACCGACCTGGAGTGGATCGAGGCCGCGGCCGATGTGATCAGCCACGCCAAAATTACCACCTTGCTGCTGCCCGGCATCGGCACGGTGCATGACCTCAAAGCGGCCTACAACGCCGGTGCCCGGGTGGTGCGCATCGCCACCCATTGCACCGAAGCGGATGTGTCAAAACAGCACATCGAGTATGCCCGCGAGCTGGGCATGGACACCGTCGGTTTCCTGATGATGAGCCATATGATTCCGGCCGAGCAGCTGGCCGCGCAGGCCAAGTTGATGGAAAGCTACGGTGCGACGTGCGTGTACATGGCCGACTCCGGCGGGGCCATGAACATGCAGGATGTGCGCGAGCGTTTCCGTGCATTTAAAGCCGTACTCAAACCGGAAACCGAGACCGGCATGCACGCGCACCACAACCTGAGCCTGGGGGTTGCCAACTCGATCACCGCCGTCGAGGAAGGTTGCGACCGCATCGATGCCAGCCTCGCGGGCATGGGCGCCGGTGCCGGTGCCGGTAACGCGCCGCTGGAAGTGTTTATCGCGGCCGCCGAGCGCCTGGGTTGGAACCACGGCACCGACCTTTACACGCTGATGGACGCGGCTGACGACATCGTTCGTCCGCTGCAGGACCGTCCGGTTCGAGTCGACCGCGAGACGCTCGCGCTGGGTTATGCCGGCGTCTATTCAAGCTTCCTGCGCCATGCCGAAATCGCTGCAGCCAAATACGGCCTCAAGACCCTCGACATCCTCGTCGAACTGGGCAGACGCCGCATGGTCGGCGGTCAGGAAGACATGATCGTCGACGTCGCGCTGGATCTGCTCAAACGCTGACCGAGCACCACACCGGCTGACCGCCCACGCAGCGGTCGGTCGGCCCTGTTTCGCCCATACAACAATAAAACGGGTACTACCCATGACTGTACTGAACCTGACAACACCGCTACACATGACGCGGACCATCGGTCTGTGTTTCCTCGTGGCCCTGATGGAGGGCCTTGACCTACAGGCCTCCGGGATCGCTGCCCAAGGCATGGCGGCCGCGTTCGAACTGGATAAATTGCACATGAGCTGGGTGTTCAGTGCCGGAATTTTCGGCCTGCTGCCCGGTGCGTTTGTGGGCGGCTGGCTGGCCGACCGCATCGGTCGCAAGCGCGTGCTGATCGCGTCAGTGGCCCTGTTCGGACTGTTTTCTCTTGCCACTGCCCTGGCCTTTGACTTCAACAGCCTGCTCGCCGCCCGTTGCCTGACCGGCGTAGGTCTGGGAGCCGCGCTGCCTAACCTGATTGCCCTGACTAGCGAAGTGGCCGGCCCGCGCCTGCGGGGCAGTGCGGTGAGCCTGATGTATTGCGGTGTGCCATTGGGCGCGGCACTGGCGGCGGCGATGGGTATTGCCGGCCCTTCGGGCGACTGGCAGGCAGTGTTCTACGTCGGCGGCCTGGTGCCTCTGTTAATCGTGCCGCTGCTGGGGCTCTACCTGCCGGAGTCGCTGCAATTTCGCAGCCAAAACGTGGCGCCCATCGGCGTGGTCCGAGGTCTGTTCCGCGAAGGCGCGGCCCTGCCAACCGCGCTGATCTGGGTCAGCTATTTCTTTACCCTCATGGTGGTCTACATCCTGATCAACTGGCTGCCCAGCTTGCTGATCGGCCAAGGTTTCACCGGTCACCAGGCCAGTTGGGTCATGCTCGCCCTACAAATTGGTGCAGCAGTCGGCACCTTGATGCTGGGCTGGGTGATGGACCGCCTGCCGGCCTGGGCCCTGTCAGCACTGATCTACCTGGGCATCCTCGGCTCGCTGACTGCCTTGGGGTTGGCCAGCCGTCTGGAGAGCATGTTGGTGGCAGGCTTCATCGCCGGCTTTTTCGCCACCGGTGGGCAGTGTGTGCTCTACGCCCTGGCGCCGCATTTCTATCCCCCATCGGTACGCGCGACCGGCGTAGGCAGTGCGGTCGCCATCGGCAGACTGGGTGCAATGAGCGGCCCGCTGGTGGCCGGCAAGATGCTCGCCTTGGGCACCGGCACGGCCGGGGTGATGCTGGCTTCGGCGCCGGGAATCGTCATCGCTGCGGTGGCCATGTTTTACCTGTCCGTGCGGCGCAACGGTTCTCAGTCCGACTGACAACCCACTGGTCAAACCCCGCGCCAAATCGGTGCGGGTTCACCCCCCAACAACAATAAAAGTGAACACTGGCATGCTCAAGATCTCTCTTCGGGCGCTCAGCGCCTGCGCCTGCGTTTTATTCTTTGGCCAGGCTTGCGCCGGCGGTTTTGTCGATGACAGCCACGCCGATCTGACGATGCGCAACTTTTACTTCGATCGTAACTACGTGAACGCAACACCCCAGGCCGCCGCCCGCGAGTGGGCGCAGGGTTTCATTCTCAACGTTCGCTCAGGTTATACGGAAGGACCCGTAGGGTTCGGCCTGGACGCCCAGGGATTGCTGGGTGTCCGTCTGGATTCCTCACGCGCTCGCACCGGCACCGGCCTGCTGCCGTACAACGCCACCACCCGTGAGCCGGCCGATGAATACTCGGAGCTGGGCCTGACGGCCAAGGTCAGGGCATCGAAAAGCGAGCTGCAATTGGGCACCATCAGTACGTTTCTGCCGATCGCTTTCGCCAGCCCTACCCGCCTGCTGCCACAGACATTCCGCGGCGCGTACCTCAAATCCCGGGAAATCGACAACTTGACCCTGCACGTTGGCTGGCTGGATCGCATCAACCTGCGTGACTCCACCGATTACCAGAAAATGTCGGTGGGCTCACCCAACGGACGCTTCAATGGCGCCGCCGAGTCGGACCGTTTTTCTTTTGTCGGCGGCGACTATGCCTGGTCGCCGCAACTGACGCTGAAGTACTACCACGCAGAACTCGCTGATCTGTACCGCAAGGACTTCTATGGCTTTGTCGATAATCGCCCGATGGGCCCTGGCAGCCTGAAAAGCGATTTCCGTCTGTTCGTTACCGCAGAGGATGGCGCGGCCAGGGCCGGCCCGGTGGACAACCGCAATGCGGCGCTGATGCTGACGTATGCCGTGGGCGCTCACAAATTCGGTGCTGGTTACATGCAACTGACCGGCAAGACAGCCATGCCCTACCTGTTCGGCACCGAACCGTTAGTGATCACCGAAGGCACGCTGAGCTCCGAGTTTCTCAACCCCAAGGAACGCAGTTGGCAGGTGCGGTATGACTACAATTTTGTAGGCCTTGGCGTTCCGGGGCTCAATGGCATGTTGCGCTATGTGAGTGGCGACAATATCGAACTGGCCAAGCTGGGAGGCTCCAACCTGACAGAGAGCGAAAAGGATATCGAGCTGTCCTATGTACTGCAGAGCGGCGAACTGAAAGGTTTGGCACTGCGGTTGCGCAACGCCTGGTACCGCAACGACTTCAGCGCCCAGGCCAGCCATAGGGATGACAATGAGCTGCGGGTGAATGTTGATTACACTTGGATGTTATGGTGAGTGCCCCGGGCAGCTCATTCAACCGATTTGGTGCGGGCCGCCGCTCGCACTGACGTGTTGAGATCCACGGCGGCGCGAATTAGCGTCTTCAACGCGTTTTCATCGATGCTCTCGCCCTCACGGATATCGATAGCGCGTCGGGTGTTGCCTTCGAGGCTGGCGTTGAAGAGGTTTGAAGGGTCCTCAAGCGAGGCGCCCTTGGCGAAGGTCATTTTCACGAAACTATTGTAGGTTTCGCCAGTGCAAATAATTCCGCCGTGCGACCACACCGGGACGCCCCGCCACTTCCATTCTTCGATCACATCGGGGTCGGCCTGCTTGATCAGCGCTCGGACCCGGGCGAGGGTTTCGCCGCGCCAATCGCCCAGTTCTTTGATTCTCGCGTCTATCAACTGAGAGGCCGAGCTTGCGACCTCTTCTTCCGTTGCCCTAGTCTTTTCCTTCTTCATGATGGTTCCGCTCGCCCGTTACCTGGGTATTTGCCTTCGCCTTGATTAAGCACCCGTCTAACCATAGCCGAAGGAACACCAAAGAAAATTCGTATACCATATCTCCAACTCATTCCGAACGAACCGCCGCCGTGACCCTACCCAAATTCAATGCCCCAGACCTTGGCAATGCGCCTTCGACGTCGGAAATCATCACCCGTCATCTACGTGATGCCATCGTCGCCGGGCATTTCGCCGAGGACGAACCGATTCGCCAGGACGACATCGCCCGTCAGTTCAACGTCAGCAAGATTCCGGTGCGCGAAGCGCTCAAGCGCCTGGAGGCCGAAGGCCTGGTGATGTTCCAGCGCAATCGCGGGGCAATGGTCACACGTGTTTCCGATGCCGAACTGGCGCAGATGTTCGAAGTGCGCATGTTGCTCGAAGACAAGGTGCTGCGCCTGGCGATTCCCAACATGACCGAAGAAACCTTCGCCCGCGCCGAACGCATCTGTCAGGAGTTCATCGGCGAAGATGACGTCGGACGCTGGGCCGAGCTCAACTGGGAACTGCACGCTTGCCTCTACGAACCGGCGCAACGACCGTTTCTGGTCGGTTTGATCCGCTCGGTCAACGACAAGCTGGAACGCTACCTGCGCATGCAGATGAGTCTCTCGGCCGGCAAGGATCGCGCCGATCACGAACACCGGGAAATCCTTGCAGCCTGTCGCGCCGGTGACGTCGACCTGGCGGTGAAGTTGCTCGACGAGCACATTGCCGGCGTCTGCAAGACCCTGTTCGAGCACCTGCCTCACCACCACTGACAGCTCATCCACTGTGCCGATTTCGTCATCGGCGCAGGGTAAAACCCTCAAGCCGGCACACCACTGTACAAGCCACTCTTTGGCTCACTCATCTGAACGGAAGTGGCCCTCCCATGAAACGCATCACCGTGATCGACTCCCACACCGGCGGCGAACCGACCCGCCTGGTGACCGCCGGTTTTCCTGACCTGGGCACTGGCAGCATGGCTGAACGTCGACAGCGGCTGGCCGAACAGCATGATCAATGGCGTGCCGCCTGCGTGCTGGAACCACGGGGCAGCGACGTGCTGGTCGGCGCCCTGCTCTGTGAGCCGGTCGATCCGAGCGCCTGCGCCGGGGTGATTTTCTTCAACAACAGCGGTTACCTCGGGATGTGCGGCCACGGCACCATCGGCCTGGTGGCGTCGCTGGCGCATTTGGGCAAGATCGGCCCTGGCATCCACAGCATCGAGACGCCCGTGGGCACGGTGCAGGCGACCCTGCACGAAGACGGTTCCGTCAGCGTACGCAACGTGCCGGCCTATCGTTATCGAAAAGCGCTGTCGTTGCAGGTGCCGGGGATCGGCCCAGTGACTGGCGATGTGGCTTGGGGCGGCAACTGGTTTTTCCTGATCGCCGAGCATGGTTTGAGCATTGCCGGCGATAACCTCGACACGCTGACCGCCTATACGTTCGCGGTGCAACAGGCACTCGAAGCCCAGGGCATTCGCGGTGAAGACGGCGGCTTGATCGACCATGTCGAGTTGATCGCCGATGACGAGCATGCCGACAGCCGCAACTTCGTCCTCTGCCCCGGCAAGGCCTACGACCGCTCGCCCTGCGGCACTGGCACCAGTGCCAAACTCGCGTGCCTGGCGGCCGACGACAAATTGCAACCGGGACAGCTCTGGCGTCAGGCCAGCGTCATCGGCAGCGAGTTCGAAGGCTCCTACGAAATCCACGGCGAGCGCATCGTGCCGACCATTCGCGGGCGCGCCTACATCAGCGCCGAAGCCAGCCTGATCATCGAACAGGACGACCCGTTCGCCTGGGGCATTCGCCCGTGAACGAGGGCCGGGTGGCCGATGTGATCGTGATCGGTGCCGGCATCATCGGCGCCGCGTGCGCCCAGGCGCTGGCCCGGCGCGGCTTACGCGTGCTGGTGCTGGACGCCGGCCTGCCCGGAGCGACGGCGGCGGGCATGGGCCACTTGCTGGTCCTGGACGACAACCCCGCCGAACTGGCGCTTAGTCAATATTCCCTGCAACGCTGGCGCGAACACGGTCCGGACCTGCCCGACGGCTGTGCCTATCGCCGCAACGGCACACTGTGGCTGGCGGCTAATGCCGAAGAAATGGCGGTCGCGCAAAGCAAGTACCACAACTTGAAGGAGCACGGCGTGGCTTGCGAATTGATGGGCGCCAGTGCCTTGCACCAGCGCGAACCTGAATTGCGCGCGGACCTCGAAGGCGGCCTGTTGATCAATGGCGACGGCATCCTCTACGCCCCGGCGACCGCCCGCTGGATGCTTGACGCACCGACCATCAACCAGCGTCGGGCAAGCGTCAGCGCAGTCGATGGCAACCGCGTGCGACTCGATGACGGCCACTGGCTCAGCGCTGACGCGGTGGTGCTGGCCAACGGCATCCAGGCCACCGAACTCTGCCCGGAATTGCCGATCGAGCCGAAGAAAGGCCACTTGCTGATCACCGATCGCTACCCCGGCAAAGTCACCCACACCCTGGTGGAGCTCGGCTACGTCACCAGTGCCCATAACGCCACGGGCCCGCCGACAGCCTGCAACATCCAGCCGCGGCCGACCGGGCAATTGTTCATCGGTGCGTCTCGGCAATTCGGCACTACAGATCCGCAGGTCGAAGGCTGGATGCTGGCGAAAATGCTCAGGCGTGCGGTCGACTACATGCCCGGTTTGGCACAGCTCAACGGCATCCGCGCCTGGACCGGTTTTCGCGCGGCGAGCCCCGATGGTCTGCCGCTGGTGGGCCAGCACCCGCAACGCAAAGGCTTATGGCTGGCGGTCGGTCACGAGGGCCTGGGTGTCACCACCGCCCCTGGCACCGCTGATTTGCTGGTTGCGCAATTGTTCGACGAAACGCCGCCACTGGCCGCGCAACCTTACCTGCCGCAACGATTTCTCAAGGAGCCTGTGTATGCCTGAATTGCTGCTGGACGGCCGTTCATTGAGGGTCGCCGAAGGCACCAGTGTCGCGGCCGCTTTGGCACTGGGCGGCGATGGTTGCAGTCGCACCTCGGTCAGTGGCCAGCGTCGCGCACCGTTGTGCGGCATGGGCATTTGTCAGGAATGCCGAGTGACCATCGATGGCCGACGACGCCTGGCCTGCCAGACCCTGTGCCGTGACGGCATGCAGGTGGAGACCCGAGCATGAGCGAATATGCCGACCTGCTGATCATCGGTGCCGGTCCCGCCGGAATGGCCGCCGCACTCGCCGCAGCCCCCAGCGGTGCCCGCATCGTCGTGCTCGACGATAACCCGCTGCCAGGTGGGCAAATCTGGCGCGACGGCCCCCAGGCCAGCCTGCCGGATCAGGCGCGTCAGATGCGCGAGCAATTGCAGGCGTGCAGCAACATCCGCCACCACGCCGGCACTCGGGTAATCGCCTGCGCCGGCCCGAAAGAACTGCTGGTCGAAGACGCCGATCGCGGCTGGCTGATCGGTTACGACAAACTGATTCTGTGTACCGGCGCCCGCGAGTTGCTGCTGCCCTTCCCCGGCTGGACGCTGCCCGGTGTGACAGGCGCGGGTGGCCTTCAAGCATTGATCAAGGGCGGCCTGCCGGTGCATGGCGAGCGCTTGGTGATCGCCGGCAGCGGGCCGCTGTTGCTGGCCAGTGCCGCCACCGCCAAACACAACGGCGCCCAGGTGCTGCGTATCGCCGAGCAGGCCCCCGCAGCCGCCGTCGCCGGGTTCGCCGCGCAACTGCCACGCTGGCCGCACAAGCTGATGCAGTCGTTCAGCTTGTTCGACCGTCATTACCGCACCGGGACCCACGTACTGGCCGCGTTGGGCAGCACGCGCCTGGAAGGTGTGCGCCTGAATCAACAGGGGAAAATCGTCGAGCTGGAATGCGATCGCCTGGCCTGTGGCTTCGGCCTGATTCCCAACACCCAGCTCGGCCAGGCCCTCGGTTGCGAACTCGCGGATCAAGCGCTTGCCGTCGATGCCTGGCAGACCACGAGCCGCGCCGATCACTACGCCGCAGGTGAATGCACCGGTTTCGGTGGCAGTGAACTGGCGCTGGTCGAAGGCGCCATCGCCGGCTACGCGGCTGTCGGTAACACGCATGCCGCCCGAGCATTGTTACCTAGGCGGGCGCGCTGGAAAGGGTTTGCCAAGGCCCTGAATCACGCCTTCACCCTCGACCCGCAACTCAAGTCGCTGGCACAGGCCGACACCCTGGTGTGTCGCTGCGAAGACGTGCCCTACTCCGCACTCGCCGGGCACGCGGATTGGCGCGAGGCCAAGCTGGCCAGTCGTTGCGGCATGGGCGCCTGTCAGGGTCGAGTGTGTGGCGGCGCGTTGCAGCATCTGTTCGGCTGGCAACCCTCGGCACCGCGTCCGCCGTTCAGCCCGGCACGAATCGAAACCTTGTTGTGCCTGGACGACACCCCGCCGGCCTGAATGCAGGTCCAGGGCTTTCGGGTCTGTTGCCGAGTCTTTATGATTCGGCAGATTGCCTCCAGACGCCCAGCGCCATGTATGCCTCGCTCACTACCTTCAAACCGTGCGACCTGCCGACGCTGTTGAGCAGTCTGCAGCCGATCGCGCCACTGCTCGACACCCTGTCGGACGTGGTGTTTTTCATCAAGGACAGCGAGGCCCGCTACGCCTTCGTCAACCAGACCCTGGCCCGGCGCTGTGGCTTCAAGCACAGTACCGAGCTGCTCGGGCTCACCGCCGACAGGGTCTTTCCGGAACGCTACGGCCCGTTGTACACCGAGCAGGATCGTCGGGTGCTGGCCAGCGGTCGCGAGCTGTCAGACCAACTCGAACTGCACCTCTATTACGGCAACCAGCCGATCTGGTGCCTGACCCACAAACTCGCCCTGCATGACGAGCAAGGTCATATCGTTGGTCTGGCCGGCATCTCCCGTGATCTGCAACTGCCACAGTCCAACCATCCGGCCTTCCAGAAACTGGCGGCGGTGGATGCGCATATCCGCACGCACTTCGCCCGCCCGATCAGTCTCGCCGAGCTGACGGACATCGCCGGGTACTCCGTGGCGCAACTGGAACGCCACTGCAAACGCGTGTTCCAGCTGACACCACGACAAATGATTCACAAGGCACGCCTGGAAGAATCCTCCCGCCTGCTGCTGGACACCGACCTGCCCATCACCGAGATCGCCCTGCGTTGTGGTTACACCGACCACAGTGCGTTCAGCCGGCAATTCCGCGCCTTGACCAGCCTGGCGCCCAGCCAGTATCGCGACAATCGGCGCTAGAAAACGCCCCCTGTAGGAGCTGGCGAAGCCTGCGATCTTTTGATCTTGATGCTTTTCGGAGCCGCTAAAGAACAAGATCAAAAGATCGCAGGCTTCGCCAGCTCCTACAGGGAGCGGTGTTCCTTAAAGGGGCGATGGTGCAACCATTGCTCCCTTATGTAACACCCACAAGTTGATGCTGGTGCCACGCTGGCGCCAGGTTGCGCCACTGCAAGACCTCTACCTCAACGCAAAACATCAAATTCTCACTCAGGACTGGAAATGGGCACGCTGATTGCTATGATTAATATCGTATACGAAATCCACGATACGATATCTAACAGCACTTCACCGACCACGAGGCCTCTATGAAAAACCCCGCATTTGCCGTAGCCCTCAGCGCTGTTCTCAGTACCTCCTTCATCGCCACCGCCCAGGCCGACAAGCTCGACGACATCATCGGTTCGGGCAAGCTGCGCTGTGCCGTGACCCTGGATTTTCCGCCGATGGGTTTCCGCGATGAAGGTAACAACCCGGCCGGTTTCGACGTGGACTACTGCCGCGACCTGGCAAAAATCCTCGGGGTTGAAGCCGAAGTGGTTGAAACGCCGTTCCCCGACCGCATTCCGGCGTTGGTCTCCGGGCGTGCCGACGTGATCGTCGCGTCGACCTCCGACACCCTCGAACGGGCCAAGACTGTCGGCCTCACCGTGCCGTACTTTGCCTTCCAGATGGTCGTGCTGACCCGCGACAACACCGGCATCAACAGCTTCGCCGACATCAAAGGCAAAGCGCTGGGCAACACCAGCGGCACCTATGAAGCCATCGCGCTGGAAAAAGACGTGAAGAACTGGGGCACCGGCACCTTCCGCGCCTATCAGTCGCAGAACGACACGCTGCTGGCAGTCGCACAAGGTCACATCGACGCCACCGTCGTCACCAATACCGTGGCCGCCGCCACCATCAAGTCGGGTAAATACAAGAACCTGAAAATCGCCGGTAACGCGCCGTATACCATCGACTACGTGTCCCTGGGCGCCAAGCGTAACGAGTATGGCTTGCTCAATTACCTCAACCTGTTCGTCAATCAACAGGTGCGCAGCGGGCGCTACAATGAGCTGTTCACCAAATGGGTCGGCACCGAGATTTCACCCACCGACCTGACCGTGCCCAAGGTCTACTACTGAGGTGTCCGGCATGCCTAGGCCAACCTCTCTGACCGGTCGCAGCCTGGTCGCCGGCGCCGCCCAGGGCGCCCTGCTGTTCGCCGACGTCGGCTTGAGTTTCTGGGGTGGGGTCGATCCGTACAGCGGAGAAGTCATCGACCGCCACCACCCGCTCAGCGGCGAACACCTGGCCGGCCGGGTGCTGGCCATTCCCAGCGGTCGCGGCTCGTGCACCGGCAGCAGCGTGCTGATGGAACTGATCAGCAACGGTCACGCGCCGGCCGCACTGGTGCTGGCCGAGCCCGATGAGATTCTGACCCTGGGCGTGCTGGTGGCACAGACCATTTTCGAGCGTTCCCTGCCGGTGCTGTGCATCGGCCGGGAGGCCTTTGCCGCCTTGCGCGGCCAGGCCTTCGCTCGGGTCGAAGGCCCTTCGCTGACACTCTTCGAACACCTGCCGGGCGACGCCTGGCAGGCACTCGATAGTCCTTTGCAGACAGCCGCAACAGACGTCTCGATCGAACTCACCGAGCAGGATCGAACGCTGCTCGACGGCTACCATGGCAAGGCCGCCCAGGTCGCCATGCAGATCGTCCTGCGCATGGCGCAACTGCAAGGCGCGCGCAGTCTGGTGGATGTCACCCAGGCGCACATCGACGGTTGCATCTACACCGGACCGGCGAGCCTGCGCTTCGCCGAACAATTGGTGCAGTGGGGAGCAAAAGTACGGGTGCCGACCACCCTTAATTCAATCTCCGTCGACCAGCGCCGTTGGCGTGAGTTGGGCATCGACCCGGCGCTCGGTGAACCGGCCAGTGCCCTGGGCGATGCGTACATGGCGATGGGCGCGCAGCTCAGTTTCACCTGCGCGCCCTACCTGCTCGACAGCGCGCCGAAGGCCGGCGAGCAAATCGTCTGGGCCGAATCCAACGCGGTGGTCTACGCCAACAGCGTGCTCGGTGCGCGCACCCTGAAGTACCCGGACTACTTGGACATCTGCATCGCCCTGACAGGCCGCGCGCCACTGATCGGTTGCCACCTGGACGCGCAACGCAAAGCGGGTCTGCAAATCGAGTTGCCCACTTTGGGCGAACTGGACGATGCCTTTTACCCGCTGCTCGGTTACCACATCGGCGCCCTCTCGGGCAGCCGGATTCCTTTGGTGCTGGGGCTGGAACAGCGCAAGCCGAGCCTGGACGACCTGAAAGCCTTCGGCGCGGCCTTCGCCACCACGTCTGCCGCGCCGTTGTTTCATATCGCCGGGGTCACGCCGGAGGCAATTGATCCAACTCAGGTGCTGGCGCCGGACGTCGCGCTACCCGTGGAAAAAATCCGCCTGAAGGACCTGTTGCTCAGTTGGCGTGAGCTCAACAGCGCCCGCGACAACCGGGTGGATGTGGTCTCGCTGGGCAACCCGCATTTCTCGCTCAGCGAGTTCGCCCACCTGGCGCGGCTGTGTCGGGGTCGGCACAAACACCCTGACGTGGTCCTCGCCATCACTTGCGGTCGTGCCGTGCTGGAGCAGGCTCGCGAGGCCGGGCATATCGCCGTGATCGAAGCTTTCGGTGCCACGCTGGTGACCGACACCTGCTGGTGCATGCTCGGCGAACCGGTGATTCCGCTGGCCGCGAAAACCTTGATGACCAACTCGGGCAAGTACGCCCATTACGCACCGGGGCTGGTCGGTCGCAAGGTGCACTTCGCCAACCTCGCCGAATGCGTCGACGCCGCTTGCAACGCCACGGCCAGCGGTCGCCTGCCGGCCTGGCTGCAACCCGCCGCCTCACTGGAGAGCCCCGCGCATGTTTGATTACACCTTCCAATGGCGTGCGACGCTGCGCGCCCTGCCGGACATGCTCGCCGGTGCGGTTGTCACCTTCGAGACCGCTGCGTTGTCGATGATCTTCGGCGTGCTGATCGCCCTGGCCCTGACGGTCATGCGCGAGACCAAAAACCCGCTGCTGCGTGGCATCGGCAACGGCTGGGTGTCGATTGCCCGCAACACGCCGTCGCTGTTCCAGATCTACGTCCTGTACTTCGGCCTCGGCTCCATGGGGCTGCACGTCAGCTCCTGGTTCGCATTGCTGGCGGGGATCACTTTCAACAACGCGGGTTATCTCGCGGAAAACTTTCGCGGCGGTCTCAAGGCTGTTCCCGGTACGCAAGTGCGCGCCGCGCGTTCGTTGGGCATGAGTGCCTTCCAGGCTTACCGGATGATCATCGTTCCGCAGTTGCTGCGGATCGTGTTCTACCCGTTGAGCAATCAAATGGTCTGGGCCGTGTTGATGACGTCGCTGGGGGTGATCGTCGGGCTGAACAATGACCTCACCGGTGTGACCCAGGACTACAACGTCAAAACGTTCCGCACCTTCGAATACTTCGCCATCGCTGCGGTGCTGTATTACCTGATTGCCAAGGCGATCGTCGCGGCAGCCCGGCTGATGGCCTGGCGGCTGTTTCGCTACTGAGGGGTGACCATGTTTTCCACCAGTTTTTCCTGGAATGACCTGCTGTTTTTGCTCAATGGCGCCTGGATCACCCTGCAACTGACGTTCTGGTCGATCATCCTCGGCTCCTTCGCCGGGCTGCTGTTCGGTCTGCTGCGGGCGTTGTTGCCAAGGGCCAGCCTGCCACTGGCCTGGGTGCTGGACGTGTTTCGCAGCGTGCCGTTGCTGATCCAGTTCGTGCTGTTCAACTCGCTCAAGAGCATCGTCGGCCTGAATATCAGCGCCTTCAGCGTCGGCTGCATCGTGCTCGGGGTTTATGCCGCCGCGTACTTCACCGAGATCGTCCGCAGCGGCGTGCTGTCGGTGCCGTTCAGTGTGCGCCGGGCCAGTCGCTCGCTGGGCCTGAGTTTCTTGCAGGACTTGCGCTGGATCGTCCTGCCAATGGCCACGCGGGTGGCCTTCCCCGGCTGGCTGAACCTGGTGCTCAGCGTAATGAAAGACACCGCGCTGGTGATGTGGATCGGCATCGTCGAACTGCTGCGCGCCTCGCAAACCATCGTGACCCGCATCCAGGAACCGCTGCTGGTGCTGTGCATCGCGGGCCTCATCTACTACGTCATGAGCCTGGTGGTCGCTCGCCTCGGCGCTCGTCTGGAAAGAAGGTGGCAAGAAAATGATTGAGATCGACAACGTACACAAATCCTTCGGCGACCTCGAAGTGGTCAAGGGCGTGAACCTGACGGTGAGCAAGGGCGAGGTGGTGTCGATTATCGGCGGCTCCGGCTCGGGTAAATCGACGCTGCTGATGTGCATCAACGGCCTGGAGCCGATCCAGAAAGGCAATATCCGCGTCGACGGCGTCGAGGTTCATCACAGCGCCACCGACCTCAACCGCCTGCGGCAGCGGATCGGCATCGTGTTCCAGCAATGGAATGCCTTCCCGCACCTGACCGTGCTGGAAAACGTGATGCTGGCGCCGCGCAAAGTGCTCGGCAAGAGTAAGGCCGAAGCCGAGGAACTGGCGGTGCGGCAGCTGACTCACGTGGGGTTGGGCGACAAGCTCAAGGCCTTTCCCGGCAAGTTGTCCGGCGGCCAGCAACAGCGCATGGCGATTGCCCGCGCCCTGGCGATGTCGCCGGATTACATGCTGTTCGACGAAGCCACTTCGGCGCTTGATCCGCAGTTGGTCGGCGAGGTGCTGGACACCATGCGCATGCTCGCGGAGGACGGGATGACCATGGTGTTGGTGACGCACGAGATTCGCTTTGCCCGGGATGTGTCTGATCGCGTGGCGTTCTTTCGCAATGGGCGGGTGCATGAGATTGGGTCGCCGGATCAGGTGATTGGCAATCCGGTGCATGCGGAGACTGCGGCGTTTTTGAAATCAGTGAAATAACAACTGGCCTCATCGCGGGCAAGCCCGCTCCCACAGTGATCGGTGTCGACCACCGATTTTGTGTACACCATCACACCCTGTGGGAGCGGGCTTGCCCGCGATGAGGCCCACACAGACAAAACAAGGAGCAAACCATGCGCTCATCAAAAGTCATCCACATAGTCAGTTGCCACGCCGAAGGCGAAGTCGGCGACGTGATCGTCGGCGGTGTCGCCCCGCCACCCGGCGCCACCGTGTGGGAACAGTCACGCTGGATTGCCAGGGATGAAACCCTGCGCAACTTCGTCCTCAACGAACCGCGCGGCGGCGTGTTCCGTCACGTCAATCTGCTGGTGCCGGCCAAGGACCCAAGGGCGCAGATGGCCTGGATCATCATGGAACCGGCCGACACGCCGCCCATGTCCGGTTCCAACTCGTTGTGCGTCGCGACGGTGCTGCTCGACAGCGGCATCCTGCCGATGACCGAACCGCAAACCCGCTTGGTGCTCGAAGCGCCCGGCGGATTGATCGAGGCCGTGGCCGATTGCCGTGATGGCAAGGTCGAACGAGTGGAAATCAAAAACGTACCGTCGTTTGCTGACCGCCTCGACGCCTGGATTGAAGTCGAAGGCCTGGGCTCCTTGCAGGTCGACACCGCGTACGGCGGCGACAGTTTTGTGATCGCCGACGCCGAGCGCTTGGGCTTCTCCATTCGTCCCGATGAGGCGGCCGAACTGGTGGAGATCGGGCTGAAAATCACCCGTGCAGCGAACGAACAATTGGGCTTCGTCCATCCGCTGAACCCTGAGTGGTCGCACATTTCCTTCTGCCAGATCGCCGCGCCCATCGTCTATGAGAACGGCATCGCCACCGGTGCCAACGCGGTGGTGATTCAACCCGGCAAGATCGACCGCTCGCCCACCGGCACCGGTTGCTCGGCGCGCATGGCGGTGATGCAGGCCAAAGGGTTGATGCAGGTGGGGGATCGTTTTATCGGTCGTTCGATCATCGGTTCCGAGTTCCATTGCCGCATCGATTCGCTGACCGAAGTGGCCGGGCGCGCCGCCATCTACCCGTGCATTTCCGGCCGGGCCTGGATCACCGGCACCCACCAATTGCTGCTCGATCCGAGCGATCCCTGGCCACAAGGCTATCGCCTGTCAGACACCTGGCCGGGCGCCTGACACCCGAATCATTGATCGCACTGACAAACGGCTAAAAAAACCCCTTAAAACCTGAAAAAAGCACTGGCCGAGTGTTGGCACTTGCAATATCGTATACGAAATACAATTAATGAACCGGAGGTAACAATGAGCAAGCGCATTAACTGGAGTGGCGTCTTCCCCGCGGTGACCACTCAATTCAACGATGACTTCTCGATCAACCTGGAAAAAACCCACCAGGTGATTTCCAACGTGATCCGTGACGGCGTATCGGGCCTGGTGGTGTGCGGTTCGGTAGGCGAAAACACTTCATTGAGCGCCGAAGAAAAAATCGCCGTGACCGAAGTCGCGGTCGACGCCTCCCGTGGCCGTGTGCCAGTGATTTGCGGCGTGGCCGAATTCACCAGCATTCAAGCGGCCAAAGTGGCCAACGCGGTGCGCCGGGTCGGCGTCGACGGCGTCATGCTGATGCCGGCGCTGGTCTACGGTTCCAAGCCGTTCGAGACTGCCGAGCACTACCGCTACGTGGCGAAAAACGCTGACGTACCGCTGATGGTTTACAACAACCCGCCGATCTACAAAAACGACGTCACTCCGGACATCCTGATTTCCCTCGCCGACTGCGACAACGTGGTGTGCTTCAAGGATTCCTCCGGCGACACCCGCCGCTTCATCGACGTGCGCAATGAAGTCGGTGATCGTTTCGTACTGTTCGCCGGTCTCGATGACGTGGTGCTGGAAAGCATCGCGGTGGGCGCCGAGGGTTGGGTCTCGGGCATGTCCAACGTGTTCCCGAAAGAAGGCGAAACCATCTTCCGCCTGGCCAAGGCCGGCCGCTTCGCCGAAGCCATGCCGATCTACGAATGGCTGATGCCGATCCTGCACCTCGATGCGCGTGCCGACCTGGTGCAGTGCATCAAGCTGTGCGAAGCCATTGCCGGTCGCGGCAGCGCCTTGACCCGTCCGCCACGCCTGGCGCTGCCGGAAGCCGATCGAGTGTTCGTCGAGCAGATCATGGCCAAGGCCCTGGCCAATCGTCCGGAACTGCCGGACGTCGGTCTCTGAGTGATGGCCGGGCGGGCCCTTGCGGGTCCGGCCCGGCTGCCTGTCTTTGCGCCTCTACGGAAAACGCCAGCATGTCCAATCCTCACAGCAGCTCCAGCGCAACCACACCCTCGGGACTCAAACGCGTCGTGGCTGCCGCCATGGCCGGCACCGTCGCCGAATGGTATGAATTCTTCCTCTATGGCACCGCCTCGGCCCTGGTCTTCGGCCAACTGTTCTTTCGTCAGACCGACAGCCCCATCGACGGCATCATCGCCGCTTTCGCCCTGTACGCCGTCGGTTTTCTCGCCCGCCCGTTGGGCGGTTTGGTGTTCGGTTACTACGGTGACAAATTCGGCCGCAAACGCCTGCTGCAACTGAGTCTGGTGGTGGTCGGCATCACCACGTTCCTGATGGGCTGTTTGCCCGGTTTCGACCAGATCGGCTATGCGGCGCCCGTGTTGTTGGTGCTGTTGCGGTTGATCCAGGGTTTCGCCTTTGGCGGCGAATGGGGCGGCGCGATTCTGTTGGTGTCGGAACACTGCCCGGACAATCGTCGGGGCTTCTGGGCCAGTTGGCCGCAAGCTGGGGTGCCGGCCGGGAACCTCGTGGCGACTGTCGCCTTGCTGCTGTTGTCGTCGAACCTGTCGGAGGCGCAATTCCTCGCCTGGGGCTGGCGTGTCGCGTTCTGGTTTTCGGCGGTGGTGGTGCTGATCGGCTACTGGATTCGCACCAGCGTCGATGACGCGCCGATCTTCAAGGAAGCCCAGGCGCGTCAGGCGCAGAACAAGCAACAGCAACTCGGAGTGGTCGAAGTGCTGCGTCACCACTGGCGTGCGGTGCTGGTCGGCATCGGCGCGCGGTTTGCCGAGAACATCCTCTACTACACCGTCGTGACCTTCTCGATTACTTACTTGAAACTGGTGGTGCACAAGGACACTTCAGAGATTCTGCTGCTGATGTTCGGTGCGCACTTGCTGCACTTCTTTTTGATTCCGCTGATGGGCTATCTGTCCGACCTGGTCGGGCGCAAACCGGTGTACCTGACCGGGGCGATTCTCACGGCGTTCTGGGGCTTCATCGGTTTTCCGATGATGGACACCGGCAACAACTGGATGATCATCGGCGCCATCACGTTGGGCCTGGCGATCGAGTCGATGACCTATGCGCCCTACTCGGCGTTGATGGCCGAAATGTTCCCGACCCACGTGCGCTACACCGCGCTTTCCCTGTGCTATCAGGTGGCACCGATCTTCGCCGGTTCCCTCGCGCCGTTGATCGCCATCACCTTGCTCAACAAGTACCACAGCTCGACACCGATCGCCTGGTATCTGGTGGGCGCCGCGCTGATATCCATCGTCGCCGTCGGCCTGACGCGAGAAACCCGTGGTAAGTCATTGCACCAGGTGGATGCTGAGTCTGCCGCACGCATTGCCGCGCTGGACGACACCGCACCGGCCACCCCACGCCGGGGCGATTCCCTGGCCTGACCCACCGCCACCCTACCCTACCCTGTAGGAGCGAGGCTTGCCCGCGAAGGTCGTCAACGATGACGCGGGTTGTCTGAATAAGCGCATCGTTCTTGAGTTCTTCGCGGGCAAGCCTCGCTCCTACAAGGGATCCCGTCCCGACAAGGGATCCGGTCCCGACAATGGGTGCGGTGCCAATCTTTTTTCAACAGGATTTTTTTATGCCGCAGATCATCGGCCACAACTACATCGGTGGTGCGCGCAGCGCTGCCGGCAGCATCACCGTGCACAGCCACGACGCCCACACCGGTGAAGCGCTGCCCTTCTCGTTCATTCAGGCAACCGTTGATGAAGTGGATGCTGCCGCCCAGGCTGCCGCGTCGGCCTATCCAGCATTTCGCGCACTGCCGGTAAGCAGACGTGCGGAATTTCTCGAGGCCATCGCCGCGCAACTCGATGCACTGGACGATGAGTTCGTCGCGCTGGTAACCCAGGAAACCGCGCTGCCCACCGGGCGCATTCAGGGCGAACGCGCGCGCACCAGCGGCCAGATGCGCCTGTTCGCCCAGGTCCTGCGCCGTGGCGATTTCTATGGTGCGCGGATCGACCGTGGCTTGCCCGAACGGCAGCCGCTGCCACGGGTCGATCTGCGGCAGTACCGGATCGGCGTCGGCCCGGTTGCCGTGTTTGGCGCGAGCAACTTCCCGCTGGCGTTCTCCACGGCCGGTGGCGATACCGCCGCTGCCCTCGCCGCCGGATGCCCGGTGGTGTTCAAGGCCCACAGCGGGCATATGGCGACCGCCGAGCTGGTGGCCGATGCGATCCTGCGCGCCGCCGAGCAAACCGGCATGCCCAAGGGTGTGTTCAACATGATCTACGGTGCCGGGGTCGGCGAAGCGCTGGTCAAGCATCCGGCGATCCAGGCGGTTGGCTTCACCGGTTCGCTGAAGGGTGGCCGCGCCCTCTGCGACATGGCCGCCGCACGACCCCAACCGATTCCGGTGTTCGCCGAAATGAGCAGCATCAATCCGTTCGTGGTGTTGCCCGAAGCACTGCAAGTGCGCGGTGAGAAAATCGCCGGCGAACTCGCCGCTTCGGTGGTGCTCGGCTGCGGCCAGTTCTGCACTAATCCGGGGTTGGTGATCGGCATTCGCTCGCCGCAGTTCAGTGCATTCATCGAAACGCTTGGCGCGCTGATGGCTGAACAACCGGGGCAAACCATGCTCAACAGCGGCACGCTCGGCAGCTATGCCAAGGGTGTGCAGGCATTGCGCGCGCATCCGCAAATCAGCCATCTGGCGGGCCGCGAACAACAGGGCCAACAGGCGCAACCGCAACTGTTCAAGGCTGACGTCAGCCTGTTGCTCGACGGCGACTCGCTGCTGCAAGAAGAAGTGTTCGGCCCGACCACGGTGCTGGTGGAAGTGGCTGACACAGCCGAACTGCAACGGGCATTACAGAGTTTGCACGGACAACTCACGGCCACATTGATTGCCGAGGCCGGCGACCTGCAAAGCCATGGCGAGCTGCTGCCGCTGCTCGAACAGAAAGTCGGGCGGGTGCTGTTCAACGGTTATCCGACCGGCGTTGAAGTCTGCGATGCGATGGTGCATGGCGGGCCCTATCCGGCAACTTCCGATGCCCGTGGCACCTCGGTCGGCAGCCTCGCCATCGACCGATTCCTGCGCCCGGTGTGCTACCAGAATTGCCCGGATGCGCTGCTGCCCGACGCGCTGAAAAACGCTAACCCGCTGGGCATTGCCCGCCAGGTCGATGGCCACAGCCATCGCGACCCGCTGTAAAAAACCGCCCCCCTGTAGGAGCTGGCAAGCCAGCTCCTACAGGTTTTTATCAGGCCAATAGCGCCTTCAGATCGTTGTACAGGGCCTCGGGAATCTTCACGCCTTCAACCAGACTGCGCACTCGCGCCACATAACGTTGTTGCGACGGCAAGCGTGCGCCCTGCCCTTGAATGCTCTCGAACAACACTTCGGCGCGGGCCAGATGTTGCTCGGTGGCCTCGCCGAGAAAACGTCGCGGATCGAGGGCGATGATCAGTTCGCCATGGTACGGCGACGACTTGCTGCCAGCGTCGTAAGCCAGCGACTCGGCACTGGTCAGGTCACCGATCAACGGCCCGGCGATCAACTCCACCATCGCCGCCAGTGCCGAGCCTTTGTGCCCACCGAACGTCAGCATCGCACCGCTATCGAGCACCACATTCGGATCGGTACTCGGCTGGCCTTCGGCGTCGACGCCCCACCCCTCGGGGATCGCTTTGCCGGCGCGTCGGTGCAACTCGATCTCACCACGGGCAATCGCGCTGGTGGCAAAGTCGAACACAAACGGACCCTTCCCCGGGCGCGGCCAGCCGAACGCGATGGGATTGGTCCCGAACACCGGCAGACGCCCACCCGCCGGCGCGACCCAGGCGTGGCTTGGGTTACAGGCCAGCGCCACCAGACCGGTCGCGGTGAGCTGCTCGATCTCGACCCACAACGCGGAAAAATGCACACAGTGATTGATCGCCAATGCGGCAATGCCGTTTGCCCGGGTTTTCTGCTCAAGCAATGGCAGCCCGGCCTGGAACGCCAACTGCGAGAAACCACCCGCCGCATCGACCCGCACAATCGAAGGCGCCTGGTCGATCACCCGCGGCTCGGCATCGGGCGCCACTTTGCCGGCCCTGAGGGAATTCACACAGCCCAGAATCCGGTACAACCCATGGGAGGCGCAGCCGTCGCGCTCGCCGGCAATCACCGTGGCGGCCACCGCCTGAGCGTGGGCCGCGTTGAAACCGTTGTGCAGCAGGATCGATTCGGCCAGTTCGCGAGCTTCGGCCAGGGACAGTCGGATCATAATCAGCTCCTTGGACAGACCGTCCAGACTGGCCTATTCCAAGGGCTGCGGCTTGATCGCTTTAGGCCGGGTCAATGACGAATTCGGCATACCCGCAGGTCAACGCGCACTCAGTGCGCGACACCAAACTTGGTGGTGATCTCTTCGGGCTTGAGCGATCGTCCATCGACCGCCACCAACTGCAGTTTTTGGAGCGGCTGACGGTCTTTTGTGTCGACCATCACCGAGCCGAGTTCGCCAGGCTCGTACATAAACTCGTTGCCCCACTGCGACAGCGCAATGAGCACCGGCTGCAAGGCCTTGCCCTTTTCGGTCAGCACATACTCTTTGTAAATACTGCCGTCAGCGGCGGGCTCCAGGCGCATCACACCTTCTGCCACCATGTTTTTAAGCCGTGCACTGAGGATGTTTTTCGCGACATCCAGGCTTTTCTGGAAATCGCTGAAGCGCCGCGTGCCGGCGAGCGCATCACGAATGATCAGCAACGACCACCAATCGCCGATGAGGTCGAGGGATCGAGCAACCGGGCAGGGATTGCCCTGCAAACTTTTACGTTTCACGTAAGTCGCCTCTGTCTAAGGATTTTCCGCATTGACGCCCAAGCGTCGGCAGCAAGTGGTTGCATCATACAACCTTAGCTGGTAAAAATCGCAACTAGTGGTTTTATTATAAAACCACAAACCCGATTTCATACGATTGCTCTGCCTTGCGCCCAATAGCATCGGCTTCAGTGGTTGCATGATAAAACCTTAGGAGTTTCCCCAATGAAACTGGCTGGAAAAACTGCATTCATCACCGGCGGCAACAGCGGCCTGGGCTTGGCCACCGCAAAACTGTTCATCGCTGAAGGCGCAAAAGTCGCCATCACCGGTCGCAGCCAAAAAACCCTGGATGAGGCCCGGGAAGCGTTGGGCCCTAACCTGCTCGCGATCCAGGCAGACCTTGCCGACGTCAAAGAGATCGAGCGCGCCGTGGCAGAAGCCGTAGCGGCCTTCGGCAAACTGGACATCGTGTTCGCCAACGCCGGCATCGCCGCGCTGACGCCGGTTGGCGGCACCAGCCTTGAGACGTTCCAGAACATCATCCAGACCAACCTCACCGGCACGTTTTTTACCGTGCAAGCGACTGAGCCGCACCTCAACCCTGGCGCCTCGATCATTTTGAACGGCTCGGTACACGCCGACATGGGATGGCCCGGTTACAGCGCCTACGCAGCTACCAAAGGTGCAGTCCGCTCGATGACACGGGTCATGGCCGCAGAATTTGCCCCGCGTGGAATCCGCGTCAATCAGATCACGCCCGGGGCTGCGCGCACGCCGGTGTGGAACCCGCTCGCCGCCAACTCGACTGCAATGGATGCGCTGGAGGAAAAACTGAAAACCACGATTCCACTGGGTCGCATTGGTGAAGCGGAAGAAGTCGCTACCGTCGCGATGTTTCTCGCCTCCAGCGACTCCAGCAATGTCGTGGGTGCAGAGATCGTCGTCGATGGCGGTGCAACAGGCTCGCCATTAGGCGCCCCGGCTCACACCAAAAACTGGGCATAACAGCAACCCGCCTTACCCCACCAGGTCAATCAACTGCTCGCGCTGCGCCCCCGTCAGCATCGGACCAAAACCGGCACCTGCGTTTTCCGCCATGTAGCGCGGGTTGCCGGTGCCGGGGATGACGCAGGTCACCGCCGAATGCGTCAGTAAAAACTTCAGCGCCAGTTGTGGCCAGCTTTTCACTCCCACTTGTGCGGCCCAGCCTGGCAGTGGCTTGCCTTTCAGTCGGTCTATCAAGCCACCGCCGCCGAAGGGGCGATTGCAGATCACCGCCACGCCGCGCTCGCGACACAGCGGCAGGATTCGTTTCTCGACGCCACGGTCGTCCAGCGCATAGTTGATCTGCAAGAAATCCAGCGGTTCAGCCTTGAGCACTGCCTCCACTTCGTCATAAGCCGACGCCGTGTAATGGGTGATGCCGATGTAGCGAATGCGCCCTTCTTCCTTCCATTTGCGCAAGGTCGGCAGATGGGTTTTCCAGTCCAGCAGGTTGTGAATCTGCATCAGATCGATACGGTCGGTTTGCAGCAACTTGAAAGACTGCTCCATTTGCGCAATGCCTTCGTCGCGGCCACGGGTCCAGACCTTGGTGGCCAGAAACGCGGGCGAGCGCGGCTGATGGATCGACAACAGTTCACCGGTGGTCTGCTCGGCGCGGCCGTACATGGGCGAGCTGTCGATCAACGTCCCGCCCTTCTCGAACAACGCACTGAGCACTGCCGGCAGGTTCTTGTACGCAGGATCGGCAGGCCCGACATCAAAGCCGCGATAGGTGCCCAGCCCGACGATGGGCAACGGCTCGGCGCTGGAAGGAATGACTCGGGTCAGCATGTTCTTGCCTCCTGTTTCCGTCGATGGCGTGAAGGCTGCAAAAGCCGACTCGAAGGTGAAAACCGCCGAAGCACCGGCAGCCAGCGTGAGTATTTTTCGACGCGTGTATCCATCAGTGTGGCTCATGGTGTTGCCCTTCCACCTCTTGGCTGCTGGCCTTTTGCGCCTGGCGCCGGGCCAGCCACAGGCATAACCAGCCCCACACCCCGGCAAACGGCACGATCACCAGCGCCACCAGTCCAAAACCTGCGCCAAGCGCCGTCAACCCTGCGGACAGCCAGCCACTGGCAGCATCGCCGCCGCGATAGACCAGGGTTTCGATCACATTCTTGGCCTTGTACTTTTCCTCGCGGCTCACCACTGTCCACAACACTTCCCGCGCCGGCCGCACGATGGCGAACTCGACCGCGCGACGCAGCCCCTGTGCCAGTGCGACGGTGGCCGGCACGGGCGCCAAAGCCATGGCGGCAAATGCCACGACCGTCGCCAACGGCAAGGCCACCAGCGCCCCGCCAACACCCCCGAGCCGGATCAACGGCGCCGTCAGCACCAGCTGAAAGATCAAGGTCAGTGCCGACACGATCAGATCGACAACGGCGAAAAACTGCGTCCGGCTGACAACATCAGCATAGCTACCCGCCACAATCCGCCCCTGCTCGAAATACAACAAGGTCGCGGCACTGGTGTGCAACAGCATGAACACCACCAGCCCCAGCAGATAGCGCGAGCGCAGGATCAGCGTGACCCCAGCCAGCATGCTGCCACCCATGCGCCGCTCGTCCGACAACCGGTTGCCGGACTGCGATTCGGTACGGGACAGCAACGCCCGGTAGCAGCGCACTGCGATTTCCAGCAGCACCGCTGCCGCGACGGTCAACGCAACCGGGCCAAAACGGGTGGCCATGGTCGCGGCCAGCAACGGCCCGATGAACGTGCCCAACGTGCCACCCGCCGCGATGAAGCCGAACAGCCGCCGCCCTTGCGCGCTGGAAAACCGGTCCACCAGCACGCTCCAGAAGATCGTAACGATGAACAGGTTGTAGATACTGATCCAGACGAAAAACACCCGCCCGACCGCCACCGGCGCAACGTGTTTGGCGATCAGCACACCAAACACCAGCATCGACAAGGCGATCGAGCGATAGATCAACGGCACGAAACGCGTGGCCGGCAGCCGCGACACCAACGCACCAAACACCGGCACCATCAGCAGCATCACCACGAACGTGGCCGTGAACAGCCACTGCAATTTGTCGGCGCCGCCCTCCAGACCCAGGGCGTCGCGCAGCGGTCGCACCAGGTAATAACTGGCCAGCACGCAGAAATGGAAGGCGAACCCCAGCATCACCGCCGCTCTTTCGCAGGGCCGAACGTCGAGCCATTTGAGCACGATGGGCATGGGCGCCCTCCCGCAGCGTCTCGCGTGGGTCTACTACACTCTGACAGCGATCAAACGATTGCAGTCTTCAAGCCAGAGCAGTCAATGTCGCCCACTAAAGTTAGCCGAATGTCACGAACCCTGGTGTCTATCGTCGTTATCGTTGCGGTGGTGTATCTGGCGCTGTGCGCTGCGCTGTTGGTGTTTCAACGCGCGCTCATCTACTTTCCGCAACCGCGTGCCCTCGGCACCTCCGAAGCGCTGCTGACGCTGTCGGTGGACGATGCGCAGGTGCTGGTGACCGTCCGAGCGCATGAGGGGCCGAATGCGTTGATTTATTTCGGTGGCAATGCCGAGGACGTTTCCCGGAGCTTGCCCGAGTTTTCGCAGGAGTTCCCGGATCATGCCCTCTACTTGCTTCACTACCGAGGCTACGGTGGCAGTTCCGGGTCACCCTCCGAGGAGGCGATTGCCCGCGATGCCATGACCTTGTTTGACCTGGTCTACGCCACACACCCGCACATTGCGGTGGTCGGTCGCAGCCTGGGCTCGGGGGTTGCCGTGCGTCTCGCCAGCCTCCGCCCGGCAGCGCGACTGGTCCTGATCACGCCCTATAACAGCCTTGAAGAACTGGCGACACGGCAATACCCGATGTTCCCGGTGAAGTGGCTGCTAAAGGACAAGTTTGAATCGTGGAAATACGCCGCTCACATCACAGTGCCGACGCTGTTGATCGCGGCGCAGAACGACGAAGTGATACCGCGTGCAAGTACGGAGCGGCTGTACGCGCATTTCGCCAACGGCGTGGCGGCGCTGAAGGTCATACCGGGTGTCGGGCACAACTCCATCGGCGAGAGCCCCGATTACCTGAAGCTGCTCGGTGATGGTTTGTGATGGGGCGGGGAAAGGTTTGGTCTGATGGAGCACATTGGCGCTCCATCAGAACAATCTCCAGCGATCAAAAACGCGGTTTGACGGTTTTCCACTCGGGCTTGTAACGCTGCATCTGCTTCACGTCATCGCGTTGGCGAATGCCACAGGTCAGGTATTGATCGTGCAGTTTGCCCAACTGATCGTGGTCCAGCTCCAGTCCGAGGCCAGGCGCGCGGGTGATTTTCACGCAGCCATTGACGATGGGCAGCTTGCCGCCCTTGATCACTTCTTCGTCCGGCTCTTGCCACGGGTAATGTGTGTCGCAGGCGTAATCAAGGTTGGGCACCGAGGCGGCGACATGCGCCATGGCCATCAGGCTGATGCCCAAGTGCGAGTTGGAATGCATCGACACGCCCAAGCCAAAGGTCTGGCACATTTTCGCCAGCGCCTGAGTGTCACGCAGGCCGCCCCAATAGTGGTGGTCAGCAAGGACGATCTGCACGCTGTTCAACGCCACGCTGCGGCGGAATTCATCGAAATCGGTGACGACCATGTTGGTCGCCAGCGGCAGGCCGGTGCGTTTGTGCAGCTCGGACATGCCCTCCAGCCCCGGCGTCGGGTCTTCGTAATATTGCAGGTCGTCGCCCAGCAGTTCGGCCATGCGAATGGAAGTTTCCAGCGACCAGTTAGCGTTCGGATCAATCCGCATCGGGTAACCCGGGAACGCCTTCTTCAGCGCCTTGATGCACGCCACCTCATGCTCCGGCTCCAGCGCGCCGGCCTTGAGCTTGATGCTCTTGAAACCATAGGTCTCGATCATCCGTCGCGCCTGCGCGACGATCTGTTCTTCGTTCAGCGCCTCGCCCCAGCTGTCCGCTTTGTAGGGTGAGTCGACATGCTGCGCGTACTTGAAAAACAGATAGGCGCTGAACGGAATCTCATCGCGAATCGCCCCGCCCAGCAAGTCCACCAGCGGCACATTCAACGAATGCGCCTGCAAATCGAGGAACGCCACTTCGAACGCCGAATAGGCATTGCTCACCGCTTTGCTGGCATGGGAGCCCGGTGCGAGTTCGGCACCGGCAATGCTCGCCGGTTTGTTCGCCGCCACGGTGGCCTGCACGATGGCGCGCAGCTGATTGAGGTTGAACGGGTCGAGGCCGATCAGTTGATCTTGCAGTTGCAGTTGGATCGCCAGCGCCGGGGCGTCGCCGTAGCTTTCGCCCAGGCCGATGTAGCCATTGTCGCTCTCGATCTCGATGATCGAACGCAGCGCGAAGGGTTCGTGGATGCCGCTGGCATTGAGCAGCGGCGGATCACGGAAAGCGATGGGGGTGACGGTGACTCGTTTGATTTTCAAGAAGCTGCTCCTTTTGAACCTGAACTCAAGGCTTGTTGATTGAGGGTTTTTGTTACCGCTGCGTCGCTACGGGGTGCCGTGCGCGCGAAAAAGATCACCACGGCCGCGACCAGTGATGTGGCGGCCAAGCCGTACAGCCCGCCTTCAATCGAGCCGGTTTTCTGCTCGAGAAAACCGAACGCGGTCGGGGCGACGAAACCGCCGAGGTTGCCGATGGAGTTGATCAGGGCGATCACCGCCGCAGCGATGCGTGCATCCAGATAGCCTTGTGGGATCGGCCAGAACAGCGCCGAGGCGGCCTTGAAACCAATGGCCGCAAAACAGATGGCGACGAACGCGAAGATTGGCCCGCCGGTGGTGGACATGAACATGCCGAACGCAGCGATCACCAGGGTCAATGCTACCCACGCCTGCTGGTGTTTCCATTTGCTGGCCATGGCGGCGAAGCCATACATCGCGACGATGGAAATCAGCCATGGAATCGAGTTGAACAAACCAACCTGGAAGTCGCCGAGGTTGCCCATTTTCTTGATCATGCTCGGCAGCCAGAACGTGGCGCCATAAATGGTCAGGGCGATGGAAAAGTAGATGAAGCAGAACAGTGCGATCTGTTTGTCAGCCAACAACTTGAACATCGACGGCTTGACCGTCTGCGCGGCTTCGCGAGCCTGCTGTTCCAGCGCAATGGCGCTGGTCAGTGCGTCCTTCTCTTCGGCGCTCAGCCATTTCGCTTCACGCGGATGGGATTGCAGCCAGAACCAGACAAACCCGCACAGGACGATGGAGGCAAAGCCTTCGATCAGGAACATCCACTGCCAGCCATGCAGACTGAAACCGCTGACGTTGAGCAGCGCGCCGGACACCGGGCCGGAAATGACCGAGGCGATGGCCGAACCGCTGAGGAAGATCGCCATGGCTTTGCCCCGTTCGGTCGATGGCAACCATTGGGTGAAGTAGTAAATGATGCCGGGGAAAAAGCCCGCTTCGGCCGCGCCGAGAATGAAGCGCAATACATAGAAGCTGGTTTCGCCACGCACGAAGGCCATGGCCATGGCGGCCGCGCCCCAGGTGAACATGATGCGCGTCAGCCAGGCGCGGGCGCCGTAGCGTTGCAGCAGCATGTTGGAGGGCACTTCGAAAATCGCGTAACCGATGAAGAACAAACCGGCACCCAGGCCATAGGCTGCAGCGCCGATGCCCAGGTCGGTCTCCATGTGGCTACGGACGAAGCCGATGTTGACCCGGTCGATGTAGTTGACGATGAACATCACCACAAACAGCGGCAGCACATGGCGCTTGACCTTGGCCGCCGCGCGGGCGAGCACAGTCGGCTCCGGCGGATTCTGGAGGGTATTCAAGAGGCATCTCCCGATCATTGTTTTTTTAGGGACGAGCCGATCATGGACGCGGCAATTGATCCCGTCTAATCTAACTTGGCATTCGATTGATACCTGGATTAGATCAATGTTCGAACTGACTCAACTGCGCTGCTTCACCACGGTGGCCACCGAACTCAACTTCCGGCGTGCCGCCGAACGGCTGAACATGACGCAACCGCCCCTCAGTCGGCAGATCCAACTGCTGGAGCACCATCTGGGCGTCGAACTGTTCACCCGCACCACCCGCAGCGTCGCCCTCACCGCTGCCGGCCGGGCGTTCTTCATCGAAGCGCAGAACCTGCTGGAGCGCGCCCAACAAGCCGCCGTCACGGCTCGACGTTTTGCCGAGGGAGACATTGGCTCGGTCAACATCAGTTTCGTCGGCAGCGCGGTGTACGAATTCCTGCCCAAGGTCATCGCCGAGGCGCGGCTCAAACAGCCGCATGTCAAAATCGACTTGTCGGAAATGAACACCTACCAGCAGCACGAAGCCCTGCGCGCCCGGCGTATCGATCTGGGTATCGTCCGCGCGCCGCTGCTGGAACCGGGTTACGCCACCGAATGCCTGGTGCGCGAACCCTTCGTCCTAGCCGTGCCGAGCAATCATCGGCTGGCCAGTGCCGACACCGTGTCGGTCAAAGACCTCGCCGCCCACCCGTTCCGATGCACCCCCCCGCCGCCTCCCCGCCGTTCAACGAACTGCTGACCGGCATGCTCCGCTCTGCCCGCGTTGCCCCGGAATACGTGCAATGGCTCGGTTCGTCATTGACTATCCTGGCGCTGGTCAACGCCGGAATGGGCCTGGCCCTGGTGCCGCGTTGCGCCAGCAGCGTGGTGTTCAAGAACGTGGTGTTTCGCGACATCGATCTGGGGGAAGGTGTGCAAAGTGAACTGCATTTGATCTGGCGCGAGAACAATGACAACCCGGCGTTTGCGATGTTGCTGGAGGCGATTCGGACGGCTGTCACGGAGGGATGGGGGGCGTGAGTTTTGCGCAAGGGAATCGGGTTATTTTCCAACACAAAAAAAAACACCGGCTATCGTTGTAAGTGATCGGTCTACTCCGGACCAGTAGCGTACTGATGGAGTTCTTATGAATAGAACCAATCTTACTGCTGTTGTCATCACCCTTCTCGCCGCAACCGTACCCACCCTTTCCAGCGCTGCACCTTCTACAGATCCGGTTTTTGCATTTGGCTT
Organism: Pseudomonas sp. RIT-PI-q; assembly: GCF_001297125.1. GTDB lineage: Bacteria > Pseudomonadota > Gammaproteobacteria > Pseudomonadales > Pseudomonadaceae > Aquipseudomonas. The sequence goes on from NZ_LHPC01000014.1 coordinate 44,489, forward strand.
GCTGGGAAGCTACAGCGTTCTAGAATTCACAGGGCGCAGAAGCACGAGCACCGATCACATGCCGGAAGGAGGATTATTTCTCAACTTTGGCAACAAAATGACGGCTCAGACCGGCCTTGTTTATTCGGCGGAAGTCAGTGGGCAGTATTCTGAAAAACAGAATCAGAAAGTAAAGGATGGTCAAGCAGACCTGGATCTTGGCTGGAGGATTGCGTTGGATGCGCGCAATTTTATCGATGTATTGCTAGGCGGGGGATACAAATGGAATCGATTTGAACCGAACTCGAACAAGTACGACATCGATCTCACCAGCCGCACGCCTTTCGCTAAAGCGGCTGCGGGCTACAATCATCAGTTCAGCACTTCAACCCTGCGTCTTGAAGCGGGCATTCGAAAGTCAATAAATGGGGAATCGCAGCTAAAACTTCATGGCGTCAGCAACGACACTTTGGATTTAAAAGACACGACCAATCCTTTTGTCGAGTTGAGTTTGATGTTTAATCAGCAAGGATCGATTCCGCTTATAGCATCGCTATACTACAACCGCTTTAAATATGACCTGGATGGCCAATTTGCAGCGACCGATTTCGACAAACAAACCCGGGATGAGTATGGCGTAAAAGTAGGCCTCGTCTTCTAACGCAACTTGGATCTCAAGGTGTAGACCTCAGCACCGATGTAATCGAAAAGATGTTCCATGACCGGATGCCCCCCGGTCAATGCCGTAGAAAATGAAGCGCCGGTCAGCTTGACGAGCTGAATAAATCACCTCGGGTTCCTTTGGCATTTTTGACAGGCCTCCATGGGTCAAAATCGGCCCTTCCTGACCTACGAACAAGCCCCAACCACCCACCTGACCTTCTCAAGCGCCTCCCGCAGCGGGCCCATCTCCGCCGAGCCCAGCGCCAATCGAATGGCATGCGGTACATGCGTGGAAATCGCGAACGGCTCCCCGGTTGAAACCGCCACTTTTTCACGCAGTAATGCCGCGGCGACCTGATCGGCCCTGGCGTCTTCGGACAACGGCAGCCAAAGAAAATACGACGATGGGTGACTAACGCACTCCAGTCCCGCCAGCACCTCGGTGGCCAATGTTTGCCGGGCCTGAGCATCCCGGCGCTTTTCATCTTCGAGTTGCATGACAGTGCCGTCGTCGAGCCACGCGCACGCGACCGCCGTCATCACGCCCGGGGTATTCCAGGTGGTGGCCCTGATGATTCGCTCCAACGCAGACACTTTTCCGATGGGGGCGGCGACGAAGCCTACGCGTAAACCGGTGGCCACACTTTTGGACAGCCCTGAAACGTAAACCGTCCGCTCGGGGGCGAGTTGCGCTAATGGGGGTGGCGGGTTCTCGACCAGGAAGGCGTAGGCAGCGTCCTCGATGATCAGCAGCCCATGCTGACGCGCAATCGTCACCAGGTGCTCGCGCTGATCGGCACTCATCACCCATCCCAACGGATTGTGCAGAGTCGGCATCGTGTACACGGCCCGCACGCGGCGATTCCGGCACAGGCTGTCCAGCGCCTCCAGATCCGGGCCATGTGCGGTGACGGGAATGGGCACGATCTCAAGGTGCAGGGACTCGGCCAGCACTTTGAATCCGGAATAGGTCAGCGCATCGGCGGCGATCACATCACCGGGTTGCAGCAGTGCCATCAAGGTCACGGCCAGCCCGTGTTGAGCGCCACTGACCATTAATACTTGCCCGGCATCGACCGTCAGCCCTCGGGCGCGCAAATGCCGCGCCACTGAGGCACGCTCATGCGGGCGGCCCGCGTGCGGCTGGTAACGCAGCAAGGATTCCAGGTCGCCGGCCAATGCGAGCTGGCGCAGTGCCGTTCGCAACAGTTCTGCCTGGCCGGGCAGCGATGGATAGTTGAAATTGAGATCGGTCATGCCGGTTGCAACGACTTTCTGGTCGATGCCCTGGCCGGGCGGTAACGAAGTCTCCCTGACGAACGTGCCTCGCCCCGTCTCCCCACTGACAAGGCCCATGGCCTCAAGCTCTGCATAGACCCGGCTTGCCGTCACCAACGCCAGCCCTTCTGCGGCGGCGAGCTGTCGGTGCGTGGGCAGGCGCGTGCCCGGCAACAACTGCCCAGACCGGATGTCCGCTGCAAAAGCATCTACCAATGACTTGTACCGTGAACGAGGCATGCCGAGATGTATCCATGACAATTTTTTGATTGTGCTGATCTTCGATCATACGATGGCGGTCACGCAACTGTCCTTGAGTGTGACCAAATGGAACGGACCTCTCACCTGCAAAACCCGACGACCGCAAGCGCCGCCAGCGGATGGCTCAACGGGTTCATCGGCGTGCTGATATTCAGTGGTTCGCTGCCGGCAACACGGTTGGCGGTACTGGAGTTCGACCCGGTTTTCCTGACGGTTGCCCGTGCGACTATCGCCGGGTTGCTGGCACTGTGCATGCTGGTGCTGTTTAGAGAAAAGCGCCCTGCCCGGCACCAGCTCCTGTCCCTGGCCATCGTCGCATTGGGCGTTGTCGTGGGGTTTCCGCTACTGACGGCGCTGGCGCTGCAGTATGTGTCGTCAGCACACTCCATCGTTTTTGTCGGCCTGTTGCCGCTCGCCACCGCTGCGTTCGGTGTCTTGCGCGGTGGCGAGCGGCCACGGCCGGTTTTCTGGTTCTTCTCGATCCTGGGCAGCGCGCTGGTGGTGGGATTTGCGGTTTCCCAAGGCCTGACGGCCAATCCTGTCGGGGACATTCTGATGTTGCTGGCGATCCTCGCCTGCGGCCTTGGCTATGCCGAAGGGGCGAAGCTTTCAAGGACGCTCGGCGGTTGGCAGGTGATCTCCTGGGCACTGGTGCTGTCGCTGCCGGTGATGATCCCGCTGACCGGGTTCATGGCGCCGCCTGCGTTTTCGGGAATCAGCACACCCGCGTGGATCAGCCTGGCTTACGTATCGATTTTCAGCATGTTGGTCGGTTTCGTCTTCTGGTATCGCGGCCTGGCCCAAGGAGGGATTGCGGCTGTCGGTCAGCTTCAACTGCTACAGCCGTTCTTTGGATTGGCCCTGGCGGCCACGTTGCTGCACGAGCAGGTCAGTATCGGCATGCTGGGCGTCACCGTTGCGGTGATCCTTTGCGTGGCGGGCGCAAGGAAGTTTTCGAAATAAACACCGCTATCCCCGTGTCGAGCGCTTGCGCGCCAGGCGTTGCTGCCAGTTCCCGGCGTTGGCGCGCTGACATTGCTCTTCAGAATCGAATTGCACATGCGCCGAAACCGGGCTGACCAAGACATCCGCTTCGCTTAACGCAATCGCGGTCAACTCGACCATGCGCTCGCCCTGCCCGCCTGCCAGTGCCTGGTCTTTTTGCGCCTCGGTGTCGAACACCCAAACGACCCTCAGACTGGCGGGGAACTCGACGTAATCGACCTCGTGGGTCAACCAGGCGAACCCGACGATTTGCGCTTTGGCCGTCTCACACGCCTCGGTCAGGGTGGCAACCAGGCGACGCTCGATGTGCGCCTGCTCGCGTTTGCTCAAGCCCATGGCTGGATCCTTGTCTGTGGAAAAAAAAGCCCATGATACGACACCTCCCCGTCACTTCGGCGCCCACCCGGAATTTGCCTCCCACCTCGTGAACCAAGTCTCGAAACGCCAGTCTTAGACCCGCCGCGAAGCTCATCAACACCCGATAAAAACCGCTCTTCGCTCGGCTGCACTTTCACCTTTAGCGCGTCATTTCATCAGAGCCGTCCACCCCATGCGCCACTTCGTCCGCTCGTTTCGCGTTGCTTCGCTGTGCCTGCTCCCCCTGATTTCGCTGTTCGCCAACCCCGCCCATGCCGGCGCGGAACGGCAACTGGTGGAAGCCATCAATGATTACCGTGCCCATCCCTATCGTTGCTCGGGGCGGGCCGGTCGTGCGTTAACGCCGCTGGCGCTGAAATCCAGCCTGGCTTTGCCAATCGGCTATGGCGGCGGCTTGCGCGACCGCTTGAAAGCGTCCGGCTATCAAGCGGTGACGGTACGCACTATCCGGGTGGTCGGAGCGCAAGATGCCGATGAGGCTTTCGACATGCTCCAGAGCGATTACTGCGCGGCTTTGCTCGATACCCAGTTCGCCGATATCGGTGTCAGTCGCGCCAGGAGTGAGTGGCAAGTGGTGCTGGCACAGCCGGTGCTCGATAGTCAGGTAGGCGATACTCGTGCCGTCAGCAAGGCATTGCTGGCGCAAGTCAATGCGGCCCGTGCCAAGCCGCGCCTGTGCGGACGCCAGCGTTTCGCCGCTGCACGGCCATTGGCCTGGAACGCCGCCCTGAGTGCTGCGGCGCAAGGGCACAGCAAGGCCATGGCTTACGGCAACTACTTCGCACATCAGGATCCCGACGGCGATAGGCCGGCGGATCGAGCGCGAGCCGCTGGTTTCCGTGGTCGGCAGATCGGCGAGAACATCGCGGCCGGCCAAGGCTCGCCCGGCAAGGCAATGTCGGGCTGGCTGGCCAGCCCCGGGCATTGCGCGAATCTGATGAACCCGATGTTTACTCAGGTGGGGGCGGCCTTTGCCGCGGATTCGCGCAGTGATGAAGGGGTTTACTGGACGATGTTGTTTGGCGCGCCTTGAGTGGCTCAGTTAAACCAAATCGCGATCCGTATACGACCCATGTAGCAGCTGGCGAAGCCTGCGTTCGGCTGCGTAGCAGTCGTAAACCCTGCACACGTGGTGTTCCTGATACACCGCATTGGCTGATTTACGACTGCTGCGCAGCCGAACGCAGGCTTCGCCTGCTGCTACATGGGTTGCGTTATGGCTCGCTAACCGGCATTAACCTTTTGTTTTATTTGGGACGGCGTACTGCCCTTACCTTAGCGCTGGTGCCGCCGCCGCAGAAAAACTGATCGGCGCCATCGGATTCAAGTCCCGAGACGCCAACGCCGGCCGGCATCTTCACACTTTCCAGCACTTCGCCGGTGTTCGAATCGATGTGTCGCAACTCGCTCTCCTCCTCTTCCCACGTGCCATGCCACAGCTGGCCCTCGACCCAGGTCACCCCGGTGACAAAGCGGTTGGATTCGAGGGTGCGCAGGATCGCCCCGGTCTCGGGATCGATCTGATGAATCTTGCGGTCGCGATACTCACCGACCCACAGCGTCCCTTCAGCCCACGTCAGCCCGGAGTCACTGCCACCGGGTGCCGGGATGGTGGCAAGCACTCGACCGGTCTGCGGGTCGATTTTCTGGATGCGGTCCTCGGCGATCTGAAACAAATGCTGACCATCGAAAGCGGTGCCGGCATGGGCGGCGACATCGATCGAGCGCAGCGTCTTGCCGCTTACGGGGTCGAGCGCGTTGAGTTTGTCGCCGGTGGCAAACCAGACGCGCTGGCCGTCGAAGGTGACGCCATGGACCTTGTCGACGCCGGCGAACGGGCCATATTCACGGAGGATTTCTGCAGCTGAGCGTTTCATGTTGGCTTCCTCGTCACGGTGTGTGTGCAGTGATCCTAATCACTGGGCAGCGGCGCCGGGAGTAACAAGGTCGTCGCGAAACCCGGCACTGGCGGGGTCATCCAGCGCCGCGCCCGGCCGCGACCGAACGACTGCACCTTGCCGGCAGACGCCAGTTCGTCGAGCACGCGTTGCACCGTGCGCTGGCTGGCGCCAAGGGCCAACGCCAGGGCCGAACTCGCCCACGCTTCACCGTCGGCGAGAAAAGCGAACACCGCCGCGTGCTTTTCTTCGACCGGCCGTGCCAACAGCACAACGTCGGCGGCAATCAGCGGCACCAGTGCAAATCCGCGCGCGGTTGCCGTCACGCCGGCCAAAGGTTTGAGCGCCACGCGCAGTCGCCCGACTTCGACGCGCAACCGGGCACGAAGCGATTCATCGGCGTGCTTCAATCGGAAGGCTCGGGCGACCAGCACTTCTCTCGCCACATCGTTGGGCCAGGCTTCGGCGAGTGCCCGTGCGAGGGCGAACAACACCGGACGCGTGGCGAGGGACACCGACATGCCGACGCCACGCACGGCGTAGCGGCACGCGTCCACCACCAGCGAGGTTGACGCGAGCAATGCTTCAACCTCATCCAGCAACAAGGGCTTTTCCTCGCCGCCGGCAATCAACCGTGCTGCGGGAGTGTTCAGGACCTGGGCTACGCTTTCGACCTCCGCCGTCAACGCAGGAATGCCGGCCTCGCGTGCGGCGTGTTCGGCTCTGGTGAGGGCCGCGCGCCCGGTTCGTTTCCAGGCGCCGCATCGCGATGCCTGCCGCGATCAGTTCATGAGCGGCGCGCAATGCTGGCGGCAACGGTCCGGGATCGAGTTCGGCGAGCAGCAATTCGGCCTCATCCAGCCGCCCGATCAGCAACAAACGGCGGATTTGCAGATACCGCGCATGGACGGCGTTGACCCGATCGCCGTGAGCCTCCAGCGTCACCCGTGCAGCCTCGAGTGCCTTCACCGGCCAGCCCAGATCCCGGGACGCCAGCGCGATCTCGGCCTCGGCGACCACACACCGCGCCCGCGCCAAAGCCTCCTTCGGCCCAAACGCCCGCGCCGCTTTCTGCACCAGAGCCTTCGCCCGCACCAGATCACCGAGCTGCGCCATCGCGATGCCGCGAAGCGCCAGCGCCGCCGCGTCGTCGCGCAGTGCCACCCGGTCCAGCGCACCGAGCGGATCACCCGCCGCCAGCGCCCGCGCCGCTGCGGTGACCAGCGAATCCATCTGAATCCCGCCACACTTGTCACTCCCACCGTCGGATGCCCGCTGTTTAGTCTATCTCACGACTAACCATCACGATGGCGAGTACAACGGGTCCGGAATTTTCTGTGTTTGGGCTGGCCCCATCGCGAGCAGGCTCACTCCCACATTGGACTTGTATCGTCCACCTGATAGCAATCCAATACACATCCAATGTGGGGCGAGCCTGCTCGCGAAGGGGCCCTCACAGCCGACGAAACTCGGCCCCCAAGACTGTCAAGGATCTTGGGGGCCGGCTTCACTCATGTTGTTGGACGACCCGATTCAGCCGCGATGGCGCCTGCGGAAATAGTCAACCAGACCTTGAGTCGAACAGTCGTCGGCAGGCGGCGGTTCGAAACCCGTCAGGCTGCCATAGACGCTTGTTCCCAACTCCTTCCCCAGCTCCACACCCCACTGATCGAAAGAGTTGATCCCCCAAACCACCCCCTGCACGAACACTTTGTGTTCATACAGCGCGATCAAAGCACCGAGACGCCGTGGATCGAGGGTTTCCATCACCAGGGTGTTGCTGGGGCGGTTACCCGGGATCACTTTGTGCGGTGCCAGACGTTGCACATTGGCTTTCGACAGCCCCTTGCTCCGCAATTCAGCCTCGACCTCCTTCCGGTTTTTGCCGCGCATCAGCGCCTGGCTCTGCGACAAACAGTTGGCGTACAACCAATGATGGTGATCGGCCACGGGCTTGTGGCTGACGACCGGAACGATAAAGTCTGCCGGGATCAGCGCAGTCCCTTGGTGCAACAACTGGTGATACGCATGTTGACCATTGCAGCCGACGCCACCCCAGATCACCGGCCCGGTCCCGCAGGACACCGCCGAGCCGTCCTGACGGATGCTCTTGCCGCTGGATTCCATGTCCATCTGCTGCAAGTGCTTTACGAAGTTTCGCAAGTAATGATCGTAAGGCAGGAACGCATGGGCCTGGGCATCCCAGAAATTGCGATACCAGATGCCCAGCATCGCCAGCAGCACTGGCATGTTGCTTTCGAACGGCTCGTTGAGGAAATGGCAATCCATCGCATAGGCGCCGCTGAGCAACTCCTTGAAGTGGGTCATGCCGATGGCCAGGGCAATCGGTAAACCGATCGCCGACCATAGCGAATAGCGACCACCGACCCAGTCCCACATCGGCAAAATGTTGTTCTCGCGAATACCGAAATCGATGGCCGCCTGATTGTTGCTGGTGACGGCAATGAAATGCCGGTGCAACTGCTGCTCGTTGCCACCGCTGCTCAAGTACCAGGCACGGGCGGCCTGGGCGTTTTTCAACGTTTCCAGGGTGGCGAACGTCTTGCTGGAAACGATGAACAACGTGGTTTCGGCGTTCAGGCGAGCCGTCAACTCATGGAATTCGCTGCCATCGATGTTTGCCAGGTAATGACAGCGCACCCCGGACGGGTGGCTGTAAGGCAAGAGCGCCTCGGACACCAGTTCCGGCCCGAGGAAAGAACCACCAATGCCGATGTTGACCACGTCAGTGATCGCTTTATCGGTGTAACCGCGCCATAACTGGTTATGGATGCGGCCGACGATGTCGGTCATTTTCCCCAGTGTGTCGTGGACGTCGCGCATCAAGTTGCGCCCGTCGACGATCAAGCGATCACCCACCGGACGGCGCAAGGCCGTATGCAAGGCAGGACGACGCTCCGAGGCGTTGACCTGCTCGCCGATGAACATCGCCTGGATCGCTTCGCCGAGACCCGACTCCCGCGCCAGTTGCAGCAACAGATCGCGGGTTTCAGCGGTGATCAGGTTCTTCGAATAATCGAGGAAAAGACCACAACTGGACGCTGAAAACGCTTTGAAACGTCCGGTATCAGCCTCGAATGCCTCGCGCATGTTGAAGCGCTGCATGGCCAGACGATGCTTTTGCAACGCCCGCCAGGAAGGCAGGCTGGTCGCATCAAGAGGTTGCAAATAATGCTTGGTGGAAGCTGGCTGCTCAGACGCCGGCGGCGCCGACTCCAATGCACGTGGCCTAGCCTTGGAACGCAGTGCTTCACTATCGACATCTGCCTGCATGGCTACTCCCCCACCGGCGACTTGATCAGCAGGGTCTGCGCCGTATCGAGCAGGCTTTCGAGGGTAATCCCGAAGTGCTCATATAAGGCCGGCGCAGGCGCCGACTCGCCGTAGGTGGTCATGCCGATGACGCGGCCTTCCAGGCCCACGTACTTGTACCAGTAGTCGGCGTGAGCCGCTTCGATGGCGATACGGGCGCTGACCTGCAACGGCAGGACCGCTTGTTTGTAGCCGGCGTCCTGCGCATCGAACACGCTGGTGCACGGCATCGAAACCACACGCACCTTGCGACCTTGCTCGGTGAGCTTGTCGTACGCCTGAA